>NZ_MDGR01000007.1:562500-1918594 GCF_002742335.1 Reichenbachiella sp. 5M10 | reverse complement strand
CTCAGATTACTCTCTCCTATAAGTGATACCACAGGTAATGCAGCCCCTAGACAAGGCATCAGCCTTATGCTCAAAAGAATGGATGAACGATGACTATTCTATGAATGTGCCTGATTAGGCCTATAGAACTCGTCCGTTGCTTTAAGTTTCATGGTAAGTACATAGCTTGGTTTTCCTGCAATATCCTTTCAAATAATTGTATTTAAAAGGCTCTACTCAAAAAAAGACAGCATTCACTAATGATTGGATACCGTCCACTCATTCATTTTTTACTTGCAGACGGGTTTCGTCAAGTTTGAATCAAGAAAACAAATTCTTGATCCCTCAAACCAAAAGACCTATGAAGTTCACAAGAGACGCCTTAGTCCAAGTACTCGAGAAAAAACAGTATCGGTTTTTCGACAACCAAAAGCCGTATAACCTCAATATCATTGGCATTAGGAGCAATAACCCCATTGCCAATAGTTTTGATGATTGGTTGTACTTGATATACAGAGATGAGCACTTGGAATGGAAGATTTTTGAATTTGCCATCACTACAGATCCAGGCAACTACTGGCTACAAAATCCCTCAAATGTCAATGGGACAGCCATCTTGGTCCCTGGGCAGTACAGGCAGTCACATGCCATAGGCCTACATCAAGGCAGATACGAAGCACTCAAACAACAGCGGCCCGTAACGGTCTGGCGAGACAATGACCGAGACACAAGCCTTGATATGAACGGCCCGACAGATACTGGCATCTTTGGCATCAATATCCACAGAAGCAATGCCAATGGTGAGTCGACTGTAGTCGAAAAGTGGTCTGCGGGATGCCAAGTTTTTAAAAAAGTAAATGACTTCAATTTTTTCATGGATACCTGTAGAGAGGCCGCCCGGAGATTTGGCAATTCATTTACCTACACACTCTTAGAAGAGTCTGAATTTTAACATCGTAACCAAATTAATTTATTGTTATATGGAAATTGCAAATCAATTCAAGGGTTTGCCTATGGAGACACTCATAGGCGGCCCACTCAAAGCGGCATGTGATGCCAATGTGCTGATGGCGCAAGCCACTTCATCATTTATCAATGATGTGGGGTTCTTGCCAGAGCAAAAAGGGGCTGACGGCAAAATGGTGCCTGGAGCACCGCGTATGGTCGATTTTACCTACGAAAAACCAGGTACCGACCAAGATGGAAAGCCTGCTATTGAGCTTGTAAAGGTAAAGGTTCCAATCCTAGCGATCGTGCCTATACCCAACCTGCAAGTCAATACGGTCAACGTCACATTTGACATGGAAGTGAAAAGCTCAAGCTCATCAAGAAGTCAAACAGATGCTTCTGCATCTTTGACAGCTTCTGCCAAGTTTGGTTTTGGACCTGTATCGGGTAGTGTATCTATCAGTGGTTCGGTATCTACCTCCAAGGAAAATACCCGATCTAGTGATCAATCTGCCAAGTATCATGTAGATGTCAATGCGCAGAACTTTGGCATGCCCGAAGGTCTGGCGAGGGTTCTCGACATGATGAATCAAGCTGCTGCGCCTAGACAGATAGAGCAATACAAGGCGAAAGACGGAGAAATCGAAAGAGATAAGGATGGCAAGATTATAGGCAAGCCAACCTTAGTTGACTCTACGAGCAAACCGATCGAGGATGACGCTACGTCTAGCTCAACTACTACTAAGTAAGCCATGAATTTGCCAGGATCGCCTCCGTCTCATTTTGCTCTAGATGACATACGCTATGTCGCCAAAGTCATCGTCGGCTCAGTGAATCCTCAATCACCCTTTAGTGACAATGAGCACGATAGTCAATTCGATAAACTCAACCAATACTTATCGGGCTATCCCAAAGGGAAGATCATAGGAAGAGATGTCATGATTGCTACTTTCCAGATGGGAGAGCATCAGATGAACATGCAAAAAACCACTTATCACATAGGCTTTAAGAGAAAGCCCGAATGGATAGACAAATCATAACTATATCAACATGTCGCAACAAAGATTCGATCATTTATTGCAGGCCATACACAATGCGGTCTTGCGTGCTCAGGAACTAACAGAAGAGCAGCACATTCATCAAATAGGTAAGTATTTTGATGAAGAAGGAAAACCAATCATTCAGGAACTACAGGTGCCCTCGTTGGACCCTGATGATGATCCTGACAACATGGTGACCCTTCGTGTGCCCCTTATGAGTTTGCTCCCTCCATCAGCTATCAAGATCAAGGAAATGAAAGTCAACTTTGAAGTTGCCCTTGGTAAAATCAAAATAGCGGATGCCAACAAGGAGAAAGAAGGCATGCAAGCCACACTAGATATAGATATGGGTGGGAGCGGAGGCGTCTTCGGCAAAGAACAATCCAAAGCCAACATAGAGATCACATTCGAGTCAGGAGATCCATCGGAGTCTTTCCTCAGGATCAACGACTGTCTGGTCAAAAGTGTGGTGTAACAATGCGCATAACGGCGATACCCGAAAAGCCGAAGATAGAGTAGGGACAAAACTTAAACTATAATAAGATGAAAGAATGGTTCACACTTCCAAGAAGGAGGGAGGATAGCCACAATGGCTTGAGGTTCTCCTCCTTCTATCTATGGAATGAAATTGACAAAAGATTTGTCAGAATACGTTTGGAACTTCGCAGATCTGGAAATGAAAACGACAATGGAGACACATTAGTCTCGTATAAATCAGTTCGTTATGTAGGTTTTAGCGAACAACGCCTTACTGCAAATTACGACACCAGCCAATGGCGAGTAATTGAAAACACACTGCAGCATGATAATGTAGAACTCCAGTATGAGCCTGCAGTTAGTCTACAGGTGTACGACACATCCAATGTCAATCATTTTGTACACCGGGGTAGTCCTATCATTGACAATGCCCAGCTACCACAGAATGTGACGGTAGATCATCTGAAGCTGATAGCGTTAGATGCGATGGTTACTAACAATTCATGCCGACTCACTGGCAATAGTGTAAGTGAACAAGAGTTGTCCACAGCCATCCTCAATATGGTAGAAGCTATTTTGGACAGACTGGAGTCAAATGATTTGCACAGCGCAATCATAGAGCTAACGAATCAATTGTAAGCGAAGTACAAACAACAGGGAAGCCGAAAACTGAATAGAGTAGGTAAATAATTAAAAATTTAATAAAATGAGACCATTATCAAATAATGAATGGGATGTAACAAGGCAAGCTAGGGATAATGCCGTGAGTATCGTACGGACAGCCTCAAATGCATTACGCAATAATGAAGAAGTAATTGTAGGCTTAATTGGTACATATATGAATGTTAGAATGGTTGATTCTCGACGCGAATCATATGCAAATATGTTTACTCGCATTGGAGATACAATTCAGAATTTGCAAAGAGATAATTTTCGTTTTGACACGCATGGTGTAGACGAACAAGGTCGCCCATATTATGCTGAAGTGGATCCGAATGATGCAAATCATCGTGTAGTTCTCACGACTACATTTATGAATGCCTCTCCAATAGGTGTTGATTCGCAAGCAGGTACATTAATACATGAAGCCACACATTGGAATGATGTTAGAGGTACTGATGATCATGGTTATGGTGATGATATTCATGTTCTATCTAGTCTTTTGAATCGCAATAATGCAGAGACCTGGGAGCGTATTTTAGAGCTATATGGTGATCATTTGAATTCATAATAACTCAAATATTATGGTCCCCTTATCCTAAGGCTTAAGGGGATCAAATTTTCACTCACTGACGTACACAATTTTTCTTTAATCAATCGTACACCCATGAATGCTGAAGAAACCTTATATCAGTATGGAACCGAATTTATGCTAGCTGGTGCTTTGTTTATTCTCTTTGTCGGATACCATTTGATCTCTAGACTAGAGGCAGAGCAAGATCGAAAATTGGAGTTACTCATTGGTATACCTACCGCTATCTCTGTGATATTGGTAGCTTATAACTTGATCCTCTCCACACATTCTAACAAACGGATTGAAGAAAACAGAGCGGCCAATACTACCTTAGAAAACATCCAGAGGAACTGGCTGTCGCCACAAATAGAGCTATCAAAATTTTATCCTGAGAGTCATTTTTTGTACCGGTCGATGACTCCTGAATCGCACTATGTAGATGTATGGCCACAGTCGTATGACCCTAGCAAGCGAGCACAGATAGAAGTAGTGTATTCCTTTCGTGTTTTCCAAGCGATGGAGGACTACCTGACCATAGGTGCACATGATCTCACAGGACAATATGTCTATATCAACAATTACCTGATGTGGATGCAGTCAGATATTCTACGACGCAATTGGTCTGAGATCTCGTTCAACTTCTCTAGCGATACCCGAGAAATGATCGACCGACTGATCACTCAAAGTGATCGGCTAATAGCCAAGAGAAAGCGCGTAGGTAAGCTCTCCGCGGACGACTATGATTCTATATCCAAAAATTTTGAAGTGCATTACCGTACCAAATTATAATTAAGCCATACTTACTACCAAAACCATGAATATCCTAGACAAAATCAAAGATCGTAGAGTATATCAGGATCATGATACGCAAGTAGATGACCCAGAAGAAGCACAAATTCCCAGCAACAAAGAGGAGTCCATCGCCGAGGTGTCGTCTATACCGTCTACGAGAGTGGATGAGGTTGACTTGGACCTGGGACCAGAAAGCACTCTCGCCGATCAAGAGTCAGTCAGTGTTGATGACAAACCACTAGAAAACGTTTCTACTCCTAGGAGGAATCAAGACGAAACCACTATGTACGATAAGGTGCGCACTGATGTCAATTGCATAGCAACCCACATCATGAACAAAGGTAAATCTATCCCCAAGGAGGCTGCTAGGCTCCTCAATAGCAACAGTTTGGATGAGCTCATCCTGGCTCATGGGATAATGTGCGAAGCGATTCACCCTTCCATGCCTGAATCCATACTATATTTGGACCAATGCAGTTCTAAAAGTAGAGGACTGTTTAGTCCTATTCCTTTGGTTCGCAACTTTATTTTTATTGCCATACTGGCTATAGGGTCCCTATTGGGAATCGGTTTGTCAGCCGATGTAAGTTCAGAAGTGTTATCCAAAGGCATCTTGGACAATTCGGGGTGGCCATTGCTCAAAAACCTCATTTTCATTTGTTCAGGTGCTTGTGTGGGTACTATTTTCTTCTTGTTGTCCAAATTAACCAAAGAAGTAAAAGAAGCTACTTTGGTAAGGGGAGATGCCACCTACTATTGGATCATGCTGATCATGGGAATGTTGAGCGGGTTGATCATGTCAGAGGTGATCGTCATCAACAAAACGGGACTAGAAGGTGATGTAGAAATGAATCGATTGATTTTTGCATTGTTGGGAGGCTTTTCTTCTGAAGTAGTATATGGTATACTGCAGACAGTGATGAACAAGATTAGTTCTATTTTCACATCGTGACTTCCATATTAGATACTATCGGAGCATACGACACCTGACTATTTTTAAAAATCCTTCGCTTTCATCATAAACGACTCAGTCTTCTTAACTAGCCCGTGAGCTGAGATCAAGTATAGAGTGAGAAAAAGGGGAGCTTGAATTATTCAAGCTCCCCTTTTTCTCAACAGTGGCAGACGATTATGGCGCAATAATCACACGCTTTGTCACCATATGATTAGCCGTTTGTAGTATGACTAAGTAAACGCCCGAAGGATACTTCTCTACATTGACGAGCAAGCGTTGCGTAGCGATGTTTTCTCTGAGAAAGTATTGTGCACCCGATACATTCGTGATACGTACCGAGAGGTTGCTATTTTGATAGTTGGACAAGTCTATGTTTAGCTGATCATGAGTAGGGTTAGGGTACAAACTAATATCGTTGAGTGCGTGTTCGTAGCTGTCCGTTGCTGTAATTACATCATCCACATCAGTGACAGTGATGGTCACGTTTTGGTTTACGGTATTCACTCCATCACTCGCAATCACGTTGATGACATAGTCATTGTCCGCATCCGTATCCGCAGGGCTCTCAAAGTTAGGAGCAGTCTTAAAGGTTACAACTCCCGTGCTACCTACTATATCGAATAGTGCTTCGTCATTGCCAGAACCGAGGCTATAGGTAATCGTGTTCGCATCAGTGGCAGTCACGGTGTAGGCTGTACCTGTTTCGTTCTCTATGAAACTGGCTGTAGTTGCAGAGGTGAATACAGGATCGGTATCATCCACATCAGTGACAGTGATGGTCACGTTCTGGTTTACGGTATTCCCTCCATCACTCGCAATAACGTTGATGACATAGTCATTGTCTTCATCCGTATCCGCAGGGCTCTCAAAGTCAGGAGCAGTCTTGAAAGTGACTACCCCTGAAGTTGAAATTATATTAAATATGGATTCGTCATTACCCGAGCCAAGGCTATAGGTAATCGTGTTCGCATCAGTGGCAGTCACGGTGTAAGCGGTACCTGTTTCATTCTCTATGAAACTGGCTGTAGTTACAGAGGTGAATACAGGATTGGTATCATCCACATCGGTGACAGTAATGGTTACGTTTTGGTTTACGGTATTCACTCCATCACTCGCAATTACATTGATGACATAAGCATTGTCCTCATCTGTATCCGCAGGGCTCTCAAAGTCAGGAGCAGCCTTGAAAGTGACTACCCCTGAAGTTGAAATTATATTAAATATGGATTCGTCATTGCCAGAACCGAGGCAATAGGTAATCGTGTTTGCATCAGTAGCAGTCACTGTGTAGGCTGTACCTGTTTCATTCTCCGCAAAGTTGACAGCAGTGGTTGAACTGAATACAGGCTCGGTATCATCCACATCAGTGACAGTAATGGTCACGTTCTGGTTTACTGTATTCACTCCATCACTCGCAATCACGTTGATGAGATAGGCATTGTCCTCATCCGCATCCGCAGGGTTCTCAAAGTCAGGAGCAGTCTTAAAGGTTACAACTCCGGTGCTACCTACTATATCGAATAGTGCTTCGTCATTACCAGAACCGAGGCTATAGGTAACCGTGTTTGCATCAGTAGCAGTCACGGTGTAGGCTGTACCTGTTTCATTCTCTGCAAAGTTGACAGCAGTAACTGAAGTGAATACAGGATCGGTATCATCCACATCAGTGACAGTGATGGTCACGTTTTGGTTTACGGTATTCACTCCATCACTCGCAATTACATTGATGACATAAGCATTGTCCTCATCTGTATCCGCAGGGCTCTCAAAGTCAGGAGCAGTCTTAAAGGTTACAACTCCCGTGCTACTTACTATATCGAATAGTGCTTCGTCATTACCTGAGCCAAGGCTATAGGTAACCGTGTTTGCATCAGTGGCAGTCACGGTGTAGGCTGTACCTGTTTCATTCTCTGCAAAGTTGACAGCAGTAGCTGAAGTGAATTCAGGATCGGTATCATCCACATCAGTGACAGTGATGGTTACGTTTTGGTTTGCGGCATTCACTCCATCACTCGCAATCACGTTGATGAGATAAGCATTGTCCTCATCTGCATCCGCAGGGCTCTCAAAGTCAGGAGCAGCCTTGAAGGTTACAACTCCCGTGCTACCTACTATATCGAATAGTGCTTCGTCATTGCCAGAACCGAGACTATAGGTAATCGTGTTTGCATCAGTAGCAGTCACGGTGTAGGCTGTACCTGTTTCGTTCTCTATGAAACTGGCTGTAGTTGTAGAGGTGAAGACAGGGTCGATGTTGTCGAGGTATTCATAAGCTCCCATATCAATGATATCTGTACTAGGTATGCCATCATAGAGACGTGCGTTTCCTGCTATGTCCACATCATTGGCTAAGTCCCCACCAGCGTCGGTGTATAAGGTATTGCTTCCTGAGTTTACGGCTATACTGGTGCTTTTAAGACTATAGTCCCCGTTGGCAGGATCAGTAAAGATGTCCGTATCAGTCAAGTCAGTAGCATCTAGGTTACCATTAGAGGTATCGCTAGTTCCTTTGATTAGGCTGTTCTGAGCTGTGTAATCTCCAGTGACCACATCCCAAATGATGCAGTTGTTTAGCGTGAGAGAGGAGTTTTGAGATACACAACTGGGTACTTCCTCACTGCTAACAGAAGCCTCATTGCCTACAATAGAAACATTGGTAAGCGTAGGTTCAGATTCATCTACATTGTACATTCCGCTACCATTTTCACTCGCATTGTTGCTTTGAATGGAGACATTCAAAAGCGTAGGAGAAGAACTCTCTTGGTTTGTTATTCCCCCGCCATCTTTGGCTTGGTTGTTTTTTAGAATAACCAATTGAAGAGCTGGTGAAGACATGTAACTAAACATCCCTCCACCAGATTCTGTACAGCTGTTGTTGTGTAGTGTTACATGTTTATAAGTGGGTGAAGAGACCGAGTTGTAGACTCCTGCACCAGAGCATTTGAATATCTGCTTACCATTGACATAAATGTCAGAGTAATCATTGGCATATCCATCCGTGATGCTAAACCCATCTAGGCTAGCGGTACCTACATCTCCGGCACTCACGAGTACGTTGTAGGTGTTGTCGGTAGCATCATCTGCAGTCCCAATATCACCACTCAATATTGTCCCTACTGCTTCGTCAGAGGAGGGGAGGATACGTGTGTCAGTTAAGTCTTCAATTCCGTTTGCTGGATCAAAACCGCCATACAACTGGACATTTTTGACCATAGAGAAGCTATTGTTACGCCCTTGGTCGGTACCGAAGTTGTCTCCATCCTCAGGACTGTACAGGGGCTTATAAGTACCTTTGGCCACATATATTTTTAATGGGGTAGTAGCCCAAGTATCATCGTAGTTGTCTTTGGCCCATACGAGCGCATCGGCCAATTCAGGAACGGCATTGATCCACGAACTACCTCTTTCATCACCACCACTTACGTTTTTGTCGACGTACAGAATATTGCCCGTACCGATAGCTCTACCTTTAGCCACTTTTAGTACAAAAGACTGTGTCGCTGTTCCTCCCTTACCGTCACTAGCAGTAAGTGTTACATTGTGATCACCTAGTTGATCTGTTGCAGAACCAGAAAGTTCATAATACTTAGATATCTTCCGTATTTTATGATTGACTTGATCAGCCACATACACAGAGCCAGCAGCATCTACGGCTACTCCAATAGGATTATTAAAACTAGCACTCGTGCCATTCTCATCCGTACTGCCGGGGTTTCCTGAGCCTGCCAAGGTCGTTACATCACCATCGGTGCTGATCTTGCGTATTTTATGGTTTCTGTTGTCAGCCACATATAAATTACCCGAACCGTCCACAGCAATTCCTGCTGGCTCATTAAAGCTTGCACTGGTTCCATTGTCATCTGTATTGCCTGCAGTTCCTGATCCTGCTAGTGTAGTCACGTCACGATCGGGCGTTATCTTACGCACCGCATGACCATAAAAACTTGTTACATATAGGTTGCCAGCAGCGTCTATGGTCAATCCACGGGGACTTATAAAACTAGCATTCAGTCCATTGCCATCAACATTTTCATTGTCTCCAGAGCCTGCAAAAGTCGTTACCTCTCCGTCTGGGGTGATCTTACGTATTTTTTGACTACCACCATCCGCTACGTACACATTGCCTGTAGCGTCTACAGCTAATGCAAATGGATAATTGAAACTAGCATTGGCTCCATTACCGTCAATACTCGCCACATTTCCTGATCCTGCTAATGTAGTTACGTCTCCACTAGTGCTTATTTTTCTGATTTTGAAACTATATGTGTCTGCTACATATACATTACCTGCGGCATCTATGGCTAGCCCCTTTGGAAGGTTAAACGTAGCGTTTACACCATTGCCATCGGTATCTCCAGCAACTGCTGAGCCTGCTAGTGTGGTGACATCACCGCTGGGGCTTATTTTTCTTATTGTATTGGCATTAGCGACGTAAATATTTCCTGATGCGTCTATTGCTATTCCAGAAGGGTTATTAAAACTGGCGCTAGTGCCGTGACCATCTTCGCTTCCTGAACTACCTGAGCCTGCAAAGGTGGTGACCTCAGCATCAATATTGGTTAAGGTTAACCAACTGGGTTTAGTTGTAGCAGTTACTGTTACCCTATCACGGTCAGAATCAGAAGTATAGGCAGTGTATGAATATGCTACATTGTCATCTACCGTAACCACAGGCGTGGAGGTGAATACTGGTGCTTGATTTTGGGCATAGGATACTGAGACCATCGACAGGATGGCGAGCATCAAGAGAAAACGACGTAGGTAATCAAAGAACTTAATTTTACACAGGGTGGAGTGTTTGTACATTGTGACCATTGAAATTTGCTGTTTGTTTAACTGTGCAGCAAGCTATCGCAATGGCTAGGTCAACGACAAAAAAGGAGGGGGTGGTTTTTCCCACCCATTCGGGTAATTGTCTTATTATGAGAGGGTTAAATTTGAGTCGTTGTTGAGGGTTCATCAGCGGGATGCATGAGTTTGTTTCCGGCTTCTTTGCGGTTGTTTACATTCAGTTTTTCGAAGATGTGCCTGATGTGGTACTTGACTGTATTCTGACTGATGAAGTGTTTGTCCGCGATTTCTTTGTTGGTGCACCCATCTGCTATATCCTGGAGAACTTCTACCTCTTTGAGCGTGAACCGGTAGCGCTTGATGAGTTCTAAGGTTTGCGCTTCCTTTTCATTGGGCTTGTCATGTAGCTTGTTGAGCTGATGGGTATAGTCCACGATCGTTTGTCTCATCTCTTGGTTTTTCAAGGCTATCTTTTTGGATTGAAACATAATGGCGTAGGTGAAAATCGCCATTTCGAATACAGACCCGACCTTGTACCACATAAATGATATATTCATAAAGTCTAAGCCGAAGTAGGGACTCAGATAGTATCCATGCGCTACAAAGAGCGGTATGCCATACGCCACGGAAAACCAGCCAGACTCTATGGTTTTCGTTTTCCTCCAAAGCAAAAAGCCTGATAGCCAGAATGTGTCTAATGCCAACAGAATAGCCAAGTCGGTGGAGACATAGAGGGAGAAAGCCCCATGTGTCAGGAGCACGCCAATATTGAGCAACTGTGACAGGACGACAAAAGCAATGCCGATTCGATACAATCGGGGATAGTGTCGGTTGATACTGAGGTAGCTCTCAATACAAAAGACACAAGTGATCGCCAAAATACTGTTGAGGGTAGGTTCGATGTATTCATTGAGACCTATAGAACCAAACAGAAGCGCAAAAATGCCGTCTTTGTACACAGAATTGATGGACATACCGATGGGCATGAATAGGTATTGAATATAACCTTTGTTTCCGAAGATAATGAAGGAGATGAGATTGATAAAGACCACACAAATGACCACTCCGTAATAGATCCCCATGCTTAGGAATTCATATTGTTCGGATCTATGATAGCGCATTGATGGCTCTATTTGTAGCGGGATTCTGGCTTCCAATCGACAGTTGACCCTCAGGTAGTAAGTGGTTGCGCTAGGAGAGGGGGCGATCGAGAAGCTCCTATAGCGTGTGTCAGCTAAGGGCAGAATCTCGTCTTTCCCCTGATAGAGTGATGCTCTAGTGATATGGGATTCGGGAATGGTGACTATATGAGATTCCGTTGATGCGGGAATTTCTATCCTAAACCAGTAAATGCCATTGGCAGTTCCTTCATAGACAGGCTCTGTATAATCTATCCACTGGTCTTCATGTAGTTGTTTGATCTCATGCAGAGAAGCGTCCTTCTTGAGGTACTGTATCGTATGCGGGTTTGCAAATAATTGGGTAGACAGGAGGATTAAAAACAGCACTAAATGCGATGATTTTAATGGCATTATTTATAGGGTTAATTATGTCTCGCAAGTATAGTTTCTAAGTAGTAGGAATGAAACACCAAGACTCAAAAATGTCATGGAAAACCTTTGATATCACAGCACGATTTATAGGGGTGAAAAATCAGAGATAAGCTTTTGGGTTGACCTCTGACTCAACCCTGAACAAAACCTGCTTTGAATGGGTTCTGTTCAGGGTCAAATTAAAATACTGTGTTAGTCTACATGCAGTTTTCGGGCGAGATAGTGAGTCAAAGTTTGAAATTGATGAACCAAGAATCTTCTGAATGAAATAGAAGAGAGTAGGCCAATTCCAAACAGGTCAAAAAGCATGTCTACCCAATCGAACGTTCTCGTCTGAAAGGCCAGCTGTGTAAACTCCTCGCAGATCGCAAAGGCAAAGACCAGCAATGAGCCCATATGAAACTTGCGACTAGCAAGAGAAGTCCTTCTAAACTTCAGAGCCATATTGGTCAGCAACGCGAGGATTCCAAAAAGAAGAAAATGCCCCACCTTGTCCCCATGAGGTACACTATGTCCTATGTCCATGATGAGATTCTGGTGATCTAGATCTGCCGACAGAATCATCCATAGGATGAACATGAAGAATAAAGCAGGAGGGATGTAAGAGGTGATTTTGGATTTCATGAGGTACTGTTTTTTTTAGGTGATATTATATTTTGACCCAGGAGGGTGCGTAACTGTTTGTTTAATTCCTCTTTGGTGTTGCATGTGAGATTGATCAAATAGAAGTCTTCATTATGGAGTATCCCATATTTTCGCCATTCCAGTTGATCCCCTGTTTTGTGTTCTAGGCTTTCAAACCACCATGCCGTATAAATCTTGTCTTCTCCTTTGATCAGTTCTGCGTGGTTGATTTGAATATCTTGAATGAACCATTTTTCTATTCTTTTGAACGAATAGCCACTGCCTTGCCAACAGATTATGGGATTGTGATCTGCACGATAGGCAGGTACAGGGGGTTTGATATAGATCAGTCCTTGTGTGTTTTGAAGCTTGATTATCTGGTTGCCAAGGTCGATGGATTGATAGCCAGGTAGATTGATGCTTTGCCCAGCTGGTTTGTAGCCTGCAGTTTTTTGTTGCTGTCTAGCTGTGAGTACTCCCATCAACAGACATAACATAGCGTATTGCCATTTGGGGAACAGAGGGACGTGCTCCTGACGACTAGCAGCCATATTTTGTACGGGGAGCTTGTTCGTTCCCCATTGTACAATCCCATAAAATGGAATCAATATCTGACAGACATACAAAAGCAGACCCAGTCCCTCATGAAACCAATGATCTGACTCGATTTGAAACAAAATAAGTAATGTGATTCTAACGACATTGCCTAAAAAGATCAAGGCAAGTAGTATTACATAGTAGGTAAGTAATGCTTTCAAACTAAGGATCTTATTTTTGGTGAAAACCGAAAGAATGATCGTGCCAAACAATAGTCCATAGCCAAGCATGTGCATGCCTGCGCATGCCTCGTCTACCAAGAATGAATGGCTACCTAGTTGTACCATGTTACCTTCGATTCGAACATCTGCTCCAATACTTTGAAGCATATAGGATACGATTTTGGACAATTGTAGGCGTATCGGAAAGCTAATCAAACTACTAAAATAACTGAACAGCGGAGAAGCCAGTAGAGCGTGTATCAATAGGGTATAGTTTAGTCGACCAACGATAGACTCCATCAGCAATATAAGTATGAGACACATCAGTACATACACTCCAATGGTGGTAGGAAGAACCATAGATACAACAGTGACTCCTAAGCCCATCCAAAAAATGTAACGCCCACGTCCTATCGCCCGAGATTGCATAGACAAAGGCAAGGTGAGTAGACAGATCCAAAAGAACGTGCCGCTGCGGAGATACTGAGGATAAAACCCTAAGAATAGTGCCAGAGGAACTATCGCTGCGATAGTCCAAGGCCAATATGTTTTTATGCGATTGGCAAGTGTGAATGTCATGACTGAACAGAGGCTTTTTTTGAACTCCAATACCAGAAAAACAATACGCCAATCCCAGCGATGATCAAGGCCCACTCGTGTGGTTCGGGTACTGCGCCTGCATTACTGATATTGGCATTGCCCAAAGAGTCCTTTTTCTTTTGGATGTCAAATCGATCATAGTCTTGTTGAGTTTCCAAGACAATCAAACTTGATAGGGGAGTCACGATATTGGCTCTAGCAGCTTGATCTACGATATGCTCTTCGATGTACTCATTGCCGTCTTCGGTGAAGTATTGGTTTCCAATTTTGCTCATGATCTCTTGGTAGTAGAATAAACGCATGAGATGATCGGATGCTTGCTTACCGTTTGCTTTAGCAGAATCAAGACGCCGAATCGAAAGCCCATTTTGAGGGATTACCGTTAGATTAGGGTCATGGTTTGCGATGGGAAAATGATGCTGATCGAAGCATTGGATCAACTCCGTCATGCTCAGCAGGTGATGATCGATGACTCCAAATTCCTTGAGGGACTTCATGTAGTCTGACGGTTCGTTACCAATATCCAAAACCAAAGGAGCACTACTTTGTTCCTTGATATGTTTGAACAGATCGTCTTTGAATGGTGTGTTTTTGAGATCAGCTAGATTAGGCGTTGCTTTTCCTCCCTTGGTGATGATGATCGCTTGATCTGCTTGGACTTGGTGAAAGGGGAATAAGGTAAAGGTTGGTAGATTGGTGTCCGCTATTCTTGCGATCGACTTGGGAGACGTTATTTTCTTCATGTGAGTTGTGAACGTATAAATTTCTTGTTCTTGTAACAGCACAGATACTTCTTCTAATTCCTGTGTAGTCCAAGCATTGGATACATCCATATATACGACCGTAGGCGTCAGATCTCTTTGGAGCAGAGTGGTTTTCTCTACAGCAAAATGCTCATCATGAAATGAGAAACTGCCTTTGGGTAGGCGGGTGTCGTCAATAGACAGGCTCCAATCCCGTACGTAGCTCCCTTGCCATGTGCGATACATTGGGCTTTCGTCAAAATCGAGCGTAGACTGTACGAGATCTGCACCATGGGTGACGACATGTATGGCACCATCGGCTTTGGAGTAATCAGGCCCTTTGAAGCCAACAGATTGATAGTTCAACTGCTGTCCGGTCAGTACCAAAGGAGCGGTTATGCCTATTTTGAACTTCCGATCTTCCTCAGGCGTACAGGGAAATACACGTACACGGACTTTGTTTCCTTCCATCCAAAAGGCGACCGAAGGGTCGCGTCGTTCACGACCTACTATCGTGTTGTATGCTTTTTGTGCCTTGCTCTTAGAGGTCAAAATAGCCTTGGCTTCTTGCCCTTCGATCCACAGAGACAAGGAAGTGACTACACCGCCTTCGGGCATATCAAACGTAAATAGAGCTTCCTGTTGACTCCTCCACCTGCCTCTACTCATACGATCATTGGAGATGGTGATGATTTGTTCGGTAAAACTCAGTCTCTCTTCGGGAAACAGCTCGACATTCGTGACTATCTGCTTACTTTTTAGGTTTTCTCCACTCCAAAACCGATCCGTAGTTTGATGCCTCGCATCATAGAGATAATTGAGAACTTTGATTTTAGTCATTTCGTCCAACGTGCTTTTCTTCATGAAAATAGAAGCAATAGAAACCAACGGGTCGTGTACGAATTTTTGATCTAGAGAAGATCTCCATATAGACGAGAAACCTGAGTTTCGGTAGTTTGCAAACCTTTGGTAAACAAGCCCAGTTTTGAGATACTTTTCTGTGAAGGGGCCATCGTCAATCGACTGAGCAATAGAAACCCAATCTGGTAGCCCTTGGTCATCTGAGAAGGGAGCGTCTTGGACCAATTTGGATTTCAATACCGTATTCTCTATGGCCTGCCATTGTGTACAGAAACTAGCCATTATACCCACAGATAGTACGACGGCAGTTCCCGCAGCGATTTGATGACCGTGATGCCATTTTAAAGTGCTCAGTAGTGTGGTGATACTTGCTATATAGAACATAGGAATGAATAGGAGTAAGGATATTCCGAAAAATGGAGACGCTATTATTCCGATAAATGAAATGGGTAAAATCATGAGGGTTTGATACACATTGAAAAACAATGCGATAACCAAGAAAAAGCACAGCGTGTACTCAAAGTACTTGGACGGTTTGTTGACCAAGGCGTAGCTTATCAGCAGACCATTCTCGATGACCAAAAATACCGTGAGCCAATCGGTAGACTCATTGAACACAGGAAGGTTTCGGTTTAGGGAATATGCACTGATATTGAATAAGACCAAAAGGAGGGTATGGGGAGCGAAATTTTCCTTCTGAAAGAACCGCCAAAAATGTTTGTCTTCATACTTGACAAAGAACATATACAACAGGGCAGGAGTATAGTGTAAAAAAAAGAGTGCTCCAAAAGGTTCTCCCTCGGTATCTGTGTTAAAATAAATTTCTAGCCCATAGACGATAGACGACAAAATGACCAAAACAAGGCCTAGTGTGATATGTTTCTGATTCTTCATGGTTTGATTGGAAAGTACTTTGAAATACAAAGTGATTAGATAAAATTTTTAGTTCCTTAATAATTGTTCGATGGCTTTGATATGCTTGATGAAAGCGGCTCTGCCCAATTCGGTGGCAGAGTATTGAGTATGTGGTTTGTTGTTGACGAACTGCTTCTCTGTATGTACATAACTGCTTTTGGTCAAAGACTTGATATGGGATGCCAAGTTGCCATCCGTCACGCCGAGTAGGTCCTTGAGACTGTTGAAATCCAAGGTGTCATTGACCACTAGGGCAGACATAATCCCGAGACGCACCTTATTCTCAAAGGCCTTATTTAAATCCTGCAGAATGTCCTTCACGACTCGTACTTTTTGTACATGACGATTCCGTAGATGATATGCAATACCCCGAATCCTAAAGCCCAAAGAATCAACCCAAACCCCACGAACTGACATCCAATCAGTCCTAATGCAATCTCTATCAAGCCCAAACTTCTGATTTCCGACAAAGTATATTTACTGGCGTTGACCAGTCCCAATCCGTAGAAAATCAACGTAAAGGGAGCAATAATGCCTACGAAACCTTTGGAGAGGAGTATGAGACAAACCAAACCTCCCACTGCCAATGGAATCAAAAGATTAATGATCAATCTTTTGGACTGATTGTCCCATAGTTTTTGGTTGGATTTCTTGGCTTTGATTTGCGTGAAATACAACCCTCCCGCCAAAGAAAGGATTAACACACCACAAGCAATTCCCATCAACAGCAAGACGTTTTCGCTGGTCATGTCGGCACGTCGATAGCTGAGGTAGTTTTGACCCGTGTAGACAGTCTCATACGCTAAGTATGCTCCCAACAGAGCCACGATACCTGCTACTACACCTGACATACCACTCAGCGAGATGAATCTGGACGAACGATCCATTATCGTCTTGATGTCTTGTAAGTCTTCAATATATTTTTGCTTCTCCATAAAAAGTACTTTGAATCACAAAGTAGTGTAATTTTTGTTTGATGTGCAATAAGGGGGGTGAAAATTATCTTCATAGCGCATATTTAGAACGGATGCAGATCTATTGCGTAGTAACCGCACCGACAGATAAATAAGTTTCAAACATAATTGAAACTTTAATAATTATAACTACGTTTGTGACATCATGGATTACAAAGAAGCGCGAGACAAATACATACAAGCATGGGGTACTCTAGGATCTAGTTGGGGAATCAACCGAGCCATGGCTCAGATTCATGCCTTGCTACTGGTGTCTACGGCATCACTGTCAGCCGAAGAGATGATGAGTGAGCTCCAGATGTCGCGGGGCAATGTCAACATGAATCTACGTGCCTTGATGGATTGGGGCATCGTAGAAAAGGAACACAAAGCAGGAGAGAGAAAGGAGTTTTTCTATGCAAATAAGGACGTGTGGGAACTCGCTAGACAAGTGTCTAAAGAGCGACGAAGACGAGAAATTGAACCTATATTGAAGGTTCTCAATCAGGTACAGTCTGTTTCTGGAGATTCTAAGGAAATACGGGAATTCAAGAAAGTTACGCGTGAGCTGAATGACTTTTCGTTGAAAGTAGATGGGGTACTGGACAAATTCACCAAATCAGATCAGAACTGGTTTGTCAAACTGCTCATGAAGCTGTAATATTTTTTTACTCATAACTTTCATTAATTACTGAAAGTTATGAAATATATGAAACAAACTTAAACAAACAAAATTATGAACTATCACATTCTTTCTTACGCCATCTACACCGCGATGACCCTTGCTCTCACAGTGTGGGTTGCCAAGACTCTTTTCAACAACGGACGCATTTTTTTGGTGGATATTTTTCACGGCAGTGAGCAACTAGCCGACAGTGTCAACAAGCTCCTGATCGTAGGATTCTACTTGATCAACATCGGCTATGCCATCTACACACTCAAAATCATAGGCGATGTACAAAATATACAAGCAGTGATAGAGACACTCAGTATCAAACTTGGAGGCATCATTCTGATCCTCGGTAGCATGCACTTCTTCAATCTGTTTGTATTCTTTCGCTTGAGAATCCGTGCAAAAAATGACGCTGTAGTGCGTGGCTAAATATGAAAAATGCACCTTTCTATATTCAGGCTTGCATGCTCATTGTCGCACTCGGCATGGCTGTTCAGATACCTGTTTATCCGATCTACTTGTTTTATGTCGCTGTGATTGAGTTGGAAAGAAAAAAATACTATCGATTATGAAGAAAATAGTTATCGCTGGCGGTTCGGGGTTCCTAGGGAATATCCTCGTACAGCACTTTGCTCAAAAGAACTACCAAGTAGTAGTCTTGACGAGAAGTCACCAACTGGATCAAAGACATGTGCGCTACGTCAAGTGGGATGCCAAGACCACAGGCGCATGGACTGCTGAACTAGAGCATACTGAGGTACTGATCAACTTGACAGGTAAGTCTGTAGATTGTAGATACACCGCACAGAACAAACAGCAGATTTATAATTCACGGCTTGATGCTACCTATGTCTTGGGACAGGTGGTCGATACACTGACAACCCCTCCCAAATTATGGATCAACGCAGCCTCGGCTACCATCTATCGTCATGCACTCGATCGAGAGATGGACGAAGAGACAGGTGAAATCGGCGAAGGGTTTTCTGTCGATGTGTGTCAAAAATGGGAGAGGGCTTTTCATCAAACAAAGGCAATTCATACCAGAAAAGTGGCTTTGCGTATTGGTATCGTATTGGGCAGAACAGGCGGAGCATTGATTCCTTTGAAGAATCTGTCGCGGATAGGTATAGGTGGCAAACAGGGGCAAGGAAACCAGTTTTTTAGCTGGATACACGAGAAGGACTTTGTTGGGATAGTAGACCATGTGATCTATCATGAACGGTTAGTCGGGACTTACAATGTAACAAGTCCCAGCCCTGTACCCAACTACGAAGTGATGAGCGCATTGCGACGCGTCCTCAAGGTGCCGTTTGGGCTGCCCATGCCCACGTGGCTGTTGACTCTGGGAGCGGTTATCATCCGTACAGAGCCCGAACTGATCCTAAAGAGTAGAAGGGTCGTACCCAAGAAGCTCTTGGCATCTGGCTACTCGTTTCACTTTGATAGAATAGAATTAGCGCTGACGGATTTGATTTAAACCTCCATAGATATGCCCAAAATAGAATTACATACACTAATTGAGGCACCGATAGAGCGGTGTTTTGATCTGTCCCGAAGCATTGATTTACACAAAGTATCTACCCAGCATACGCAAGAAAAAGCCGTAGCAGGAATCACCACGGGCTTGATAAATACAGGTGAGACAGTCACATGGGAGGCCAGACACTTTGGGGTCGTCCAGCGAATGACAACTCTCATTCCTGAGTTGGAGCGACCGGCATACTTTGTGAGTTTGATGCAGGAGGGAGCTTTCCAATTTTTCCGACACGTGCACTCCTTTGAGATACAAGATCGTAGCACACTCATGACGGATCATATCGAATTCAAAAGTCCCTATGGAGTCATAGGTCGACTAGTCGATCGATTGATCCTACGTCGATACCTGGTCCACCTACTCAGCCGTCGCAACGCAACCATCAAGCGTTGCGCGGAATCTGACGAATGGAAGTTCTACTTGTAATTAAATGTTGTATCTACACTCTACGAGTCACTAGGACTGATATTATCTGGCTAACCTCAGTGCTTCAGCAAATTGGTTGTCAAACTTACTTGCTTCCACAGCTCTTGCAGCTTTCTCAACGTCATATGCCACTCTTCTAAAACTGACTTGTACAGCCTCTGCATCGTTGGTGTTCGGAGATTGGGATAGCTCAACCAAGGCATAGCAACCTCGTGTGTCTCCATCTTTCGGTTTGCCTATTGAACCTATATTGATCACATGCTTGATTTGCCCATTGTTCTCAATCCTACGATGAAAGGGTTTGTGGGTATGGCCACAAAGCAAGACATCCGTTTGGTTTCGGTTCATCATGGCCAACACATCTTGTTCGGGATAGTCTACGACCATGTAGTCATTGATAGAGTTCACACTGCCATGGACCAATAAACAATTGAAGAACACATCATCACTTGCAAAGGAAAGTGACAGATGCCTAGGCAAATTGATCAAATAGTTTCGGTTGTTCTCTGATATCATAGCACGGGTCAACCCTCGATTCGAGGATTGGTCTTCAAGTACAATAGGGTTCAATAGTGCCTCGTCATGATTGCCCATGATCACTGGGATACGTCTTTTACGTATCTCAGCGACGACTTCATTGGGCCAGATATTATACCCTACCAAATCACCCAAACAATATATTGCATCTGGGTTGACAATCTCTATGTCTTCAAAAAAGGCCTCCAGAGCCGGAAGGTTGGCATGTATATCAGAAAAAAAAGCAATTTTCATAATGAAGCAGTTTGGTGTGATTTAGTATATATATTTACGTGAGAGCCCTGCCAACAAGTATCAATTCGCACTTTCGATGGAGACGATGATTTAACTTTTGACCTAGTGTGTTAGGTAGAGCATTTCCCTACCAATCAACTCAACCTTCTCATCATATTTCAAATCCTGAGAAGGTGTATTGTCATGGTGTCAAGCATCGTCATAGGGGAGAGCGAAGCAGCCTGTAGCCCCACTCACTAGCGGGCAAGACTGACCTGCATCCAAACAAACCATGAGAGCTACAAAATTTGATTTCCTGGCTTATCGCTTGATAATTCGTCAAAGTAAGTACTAATAAAGCAAGAGAGAGTGATTGTGTTTTCATTTTGTCTTTATTAATTGATTATAGCAATATTACGATTAATGCAATAACCCTGCAATGCTCTCAGCATTTTTTGTGTTAGCTCCGAACGTAACGTTTGTGCTCTCTCTGATTCTACGAGAGTTTGACAATGAACCGTTTTTATTCGCCCTCGCAGATAGCTTCAAAATCCTGTAGGGTAGGTAGTATTGATGATGTGGCTTGCGTTCACCATTGGAACAATGAACATCGAATACTCAGTGTAAATATTGATCTTTTCTCAACCAGACTGATCCTTCGATTAGGAAGTTTCTTGTAAAAGAGTACCTACTTCCATTAACCTCATTACTTACGACACAATAACTACCCAAACCCAACAATCAAATCAACTCTTTACGTTAATTTTGTGGCTTAAATAAGTGTGAACACCAGGCTGTGAACCTGGCAATTAAACATTAGATGAGTAAAAAAGGAAGAGTATTAGTAGCGATGAGTGGTGGTATAGACAGCTCAGTCGCAGCAGTGATGCTTCATGAGCAAGGCTATGAAGTCATCGGAATGACCATGAAAACCTGGGATTACAATTCCTCAGGTAGTAGCAAAAAAGAGACAGGCTGCTGTAGCCTTGACTCCATCAATGATGCGAGAAACATCGCGGTTGATCTCGGTTTTCCCCATTACATATTGGACATCAGAGAGGAGTTTGGCGATTATGTGATCAATCATTTCACCGACGAGTATCTCAAAGGCCGCACGCCGAACCCCTGTGTATTGTGCAATACACACATCAAGTGGGATGCGCTGCTGCGTAGGGCGGACAAGCTCGGTTGTGATTTCATCGCTACAGGCCACTATGCCAATGTACGCGAGGAAGACGGTCGGTACGTTATCTCCAAAGGTGCAGACGAAATGAAAGACCAATCCTACGCGCTGTGGGGCGTCTCACAACAAAGCCTCTCTCGTACCATCCTTCCTCTAGGACACCTGAAGAAAACGCAGATCCGAGAGATGGCTATCGAACGAGGGTTTACCGATCTGGTCAATAAGTCTGAGTCTTATGAAATCTGCTTCGTACCCGACAATGACTACCGAGGCTTTCTCAAAAGGAGAGTAGATGGTCTAGAGGAGCAAGTAGCAGGAGGAGAGTTCGTACTAGAGGACGGTACAGTGGTCGGTACCCACGAAGGTTACCCATTCTACACCGTGGGTCAACGAAAGGGACTGGGAATTGCTTTAGGATTTCCTGTGTATGTTATTGAAATACAGAAAGAAAAGAACAGAGTTGTTCTCGGTACATTCGATGAACTATCACGAGATGGCATGTACGTCGACCAACTCATCATGGGCAAATATGCTCAACTCGGTGAGCGTCTAGATACAGTCACCAAAGTACGGTACAATGATCTCGGTACACCGGCGGTCATCGAACAAGTAGGAGACAACATGAAAGTCTACTTCGGCAAAGGAGTAAGCGCCATAGCCCCAGGACAAGCGGCGGTGTTTTATGAAGGCAATGACGTCATCGGAGGTGGATGGATCAAGTCGAGTTTCAACCAGGCCCGAAATGCGGTATAGTCTAGTTGCCATATCACTGGTACTACTATTACTAGGCTGTCAATCGGCAATCGATGCAGACCTGACGCGAATCGGTAGGCAATATTATCCGATGGAGGTAGGGCTCTATCGGATATATGATGTGCACGACATCAATTACTATCTCATCGATCCGGTCGAAGAATTCTATCAACTCAAAGAGGAGATCGTGGACTCCACAATCCTCTCCAATGGAAGTATAGATTACAAACTCTACCGATCCAAACGCACCAATGCGTCGGCAACATGGAAGTTGGATTCAATATGGACTACTGAGGTCAGTACCAGTCGTATCGTAGCAGATGAAAACAACCGCTCTTTAGTAAAAATGGTTTTTCCGATTCAAAATGACTCCTCCTGGGATGCTAATGTATACAACAATCTCGCGTCGGAGTATTATCGCTACGACACAGACCGATTGGATACGACTCTGTTTGACCAAGACTATATGGAAGCCGTCAGAATCATTCAAAGTGATTTGGGACAGATAACCGTGGGAAGAGATGATCGCTACGAAATCTATGCTCCCTATATCGGATTGATTGTAAAAAGCTACATCGTATGGGAGTATTTCCAAGAAAATGGCGAGATTGATCCCTCGAAGATTGTAGGTGGGAGAGAGCTGACGCAGACGTTGATAGAGTATGGCAAAACAAAAGAGTAAGTTACTATTGCTTGTGGGGGTATTGTTGCTAGGATTTCAGTTGCATGCTGAAAAAAACCGCTATGTTGTGTTCTTTGCCGACAAGGCCGAAACAAAATATCGCATAGACTCTCCGCTTGAGTATTTGTCTCAAAAAGCCCTCGATCGCCGGGCCAAAAACAACCAAGAGATCACCGTGGATGACTTTCCTGTCAATACCAATTATTTGGACTCCTTGGTCAAATACAACGTAACGCCGTATTTTACCTCTCGCTGGTTCAATGCAGCACTGGTAGAGGCTGAATTGAGTGACTTGGAGACCTTGGCCTTGACGGATTACATCACTGGGTATGAGTATGTAGCACCAGGGACTCGTCTGAACCCGATCCGCGAGACTTTTGAGGTAACCTTCGAAGGCAGAGAACCTTCTATTGTTTCGTCCAATTCGTCCAACCAACTCCGAATGATGGGGGTGAGTACGATGCACGAGGCTGGCTATACAGGTGAAGGCGTACATGTGGCTGTGCTAGACGGAGGATTTGAATCTGTGGATCAATCTGCGGTCTTTGCACAGGTATTTGGGAACAATCGCCTGATGGACCACTTGGACTTTACTACCAACAGCGAAAATGTATTTGTTTTTGCAGATCATGGCACCAATGCACTCAGCTGCATGATGGGGTATTACAAAGAGGTATTGGTCGGTCCAGGCTATGATATGGACCTCAGCCTTTATATCACAGAGGATGTCAGCAATAGCGGCAATTTCGAGTACCGAATCGAGGAATACAATTGGCTCTTCGCTGCAGAACGTGCCGACAGTACAGGAGTTGATATCATCTCTACTTCGCTGGGGTACAACCACTTCGAGGATGCCAATATGAACTACAGCTACGAAGACACCGATGGCAAAACTTCGGTCATCTCCAGAGCTGCTGCATTGGCGAGCGAAAAGGGAATACTCGTGGTCTGTAGTGCAGGAAACGAAGGCAATGGATCATGGAAATACATCACCATGCCAGCAGACGTAGCATCTGTATTGACTGTCGGAGCGGTCAATAGTCAAAATCAGAAATCAAGTTTCAGTTCGATTGGTGCGACGGCAGCAGGCGTTATCAAACCAGACGTCGTAGCGCTAGGGCAGGGGGTATCGGTTTTTCATTCGGACAATTCGATTGGTACCAATTCAGGAACGAGCTTTTCTGCGCCATTGATTGCTGGACTAGCAGGTGGTCTTTGGCAACAGTTTCCCGAGTTGACCAACCACGAGATCAAGCAACTGATCTTATCCATCAGTGACCACTACAGCGACCCCAACAATGAAGTGGGCTATGGTTTACCGAATTACAAAGTACTCACTGGAGAATCTATCCTATCGATAGACGAAGTGTTCGCGGATAGCTTCACTATTTTTCCCAATCCATTTGGTGGCGACAATGTCTCGATTCGAATCGAAAAAGGCTATGCCCGTCAGGACCTCAATCTCAAACTCTATGCGCCAGATGGACAACTGATCACGAGTGAGCAGCACACCAAAGTACGCAAAGGGGATGTGATCGAACTCAAAGTATCAGGACAAGCCCGAGGCATGTACATACTGAGTTTGCAATCTGGAGATCAGTTGAAAAATGTAAAATTGCTTAGGTACTGATTGTGGATTCATGATATATTGCGCAAGCACCCTGACACGTTTTATGTTCAAATCTTTCGTAGCGAACCTCATTCTTCTCTTTGTTCTATGTGGTGCTACTCAAGCACAATCCTCCTACATGCTGCATGGCACTCTCGTAGATAGTCTTGATCAAGCGGTAGCCAATGCGCAAATCATTGTGCTGCCTGATTCTATATCATTGATCAGTGATGATCAGGGATTATTTCAGACAAGCCTACCTAAAGGCGCACATAGTTTGACGGTTCTCCACCTGCAGTTTCAACCCAAAGTACAATCTTTCACCTTGCGTGGGGACTTGGAGTTACGCATAGCGATGGAGTACAAGACCGAAGTACTTCAAGATGTGAGTGTAACTAGCAACTACTACCGTGAGGACATCAGTACCATTCGTATTGAGCCCAAAAACATCTATCACCTGCCTTCTGCGACAGGTGATTTCACGAAAGTGCTCGCTACGCTACCAGGAGTCAGTAGCAACAACGAATTGTCATCAGTCTATTCGGTACGTGGAGGCAATTATGACGAAAACCTGATATATGTCAATGGCATCAAGGTGTATCGCCCACAAATCATCAGTGCAGGACGTCAAGAAGGACTTAGTTTCATCAACACCGACTTGGTCGGAGAGGTAGAATTTTCGGCAGGGGGGTGGGAAGCTGCCTATGGAGACAAGCTCTCATCAGTACTCAGTGTCCGCTACAAAGAACCTGTACGGCACGAGGCAACACTCAACATGAGTTTGCTCGGAGGCAGTATCTATGTCGGAGGCAGGGACAACAAGCACGACATCTCCTACACCGCCAGCGTGCGGCACAAAAACACCAAATACCTCCTAGGTACTCTAGAAACCAAGGGGCAGTACCTGCCCAAATTCACAGACTTCCAATCCTTCATCACCAAGCGCGTCAACGACAAAACGAAGATCGGTCTGTTGCTCTCCTCAGCGATCAACAATTACGAAACGATCCCAGAAACGCAACAAACTGATTTTGGTAATTTTCAAGCCTCATACCGTTTGAATGTAGCGTTTGATGGTAGAGAAAGGATGGACTATTATACCAACCAAGCCGCGCTGATCGTCACTCATGCCTTTCGTGATTCGTTCATTTCTACGTTGTCCGTATCTGGTGTTTTGTCTTCAGAGCGAGAAAATTACGAGATCGAAGCAGCCTACTTGTTGTGTGATGTCAATACAAACCTAGCATCCAACCGGTTCAACGAATGTGTCAATATACTCGGAGTAGGCACCAACTATGGCTATGGTCGCAACAGGCTAGAGTCCAAAATCGTCTCTGTCGCGCAAAACAACGAAGTAAAAATAGGAGAGCACCTGTTGCAGTTCGGATTGGATTGGGATCATGAAATCATCGAAGACCGCTTGGACGAATATGCATTCATAGATTCGGCGGATTACGTGACCATCACCGAGTCGGTGGACAATGTCGCAGAGATCACTTCGGAGAAGTTGGGAGCATTTGCGCAAATACAGTTTGCTACGCCCAACGAGTCGCACCGATTCAATGTTGGGCTAAGAGCCAGCTATTGGAGCTACAGTCAGCAGGTACTCATCAGCCCTCGTCTACAATACAAGTATGCCTTTGGGACGCAGCATCGCAATCAACTACGCGCATCCTGGGGTCTCTACGGACAGCATCCGTTTTACAGGGAGCTTCGTGACCGCACTGGAGTCATCAACCCTGACGTCAGAGCCCAGCAATCGATGCACGCTGTCCTCGGTTGGGACCGCCATTTTATGCTTTGGGGGCGCCCGTTTATGTTTACCACAGAGGGCTACTACAAGTACCTGTGGGATGTCAATCCCTATGATGTAGAAAATGTCAAGATCCGATATTTTGCCAACAACAACGGCAAGGCATATGCTTATGGTTTTGACTTTCGTGTCAATGGAGAATTCATCGAGGGGACTGAGTCTTGGTTTAGCTTGGGAATATTGAAGACCGAAGAGGACATCGGCGAAGGATATGGCTATGTACGCAGACCCACTGACCAACGGCTCAATTTGGGCATCTTCTTTCAAGATCACCTCCCCAACGACCCTAGTATCAAAGTCAACCTCAACTTGCAGTTTGGTAGTGGGTTGCCTTTTGGTCCCCCCAACGACGATGCAAACCGCAGTGCCTTCTCTGGAGATGCCTACACCCGGGTGGATATAGGATTCTCCAAGAGTTTTGTTTTTGATACGCCCCACTTTTGGTTGCCCAAGTCACTCTGGCTAGGAGCGGAAGTGCTCAATCTACTCGGCACGGACAATGTACTGACTTACAATTGGGTACAAGATGTCAACAACAATCAATTTGCAGTACCCAATGCCCTTTCGGCACGCTTTCTCAATGTCCGACTCATTGCCAAATTTCACTAGGATTTTAGCGCAACACCCGCAGCTTCGATGACTTTCTTGCTGTTGCCCACGAAGATCTGACCGTCGATCAAGAGTACAGGGCGCTTCAAAAATGTATACTCCTCAAGGATGTACTTTTTGTAATCGTCTTCCCCTAGTTCTTTATCTGCTAGCCCCCATGCTTTGTACTTCATCGATCGACGACTAAACAAGCTTTCGTAGCTTCCAGTCAACGCTTTCATCTCATCCACCTGCGCAGCAGTCATCGCTTCGGTTTTGATGTCTTGCATGATGATGTTGTCCGGGGTCAAGCCCAATTCTTTGATGATACGACTGCACGTGCTGCAGCTCGAGAGGTAATATATTTTTCTCATTTGTCTGATTGTAATCTTTTGTAGTACGAATCTAAGGGATGTCGACTATCCATCTTGTCTTTCCTTGAATATTCCACCTAAAAAGTGTTGCTTCGCTGTTTACCTGAATCAGAAAAGCTGATTTGGACATTATCAATTAAGGTTGATCGCTTGGCTACTTTGCACCGTTTGACTGGTGACGAGATTTCCTCGACCGAGGCTCCGGGCTAGGTGTCATGACCGATGCAATCTATTATTTTTCACCCTGGGACAGATCGTTCCAGATTATATATTTTAATCATTGATTTATGAATTTTAAGACCATTTTAGTCGCTACAGTTTTGTTTGCCAGTGTATTTGTAGCGCAAGCACAAGAAGAAATTACAACAGAAGAATTAACCCAATACGCCAAAGTCATGGTAGCCATTGACTCCATGAAGGCAGAGTTGAAGGACAAGACCAACGAAATGGTCAAAAATGATCCTCTCATGGATGGCGGTCGTCGCTTCAACGCCATCAAAAAAGCAGGAGATGATGTAGACCAATTGGCAGCACTCAAGGTCACTGACGAAGAAATGACGGCTTACAACGATATTCAAGCCAAGATTGAAGCACTCAAAGTGGGGTTCAAGACTGCCTACACAGCTGCCATCAAAGATGATCTTGGTGCTGGACAATACAACAAAATCAAAAAGGCACTCAAAGAAGATGAAACACTGTCAGCAAACTATGCGGCCATCGTGACCTCCCTCAAAACAGAAGCAGCAGCCACCGAAACACAAGAAGGATAATTATCTTTTTGATAGTGAAATAGATATGGGGCTTCTTTGTCTGTTGAACTGCTATTTTTTTATATATTGAAGGTAATGTTTGGAATACCCGACAGGGGAAGAACCAAAAGAGTCTGCCGTATGCGTGCAGACGTGAATCATACTTCAATCCAACAATAAAAACTAGTTCATGTTTACAGAATTCGAAATTGAAACGCTGATTGAAATAGAAGAAGTCAAGCAAGCGACCGTGACCCTCCGAGAGGAGTTTGTCAAAAAAGAAGCCCCTTATTTAGAAATTTCTACCTTGGATTTTTTCTCTCTGGTGATGATGACACCTACCGTGGGGATCGCTCTGGCCAATGGGAGTGTGAGTTTGTGGGAAGAGATGTCTCTCAATCGCAAAGCGCGAAAGCTTTCTCAAGGCGGTGGTTTTTTGAAGAAAGACCCAGTATCTTTTGCACTTAAATTTCTCATCAAAAAGTACGACTTTTGGGAACTGAAATTCCTTGCTGTGATTCGCCTCGCCATGGAGGCCTCATTCGATATTGGTCATCTAGAGCAAGCATACGATCAAGACAGCAAAGTGACGCTGTCCCAATACCGTCGTGAGGTGTTACATGCTCCTTATATATTTATCCGATTTTTATCCTCATTTTTTTTAGAAGACGATGAACGCATCATCAGCCCTAGAGATACAAACGCCGTAGATCATGCCCGTTTGCAGGAGATAGGCAAGAAACTGGGGCTACACAAGATCCCTTTGTTCCATTATTTTTGTGCCACATTCGAAGTGGAATAAATGGATCATCAAGACACAACTATATTTTTCCAGTAATTAATTTCATTTTACGGCGTTATTGCATCAATTTGTGGCTCTAATCTAGGTGATTTGAATAAAAGAAAAGTTTACGCATATATACTGAGTGTTGGCCTGTGCATCTTTGGGTGTGGGGGAGACGAAGAAGAGTCTAGCACCGATCAGGCGTATCTGGACGAGGTAGCCATCCAAACCTATTTGGAAGAGAATGGCTTGACCGATGTGACAGAACGTGACGACTCAGGCATCTATTATCAAATCACTACAGCCAACCCGAGTGGTCAAGGTCCTCGCACCAGTGATGTCCTGTCTATCTATTACATCGCCAATGCTCTCAACGAACAGCCCTTTGATGCAGTGATCAATGATGGGACCAATGCTCCCGTCAAACTACAACATTATAGCAATTCAGTTTACCCAATAGGATTGGACAGATGTTTGGACTTGATCAAAGAAGGAGAGACAGCCATCTTCTACATTCCTTCGGAGCTAGCGTATGGAGACATGGAGGATTTGTCATCCATTATTCCTCCCAATTCGGTCATCGTGATGGAGGTAGAACTCTCCGACATCCAGTCCGAAGACGAGGTACTTGCAGCACAGACCTTGGATATTGAGCAATTCATTACCTTCAACAACCTCAACGACACTGCAGCTTCTCCTGTTGACTCGGTCGTCTTGCTGTCTTCTGGCGTATATTATAAACGGACCCAAAGAGGCATTGCAGACAGTGTATTGACTCAGGGAGAAGAGACAGATATCAAATATTTGGCCTACTCATTGGCCAATTACCCCAACGGTACACCATTGGATGGTACAGCTTCCAACGAGGTGTTCACGTTCGCTTTTAACGAAGGAGAAGTGATCGCAGGATTGGACGCTGGACTGGTAGAGATGGAGCGAGGAGAGCACGCATTGCTCATCATGCCCTCTCGCAATGCCTATGGTCAAAGTGCTTTTGTCATTCCGCGCAACCGCAAGACTTTCTTGGTAGAACAAGATGTCATTCCCGAATACGCGAGCAAGGTTTCTCCTTACCAAGTCTTGGTGTTTGATCTCGAGCTGTTACAACCTCAAAACGCTACCAATTGAAGAAGCTATTCGTCATATTGCTCCTACTGGGGACTTGGGGTGTGCAAGCACAAGAATATGAATATTCGGAAGAAGACATTTACCGTTCGCCCGTTCGAGCGATACTTAATAAATTTTCTTTCACCGTGAGTACTGGTTACAATGCCGTCAGTTACAAGCATGACTTGAGTGGTTTCTACTTGATACAGTCACCTACACAGCAGCTCATCGCTGTAGATGATGATCAGCCTTTAGGACTTGATTATCCGGCTTATTCCAACTGGCTCAACAATCCACAGCTAGAGGAACCGATCTTGCTGGAGAACCCGTACGACGTGCCTTATCCGAGCTTGGATGATCCCGTACTCAATCCCAACTTAGTCCTAAATACATTCGCCTACAACGGCGACTCTCTCGATTTGGGATTCAAGCGCACAAGCTGGGCTATACCACTCAACCTTCGTATACGATACAACTATCAGAATTTAAGAGTGGGGGTGGGTATCTCTTTGCTCTATCACAAGGTCAACTCCCTCAAACCAACAGTCGATGGCCTAGGAATTCGAAACTACGAGCCAGACTTTAGTTCGGTGTTTCAGTTCAAATACTACGGTATGGTCGGGTACAAATTCCTGGACTTTTGGGATTATTCTTTTGCGGGCGAACTGGAATTTGGAAAAACGAACCTGGGGAGTAAGTTCAACAAGGCATACATCGACCAAGGAATGTACTTTAATCTAGGTCTGTCCGTTGAGAAAAACCTGTCGGAGTATTTCCGCATCATTGTCAAGCCCTCTTATGACTTCAGATCCTTCAACATGTCAATCCCCGGCAGTACAGGAGGGATCAAAAACGCTAACCCATCTTTCAATCTCAACTTTGGGGTGAGTATCACCATACCCGAAATCCCACGATCCCCCATGAAGAGTGACCATGTTCAACTCAAGCATGTGATCGTCGATCCACAGACGGGGAGATACATCGAAGTGAGGGGTCAACCGATATGGAAAGTACAAAACCCAAAGGTTGGACAGAACCATCGCAAACTCGAACGGTATAAATTTAAAAACAGACGGAAAATGAATCCGTATTAATACGCTGCAAATCAGTAATTTACAACATGTTTTTTCTATCAATATTTTTAGTTCCAAACCCCTCTGTTCTTTATTCATAAATCTTGTATTTTAAGCCCTGTTTTTGTTAAATTGCAGGCTTGAAAATGCGTGTTCAATTAAGAATTTATGGCAGAAGATAACGAAGATTTACCGCTAGGTGATCAGAATATTATTCCTATCAATATAGAGGATGAGATGCGTGGCGCATACATCGATTATTCGATGTCCGTCATCATATCCAGAGCATTACCAGATGTCAGAGATGGCTTGAAACCTGTGCACCGTAGAGTGCTTTATGGGATGCTTGATCTGGGCGTTTTGCACAATAGAGCATACAAAAAGTCAGCAAGAATCGTCGGGGAAGTACTTGGTAAGTACCACCCGCATGGTGATTCGTCAGTATACGACACCATGGTACGTATGGCCCAAGAGTGGTCTTTGAGATATCCACTTGTGGATGGTCAAGGAAACTTCGGGTCTGTAGACGGTGACTCTCCCGCAGCGATGCGTTACACAGAGGCACGTCTCAAGCGCATGGCCGAGGAGCTCCTCACCGACATCAACAAAAAAACAGTAGACTTCCAGCCCAACTTTGACGACTCCTTGTCTGAGCCGTCAGTGTTGCCTGCAAAGTTTCCAAACTTGCTCGTCAACGGTACGTCCGGTATCGCAGTAGGGATGGCGACCAACATGGCACCTCACAACTTGACTGAGGTAGTCAACGGTATCGTCGCATATATAGACAACAAAGATATTGAGATCCCGGAGCTCATGCAGCATATCACTGCCCCTGACTTCCCAACGGGAGCAACCATATACGGCTATCAAGGAGTCCGGTCTGGCTATGAGACAGGCAGAGGTCGCGTGGTATTGAGAGCGAGAGCTACTTTCGAAGTGACCAAAACGGGCAAGGAGCAAATCATCGTCTCTGAAATCCCATACCAGGTCAACAAGGCGAGCATGATTGAGAAAACGGCCGCATTGATCAACGAAAAGAAACTGGAGGGAATCAGTGACCTGCGTGACGAGTCGGATAGAGACGGGATGCGTATCGTGTACGATTTGAAAAAGGATGCCATTCCTAATATCGTACTCAACAACCTCTACAAGTATACGCAGCTACAATCCTCGTTTGGTATCAACAACGTGGCGTTGGTCAACGGACGACCTCATACGCTCAACCTCAAAGAGCTCATACAACACTTTGTAGACCACCGACACGAAGTAGTCGTGAGACGTACTGAGTACGAACTAGAGGAAGCAGAAAAGCGAGCCCATATCCTAGAAGGCTATTTGATTGCACTAGACAACTTGGATGAGGTGATCGCCCTGATTCGAAGCTCTAGAGATCCTGAAATAGCCAAAACAGGCTTGATGGAGAAATTTGGTTTGTCCGAAATCCAAGCCAAGGCCATCCTAGAGATGAGATTGCAGCGTCTGACCGGTCTAGAAAGAGACAAGATCCAAAAAGAATATGCTGAAATCAAAGAACTCATCGATCACTTGAAAGCCATTTTGGCGAGCGAAGAGATGAGAATGGACATCATCAAAACCGAATTGTTGGAAATCAAGGACAAGTACGGTGATGAGAGACGTTCGGATATAGAGCATGCTGCCGATGACTTCACCGCCGAGGATATGATCCCTGACGAGGAGATGGTGATCACTATCTCACACGAAGGATACATCAAACGTACAGCACTCACCGAATACAAAACACAAGGTAGGGGAGGCGTAGGTTCCAAAGGCGCCGCGACCAAGACAGATGATTTTACAGAGCACCTGTTTGTCGCGACCAACCACAACTACTTGCTGATCTTTACTGAATTTGGCAAAGTCTTTTGGAAGAAAGTCTGGGAAATCCCTGAAGGAGGTAAAGCAACCAAGGGCCGTGCCATCCAAAACTTGATCAACATCGAGGCAGAGGATCGCGTACGATCGGTGATCAATGTCAAGACTTTGAGTGATGAAGATTACATCAACAACAACTTCATCGTCATGTGTACCAAAAATGGTACGATCAAGAAAACCGCACTGGAAGCTTACTCAAGACCCCGACAAAATGGAATCAATGCGATCACCATTCATGAGGGAGACAAGCTGCTCAATGTCAGCCTGACCAACGGAGACAATCACATCGTCATCGCCAAAAAATCAGGCCGAGCGATACGCTTCCATGAGTCGGATGTTCGATCGATGGGACGTACAGCATCTGGAGTGAGAGGTGTAGCACTTGAAGGAGAAGGGGACTATGTCATCGGCATGGTCTGTATCGCTAGAGAAGATGCCAACCTACTCGTCGTCTCTGAAAAAGGCTATGGCAAACGATCAGAGATAGAAGCCTACCGTATCACCAAACGTGGGGGCAAGGGAGTCAAAGCCATGAATGTCACTGACAAAACTGGCTCGCTAGTTGCTATCAAGGAGGTCGTCGATACCGATGACTTGATGATCATCAACAAATCGGGAATCACCATCCGTATGGCCGTGGATACGCTGCGTGTCATGGGTAGAGCTACTCAGGGAGTTCGATTGATCAAACTTGGTGATAGTGATGAAATCTCTTCTGTAGAAAAAATCGAAAGAATTGAGAATGAAGAAGAGGAGTTGGTCGATGGTGTAGCTACCGACGAGAATGCCTCGTCCGAGACTCCTACAGAAGGAGATGGTACTGATAACGAAACAGATAATAAAGAATAAAAACAGGGTTATACATCCCAATTAAGCAAACTATTAGAATTATGAACACAAAAAGAATACTCGTATTTGTAATTGCTATCATGATGAGTGCTGCTTCTTTCGCACAGAAAGGATCCGTATCAAAGGCTGATTCATACTTAGCAAAGAATGAGTTAGTTTCTGCCAAGGCAGAAATTGACGTGGCTATTACTATTGAGAAAAACGCTTCTAAATCAAGAACTTGGTTTAGCCGTGGGAAGATCTACCAAGCCATCGCTACCAGCGAAGATGAGTCTACCAAAGCCATCGATCCAGATGCCTTGGAAAAAGCCGTCATTGCATACAATAAAGTATTGACCATGGAGAAAGAAAATAGCTCGTACTATTTGATCTCTACAACTAATCTAGACCAAATGTGGGGAGCTTACCTCAATGCAGGTGGGACTGCATACGGCGAAGAGGATTACGAAATGGCTTTGGCTCAGTTTGAGAAAGCCTTGATGGTCAAAGAAAAAGATTCTACATCATTGTTCTATGCAGGTGTAGCCGCTCAGCAAGCGGGCAACGTGGACAAGACCTTGGAATTCTACTACCAGATGATTGACATGGACATTGCCAACGAGGACATCTACTCATCTGTCATCTACTATGAGAGACAAAAGGACAATTCGGAGAAAGCATTGGAAGTAACAAGAGCTGCTAAAGCCAAGTTTCCAAATGACAGCAGATTCGGACAAGAGGAAATCAGCTTGTTGCTGGCCATGGACAAATTGGACGAAGCAGAGAGCCAATTGAAGAAAAGCATCGAAGCAGATCCAAACAATGTCAACCTCTATTTGAACCTTGGTGTGTTGTACGACAACTTAGGGTCAGCATTGATGAGTGAAGACAAAAATGACGAAGCAAGAGAAAGCTTTGACAAAGCAAAAGACAGCTACATACAAGCAATCGCCATAGAGCCAGACAACTACATCGCCAACTTCAACGCAGGTGTGATCTACGTCAACCTTGCGAAAGAGTACTATGACGAAGTAAGAGACATGGACTACAAAAGCTACCAAAAATATGGCGAAGCGAAAACAAAGAAAGCAGATGCGATCTTGAAGCAAGGCTTGCCTTACATGGAAAAAGCGATCAGCATCAAACCTGACGACATTGACGGTTTGAAAGCTTTGCAACAAATGTACACGCAATTGAAAATGAATGACAAAGCAGTCGAAATACTCGATAGAGTAGACGCTTTGGAAGCAGGACAATAAGCAAAGACAACTGAAAGAAAACCCTGGCGATTCTTAGGACCGTCAGGGTTTTTTATTTCCCACGCTATGGTCACCAAGAAAAAGAAAAAACCAGCACATAAAACCAGACTTTTTCAACTGCTTGTAAAGCTAGCTGTCCTTGGCGTGCTATTGGTCGCTGCATTTGTCGGCAGCATATACCTCGGCGTATGGGGAGCTTTGCCTACGCGCCAAGCGTTGCAGGATATCTCCAATAGTCAATCGACCATCGTCTATGATACCAACCAACGGGTCGTTGGCAAGTACTACCTCTTTGATCGTACCTCCATACAATACGACGATTTGCCTCAGCATTTGGTCGATGCGTTGGTCGCCACGGAAGATTACAGATTTTATGAGCACGGAGGGATAGATTACATGAGTTTGATGCGTGTACTCATCAAAACCTTGATCCTAGGTGATCGATCTGCTGGAGGTGGCAGTACGATATCCCAACAACTCATCAAAAACCTCTACCCACGAGAGGACCCAAGCAAACTGGGACTTGCTATTGCCAAAATTAAAGAGGGGTTCACTGCTAGACGCATCGAAAAGGTATATTCTAAGGAAGAAATCATTACACTCTATTTCAATACCGTTTCCTTTCCTGACAATGTCTACGGCATAGAGAGTGCTTCCCAAAAATTCTACAACAAACCTGTCAGTGCGTTGACTTTAGGTGAAGCCGCTACCCTGGTCGGATCCCTCAAAGCCAACAGTACCTATAACCCTAGGCTCAACCCAGAGAAGAGCCACCATCGGCGCAACGTCGTACTCTCACAAATGGTCAAATACGACTACTTGTCTGCTCAGGACTATGATGCGCTCAAGGAGAAAATCACTCCCTTGGATTACGACAAGCGATACACGGCAGAGGCCCCAGCTCCTTACTTCATAGAGCAGGTGCGTCTACGCGCCAAAGCACTGCTCTCGAAGTACAAAAAGAAAGACGGGACTCCTTACAACCTCTATACAGATGGTCTCAAAATCCATACAACACTTGATTTGCCCATGCAGCGCATGGCCGAAAAGGCGGTCCAGAAGCACATGCCTTCGATCCAAAAGAGTTTTGAAAACAACTGGGGCAAACAAGCGCCTTGGATTCAAGACCAAGCTTTCGTCCGTGAGCTCATCGTCCAAAGCAGTGCCTACCAAGCCCTTACAGCCCAGAGGTTGACACACGAACAAGCCATGGATTCGCTGACCGCCAAAAAGAACATGACCTGGTTTGATTGGGGGGATCCTGAGCATCTGGTGAAAGCCAGTACACGAGACAGCCTGTTGCACTACATTCAATTGCTGAACACCGGTTTCTTGTCCCTGGATCCACACACAGGAGCCATCAAGACATGGATCGGCGGCATCAACTACGACTACTTCAAGTACGATCACGTCAACTTGAGCAAGCGACAAGTAGGTTCTACGTTCAAACCCTTCGTCTATGCTGCCGCACTGGAGAGTGGGGTAGAGCCTTGCGATTACATCTCAGGCAAGCGTATCACCTACACCAATTTTGACAATTGGACACCTAGCAACGGAGAAAGCGAGTATGAGGACAAATACCTGTCCATGCAAGCGGCACTGACCAAATCCATCAATACGGTAGCAGTCAAAGTCATGGAAAAAGCAGGGGTCAACCGTGTCGTAGACCTTGCCCAACGTGCGGGCATCCAGAGCAAACTGGAAAAACTACCCTCACTGGCACTAGGTACTGCAGAACTAAGCCTCATCGAACTGGCTGAGGCGTACACCATTTTTTTGAACGACGGTTACCCAAGCGAGCCCTACATGATCGAATCGATCGTAGATGCTGACGGTGAAGAAATCTACGTCCACGAAGCGTCAGCTCGCAGAGAGCGTGTCATCAGCGACTATACGTATGAAGTCATGCAGCAGCTGTTGCGGGCGGTGACCCTGCCTGGTGGGACAGGCAGTCGCTTGCGTTGGAAGTATGGCCTGACCAATGACCTAGCCGGTAAGACCGGGACCACCCAGTCCAACCGTGACGGCTGGTTTGTAGGCATGGCTCCTGATCTGCTCACGGTGACATGGGTAGGGGCAGACAACCATAGCATACACTTCAAGGACACACGCTATGGGCAGGGAGCCAATTCGGCACTGCCGATCTTTGCGCTCTTTTATCAACAGCTCAACGGAAATGCCAACTACCGCGGACTGACACAGGCTAGGTTTGATTCGGCCAGCATCGAGGTACAAAGTGACTTGGACTGCCCAGGTATCAAGGAAGAGAATTTCTTCCAAGGCTTGTTTAGGTCAGATGAAAAACCCAAAGAAAAGTCATTCGAAGAAAGCGAAGCAAGTGAAAGTGAGGAAAGTGAAAGTGAAGAATCCGAAGAGGAAAAAGGCGTATTCAAAAAGATCAAAAAGCTATTCAAACGAGGGAAATAGGCTCTAACAAACCAAACGAAAGCTGCAAGACACTCGCCCCGAGCACGAATAACACGAGACTTGCCGCTATTCTTTGAGTGAATACCTAGTTCTCGGGATTGCCATTGCCAAAATCTATGTGTTACTTAGACCATCCAAATACCTAAGCACAAAAACAATGGCACAAACCATCCCTTTTGATCCGAATCAGGGTCGATTGCATGTCAACATAGAAGCTCATGGACTGGTCATCGTCTCCTATACACTGCGACTATGGGGCGCTAGAGCCAACGAAGACAAAATAGTCCTCCATGAGATCGGCAACAACAAACAACCTCACGACGATATCTTTTGGTTGAAAGATAGCTCCAAAGAAGACGAGCCAGTCGAGCAAAACGACGACCGCTTTGTCGAGCTGATCTGCACTGTACACACAGACCGTGATGCAGTACCCTACCGTATCGTGATGGAGTTTTCCCAGGGAGACGATATCGAAGAGCAAACTACCATCGGAGAAGTGACCTACGAGCACACAATTGATCTCAACGACGGGGGACATCACCCCACCTTGTCCGCCTTACTACGACTAGCATGAAACACCACCTCATCACCCTCATACTCCTCGTGACGATGACGAGCCTCCTGCACGCCCAAGACGTCTCCAATTCATGGGGCAACTACGACGTAGACTCATTGCTATTGGATTTTGCTGTACCGGATCTGCCCGCCTTCAAAGCCCTGGGAACAGACCCTAGCAACCTTATGCGTCCATCGGATGTACAAAAATTTGCCTTGGCTTTTGATCCTTTTGTCGACGGGAGCGAGGCAGTGATCCCAGCCAATTTCGCAGTGGATTTTGCTCCATGGAAGCTCCTTTCCAAAGACTGGACTGTCTCCGAATACCGGCAAGACCCCTTCAAAAGACTGGCCTACAATTCCAGCTTCAGTGTCGGATCGGCACGTGACAATGACACAGGGTTCACGCAGGTCGCTCTGGGTTATCGAGTCAAGATCGCGGGCAAAAATGCCGACCTACTCAACTCGGACTACTTGGACATGATCTATGATCAACAGCGCTTGGAAAACGACCTACAAGTCTTCGCATTTGATGAGTGGAATGCTTGGAAAGGAGTCTCTCCACGGAACATTACAGAAGACCAACAGAAGCAACGAGCAGCCTACTTCAAAGAGAACCTGCTGCTATTTGCTTTTCTACAAAAAAAGAGTGCCGCACTCAAAACATATCTAGAGGATGATACGCTCCAAAAAGAGTTTGAGAAGTTCAAAACCTACTCGCACACCACGACACAAGGCTTGATCGTAGCATTCAACCAAAACGCTTGGAATGCCACACGTACCGATCTGGCATTTGCCGTAGTAGGGGAGTCCATCGACTCACTGGCCCAAAACATCCAATATGGAGGTATCCAGCTTTGGCTCACACAGTCTCTACCTGTCGGCAAATCGGGGCAGCTGCTCTTGGGAGGCAACCTACAGATGCACCAAGAGACCGATCCGATCGTCTCGCTCAACAGCCGGCTCTATTTCGGTAACGACACCTTTAGGGTATATGGCGAGTACCAGTACCAAAGCAGTGACGTGATCACCGAACAAGCTACTGGTTTGCTCAACCTCGGGACGGAATTCAAATTGCTCAAAGATTTTTGGGTGCAGTTTTATGCAGGGATCGAAGATGTATACGGGGAGGATGACTCTTCCAAGTTCAAGTCTTCCCTCAGCTTGAAGTATTCCTTCAACCAATAGAGATGCAAATAGAACCCAAAGTAGTTGCAGCCAAGGCATTGATCGTGTTACTTTTATGTCCGAATCAACACTCAATTTTTAGTACACCCACCCACCTCAACAAACGAAGATGATTGGATTTGAAACCCTAGAAATAGTAATCAGCTTGGTCTTTGTCTACCTGCTCTTCAGTACACTGGTCACGCTACTGGTCGAATACGTGTCGTCGATATTTGCCATCCGTGCCAAAAACCTCAAAAAGGTCATACAGCGGGCATTGGATGACGAGGACAACACTGCCTTTTCGGAGCGGTTTTACAAGCACCCGATGATCAAGTACCTCGCCAAGACCAAGAAAAAATTGCCCTCATACATCGGCAGTGACAAATTTGCCAAAGTGGTGTTGGACTTGATTCGTACCGAAGGTGAGGTCGACAAAGTGGGCAAATTTTCCAGCCTCAACCAAAAGAATCTTTCGCAAGCCATCGAGGATATTCCCATCTTGGGAGAGGAGACCAAAGGACTCCTTCAATCCTTTGCCAAGGAGGCCAACGAAGACATCAACGATTTTGGTCGTCGTATCGAAGCGTGGTTCAACGAGACGGTCGAGCGGGGACAGGGGTGGTTCAACCGCTACATCAAGGCGCTCACCTTTGGCATCAGTATCGTCATTGCTATCGGACTCAATGTCAATACACTACGCATCTACAAAACCCTGTCCGAAAACTCCGACCTACGCACACAGGTCGCAGGGAGTGCCGCGACATACCTCAAGGATACTGCCGCAGATACGGCCACACAGACCGCTCTGCCAGACTCTACCGTCCTAGCGATGCAGCAGGCGCAGGACAAATTGGCGAAGTTTTACGAAAAGCAGTTGGTAGTCAATACCAATGCACTCGCCCTGGGATGGGACAGGCAATCCGAAAGTTACCCCTTTGAGAGTGCGGGCAATTTCTTTCGGGCATTGCTGGGCTGGATCATCACCGCCTTGGCCATATCGCTAGGGGCGCCGTTTTGGTTTGGGCTGCTCAACAACCTGATGGCACTGCGTGGTGCAGGACGTGCGCAATCCTCCGAGGAGTCTTCCAAACGGACCTCCTTTCAAGTGAAACTCGACGATTCGAACAGAGAGCATTAGGTCATCATCGAGCACTACAATATACCAAATTCAAGGTATTGATAACCATGTGTTTAAATCGTACTTTGGCACAAACCTAACCGCAACAAAGCAAACCAATCTAATGGCCCATGGGAGCTACGAACAACAAGTGGTGGATCATCTCCTTCACGATGATCTTTATTGGACTCGTTTTTTTCTATTACTTCTTTGTCTATGTCCAAAATCAGGAGAAAGAGGTCATCGCCAACGACATGCGGATCGTTTCTCAGATGAACAAAAACGTGTACTCAAGTCTCGAAAATCACTACAAGATATTTCAGACCAAGTTTCTGACTATAGAAAAGAGCACGCCTAAGCCCACGCCGTCCCCAAAAAAGACCCGAACCCCCAACTATCAAATCGGTCAAAAGCAGGTCTCGTTTCATTACCAAAACGGCTGGATGTCACTGGAAGAGTCCCTGAGGAGTGACTATCACCCGACCCAAAGCAGTGCCCCAACCCCCTCCAAACCGTCCCCAGCGGAGCAACCTGCTCCAGCCCCCTCTGATACCCCATCTGCTGCAAAAACAACCGTACCCAAACCCACGACACAGAAGTACAGCGTATCTGAAAAGCAAATTGCTTTTTACTACAGCCATGGAGACTCCGTCGCAGTATTCAACATGGACAATTCTGCCTTTTTTAGCAACCCACTCATCACCCGCAAGGATGTTTTTGATTTTGTGCTCGTCACCAATCCACAGCACCCCGACGGGCCCAAAACCCTATACACCAACAACCCCCATGGCAACATCAACCTCACGACAGATTCTATCGCCTACCGGATCACCTCCATGGGCTATTTTGAACTGGACTTGGGGTATGAGCAGTACATCGCCTTCAGTACAGCACTCAAGGGCACAAACGGACTTTACCTGACCGGGTGTGTCAACATCTCCGCATTCAACAATCAGAAGCGTGAGGTATCGGTGTTTATGATCACGATCGTGGCGATTTTGATCATACTCATGATCCTGGGGCTCCCCATCCTCAAACTCAAAATCATGAGCAACGTCGAACGCCTCTACATTTCGGATGTGTTTTTTGCAGGGACGTCGATCATCATCGGTAGTGCTGTCTGGATCTTGTTGTTTCTCTTTTTTACCTCCAACCTCAGCTATGAGCATAGCAATCAGAAAGAAAAGCTCAGGCGGCTCAACCGCCGCGTACACAAGGGGATCCACGGCGAACTCAGCGCCATCATCGAGCAAATGAACTCCATCAAGAATGTGACACATGCCGATGTAGCACACATGCAGGGCGCTGACACCGTCAAGGTCAGAGAACAGATCCGCAAACACCCCTTCTTTGGGCAATTTGAGGCACCACACCTCAACCGTGACATCACGGGCTTTGCCAACATCAGTCAGCAGGGAGGGGGGCTGCTGGATCGCTTTCCCTATTCCAACGGCTTTTTTTGGACCGACACCAAAGGCAAAATGCGGGTCTCTCTTTCCAATTTTACCGAGCCAGAGAAAGCCAGCCTCGACCTGAAGCACCGCCAATACATCACCGACATCATCAAAGGCGAAGGGATGATCTACGGAGAGGATTCGCTCATGATCGCCATCGAGTCCATCCGATCCATCACGGACGGGACCTATGAGGTCGGTGTAGGGATGTACAGTGGCAACCCCGCGCTACCGGTCTTTGCCCAGCACAGCACGACCGTCACACTGATGGACCCCATCATGGAGGTAGGCTATGGCTTTTGCGTCTTTGATGACAAGGGAAACACGCTGTTTCACTCGGACAAGACCCGCAACCTCAACGAGAACTTCCTCGACGAGACACAAAATGAGTTTGACAGATACCTCCCCAGTCATGTCGAGCGTTTTGCTTCGGTCAAGTATGCTGGCAACCGCCACTACATGTACATCCGACCCTTTGAGCAATTTCCGGGCTATCACCTGGCGACTTTCGTGGACCACCAGTACGTGCGCTCTCCCAACGCCATCGCGCTCAACGTGACCATTGAGATGCTCTTCGCCTTTTACCTGCTGCTCTCGGTCTGTTTCGTGGTGATCTATCTGGTCACCAACAAGCGCGTCAAACTCAAGCAGAGCATCTTTCCCTTCAACTGGATGCGACCCTACTACGACAGTCAGGGCAGCTACGAGCGCATCTACTTTCGCCTGCTCCTCACCAATGCCCTCGGGATGCTCTACCTCGTACTGACCTGGTATTGGTTTAGGACCTACATGGACTTGCTCATCCACTCGGTCCTGTTTGTCGCGATCGTACTCATGTGCACCCACTACTATGTGCTCTCCACTCATTTGCCATATGCCAAGCGGGTATACACACACTTTGCGGACACCAGCCGTCCCAAGACCCTGTTTGCTATTGTCTTGTTTTTGGTGGCCTTGTCCTATGCGGGACGCATCTACATCTATGATTTTGTACGGATGACGGGTGGGGGCATCCTGCTCAACGAAGCACTCGTTTTGGTGTTTTTGGGGAGCGTGATTGGGATCATTTATTCCCTATTCGGGAAAAACCAAGCCAAGCCATGGGGAGAGCATTTGCGCACCATGCAAAACGCCTGGTTCAAGATCAAGAAGTTTACCGTCTACAAGTACTACTGTTTTTCGTGGGTGATGGTATTGTCCATTTTTCCGACGATGATCTTCTTTGCCATCAATTTCCATACGGAAAAAGAAGTCCTCTACAAGCACAACATCCTATCGGTCAAGCAGAAAAGTGATGGCTGGGTAGCGACCAAAATGCTGGATTACTACAACACCAAAGAAGCAGAGGAGAAGTTCAAGATCAAAGACCCCCAAGGGTTCATGCGGAATATGAACCAGCTCGCCTGGCCCAACCCCTGCAACCGCGTCCGTGTCAATGGCGATTACATTCAGATCGACCCAAAGGACACAGTCCAAAACGCCAAGTTTGTGATCCCCAAGGGGTACAACCATGTCACCCGAAATGTCACCACCACGCCCCAACTCCGCGCCAGCCTCTTTCACAGCTACTACGACCATATACGGGTTCACTTTGATGACTATGGAGAGGCAAGCCAAGGCTACCTGACCGATGCAGCGGTCGATAGTTCGTGGATGTATGCCTACGAGCATACCGACAGCATCACCTACAGCAGTGTTTTTTTTGAATCGGGCAAGGATCACCTCAAAATCTCTACTCCCGCACAATCTCTGATGTCCATCGTCCAATCCAACTGGGTGGTGCATGTGCTGTTTGTGATGATCCTCATGGTAGTGATCTATCGTATCCTCGAGTACTGTGTACACCGCATTTTTGGGTTGGATTTCAAGGACTATTCGGATGAGTTGATCAGCCAACGCTCGCTCTCTTCCTATGCCGAACAGATCATCAAGATCAGCGACTTCTACGACGGCAAGAGCAGTTCGTTCAACAACAGCCTCGTGGTAGGGGTCAATGCCGCCCATATTTTCGTGATTCGCGAAAAGCTCCGTGAGATGAAGAAGGCCTATTTCATCTCGATTGACCTCTTTGATCTCAACGAAAAATCCCTCGAGATGGGAGGAGAGGTGGGAGACAGCAGCATCGACCACACCATCACGCAGCTGTATCTACTCAGCAAAAAAGGTGACAAGCAAAACAAAGAGCTCCTGCAACGTGCCCTCAAGGAGGAGCTGAGCGAAGAGACCCCGATGATGGTATTCATCGAGCACTTCGAATATGCCTACAACGACCTGGCCTACAACCGCAAGAAAATGCTCATCCTACAGCGCCTCGTGGACAACCCCGTCATCCGTGTCGTGATCTCCTCTGATATCAATCCGCGCAAGATGTACAACTACTACGAGGATGCCATCGAGCAACTCCAGCAAGACCTACACAAAAACGACAACACGCTCCTCAGCAAGCGAATCATCCTTGATCAGATCAATGTAGACTACCAAAAATGGATGCATCTCTTGGGGGGATTTTACCGCATCACGGTACCTTTTGAAAGTCTGGACATCTCAGAGAGAGAAGCCCCCCAAACCTATCCAGAGGTGATCGAATCTGAGCTCAACAACGGCATGTTCTTGCAGCGACTCAAAAAGCACTACGTCCTACACCAAAACAAAGGCGTCATCAACGAGGACTATACCCTCAACATCCAAGAGTATGCCTCATCCTACTACTTCTCGATATGGAATTCGCTTTCGCGCGAAGAGCGCTTCATCGTCTACGACATAGCCCGGGACAAGTTCGTCAATACCAACAACACCGACGGAATCATCGATCTGCTCCACAAGGGCATCCTCCAGTACGACCATTCGCTGCGCCTGATGAACGAGAGCTTTACCAACTTCATCCTCTCACAAGTCAACAGCAACGAGAGCTTGGAGCGCGAACTCGAGTCACGTAAAAAAGGCAAATGGGGGACCGCCTCTGCAGTCATAGCCCTGCTCATCCTTAGCTTGATCATCTTCTTGTCCTACGGCAAGATCAGTGCGATGAACGACATCAGTACCTTGCTGGGATCCCTCGGCGCAGTGATCACCTTATTTTTGCGCGTCAGCGGCATATTCTCCTTTGGCAAGGGGTCCTAGCCACTGACAATCACTCCAACCCTCACACGAAACCTAACTACCTAATCCATATACACTATGCTCAACGTAATCAAAAAATACTCAAACTTCGGCGGTGGAGCCCAAAACCCCAACCGCCTCGTCATCCACGCCATGGCCGAGATCATCGACACAGAAGACCGGGACTATCCTGCCGACCAATGGCTCGAACACCTCGGGCTATCGGCGCACTTCTTGATCCAGCCCAACGGCGACATACTCAAACTCCGACACACCAAGACGATGGCCTGGCACGCCAAAGGATACAACAGCCACTCGGTGGGAATCGAATACCTCGTGCCCGGCCTCCATACCTACGAGACCTTCTTGGAAGCCATCAAGACGCCCTGGGTGTCGCCCGCACAATGGGACGCAGGACTCGAACTCTCCCAAGGCATCGTGGACTACTTTGGCATCACCCAGGACCGGGTCAACCGCCATTCGGATCTCAGCCCAGGGCGCAAAGTTGACCCAGGCGCAGGCTTTGCCTGGGAGCCATTCGTACAGGCCCTTTTCCCTCAGCGCTAGACACAGACTCTCTCATCCTCAACTCCCAAATAAAACCGCTCAATCCATACCATAAAACAGTCAATATCAATAAATTACCGTTTGATGCAGGGCCTGATATGAATACGAAGGGTCTTTTAAAGTCTCTCTGCTAGACTAGAGGGATACTCACGTCATCCGTCAGCTTGCCAACAGACTGATTCCTCAGTATGACGCAGTTAATCAAACTGCCCATTGCCAGTGGGGTAGTCATGGTCTTAGTGACTAGCATACGAACCATCCCTACGAGACTAGTTCGCACCAACTCGAATAGCAACAAACATCAGTCCTTCTCCTGCAAAGAAAATCCACCTCAAAAAGTGCCTTCAAGGGCGTTTAAATGGGGTGGTTTGGACCACACGTGCATGGTGCATCAACCACACGTGATTGACGCCTGGACCACACGTGGTTGAAGCTTGAACCACACGTGGTTGGCGGCCGAACCACACGTGCAATATCTTAACGATTTTTAACATCGTACATTCCATTATTGGAACAAGTTTTGTTATGAAATAGTTATCCATTGGATACATCGAAAAGGCCACTCGATACCCTCGCTTTTTACAGCCCATGCCCAGCCAAGTCGCGCACCGAACTGCCCACGACCCAGCAAAGCAAATCATTTTAAGTGATCCCAATATCAATAGGATCGAAGCTTCAGACAAGCATTGTCCGCTTTCTCTGAGGTCTCCGAAAGAGAAGTCACTGTCCAAACTGTGCAAGTGTTAACAAAGCGAATCTTGAATTTTTGTTTAACCCTTTAACATGTAAAAATCATGTCTGTAAAATTCAAACCCGTTCCCAAAGGTCAGCCGGGAGTAGCTGGCGGAGGAGCTATCAAGTACTATGCTACCATCGTAAGAGGCACCAAAATTGATTTTCGTGATCTGCTTACAGAAATCGAAGAATTGAATATCGTTCATCCGGGTGTATTCCTGGCTGTAATGGAGGCATTCCTTCGTAAAATCAACTATCACCTGATCAATGGTCGTGCCGTGGATTTGGGACAGTTAGGAACTTTCTATCCTTCCATCAGCAGTTCGCCTGCAGACAATGAGGATGAGATCACTAGCAAATCCATTCGTAGGTTCAAAGTGATCTTTCGTCCCAGTATGTTGCTTCAGGCACGTTTGGAGCTTGTGAAATTTGATAAAGTATCATATGGCACCAGAGTTGAACCTGCTGAATAAGCAATTGCTGCGCACACCAGCCAGAGGCCTCTCAGGGTAGTACTCGTACCGTTTTGTACAATGGTAGTTGATTGTTGCTACACGGAGGTCTCTTTTTTAATAGAATAGATACGAGTAAGTAGACTTTAGTAAATAGACAAAAATCTAATGTCACACATCTAAAAAAAGGAAATCATGAAAACTACCCATATATACACCCTTATACTCTTGGTACTTGTCGGGCTGGTCCTATACCAAAGCCTCGTCAACCAAGACAGCTTTCGTCAGGCAGAGAGCCTCAACCAGTCCATGGAGGCACAGCTCGACACCTTGCAATCCATCGCAGCACAGTACGAGCGCATCCATCAAAACTACGAAGCACTCCATGCGCAGTTGCTCTTGTCTCAGCACCGCATCAGCGACATGCACCAAGACCTCATGCGCCTCTCGGGTGCGCAGCAGCAGGACGTGATCCAGATCCGGGATAGCCTGCGACAAATCCTCCAAACCTACGATGCGGTTTCACCCAATGTGATGTCTCACCACCAAATATCCTCGCCATGAAAGCGCTGCATTGCTTACTATGGATCCTTGCGACACTGCCCGTCAGTGCAGCGCAGGTGGTGGACTTCACGCAAGCGGACGACAGCCTCCAAGTCTATCAGGGGCAGACCGTCCATGTACAGGCCGACGGTGCTTGGGTGATCAGCATGCAGCGGGCTGCCTTGCTCAATCAGAAGCTGCAAGAGCTGCAGACCGTCTCAGCTGCCCATGCAGAACTGATGCAGACCAATCAAGAGATCCTAGACAAGGTACGGGAGATCGAGCGACTCACGGCGCAGCTCGTCCACAAGATCGAGCGTGACCAGCGCGATATCGCACTCAACATGAGCCTGATCATCGCCGAGCTAGATCGCAGCATCGTCGTGCTCCAAACCACCAACACCGAGCTCCAATCCACCAATGAGCAGCTCAACCAGCAACTGGCAGAAATGGAGCGCACCGTCAAACATCTCAAGAAGCAGATTCGCCGCATCTGGTGGAAATCCACCGCCGACAAGATCATCATAGGCCTGGCAGCCTTTGGGGTTGGGTGGGCCATAGGGAATTGGTGATGCAGACAGAGAGACGATCGCCCAGAGCATCGGGCAGGATCAATCCGTGACCATGTATCTGTTAAACATCCTCTCAAAAACCTGCTTGTTCAGGTCCCTACCGATAAACACCAGTTTGCCCGTGCGCTCGCTGCTTGACTCCCAAGGGCTCCCGTCCGTCGCGACAAACGTACTCCTGGCAGATTGCAGAATGACGCGGTTGGGGTAGTTGGGAATGGCGATATACCCTTTGACACGATAGACTTGGTCGTGGTACAGGTTGACGATCCGGTTGAGTTCCAACGAGAGGTTGTTGAGATCCAGAGGGTAGGGGAAGGTCAGGGTAAATGTAGTGATCCTGTGGCTGTTGTGTTGTTGCCCTTCATGCTGATGATGATGGTGGGACGACACCTGTGGAGACTCGACGGTCTTGGGCTTGGTAGTCCCTGTATCCAAAATCTCATCAATGGGAAAGTTGCCGTTGTGGCCTGCGAAAACCCGCGCATGGGGGTTGATCCCTCGGACGATCGATTCCACCTCTGCTCGGGTGCTGTCCGATACCCTGTCTGTTTTATTGATGAGCACACTGTCTGCCAGGGCGATTTGCCGCAGGGCTTCTTCCGCCTCATCGAGCCAGGTATGCAGTTGACTCGCATCAGCGAGGCAGATGACTTGCTGTAGGTCAAATACTTTTTCGACGCGTGGATCTTGCAAAAACACCTGAATGATCGAACTAGGGTCAGCGATACCGGTGGTTTCAATCACCAATCGATCATACTGCTCTTTCCTTTTGCTGGCCTCATAGAGTATGTCGAGCAAACCGTCGGAGAGCGAGCAGCACAGACAGCCCGCACTCAGCTCTATGATTTCTTCTACACCGTCCATCACCAAAGCACCGTCGACATTGGTTTGGCCACATTCGTTCTCTATGACGAGTATTCTTTCGGGCAGTCGCTCCTTGATGAAGCGATTGAGGAAAGTCGTTTTGCCACTACCGAGGAAGCCTGTGATGAGGTGTACGGGTATTCTATTCATATATCTAAACTACAAAACTTCGTGTGATTCTAAGGTTTAGGTTGTAGTCTTCAGACCAAGATTGACCTTGCATTTGTTCTCCTTTACTACATGCATAGCTGAGAGACAAGCCGCGAGTCTCTTGCCTAAGGTTGCATAGGTTTGCATAGGAGTTGCGTCCATTAGATGGGCCATGAGTCGTCAAAATCCCAACCGTCCTCCCAAGCTGCTTGTTCGGACTCGGTCAACAGGCAGTTGTCCAAATCGGATCGAATGGCTGCCTCATCCATGTCCTGACCGATGAATACCAGTTCGTTCAACCGATCGCCCCAGCGTTTGTCCCATTTGGCTTGGATGTGCTCCTGGTTGTCCATGTAAGCCTGACTCACTGCGCGCTGACTCAGGGGTACACTCACCCACCAGCGTCCATAGATTTCGGCCTTCAGAGAACCGCCCGCCTGACTCCATAGGATGGCATGATCGGACCTGGAGGCGATCCAGAAGATGCCTTTGCTACGAACGATACTTGTCGGAAATCGCTGGCTCACATAGTCCAAAAAGCGCTCGGGATGAAACGGGCGCGCATTGCTATAGACAAAGGAGCCAATCCCATATGCCTCTGTTTCGGGGCTGTGACCGATGCCTCTCTGCGCCAACTCCAGTTCCTTTTGCCAACCTGCCGACTGCTCAGCCTCTGCATAGTCAAATAGCCGTGTGTTGAGTATTCGCTTGGGGTCGACTTTTCCTTCGTGCGCCCTGATTATTTGCGCGGTGGGGTTGAGCTTATTCAACAGCCGCTCCAGCATACCCAGTTGTGTGTCATCCACCAGGTCGGTTTTGTTCAGCACGATGACGTTGGCAAACTCCACCTGATCCGTCAGCAAATTGACAATCGACCGATCGTCCTGCGCATCGTCGGTCATGTCACGGGCCAGCAAGGTATCGGCACTGCCAAAGTCCGTGAAGAAGTTGAACGCATCGACGACAGTCACCATCGTATCCAGGCGGCTAAACTGCGTGAGATCATACAGTTCATCGCCCGTCGCAAACGAAAAGGTCTGAGCGACCGGAATCGGCTCGGATATGCCCGTGCTCTCCACCAGTAGGTAGTCAAACTTCTTCATCTTCGCCAGTTTTTCGACCTCTACCATCAGGTCTTCTCTCAGGGTACAGCAGATGCAACCGTTGCTCATCTCTACGAGTTTTTCATCCGTTCGTGAGAGTTGGGTCCCATTGGCGATGAGCTTCTCATCGATATTGATCTCGCTCATGTCATTGACGATGACAGCCACTTTGAGCCCTTGACGGTTGTTGAGTAGGTGGTTGAGCAACGTCGTTTTGCCAGCACCCAAAAAACCGCTCAACACAGTGACGGGTAGCTTTCTTGTTTTGGTCATGAAATTCATAGGGGAGAGTTAAGAGTTATAGGATAAGTTCAACTACGGTCGATTCCAGGCGTGCAGCATTTTCCAATTGACCACATGCGCCGCGGCTAGGAGCAATGCCCCGCTAGAAGTCATCCACACCTCGACGTGCCCCTCATCCGAAAAGCTCCCCGTCGCGATCAGTACAAACGCAATCAGTAGCATCACCAAGGGCAGCACACACCTGTGACGGTAGTACCCAGTACCTGTCGCATAGCTGGCAATCAGCCCACTGATGACAACCATCGCAGACTCTAGAGCAGGGTGACTCATGTATCCCTCAAGCCACAAAGGGACGAGGCTAAACATAAGAGGCATCAACAGACAATGCAGTGCGCATACAAAAGAAGCGACTAAGCCTATCCCGTCGGCATGGACACCTATCAAGTATTGTTTCATAATTAGAAGTATTTGTGCAACCAAGTTGCAATACTAGCAGTTGCAAACATTATACGCAACTATGTTGCATATAATGTTTGGTGACACCAAGCAGAGACTTGATTGGAAATGGTGTCACCAGGAGATTGAGCATCCTAGCTACAATTCTCCGCTGATGCATACTCGGAGCACCCAACCAGACAGAAAATCAAGGAGGGGGAGAGCCCTGTTGGCCGAAGCATATTCTGTCTCGAAAGATTCTCACGCCATCTTTCCAGCTTACCAGCTGAAAGGTCCTCAGTATGACTAAGCATTTGAATCTAAGGACTGGTCAGGTTTAGACCAAAAACGAGATATATTTGTTTTCATCTAACCAATTAGATTTCATGCAGGTAGAGACTGGCCTATTAATAATTCTATCGATTATCTTCTCATTCAACATTTCACAGGCCAGTTCGGACGGTAACGATCACAAGGATGGGAGCGAAGGAGTCATATCTTACGATGGTGAAGAAACCTTGTCATTGAATGGTGAGTGGCGGTTGTTCTGGAATCAGCTGTACAGTGAAGACAGTGATCTCCTGACAAATGGAACGGTACACTAGTCAACGAGCTAGAAATTTCAACTTCTGAAAATCACGGTCAAAATGGACTAAGTACACTACTTGTCATACTCAATCTTAAGAATCTCCCACACAAAATCACCCATTTTGGTTTTAACTATCGCTTCATCTCCAACAGTTTTATCAAGAAGCGCTTTGGCCATTGGGGAGTCCATAGAGATATAATCTTTGTTACTTTTTAACTCTTCATAACCAACAAGACGAAAACGTTTTTGGAGACCTTTCTCTTCGTTTTTAATTTCTACCCAAGCACCAAATTTTACTATTCCTTCTTGGTTGGGGTGGTAGTTGATGACTTTAAAGTCATCAATGCACTTACGCAAATAACGTAGGCGACTATCAATTTCTCGAAGACGCTTTTTGTTGTAATGATAATCGGCATTTTCTGAACGATCTCCCAAACTTGCGGCCCATGTCACCTTAGCAGTGACGTCTGGGCGTTCCACTCGCCACAAGTGATCGTGCTCTTCCCTCAGTTTTTGTAAGCCTTCGGAAGTAATCATTTGTGAGCGATTGAGTTTTGGTAGCGTTGATTCTGGAATTTTTCGCCTCATATTCAATGATCTTGTTTTGAAAACTTTCGCAAGATAATATAACGATAGATAGTTTGCTTGTGTAGAACTATCAATAGATGTGCAATAATGTAATCGTATTATGACCAGACGTCCCTGTTAAATCAGCTTTAGGGTATGGGTTGGCATTGTTATATAATGTCCCGTGTTATGTTAATATAGCTTGGGAGCTTTTTGAAGGGTTATCCCGAACGCTTTCGGGACCCGAGAAAAGCCGAGGGCTGGTAATAAAGTTTTGGGAAGGATTTTTCTACACAACAAGAGGGCAGGAGCTTACATACTCTTTTGACATTTTCGCCTGTGTGTTTGGATTGAGCGAATGACAAATGTGTATGGAAGGTAGCGTTGATTATTTCCTTTTTCTTCTCGTGGTGTATTTGACTTGTTTATCCTTGAACTCTGATATTTCATCACTTAGTTTCTTATTCGCATTATCCAGTAGTTCATTCTGAACTTTCATAATATGCAATAAATCGTGCATAGCATTCAAATTTTCCAATTGATGGTGATTAAGGAAAACGAAGTGTCTGATTTGAAGCGACTTATCCTCTGTATTGATTTTTTAAATGATAATTTTGGGTTTAACTAAATCATTCTGAATTGATTTAGCTTAGTTTGTTGCTTGATTTAAAAATTAAACTGGCTGTCATTCTAAATGGAAGCGTTGAACAGAAAAGTGTACATGCTACCATTCAGATACCATTTTTGCCTAGCAGTCATCATTTGTTTACTTGGGCATTCCTCTTGTCAGGCTCAGCAAAATTCTGCTCAAAATTTAATGGAAGAAACCTTTCTGTATCAGGGAGAGGATGAGATAACTTTAAGAGGGAATTGGCGATTTTATTATGGTCAATTATTAGAGTCATGCCCCAATGATTCGCCTTATTATACCATTCAACATGTACCTGATTTGTGGACTAACTATGAAATAGGTGGATCACAACCATCCGCTTTTGGACATGCCACTTATCAAGTCCCCATATTTTCCAAAGATGCATACGATGCGTCTGCCATTGAGGTCAAGGGGTGCTATAGTGCCTTTCGCCTATATCTCAATGGCGAGTTGATTCGATCGAGTGGTAAAGTGGGCACCTCTGCGATCACATCAGCACATAGCGTTCTTCCTTCAGTCAGTGAAGTGGCATTGGCACAAGGGGAAAACATACTGCAGCTTGAGATCAGTAATTATCAGCATAACAAAGGAGGGTTTTATGCAGACGTCATCCTTGGTACCAAATCATATTTAACTAACAAAAGGAACAAGCAAGCCCTGGTAGACATGTTTGTCATCGGGAGTTTGACCATGATAGGCTTGTTCTTTTTAGGCATGTATGCTTTTTGGAAAAGAGATTTAATGCTTTTGTATAATGCACTGTTCTGTATTTTTCAAGGCTTAAGAATTGGGTTCTTTGGGCGCCATGTATTGGCCATTGACGAGGAATCTTTTTGGGTGCTCAATGTGCACATGGAATATTTGACCTTTTATTTGGCTAATATGTTCTTGCTGCTCTTCTTTTCTCAGTCCTATAAAGATCAAATCGCGAACATTGTGAGAAAGTTGTGGGTAGTAGTGTCCTTGATCTTTGTGGCTAGCACTGTCCTATTTCCGTTGCACATTTATTCGATGTTCCTTCCAGTGTACTTAGTGTTGGCCACACTCATGAGCCTTTATGCCACTCTAATCCTCACACTATCAGTTGTCAATAGGGTAAGTGGTTCTCTGATCGCTGCGGTAAGTTGGTTGCTATTAATAATAGGCGTAGGTTCTACAGGATTGGTATATTTCAATATAGCCAGTGAAGTACTTTATCTGGGTTTTTGGAATCTATTATCGTATTTGGTGATGACTTTCGTTACCGCCCAAGGGTTTGGTAGGTCCTTCAAAAAACTCGAGAGGCTTCAAAAGGTCACTAGCGCACAAAGAGATGAAATAGAAACAGATAAGTCCATCATTGAAAAGCAAGCAGAAAAACTGAAAGAAATCAGTGCCATGCAAACCAGATGGTTTACCAACATGGCTCATGAGCTGCGAACACCTCTGACATTGATCCTTGGACCGATCAGGCAATTTTTGAATGCACCTTCAAGCCGATCATCCACGGGTATTGAAAATATTCAGTTGGCCGAAAAAAACAGTGTCGGCTTGCTAAGGTTGGTCAATGAAATATTGGATGTATCCAGGTTGGAATCCAATAGACTATCCCTTAACAAGAAACCTACTCACCTCACCCGTCTGATCAGGGAAACAGCTGCACAATTTGATTCGATTGCCAAACAAAAAGGAGTAATCCTGTCCATGCATATACTGGCTGATGTGGAATTAATGATAGACAAGGATCGAATTCAAAACGTTTTGATCAACTTGATTTCAAATGCCATGAAGTTTACCCATAAAGGTGAACAAGTGAAAATTTCGATAAGGCATAGTCAAGAGAAGAGCATAGAAATATCAGTAGCAGATACGGGGGATGGTATTCCAGAAAAAGACCTTCCTTTCATTTTTGAACGATTCTATCAAGCAGATGACCCCAATCGTTTGAATCAGGGAGGAACCGGTATAGGGCTGGCACTATGCCAGGAACTGGCCAGATTGCATGAAGGGAAACTTTCTGTAAGCAGTGAGCCGGGGAAAGGAAGTGTTTTCACTTTGATCTTGCCTGAAACACTGATCATAAACATTGATAATGCTTCTTGTTTACAACCTGTCACTTTGCTTTCGCCTGATTTTTCAATGGGTGAACTGATCCATCCCAATCCCATTATGCTAGATAAGGGGAGCCACAAGCCCACTGTTTTGCTGGTAGAGGACAATGCGGATATGAGGCAATATATAAGGAGTTTTATGTCAGAGATCTATCAGATAATAGAAGCCTCTGACGGCATAGAAGCCCTACGATGTTTAGATGAAACCATTCCAGACTTGATCATTTCAGACGTGATGATGCCGAGAATGGATGGCATAGAATTAGCCATGAAAGTAAAGGGGGATGACAAGTTAAAAAACATTCCTTTTATCACACTCACTGCCAAAGCCACAGAATCAGATAAAATTGAAACGCTGCGAATAGGTATCGATGATTATCTCATCAAACCATTTAACGCCCAGGAGCTAGCCGTCAGAGCAGCCAACTTGATCAATAATGGTAAAGAGCGAATGGCTAGTAATCCTATTGGTTCTGAAGAGGAAGTGACACCCAGTTTTAATGACAAATTGCTCTCAGAGATGAAAGAAGTGGTGTTGGATCAGTTGGGAAATAGCGCTTTTATAATCGATGATTTGGCCAACGCGCTAAACATGAGTGTTAGCTCTCTTAAACGGGTGATCAAAAAGGCTTCTGGTTTAAGCCCAGGAAAGTTCATTCGTGAAATCAGGTTGTTCCAAGCCAAAAATCTGCTACAAACCAAAAAGTACGCCACCGTACAGGAAGTCGTTTTTGCGGTAGGATTTGAGAATGCATCTCATTTTTCAAAACTATATTTTGAGCGATTTGGCAAACGCCCCTCTGAATATTTGTGAGCCATTACCCTTCCTAACGCATACCATAGTGTAGTCTGCATGCTTAACATCGGCTGCTTGACTTACTGATAGCCAACATCCAATTGAAATCCCTTAATTGGCCTAATTACGGCACTATATGACCTTTTTCGAGTAGTCAAATAGCAGCGCTAATCCTGAACTTTGTATCTGAAGTTTGGAGCCCATCCATAGACTACTTTTCTATGGAGGAGTTCATCATGTATTATCTGTAAACCAACTTTATGAAGAACGTACTATTCATATTATGCCTGTTGGCATTTAATAGGATGCAAGCACAAAACATCGGCATTAACGAGACCGGCGCTAGCCCAGATGCTTCTGCTATACTCGATGTGACATCCAGCGACAAAGGATTACTCATACCCAGAATGACCGAAACACAACGTGAGGGCATCTCTACCCCGGCGACAGGGCTACTGGTATATCAAACTGACAACCTATCTGGCTTTTGGTACTATACTGGCTCAGTATGGCAATATTTAAATGGTGGAGGAGAGTTTGAAAGCATTGATCATGTGATTCAAAGCACAACTGACCCAGATTATGATGATTTTGTTATAGGCAGTGCGAGTTTAGATAATGCCTCTAGCACTGGCGAAAGACGTATGTTTTTCGACAAAAGCAAAGCTGCCTTTAGGGTAGGAAGAGTAGAGGATGATTCATGGGATGAAGAAAATATCGGAAATTATTCCTTTGCAACTGGTTCTGGAACTAAAGCATCATCGTCATATTCAGTGGCCATGGGCAGGTCTACTTGGGCATCAGGAGATCAATCCACCGCCTTAGGTGCGTTTACTTATGCAGAAGCAGACTATTCTACAGCAATAGGAAGAGCAACCACCGCTTCAGGCAATGTTTCGATGGCCATGGGAAGTCAAAGTTCTGCCTCTGGGTATATCGCTACCGCCATGGGCAGATCTACCATCGCCTCAGGAGATGAATCTACTTCCATGGGTACCCATACAGAAGCACACTCGTATGGTGAAACAGCCATGGGGATATATTCTACTATATACACCCCCAATAGCGAGTCTACCTATGAAGCAGAAGACCGTCTATTAACCATTGGAAATGGAATAGATGATGAAAATAGGAGTGATGCATTGGTGATTTTGAAAAATGGCAGTACAGGACTTGGTATTTCTACTCCAGATGCTTCTGCCGTTTTGGATATGACAGCCACAGACAAGGGCATGCTCATTCCACGAATGACAGAAACGCAGCGTACAGCCATTTCATCAGCAGCTACTGGGCTACTTGTCTACCAAATCAACAATGAGCATGGTTTTTGGTTTTACAATGGAACCGAATGGGAGATGCTGAATGATGGGAGTTCTAGTGCTTCAGGGGAGTTTGAACGTGTAGGAGGCGTTGTTCGAAACGCAACAAATTATACAACAGACGATTTTGTGTTTGGCTCACCGCAACTAGAATATAGTGGAAATAGCGATCATACGAGTAGAATGTTTTTCGACAAAAGCGAAGGTTCTTTTAGAGCTGGTGAAGTTGAAGATGATCAATGGGATGGCATTAATCGCGGAGAAAATTCAGTGGCAATGGGATTTAATACAATCGCGTCAGGAGAAAGATCAACTGCCATGGGATATCACACAATAGCCTCTGGCAATTCATCTACTGCTATGGGTTATCTTACTATTGCTTCAGGTACTTCTTCACTGGCAATAGGAAATAGAACAGAAGCCTCCGGACTTTCAGCAATATCTACAGGATACGGTACTCGTGCCACAGGATGGGGTTCGGCCAGTATAGGACTTAGATCAACTGCATCAGGAACGGCATCAATGACTATTGGGGAAAATGCCATAGCGTCAGGAGAATATTCTTTTGCTCAAGGATACCGTTCTGAGTCACCTTCATATGCTGAAACGACCATCGGAGCGTGGGCGACTGAATATACAGCAAATAGTGCAACGGATTTTGATGCAAATGACCGCTTATTCACAATTGGCAATGGTAATGAATTTATTAGAAGCAATGCCCTAACCATTTTAAAGAATGGCAACATGACAGTAGGTGGAGAGCTTAGCGTTGAAGATGATATGACTGTGGATGGAGAGGTGAGCGTTGAGGATAACGGGGGTGCATTAAACATGATCGGTACCGACCATGTCTATATGCAATGGTATCCGGATGGTTTGGCTGCTGGCAGAAAAGGATATATAGGGTGGACCTCTGCTTCCAGTCAAAACTTTAGTATCGTTAGTGAAGCAGCCAATGCCCACATTGTATTAAGTACAGCAAGTGGTGGAAATGTAGGGATCGGCACTGCAGCACCTACACAAGCCAAATTGGTGGTCAATGGTAGTGTAGACAACCCATTAAGTTCCTATGGTTTCCTCAATAGCGCTGGTAATACTGGTACATCAACTGGAGCAGGATCTTATTCGATCTATGCGACCAGTCGTATCGCCACCTCAGAGATCAACGTGTTTTCAGATCAACGAATTAAAAACATCCAGGGACTATCCAATGCTACCAAAGACTTGGCACTTCTAACTAAAATAGAAGTAACGGATTACACGCTAAAAGATACCATCGCCAATGGAAATGGCTCGATCAAAAAAGTCATTGCCCAGCAAGTGAAGGAGGTCTATCCACAGGCTGTTTCAAATGCACTTACATCTGTAATTCCGGATATTTATCAACTTGCTGAAATAAAGAATGGCTGGATAGCATTGCCCACAGATTTGGCAAAAGGAAATAAAGTAAGGCTAATATTTGCCGAAAAAGAAGTGCTTACTGAAGTACTTGAAACGAATGGAAGTGGTTTTCGGGTTAACCTAGCGCACACCGGAAAAGTCTTTGTCTATGGCAAAGAGGTACATGACTTCCATACAGTCGACTATGAAGCCATCTCCATGCTCAACGTAAGTGCTACACAGGAGCTAGCCAAACGGATCATCAGGTTGGAAAAAGAAAAAGAATATACCTCGGAAGTGATTTCAAGATTAGAACAGCAGCTCAATGCCTTGGTGGATAAGGTGACCGCTATGGAGGATAGCCAAGATCACTTCACTACTGCCGCAAAGCAAAACGATAACGGTTTTTAGAGGGTAACTCACTTTCTAGTTTAAACTAAAACAGATAGCATGAAATACTTTGTGAGTTTCTTGATTGTATGTTTGCCATTAATAGGGGTAAGCCAGGCCAGATTGGTGATGAACGATGATATTTCCATGGTCATGGAAAACGAAGTAAAGTTGATCATTGACAATGGTAATGCCAATGCAATAACAGTTATTGGTGCAGGTGGTCATATTTTGCTCGCGTCAGAAAACGACGGGCTACAGTGGAAAATTGGAGACCATACCGGCACTTACAGCCTACCATTATCCACTCATTCCATGCAAAAAATACCCTTGGGGGTGACGATCACTGAAGCCGGCTCTGCGGATGGCACTTTATTTATCAGCTCTTATGAAACATCGGACGATCAAAACACGCCTTTGCCAGCGAGCGTGACGAGCATGAATAGCTCCATTGCGGGAGGAGAGGATGGTGGACTCTATGCCATCGATCGATTTTGGGTTATCAATGCGGACAGCTATACTTTTAAGCCCAATATGACCCTATCCTTTGGCTATGATGATAATGACAATGAAATGGGAATCGAAAATACCATCGATGAACCTAGCCTAGTCGCTCAATATTTCAATACCATGACCGACCAGTGGGAGGGGAATGAAGGAATAGTAGATTTCACAGAAAACTCGGTCTCAAATGTTGATGTTTTAGGATCAGCATTTCATGGAATATGGGCATTGGTAGGATATAGTAATCCGTTGCCCATCGAACTGTTAAGCTTTACAGGTAGGTATGTCAATCATTCCGTAGAATTGAAATGGTCCACTGCCAGCGAAGTGGATAACGACTATTTCACCATAGAGCGAGCCACAGCTGAATTCTCCTGGAAAGAAATTAAAAAAATAGATGGAGCTGGTCAGAGTACTACTATCCTTAACTACCAAGAGGTAGATTATCATGTCCCAAATGAGCAGTTGTACTACCGACTGAAACAAACGGACTATGATGGCTCTTTTGAGTATTCTGAAATGATTACAATTAATCAAGGCCTAAGTGATCAAATCCTTGCAATTTACCCCAATCCAGTTGGAGGGATGCTTAGTATTGAAATGTCAAATTTAGAGCATGCCGAACTGAAATTATTCAATAATTATGGACAACAAGTCGCCGCTACGTATAGCGTGAACAGCATGACAGGCAGAATTGACGTTTCTCAATTACCTAATGGTTTGTATTTCTTGGAATGCACTACATCCTCTCAAAAGTCGATCAAGAAAATATTGGTTAAGCACCAATAATCGGATTTACTACAATTGTCAAACTGGCGATAATCGTCATACAGCCGCACAGCAATAAACCATAGATATCTTATATGATGTCCTGCGTTATGTTAATATAGTTTTGGGGCAGGGGAGAGACTAATCATTTTTCTTTTTTGGGGAGGGTTAGGCCATATATAATCAACTTGCTCAATTTTCATTGGCTAACTTTAACTCCATGATTGATGAACAATTGAAATACGATTCGTTAATAATAAGCTTTGCCGAACATCAAAACCTTACTGAAAGTGAAAGGTACAGTCTGTTGACTTTGCATAATACTGTTGAAAGACCAGACGAGGATTCACTTTTTGAAATCATTAAGTGGATAAGAATTGAAAAAAGTGAAAACTACTTTTTTGATGTTTTGACAAGGAGTGAGAGACTAACTATTCGTGATATTTTAGAGAAAAGACGGAATAGTCCAGAAAAACTTAATAGGCATGAATATAACTATTTATGCTTTGTTTACTGGAAGTACTCAATTAATAGTCCCATTGCATATCCTGAGTTCCCTGATATCAAAAGAGTCACTCAAAATTCCTTCGAACAGGAATTTGTAAATACCAACGAAAGAAAAAAAATCTATTCCATGGTCATACAAGCCGCTCTGAGTTTTGTTGAGCAGATTAAATCGAATCAGTTAGAAATTGTGATCGGTGGTAGTTTTCTGAATAAGGGTGTAGATGCTCCTAACGATATAGATTTTATTCTATTAATACCATCTTCTTGCTTCGAGCATTTTCCAGTCATCAGCATAATGCAAAAATTGTTGGATCAATATCCAAAGGGTTCATCACAATCAGATAAAAGTTATCTTGATGGAGAAGTGTTACCTATTCAATATGACAAAAACAAATACCTGGTTTATAAATTATTTACCTTACTAGGTAATATCCCAGATGACAGGAAGCAGGATGGAATTGATTCTTTATCTTTTAAGAAAAGAAATCTTGTTCAATTAACAATCAAGGCAAATGACAATAGCAACTAACATCAGAAAAGCATTATTTATTTTAGGTGTGGTTTTTCACACTACTTGTTTTTCTCAATGTTCTCAACAAACATCTGGTGAATCGGTTGGAATCAAAAATTTTAAACTTGGTTGCAACGTCAGCGATTTCGAAATATTTGATGTTTTTGACTCATTGAAATACAACTATACAGTTAATCAAACATCTACCAAAATATTTGAATCAGCATGTTACTTTAAGAGAAATGAAGACACAGATGTATATGATTATTGCTTTAAAAAGGCAGTGGATGGAGATGAAGGAAGTATTTCTTTAGAGATTCAGAATAAATGCTGTCCGTTGAATAATGTTGACAAAACAACTCAAATAATTAAGAAATCCGATTTAGATCAAATTGGTGGCCATGACTGGCTTTTTATTGATTTCAGAGTTTTTAATGGCAAAATTTATGGGATTTCAGTTTTTCTTTTTTCCGATCAAGTAACAGACCAATTATTCGAAAGATATGGGGAAGTCAATGTTTCAAAACCTAATTCAGCATCAACAATATGGAATGTGGGATTATACCAAGTGAAATCCACGGAATATGATAACTACAACGGTGGTCATAAAGGAACTTTGGTTATTTATAATGATCTAAGTATAGAAAAGGAAATAATGTTAATCAGGAAGGAACAAAGAAAATCAAAAAGTGATTTTTAATAAAGGGTTGGCCAGCCAAAATACTGGGCGTTGGTAGGCATGTGTTGCGATAACTGATCTTATATTAACCATGCCTGGCGGCCTGGGCGTAAAATACCACAAGTGTTATATAATTTATATTATGTTAAATAGTTTATTTAAAACATCACCCCTCAATGGATTGATTCGAAGAAAGCAATCAAATGATCCGTGATCTGCTGTTCACTGCTATACAGCACGCCACAGTGATTCATGAAGGGTGTGTCTGGATTGTTGAGATGCAAGGGAGCTCCTGATAGATCGCTGACTGGGCGAGCCAGTTCACCAAAGAAACAGGCCGTGGCAGCATAGTCCCAGATACAGCCTCCACCCAATTGGGTTTTAGGAATTTTGAAAAACACCGCATGCTCATGCAGCGCCACATGACACGCTTGGAGTACCGCGCCCGACCCAGACACATAGACGACTCCTGACAAGTGCATTTCTTGCGCCACCGTATCGAGCATGGTACGCAGCGCTTCGTATCGTGGATGCACGGCCATCTGCTGATCCAAAAAGCAAACCAATTGGTCTGAGGTGTCGCTCATTTCTGTAGGTGCTTGCAGCGTCGAACGGACACCCTGTCCCTGTACAGCCACCATGTACTGTCGGGTGATCGGCTCGTGTACCACGCCGATGACGGGCACACCTGCTCGATCAATGAGTGCAATACTCACCGCATAGCCAGGCTTACGTGCTGTGAATGCCAAGGTCCCATCCAAGGGATCCACACACCAGAAATACTCCCTCGTCAAGCGTGAACCATCGTCTGGCAGTTCCTCTGTGAGCAGACCAATATCGTACCTCTCCCTGCTCTCCTGCAATCGCTCTAGGATCAGGGCTTGGCACTGCAAGTCTACCCATGTGACGACCGACGAAGCTTCACTGGACATCCCTTTTTTTCGGTCCACGACGATATCTCCCTCATTGTGTTGGCGAATGAACGCCGCAGCATCAGCTGCCGCACGCTCCGCGATGATGGACAAGGCCTTGAGTTCCGAAGGTTTCATTGGTTTGCTCATGGGACTATGGAAATTGGATTCATCTTATTCATCGTTACACTTCATGCTTTAGCTCGTCCAAGACCTCGTTTGTGAGGCGCTGACTGTAGCTATTCATCTTGTAGTGGCCGGGACTCCACCCATCCAGAAACCGATAGAAATCTGCCCAAGCGTACTTGTACAGTACCCTCCACTCTCCTACGAGTGACGGGATATTGATCCTCACGTCATACCGTCGGCAAGCGGATGTCAAGGTGTCAAAATAATGGTTCAGAAGTTCGGTTTCGTGAGAAGCACACGCCTGCTCACTCAGGCAACTACTCAGGAAGTATGCCACGTCTTTCATGCCACAGCCCCTACCGATGTATTGAAAATCTACGGCCGCTACTTCTGGCCCATTTTCGGAGAAACAAAAATTGGCAAGCTTGGCATCACCATGCACGAGTGTTTGGTACTGGGCTTGATTGAGTCGGGTATCGATGTCTTTCGCAGCGGATTGAAGCGCTTGGTTTGTCATGGCTTGCCACTCATCGGGTCGCGTATCGAGATGCCAGTAGCTGCCAATTTCCCAGAGCCCTGCAGGATCAGACTGCAAGTATCGAGCATGAAAATGCGCAAGCCATGACAAACAGGATTTGATTTGATCTTGCGTCAAATCGGTTGGGCGACTGGGGTAGCCCGATGCATTGAGATCTTCTAAAATCAAGAGCATCTCCCTCTCTCCTTGCCAGCCATCGATCCACTGTGGGACGCGACTGTATTCGTCAGTTAGCCGCGCCAATCCTTGGTACCAGTTCATCTCGACCTGATAGGATTTGAGTTTGCGCTGGTGTCCGATGAGGGTGTCCCACCCGCGAGGGTGATGGCTCTCATCGGGTAGTTGGATATGCTTCACCACGACAGACTTCCCTCCTGTCAGTTCGCAACGAAAGATCTCCCCATACCCACTCCATAGTGTCTGAATAGGTACTGTTCGAAGGATGTGGGCACGGTGATCAGTAGCCTCTAAGATGCGGCGGTGTAGTTCTGCAGTCGTCAAAAGAAAACGTTTGTTGATTGTAGTCGCAAGGTATACATAGCTTGCAAAAGGTCACAGAAGCACGGGGCAGCATTTGTGTACAATCCTGATTTTACACACGAGTGGGTACACAAAACAACCTGATCACGAACCCAACAGCCACGAAAGGGGCCCACCCTACTCGCATATCGACGGCCTTACTTCCAGTTTTCCCTGATAGATTTTGACTATATACTCTGCAATACACCTACTTAAAGTTATACTTTAAGTAGGTGTATAACTTGTTGATTTAGTGATTTTTATAATTTGTTGCGTAAACCATACTCTCGTCGTGGAACAGTCTATTTGAGGTTTGATGGACCTTCTACTTGGATCACTCTTAGGTTAGACCGTCCCTGGCTTAGGGTCTATATCACTTCTTGGTTCATATGTGGCAAGGGCTCGGATTGCTCCTCTACGAATCACGAAAACTATGACACTTTCACTCTGCAGCAGTTTAGTTTTGAATAGACTAATCCCTAACTTCGCGACTTAATCAGAGACTTATGATTTCAGTAGACGCAGTGGGAGTCGAGTTTAGCGGCACTACCTTATTCAACAACATCAATTTCAACATCAACCCTGAAGATCGCATCGCCCTCATGGGCAAAAATGGAGCAGGCAAATCCACGCTACTCAAGATCATCGCAGGCAAGGACAAACCCACTCACGGCAAAATCTCTGCTCCCAAAGAAGCGGTCATTGCCTATCTACCCCAACACCTCTTGGTCAATGACGATTGTAGTGTATTCGAAGAAGCATCCAAGGCATTTGATGAAGTACTCCAAATGAAAGCCGAACTGGATGGCTACAACCAACAACTCGAGACACGCACGGATTACGAGTCTGATGAGTATAGCAAAATCATCGAGAAAGTCTCAGAACTCAGTGAGAAGTACTACAGTATGGAAGAGGTCAATGTCGATGCAGAAGTCGAACTGACTTTGCTGGGATTGGGCTTTGAACGTACAGACTTTGTACGTCCAGCCGGTGAGTTTAGCGGTGGATGGCGTATGCGTATCGAACTGGCCAAAATCTTACTCAAGAAACCCGACCTGATTCTACTCGATGAACCGACCAATCATCTTGATATCGAATCAGTACAGTGGCTAGAGGACTTTCTCAAGAATGGCTCGAATGCCGTCATGGTCATCAGTCACGACAAGACCTTCGTCGACAACTTAACCAACCGCACCATCGAACTGACCGGTGGACGAATCTACGACTACAAAACCAACTACACACACTACCTGGAGCTGCGCAAAGAGCGCCGCGAGCAGCAGCAAAAGCAGTTTGACGATCAAGCCAAACAAATCGCGGACATCCAGCAGTTTATCGATCGTTTCAAAGGGACCTACTCCAAGACACTCTCTGTCCAGTCTCGAGTCAAAATGCTAGAGAAAATGGAGATTGTAGAAGTCGACGAAGTAGATACCTCTGCGCTCAACCTGAAATTCCCTCCTGCTCCGCGCTCCGGCAACTACCCCGTAATCGTGGACGGCCTGAGCAAAAGTTATGGAGAGCACACGGTTTTCAAAGACGTATCTTTGACAATCGCTCGTGGAGAGAAAGTTGCCTTTGTCGGCAAAAATGGTCAAGGTAAATCAACCCTCATCAAAGCTATCATGGGTGAGATCGAGCACGAAGGAGAAATGCAGCTCGGGCACAACAGCATGGTAGGGTACTTTGCCCAAAACCAAGCAGCTCTGCTGGATGAGAACTTGTCGGTATTTGAAACCATCGATGAGATCGCCAAGGGAGACATCCGCACGAAGGTGAAAGATCTCCTCGGAGCATTCATGTTCAGTGGAGAGGCAATCGACAAGAAGGTCAAAGTCCTCTCTGGCGGAGAGCGCACACGCTTGGCGATGATCAAGCTGCTCTTGCAACCGGTCAACTTACTGATCTTGGATGAGCCTACCAACCATCTTGACATCAAAACCAAGGACATCCTCAAGGATGCCCTCAAGGCTTTCGAAGGAACTATCATTCTCGTGTCTCACGACCGAGATTTTCTCGATGGTCTAGCCAGCAAAGTGTTTGAGTTTGGCAACCAGCGTGTCAAGGAACACTTCGAGGACATCAACGGCTTTTTGCGCAACAAGAAAATGGAGAATCTCCGTGAGATCGAACGCACTAGCAAATAGCTTCTCCAGACTGTACGTACGGTAGTACACTTCCAAATTACAGACCTAAGAGGAAGCATTCGAGACATGGTAGAGCTTTGCCAGTGCAAACGCACATTTTACAAGGGCATCTGATCATCCAGGAAGGCCGTGAGATCTTCGAATATCTCATCCACTTCTGCTTTTTTGAGGACGAATAAATCATCCTGTTTGACATTGTTGGAATAGTGATTCCAATGTTTGGTAGCTTTTTTGAGCACACGCGGGGTGATGTCAAAATCCTTGTGATCCAGTAGGTCCTTGGCAATCATCGACACTTTGAAATTACCAAAGAGGTAGAGTTTAAACAACTCCACATATACCCCGCTCACATCAAAGCCCTCGAGAACCGACAGCAATTCCCCTACTTGCCCTTCGTTTTGTTTGTCTTTGATAGCATCCAAGAGAGGCTCGAGACCTGCGGCGTTGTCTTTCATCAGTCCCAAGGTACGAGCAGCCATGTAGCGGGATTCGGCATGAGGGTGTTGGAGTAGTGTGAGCATAGCTTGTAAGACCTCTTCTGAGCCGATTCTTGCCAAGGCATCCGAAACTTCATACGCCTTGTCTCCCAGATCCCCCGAAAGCTCATTCACCATTGCTGCTATATCCATGCTTTATTCGTTGTAGTTTTCCCCAAAAGTAGTGCAATTCGCAGAGCTGACAAGCATGTCGGTTAGGGTTGAATCTCAATTTTTTGACTGCTGCTGTGGCCACTCACGAACTACCGAGTAGTAGTTCGGCCCAATGTGCTTGGTTTTCTTCATACAACAGTACAGGGTCCTTGAGCTGACGAATGGCTCCTTCTAGATGAGTATAGTTGGATTGAGAGATATGCAGGGGAATCTTGTAGAGACGGGGATCTTTCTTAGCAAAAGGGCAAGGAACCTTAGACTGGTAGAGGTATGGAATGAGCGTCGTGGTACAATCCAAGGCGATGCGATCAATCTCATAGATCTCTAGCAGATCAGTAAGTGACTCATTGATGCTCTCGAAGAAGTCTATAGTGGACGCCAAACGAACCCGAGAGCCTGCTCGTGACTTCCCCTTTTTATTGAGGTATTTGATTTGACTAAAGCCCTGTTTTTTGCGGGTCATGTAAGCAGAAAATGTCGTATGGTACACGATGTGCTCCCCCTGTACGATGCATAGTGCCGCACTCCCTGATTCTATACTCAAGTAGAGTGCATGAGCATGATCCTCAAGGAGGATGAGCGACTCATCTATCATCAGATGCAGCGGTAGTCTGAGTATACCAATCTGTTCGCGATTCTCGTCATACAGTAGGATATGGTGCTTCTGGTAGTCATAGTGACAATGAGGTATTTCATCGCTTACGAGTTCAAGCAATTCGTCGATGGGTAAGTCACGGAGACGGAGCTTATATTGAGTCATGGCCCTACGTAAGTATATTAAGAACTACATGACAACATGGAGCACCCTACCCTATTTCGCGCCCATTCGGAGCGCTTGGTATACCACTTCTCATACTGTGGCTGTTCGTCGTAGGGCCGACGTAGCATCTGGTAGAGTTCGTCAATGAGACCATAGTCTCCTTGCTCTGCCGCATCGATGGCAAGTTGAGCCATGTAGTTGCGTAAAACATACTTAGGATTCACTGCATTCATGCTGTCACGACGCACTTTTGGCTCTTGGTCTTCGGCCAAGAGTAGGTCACAGTATGTCGTATGCCAAGACTCCCACTGCGTGTGCAAAGGACTCATCTCGTGGGCTTTCATGTAGCTGGTTTTCCCAAGCATCTGCCAAAAGGCTTCCCAGTCACTCGAACCCACAATTGATAACTCCCTAAAAAACAACGTCATATCCTGCTCTGACTGCCCCAGCAATTGCGTCAAGCGAGTGACGAAAGTCTCCTCTACGTGCTCACTCTGATGCAAGCCAAGTTTGCTACACATCATCCTGTGATAATCCTTCAAGTAAGCGTCTTTGTATCCGTCCAAAATGGCTTGTAGTGGCTCTGCCTCACCGATCAAGGGATAGAGCGCATTGGCGAGCTGCATGAGATTCCATACAGCGATGTTGGGCTGATTGCCAAATCGATAGCGGCTATGCTGAGCATCTGTCGTATTGGGTGTCCAGCCAGGGTTGTAATCTTCGAGCCACCCGTAAGGACCATAGTCAATCGTGAGGCCTAGAATCGACAAGTTGTCGGTATTCATGACTCCATGCACGAACCCGACTCTCTGCCAATGTACCATCAAGTCCTTGGTACGAGTCACTACTTCTTGAAAGAACGCCAAGTAGGTGTCTTTTGAAGGTTGACCCAAATAGGAAAAGTGATGACGAATTGTATGATCCACCAACTGACGCAATTGATCCGTCTCGCCCCGAGAAGCAAAAATTTGAAAATGCCCAAAACGAATGAACGAAGGGGCCGTACGGCATACCACAGCCCCAGGTTCATCCTGGGGGTTTCCATTGTAAAGCATGTCTCGTTTCACTAGGTCTCCCGTCGTGACAAGAGACAATGCACGGGTGGTCGGAACACCCAAGTGATGCATAGATTCACTGCATAAATACTCCCGGATCGATGAGCGCAGCACGGCCAAGCCATCGGCTGTGCGCGAATATGGTGTAGGTCCAGCTCCCTTGAGCTGCAGTTGCATTGGTTGATCTAGAATCATCAGATCGGCAATATTGATCGCTCGACCATCACCCAGCTGCCCAGCCCAGTGCCCAAACTGATGTCCACCGTAGCACATTGCATACGGTTGGAAATTTTGAAAACGCTTCGCTCCACTAATCACAGCCAACCACTCTACTTTATCCCCAATTGATACATCCCATTCGTCCAGTAGCTCCTGCGACTCATGGATCAGGGTCGGGCGAGACGGCACTCTCGTATCTACACAAGAATAGCTCGCACGCTGAACCTGACGAGGGTAGTTCTCCATATTGGGGTCAGCTGGCAATTCTTCCTTGTAGGGCGACTGAAGGGGTAATTTGAGTAAATCATTCATCTGTAAATCCTTTCTTCTCCATGGAGAGTTGGTACATAGTTGCGAAGGTAGAAGGAATTGTCCTTCCAAAAACTAAAACAGCACCAACTTCTCTATCGTCCAATGACTTGTCTTATGCTTCTTTGCACTACATTCGCGAAATTTTTGTTCATTGAATTCCTTTTTTAGCGAGGACAATTGGATCAACTGGGTTGATGCATTGTCAGAAAATCACTATGTCGTCATAGACAACATACTACCGACTGAGGTATTGCATGACCTCAAATCGAGCTTTGACGAAAGAGTACAGGAAGAACAGCTGCGCAAAGCAGCCATCGGTACTCTCAATCAGAAGCATGTCGACCGCAGCATTCGCGGTGACGAAATCCTATGGTTGGATCAAAACATAGCGGATCGACGTATCCGTACTTTTTTCGATCTCGCTGATGAAATCAAACAAAATCTTAACCGCTACTGTTATCTCAGCCTATCGGGCTATGAATTTCATTTTGCACATTACCCAGTGGGTACATTTTACAAGCGACATTTGGATCAATTTCAAGGACGAAACAACCGTCTCATATCCATGATCCTCTATCTCAACGAAGACTGGAAACCAGAATATGGTGGACAATTGCATTTATTTCTAGAAGACGGTCGAGAAGAGACCATACTACCTACCTTTGGACGCATGGTGATGTTTAAGAGTGATGTACTGGAACATGAGGTAATGCTCACGGCTCATGACCGGTACAGCATCACAGGATGGATGCTATATCAACCCGTCGGGTTGGGCTTTTTAGAGGCCGCTCCGGTTCATTAAATAGCACTAGCCCAAGAGCTCTACAGGCACTGATGCTTGTATGGAATCACCCTCACGCCAATTGGAACCCGCCGTGATATTAATTCACAAGGCAACAAAAAAAGGCTACCAGAAATGGTAGCCTTTTTTTGTTGCCTTTGTTGGGTTGAGATCTTAACGCTTGGTCACTCGTGTAGTCACTTCGTTTTCCAATTCATTGCTTCGCTCGATGAGTCGGGTAGACTCTGCGTTCAACTTCTCGATCAATCTCATCATGTCTTCGATTTGGTTCAATTGCTGTACTCTGTTCATAGCGGTTCCTGTTTATTGTTTGTGTTTTTTTTAATCTCATAGCAAACATAAGTAATAAACTTTATAAATAAGTACTTATAAATAAAGTTTTTAATTCTTTAACACAAAAACAACTTAATAGATTAGTTCCAAAACATGTAGTACATTTGTCTCAGACGTTTTCTTCAGGGACAAAATCACCTTGTACCGTGTGTATTGGACTATTTCCAAAAGCCATACTCACTTCATTTTGGTGTGCGTTTTCCTTGAAAAAAAAATGAAATAGAACTAAGACATGAGCGCTCCTAAGCACATATTCACGGTCATCAAAGACGATGATCTCAAAACTCACTCGACACTCAAAGGAGCAGCAGACTATGCGGGAGTATCCTACCAGCACCTGCTTCAGACCAAAGCCAAAGGCCTTCAAGTAGGTGAGTCTTTCGAAATAAAAGGCTGGACGTTCTACAAAACCGAGCTATTGCGCGCCGAACGCTCAAAATCGTAACTACCTGTAAAACTGAGTAATAGCCCCTCTCCTTGCCTCCCCTATCATGGATAATGAGCCTTTGAGAGGGGTCTTTCTGTAATTCAAATCACCGACATCAAACACACTTTCACAACCCTAGCATGCATCAAACATTCAAGCATTTCTTCACCTTACTAATTGTTACTTTCTCCTCTTCGACCTACCTGTTTGCCCAAAGCGACCCTCTCACTATTGCCCAAGAATACTTCGGCGCACTACAGTATGAGCAGGCGGTAGATGCTTTCGAAAAAGCCTATGCGGTAAACGGTCAATCCGAAGCATTGATAGGTATGATCCAATCCCATTGGGAGATGGGCATGCGGTATCAACTCAACGACCAAATGACCGCCAGTCAACAACAATACAACCGTGGTCTCCAACTCGCCCAACAACTGGTAGCTAGTGACGCTTCCAATGTAGAATACCGATTGCTCCGAGGATTACTCTACCTATACAACGGTAGGACTGATCAAGCTCGTGTTGACTATGAGTACGCCAGAATCAATGACCCAAACAACGGAAGAGCCTACTACTACCTGTGGACATTGGAACCTCTCCAGGGTATGGCCAAGATCAATCACCCCTACGCAACACAGGCCCTCCAGCTAGACCCTACACTCTACGAGCTACATCAAGAGTTGGGAGCCTACTATTCGGGACTCGGCATGACTGAACAGGCCATCGAGCAATACAACCTAGCCCTTGGCATAGAGCCTAAGAGTTACAAAGCACACCTCTCACTCGGGCAAGTCTATTGGAATCTTGGCGACTTGGATCGGATGCGCACTCACTTTGAGCAGTCGTTGGTTTACTTCCCTGACTTTGGCTATGCACAGATGTTGTTGGCAGGTGTAGAGCTCATGTCCAATCAAACTACTACAGCGGTATCTCTCATCAAGCAAGCCTTGAAGACTAACCCAAAAATGGAAATGTATCTCTCTATGTATAAGGAGAATTACCCCATTTTGAACAATTACAACTTTAAGTATAAGACACATGCTAACGAGAAGCCAATCGACGCAAATGGTTACCCGAGATACTACCAAGAGGCAATCACCTATGCACAAGAGAAACGGTATGTTGAGGCTCTCAATCTACTGCACCAGTGTCATGACAGCTACCAAAACTACGCACAGAATCAACCAGCCTGGTCAATGTCCATCCTGTCCTGGATGTCATTTTGCTACCGCGAATTGGGTTATTCTGCCAATGCCATCCAAATGAGTAAGGAAGCTCTAGCCCTATCCAAGACTTACAATATCACAACAGATCAGGCTAGTCTAGCAGCCAATATCGGCACGATCTACTATGGATGGGGAGATTATCCCAATGCCATCAACTACGCCAATGAATCACTGAACTATCTACAACAGTATAAACAAAGCGAGCAACTATATGACGCATACACCAACCTAGGGGTCTACTACCGCAAATGGGGAAAGACAGACAGTGCCGTGTACTACCATCAGCTCGCACTCAAGCTCTCTCACAAGCAAGAAAAATACAATCAAGCACTCGCCTACAAAGAATTGGCGCTGAGCTACAGCACCAACGATGAGATGAAAAAAGCACAGCAAAACATCGACTCGATGTTTGGGATCTACAATCAACTGGACTCTCAAGGTTATGACCCTGCTATCTATATGGGTGCTGTCTTGGTCTACTACAAACTTGGAGAATACCGAAAAGCCAATGAGGCCATACTCAAAGTAGCCGACCACTTCCTCACCATACAGCAGGAGTCTCCTATGCACCCCACACTCATTGAGTTTGCAGCCACATATACCGGCATCTCAGCCAATCTCAATGAGATTCAGCTAGCACACACCAACCTCGAAAGCCTCAATTACACCTTGATCCAGCAGATCAAGTACAACTTCCCCGTAATGAGTGAGCAAGGCAAACTCATTTTCTATCGAGATGCCAGTGAATACTTCGAGCGTTTCAACTCATTCTCACTCACTCATACCCAAGTCAATCAAGTCGTATTGAACCACATGTTGGAAAATCAATTGTTAAAAAGAGGCTTGCTGTTCAACGATGCCTCTCGATTTAACCAAATGATGGCTCAAACAGACAACCATGAGGCAAACCAACTATATGAAAAGCTGATTGCACACAAAAACCTCATGGCACGCTCCATCACTCTCAATGCCACCGATCTCGCTGAACGTGATATCAACACCACTCACTTGCAACAACAGATCGACAGTCTACAAGTCGCAATCAACCAATTGGGTATCGCTTCACAGCAAACCAAAACCTATGAAGAGGGCTTGGTCAAGCGTATTCAATCACAACTAGAACCCAACGAAGCGGCCATAGAGATGATTCGCCTGAGGAGCTATGATTTTAGGCTGGGCGGTCATTTCACCGATCAAGTGTACTATGTGGCTTTGATCCAAAAAGGAAACTCCAAGGATATAGAATACGTCGTACTAGACAATGGCCAATACATGGAAGGCAATGCCTACACAGCTTACACCAATTCCATTGTACATGAGATCACAGACACTAAGTCTTACATGACATACTGGCAACCTATTCAGCAAAAACTACAAGGAATCGACAAGGTTTACTTCGCTGGAGATGGCGTATATCACAAGCTCAACTTAAACACCTTGTATCACACAGAAACAGAGCAATATGTAATCGATGAATTAGATCTTCGATTGATCACCAGTACGCGAGACATACTCAAAAAAACACCGAAACTACCTCGATCAGGCAATGTATTCTTGGTAGGATACCCAACCTACGACACCTCTACGGCAGACAATCAATCCACCAACACAGAGTCAGAATTCATCACTACGCGAGCATTCACCACACTCAACTACCTCACGCCACTACCAGGCACATTGACAGAGGTCAAAGCCATCGAAAACATACTCGACAAAAGTAAATGGAGCACTACCGTCCACACAGGACCAGAAGCGAATGAGGCAAACATCAAAAGCGTGTCAAGCCCAACCATCTTGCACATCGCCACACATGGCTACTTCGAAGAATCTCAAAAGTACGACAATGCCCTACTCTACTCCGGGTTATTCTTGACAGGAGCTGTCACCAACTTCAAGAACAAAAACCATGTCGGAGAAGACGGTATCTTGACAGCTTACGAAGCGATGCATCTCGACTTGCAAAAGACACACATGGTCGTACTATCCGCCTGTGAGACAGGCATGGGACGCATCGAAAACGGCGAAGGAGTCTATGGACTGCAGCGTGCCTTCCTCATCGCTGGAGCGCGCGCTGTAGTCATGAGTATGTGGAGCGTCAACGACCAAACAACGATGGAACTCATGAGTAACTTCTACCGTCTATTGGAAGACGCCAAAGACAAACACACCGCCTTTAGACAAGCTCAACTTGACCTCAAGTCTCAGTATGCCAATCCCAAATATTGGGGAGCATTTAATACTGTAGGAAAGTAAGGCTTGATATTCTCTCTTTTTCGATAGAAGATGCTACGCTTCTTGTGGTACTTCTTTCTCTTTCTTGAAATACAGCCTAGAGGATTTGCGCAGCATAATGAACAAGATCACCAAACCAAAAACAGGAAAACCGATCGAAGAAATCTCCATCAATAACTCCCAAACAAAAAAGAGCCAAAAACCAACACGCTTTTTTTTGTGAATACAGAGTATCATCAATCCGCATCTGAGCACGACAAAGAGAAAACGAGTCGCTGTATAGGACATGACATAGGCAGGTGTCTTAGTATAGGCATCCTCTAGGTTGATGTACCCAAATATTGCATTGCCAATAGCTCTCAATAGTGACCAGTCAAGTTTGAGATACAGCAACAGATACAAAACCAAAGGAATCAAAGCAATGCTGATGATCTTGCAAATCAAAATACCTATGGCAAAATAAATGGCAGCTGGTTTATTCATGAGAGTGAGTTGAGTGAATCTTTGGTAGCATGCAAGATCGCTAAATTCAAGAAACCACACAAGCCCCACTTTTCTCTCCTACCTAATAATAAAGTTCACCTAGATAATACTGAAGTTCACCGATATCACCTTGAGCAGGTGATCAAAAGCCTCTATCCTTGCCTTGTAGTTGATGAAAACAACAAGCGAGTAATCAATCACAGAGCTGAAAAGCTCCACTGAAATAGAATAGTAATTTAGTCTTTCATAATCATGCTTAAGCTGCTGATCCGGACGGGATAAGCAGCTTTTCTTTTTATAGGCTATTGACAAATCCTATTGGCCCTTACGGATCACGCCGTATTTCTGGGGCATTGATCCAAGATCACTTCGAAATTCAACAGTCATGGTTCGACATTCATCATTACTTTTTTGCTAAACAACCACCTACTATCAGTCTTTGAACCAATGTGTACACAATGGAAAGCATGAATATCCAATGCGCCATGTCGAATATTGATTTAGATTCCTCTATTTACGGACTGCCCCCTCAATAATGCAGTCTACACTGCAATATCTCTATCCAGCCCTTGTGTATACGGTAGATGAGTCGGTGCTCCATATTGATGCGACGGCACCAGATATTTTGGAGATCATAGGCCAACGGTTGTGGATACCCTTCTCCCTCATAGGGAGTCTCTACGATGGATAGACACAGCTTATCTATCTCTATTTTGATGCGCAGATCATTCTTTTGCCAATGGTTGTAATCCAACCAAGCATGTGACGAAAATTTCAGAATTGCCATACTACTTCTCGATCCGTTTCTCAAATCCTCCACCGTCTTCGAGCTCTACCAAAGACTCAAAGATACGCTGGGCATTTCGAGGGTTTTTGAGCAAATAAAAAGTCTCATGTATACTATCATAGTCAGCCTTGGACAATACGACGACATCTTGTCCGTGTGCTCTAGTCACGAGCAACGGCATGCGGTTGCCCATGACACGATCCATATAAGACTTTAGGTTTTGACGAAATTTCGTATAGGTAGTATGCTCCATTTTCTTGGTTTTGACCAAAGATAATCAAGCTGTACAATATTCAGTACCTAAAGAGCTAAAAACCTGACTACCAAGTCCACCACTCAGCCTTGACACCTATATACTGCCCCCATCGCTCAGGTCCTGACAGAGCCAAATATGGAGAGTAGGCAGCATCACGCGCAGCATTGTTGTACCTCGCCACCGAATACACCAATCGCAGATGTGGTCTGGCCCATACGGAGCGATTGCCAGTGACCGCTAGTGTCGGTACCAAACTCAATTTGGTCATGGCATACCAAGGCTGATCTCCATCGCGTCGCTCAGCGTGGTGCAACTCGCTTTGAAAATGAAATTGATCCGTGATGTAGTTGACGACCTTTACTCCTAAAGCCCATTCTGTCTTGAGATTGTAGACCTCCCGTCCTAGATAGGTATCGGCTAGCCCATCGGTATCGGCAGCCCCTTTGCTCTTGTTGAACAAGCCATACCCATTGACGCTCATTCGATCACCCATGTTGAGCAAGAAATGATCGACAAAATGCCACGCGTATGCATTGGCAAACGAATAAGTATCTAAGTTGGCTGCTCCAAAAGTATTCCAAGTGCGGGAATTGCCTCCATCTCCTCCATTGGCAATCCCATGTCCATAACGCAATGCAACATGGTTGAAAGAACCCTGAGAGAATCCCGGGATACGGTTCCATTGCAGTTTGGCCCCCAACACCCACCCATCCTCTCCAGGAAATGAATACAAAGCACTCGAATCACCGGGATTGATTTCCTTGTCAGAAGGATCTCCCATGTGATGGTATTCTCCTATCAGTGTGATGAAACTCTCCTTACTCAAAGGAATGTCTTGCTCCACTACAGTCACGAGACGCTGTCTGAGTTCTAAACTAGGTGTACCGGATTTGATATTCAAATAAAAATAAGGAGGTACTGAAGCGGTAGTATCTGTGCTGGAAACAAAATTCATGCTCATCCGTGTCCCCTTGTACTCCACACCGAAGCCCTGACCTGAGTGGTCATTGAAATAGAAGTAATCAGCCATATGCACGTCCGGGCCACGATAGAGTCGAGACCCCACCCACACGTTAAGGTACTTGGTCAAGACATCTCGCGCCTCGACGAAGATCTCAGGAAATGCCAAAGTCAAACTACTAAACGCATCTCCTGTACTAGAATTACCAAAATACTCTAGATTATTGGAGTACAAAGACGATCGGATTTGCACGGTGATTTGCGTCGAATCCTTGGGAAAATTATCCGGCTTGATATGAAAGGCAACCCCCAACTCCATATAATCCTGCTCTTCCATCCTTCCTCCAATGCTACCCATATTGTTAAGATTCAGCCGTCGACCATCCGAAGACTGTATCGTCGGCAGCCACCCTACACCGATCCGGCCGTAGCTTCCAAAACCGAAGCCCAAACGTTCTGTTTCAAAAAACGGCTGGTACTGAATACTAGATTGTGCCCAGAGACACGAAGACGTCAACAACAGTAGACCGATACATACAACAGTTCGTAGGCAGGATATATTCATAGTCAGGTGCTGGTTTGGCTGACAGGCCTATGGCCATACAGTTACTTCAATTCTAATTCACAGATTTCAATCAACCGTTCCTTTCTCAAGGGCTTTACAAGATAATCTTTGATCAAATCAATGCCCTTTGCACGATCTATGTCTCGGTAATCGATCGAAGAGGACAATATATAAATCACAACCTTAGGAATGTTCAGTAGCTCATAAGCCTCAATAAAATCCCAAGCATCCATGATTGGCATGTTGATATCCAAAAAAATCAAGTCAGGAAGAACCGTATCTGCTTTCAACTGTCTGATGGCTTCCTCACCGTGCAAAAACAAAGCTACCTCAATCTCAGGGTTATAATTGAACAACATCTTCTTCATGATTTTCTGAAGAATCGGATCATCATCGATCACATATACTTTTTTTTGATTTGGCATGTATCCATCTATTGGGTTAGAATCAACCAAGATACGACATTCGAATAATTTGATGAATACCGGCGCATGTATTTTATATGAAATTAGTTAGTTGTACGCTTAATCAAGATATTTGCCGTACACAAACAAACACAGCATGGAGCTCAAACAAGGCATCAAAGCAATCAACACCGTCATACATGCGTGCATTCGCGAAAACAAGGAAGCAATCGTAGCGGTCGTAGATCCTCACGGTGAATTGGTCACATTTGCCCGTACAGACAAGGCAGCTTTGAGTGATATACAAGTAGCCATCAACAAAGGCTATACTGCAGCACGTACCCAACAGGACACCCAGGCTTTCGCCCAAAAACTCCAAGCCAACAACCCTGAGCATATTCGCTACTATGATGATCCTCGCATCGTCTCATGGCCAGGAGGTATCCCTGTAATGGACCCAGACCGACAACTCATCGGTGCGATAGGCGTCAGTGGCTTAAGTGACGAGGACAATCACACTCTCGCGCAACTAGCTGTCCAATCTCTGCAGCCCGAACCAGCCCAAACAGACAAAAAAATCCAACTGTACTCCTAATCAATAACACCACATACATCAAATCAACACCATGGAAATAGGCGAATACAATCAGCTCAAAGTAAATCGATTTACTGACAACGGTGCATACCTCATCGACGAGTCTGCAGAAGAGGTCCTCCTGCCCAACAAGTATGTAGCAGAAGGTCTTGCCATAGGTGACACCATCGAAGTATTCGTCTACACTGATTCGCAGGATCGCAATGTCGCCACGACACTCCAACCACACGCCAAGCGAAACGAGTTTGCATGCATGCGCGTCAAAGACGTCAACCAGTACGGGGCATTTTTGGATTGGGGTCTGGAAAAAGACCTCTTTTTACCTTTTAGCGAACAAGAAAAAAAACTAAAACCTGGACAATGGGTGACAGTGTACACCTATCTCGACTCCATCACCAAGCGTGTCGCAGCAAGTGCACGCATACATTTGTTTGTCGAGCGAGACCTCTCTCAACTCAGCGAAGGACAAGAAGTAAACCTTATCATTGGAGAGACCTCGATCAACGGCATCCAAACGATCATCGATCAGAAGTACCGTGGATTGATCTATGAAAACGAAACCTTCGAAGAGTTACTCAAAGGATCACACAAAACGGGATTCATCAAGCAAATACGACCCGATGGCAAGATAGATGTGACCTTAAGAAAAGCGGGGATAGAAAACCTCGAAGAAGGAGCCGAAAGGATCATGAAATATCTATCATCAAACAATGGACAACTTTCGTTGCACGACAAAAGTAGCCCCGAAGAAATACAAAGTATCTTGTCCATGAGCAAAAAGAATTTCAAGCGATCGGTTGGTATCCTGTACAAAAAGAAGCTCATCTTATTGGGCGAGGAGGAAATCACTCTTGCGTAAACTACGACACAAAGACTTTCCTCTATCTTATTAGTCTTCCAATAACTTTAGATTTTGTCCCTACCATACCCCTCCTGATGTGTATACATCTTGTCCTGTGATGGCATCCCACTGGGTTAGGACTACTACATTGACATACGTAGATAATTTTATTTAGAATTAATTTAAATAATGCTTGGCAAACTCATTGGTCTCTTTATTTTTGCTTAGAATTAGTCTAAATAAATAAACCAGTGTCCAAAACACAGTCCGTATCAATCACTGACACCAACTACTTGAGCAGGCAAGGATTGCAAGCGATCGTGGCTTCACATCCCGAACTGAGTTTAACCCAAACTTTTTCGGAGACTCCACAAGTAGTGACTGGTGCATTGCGCGAGCTAGATATCTGGATCATCAACCTCTGTGACAATACGGAACAGCATTTGGCTCTCGCCACCAAAGTCATCAAAACCAGCAAAGTCCTGATCATTGCTGACCCCAAACAAGAAAAGGAAATCAAACACCTCTGGGGCAAAGGCATCCAAAGTATAGTAACCGACCGCTGTAGCCAAGAGGAAATCTCCTTGGCACTTGGACACCTCTCCTCAAACAAGAAATTCTACTGCAATACCATCTTAGAGGTCGTACACAAAGAGGGCAGTCCTACCAAAGCGTATGACCTCTCCAAGCGTGAACTGCAAGTCATTGAACTTATCGTCAAAGGCCATAGTTCCAAAGACATCTCCAAACTTTTATACCTAAGTCCTCACACTGTCAACTCACACCGCAAAAACATCCTCAAGAAGTTGGATCTTAAATCACCTGCCGAGTTGATCATTTTTGCGCTAGACAAGAGATTGGCAAAAATCGACGACTAATCCACACATTCTAAAATCAATTGTTTTTTCCTTCCAATAAATCACTGTACTTTTGGTCACACTTTAGGGGTGCCCATCGTAGGTGATGGCTGAGAAAATACCCTCAATACCTGATACTGGTAATGCAGTCGAAGGGAAAAGTAAGGCACATCTCGTGGCTCCTAAAGGTAAAACTGATTCAATATGAAAATCAAATTGAACAACGAGGAGCTCATTCTACAAGAAAGCAACCCTGCATTGATTCCTGTATTAAAGAAAAAAAATCTTTATCTTGATAGGGGAATAGCAGTAGCAATCAACGATGAGATACTACCCAAGTCCAACTGGGAAGACTACCTCATACAAGAAAATGACAATATTCTAATCATCACTGCCACGCAAGGCGGATAATTGAAACATTATGGCGAAAGAAGACCAAATCCCAAGAGAAGAAAAGATCACTAGAGACCCCTTCCCTGCTTCCAAAAAAATATACGTCAAAGGAGAAATCCATGACATCAATGTGGCCATGCGTGAAATCACGCTCAACGACACAGTGCTGAAGTTCAACCCCTCGGCTCCTAAAGAGAAGAATCCAGCAGTCACTGTATATGATACGAGTGGTCCATACACCGATCCAAACATCGATATTGATGTACGAAAGGGTATACCTAAACTCAGAGAGCAGTGGATCTTGGACAGAGGAGATGTAGAACAACTCGACAGTATTTCTTCGAAATACGGACAAGAACGCATGGACGATCAGAGTTTGGATGATTTGAGATTTGAGTATATCGCCAAGCCTCTCAAAGCAAAAAAGGGCAAAAATGTTTCTCAGCTGCATTACGCAAAAAAGGGCATCATCACCCCTGAGATGGAGTACATAGCCATCCGTGAAAACCAAAGAATAGACGAATGGAACCACCTCAATGTCCAACACCCTGGAGAAAGTTTTGGTGCCAATACGCCCAAAGGCAAAATCACTCCTGAGTTTGTCAGAGACGAAATCGCCGCTGGACGCGCTATCATACCCAACAACATCAACCACCCCGAATCAGAGCCAATGATCATCGGTCGCAACTTCCTAGTGAAGATCAACGCCAACATAGGAAACTCTGCTGTATCTTCCTCCATTGAAGAAGAAGTAGAAAAAGCGGTGTGGGCATGTCACTGGGGTGCTGACACCATCATGGACCTCTCTACCGGAAAAAACATTCACGAAACCAGAGAATGGATCTTGAGAAATTCCCCTGTACCGATCGGTACAGTGCCGATTTACCAGGCTTTGGAAAAAGTAAACGGAAAAGCCGAAGACCTCACTTGGGAGATTTTTAGGGACACCTTGATCGAGCAAGCAGAGCAAGGTGTTGATTATTTCACGATTCATGCAGGTGTACTGCTCCGCTACATCCCGCTGACGGCCAAGCGAGTCACAGGTATCGTATCACGTGGCGGATCTATCATGGCCAAATGGTGTCTCGCCCACCACAAGGAAAGTTTCCTCTACACACATTTCGAAGAAATCTGCGAAATCATGAAGGCCTACGATGTAGCGTTCTCGCTTGGAGATGGGTTGAGACCAGGTTCATTGGCTGATGCCAACGATGAGGCCCAATTTGGCGAACTAGAGACTCTGGGGGAATTGACAAAAATTGCGTGGAAGCATGACATACAAGTGATGATCGAAGGCCCTGGTCACGTACCAATGCACATGATCAAAGAAAATATGGAGAAACAACTCGAGGCATGTGACGAGGCTCCTTTTTACACTCTCGGGCCCTTGACAACTGATATCGCGCCTGGTTATGATCATATAACTTCGGGGATAGGAGCTGCGATGATTGGCTGGTACGGATGTGCCATGCTTTGCTATGTGACCCCCAAGGAGCATTTGGGACTTCCCAACAAGAAAGATGTAAAGGACGGTGTGATCACCTACAAAATCGCAGCACATGCTGCAGATTTGGCCAAAGGGCACCCAGGAGCACAATACAGAGACAATGCCTTGTCTAAGGCACGTTTCGAATTTAGATGGGAAGATCAGTTTAATCTATCTCTCGATCCTGATACCGCACGTGAGTTTCATGATGAGACTCTACCTGCAGAAGGAGCCAAGGTCGCTCACTTTTGCTCAATGTGTGGGCCCAATTTCTGCTCAATGAAAATCACGCAGGATGTAAGAGAGTTTGCCGCTGCGAATGAGATGACCGAAGAGGATGCTCTCAGCAAAGGCATGAAAGAAAAGGCGAAGGAATTCGCAGAGAAGGGTAACGAAATATACCTAGAACAATAAGCCATTGAATATCGTCATCATCACACCGGAGACGCTGGTGGATCATGAGATTGCCACCTGCAACGAACTTCTCCATAGGGACGTTCGGTTACATGTACGCAAACCCACATGGTCATTTGATGAAGTCAAGAAATACATAGAACAGATTGATTCTAAGCACTACCAAAAGATCAGCTTGCATCAAGCTCATCCATTGGTGGATGAAATGAACCTTGGAGGGATACATCAAAAATCGCAAGACGATGGCCCAATCAACCCCTCCAAGGTCTATTCTAAATCTTTTCATTCGCTGAGAGACATCAGCCGTACACGTGCGGATCTCAACTATGGATTTCTAAGCCCGATATACGACAGCATCAGCAAACAAAACTACCTGTCTCATTTTGATTTGGATAAACTCCAAAGCGAACTGAGACGAATCAAATCGTTTCCTTTGTACGCTCTCGGTGGAGTCATGATCGATCACCATACTGAGCTCGAAGACATTGGATTTGACGGCATGGTTTTGTTAGGATCCTTTTGGAAACATCATGACATTGAAAGTCGCTTACATTACTTAAACAAATAACTCATGTCTACCAACAAAGAAAATCTAGCACTAAGTATCGCAGGGTTTGACCCATGCGGCGGTGCAGGCATCCTTGCCGACATACAGACCATGCATCAACTCAAAGTCCAAGGCATGGCAGTAGTCACTGCCCTCACCTATCAAAACGAAGATGACCTCTGGGGAATCGAATGGAAGGATTTTGAGCCCATCAAATCCCAAATTGATGCCTTGCTAGCAGACTACAAATTCAGTGTAGTCAAAATCGGCATCATCAACGGCCTAGACCTACTCAACAAACTATTGCAGTATCTCGAAAAGAGAATCCCTGAAGCCAAAATCATTTGGGACCCTGTATTGAAGTCCTCATCTGGTTTTGATTTTGTCAAAAAAGTAGAATCTGACGAGTTTCAAGACATCTTGAAACGTGTACACCTGATCACCCCAAACCGCTGGGAGTTTGACAAAATCACCAATGCTCTAGGCTCTGAAATCTGGCCCACAAATGTCCTCAAAAAAGGAGGCCACAGCGACACCAATGACACAAGCGACATCCTCATATTGACGGATGGCACTGAGATTGTCATTGAAGGCAAACGAATAGAAGGCAAAGATAAGCATGGTACGGGCTGCGTTCTTTCTTCGGCAATCGCTGCTGGCATCAACAAAGGCCAATCATTGCAAGAAGCTTGCGCTTCGGCCAAACAATACACAGAAAAGTACTTACAAAGTGGTACTGCCAAATTAGGAAGACATTTTGAAATTGACGCATGATCAGTAGGTTACATTATATCTCCCAGGAGACTCCTGGCAAAACACACCTTCAAAATATAGAAGAGGCTTGTAAAGCAGGCGTAGACTGGGTTCAGCTCCGCTTGAAAAACAAGTCCGAAGAAGAAGTATTAGATATCGCCACACAAGCCAAAGCTATTTGCAAAGAACACAAGGCCAAGTTGATCATCAACGATTATGTAGCGATTGCCAAAAAGGTGAAAGCAAACGGAGTACATCTTGGACAAGGAGACATGGACCCAATAGAAGCACGAAAGCTACTTGGAGACAGACCCTACATCGGCGGGACAGCCAACACCTGGGATCAAGTCGAAGCGCTCGCTATGGCTCAAGTTGACTACATAGGTTTGGGACCTTTTCGTGACACCACGACCAAAGAAAATCTCAGTCCTATTTTGGGCATAAAGGGGATTTCAGCTATTCTTAATCACATGATCATTGAAGACGTACATATCCCTATCATTGCTATAGGAGGTATTCGTGTAGAGGATATTTTCGACTTGCAGCTCTCAGGGTGTCATGGCATAGCAATCGCCTCTCTGATCAACTCTTCTGAGAACAAAACAGACACAATTAACGACATTAAATACTGCTTACCTGATGGAGAATTTTAAAATAGCAGACAAAGAATTCAGTTCACGGTTGTTCACTGGGACGGGAAAATTCAAAAACAATCAGCTGATGAAGGAAGCCTTGGAAGCATCCGAATCAGAACTAGCGACCGTTGCACTCAAACGTGTCGATGTAGGAGATGCTGACGATCAAATCCTCACACATCTCAACCATCAACGAATCAATCTACTCCCAAATACATCAGGTGTACGTACAGCCAAGGAAGCGGTATTTGCCGCACAACTTGCCAGAGAAGCACTAGAAACGAACTGGATCAAGCTTGAGATACACCCAGATCCAAAATACCTGATGCCGGACCCTATCGAAACCCTCAAAGCCACCGAAGAATTGGCCAAATTGGGATTCATTGTATTGCCCTATATTCATGCAGACCCAGTATTGTGCAAGCGACTAGAGCAAGTAGGTACGGCAGCCGTCATGCCGTTGGGCTCGCCGATAGGCAGTAACAAAGGCCTCAAAACAATCGATTTCTTAGAAATCATCATCGATCAAGCCAACGTACCTGTCATCGTAGATGCAGGTATAGGTGCGCCATCAGATGCAGCTAAGGCCATGGAAATCGGAGCAGATGCATGCTTAGTCAACACAGCCATCGCTGTATCTGACCACCCCATACAAATGGCTATTGCCTTCAAAATGGCCATCCAAGCAGGCCGTATGGCCTATGAGGCCAAATTAGCTTCCCCTGTAACGCATGCCACAGCAAGTAGCCCACTAACCGCTTTTTTGGATGAGCTTTAAAGAAGTATTTGACCGATACAGTTGGGATGAAGTCAAAGCATCCATTTATAACAAGACAGCATCAGATGTCATCCATGCACTCACCAAACGTGAACGAAATCTAGAAGACTTCAAAGCACTGATCTCCCCTGCCGCCATGCCTTTTTTAGAAGATATGGCCAAGATGAGTCATGCCCTGACTCTACAGCGATTTGGCAATACCATGCAGCTATACACCCCGATGTATCTCTCCAACGAATGTCAAAACATTTGCACTTACTGCGGCTTCAGCTTAGACAATAAGATCCGTCGAAAGACACTCAGTGAAGCAGAAATTGAGAAGGAAGTAGCTGCCATCAAAAAGCTTGGCTTTCAACACATCTTGTTGGTGACCGGGGAAGCCAATCAGACCGTAGGTGTAGACTACATCGAGCGAGCCATTCGTCAAGTGAGGCCTCATTTTGCTAACTTAAGCATGGAAGTACAGCCTCTAGATCAAGAAGATTATGAACGTCTAATCCCGCAAGGCTTACATTCAGTCTTGGTATACCAAGAGACTTACCACAAAGAGGATTATAAAAAGCATCACCCTAAAGGCAAAAAATCGAATTTCGACTATAGATTAGATACTCCCGATCGTCTCGGCAGAGCGGGTGTTCACAAGATGGGATTGGGTGCACTGATAGGCTTAGAGGACTGGCGCGTTGACAGCTTTTTTGTAGCACTCCATCTCAATTATCTTGAAAAGCAATACTGGCAAACCAAATACAGTATTTCATTTCCTAGGTTGAGGCCATTTTCAGGAGGCTTAGAACCCAAAGTAGAAATGGTGGACCGAGAATTGGTTCAACTCATCTGCGCCTATCGCATCTTCAACCAAGAAATAGAACTTTCCCTGTCTACCCGTGAAATGGAACGGTTCAGAGACCATGCCATCAAACTGGGGATCACCACCATGAGTGCGGGATCAAAAACCAACCCTGGAGGATATGCTGTAGAACCACAATCTCTCGAACAATTTGAGATCTCCGACGAGAGAAGCCCTGCGGCAATCCAAGAGATGCTCGAAAAGAATGGATACGAACCAGTTTGGAAAGATTGGGACATTGCACTTGAAAACGTTTGATTTGCACAAATGGTAACAGTTGTACTCCCCTACTTCAATGCAGAAAAAACCATTGAACAGGCTGTACAAAGCATCATCAATCAGACCTATGACAAGCTAGAGATTTTGCTCATAGACAACAATTCTACCGACCTAGGTCCTGAAATCTGTACAAAAATCGCCAAATCGGATAATCGTATCCAGTTGCTCAATGAGTCTCGACAAGGTGTAGTATACGCAGCAAATCAAGGGATCAGTAAAGCAAAAGGGGCCTATATTGCTCGCATGGATGCCGATGACATTGCACACCCAGAACGCATACAGATTCAAAGAGAACAATTCAGATCGGATCCTAAACTAGACATCTCCGCTACCCAAGTAGCGTACATGAGTCAGACCTCTTCTAGTGCGTTTGAGCATTTCGTAGCATGGAGCAACCAGATACTAAGTCACCGTGACTTTCTTTTCAATCAATTTGTCGAACTCCCATTCGTCAATCCTACCCTCATGGTCTCACGTACTACTTACGAATTGGTCGGCCTTCATCGTGACGGAAATTTTCCAGAGGATTACGAGTGGTTCTTGCGAGCCATGTACTATGACTGCAAAGTAGCCAAAGTCAACCGTAAATTGTTGGATTGGGTTGATCATTCACATCGCTTGACACGTACTGATATGCGCTATCATGCCGATGCTTTTTTTCAAATCAAGACCGAATATCTCGCCAAATATCTCTTGAGACAAAACATAAACTCTGTTTGGATATGGGGAGCAGGAAAACTCGCAATAAAACGAAGCAAATGGCTTCTTGATTATGGGATCGCTATATCAGGCTATATTGACATCAAAGCAGGAAAAAAAGTTAGCGGAGCAAAATGTGTGCATTACGAAACCCTCTCTCGAAAAGATCAACCATTCATACTCAGCTATGTCACCAATCGCGGGCGTCGGGACGACATCCGGTCATTTCTCGACCAACGAGGATACTCAGAAGGACTGAACTACATCATAGCAGGCTAATCCTTTTCCACAAAGTGGTGCCTCTGAAATATATTGGATGGTGTAATCTTGACGGTATAATTTCCTCGCTTATTATGACAGGCAACTTCCAAATCATTGAAACCGAAAACGTAAATATTGAATTCAACATTGAGATCTACCACGTGCGTAAAGGCCTTTTTCAACAAGCCCCAACTGCTTCGCACTTGATCTTTCTCTCCCCGTTCCAAATGTGATATATGTTCTTGTATCGTACTAGAAGAAATGTAAGACTCAGTTAAGTCAATGTCTACTTTTCCAATATCCACATTACTCTGCTGCAATGCCTGCGAATACAAATGATGGGCCAGCAATTCATGGTTTTTCATAGAAAGTAATGCAGACTTGACTGAATCTATCTCCGTATGCTCATAAGGAAACTCGCGTGCGATCCAAGCATCACTCACTTCTATCACAGAAAAAAGCAACGTATCATAGATAGCCAAGTTGTAAATACTGATTGGTACCAGAATAAGTGTAAATGTCTGATGCTCCGTGATATGGTGCACTGACACATCTATATCCTCTCCAATCTTTATATCCTTTCTTTTGACCGAACTCACATTGACATCATGAGTACTCTCTTCATGAAGAAATTGATCAATAAAGGGCTTGGAAGAAGCTAACTTATGAAGCATAGCTTCAATTTCTTCAATGTGATTTTCTACGATATAGGCTTCCATTGTTTCCCCTACCTCTATCTCTTGATCAGTACGACCTTGGGCGAGACAGAAGAGACAAGAAAAAATGAAAATCACTACTAAGCTGGTTGAGCGAAGAATCATTACTCTTTAAAATTTATGTCACCAAGCAGGTGACTTTATACCCTAATTACGCCTTACAGGTGGGTATATTGTCATACATGAATACCGATCATACATTTTGATCGATCACCTATGAGTTGTTTGGCGATATCTTCAGATTGCTCCTTCATGGTCTTGCCTCTCATTCCTCGCATATACTGCAGGAATGACACCCCTTCCGTCGATGAATTACTTGATGGAATGATTTGATTCACCATGCTCTTAGAAATAAAATATGCATCCGTCACTTGACTGGCAGTCACATTTTGCAAATTAGGAGAGGCATTCTCTTTGATATGAAAAGCTTCACTTGCTCCTGTGAGCATTTTTAGCTTTTCGTTCTCGTCAAAATAATAAATATTCTGATTTGACCCGCTGAATGTCAATTCCTTGGTCTCTGTATCGATCACTGTTATTGAGATATCCAATGGTTCCAACAAGTCTTGTGCATCAGCATACTTTTGTTTGACCTTCACAAACAATTGCTCCAATATCTCAGAAGGATTTGCCCCCTCCTTCTTATACACTATCTCTGATAGAGACAAATTGATATAGGATTTGAGCGCGATAGAAGAAGTCTTGTTGTCTGCCGTGTTCAGAAACGACACCACAACTTTCCCATCCTTTTCTCCAAACCAATACGAATAGCTATTCTCCACATGACGATCATAAAGAATAAAACTGTCCGAAATTAAACTGGTCAAATCAGATTCCAAAGAAAGAATAGACTCATTTAGTCTCAACACAGAATCGCTCATGTTGTCATTAGACACTTCTTGTTCTTTCTTGTCTTTCTTGTCTAGCGCTTTGTCAAACTCAACTTTGAGTTGGTCTCTATCCCATGGTTTGACCAAGTATTTGTCCAAACCAAACTCATTGACAGCTCGAATAATTGCCCCTATATCACTAAACCCTGTCATAATCATCCTGACGATGTTGGGGTATTTGGGAACAATCTTAGCCAACAAATCGACACCGGACATACGCGGCATCTGCTGATCTGTAATGATCAAATCGATTTTCTCTACGTTCAACAACTCCAATGCATCAAAGCCATTCGACGCTGTAAATACATTGTAATCACGTTTGAATGCATGTTGAAATATCCTAAGGTTGACAGGCTCGTCATCCACGTATAGCACACTATACTTCTTGACAGATTCCTTTTTTTGTGGACGCGATAAAACTAATTCCATAATCTCTACTTCTAACCCTCTATGATAACTGGTTTTCTAAGACTTTCTCGTCTAATTCTAATTTTTTCGGCAATTTAATAATAAAGGTTGTTCCAACCCCTAATTCACTTTCTACTTGTATGCTTCCGTTGTGTTTTTCTATGATCCCATGAGAAATAGATAACCCCAGTCCAGTCCCTTTCCCAATATCCTTTGTTGTAAAAAACGGGTCAAATATTTTCTCCTTGACCTCTTCTGGCATTCCTGTCCCTGTATCTTGTATCCGTACCTCTACCCAATCCTTGTCCAAATCCTTGGTGGTAATTGTAACAGTCCCTTTGTCCTCCATGGCGTCTAGGGCATTATTGACCAAGTTTACAAATACCTGATTCAACTGACCTGGAAAGCACTGAATTTGAGGAATACTCTCATCCATGTCCAATACAATTTCAGCCTTATTCTTATACTTGTTTTTCAAAATTAGCAATGCAGAGGCAAAGCTCTCATTGATGTCCGCATCTTTGACTTCTGCTTCGTCATGCCGAGAAAAGGTCCGCAAACCATTGACGATCTCGGTAATACGTGAAATCCCATACGTCACATCCGCCAACAATTCTTCGCTACCTGTCTGCAATTCATTGAGTGTTTCCTCATCCTCTTGCAGAATGGCTCTATATTTTTTGATTTGTTCGATATCGTCGAGTGCTATTACTTTTTGGTAATTTTCTATGTAGGTCTTTACCTCTGTAAAATTTTGAAGGAGAGATTGCGCTCCACTGGAGACAAAGTTGATTGGGTTGTTGATTTCATGAGCAATACCTGCAGTCAACAAGCCCAATGAAGACATTTTCTCTGCTTGTACCAAGTGTACTTGGGTATTCTTGATTTCCATATTGGCTTTTTCCAACTCCTCACGAGTCGATTGCTCTTTCTTCAATAGTACTTTTAAATTGACATGGGCCTTTTTCAACTTATTGTTCATCGCAAGCATAGCTTCAGAACTTTTCTTCAACTGGATATTTCTATTGAGAATAGTCTTCTGTTGCTCAGCTAGATTTTGGTTCTGTTCCTTGATGGTCTTGCCTGTATTGTAGGTACGATAGAATGCAATCGCCAATATCGACAAAATGATCAAAGACGCCGAAATAATAATGTACTGTAGCACCTTGGCCTGCTTGGCCTGTTTGGTCTCAAAATCCTTTTGTTGCTGCAATATTTGACTCTCTTTCTGAAGAATATCCAACTCTTTTTGGCGCTCTGCTTCTGCCAAACGCGTCATCTCGGCTTGCAACTGCAACCGGTCCAACTGCTCTTGGTTCAACTTTGCCTTGGCTTGCTGCTCGACAATCAAAATCTCTTGCTTAGCCTTTTGAGCCTCTAATTCTATGTGTTGCATTTCTGCTTCTTGCAATTTACTGCGTTGTTCCAATATCTCTAATTCCTTAATTTTCTGTTCCGAACGCAACTTTTCTCTTTCCTTGGCTAATTTTTGATTCTCCAATGTAGATATCTGTGCACGAGCCTCCTGTTCGTAACTCTCCGCCAGATTTTCTTTGGATACCGTGACCTTGGACCGAATGGCATCAGCGTCACCAACTTGTAATTTGACAGCCTCATACATTTTTCTATACTCATCATACTGAGTCTGACTCCCTCTCTTCTTGTACATCGCCGAATAAATACGGTATGTCTCAAGCATGATCACCTTGGAATTGTTGCTCACGGCTATTTGTTCCGCCTTTTCTAGCGAATTCGTCGCAGTCTTATACTCTTCCTTACTCGAAGCAACTTCTGCCTTTAAATTATACAACTCAGCTACATCATTGGATTTTCTTAGTTTCTCACTTCGATTGATTGCCTCATCGAAAGTGGACATAGATTTGGCCACATCATCATTCATAGCCAACGCCACGGCTTGATTCTTGAGATAAGCGATTTTGTTTTTGTTTTTTTGCACTGCGATATTGGCATATTTCAGTGCGTTCTTGCTGTCACCTGACAAAATATATTGGCCAGACAATAGATCTGAAACTTCGGCAATCTTGGGACTATTTCCTCGGTCTTTGATCCGCTCATAATTCAATATCCCATACTTGATAGCTTCTTTATTGTTTCCCATCAATAGATACTGGTGAAACAACTCCTCCTGAGCTCTACCCACATAAGAATATAATTTATCAGAAATCGCGATTTTCAACAAGCGCTCGTAGGTATCTATTGCTTTTTCGTTTTGATTAGAGTTGACATAATTGATACCGAGAGACTCAATTGCGTTGGCCTTCCCTTGTTTGAACCCTGTTTTGTCATAGATCACCGAAACCTGATAGTAGTAGTCGCTTGCCTTGTTGTAGGCTCCCATACTCGAATAGGTCTCAGCCAAATTGTAATAGCCTTTGGCCAACTGGTCTTGGTTACCAATACGCTTGGCATGCAAGACTATACTAAGGAAGTAATGTATAGATTTTTTAAAGTCCTTTTTAGAAAGGTAAATATCTCCAAGTACACTTCTAAACTCGAAAATAAGATCTTCACTATCCAATGATTCTGCTTGATCCAAGCCTAATAAACCATATCCAAGTGCTCCTTCTAAATTTCCTCGTTTCTTATTGTAATTCGTTTTTTCGAGCAAAGACCTAGCTTCAGTCTCAGACACCGCCTGCCCATAACTCGCAGAAAATGAAAGCATAAGAATCACCAATAGAAATATTGATCGCACTTTTCTCATATGTATTAATATAGTCAGGTTACCAAGCCTACAAACCGAGCCACGAAAATACAAACATTAGTCAACTTGAATTTAGTAAATTTCTAATATTTTGATTGTCATTAAGCCACCAACAATATGCTTATAAACTAGTCTCTAACAAAAAAATCATAGACCTAATTTTGGTTTTTTTCGATTAACACCCCTTTTTCTTCTACGGATCAAATCATTGACATTTACGGAGGTTACTTTTCCAAAATTGCACTTACTCAACATTTTGTTGTTATAGCGAAAGACTCTTGTAGTCATTACTACTTCTCAAGGAACGTGGTGGAACAATTTGGCTATTGAGGATCACACACAGGCCCTACCCACGCACAGAATAAGCCCTCAAATAAATATTGTACTTAACTCAGATTTACCTAGAGTATTCCGTAAGTATTTTGCATTAATTGCATATTTCCAATATTATATTTGATTATTCAGATTTTACTTCTACATTTACATATCTGTAAACACCAAAAGTTATGTTAAAATCACTTTTTTCTAAGAACAGCAATAAAGAGCAAACACTCAAATTGAAATTCAGTAAAGAAGACAATTCTTGGTTGGTATTGAAAGGGCACAGCATCATGTTCATTGGACAACAAGAACAATGCAAGCTCTACATGAGCAACTTTAGCTAATAAAAAAGGGAAGCCTTTTGGCTCCCCTTTGATATCGCTACGTGTCAACCCTCTAGATCAACCCGTGTTTCTCATTGCACTTGCGATGGCATTTATTGTTAGCATCAATTGTATTTGAGTTTCAGCACTTCCTAAACCATCTTCCTCTGACTTCTGCTTTCTCCACAATTTCAACAATTGTATCTGCTTTTCATGTAGATGCTTCATGAGTGGGGCACGCAGAAAGTTAGAATAGTAGTGATTTCTCCTTCTATCTTCAATTTCCTCTCCTAAGAGATCAAATAGCACTTCTCTCGCCAAGGACAACTCGGTCAAAAACAAATTGAGGAATTTCTCTCTCAAAGTAACATCTCCAACCAATTCACTGTACGCCTTCATGATATCTTCATCCGTAGCAGCGAGTGATGTATCCACATTGGTCAGTACATACCGTATGAATGTATCATCCTTGATAGCTGTCTTGAAGGCATCATAGTCTTTAGGAGACTTCTTCTTTAAGTTCGTGAAGGCGGTACCTACTCCATACCAACTCGTCATATGATACCTTGATTGACTCCATGAAAACACCCAAGGAATCGCTCTCAAATCTTCCAACGTATTGGCACCAGTTCTTTTAGCAGGTCTTGACCCTATCTTACTTGTCTCAATCGCATCAATCGGTGTTGCTTCTCTAAAATAGGTCACAAAACCTTCTTCATGCGTCAAATTCTCATAGTGTGTCTTACTTTCAGCTGCCAATACATCCAAAATAGATGCAAGTGGATGAAACACTCTATCGGTTTGATTATCTGTCAAGCTCTTTGACAAGGAGTTTGCAACGAGCAGTTCAAGGTTGTACTCTGCATTGACCTTATTTTCATACTTTTGAGCGATAGTCTCCCCTTGCTCTGTAAGACGTATGTTGTTCTTGACAGATTGGTAAGGAAGTGCTTTGATGAAATAATGAGTTGGCCCAGAACCACGGCTAATCGATCCGCCCTTGCCATGAAAGAATACCAAATCGACTTTTTGCTTTTCAGCCAATTCGGCCAAGAGGTATTGTGATTTATACAAATTCCACTGACTGGCTATGATCCCTCCATCCTTGTTGCTGTCACTATATCCAACCATCACCTGCTGGCTCGCTTTTTTCAAGCCTCGCTCTTTGCGCAAGTACTCCAAGCTTCTTTTGGTAAACGGGTGTTCTAAGAAACCAGTCAATATCTCAGGTCCGTTTTGCAGGTCTTCAATTGTTTCGAGGAGAGGCACTACGGGTAACTTACACACCAAGCCCTCTTCAATCTGCACAAGCAATCCAGCTTCCCGAGCCAACAAATATACCGAAAGCAAATCCGACAAGGAGCGGGTCATACTTACGATGAACGAACCGATACCTTCCGTACCATACTTGGTCACGTGCGCTTCGATCACTCTATAACAAGAAATCACCGCTGAAGCATTAGGGCCTAGTTTAGCATTTTGATGAGTAAATGGACGACTTGACTGAAGCTCTTTAGTCAAAAATGCCACTCGTTTATCTTCACTCCAATTGGAAAAATCTCTATCACTAATTTGTGCAGCTTCGAGCAGCTGTTCGATTGCTTTGTCATGAAACGCACTATTTTGACGAACATCAAGTTTTGCCAAATGAAAACCGAAAGTTTCTAAACTTCTGATAGCCAAATTGACATCATCATATGCTATAGATTCAGCACCAAATTTGAGCAATTCATTCTTGAGCAGGTTCAGGTCATTGAGCATATCCAAGGCATACACGTATCGCCCTTCTTCCTCAATCAACTCGATGGCATGACCTCTCTCTAAGTTGATAGGCATTTTAGCAATGATCAAGTTAGCATATTGTCTAAATGCCTCCCCCTTGTTTCTATCGTATGCTTCTGTACCTCTCTCTCCCAACTCGGATTTGATTTGATCCACAGCACCTATAAATTCATCACTACACTGTGTTACTTCATGTGTAAAACTGAGGTGTCGAACCAAATTGGTCAATTTTCTATTCATCACTACAAACGCATTGAGTCTCAATGCCTCCAACGTGTCTGCAGTGACTTCTTCGGTCACCAACGGGTGACCGTCTCTATCTCCTCCTACCCAGTTGCCAAAATTAATCTTTGGAAAGCTATGGTTCTCCAATAAAGTGCGTTTGTCCAGCCCGCAAGACGACCAAGCTTGAATCAACCTCCTATCCAATACAGGAATCACGTCTGGGAATACGTTGACAAGATAGTGCAGTATATTTCTCAGTTCAGACTTGACATCAGGCTTTTCCAGATAAATCTCTCCCGTCTTCCATATTCTATACAGAGAGAGTTTGATATTATGTCTAATATTGCGCAGTTCATTGTTAGAAAACATCTTGTTTTCTCGATTGACCAAAAGCAAGTACAAATCCCTGTGGTGCTCCAATACTGTCGCTCTTTTGGCTTCTGTCGGATGGGCAGTCAATACAGGCTCCACGACTGTATCTGGCAATTGGTCCAAAATCGCTTGTTCTGACACATTATTGGCCAATAAGTGGTGGATATTGTTGGCAAACAAACCATGTACAGCATGATAATCCAACTCATTCTCGGTATGCCTTCTATTTTGCACCGCCCCATTGACTTCTACCATATTCACTAGTTGAAATACCAATGAGTACAACTGAACATGCTTGGCGGTCATTTCCTCTCCGGTCTTAAACGGAAAATCGTTGATAAACGGAATATCCTTGGCAATATCTGCTTCTCCGTTTTGGGTCAAAATATCCTTCAAGCATTCGAGCAAAAACTCAAAATCGTGATACGGTTTACCTAATCTCTCCTTTACTTCTGATAGAATCTTATTCATGGGATCACTTATTAGAAATTTTATATTAAAACGGGTTATTTGTTGTCAATCAATCCCGCAATTTAGGGATTTATCCGCTTCAATCATATTATTATTGGGTTATATTGTAATGGCATTTTCATCTCACTCCCCCAGCATTTTTTCAGTGTTTTTGGGGAAGGCTGTTTCATTACTAGATATTTTTGGTTAAGATTGGCATTACTTTAGGACAATTACAGAGATCAATTAATTATTAGATGGAAAAATACAAGTGTATTGCAATAGATGATGACTTGGTTTATTTAGAGATATTCAAGAAACTGGCAGAAAGAGTAGACTCGATAGACTTGGTAGGCACATTTAGCAGCGCAATAGATGGTGCGGTCGGCGTATCAAAGTTAAAGCCAGACATTCTCTTCCTTGATATAGAGATGCCCTATTTGGATGGGTACGAAACCATCTCGACACTTGAAAGCAAACCAAAAATCATCATCGTCTCCTCTCATCTCGAATATGAGACAGACGAATTGAAGATAGATGTAAAGAAATACATTAGAAAGCCCCTTGAAGGCCCTGAGCAATTGGCACAAATTGTCAAAGAAGTGATGGAATCATAAGGCTCATTAACAAATAAAAGAACAGCCACTTCATCTCGAAGTGGCTGTTCTTTTATCCCCCTATCAAAACTCATATCGAATACCGTTGCTGATTCCGTATACGGTTTTATTGATATCGATGACAGGTTTGTCCTCGTAGTGAATCGAACCCTGTACAACAAACGAAAAATGCTCCGTCAGTGTAAAGTCTATTTGTAAATCCCCGCTGATTCGGTTTCTAAAACCTTCTATATCAGAATCATACCCTACTTGATAAAAGGTAATAAAGCCTAAATTGGCATTCTCACTCAATACCAAATTGGTTTTGACATAGTTAGATGACTTGATCAAATTCTTTTCTACTACTTCACTTACTGTATCAAAAGTCTCCCATTTTTCATGCTCATAGAAAAAACCCGTTCCTACATCCAGCTCAAATACCTCAGTCTTATGGATACGATACTTGATACCTCCCCCTCCTAAGCCTCGAAAATCCAATCTCCGGCTCGCGTCGAAAGAGGCTTGAGTGTACAACTCATAAGACAGCCTCTTTTTGCGTTGAAAATTGGTCCGAAAGTGAATATAGCCCGTACTGATCACTGGATCCCCAGTCGCTTCATAGTAATTGAGCTCTCCATTAAGAAAATAAGCGTTCTTTTCGGAGACATGAATCACCTCTAAGGCTGACTCGACAGTCAACAACTGAGCAGATTCGTCAGGTGTTGGGCTCCGATTGTCCGCCTCGAAAAAGAACTCTACACCTCCGTAAGTATAGCCCGATGAATCCGTAGTGACATCCAATTGATTTAGATTGAGGATCTGCGCTCGAACATTCATTTGACACAACATCAACAGAATCAAACCGATCCAAGTCTTTTTAAGTATTCTCATTCCTGCAAGTATATTTAAGGTTAGGTGGCAAATTATGCATTTGAAATTAAGTTCAAAAGCCATCTAGTTTAAGAATCCAATAATGCCTTACTTTACGCTCCATTAGAAGGAAATTTGGAGGAGCCATTAGAAATAATCTATCAAGACGAACACTATGTAGCCATCAACAAGCCGCATGGGTTGATGGTACATCGGTCAAAAATCAGTAGAAACACAGATCAGTTTGCGCTCCAGCAATTACGCAACCAAATCGACCAACGTGTCTACCCTGCCCATCGTTTGGACCGCAAAACCAGCGGTGTGCTACTCTTCGCCTTGCATGAAGAAGCGCTCAAAAAAGTCCGAAAAATATTTGACGAACAACAAATTCATAAAACCTATTGGGCGATAGTACGAGGACATACGGTAGAGTCAGAGACGATCAATTACGCCCTCACCAACGACAATGGCAAAGTACAACCTGCTGTCACACACTACCGCACAGTTGATCGTGTAGAATTGGAGGTGCCGCATGGCAAATTTAGTACTTCAAGGTACGCTTGGGTAGAAGCCTACCCTGAGACTGGCCGTATGCATCAGCTGCGCAAACACTTTGCACATATCTACCACCCCATCATCGGAGATCGGCCTCATGGCTGCAACAAGCAAAACAAACTCTTCTTAGAGAAATGGAAAATGAACACCATGCTACTTCATGCTCGGTCCATGGAGTTCGTACATCCCTTCACTTTTAAAAAACTGGTGTTACAAGCACATCTCCATCCTGAATTCGAACGAATGATGCTACTCATGGGCTTTATCCATCAAGACTAACTCACGTGCCTACAACAACTCTCAGCGATCCATTGCTTCAAAATCCCTTCTAATCAGAAAGAACTTTGGAAATACCACGTCGGTATATCGATATAAAATCGACTTGATGTGAAATAGTATCCTTGAATTTTCTTATTCTTGGTGAGATCAAACCACAACCGTCTCACATTAAGGAGCACCTAGAATCATGAAATTCACTATTATCAGCACCCTACTACTTGGACTTACTCACTTGACTTTTGGCCAAGATGTAATACACACAATCTCCGACGAAGTCTGTGTATGCCTGACAAAAGAAGTCAACAAAGGCAATACAGACATGACAGCTATTCTCACAAAATGCATGGAAAATGGACTGGGTGATCATAGCAAAAAGCTTGAAAAAAAATATGGCAAAAACAGCCTTGAAGAAAAAGGGAATATCATAGGTATGGACATTGCAAAAGTGCTCGCCAAAGAATGCGGTGCATTCATTGATATGGTCATAGCAAATGAACAAAACAAGGATAAAAATGCGTCAGAGCTGGTGAGACAGGCCGAATCAGCCAAAGAGCAAGGCAACTACGATGAGGCCATCGTTTATTACGGACAAGCGATTGCTCTGGATCCTGACGACCCAGAAGAGATCCTCAACGATCGTGGAATCACTTACTATACACTAGGACAATACTACCGGGCTATCAGTGATTTTTACCGAGCGATGGAAATAGAACCTGAAAACCAAGTATATTATTACAATATCGCTTACGCGCTATACAACCTCGAGGATTATTCAGAGTCGATCAAATACCTCGATCTTACCCTTGACAGGAAAAGCAATTATTGCAAAGCTTACAATCTCAAGGGATTGATCTATGACAGTCAGGGCAACAACGATTCCAGCTTGGTTTACTTCCAAAAAGCCTATGCCTGTGACAACAGTGATAAAGTCAAAGCATATAATATTGGTTATTCTTACTATCAATTGTATCAGTATGACTCGGCGTTGATGTGGCTCAAAAAATCAGAATCTATGGGCTATGAAGACGAAGATCTATACAACTATATTGGCAATAGCTACTATGGGAAAGAAGATTACGAAACAGCGTTACCTTACCATCAAAAACACTTGGCCTATGATAGCGGAAATTTCATAGCGTATTACAACATGGGAACGTGCTACTACTGGATGGGACAATACGATCTAGCCATTGAGCATTTGGAAAAGGCATATAAGAAACAACCCAACGACAGTGACATCACCAACTATCTGGCGCTATGCTACAAGAAAAAAAATCACCCCTCCGAAGCGCTAGCTTTTGCCTCACTATCTATCGAAAACGAATCCGCACGAGCAGACTACTATGATCTACGTGCGGAAATACTTGTATCCCAAGGAGACTATGACAAGGCCATACTTGATTATGCAACATCTATCCGACTCTACCCTTCTGATTGCAGTGTCTATCAATTAATGGGCGAAACCTATACAAAACTGAAGGAGTTGGATAAAGCGAAAGCCGCTTTCAACACTTATTCTGAGCTAGAATGTGAATAAGCAGCTAGGGGTAAAACCCATGAAACAAAATTGACTACACCGCGCTCAGTCAACATTTCAAATCACTATACAAAGGGTTTCATCCCAGCTGGCCAGCCACGTACCCCGTACTCCAAGCTGCTTGAAAATTGAACCCTCCTGTAATGCCGTCAATATTCAAAACTTCTCCAGCAAAATAGAGTTTCTCAACCTTTCTACTTGCCATTGTGTCAAAATTCACCTCTGCATTGTCTACTCCCCCACAGGTCACAAACTCTTCTTTGAAAGTCGTCTTACCACTCACCTCATACGTATCATTGCAGATCACATTGACCAATCTATTTTTGTCCTTCTTCCCCAATTCGTTCCAACGTATGTATGGATCTACTCCTACTCGATCTAACAAATACAGCCAAAGCCTCTTTGGCAAATCAAAAGGATTAATGTTCTGTATCAACTTTTTGTCCATATGATGAAGCTCACGCTGCAACTGTTCCCTGACCTCATTTTCATTGGCATAGGATGACCAATTGATCAATGTACTAAACTGATAATTCATTTCCTGCAACTGACGTGCACCCCAGGCAGAGAGTTTCAATATGGCTGGACCACTCATCCCCCAATGCGTGATCAAAAGTGGCCCTTGCTCCATTAGTTTACTTCCTTGTATTTTGACAGTAGCAGACGGTACAGCTGTCCCTGACAGAGCGACTAGCTTTTTCTCTGTAGGTATATTGAACGTAAACAACGACGGTACCGGATCAATGATCGAATGCCCCATGTCGGACAACCAGTCATACGCCGAGCGCTTAGGACTGCCACCTGTTGCAACGATCAGATAATCATAAGCTCGCTGAGTCCCTTTGCTACTCAACTCAAATCCCGCGGTAGTTGCCTTTACTGATTCCACTTTATAGCTCTGAATCACCTCTACCCCTTGTTTAGAAGCTTCATCGCGCAAACAATCTACCACAGTCTGAGAGTCATTCGTCACCGGAAACATCCTACCATCTACCTCTGTTTTGAGCTCCACTCCGCGCGCAGCAAACCATTGCAGAGTATCCTTTCGGGCAAAATGCACAAAGGTCTTTTTCAATTGTTTTCCCCCACGAGGGTAATGCTTCAAAAACTCAGCATTAGACTCACAACCGTTGGTCACGTTGCACCGTCCACCACCTGACACTTTGACTTTGGAGAGTGTTTTACCAGACCCCTCCAAGATATGCACCTCTGCCTCAGGGTGACTTTCTTTACAAGACAAGGCTGCAAAAAAACCCGCTGCCCCCCCTCCTATTACTGCTACCTTCATGGGCCAAAGAAAACAAGATATCGTGGATTTATTGCGTTTCATCTACATACAAAATCACCAAGCTGTCTTTCACTCATCTCATCACAAGTCCTCAAAGAAACCCTGATCAAACCTAGAACTAATGCAGTGAATATTTCGATTGGCTAATGATTCTTCTATCTTTGCGCCTTCAAACTATTAGTCTCTATGATCGCAGCAAACAACGTCTCCTTACAATACGGCAAAAGAATTCTTTTTGATGAAGTCAACATCAAGTTCACTGAAGGCAACTGCTACGGCGTAATTGGCGCCAATGGAGCAGGGAAATCCACTTTTTTGAAAATTCTATCTGGTGACATCCAACCCAATACAGGATCTGTGACGATGGATTCTGGCAAAAGAATGGCAGTTTTAAGACAAAATCACTTTGAGTTTGACGAAGAGACAGTCATCAACACGGTCATGAGAGGTCATACTGAGCTATGGGACATCATGCAGGAAAAAGATGCCCTCTATGCCAAGCCGGACTTTAGTGAAGCCGACGGCATCCGTACGTCGGAGCTCGAAGAGAAATTTGCTGAAATGGACGGATGGAATGCTGAACCTGATGCTGCAAGTCTATTGAGTGGTCTTGGCATCAAAGAAGACACTCATTATCAACTGCTCAAAGAACTCAACGGTAGTCAAAAAGTACGAGTACTCTTGGCACAAGCACTCTTTGGCAACCCCGACCTTCTCATACTTGATGAGCCTACCAACGACCTGGACCTTCATACTGTCTCTTGGCTTGAGGACTTTTTGTTGGACTTCAAAAACACCGTCATTGTTGTCTCTCACGATAGACATTTTTTGGACACGGTATGTACACATATTGCTGACATTGATTTTAGCGCCATCAAGATTTTCACGGGCAACTACTCGTTTTGGTATCAATCCAGTCAATTGGCACTAGCGCAACGTAGCTCCGTCAACAAGAAAGCTGAAGAAAAGAAAAAAGAACTCCAAGATTTCATTGCACGATTCAGTGCCAATGCGGCCAAGTCCAAACAAGCCACTTCGCGTAAAAAACTATTGGACAAAATCAATGTGGAGGACATTCAACCATCATCTCGACGATATCCTGCTGTGATATTCAATCAAAGCAGAACGGCCGGAGATCAAATACTCGAAGTGAAAGGTCTAAGCAAATCACTCCAAACTAAACCATTGTTTACCAACTTGGACTTCTTTGTCAACAAAGGAGACAAAATAGCATTCCTTGCCGACGATAGTTTGTCTATCACATATTTGTTCAAAACTTTGATGGAAGAAGAACAAGCAGACAGTGGTACATTCAAATTTGGACAGACCATCACCACCTCCTATTTACCCAATGACAATGAGGCCTTTTTTCAATCTGACGAAAACTTGATCGATTGGTTGAGACAGTATTCTGAAGGCGAAAAAGACGAAGTATTTATCCGTGGTTTTTTGGGTAAGATGTTGTTTTCAGGAGAGGAAACTTTCAAAAAATGCAGCGTACTCTCCGGAGGAGAAAAGGTACGCTGTATGCTATCCAAAATGATGCTCAATGAAGGAAATGTACTCATCCTCGATGAACCCACCAACCACTTGGATCTCGAGTCAATCCAAGCACTCAACAATGCACTTAGAGACTTTCCAGGGACTGTATTGTTCACCTCACATGACCATGAATTTGTACAGACAGTAGCCAATCGCATCATTGATTTACAGGATGGCAAATCTCATCAAGACAAACTCAGTACGTTCGACGATTACCTCACTTCGATAAAAGAATAATAAAACCCTATAGCACAGAGGGTTATCGATTTGATCTCAAATAATTGATTAAAGAATTGACAACTCTCCATGTTTCTAGGTATTTTCACTCATTCGGGAATACAAATTCATTACAAAGCGCCTAGTGTTTTCACTTAAAATTCAAACATGATGATGAATTCAAGTGCATACAATATGAAGGTTTCTTAATTTTGGATTTGAACTAAACTGTATTTTCAATGAAACATGTATTTTGGGTTCTGATATGTATCACTACAGTAGCGTTTGGTCAAAATGACAAAGTAGAAAAAAAGCTTAGCAAAAAGAAGCTCATCGAACGTGCGGATTATTACTTTTTCAAAGAGGACTTCCCAAAGGCCTTGGAATTGTATGACGAAATCCTAAACAACTACCCCAAGAACCACTATGTACAGTACCATCGCTATGTAGCGTACCAACTTACGGACGGCAGAGGCGAGAGTCTAGACGCACTCAAAGAATATGAAGCCAACGAAGGAAAAACAGACAAGTTTTACAACTACTGGCTAGGACGCATTCACTACAACCGCTATGAATTTGACATATCGGCCAAACATTTTCAGGCTTTCTTGGATCTGGATATTTACAAAACACGTGAAATCACCAAAGAAACAGAAGACCGTCTGAAGCAAGCCAAAGAAGCTGAAAAATTTTATTTGAACACAACCGACTTTGAAATTGTCAACATGGGTACACCTATCAATTCGCCTTTGGATGACGTCTCTCCCGCTTTCTTCTCCGACCATAGCGAACTTCTCTTTGCTTCGTCAAGGTCCAATGCACCATCGTTCAATATCTACCACGCTACCAAGAGTTCCGTAGGATGGAATGCCCCAACAGAGCTGAAACAACTCGGAGAATTCACCTTGGACAATGCTAAAATCGAAGTGGTCAACAATGATGGCCGTCTATTCATGTACAAAGACGATGAATCTGCCAAAGGGCTTTTCTTCAGTCAACCTTCTGGAGATCAGTGGGGATCTCCGGTAGAATTCGACACAAAACTAGGTACACAGGCGCGAATCGAATCTCATTTCTTCATTGATGATGCTGAAACCACCGTTTATTTTTCATCCAAATCCGAAAAGGGCAATTTGGATCTCTATCAATCCATCTATAACCCCAAGTCAGGACAGTGGTCAGCACCAGTAGCAGTTCCAGGCTTGGTCAATTCCAACTACGACGAAGACAGTCCGTTCCTATCCCATGACGGGCAGACACTATATTTTAGTTCCAACAACCCAGCATCCATTGGTGGCTATGATGTCTTCAAGTCCGAATGGGATGCTCAATCCTACCAGTGGAAAAAGCCAGTCAATATGGGTTTCCCTATCAATTCAACGGATGACGAAATCAACTTTCAACTCAACGAAGACAATATTTCAGGCTTTTTCAGTTCGAATAGACTCAGAGGCATCGGTGGCTTTGACATCTACTACTTCCACAAACAAGGAAAAGTCCTAGTTGAAGGGTTCATTTATGACAATGCCACAGCCAGTACATTAGCGAATGTCCGCATTGACTTTCATCCTATCAATTACGACGATGAGATCTTCCGTACTTACAGTAAAAGTGACGGCTCATTCGAAATGGAAATCTTTACAGAAGAGGAGTTCAATGTCAAGCTATTTATGAACAACCAGTTGGCACATACAGCACGGATCTTGTCAGACCACCCTGAGCACAACAAGTCCTTTGAACGAGACTTTCACATCGATATACCTGAGCATGTAGAAGAGACGGACTTCAAGACGCTCTACGACAAGAATTCTGAACAGAAGTATGAAAAAATGGATATGCTTGGCAGCAAATTCAGAGCAGGAGAAAAAGCAATGCTCAACAACATCTACTTTGACATTCACTCAGCACATCTCACAAGTGACTCCTATGAGGTATTGGGTGAGCTCCATGACATGCTCGAAGACACCCCAACCCTTGATATTGAAATCGGTGGACACACTGACAATACAGGGACACTAGAGGGCAACATGAAACTCTCATTGGCTCGAGCCAATGCTGTACGTGACTATCTGATCCAAAAAGGTATCGATCCAAAACGAATGGTCTGCAAAGGGTACGGACCAACTCAACCCCTAGCTTCTAATGATGATGAAGTGAATGGAAGAGAACTCAACAGAAGAATAGAAATCCGAGTTCTCAACTAAACACGATACAGAGCTAAATATTATAAATATATTTGCCTCAATCTTACGCTTCATACAACCAACGCATTACGATTTGAGAGCAGGCCTTATTATTTTCCTTTTATTGACCCTATCCTATCAAGGCTTTGGACACAACAGAGACACAGTTGTGATGAACAATAACCAAGTTTTAATTGGAGAGATCAAAAGTATGGAATATGGCATTCTCACTGTAGAAACGGACTACAGTGACAGTGACTTCACTGTAGAATGGGACAAGGTCAAAGGTTTGAAAACCTCTTCGAGTTTCATCATCATCCTGACGACCAAGTACCGTCTCAAAGGAACCATCTCACACGACATGTACAACTCGGAGTATCTCATCATCACCCCGGTCGAAGGGTCCAAGCTCTTTGCTCGAATCAAGGATATTGTATACCTCAAATCCAGTGAAAATCGGTTTTGGGACCGAATATCCGCCTCTGTCGATGGCGGGTACACGATCACCAAGTCTAGCAATACCAACCAACTGACAATCAATGGCAATGCATCCTATGTCAGCACAAAGTTGCAATGTGAATTCTACTTGAGTTTTCTTGACAGCCGCGTCTCAGACAGTACCAGTTCCATCATCACAGTCAGAAACAACCACGGTACAAACTGGCGCGTATTTTTCAACAAAAGTTGGTTTGTTCTCGGTGCAACTGACTTTTTGCAAAGTGATGAGCAGAATCTAAAAATAAGAACAACGCTACAGTTAGGAATGGGAAAGATTCTATTGAGAAATCACCAAATGTATCTCAATACGGCCATTGGACTAGCGTCCAACACAGAAAAGTTTCAAACAGACCAAGAGGATGACGAATCCTTAGAGTCCTTCCTTCAAATCGACTTCAATGGATTTGGGTTCAAAGACGTAGATATCTCTTCTAAGTTCCAGTTATTTCCCAGTTTATCCAAAAGCAAACGACTCAGGTACAATTATACATTCAACATCAAGTATGATCTGCCCTTGGATCTCTACTTGGGTGTAAACCTCACTCTCAACTACGACAACCAACCAGGCGAAGACATATCTAAGTATGACTATGTCTTCCAATCCGTATTTGGGTGGAGTTTCTAGCCAATTATTACATTATTGGCTTTACATTCTACGCTATCCTTTTAATTTTGTCTACTCATAACCAAATAGACAAAACCATGACAAAAGGCCTACTTAGCTTCGCTTTACTTTTCACTCTATTTACCAGTCAAGCACAAGACAAAGTTGTTCTCACCAATGGGGACCAAATGATTGGGAGTATCAAATCTTTCGACAATGGTGTGCTCGAATTTGAAACAGACTATAGCGAAAGCAACTTCCTCATCGACTGGGACATGATCAAAGATTTGACCAGTACAGACACATTCATTATCAACATGTCTAGCGGAGAAAAATACAATGGCTCCATCAACATCACCGATCAAACTGCAACAATCAACAAAATAGACGGAGAGACGATTTCAGTCCCTTTCTTAGAGGTAGTATACCTCAATTCCGTCAGTAGTGGGTTTTGGGATCGAATGAGTATCTCTTTGGACGGTGGCTTCACCCATTCCAAGTCTTCTAACAACAATCAACTGACCGTACGAGGTACCGCGTCATACCTTACCACCAAAATCAACCCTGACTTGTACGGCAACTTCCTCTACAATGGTGTAGATGCCAATGACTCTGTGCGTGTAGTAAACCGAAGAAACAACTATGGGGGTAACTTTAGACTGTTCATTGGTAAGTCATGGTTTGGTGTTACATCTGCGGATTTCTTGACCTCAGATGAGATCGAAATGGAACTACGCTCTACTTATTCATTGGGTCTTGGCTACTACCCTATCCGAAACCACAAGCTATACCTCAACATAGCAACAGGAATGGCCCTAAACAATGAAATCTACAACGATGCGGCCAGTACGCCTAGCAATTCTAGCGCAGAAGCATACCTATCTGCAGATTTTAATGCTTTCGATTTAGAAAATGTAACAATCACTTCAAATTGTCAATACTACAAGAGTCTAAATCAAGCTAGTCGAAACAGGGTAAACTTTACCCTCGATGTAAAATTTGATTTACCAAAGGATTTTTACGTCGGAGCAGGCTACACCATCAACTATGACAGTTCTCCTGGAGCAGAAGGTGTAAGTGACACAGATTACATATTCCAAACCTCTATCGGTTGGAGCTTATAATCGAAGAATTCAACCATCTGAGGTAAACTCACACGAAACCCCTTTCAGTTATATTAAAATAATCACATTTAATATCAATAAGTGAATACACCTATCACATAGGTAAATTACCTACGTGATAGGTGATTACATGATTTTATATGCGTTTTCACAGCTTGTCTTTGCTTTTGTTTTCATATTATAACATATTGTTAACAAGAAAGACACAACTCCTAGATAATCAGGAGTATAAACGAAAGCAGCATGAAAGATCTAACAAAATGGAGCCTAGCTACCGTCCTAGCTATTGGTTCATTGTTCCCGCCTTCACTAAGCGCTCAGAGTGACAATTTCGAACAAGGCGAGCTAGCCTACTCAGAAGGAAAATACAGAGAGGCACTCAGCTTCCTCAACCAAGCCATTCACAACGATATCTATACCATGAAGGGGAAAGACATCCCCAAAGCTTATGCGTATATCGCTCTGATCAAAAATGAGCACCTATCTAAAAAACTCCAAAATGGAAATATAGAAACGATCAAACAAAACCCTGGTATACTGAACTCAACAATAACTGATGTGATCAATGCGACCAAATTCCAAGACAATGGCTCCAAACTACTGATCACAAAAGCTACCAACCAGCTGCTAGAGAATGCCATGATTGTAGGACATATAGTCACAGATTCTCTTTTGAATTTGGATTTTGACACACAACCCGAAGAAGCCAAATCTCTCGCTTTGCTTCTCAATTTTGAATTAAAGGATCTTTCCTCCTTGGACAAGGACAACTGGGAAATATTGGACATGATTGGACTTTCTCAATACATATTGGGGGAAGAAGACTTGGCCATGCTCGAATTCAAAAGAGCTAGAGACATATACAATGATCAGCAAGAAACGAAAATATCGGATCTACACATGTACAACTGCATATACAGCTCAAAATACAACTACAAAGTAGCAAAAAACTATACAGAAGCATACAATGCCTCAGTTGACGGACAGAAACTCATTTCTCAACTCATGAATGAAGCGCATGCCGACAGTATCTCCCACCTCAAAAAGCTGGCGACCATTTCAAGCACATTCATTAGTATCCAAAGCAGGGTAGAAAACATGAATATCATCTCCTCGAGCAAGGAGTGATTTCACCCAGAGTTTGTCATAAGAAATCATCCTTCACAGACTTAGCGTCAATTACATCACACAGAAAAGCCCCAATACCTAGACATCGGGGCTTTTCTGTGGATTGCTAGAACAAAGTCAAGCCTCAGGAAATTTCACTACAAAAGTACTCCCCTGACCCAATACACTTTGGCAAGTCACATCACCTCCCATTGCATCGACAAATTTCTTTACAATAAACAAGCCCAAACCAGTGGACTCTTCATTGCCGGTAGGTCGAGCACTCAATTTTTGATACTTGACAAAAAGCTTGGTTTGATCCAATTCACTGATTCCTTGCCCCTCATCCCTAAAACTCACACAAACCCCACCCCCATTTCTTATTTGTATGGATAGCTCGATCTGAGACCGGGGATTACTGTATTTGATTGCATTTGACATGAGGTTGTCAAACACCTGCAAGGCATACTTCGTATCAATCCGTGCAAAGTACATCTTTGACTCAAAGTCTCTTTTGATCGAAATCTCTTTTTTAGAGGCAATAAACTCATAATTATCAGCCACCCTCTCCAGCAACTGTCCCACATCGCTGCGTTCCATTTTGAGATTAAGCCTCATTTCCTCTATAGCACTGATATCCATGACTCGATCAATCATCTCCCGCATGTTGTCCACACTGTCATCCAATATCTGAGCATAGTCTTCACCATGCTCCCCTTTTATGGCATTGTCCAACCTCACCAGTGACATGATACTTTTAATATTATTGAGAGGACTTCTCAGATCATGAGCGACTACCCCCATGAGTGTATTCTTTTCGTCATTGATTATTTTCAACCTCTTGTTTTGGTTTTGAACCAAAAAATAGGCTCTATACAACGAAACCGCTAAAATCAACGTCAGTGCAATCACCGCATAGAGGCCCAATTTATCCGTTTCTTGCTTACTCACTTCTGCTTGCAGTTTCAATGATTCTGACTTCCGCTTGTATTCTAGGTTTTGTAGTTTCTTTCTAAACTCATACTCAGACGTCACTTTAGCTATTTCATTCATTTCCACCTCGTCGAGCAACGAATCTCTGACTTGCTGGTACTTTTCAAAACAAAAAAGTGCGTTTACCACATCTTTCTTCTTTTTATAAGCCTGATAAAGTTCCAAAAACGTTTTCTTCTGTTCTTCCAGCAGGTTGACTTGACGCCCCACATCCAAGCTCTTCTTGAGGTTACTTATTCCAGAGTTGTACTTCCCCTGATTGATACATAAGACCCCCAAACTACGATATGCACTGGCTAGTAACGGTGAATTCTGACATTCATTTGCCAACGCTACTGACTGCTCATAGTACCACTGAGCGGAATCAAAATTAGTCTTCAACAGATATAAATCTCCTAATCCGACCATAGGGTATGCAATCTCACATTTGTCGTTTAAATCACGCATCATGGACAGGGATTTCTGAAGTGAAGACATGGCACGAAGCGTATCTTTCTCATCAATATAGATCGCTGCTATATTGCTGAGCAAATACGCTTCATCTTCCTTCAGTCCAACCACATGGGCTTTTTGGATGGCGGCCCACAAAAACTCCTTCGCTTCAGTTAGCTTTCCTACCAACTCATACAGGATAGCCAAATTGTTGGACACGATCACCTCTGCATTTCGATCCTGACTCTCCTTGGCCATGTCCAAAGCATCAAAATAGTACTCAAACGCTCGACTTTGGTTTGCTGATTCTTCAAATATAATCCCTAACAAATTGAGCACATGCCAGCAATCCTTGCCTTTACCCACTCCCTCATAATATGCTTCAGCTTCGAGTATATGTTGGAGTGCCTTGTCATTCTGCCCGATATGATTGGACAAACCACTGATAGAATAATGGATTTCTGCCAACCGATATGGGTAATCAATCGAATCAGCCAAACGCAGGGCTTCATGGTAATACCAAAAAGCTGAATCGATGTGATTCTGGCGATCTTTGTTATTCCCATAAGCATGAAGAACATCAACCATCAAGCTTTTATCCCCTATCGCTTTGGCATTTTTCAAAGCAATCATGAGGTTCTTGTAACTTGTCTTGTAGTCCAGCTTCTCGCGTAGCATTACCCCGAGATGATAGGCACTTTTGGCAATACCAATGCTATAATCCAAGGAATGAGAAAGGTAATAAGCTTGCTTAGCCAATTCAACATGGCTCTCCCTGAATGGGGAGGCTTGTAAGATATCAAAAATAGCTTCTACCTTAGAGGTGTCTTCAGGCAAGACAGATAGGTTAGAATATAACTCTCCCATGACTTGATCTTGAGACCAAACCGGTATGTTTATACAACCAAAAAGTAGAGTTATTATACAGTATCTCTTCAAAACTGTTGAACTAACCATTCGCTATCATTTTTCTATCTTTCTCAATAAAAATGATCTTTCCCTAGTTCAAATGCTGCTTGTACTTTATTCTTTCTTTTTCCCTCTACTCTTCACCCAGTCCACCTCCAAATCATCGAGCTCGATAATCTGAACATCGTGATCCATACCTCCCATATCAGTAGGGTCAATTTTTTCAATATCACTGTCGAGTCCCTCAATTCTTAGCTCGTCCTCGCTTTTCTCGTTTTCTTCCATTGACTTAACGCTATTTAGTTGAAATTGGCAAAATGATGATGGTTTTCGTTCCTTCATCCAGCACACTCTTCAATTGTATATCTCCTTCCAGCTTGTCTACTGCTGACTTCAATATATACAACCCTAATCCTGAGCCTTCTACCTTGTCATTGGCACGATAAAACATGTCAAACACTTTTTCCTGAAATACTGGATCTATACCGACACCATTGTCTTCTACAATCAAGGCAAAATAATCTTCGGCCATGCTTTGTACAGATATCTTAACGTACGGCTGCTCATGATCAGTTTTTGAATACTTTATACTATTCTCTAAAAGATTTTGTACAACGGTATTAATCAGTCGTTTATCCGATTGCACCTCGACACGTGGATCAATAGACACCTGAAAATCAATGAGGTTAAAGTTCGCATAGTAATGAAATGAATCCAAACATTCGCGAATGATTTCTTGAAAATTAATCGGAGCATATTCCAATTCCAACGACTTAAGCTTAGACAACTCAAGCAAATCCAAAATTGTGGCATTGAGTCTTTTCAACCCCTTGTTGTACAATTCAAAATAATACAGCGACTGCTTGTCCTCTATTTCGCGCTCGACTACTTTGTGTAGCTCTATCATGGAAGCCAATGGTCCTTTCAAGTCATGCGACACACGTGACACAAAGCGATTGAGCTCTTCATTTTTCCTTTCGGTAAATTCCGCTTTCTCTGTTTGTGTACGCGCCTCTAGCTCCAAACTCTCCATTTTCCAGGCAGACTCGAGCGATTTGAGATGGCTTTTCGTTCCGCTATTGACCACATTGGACTTGCACTCATGATACTTGACGTGATAGTCCAATGCCTGTCTCATGTCACCTTCTCGTTCGGATATCAAGTACAGATAATAATAGGCATTGTACAGCACTTCTTGGTTCCCTATCTCTTCTCCTAACGCTATGGTATTCAAAAAATGAGCTTTACTGGTATCCAAGTCTCCCAATTTAAACTCCAAAACACCCAGTCTCGTATAGCACATTCCTATCCCCATCTTATCTCCGACCTTCAAGTGTTTTTTCAACCCCTTGAAGAAATACTCGCGTGCATTATCAAATTCATCTTGGTGCAAATAAACCTTCCCTTTGCCATAATACGCATAGGCCAACCCTCTCTTATCCCCCGATTCCTTTTTGAGATCAATACTCCTATTGATCACTTCCAAGGCTCGATCCACGTCATTTTTCTTGAGATACAGCCCCGACAAAGGGTTACACGCGTTAGATTCACCATTTTTATCTCCTATGGATGAACTCAGCGCAGTACACTTGAGATATGTCTCTTCGGCCTTCTCTACTTCATCAAATGCCTCATAGATATAACCAATAGCCTTGAGTGACCGTGATTGCCCTTGAATATCCTTGAGTTCCTCTTGTATGCGTAAGCTTTGATACAAATAATCTAGCCCCACATGATGCTTGGCTGACTTGTAGTGAATACTCCCCAATACATACAGTGCCTCTGCCTCCCCGTTTCTATTTCCTTGTTCAACGAACATTTTCTCAGCGTGATGGGTATAGCTAGATGCCAACGCATGATTTCCTAATATCATATGCAACAAGCCAAGTTGACAACTCCCTTCTGCCACTCCCTGTGGATACCCAATACGTTCGGCACTTTCAATGGCACTATTGACTATCTCAATAGCTCTATCTACACTACTTACTCGTGCTTCTTTAGCATATTTGAGCATCGAATCAATCTCCTTTTGAGATCTTTCGGGTAAGGTGGATGCGTTTTTATGGGGGTCAGAATGCATTACTATCACACGTATACTTGTACACTATTATGGCAATAAATAACACAGGTGGATTCTTAAAGATAAGCTGAATCAGCTGTAAACAAAAAAAGAATCCATGTATTACAACATGGATTCTTCAATATACCTATAATGTGGTAGTAATATCTAACGGTTCTACTCCTTCAAGTCTACCTTCTACGTGGCTTATCTCTACGACGGTTGTGATCTGAGCCAGATCTACGACCGCCACCTCCACCATAGGATTTCTTACCTCCGAATCTTCCTTTGCCTCTAGACGCTGGTGCTTCTGTATACACTCCGCCATCACTCACCTTGATCTCTCTGTCATCAAACATAAAGCCCGTAAACTTACCTGCAAAACTTGGCGATGACTTCTTATTGATCTCTACGATAGCTTTCTTTTGTTGGATTTCAACCCTTCCTATATCTGCACTATCTATCCCTGACACTTCCTGTATGATATTGAGGACGTCCGTTTTGGATACAGAATCGATTTTACCGATATTGATGGAGAAATTTTTGAAATGCGAAGTACTCCGAGAGCTACCACGGCCGTCCTCTGACCGATCACTTCTTGTATGGCTCGCATTTTCATTGATATCTCTAGAGTCGGACATGTTCAGTTGTTTGCACTCCATCGCCAGCAGCTTGTCAACCAATTCTTCCTTGCTCAGCACTGCCAAGCTCTCTTGTACCTTGTCTCGAAACTCCTGGGGCAAATTAACCACCTCTTGGTTCAACACCTTCTCAGACCAAGCTTCAACTCTTCGAGCAGCTATCTCCTCACCCGTAGGTACCATTTTCTTTTCGAACTCAATACCAAGGATTCGCTCGATTTGATCTAATCTTCTACGTTCTCCTTTGGTGATGAGTGCTATCGAAAGGCCTTTCTTTCCTGCACGAGCGGTTCTACCACTACGATGCGTGTAGAATTCCAACTCATCTGGGAGTTTATGATGGATCACGTGGGTAATATCACTCACATCAATCCCTCGTGCTGCTACATCTGTAGCAACTAGCACATTGATGGCTCGATCTTTGAATTTCCGCATCACCAAATCCCGTTGATTTTGACTCAAATCACCATGCAAAGCCTCTGCAGCATATCCCGCTCTTGAAAGTTCGTCTGCGATATTTTGCGTATCGATTTTCGTGCGACAAAACAGTACTCCAAACAAATCAGTCTCTACATCCATCAATCTCTTGATGGCTTCTGCTTTGTCACTCATTTTCACCACCATGTATTGGTGAGAAATATTCTTATTCACTTCTACCCCACTCTTTACAGAGATTTCATGAGGGTTGTGCATGTATTCATCCACCATTTTTCGGATGATCTTAGGCATAGTTGCCGAAAACAACCAAGTAGATTTATCATCAGGAGTCGAAGACAAAATAACATTCAATTCTTCTTTAAAGCCCATATTGAGCATCTCGTCTGCCTCATCTAAGACCAGATATCTCAGATGCTGGATATCAATTGCTTTGCGTTTGATCAAATCCACCAAACGACCAGGAGTCGCTACCACTACCTGTGGTTTGGATTTCAATTTCTTCATTTGGTTCATGATAGGAGCTCCACCATAAACACACTCAACTTTTAATTTTCTCTCATATTTGGCGAAAGACTTGAGTCCTTCTGCTATCTGCTGAGCCAGTTCACGCGTCGGTGACAACACGATCGCTTGACAGGTAGTATTGTCGTGCTCGATCAATTGGAGCAGCGGCAAGCCAAAGGCTGCAGTTTTACCTGTCCCCGTTTGTGCCAGACCTATAAAATCTTGGTCCGATTTTAGTAAAAATGGAATTGCTTCTTGCTGGATTTCAGTAGGCTTGCTTATTCCTAAGTCGTTCAGAGCTTGAAGTATTTTTTCGTCAAGTCCTAATTCCTGAAAAGTATTCAATATGTATTATTTAAATGAAAAGCAAAGTTAGCGATTATCAACCTAGCAATCTAACTATGTGAAGGTTACTAACTCGCTCCATCTAAAAAAAACCTGAATCCCTCACCTCCATTTAAAGCCCATTTACGTGCAAGGTGGGCGGGTACAATCACAACAAAATCTTCAATATCTCTTCCTCAATGTGTAGAATCGCTGAAGTATCGATAAATTAATAAAAAAGTAAACTAAAACCACTGGATACAGTCTAGAGGATAACTATTATACATTCGTGAAAATCAGAAAAATAGACCACATATTGTTCTCATTTCCAATTCAGCTGTTGGCCCAGTACTTCAAGTCACATCAGTTGTTACTGGTCAGTTGGGTGATCACCCTACTCTTTGTGACGGGCAGTTATGGCAATGTGTCTGGCATTCCTTTTCTTTTTTTGGATCCTGAGTATCTGTATAAAGTCAACTTTTGGAGTTTCTTGTGGGTAGGGATTTCCTTTGGAACACTGACAGTATCCTTTCACATCACAGGATATATACTCCACGCCGGCAAGTATCGATTTATCGGTCTATTGACCAAACCGTTCAGCAAATTCTCTATCAACAACAGCATCATCCCTTTCTTCACCTTGATATGCTATCTCACTTGTGTTGTAATATTCCAAGCGAGCAATGAGGCGACCAGCACTGCTCAAATCTTCGGACACATAGCAGGGTTCTTGAGTGGTACAACGATCACCATTGCGCTTTTATACGGCTATTTTCGCATCACCAACAAAGATATCTACGAGTTCATCACCAACAAACTCAACAACAGGCTCAAACAAATAGCCCTCAGCCGTCTCAATATCCTAGACCGACTCTCTTACAAGAAGAAAAGAAAGGTCACGTCCTTCATAGACCTAGACCTCAAGTTCAAATCCACACATGAACTCTATCACTTCCCCAACAAAAAAATCATCACTAAGGTATTTGATCAAAACCACATGAACTCGGTCATCCTGGTGGCAATCCTCACGGGACTCATTCTATTGATGGGGCTAGGGATAGACTATGCGGCTTTTCAATTGCCTGCAGCAGCCAGTTTATTTTTCTTCATGGCCATGATCACCATGGCTATCGGCGCACTCTCCTATTGGGCCAAGGAATGGATCGTATCAGCAGCATTGGTACTTTACCTTGTTTTCAATATTCTATTTACCAAAGGTGTCATACTTGACTATCATGAGGCCTTTGGTCTCAACTATCACACGACGAAAGCCCCTTACACCCTACCCAATCTCAATGCGATGACCAAAGACAGCATCTTAGCGAATGACAAACAAGAGATTTTAGCCATCTTAGAGCATTGGAAACGTAAGCAAAGTGACTCCCTTCCCAAGGCAGTATTTGTATGTGTGAGCGGTGGAGGCTCCCGGTCGGCGCTGTGGGCATATTCGAGTCTAGCACAAATTGATCAACAACTCAGTCATTCATTGATGGATCAGACTGTTTTGATCACTGGAGCCTCTGGTGGTATGGTCGGTGCTTCTTACTTTCGTGAAATGTCCTACCAAAGAGACCAAGGGATAACCCACGACCTCAACAGTCCCGAGTACTTTGCCAAAATTTCTCAAGACAACCTCAACCCAGTGGTATTCAACATGGTGGTCAATGATCTTTTCTTACGCAACCCTCGCTTTGACTATGCAGACAAGCAATACACCAAAGACAGAGGCTATGCCTTCGAAAAACAACTAAACATCAACACTGATTTTGTGATGGACAAAAAACTATCAGACTATGAACCACTAGAAGCCCGTGCAGAGATTCCTATGGTACTCTTTGGACCATCCATAATGAACGACGGTCGAAAACTCTATATTTCTACACAACACACCTCATACATGAATATCATGCCCAGAAACAATTACGGCGTTAGTGAAACGGTGGTTGACGGTGTAGATTTCAACAGGCTGTTTGCGGATCAAGATGCTAAGGACCTCAAATACACCAGTGCCTTGCGGATGAATGCCTCCTTTCCATACATCACCCCCAACATCACCCTACCTAGTTCTCCTGCCATCAAGGTCATGGACGCTGGAGTCACGGACAACTTCGGTATAACCGACGCAGTACGTTTCGTCTATGCATTCAAGGATTGGCTGGCAAAAAACACTTCGTCGATTGTCATACTATCCATTCGTGACACCAAGAGAGTACAAGTCATCGAACCACAAAACTACCAATCGATCTTTGACAAGATATCCAACCCCATCAGTAGTGTTTACAATAACCTGACGAATTTTCAAGACATCAACAACGAATACAAAATAGCCTATATGAAATCTTGGTACCCCAAGGAAATACAGTTCTTCACCGTAGAATACGACATGTATGTGGATTACAAAGAAGTCAATCTCCTCAAGGGAATTTCCACCAAAGACTCCACAAAAGCTCGAAGGCCCTCTCTCAATTGGCATCTCACTGCCAACGAAAAAAAATCCCTATTGAGAAATATTCACTCCAAAAGCAACAGTGCTACTATTTCCAAACTCGTGGAGAGCATTCAATAATCATTCTTCCTCATCACAAATTCTCCAAGTGATGTATGTGCTCGTCTACAATATCTATTTGACTTGTGATCTGTTCGACATACTTCACCAGTTTTTTCTCCATACTGGCCACTTCCTTTTTATACTGCTTGCTATTCGCTTTGCTATAATTCTTTTCAATAGAGTTAAATTCTGAGCACTCCTCATGGATGAATGTCAAAAAACTCTTCGTCGTATAGTCTTTCTCCAACTTCTCGATATCCTTAAGGGTAGCTTTGGCTTCTTCGTCCTCACTTGCATCATATTTGTCCACTACGGTCTTGTACAACATGGAGTCATAGTGATGAATTACCTTTACCAGTTCAATGGTGTTTCGTCGATATTGTCCGTTGCGACAGTACTCTTCCATCCCTTTGTATGTCTCTAATATCACAGCCTCTTTGTCCCACACGATTCTCAAGCTATCCACTGTCTTGACTAGAGCCGTCTGTCCCTGTCCTTGAACCCAAAAGTTCACAAACAACAGTACGAAAGAAATAAAGTAAGTCTTTTTCATAGGTAGTATAATATGATTTGGTTGTGACAATTTTAACTGGATTTGGCGAAAGAAACAACACACCATAAGGCTAATCAAAACCAGACACAGCTACTGCATGTAAGACACGTGTCTCACAGTGAATCAAAGCATGACACCACATGTCCTGCTGCTCATCCCAGTAGCTCTCTGACCTCAGGCGGTCTCCCAACTTAATCTCATGTTTGAATAACACATCCATGCTTTGAATATTGTGTTGATCGAGATAATCATCATCTAAAGCATCCAACAACCACTGATATATCTTGGTATTGTTGACATGATCATTGATATCTAAATCAAACCAACTGACCTGAATTTCGCGTACCTTTTGGACTCTTTCTGTATCAAAAAGCAATTTACCTGAAGGTTCTGGCAAATTGTCTCGATCCACTACAAAATCAGCATCTACAATAAACGACGGTATGGGAATCAACTTTCGCGCATCAACATCCATCACCAACCAATTTGAACTTGCTTCGACCAGAACTTCCTCACCCTCCGTAAGGCGAAAATCTCTTTTCGTATAGAACTTATTCATTGATGCTGGCCAAGTCTCTATATCGATTGTTTCGTTGTGTCCTGGCAAACGATGGATATTCAAAACCATACGATTCATCACCCAGGTCACCCCATGACTCATCAAATCAATCGTAGAAAACCCCAGTTGCGTAGCGTTATACCACGCAGCTTCCTGCATATAGTCAAGAAGAATGGGCAGCTTGATCGCACGTCTATTCGAACAATCCTTGGAGGACACTTGCACTGTCCAATGATAATCAGAATCTACCGGGCAAAAAGGTACTGGCTTCATGAGATAATGGTTGTTGAAACTGTAAACTAAAGCACTATAAACCTAAAACACCACAGAACTGAAGGAGAAAATCACACACCCTATCCTAGTTAAGATTGGGCATACTAGCCACTAAAATATCACCTAACTTATTGCAACATGCTTCATTATTTGAATATAGAAGAATAATTCTTATCCCCAACCTTACGGATTGATACCTAGTCAAGACTTGACTACTCCAAGAAAACAAGGCAAAAAAAAGCCCTGACATGTAATGCCAAGGCTCCTTTTTGAGTGATAAGCTGAACGCTATCTTATTTTTCTTCTTCTTTAGACTCTTCTGTCTTTTTAGCCGCAGCTTTCTTCGCTGGAGCTTTTTTCTTTGCAGCTGGCTTTTCTTTCGCGTCTTCTGCTTTTTCCGATTTCTTAGCGGCTGGCTTTTTTGCAGCGGCCTTCTTTGGCTTCTCTTCTACTGCTGCTTCAGTAGCTACTGCTTTCACCTCTTCGGCTTTTTCAGCTTTCTTAGCCTTTGGTTTAGGTGCTGCAAACTCAGCTTTGATAGCCTCTACATCTACTTGCTTGATGACAGGCGTACTGCTCAATCTTTGGATGCGTGCTACTTTTTGTTTTGCAACAACTTTATTTCTTCTTCCTTTTCTTTTTAATCTAGTTACAGCCATTTTTCCGCTATGAATTATTTTTGGAGGTGCAAATGTATGATATCACCCCCTCTTTTCAAAAGTATTTATAGAAATGATCCTATTTTTTTATAAAGAAAAAGTCCTGGCTATGCTCAACCAGGACTTTTTTCTATTGTGTTGTCAAATTTAAGTCTTAAGCCTTCTCCGCTTTGGACTCATCGGTATTCATGATGGCGGTCTGACGTTTGATAGAATTGTTGTGTATCATCTCATATAGATCATGTACAAACTGCTCCTGCAGCAACAAGTCCTTGCCTTTTTTGACACGATTTTCCATGATCTCTTCGTATCTACCTACTTGTAGGATAGTGATATTGTGCTCTTTCTTGTGCAAAGCAATCTCTTCAGCTACCTGCATTCTTTGAGCCAATACTTCAAGCAACTCATTGTCAATCTTATCGATTTTCTCTCTGAGGTTTTTCAATCTAATTTCGAAATCTACATCTTCCGAATTGGCATCTCTGATGATCAATCTATCCAAGATATCTCCCAAGGTCTTGGGTGTGATCTGCTGCTTAGCGTCGCTAAGTGCATTGTCAGGATCAATATGTGACTCGATCATCACACCATCCATCTGAAGGTCAAATGCCTTCTGTGATACAGGCTCAATCAAAGCTCTGTTGCCCGCAATATGACTAGGATCACAGATGATTGGCAAGTTTGGCACCAATCTCTTCAACTCGATCGGAATCTCCCAAGTCGGATCGTTTCTGTATTGAGACCCACTTTTGGCAGAGAACCCTCTATGGATACCTCCTAATTTGGTGATCCCAGCTTGGTTGATACGCTCCAAAGCTCCAATCCACAACTGTAGATCTGGATTGATTGGGTTCTTGACCAATACAGGCACATCATGTCCCTTCAACGCATCTGCTACTTCCTGTACTGAGAATGGGTTCACCGTCGTTCTGGCTCCTACCCAAAGGATGTCTACGTTGAATTTCAACGCCAACTCTACGTGCTCTGCGTTGGCAACTTCTACGGCCGTCAACAAACCTGTCTCTGCTTTCGCTTTTTCCAACCATTTGAGCCCTACTACACCGATCCCTTCAAAGGCTCCCGGTCTAGTTCTTGGCTTCCAAATACCTGCTCTCAACACTTGAATATTGGTATTTGCTTTGATCTGACGAGCTGTTTCCAATACTTGCTCTTCACTTTCTGCGCTACATGGCCCACCGATGATCAAAGGGGTGTTCATCCCCTCAATCCAGTTCTCCATGGGTGATAAAGTCAAATTAATTTTCATGTCCTTAATTATAATGAGTTATACTACTTCTTCTTTAATACTTTGTACTTTCTTACTATCGATACCTTTCAAAACCCTACGGATTTCGTTGGCGTTATCCATGCATGCAATCATGGCATCCTCTTCTCCCTGATCCAGCAGTGCCTTGAACGCCGCTAGATTATCTATATACGCGCCCAGCGCGTCACTAATATGCTTCTTATTTTGCTTAAAAATCGGCGCCCACATCTGAGGTGAACTCTTCGCTAGTCTAACCGTGGAAGCAAAACCACTACCTGCCAAGTTGAAAATATTCGCCTCGTTCTTTTCAATCTCCAAGACCGTCTGACCGAGTATAAAAGAACTAATGTGCGAGATATGAGATACATACGCAATATGCAAATCATGGGATTTGCTCTCCATCTCAATGATGTGCATTCCCAAGTTCTCCAAGCACGACTTTGCCAACACATACGAAGAACCCTGTGATTCCTCTGCATCACAGATAATCCCAGTTTTGCCTTCAAACAGTGTCGAAAATGCTGCCTCTGGCCCAGAATTCTCAGTACCTGCAATAGGGTGAGCTGCGACAAAACTCTTACGATTGTTATGCCCTTGTACTACTGCACAGATTTGCTCTTTGGTCGACCCCAAATCCATCACCGTAGTCCCTTCTCCGATCTGATCCAGCAAGGCAGGCAACAGCTTGGTCATACCGTCCACGGGGATAGCCAAGATGATCAAATCTGATACACTTACGGCTTGTTGAAAAATCACCGTCTCATCGACCAGCCCCAGTTCAACCGCTTTTTTACAGTGATCATCACTTAGGTCTACGCCCAAAATTTGGTCTGCAAAACCTACTTCCTTGAGTCGCTTGCCTACCGATCCTCCAATCAATCCTAAACCTATAATTGATACAATCATGCCTTTATTGATTCTAGTCTTTGCAAGACTGTTTTGAGGACTTCTTGTGTGGAGCACAAAGAAATCCGGATATACCCCTCTCCATTGGAACCAAAAATAGTCCCCGGAGTAATAAATACGTGCTTTTCTTGCAAAATTTCCTCTATAAACTCCTCGCTTTGCCTGCCTCTTGGGATTTTCGCCCACAAAAACATACCCGATTGTTCTTCGTCATGAGCACACCCAAGTACATCCAGTAGCTTTTCCGCCAAGGACCTTCTCTTGGCATACTCTTCGTTGATGCTTGCAAACCACTCCTTGGGCAAGCTCAATGCCTTGACTGCCGCATCTTGGACAGGTCTAAACATCCCCGAGTCCACGTTGGACTTCACACGCAGAATCGCATCGATGTATTCTGACCGTCCACTCACCATACCTACTCTCCAGCCAGCCATATTGAAAGCCTTGCTCATCGAGTTGAGTTCCAAGCAATTCTCCTTGCTCCCCTCTACAGACAACAAACTGAGCGGATTATCATTCAAGATAAAACTATAAGGGTTGTCGTTAACCACCAATATATCATTGTCGTTGGCAAAATCTACCAGCCCACTCAAAATCGCCTTGTTGGCTTTCTTGCCTGTAGGCATATTGGGATAATTGACCCACATCAATTTGGCCGCTTTGACGGCTTCACGATCAATAGAGCTAAACTTAGGTACCCAATTGTTTTCTTCTTTCAAATCGTAGTACACCACTTTGGCTCCCATCATCTCTGCTGCGGTCTTGTAGGCAGGGTACCCTGGATTGGGAATCAAGACGGTATCTCCAGCGTTCAAAAATGCCATAGAAATGTACATCACCCCTTCTTTGGAGCCTAGCAAAGGCAAAATCTCCGAAACTGGGTCTAGCCGAACGCCATAGTGTGCATCATAAAATGAGGCTATCGCCTCTCTCAATTCGGGTATCGAACGATACGATTGATAGGCATGATTGGACGTATTGCTTGCACTCGCAATCAACGCCTCTGCGACTTCTGGAGCCGGTGGCAAATCAGGGCTACCAATCCCTAAATTGATGACATCTTTGCCAGAGGCAATCATCCCTCTGATTTCGTCCAACTTCTTGGAGAAATAGTACTCTTTTACATCTGCTATTCTATCTGCTACCTTTATCATAATCAGGGCATTACGCCTTTTTCATATTCACCATGTATTTTTATCAATTCAGCACTTTGGGCAATGGCCTTGAGAGCCGATTGATAGTTTTGATAGTCCTCCCAAGCCACGTCGATATTGAACGCATAACGATACGGCTGTCCCACTACGGGCATAGACTGTATTTTGGTCATATTGATCTTATGCTCCTTGAACACTACCAACACATCCGAGAGACGTCCTGGCTCGTGCTTGGTCATAATTCGCAAAGAGGCCTTCTTGGGCACAGATGTCTGACCGTTCATACGACTCTTCATGATCAAAAACCGCGTATAATTCAATTTATTGGTTTCGATGTTTTCAGCCAATATCTCCATACCAAACAGCTCAGCGGCTTTTTTGCTCGCAATTGCTCCCGCCTGCAGCATTTTTTCATCTTTGATCAGTCGTACACTATCTGCGGTATCATCAAACTCTGTCAATTTGATCCGCGGATACTCTGCCAAAAAATCTGCACATTGAAGAAGGGCCATTGGGTGTGAGTATACTTGATTGAGCGACTCTGGTTTCACTCCAGCGTGCCCTATCAAATTCATCTCTATCCTAATATAAACCTCGCCGGTAACCTCCAAGTCATACTCATTCATCAGCGCATAATTGGGTAATATGCTACCCGCAATCGTGTTTTCGATAGCCATCACACCATAATCCAACTCTCTGGCATGGATGGCTTTGGCCAATGACCGAAAATCATGAAAAGGCTTCAAGTCCAATTCCTTACCCTCAAAGTAAGTCGTGGCAGCTTGATCATGAAACGACCCTAAAACACCCTGAATTCCAACTTCCATTTATTCACGTTTATATCAAAAAAAAACCCCGAGACAGTTCGGGGTTTTTCATATTTCTTGTTTACACAAAAGAACTATTCTTTCACCCCTGATGCCTTTGCATAGAAATAAAAATAAAAGTAGTTCCAATATGCTCTTGATTCCATCATAAGTATATCTTGATGCTCAAAGTTGAAAATTGATTGAATAATATCAAAGCAAATACCTGAAAATATTTAAACATTTTCAAGATTCTAATTATCCACTATCAAATTTTGCAAAAATTTCATCTTTTAGCGTATCAATATCTAGGTTTGCAACCCTAACACACTCTTTTACATTAAAGAACATAGTGAATAGATTACGCATATTACTTCTTCTCATCGTGATGGGATGGTCATCAGGGGCCTATAGTCAAGGAATCGTACAACGAGACGGTCTCACCAATATGGACAAAGGAGCACAGGCCATGTACGATGGCAACTATATCCTCGCTGATCAATTGTTTAGAGAAGCGCTCGGTCAACTCAGCAAGCTCCCTAGCGAAATGGCCTACTACTTTGGCCGCAACTCTTATCATCTCGACAAATACAAACAGGCCATCAACTGGCTGACTAAGTATGTCGAACTCAAAGGAACCTCTGGGCAATATTACGATCAAGCCGTACTCTACCTCAACATGTCCAATGCTGCGTACAAAAAAGTAAAAGAACAAGAAATACAAGAGACACACCATCAGCTCATGGTCAGTGACTACTACGACTGTCCGGGAGAGTATGTCATGTGTCCGATCTGTCACGGTGGGGGTGTCTTGATCCAAAAAGGAAAGTTTGGTGCTGTATACCAAACCTGCCCCTACTCTGGCCTCTCTGGCAAACTCACTTGCGAACAATACAATCAATACCTTCAAGGCGAGCTAGGCATGGAAATGATGGATGAGTGAGGCAATTTAGAGACATGCGTCTCTAAAAACAGGTAGACCCTCTTAGCACCAATTCGTTAAATACTCGGTCCAGACCATTGTTTATCCCACTGCCGCAATGCTACCAGCTTATCCTCTAGGCTCCACAAGTCGGATTTTACTCCCTGAGTTGTAAACAACCAATTGGTGGCTTCATCTACCGTGACATTTGGATAACAGGTATCCCGAGCATGGTGGACATACTTCAATACTTTGAACCCATCAAACCATTGATAAAACCGCTTAACAAATAATTCTCCAGTAGTAGACTGGGATTTAATCTCTTTTAGCTTTTTCAAAAATAACTCCTTGGAAACAAACGATCGCACGACCGCTGGAAACCCCTCATAAACCACCTCTTCTGTACCTTGCTCATACAAAATCTCCACCTGGTCTAAAAACAGCTTGAGGTCTGTAAACACAGTGGGATGATAGGTCATGTACGGTTTCTCCCCTCCTTCCAACCAATCTCCTATGGCTTTGCCCGTCCCAAATGGCACTCGATCAGATCGTCGTGCCGAAGGGTAAATACAAGTAGCTGACAGGTTCTTGAAATTCCCCAAAGGAATAATACGATGCAAAAAATAAAAATCTTCCCCAGCCTTGCGACGGTTCATCCCTCCCTGTTTCATATAGGCAGAAGCCCTAGTAGCCATGCTCGACCCTATGGTCTGGTAGGCATAGGGAAACCCTGCATACTGCAAAGCGTCAATGTAGTAACGTAGGTGCAATTCGTACCCTATAATACCCGTGTAATGCCCTCCTGGAAGGTCTCCGGACATCGGGTGTTCATAATGAATCGAACACCCTGGTATCGTAGGATCCGAATCAAAGAGTTGCTCTACGGCCTGCAACAGGTTGGGCTCGCAACTACTGTCCGCATCATAGCACAAAATAACCCCATCACGTCCAATCTGATCAAAAGCACGCACAGCCTCATCCATGCCTATCTTTCGCGCCAAACCCACTCCGGCATGCTTGGCGGGCAGTTCATTCTCTAAAATAAAGTGATAGTCGTAGCGCTTCCCTACTGCCCACTCCTGACAATGCCGATAGGTCTCGACATGAAAAGCCTTGAGAGCATCCGAAGCATTTTGTGAAGCATTGATCACCACGACAATACTCACAGCTCCTTGGGGCAATAAACAGGCCTCAATAGACTCTAGAGAGGAAATCAGATCTGGTTCGTTGTGCGAAGGCAGGACAACAATCAACGTAGGGCTCTGTTCGCTCCAGTCTATCGATAAGTATTGTTTGGCATACGCATAGCGCTCCAAATAGATGTTTCGACTCTCCAACATTCTTAAGGAGCCAATCGCTTGGTCTCCCATACTTCTCCCTCTCTCGTATAGACGATGCGGTCGTGCAGTCGACTTGGCCTACCCTGCCAAAACTCCACCTCTATGGGCTGCAATATATACCCTCCCCAAAATTCTGGTCTTGTCAGTTCCTCATGTGCAAACCTCTGCTTAGTCTCTGCAACGCGCTCTTGCAAAAAAGCACGATCAGGAATCTCCTGACTCTGAGGAGATGCCCATGCTCCAATCTGACTACCTTCGGGTCTCTCTTTGAAATACACATCCGATATCTCTGCAGGCACCTTCTCTATACGTCCCTTCACACGAACCTGACGCTCTCTGCTCCGCCAATAAAACGTCATAGACGCCATCGGATGCCTCGCTAGTTGGACAGCCTTCTTGCTTTGATAGTTAGTATAAAACGTAAACCCGTCTTCTGCATAAAATTTGAGCAAGACGACCCTCCCCTCTGGACATTGGTTTTCGTCCAGCGTGGATAGTACACAGGCATTGACCTCACACCCTTCGGACTTCATCGCGTCTTTGAACCATAGCTCGAACTGGTCGATGGGATTGTCCAATACACTGGCCTTAGACAGTTCTTCGATCCCGTAATCTTTTCTTATATCTTGAATGTTTCCTTCACCCATTGTTTCTTTTTCAATGTTGTGCAAATATCAATTAAATCAGTAACTATGTGCAGACAATCATGGCAATAGTTGTGCCGACATATATAGTTTTTAAACCCAAACCTCATGCAACTACGACTCCCTTTAGTCCACCAAAGCTCCCCCGAATGGATCCAAGCTGTACTTGAAAATTTCGACGAATTCTTGCAGGATCATGCTGATTGTGAGCGCAAAGCCTCCTCCATGGCAATGAGTTTTGTCGCCAAATTTCCCGACCGAATCGAGATCATCCCGGCACTCATTGATACAGCCGTTGAAGAGTTGGAGCATTTTCGATCCGTATACCAAATCATGGAAAAGCGAGGCATCCAACTGCGACATGAAATTCGCGAAGACCTCTACATGAAGCAACTCATTCAAGCCTGCCGCAGTGGACGAGAAGAACGTTTCCTAGACAGACTACTCCTCGCCTCAGTCGTCGAAAACCGAGGCGCTGAGCGCTTTAAAATCGTCTACGAAAACCTAGAAACAGGTGAGCTCAAGCGCTTCTACCAAGACCTCTGGGCTTCTGAAGCTAAACACGGCGAAGTGTTCGTGCACTTGGCGCTCCATTACTTCAAAGAGGATGAAGTATTTGATCGTCTAACAGAAATTAATGAAATTGAAGGAAAAATCATGGCAAAAATGCCTTTTACACCCGCATTGCATTGATATGGATTACTTTCACTCCAAACAAAACTTTAGCCCAGCCAAAGGGGACCTATTGATCTCTGAGCCCTATCTGCCTGACCCCAATTTTGAACGAACCGTCATACTCCTATGCGCACACGACGACAATGGTTCCTTCGGATTTGTACTCAACAAACCCGCCAACATGCGATTCAATGATGCAATCGATGAAGCAGGAGGATTCGACGAGCCTTTATTCTTGGGAGGGCCCGTCCAACAAGACACCTTGCACTTCATCCATCGATGCGACGATCCAGAACTAGGAGGACAAGTCCTAGGCGATGGTCTGTTTTGGGGCGGCAACTATGATCGCCTCATTCAGCTTATCCAATTGGGTATACTTGACCCGAGAGACTTCCGATTCTTTGTCGGGTACTCGGGTTGGAGCCATGGACAACTGACCGAAGAGCTGGAAGCCAAATCCTGGGTCGTACACAAAAAAGCCACGCCATCACAGGTATTTGATACCCAAGTAGATGAGCTCTGGAAAGAAGTCTTGGAGCAGCTAGGAGGCAAGTTCAAAATGTTCTCCAAATACCCAGCTGACCCACGGATGAACTAAAATGGAATTTTTGCTAAATTGCAACAAGAGAAAATCACACTTATGAGCGATAACAAAGAAAATGCTGACCACACTGCCGAAAACGCAAAGCAGTCAGATGCTGTTCGGACACAAGCCGAATCAAACGAGAGCACAACAGATCCGAAAGAGGAAGAGCAAGCAATAGCACCTGCGTCTCCCGAGGCTCAAGTGCAACAGGAGCCCATCACCCCTTCCAGCCCCACAGTGAGTGAAGAGCCCAAGGCAGATAGTAGCAGCACGGCAAGCGAAAATGAAGAACCCGAAGACACCAAAGACGAACACAAAGATCATGACGAACTCCACGAGGACGAACATGAAGATGAGGTAGACTACAGCAAAATGTCCAAGGCCGAGTTGCTCGAACACCTAGCCGCTATCGCTCAAACAGAAGATGGGTTCAAGAAGGGGAAGAAAATCCATGCGATCCGCAATGCCTACGACGACATCTTCGACAAAGAAAAAGAAAAAGCCTTATCCAAATTCATACAAGAAGGTGGTCAAGAAGACGATTTTGATTATAAACTCGATGACATCAGCGAAAACTTCGAAGCGTACCACAAGCTCCTTCGCGAAAAACGCCAGCAAAATGCCAAAGAGCTAGAAAAGCAAAAAGAAACCAACCTCAAACTCAAAAACGACCTACTCGAACGCCTACGTGTCTTTGTAGACAATGACGAAAACACGACGAGTATCACAGATTTGCGTGCACTGCAAGACGAATGGAAATCCATCGGACCCGTACACCCCCAACACAACAAAACTCTCTGGGCCAATTTCAACGCGCTGCTTGACTTATATTATGATCATCGCAGCATCTATTTTGAGCTCAAAGAACTTGACAAAAAGAAAAACCTCGAAAAGAAAGAAGAACTCTGTGTACAAGCCGAAGAACTCGACAAACTAGAAAACCTCAACGAGGCAATCAAGAAGCTCAATGACCTGCACGAAGAATACAAACACATAGGCCCTGTCCCAAAAGAAAAACAAGAAGAGACATGGCAAAGGTTCAAATCTGCTTCGGACATAATCTATCACCGGCGCAAAAAATACTACAATCAGCTCAAAGAAGAATTTAAAGCCAATTTCGAAAAGAAATCTGCCCTAGCAGATAAGATTGCGGAGTTTGCTGAATTTGCTTCTGAAAAAATAGGTGAATGGAACGCCAAGAGCAAAGAACTCCAGGCCATCCAAAAAGAGTGGGAAGCTATAGGCAGCATGCCCAAAGAACAAGCCAAGGAGATCAACAAGAAGTTTTGGGGTGCATTCAAGGGTTTTTTCCACAACAAATCTGCATTTTTTAAATCATTGGATTCCAAGCGAGAAGGCAACTTGGAACTCAAACAAAAGCTAGTAGCACGAGCCAAAGAACTGAGTGAAAGTGACGCGTGGGCCGAAACAGCCAACAAACTCAAAGACCTCCAACGCGAATGGAAAGACGTAGGTCCAGTACCTGAGAAGTTTAGAGAGTCTATATACAAGGAGTTTAAATCTCATTGTGACGAGTTTTTCAACAGAAAACGAGGACACAACAAAGAAATGGAGTCATCCTACGACGACAACCTTCTCAAGAAAGAGGAAATATGCAAGCAAATCGAAGACCTCGCCAAAGTAGATGACTTGGACCCAGAGCAAGTCTATGAACTACAAGACCAATTCAATGCGCTCGGTTTCGTCCCTAAGCGAGCTATAAAGAGTATTCAGAATCGCTACCAAGCTGCATTGAAAGCAGTGATTAAGAATACCGACAACTTCGAAAAAGACGAACTCGACGAATTGAAGTCTCTGATCAGCATACACAAAATCAAAGCAGGACCGCATGGTGATCAAAAACTGCAACGAAAGGAATATTCGCTCAAGCGAAAAATCCAAACTTTGGAGAATGACATCTCTACTTGGAAAAATAATTTAGGATTTTTTGCGAACTCAAAAAGTGCTGAAAAAATGCTCCAAGAATTCGAACAAAAAATACAATCTGCTGAAAATCAACTAGAAGAATTGAAGGAAGAATTGAAGCTCATCACCTACGCAGGGTGATGAGCAACAGCTCTTTTTACCACTGTTCGATTTTTTTTTCAGAGATACTTGCACGGTAAAAATTCTACGTTAATTTTGCACTCGCAATTGACCAAAAGAGGTCATGAAAACAGAACCAAGGTTCTAATTTCAAGCGAATTTATTGCCTCCTTAGCTCAGTTGGTAGAGCACCTCACTTGTAATGAGGCGGTCGTTGGTTCGAGTCCGACAGGGGGCTCTTTGATAATCAGGTAGTTACGTTTTCGTGACTACCTTTTTTTATACCCTTTGTTAAGTACCTTTGTTAAGTTGGAGGCCTAATCGTGCTCGTTGCGCAAGCTTGTAGCTCGTACCCATTCCTAGACACAATCAATATCCAAACCTTTGCTGCCCGCGTAATCAGCAACACTGCTATATTTCCAATACTGAGACTCTAGCACAAAACCAGATTCCACAGGATTGTTGTGAATGTAATCAATCTTCTGATCTCGTTTGGCACAAGCTACAAGCTTGCGCCAGCTGGGGAAAAAAGAGGTAATTTATCGCATAGACACTTAGTCGCTAGCAGGCAGCTAATCTACGTATCTAAAGTCCTGCTTTCCGTCTTGGATTTGAATGTATCACCAGTCCCGATGGGAAAAATAACGCCAAGGAGATTACTACAAACGTTAAATGTAGATTGCATCTACACTTCATTATCTATACCACCAATCAATTCCACTTCACAACCCGCATTTGAAAAATGCTAAGCTCTGCTCCTTACAAAATACAAAGGCGTAGAAAACTCTACGCCTAGTGATCTATTCTATTTTTACTATTTCATCCTACGCCCAGTTGGGGAAAACATACTTCGACCGTGCAGGGCACAAGCTACAAGCTTTCCTGCTTATTCTCAGATGCTGCCTTCAAGATTTGCTTGCTGGTGTATTTCTTAAAATCTCTGACCAAGCCTGACAGATCGTTTGCAGTACTGGCTATGATCGTATGAACATGATTGGTCATGATTACATAAGCATATAGCTTCATGCCCTTGTTCAGCTGGCAATATTTGAAACTGTCTATCACTATGTCTCTGTAGATTTGACGTGAAAATACATCTGCCCAGCCAACTACCTGAAAAGTAAAATAGTATGGCAATTCCTGATCTCTGATTTGATAGGCTGATCCCATATCGTAAAGGTTATAATACTGCACCTCAAGATACTGTCTTTGATCAATACCGCATTTACAAAATGCTGCTTTCTGCTTCCCAATGATAATAAGGTGAAGTTGCAAACTTCACCTAGTCATTGCTTTTGAGTGCATACTACGCCGAGTGGGGGTGTTTTCATTTTTTAACGTATATATTTCAAAAAAATCTAGTATAAACACCGACGTATATTAAATATAATACGCAAGCGTAAAGCACATACATCAAAACCCTTTCTCTTTTTAAGACAAAGGTGATAAGCATAAAAATACATAACACTACTGCTCCGTTAATTAAAGGCCAATAGAGCTGAACAACCCCATACAATCCAGGATCCTCTGATTCTGGAAGATTGGCTATAATTTCAGCAATGACTGTTGCCCCCAAAATAGCTAATAATCCAATCTTTCTTATTCTAATAACGCTCATATTACTCTGTAATTAACCCAGCATCTAACAACCACTGATATGCTTCGGGATCATTTTCTTTCAACTCACTAATGCTATAATATTTAACACCATGATTACCTCGGTTATCATCATCCCTTCTAGGTGTAGTATTTACTACACCTTTATATCATTTCTATAGCTAATAGTCCTTGCTGTCCGGCATAATTTCTTGCACTACTGTAAAGATAATCGGAAGGGCATTCAACACATCCTGCTCTTACTGGATTGTCATGAATATAATCAATTCGACTGTTCCATTTGTCATTGCTATTCATCTCTATGGCATGAGAGACTCTTGAGAAACAATGTGTAAGGATCAATCCTTTTTTACGATATAATATTGAGCTTATCTAGCTGTCCCTAATCTCATACACCAGATCAACACACTATGTAAAAACATCAATGTACAACCCTTTTTCAATACAGTACAAAAAATAAAAGCTGTCTCGACACATGGTATCAAGACAGCTTTTACACTAATGACTTACTTACCAGTAAGAATTATCTCCACTTGTAAAGCCTTTCAGATTTTTCTACTTCACCAGTGGCTTCATTGATCAATTCGATGAAATACATCCCTCTTGGTGCGTAAGAAAGACTAAATGGGTGACAAGAATACCCACTAGGCACGTCCAACTTTTCATTTTTGATGATTTCCCCAGATTGATTCCTCAACACTACGTTCATGACAAAAGGTTTGTTGGCCTCCATAAATATGGAGAAGTATCTCAAGAAAGGGTTGGGCCCTATGAATACCTTGTCGACATAGGGCAAATCCTCTACATCGCACGCACCTAGAGACGCCCCCTTTTCCAAGAGATACGTCACGGCATGCTCCGACACACAAAGACTACGTCCTCTCCAGCAAAGTTCGACTTTCTCATCGTACCTTCCACAAGCGACGTCCGTCACTAGTACCTCTACACTGTCCGAGACTACTTGCCCCCTACCGTCTGTCACTGACACCCAATAGGTCATAGACTCTTGTGGAGCAATCGAAAGTTCCTCAACGGTCTCTCCTGTATTCCACAGGTAGGTATAGGGTGCCATACCCCCTTCTACAGCTACAGTCATCCTACTCTGTGATAGGGGCTCATACCCATAGTATAGATCTATCGCTGAGGTCTCCAGTGTCAACTGCATGGGCTCGACAAAATCAAAACGTACAGAGACTGGCAAGTGATCAGAAGTCGTATTGGCATAATTCTCAACCAATTGAAAAGGAATGAAAGTATTTTCTGATCCTGAAATCACATCTCCAAACAACCCGTCCGAGAGGGTGATATGATCGATCATGTTGTCTGCAAACAAGTAAGACCTCAACCCAGCTGTACTCAAACTACTCGTCGCTACAGCATAGGTCGTATCATTGACTAATGCAGCATAAGTCGACGGCCCTCCCCCGATGGACTCGTCCACATCATCGTTGTAGTCTCCTAGCAAGATGACATTTTGGTCTGCGTACGCGGCATCCAATGTATCCTTGAGCACTCCAAGATCATATGTTTTTCTTGCTTGATCATTGGCTGATGCCCCAGATTTCGCATGAATATTGACTAGGGTCACCTCTTTGGTCACTCCTGACACCGTCACTTCGGCAGTCATCATGTACGGCAATCGACCACTTGACCAAAAGGACTGTGCTCCACTCGACCCTGGATGATCATCCAAGTCTGTGATCTGTCCCGTGCGTGCGGCAGTATAAAAATCCTCAAAAACTACACGCTCGGACAACAGCCTAACACTCGTCGTATCGTAGATGAAGCACAATTTCTGAACAGGAAAGGGGTCGCTAGGATTCGGTGCTTCGAACGAATACGAATACACTTGAGAACATACAAATGCATGATGAGGCAATACCGACACCACCGAGTCCAACAGAGCTTCTTCGGACACTTCCTGCACTGCAACGATATCCGCATGGAGATTTTCCAGTACGGCGATAGCATTTTCTTTTTGCAACGAAACATCTGACGGACCATATCCTGTGATCTCCGTCCCGAAAAACTCCATGTTCCAAGTAGTGACGTCAAAGGTGTTTTCGAATGGAACTTCTGAGCCTCCAGGGGTGAACTCCATAGCACCTGGCATATCCGCTACATATCTTGGCAAAAGCTGCAACACCGTCTGATAGCGTCCCAACACGCCCGTCACAGTGCCTGTATCTCCTGGCACCAACCGTCCTACCAAATCCACGTCTGCATCGATGCGCAATTCGGCAGTAGCCGTACCATCCGAGATAGCATAGTTAGAATTGGGATACAACAACCCTGTCGGCGAATCAAAGGAAACTCCCTCGATGGTAATCAACTGCCCTTCGACAGTCGACAAATCCGCCAAGGACACTACTGTGGGGTCAACCTCTTCATGCCCTACCCATACGACGGTATCGACATTTACCAACTGAATCTGGTTGCTAAACGATCCTAGCTCCGCAGTGATCCAAAGTTGATCTCCTATAGTATACAATCCATCGTCATGCACCTGATAATCAAAGATGGCAATACCTGCTGTAGAATCCTGTGCATAGGCTGGTCCTCCCAATTGGTCCGTAGCTGTCAAGGTCACCTTCACTACAACCTCCGTCCCAACACTCAAGCCTCTGGCTTGTGCCACAGTCACTGTATCAGACAGCACCGGTGGCTCGACGATCACACCGCCAAAACTCTGCCCTGCATTGACTGCACCTTGGGTCTGAGCGACGGGCGTTGACCATTCAAAATCAGCACTTTCGCTCCCGGCTCCTATCAATTGCAACGAAAACCCAACAGGTGTACTGCTAGTCTCCGTGACTCCTATATCCGTACTCATCATGCCATCTGCTGGACCGCCTACGGCTACAAATGCCCCCTCGTAGCTCAAAAACTCCCATACGTGACCTTCATCGTCCACCAATGCCACTCCATCAGGTGATCCATTTTGTATACCGCCAATCGCAAAACCCAAAGTTCCATATCCATTGTCTTGGTTGGGCAACACTCCAGAAAGTGCAGCCGTATGGTAGACTGCTCCACCATTGCCATTGTACAGCACCAGTGACCAGCCACTCAGGTCCGTTCCCGCGGTGCCTGCCACTTCGATTGCCTCGTCCACATCGCTACTCGCATTGTCATAGTGGATTTCGTTGACAAACACGATTGGATCAGGAGAGACAAAAGTTTGCCCTGTATTGACCGTATCGTAGGTCGCTGCAGCTGCTTCGGCCCATACAAAGTCTGAAGACACAGACCCCACTCCAGTCAATTGCAACGAGAACCCCTCTGGTGTACTGCTAGTCTCTGCGACGACCACATCGGTACTTAGGATACCATCTGCTGCACCGCCTACAGCAGTGAATGCTCCTTCGTAGCTCAAAAACTCCAGCACATTGCCCTCTGGATCAATCAAGGCTACTCCATCGGGAGATCCATTTTGCAATCCTGCAACTGGGAAAAATAATGTACCATACCCCGCTTGCTGATCGGCAAATACACCTGAAAGGTTTTGTGAGCCGTAGCTCGACCCTCCATTCCCATTGTAGAGCGTAAGGATATAACCTGTCAAATCCAGCCCAGCTGTCCCGGCCAGTTCTACTCCTTCACCTGAATCTGCCCCCGCATTGTCATAGTGTATTTCATTGATAAATACCGTCCCAGAAGTCACTACGACGACAGTATCTACTGGCTCTTGACCTGTCGTGTCGGTCACTCCGCCAAAACTTTGCCCCACATTGATCTGGTCGTACGAACGGTCACCAGCGACCCAAGTAAAATCCGTATAAAGAGCACCCTCACCCGTCAACTGCAAAGAAACCCCCACAGGAGTCGTACTCGTCTGGCTCACACCGATATCGGTACTCGTCATACCATCAGCCACTCCACCCACTGCGGAGAAAGTCCCTTCATAGCTCAAAAACTGAAGTACCGTGCTACCGTCATATAGTGCGACTCCATCGGGTGCCCCGTTCTGTAAGCCAGTCATGGCAAAAAAGGCCGTCCCCATGCCGTTGGACTGATCCGACAATACTCCAGTAAGATTGACTGTAGCATATGGAGTTCCTCCATTTCCATTGTAAGCGATCAAGGAATAACCTGTCAGGTTGGTCCCTGCTGGTCCGACGATTTCTACGCCTTCATCCGCATCTGCTCCGGTATTGTCGTAGTGAATCTCGTTGATGAATACCTGCTGACTCCATGCAGCCACGGATAACATCAAGGATAAATAAGTAAGGATAAGTTTTTTCATGTTGTAATTAGATGGTTATGAATTCATTGAAGCATAAAGATAAACCGCTATCTCCTAACTATCCATGACCCCTATATTACCATATGGTAAACTTGAGAAAACACACCAATTCACCCCGCCTTTCGATGGGTGAAACAATGCTCTTATACCATTTTGATTGATTAAAAGTATTTTGCTCCGAGTATCAATACCAATGACTAATCCCTACCATAGTACCGAGATAGCGCCTACTACCGAGGTATCGGTTTTTATTGAACTCATCGTACTGTAGCGCATTGGAGTCGACCGAGCTGATACGGACTTGTTGCGAAGAGTGGATAAATGTACTATCCCCCATCCACAATCCCACATGCGTGACGCGCTGACGCGTACTATCTGTTGCTGCTCTACCAAAGAAGAGCAAGTCTCCCTTTTCCAACCCTTCGAAAGTCAAGTTAGGATCTACAACTGTCCCTGCGTGCACTTGCTGTGAAGCATCTCTCGGTATGATATAGCCATTCATCAAGTAAGCCATCTTGGTGAATCCCGAGCAATCCATTCCTTTTGTAGAAGTCCCTCCCCACAGATAGGGAGAACCGAGCAGACTCTGAGCGTATGCTACGACCAGTTCCCCCGAAGGCACTACGGACTCACGCCACGTCCTAAAGTCCGCCACCTCATCTATCGGCACATAGCCTATGCGTCGATCTGGAAACTGCACTTCAACCATGCCATCCACAGTACCTCGTCGGACCAAACAATCTCCCAGAACCAAATCTGACAAGACTGTAGTCCCTTGAGTGTCTCCGTAAGCATTGCCATAGTTGCGCAGGTAGACCACTTTTGGGCTCTTACTCCACTTGAGTTGCTCCGATCCAGTCATGAGTTGTACACCACCATGATCTACCCACGAGATATAGCCGTCGGGAGATTGCACGAGATACCATTCCTCTAGTCTTTGTAGGACTTTGAGTGTCATACCGAGCAGTGCCTGTGTAGCTAGCTCTGCAGAATGCCGATGCTCCGAACGGATGTTGCAGACGGAGTTATTGACTACTGCATACCTCATATCTCCTACGCTACTATCTGGCAGAACCGTCACCTGATTGACTACCGTCTCGCCCGCATCGTGGAGCTTGGATAGCAGTACTTGCAGAGCCTCCTGTTGATCAGTCACCCCACTTAGTAGGAGCTGTTTTCCGTCTTGTTTCAGTTCTACATCAAACCATGCCACACGCTTGTCAGGGGCATAGATAGCTTGGATACTGTCTTTGACTTGCGTCCAATGAATCATCGATTCAGGTGGCTCTACACAGCCATCTAGCAGTCCAACAGTCAAGATAATGAGCACACATATCGCTCCGAGAGATTGTAATTTCATAGTCGCTAATCTAATGAATAAGGTGAAACTTTCCTCTCATCTGAATATCTAGACAAAACATTGGTTTCGACACGGCAGGTTCTTAGTTTTGCCCAAATTTTTAAAACACAGAGAACCGTGCAAAAACCATCAATCCCGAGAGGTACCCGAGATTTCGGACCAGAGCAAATGGTCAAAAGAAATTACATATTCAACACCATTAAATCGGTGTATCAAAAATATGGTTTCGCCCAACTGGAAACCCCTACTATGGAAAACCTATCGGTGTTGACGGGCAAGTACGGGGATGAAGGAGACCAATTGCTCTTCAAAGTACTCAACTCAGGAGACTACCTTTCCAAAACCTCCGAGGAAGACTATGCTGCAGGCAGCAAGATTTTCTTGCCCAAAGTATCCGAAAAGGGTCTACGCTACGACCTCACTGTACCATTTGCTCGATATGTCGTGATGCATCGCAACGAGATCTCGTTTCCCTTCAAACGCTTTCAGATCCAACCCGTCTGGCGTGCAGACCGACCGCAGAAAGGGCGCTACCGTGAGTTCTACCAGTGTGATGCTGATGTAGTAGGCACGGACTCTTTGCTTTGCGAAGCGGAGATTATCTTGATGATCAATGACGTGTTCCAAGCTTTACAGCTGGAAGACTTTACAATAAAATTCAACAACCGAAAAGTACTCACAGGGATCACAGAGGTAATTGGTGCTCCTGGACAGGAAACGACATTTTGTGTGGCCATTGACAAACTTGATAAAATCGGAAAGGAAAAAGTAATCGAAGAACTGGTCAACAATGGTTTTTCAAAAGAGAACCTGCAACAGCTCGACCCCATATTTGACGAAAACAAGAGCATCACTGCAGCCCTAGACTTCCTGAAGACATTTTTCGCACAATGCGAGATAGGTCAAAAAGGAATCGAAGAGATCGAGCAGATCCTCGCCTACCTCCAAGCTTATCAAATTGAAAACGATCATTTAGAACTCGACTTGACCTTAGCGAGAGGACTCTCTTATTATACTGGTGCAATCTTCGAAGTGAAGGCCAATGGTGTCAAAATCGGTAGCATCTGTGGTGGTGGCCGCTACGACAATCTCACGGGTGTATTTGGCCTTCCAGATGTATCTGGAGTAGGCATATCTTTCGGCGTGGACCGAATCTACGACGTGCTCGACGAACTCAACCTCTATCCAGAAGCCAACGCCTCGGCGCTCCAAGTCATGATTACCAATTTTGGACCGGACGAAATGGTCGTAGGTATCCAACTCATGCAGGCTCTCCGAGAGGCGGGTATCAATAGCGAACTTTATCCTGATGCAGCCAAGATGAAGAAGCAAATGAGCTACGCCAACAACAACAAGGTGCCTTATGTAGTCGTCATTGGCGAAGACGAAATCAAATCGAAAAGCTTCACTCTCAAAAACATGGAAAGTGGCGAACAAGAGACCCTCAAAATAGATGAAGTTATTTCTAAAATCAAGAATAGTCACTAGATTGACGCTTGATCAAACAAGTCCAATCGCTTGAATCATTTGCAGCACTTCAAATCGCCACTACTATTGACCCTACTCTGCAGCTTGCCTCTATGGACAAGTGCTCAATACAGCAGTGTGCAAGGGCGTTTTGAAGTCGATTATATCAAAGGATGTACTGGCTGGCAAGTCAATGTCACACTCAACGACCCCAGTGGAGAATTCGAAGAACCTCGGTTTTGGTACACGGGATTTGACGCGGGCCTACTACCCGAGTCAGACCTATTTCACACCTACGACACTCCAGGACAGTATTACATAGCACTGCTGATCAACAACGACGATGGCATCTATGAGAACAATCAGCTTGACTCTGTACGGGTAGAGGTCGTCGAGCCTCACGAACCGAGTTTCATCATACGCAACTGTGACAACCATGTCGTGCGTGTCGAAATCAACGACGACTACTACGACCAATACGAGGTACACTTCACGTCTACCGATTCAGAAATCGTAGCACCCAACACTACGAGTAGCGAGTACGACTATGGAGTACAAGGCGACTACCGCATCGATGTGCAAGGTCAGTTTACAGATGCAGCACCCAACTGCACCATCATCAATCGAGGATTCACTACCATAGACGAGATTGTCCCCCCTGTGATCACTTCGGTAGAAACGACGCTGAATTCCCCTCAAAATGGCCATATCCAAATGGGGCACACATTGGGAGACAACTCTATCTATCAGCTCCTCTCTTCTGAGAAAAACACCAACGACTTTGATAGCATGAGGAGCGTGTCTGGAGCCGACACCTTCATCGAGCAACTCAACACCTACAGCAGCTACAGCTGCTACCGGATTGATACCTATGACGCCTGCAACAGTATCATCATTCCTTCCAACACGATGTGTTCGGTACAATTCAGCGTCGAGTCCAGCGACAGTGGCAACCTACTGACTTGGGACACTGACTCGACACAAGCCAGCAGCTACAATGTAATCAGAAACAATAGCCTACTCACCAAAATCACAGATACAACTGTCAAAAACTACGTTGACACTGCGGTCATATGTAAAAACGAATACATCTACAACATCCAAGCGGTCTATTCCCAAGGGTCCGCTTTGGCATTGGATACAGCTGTTATTGCTTCGCAATCCGGTGCGCTTCCTGCCATTCTTAGCTACCCTTCATCGAGTATTGACCTCAACGATGAAGTCCTACTCAACTGGTCAGCTCCAGACCCTGGGGAGATCCCGTTTCGACGCTACATCATAGAAAAAAACATCAACAACCGTTCGTGGCATCATGTAGACGCTACCGAAGACACCACTTATACAGACACGGACTTGGACACCTACACGGTGCCCTCCTACCGTATCTCATATGACGATGATTGTGGCAACAAAGCCTCCCCTTCCCCCTTGACTACTCCCATCATTTTGACGCAAGTCTCTTCTAGAGGAAAAATAGTCACCTATCGGTGGAACAAGTACGAAACCTGGACCGAAGGCATTCGCAATTACACACTGGAGAGAGTAGACTCAGCAGGCAACGTGATCGATGAATATCCCGTACTGAGTGGTCGTGAAAAGGACGTAGAGTTTGAGATCAATGATCTAGATGATAAATACATCCGAGTACGCGCCGAGTCATTGGACGAAGAGGCGCAAATCAGCTACTCCAACTTGGTAATAACACGACTCCAGACGGTTATGTTTCTACCCAATGCTTTCACACCAGACGGAGACAACCGCAATGACCTATTCATTGCGAAGGGACCTGCGGTGTTCAACTTCAAAATGGAAATTTACAACCGCTGGGGAGACCGTATTTTCCAAACGGACGACCTGATCAACGGATGGGATGGACAATACAGAGGTGAAAAAGCTCCAGAAGCCACCTATATTTACAAGATTTTTTTCGAGGATGGTGCTGGTAAAAAATACGACCAATCGGGCACCTTTCTTCTGATGAGACACTAAAAAACACTGTGCTTATGTTTGACATGATGAAAATGATGGGAAAGGTCAAAGAAATGCAAGCCAAAATGAAAGAGGCTCAAGCTGAACTGGCCCAAATTGAAATAGAAGGAGAATCTGGAGCTGGACTAGTCAAAGCACTCGTCAATGGTCAAAAGAAACTACTCAAAATGGATATTGATGAATCACTCGTCAATACAGCAGACAAGGAAGTCTTGCAAGATCTCATCGTCGCTGCAGTCAACAAAGCCACCGAAGAAGCAGACATACAAGCCAAAGAGTACATGCAAAAACATACCGAAGGTTTGATGCCTAACATCCCTGGGTTTGACCTTGGCAATATGTTCAATGCCTAAAACGGCAGTCGTCATACTCAACTACAATGGGGTAGGATTTCTCAAGCAGTTTCTCCCAGGAGTCATCGCCCTCAGTCCGGACGCAGATGTCATCGTCGCTGACAATGGCTCGACGGATGGCTCTCTTGATTATCTTCGACGGGCACACCCAGAGCTGCGACTCATTGTATTTGATCAAAACTACGGCTTCACGGGAGGTTACAACAGAGCCATTGATCAAATCGATCACGAATACACCGTACTGCTCAACTCCGACATAGAAGTCACTCCACACTGGATTACACCTATTGTGGAATTTTTAGACGAACATCCAGAGGTAGCCGCCTGCCAACCTAAAATCAAAGCCTACTATGAGAAAGACAAGTTTGAATATGCCGGAGCTGCAGGAGGGTTTATTGATGCACTGGCCTACCCTTATTGTCGCGGCAGGATCTTCGATACACTGGAATCAGATACCGGCCAATACGACACAATACAGCCTATTTTCTGGGCTACTGGCGCCTGCTTGTTTATCCGAACTGCAGACTACCAAGCAGTAGGAGGACTAGACGAAGACTTCTTTGCGCACATGGAAGAAATAGATCTTTGCTGGAGGCTGCAACTGCAAGACAAGCTAGTCTACTGCCTACCCGAGAGTACCGTATACCATGTTGGCGGAGGAACCCTCTCCAAAATCAATCCTCAAAAGACCTACCTCAACTTCCGTAATAATCTCTCGATGATTTTCAAAAATGAAAGCCGGATCAACCTGATCTGGAAGCTCCCTCTTCGCATGAGCTTGGACTGGATATCCGCATTGAAATTCTGGAAAGATGAGTCATTTGCCCATTGCTTGGCTATACTACGTGCGCACAAGGATTTTGTCCTATTGCTACCTCAAAACACCAAGAAACGCAGAAAACCCACTCACAGAGCTAACCCCAAAATGACACAAAACACCGTCAAGAGCATCCTCTTTCACTACTTCATCAAAAAGCAAAAACACTTCTCGGACCTGCCCTAAAAGGCACAAAAAAAGGTGAGACATTCATCTCACCTTCATGATTTTTATACTCAGCTTACATGCGACTACACTCCTTCGGCTTCAATCAAAACATCTTCGAGTTCGTCAATAGCAGGCTCAAGGAACTCAACTAAAGAATCTGAAGTCCCGTCACTATAAACTACAAATACATCTACTTCACCGCCAGTAGTAATGACCAATTCCAAATCACCAACCAATCCACCATCATAGTACAGCTGTACATCGATGTAGTCGTTGATGTCTTCGTCTGTTGAGGCATTGATCCCTTCGGTATCCACAGTTCCCGTTATTTCCATATCGCCATAGCCTACTCCTCCTGACACCTTAGTAGCGACAAATTTTGACTCAGTTTCGTAATCCACCGTCAAATCCACATAAGTTAACACATCACTGTCCTTCTTGATACGGATGGCTACACTCGACTGCTTAGCTTTCGAATCATCCAGCGAAATCACATACGTAAATGGCTTGAGGTATAAGTCCAAATCCAATTTTGACGCCTCACCATCAGCAGTATAAGTTGCAGAAAATTTCACCGTTGCGATAGTTTCACTATCCACCTTGAGTGCTGCATCAACTTCAGTCAAACCCATCTCCACTTCTTGCCAATCGTAAAGAAAGAAGCTCGCATTGTTGGTCGTTGCTCCTTTGGCAGGGAATCTCAACTCTACATACTCTACCTCTTCTTCAGAAAGTACAAAATCACCGATCTGCTCGTTCCACTCATATACTCCATAATTCTCGGCCAAAACAAAATCATCTTCATCAGCATCTTCAGTCAATAATCTAGCTTTTGGAGAAAAAGCACCTGCAACACGTCGCATGTCACGCCCCAACTTCCTCACCTGAACGGCTTGTTCTCCATCGACCATCAGGCTCATACCATCCAATTCTACAAAATCGAGCATTTCCAACACGCCTTGTACGCCTTCCGACTCCACCATCTCTACCAAGTCTGTCTCGATATCCTGAGACATATTTCTTACAGCTTCCTTCCCCTCTTCTGGTGACCATTCTCCTACTGTTTCTTCCTCTTTACAAGAAGCCAATCCTATACAGACAGCTAACATTGATAGCAAAAATTTCTTCATCGTTTTTTTCATAATTAAAGGTTGATTAGTAATTCTACATTTTTAACAAACACTCCATACAGAGCGCTATTTTTCATACCTATTATTAACTACCTATCCATTTTGATATTGCCCTCTATTCGGTAATTATTTATAGGACAAATGCATATATTTGCCCAGCATTACCCAAATCAAACACTAATATTATACATATGAAATTTAAACCAGGGGTACTCACAGGAGACGAAGTTACCGAATTATTAAAGTATGCAAATGAGAACAAATTTGCATTACCAGCTGCCAATGTAATTGGTAGCAGTTCAATCAATGCAGTATTGGAAACCGCTAGAGACCTAGAGTCTCCAGTGATGGTACAGTTCTCAAATGGAGGCGCTGCCTTCAACGCAGGAAAAGGATTGTCAAACGACGGCCAAAAAGCAGCTATCGCAGGTGCTGTAGCCGGTGCTCACCACGTCCACATGATGGCTGAAGCATACGGTGTGACTGTCATTTTGAATACCGATCACTGTGCAAAAAAATTATTGCCATGGATCGATGGTATGTTGGACGCAGGTGAAGCTTTTTATGAAAGAACAGGAAAGTCACTTTTCAGTTCTCACATGATCGATTTGTCTGAAGAATCTATTGAAGAGAACATCGAGACCTGTAAGAAATACCTAGAGAGAATGTCTAAAATGGGCATGACACTAGAAATCGAACTAGGCATCACTGGTGGTGAAGAAGATGGAGTGGACAACTCCGACGTAGATGAGTCAAAGCTCTACACTCAACCTGAAGAAGTCGCATACGCATACGAAGAATTGAGTAAAGTAAGTGACAAATTCACCATAGCGGCTGCATTTGGTAATGTCCATGGTGTATACAAACCAGGCAATGTAAAGTTGACTCCTAAAATCTTGAAAAACTCTCAAGACTTCATTCAAAAGAAATACGGAACAGGTGAAAACCCTGTAAACTTCGTATTCCATGGTGGATCAGGTTCTTCAAGAGAAGAAATCAGAGAAGCGATCTCTTACGGTGCAATCAAAATGAACATCGACACAGATCTACAGTGGGCTTATTGGGATGGTATTAGAAAATACTACGAAAACAAGAAAGACTACTTGCAAGGACAAATTGGCAACCCTGAAGGTGCTGACGCTCCTAACAAGAAGGCGTACGACCCAAGAGTATGGACTAGGGCTGCTGAACAGTCATTGGTAGCTAGACTCAAGGATGCTTTCGAAGACTTGAACAATGTAGGTACGAACAAATAAATCAACCTACTCAAATCATACTAAAGGGACTATCTGTGTCCCTTTTTTTATGCCCTGTTTTTTTTGCAAATACTGTTGCATCGCATTTTTTGATCAGCTCATTTTTCACTAACATTGATCTCTCTAAACACACTCCCAAAATCAGCTGACATGAAAAACATTACAGTAATCGGAGCAGGCACAATGGGCAATGGAATAGCTCATGTATTTGCCCAAAACGGATTCAAAGTCACACTAGTAGACCTATCTACGGAGGCCATTCAAAAAGGACTTTCTACCATCGAGAAGAATTTGGATCGACTACTGACCAAAGAAAAAATCACAGAAGCCACCAAGGACACTACACTTACAAACATAAGCACATCGACAGACCTCATCACTGGTATAAAAGAAGCAGATCTCATCGTAGAGGCTGCTACAGAACATGAGGCTGTTAAGCTTGAACTGTTCAAAAAAATCGATGCAGCAGCTCCAAGCTCGGCCATACTCGCTACCAACACCTCGTCCATATCAATCACCAAGATTGCCGCAGCTACCCATAGACCCGCACAAGTCATTGGGATGCACTTCATGAACCCCGTGCCCATCATGCAGCTCATAGAGGTCATCCGTGGATACAATACTTCCAACGAAACCACAGCGACCATCATGACGCTCTCACGACAAATCGGAAAATCCCCAGTAGAGGTCAACGACTATCCTGGTTTTGTCGCCAATCGTATCTTGATGCCAATGATCAACGAAGCGATCATTTCCCTGCACGAAGGAGTAGCTGGGGTGACAGAGATCGATACAGTCATGAAACTCGGCATGGCTCATCCCATGGGGCCACTTCAATTGGCGGACTTCATTGGTCTTGACGTATGCCTATCTATCTTACAAGTACTACATCATGGTTTTGGTCAACCCAAATATGCTCCCTGCCCGTTGCTCATCAATATGGTGACGGCTGGTAGACTCGGCGCAAAAACAGGAGAAGGGTTCTACACGTATGTTCCTGGCTCAAAAGAATTGAACGTATCTCCAAGATTTACTAAATAACATGGCGCAGGCAAAAAAGAAAAGTACGGCAAAATCTAAAAAAGGTGGTTCGCAAGGTAACCAACCATTGACTATATTGATCATACTCACGGTAGTAGGTGGAGGGATCTTTGGACTCAAATACGTATCTGACACTGCCGATTTCGAACCGATCACATTCCAGTGGGAAACGAGCGACTCCTACTTTAAGAATGAAGAAAACAACAAACCTGTAGCAACTTCCCCTAAGGCAACATCACCCGAATCTATCCCTAAGACTCCCTCTACGCCCCCTCCTATCTCCAATCCTACCAACGAGGAGCGTATGATAGAAACCGTCGAAACCAATGAGGACCTACCCACTTATACAAACGACGACCAATACTACTTCTCCAAGAGTTTTGATTTCGCATGGCCCAAATACGACCAAGGAGATCAAATCATCGAACACGAATACTACACCCTCAAATACAATGAAAAGACGGAGCAAGCGGACTGGGTAGCCTACTCGCTGACAGCCGATCATCTCAAAAACGCTAAATTCAAGCGCAAAGATGACTTCAGAGCAGATCCTGCAGTACAAAGCAAATCTGCTCACCCCAACGACTACAAAGGCAGTGGATACGACCGAGGACATCTCGCTCCTGCAGCAGATTTCACTTGGGACGAACAGGCACTTAGCGAAACCTTTTTCATGAGCAACATGAGTCCACAAGCACCGGGATTTAATCGGGGCATATGGAAAAAACTAGAAGAAAAAGTGCGGGATTGGGCCATGGACAACAACCAAGTATTCGTCGTAACAGGACCTATATACACCCATTACAATCAGAAGATAGGAAGTAACAAAGTAGTCATCCCTCAAGGGTACTACAAAGTCATCCTAGAACTCGACGGTGATGAAGTAAAAGCCATTGCTTTTGCACTAAGCAACGAAAAATCAAACATGGAACTATATGAGTTTGCCAAATCAGTTGATGAGCTTGAGCGAGAAACCGGAATGGATTTCTTCCCAGCTATGCCTGACGATTTAGAAAACAAGATTGAGAGCTATTATAACTACTCCGATTGGTAAGTACTGCGATCAATTGCAGTACTTTTTGATCGCAGCTTCTGCTTCCTTGATCCCCAAGTTTTTCGCTTGTTTGAAATCCTGACAAGCACCTGTCTTTTTATCCTCTTGCATCTTGAGAGCCCCTCGGTACAAATATGCTTCTCCATACTGCTTGTTGAGATTGATCGCGTTGTTATAAGCCGCTTTGGCCTTAGGGAAATCACCCATGTGGTGACTCGCACGGGCTACCCAAAAGAACCCCTCAGCCATATCATCTTTGACCTTGATCGCTGACTCTGCATAAAACAACGATTGGTCGAATTTTTCTGCTCGATAATAGTACTTAGACAAACTCAACATCGCCGAAGTATTCTTCTTGTCCAGTTCCAGTACTTGATTAAAGTCAGCCAAAGCTTTATCATACTCCTTCAACTCTTCGTAAGATCTACCTCTGTTGTACAGTGACTTGACATGTGTTGGGTGCAGTTCCAAATATTCGTCATAAGCCTTTACAGCACTTTTATATTCTTTCGACGCATATAGCGAGTCGCCTTTTGTTCTATCCTCAGTCTCACAAGCCAGCATACTTACTGCCGCGAGTACTACCCATAATATATTCTTCATTGTATAAATTTTGCGGCAAAACTAAGTGCTTTTGCCATAGTTTCCCCATTACTTGTCGATGATCTACTTATTTAGTTGACAATGGTGGCTCGGATTGTGACCACCTGTGTAGAATTGACCGGATCATTGGTATAGAGATAAACAGTTTTGTTTTGCGTACCTCTACGGTTTGACGTGTCAAAAGTCATCTTTAGCGTAGTTGTCTTCCCCGGCTTCAAATCATAATCTGCCAGCTCAGCGACCAAACAGGCACAGTTCGATTCCACTTTTCTAAAATTGAGTTTTGAATTTCCGCTATTCATCAAGGCGAACTCTGCTGTGACCGTTTGTCCTTGCGTGATACGCCCTACATTTTGCAGTTTGTCACTAATCAATAGTGCCGGAGCTTGGCCTTTTTCTTCATCTGTCAGTGGAGCAAAATACTCACGCACCGAAGCACGTACATCTAAATTTTTCCTCTCCATTTCCGTTTCATCCGTATAGATTGTTATTCCATAATTGATTGAGCCCAAATCGTTCTTCGCAGGCGTGTAGGTAACTGTCATTTCCCCCTTCTGCTTTGGGGCCAATTGCTTGGGATCGACGCTTACGACGATCGATGTAGGCCCATCATACTCATCAGTAAAAGTCAAGCTATCCTCTCCAGCGTTGTAAACCTCCATCGTCATAGATTTAGCTTTCTCATTAGTCATTCGACCAAAACTCACACTTTTGCTCTTGATACGGAGTGCTCCAATCTGTAGTGGGAGTTCTTCCTCAACTGTTTTGACACGAGGGATCACCGTCCCTTTGATGTAAGCATATGCCACCCCTCCTTCACCATTATTCATGATACGCAGCGACTTACTAAATGAGCCTGGACGATTTCTTGGGTTATACTGTGCACGTATATACCCTGTCTCACCAGGCAATACGGGAATCTTTGTCCAATCAGGGGTCGTACAGCCACATGAAGCCTTGACAGTCGATATCAACAAGGGGGCATCTCCGATATTGGTAAAAATGAATTCGTGCAAAATGGGCCCATCTTCTTCCTGAACTGTACCAAAATCATGGGTAGTCTCTTGGAGTTCCATCTTGGCTTGAGCCAATAGCTGATTTGGGACAATACACCCTAGAATAAAGCCTATAATTAATGTACTATTCTTGAATCGATTTGATAATTCCATGGTCAAAACTAAGGATATTTTTTCTTTCCTCTAATTCAACGGATTTTTTTGAATGTGTTTTCATGATAAGCATTATTGCGTTTATTTTACACTTACTTAAACGCTTCATAAATTATCATAGGCTATTTCGGCCGACCAATTAAAATAGATGGCAAGAGTACTCACAGGAATACAAAGTTCAGGTCGTCCACACTTGGGCAATATATTGGGAGCCATATTACCGGCGATCCAACTGACAGAAAAAGAAAATCAAGAATCACTACTTTTCATTGCGGATTTGCACTCTTTGACGACCATCAAAGATGGAACGGTTCGAAAAGAAAACACACGTGCTGTAGCTGCAGCATGGCTAGCTTTCGGACTTGACACAAGCAAATCCATATTTTATAGACAATCGAAGGTCCCTGAAGTATGTGAGCTCTCTTGGTACTTGAGTTGTCTCACGCCATTTCCTATGCTAGCCAATGCGCACTCTTTCAAAGACAAGTCCGACAAATTATCAGATGTAAATGCCGGACTCTTCACCTATCCAGTATTGATGACTGCCGACATCCTCATATATGACGCAGAAATCGTACCTGTAGGCAAAGATCAAAAGCAACACTTAGAAATGGCGCGCGATATTGCCAATAGTTTTAATAGACAGTATGGTGAAACCTTCGTAGTACCTGAGTCACGAATTGACGAAAATCTCAAGACCATCCCAGGGACAGACGGTCAGAAAATGAGCAAATCCTACGGCAACACGATTGACATCTTTTTGCCTACCAAGCAACTCAAAAAGAGTGTCATGTCGATAGTCACAGACAGCTTGCCACTAGAGTCACCCAAAGACCCTGAGACTTGCAATGTATTCAAGCTTTACGAAATCATCGCCAGCCCAGAACAAACAGAAGCACTTAGAGCCCATTACCTCGCAGGCAACTTTGGCTATGGTCATGCCAAAACAGCACTACTTGATCTCATATTGGAAAAATACCAAAAAGAACGAGAACTGTTTAACTACTATATGGAAAATGACGCTGAACTTGAGCAAAAGCTCAAAGAAGGTGAAGATAAGGCACGAGCAATCGCCTCAAAAGTATTGCAGAGAACTAAAGAAAAAATGGGATTTTGATCCAATACACATGGAAGCATACATACAAGAATCAATCGACAAGTGGCTCAACGGTAGCATAGATCAAGCAGACAAACAAACCATTGAAAACATGATCTCCTCTGGTGAGGAAACTGAACTCATCGACTCGTTCTACAAAGAACTAGAGTTTGGTACGGGAGGACTCAGAGGCATCATGGGATTAGGTAGCAACCGCATGAACAAATACACCATCGGTGTAGCTACACAAGGTCTTGCCAATTATCTCAAAAAGGAGTTTTCAGGTGAAGATATCTCTGTAGCCATTGCTCATGACAGCAGAAACAACAGTGACTTTTTTGCTCAAACAACCGCTTCCGTATTTTCGGCAAACGGTATCAAAGTATATTTATTTGAAAGTCTCAGACCTACTCCTGAACTCTCTTTTGCGATACGTGAGCTCGGGTGCAAAAGCGGTGTAGTCTTGACTGCTTCACACAACCCCAAAGAATACAACGGATACAAAGCATATTGGGAAGATGGTGCGCAAATGATCGCTCCACACGACACCAACGTAATCGATGAAGTGCGCAAAATCAAAGGGTTTGATGAGGTAAACTTCCAAGAAAACCCTGCACTCATTGAGACCATCGGTCAAGAAATAGACAACAAGTACCTCGACATGTTGGAAGCACTAAGTCTATCCCCTGATGCGATCCGAAATCAATCTGATCTCTCCATCGTATTTTCTCCCATACATGGTACAGGAATCACCCTTGTCCCCAATATATTGGAAAGACTTGGCTTCAAAAATGTAACCATTGTCAAGGAACAAGCAGAGCCTAATGGCAATTTCCCAACAGTCGTTTACCCCAATCCCGAAGAACAAGAAGCCATGAGTATCGCCCTCAGCACTGCAGAGTCTATCGATGCAGATCTCGTCATGGCCACCGACCCAGATGCTGACCGTGTAGGCATAGCAGTCAAAAACAAGCAAGGTAAATTCGAACTTCTCAATGGCAACCAAACAGGTTCATTGTTGATCTACTACTTATGCACCAAGTGGAAAGAAAACAAAAAACTCAACGGCAAACAATTCATTGTCAAAACGATCGTCACCACAGAGCTCATCAAAGACATCGCTACTCACTTTGACATAGAGAGTTATGACACACTGACTGGCTTCAAATTCATTGCTGGTTTGATCCGTGAGTTCGAAGGAAAAAAAGAATTCATAGGAGGAGGAGAAGAGAGCTACGGCTACCTCATAGGCGACAAGGTTAGAGACAAAGATGCCATCGCTTCGTGTGCGATGATTGCTGAGATGGCAGCTTGGGCCAAGGACCAGGGCAAGAGCGTCATGGAACTTCTAGAAGAAATTTACAGTGAGTTTGGCATGTACTGGGAATCTCTATCTTCTTTGACCAAAAAAGGAAAGTCAGGAGCTGAGGAAATCCAAAAAATGATGAGTGATGCTAGAACCAATGCCCCATCACAACTGGGTGGCTCGAAGGTAACCACTCTACTCGACTACCAAAGTGGAGAGGCAACCGACTTGACGACAGGTTCTAAAACTACCATGAATTATCCAAAATCAAACGTTTTGCAATTCTTGACAGAAGATGGCACCAAAGTCTCCCTACGACCATCAGGTACCGAACCAAAAATCAAATTTTACTTCAGTGTAAAATCGGATGCAGGATCATCTGACAAGATTGAAACGCAAAAAGAAATCTTGAATAAAAAAATCGCTGTAATCAAAACAGAGCTGGGCTTAGCATAGCCCAATTCTGTTTTTAACAACATACACAAACCTGTTAACAATCATATTTACTCACCAAACGTAGGCATGTCATAGAACATTAAATATATTTAATTGAACTATAACAATAATTACATTTCAAGCTCTATGGTCCCTCACAAAATCTCTCAATAATTCATATTATTGCAAAAAAGTATTCTAAATATATTTATATTTCGAGTCTGATTAGGGAACCATCCAAACACTAAATAGCATTAAATGATCTGGGAATCAATACTAATAATCATCGGTTTTGTCATTCTTATTAAAGGCGCCGATTTCTTAGTTAATGGAGCCTCTTCTCTCGCCAAAAGATACAACGTTTCGGATATTGCCATCGGTCTCACCGTCGTAGCGATGGGAACGTCAGCTCCAGAATTGGTAGTCAATATCATTTCAGGTTCGGGAGGTCACAACGACGTAGTATTTGGCAATATTATCGGATCCAACATATTCAATATGTTTTTGATTCTGGGAATTTCCAGCGTCATCTACCCGCTTACAGTTCAAAAAAATGCCCTGTGGAAAGAAGTCCCATATTCGCTTTTGGCTACTGTGGTGTTTTTTGTTTTGGTCAATGATCAGCTGTTCTGGGGCAAAGAAACCAATGAAGCTAGCCTGTTTGATGGATTGATTTTACTTGGGATGTTTTGCATCTTTCTTTACTATGTTTTTATCAACATGCAAAGAACTGGAGATACAAATGGTGACATGGAAGAAGTCGAGATGCATGGTACGCTCAAGACTGCTTTGATGATTATCGGTGGTATTGCAGGCCTAGTTTTTGGTGGTAAGTTCATTGTAGAAAATTCTATCCTCATCGCTCAAGAATTCGGCATCAGTGAAAAAGTAATTGGCCTAACAATCCTAGCTGCGGGCACCTCTCTTCCTGAACTAGCTACTACAGCTGTCGCAGCTTTTCACAAGAAATCGGACCTGGCTGTAGGCAACATTGTCGGTTCTAACATCTTTAACTTACTGCTTGTCCTAGGAGCAACTGCGGCATTGAACTCCCCTCTACAGTTCGATACTGATCTCAACATTGACTTGTATGTCATCATGATTGGTACATTTATGCTGTTCCTTTTCATGTTTACCCTCAAAAAATACAAACTCGACCGTGCAGAGGGGGCTATTTATTTGTTAGGATTTGTAGCCTACATGGTCTTTTTGTACTTCACAAGAATGTCCTAAGTTAACATAGCTTAACAACTTTTAACACCTCATTAACAACATAGCGTTGGTTTATGCTCTACTTTGCTTGGAGGATTTAAATACTCACAGGCAACGATCACTACATTGGAAGCATTAGACTATCAAAATCATGACTATAAACATTCAACGCAATTGGATGAGGCAGAACTTGTAACCAGATGCAAGGCATTTGATGCCACAGCTCAAAAGCTACTTTATGAAAAGTATGCAGAAAAAATGTATGGGCTATGTTTCAGATATCTTGCTACAGAAGACGAAGCTGAAGACACTGTCACAGAAGGGTTTGTTAAGATTTTTGCCAAATTTAATTCATTTGAATACCGAGGAAAAGGAAGCCTCGAAGGTTGGATGAAAAGAATCATGGTCAATGAATCTTTGATGCTACTCAGAAAGAGAAGACAGAGTTTTGTAGAAATTAGTCAAAGCGATGCTAAGATGAAATTTTCTAATAATGTAGATCAGAAACTGATCGAAGAAGATATCATTGAGGAAATAAAGAAATTACCGAAAGGATACAGAACAGTTTTCAACCTGTATGCGATTGAGGGCTACAGTCACAAGGAAATCGGAGAAAAATTGGGAATCAGTGAAAACACATCGAAATCTCAACTCAGCAAAGCGAGAGCATCCTTGATCAAGTCACTCGTACGCATTGGTGCTATTTAAACCAGCAACACACCATGAAACAACGTAACAAGAACAGCAAAAACATCAACCTAATAGACCGGGTTTGCCTGAGTGCAAGCCAAGTTGCTGATCAGCTATCGTTGAATCCAACAAAAAAAGGTCAACTTTGGGAGAGTATTTCCTCCAAGCTAGGAGAAATGGACAAACGAATCATGACATGGCTGTTCGCCATGGCAACTTCAGTTTCACTACTTATAGCTGGTAGCATGAATTTCATTCAAATAGAAATCCCATTTCAAAACAAACACGATATGGTGATGGAAGGCAAGATCGCGCATACCCACACTATCACCCCTCCCCAACCAAAGGCTCCAATGAAAGTAGTCGTATTGGAAAAAATTACTCCTAAGGAAATCGAAACCATTCAAGCTACAGCTTGGGAAGATGAGTCTCTCACCATACAACGACAAATACCAAATACCCCAGGACAAGCAAAAAGCAGTGAAGAAACCACTGGGAATCCCCCTTTCTTTCCTTCAAAACCTGAATTATTTGGTTCCCTCCTGTTCAATCAAAATGGATTGTCTCCAGAGCTAGGTATCAGCTTACCAATTTTGAAGATTGACCAAATAGACAGAGTACATACTTTCAAAGCAGGCATATCTACTCAAATCACCTATACCAACTCTTCGTCCAATGAAGTAGAGCAAATTGGGTCTGGATATATAACTCCTGTACCTAGTGTATTTGCTAATTTGGAGTATGAAAGCCAAAAGAAGTCTGGAGGGTACGGCTGGAATGCTAGAATAGGCTACAAGCTAAATCAAGATAGCAGTGGGGTATATCAAGCCAACACGATGAAAGCAACCATACAGAAGAGTATCAACCCTCACATTAAAATTGGTCCTGAGGTTATCTTTACTCACAATTTCCGGAAAATTTATCCTGGGATTGCCCTCGTTGTAAGCTAGGCAAATTGAAACTTGAGATACTTAATATCTTCTCCTTTGTCATAAAAGAGTTGTTCATACTTGGTCTTGACACCAAAGTGCTCATCCATAAACTCTGATTCATACAAATTGTGCGTATGGCTTAAATTTTTCACTTTGATTTGTCCTGTCTCAATCAATTCTAGGGTATAATCAAACAAGGGCGTATTGTCTGTTTTGAACTTTAACCAACCATCCTTGGCAATCAGTTTTTTGTACATCTCCATGAATCTCGGTGCTGTCAAACGACGCTTTTCGTCTTTATCCTTAGGGCGAGGGTCAGGAAAAGTAATCCAAAGTTCACTCACTTCGTCTTCACCAAAGTGAGCATCTATTTGTTCTATTTGAGTACGCAAAAAAGCAATATTATCCAAATTATGAGCAATAGCATAACTACTCCCCACCCAAATACGAGAACCTTTTATATCTACTCCCACAAAGTTCTTGTCGGGAAATTTCTCTCCAAGCCCTGTCGTATACTCTCCTCTCCCACAGCCTAACTCCACTACCAAATCATGCTCGTTTTGAAAATGCTCTGACCGCCATTTTCCAGCCATTTTCCCAAATTTCTCTTTGCCATTTTCTACGATATTGAATCGCACAGCATTGTCAGCAAACCGCTCTAATTTCTTTCTTCCCAATTTATAAATCCTTTATTTCTGCAACTACGAAAGTACTTCCCCCTACAAACACCACATCATTCTCCCTTGCTTCGTCCAAGGCAGCAGCGTACGCGTCACTCACCGAAGCATACTTACCTCCTCTTAATCCATATTTATCCGCGATTGTTTTCAATCCATCTACAGACAATGCCCTAGGGATTTGTGCTGCGCAAAAGTAATACCTAGCATCCTTTAATAACAACTGGAAGACACTATCTACGGATTTATCTGCAGCCATCCCCCAAACAATGTGTACTTTCTTCCCTATTCGAGCCAATCGCTGCATCAACTCGGAAACAGCCTCTTCATTGTGTCCAATATCACAAATAACCTCCGGAGACTCTCTCAACGTCTGCCACCGACCTTTCAGGCCTGTATTCGTCACGACGCGATTGATCCCTTGTACCAGTTGTTCTTTCGAAACCTGAAAGCCTTTTTCTTTCAATGATCGAACACCACGTATGACCACAGGGACATTTTTCACCAATGAATTTCCTCCCAATTCTGATTCAATAGAATATTGCTCATTGGAATCTAAATCTATCAAACTCAATACGCCATCCTCAAATTTTGCTTCTGAAAAAGCATGCGACAGAACCAAAGGAGCTCCTAGTTCCTCCGCTCTAGCCTGCATTACTGAAAACGCCTCAGGAGAAAGTTTACCCAAAACCACCGGTGTATCACTCTTAATGATTCCGGCCTTCTCCCTGGCTATGTTTTCAATACCATGCCCCAAAATGTCCTCATGATCCAAAGCAATCGAAGTAATCACCGACAATACACTATCGACAATATTGGTAGAGTCCAACCTCCCCCCAAGCCCTGTCTCTATCACCGCCACATCTACTTGTTGCATTCGAAAATACTCGAACGCCATGATCACTGTTATTTCAAAGAAGGATGGTTGAACATCCAGCATCAATTGTTTAGTACGCTCAACAAAAGGAACTAGAAAATCTGAATCCATTAGTTCTCCATTTACTCGAATCCTCTCTCTAAAATCCTTGAGATGTGGAGAAGTGTACAAGCCCACCTTATATCCAGCCTCTTGCAACACGGATGCATACATATGCGCTGTAGAACCTTTGCCATTGGTCCCTGCGATATGAATCGATTTGAACGAACGTTCTGGATTGGAAAGTGCCTTTGCCAAAGCAATGGTATTTGACAAGTCTGCTTTCATAGCGGCCTTTCCAATACGCTGAAAAATAGGCAACTGCGAATACAGAAAGTCCAATGCTTCCTGATATGTCATAAACTAACTACTTGGAGGTAATGATGAATGTAATACGCCCCGTCGATGTAGAGGCCGTTGATCGATTGTCAGAAGTCTTACTAAAAGTCAACTCCATAACCGCATCCCTGTACACACGCTCGACCACAGGGGACACTGTTTTTTCTACCGTACGAATATTGATAATCTCTCCTTCTCCATCTACTTTGATCTCAAATACGATGTATCCCTCTTCTGTGGAATTGTCATCGGGCTGCGGCTTAAAGTCCCACGCCCAACCACTCAAGTCTAGGCTAGCCCCTTTATTGCCACTACCACTACCTGCATCTGTTTTTTTGAATATCGCACGGTTATCAATCTTTGGTTCACTAGCAGTCGTCTTGGTCTCAGTTTCCTTTGCTTCCGTCTCCTTGTTTTCGTTGACTTCTGGTTTCTCTACTTTTTTGATTTCCTTCTTCTCAACTACTTTCTCTTCCACTTTTTCAACCACATCAGGGCTATTGACATCTTCTGTGGTTACCGTCTCCTCTACGACTTCACTTTGGCTAGTCACCTCGGGTTCAACAGGAGTTTCTTGGGTAGGAGCTTCACTTGCCTCAGTCACCTCCTCTGCTTCTTCCACCTCTTTCACTTCCTCTACGTCTGCTAATTCCTCAGCTTTCACAGGGTCTTCTGACTTAGCATCACTGATGATTTCATTGCCCATATTGAACTCAATCCCATACTCAGGTATCGGCGGATCTGGTTCGGTCCAGGCCATCATGAAAAAGAACATCAAGAACAACACTGCGTGAATACCCACACTGATGTAGACCCCCGTAATCCTATTTTTCTTTTCCTTCAGCTCCATACTAATCTGGCTTAGTCGCCAACGAAATTTTTGCTTCCAACTTTGTAGCAATACTTGCTACATTGACCAAATGCTCAACTGGCACTGATTTGTCACAGTGCAGCACGACTACTCCTTCCTCTTCCGTCAATTCACTCTTGAGTGACTGTTCGAGGTTCTCGAGACTCACTTTGTTGTCATTGACATAGTATTGCAAATCTGGCGTAATCGTCACGCTGACCTTCTGCATTACGATATTCGAACTCTTGCTCGTAGGCAAGTTGACCGGAAGACCAGATGGAGTAATAAACGAAGAGGTCAACATGAAGAATATCAACAACAAGAATATAACATCCGTCATCGACGACATTGAAAAGGACGCCTCTACCTTGTGCTTGCTTTTAATATCCATAGTTTTTTACTTCTGTGGTTCTTGGAGTAAATCAATAAAGTTGATAGATGTATACTCCATCTTGTGAATCAATTTACCCACTTTGGTAATCAGGTAGTTGTAGGCCAAGTAACTGATAATCCCAACGAAAAGACCAGCAGCAGTCGTAATCATCGCTTCGTATATTCCACTAGAGAGCAACTTTGGGCTAACAGCGCCTTCTTCTTGAGCAATCGACATAAACGCTTGTATCATCCCTGTAACCGTACCCAAAAAACCAATCATAGGTGCTGCACCCGATATGGTTGCCAACAAGGTCAAATTCTTTTCCAACTTATAGACCTCTATCTTACCTACGTTTTCTATAGATGCTTCGATGCTTTTCAACGGGTTACCAATACGAGACAATCCCTTCTCAAGCATCTTGGCAATTGGCGTTGAATTGCGGGCACACAACTGCTGTGCTTCTGAGACACGACCCGACACCACCATTTGCTTCACTTCATCCATCAAACTCTCAGGCGTCTGATCCGCCGCTTTGATAGTCATCAGTCTCTCCACCAAAATATAGGTGCCGACTAACGATAATAATACAATAGGTAAAATCATGTACCCCCCTTTGAACAACAAATCCAAAACGGATACTTCCTTAACAGTCTCTTCAACAGGGACTTCCTGTAGAACGGAGACCAAGATCATGCTGAGTATTTCCATGTGATTGTTTTAAACAAAAAAAAGGCCAAAACTGACCTTTCATTTAATATGTGATAATTCTTAAAATCCTTTTAATATTTCAGAGCCCAAACTTGCTGGCCATATTCATCTTGATAGCTACCTAACTGGCTTGCAGCATCACCATAAGTAGAGAAGTCTGCAACAGACACTCGGTATCTCTTGGATTTGCCATATGGATGAATCACTTTGACGCCTCTCCCCTCTTCACTCAATTCTTGTGCATAATCCATCGCCAAGTCTTGATCAATGAAACTACCAATGATCACGTAAGAAAGCCCTGTCTTAGCAGTCACTTGCTCTATCTCTCCCGCTGGTGCTGAATTTGAAACAGCCAATGCAGGCTTGGCTTTCTCTTCTTGGACTGGGGACGATTGTTCTTCCTCTTGCGTAGCACTTTCTTGTACTTCCTCTACAGGTTTAGCTACTTCCTTTTTTGGAGCAGGCTTCGGCTTGGCCTTTTCTGTCTGCGCTACTTGTTTCTTTGGTGATTCAGGATCGCCAGACAGCCACAGCATCCCTGCTGCAATCACTGCAATGACCACCACACCGATGACTATTATTTTTGTAAATCCTCCAGATGACTCATTGTAAGTGTAAGCCTTGTAGTTATCCGGCAATTTTTTATCTTCTTCATACGCCTTGAATTCATCCTGTACTTCCTCTTCAGGAGTAGCGCTCATCGCAATACTATCCGAATCAAACAACGAATCCATATCATCATCACTAGAGCTACCTATATCTGCTGCAAACAAAGAGTCCGTAGAATCATCCTCTTCATCTGCCATACCAAGTGCTGCCAAATCATCAGGACTATCAATACTCGCAAACAGATCATCACTGGACAACAACGGATCCTCTTCTGCCTCATCACTAACAGGGCTATCGCTCTCAAAAAGTGAGTCCGAACCAGAATCTGAACTATCAACATCCCCCATCAAATCATCATAATTCATGGTACTACCGCCATCAAAATCACCATCAGTAGATGGCTCTTCTTCGTCATCATCTCCCAAACGATCAGAAATCAACTGTGCGCTATCCAAAACGTCTTCAACTTCTTCAATTCCTTCATCCAAAATAGACAGGTCATCATCTGAGCCTCCGAGTACGTCTATGTCATCCAAGACACTCATATCTATTTCTTCAACTCCTCCACCAAATGGAGATTCAGAAGCTGGAGTAGGTTCTTCTATAATAGGTTCTTCGTCTTCATCGTCTTCACTCGACAAATCCAATTCTTGCAATTCATCAAACTCTAAATCAGGCAACCCGAAATCATCATCAGAAAGGTCATTTGATGATTTTTTTTCTTCCTCTGAACCCTCGTTTAGCTTGTCATCAGCCATAGTCAATCTAATTGTTGATATAGTAAAATATTCTAGTATTAATTCTTGTCAGTAAATGTAGAGAATTAATTTGACTTTACAACTTAATCCTAAGCTTTGTAAAATCCAATAATAATACTGCTATTATTGCGCAAGAAATGAGGGCAAAACATTTTACCTCATTTGCTATTGTTCACATTTTACGCGGATTAACCAAGTATAATCACATGTATTTAAGCCATCGATTTATTGTTTTCTTCATATTTTTCATCGCACTGCAATCCTGTACAAAGTCCAAGAAAACACAAATAGAAAACATAGATTCTACCTTATGGAAAAAGGATCTAGAAAATTGCGGTAGTTATCGCGCACTCATCGTAGGCGATCTGGACTCCCTGAATAGTAGCTTGTTATCTCTAACTGAGGAGCAAACGATCGATGTACTGGGTGCACCAAATCAAACCCTACTCTATGAACGTGGGCAAAAATTCTACGAGTATAAAATCAATTGTGACTTACACAAAAATATAAATCAATATTTGAGATTGAGAATCAACTCACTGGGATACGTGAGTGAAGTTGTCTTGATAGAACGAAGCTAGCGTCCCATAGCTGGTAAGGCAGTCAATTGCTCTTTTCCTTCTGTTTTATTGTCTACAGTTACTTTCTTGATTACTAGCAAACTGACTAAAAGCAACATGATCATTACAAACTTTCTATTCTTCATTGATGTAAGGCTGTATTTGTTGCAAAGTTGGTGCACCTGACTTTCAAATACATTCGTAATTGTATTGCTTTTTCTTTTTAAGAATTTTACCTAATTCCCCAATACACATCGGCTACAATTTGAACATCCGAGGCTCCAAAGTAGCCATGAACCTGTTCATTAGGAGATGATACATTGATGACATTGCCCAACACTGTGCCTGGCTTGGCTGTGGGCTCCAAGGCATCATTATTGGTCTGACTCTGAACACTGAGGTAATAGTTGTAGGCTGCTTCAGTTAGTGACATATGCTCAAAACTAACTGAGTCACCTTTTTTGAACAGGACGTTGCTCGCATCTACTCTCAAAGTACCATTGATTGTCAAGATATCATCAAACAACACTAGTTCTGACGGAAGATTTCTCAACTCCCCGTTGACATAAACCTTCCATCTATAATAGTTCCTCTTGCTAGGGTCATCATCAACCAACCCTGAAATGTAATAATTGTCCTGCTCCTCTTTGACTTGGTATGCATTGGGATCAACCACAAAACTCACAAATGAGGAATCCACCGTTGATAAAGCATCCATTTTTTCCGTTTGTGAAAACAAAGTATCTCCTTCGGTCATTACCATGAGTCGATAACTATACCCTACCCCTGCACGAAAAGTTGTATCTGTCATGTAATACATGCCTGTCCCCTCTCTTTCTACATATGCATACCGGTGTCCTGCTGAATAGACATACACTTCCGCATCATGAATAAGAGGGTAACTCTGGTTGTCATTGAAGCCATTACTCCAAGACAACTTCACATATGGAACCGAGTCCAAAGACGTCACCCAACCAAAGACTACTCGTCTAGGGTTTCCTTCTGGCAAATCCAAATGCACAGTCTCCACACAAGAAATCAACCCCAACATGGTTACTAGAAAAATTATATTACGGTACAATTGGGCTCGTGTCATTTAAAATCTAAAATTGTAAGTAACCGTTGGGATTGGGAAAGATAAAACAGAAAGTTGCTGAACACTAGATTGTCCCGGATTTCCATCCTTCTCGGTAAAGAAATAAGCCTGAGCATTTTTCCTTCCATAAACATTGTAGACCGAAAACACTACATTGGATTCATAGTTTCGTTTTTCTCCATTCTTTTTATAGGGACTGATTTCATAGGTAGCAGACACATCCAATCGATGGTAATTGCTTAACCGATCTAAGTTCCGATCTGGAAAATTCGGGACCAACAAGCCGTCAACTTCATACTTGGAGTCAGGAAAGGAATAGGGCACACCGGTATAAAAGACAAAATTACTTGACAATGTCAACCTCTCGGTGGCTTCAAACGCTACCGTGAGCGCAAAATCGTGTGTTCTATCAAAATCTGAGGGATAATACTGTCCCTGATTGATACTCTCTCCCTCAAGTGTACTGTCAAACTTTCGTTCGACTTTGGACAAAGTATACCCAATCCAACCTGTCCATCTCCCGAGTGTTTTTTTTATAAAAAATTCAATACCATAAGCTCGCTCTACGCCATAGATTAGTTCGGTCTCAACGTTCTGATTCAAGATCAAGTTTGCACCATTCTTGTAGTCGATGACATGATTTAAACTTCTGTGATACACTTCGGTCGACGCATTCAAATCCAATAATGGAAAGTATTTGTATACACCCAGTGTAATTTGATTCATCGTAGTAGGCAGTATGTTGTACCCACTCATCACCCAAGCGTCTGATGATGAGGGAGAGGTAGTATTGGAGAGTAAATGCATGTACTGTACAGAGCTACTGTAACTGGCCTTCACCGATGAGTTTTCTCCCAATTGAAATTTGACTGACACACGAGGCAATAGATTCCAATAACTGACCTTACTCTCGTCTGAACCAGCCTTTATTGTATCCGATATCGATTGGATGGATTTACTAGCTTGGCTATTGTAGACATATACATCGGATTCACCTGTATTTCTAAAATGTGCCAGACGCAACCCCAGTGAAGTAGTCAACCGGCCACCAAATTGGTTTTCACTAGACAAATAGACCGCAGATTCAAAACTCCGCTCATCTGGTAATGAAGATAAGGTCTCATTGCCATACAACTCACCCGTGGACACTTCTCCTGGTGAAAGGTGATGATGAATCGTGGAAATTCCCCAGTCCAATATAAAGCCAGGCACCAAATAGCTCGTTGCGTCTAGTTTGAAAGCCAAATCATTGATGAGGGCACGACCTCTTACCTCTTTGAACTCTACATCCTCTATCACACTGTATCTGTATCCTGTATAGTAGCTCGTCAGGTTAAAAAAATGCTTGTTATTCAAGATATGATTCCACCTCAAGGACAATACCGAATTGCCCCATTTCTGAAGTGCCTCTGTTCCAAACTTGGTAGCATCACCTCCCCAATATCCAGAAAAATACACTTTATTATTCGAGTTGATATTGTATTTGAACTTACCATTCAAATCTTGAAAATTGGCTCGAACATCATTGAAATCTGGATCACTCAAGTTTCTCAAAATCAAGTCCCAAAATGTACTACGAGCAGAAAACAGGAATGTAGCCTTTTGGCCCAAAACAGGACCATCCACCATCAATCGACTAGTAATCAACCCCAGACCTCCAGATACTTTTACTTTCTTCTCATTCCCTTCCTTTTGTCGAACATGCATCACTGAAGATGTTCTACCCCCATACTTAGCTGGAAAATCGCCTTTGAGGATTTCAACATCATTGATTGCATCAGGGTTAAAAATGGATATCAAACCAAAGAAATGATTGGCATTGTAAAGAACAGCCTCGTCCATCAGTACGAGGTTTTGGTCTGAACTTGCTCCTCGTACATTCACTCCCGATACTCCCTCTCCAATATTGGTAATCCCAGGCAACAACAATGAACTTTGAAACACATCTACCTCTCCTAAGTATGGAATACTCTCAGCCATATCCATGTCTATCCGGTTGGTACTAGACAGGATACTGTGTGCCTGCACGTCCATGCTTTGAGACTCATCCACCAACAAGTCTTCCAGCTGATAGGGCATAGGTTCGAGTTCGAAATCTCGTTGAAAATCCTTGTTGACCTCTACTTCAGTTTCGACCAACCGGTATCCAATGTATCGCACTTGCAGTTTGTACTTACCCGTGGGGATCGAGAAAGAATAAAACCCATAAGCATTGGTGGAAACCCCCACTTCTAAATTGGCAAGATAAACCGTAGCACCAATCAATACTTCGCCATTTTCAGCGTCTTTGACTTTCCCACTGATTGTATACCTATATTCATTCTCTGGGCGATCATAGTACTGCAACAATATTTGCCCTCCCTTCAGCTCATACTTCAGGTTTTCGTTTTCACAAACCTTCTCTAGTATTCTTTGAACTGCATATGACTTTGGGGCCTCCCCAAAAACAATAACTTTTTTAAGCGGCACAATGTTGTCGTGATATGATAGTGGAATTTCATTCTCGGGAAAAACCTTTTCGAGCAGTGTACTGACTTTATATCTCTGCTTAGCAATGAAAACCTCTTGGGTAAGCGGATTTGACTGAGACTTTGCCGAATGGCGTAGTGTCAGAATTGTAAGCAATAAAACGATAAGGTGTAAATGTCGAACTTTCAACCTTTCTCTGATAGATCCGATTCAAAAAATCAAATTTATAAAGAGAATAATTAGAAAATAGGGAATGCCCTACGAATGTAAATAAAATGACCTAGATGAACATGTCTCGACTAACAGCTCGGACCAGTCAAAGCAATACTATCGTCGGCAGACTTGGTATATTTGATGTTGGCAATTTTCCCTAAAATCTCCAACACTTCTTCAATACTCTTATTTTTAAATTTCGATGTGATCAAACAATTTTCGATCGATTGGTCCAGTTCAAACTCTATCTGATAGTGTTTGGACAAGACTTTCACCACTTCAGTCATGGGGGTACTTTGAAAATTCAACTCACCAAACCTCCACGCAATCGTCTTGGTATTGAGTTGAGAAGTCATTGTCGCTTCCTTTCCTTCTAGTACTACGCGTTGATTTTTGGCTGCTACGATGATTTCTTTTCCTTCTTGCGGTCTGATAGCCACTCTTCCCGTCATTACATTCAGTTCATTTCTAGTTCTTTTGGCTAGCAAGTCAAATGATGTACCCAATACTTCGGTCACGGCAGATTTGCCAATCACTTTGAATGGACGAGTTTGGTCATGCGCCACTTCAAAGTATGCTTGCCCGTACAAGTACACCTTTCTTGATTTGTTTAAAGCAAATTTCTCTGGATATTTCAAAGATGAATTGCTATTGAGCCAGATATGTGTCCCATCATCTAAGATTACTTCACGCACCTCTCCTTTGTTTGTTTTGATGGACAAGAGATTGTCGTGAATCAAATACGGAAGTCCAACCCATGCCAAACCTACCGTCAATACCACTGCTGCTGCGATCTTGAACAAAGGGTGGTTCATGAAGATTTGCTTGGTAGGTCTAAAAAGCTTGTGTTCAACACACTGCCACGCACGATCTACGTTAGGGCAAAACTTCTCCGCATCCAGCGATGATAGCTCATAGACCTTTTTTAGCTCGTCCATAGTCTTCTGATTTTCATCGGAAGTTTTGACCCAACTCTCCAACTCCTGCTTTCCCTCTTCGCTCAGAAAACCACCATAGTAGGCTTGTATTTTTTCTTCTATGTTGTCCATTCTATATTTCTTTCACTTGTAGGTCAATGCTTTGACTCTCCCCCCCTATACAATACCCTGTTTTTTCATAAAAAATATAACACAAACAGGAACACAATCTTGTCCCAAACCGGGTTCAATCTTTCACGAAGTTTACGAAGAGCTACTCCGACTTGATTTTCAACCGTCTTGACGGACAAATCCAGCTCTTCGGCAATTTCCTTGTAGCTCATTCCAGCGTTTCGACTCAAATTGAAAATCACCTTGCATTTCGGAGGCAATGCATCTATTGCATCTTGGACATAGCGCTTTATTTCTTCATAAACCATTTCGTCTTCACGGTTCTCCGCACCATCTCCCAAATCAACTACACCTTCTACGTCGACTTTTTTTTGCTCTTTTGGAACTTGTAGTTTGAGATAATTGAAGGATCGATTGCGTACCGCAGTATACAGGTATGCCTTGACCGAAGTAGTGATGGTCAACACTTCTCTACGTTCCCAAATATTGATAAAAATCTCTTGAACTAGCTCCTCTGCAACATGCTCATCCCTGACATATTTCAAACAGAACCTACTCAAATCAACATAATAGGTCTTAAAAACCTGTTCGAACGCAGTGCGGTCTCCCTTACCAATTTTATCGAGTATGTCTTCTTCAGAAAATCGCACGTAATTCAGTCGTTGTTTGGTGAATGTATTGAATGAAAAATGGATTTGCGATCAATCAAATTTCAATGCCGTGACAGGCTTTACTTTGGCAATCACTCCCAGTGGTATCCTCAAGGCTAACAATACGATACAAAAGGTAAGAATGTTGAGATAAATCAATGCTTTAAAATTCCAATCAATGGGCACAAAATGCATATAGTAATTGACTGGATCCAATGGAATCAATTTGAATTCTGACTGAACATAAGCGATACCCAATGCCACGAAGTTACCCAAAAGCATCCCCTTAGTCACCAACCACATACCGTTTAGCATAAAAACCTTCTTAATTTGCCTCTTGGTAGCCCCCAAAGATTGAAATACACCGATCATATATGTACGCTCCATAATCAGTATTAGTAAGATCGAGATCATGTTGAAACAAGCTACAATTAGTATAAGCATCAAAAAGACGGACACATTCTGATTGAGCAACTCCAGCCAGTCAAATATTTGCACATATTTATCACTAACCTTATCCACATAGAGATGTGCATCTACTCCTTCAAACAGCGTATCCTCCGCTTGATCTATATCAACTCCCTCCTTGACAAACACTTCTACTCCTGCCACTACTGTATCTGCCCAATTGTTTAGGCGTTGCACCATTCTAAGATCTCCTAGTATCATGGTCTTGTCTATCTCTTCGAGACCTGTCTCATACAGCCCAACAATCTCTAATCTCCTAAACTTAGGTGGTGACTGTACAAAATAAATTGTCACATAATCCCCCACTTCTAATAGCAACTTATTGGCAATACGCCTACTCAAAACCACTTCTTTGGAATACAAAGAATCGTAAAACGAGACAAAACGCCCTTCTACTATATTGCTTTGAAAACTCAGCGTATCAAAGTTTTCTGCAATCCCTTTGAACATGACACCTTCTACCTCTTCTTGAGTACGCAACATCCCTGCTTTGTAAGCATAAGGCTGCAATCGTTCAATAAAATCGTATTGCCCTAAATCCTCATAAAACTGAGGCCCCGTACTTATGTGATGGTCGTCAAAAGAACTACCCAAAGTATACTTGGTAATCTCCAAATGCCCCTTGAAATTGTATATCTTGTCCTTGACGGTTTGTTGAAAACCTCCCAATATAAAATAAGACAAAATCATCGCTGAAAGCCCCAAGGCAATACTTACTACTGCTAACCTAGAAATGACACTCGTAAATGAAGACTCTACTCCTTCGGATATTCTACGCGATATAAAATAGGGGAAATTCAATTTTGTAATAACTTGCTGTCGGATGTTTTGATGTAAAATAAGCCAATTTTAAACGAACGTACCTTACAATATGAAGAAATACTATTTGATATCTATGATACTCATTTTCGGTCTTCACCTATATGCTTGTACCTCTCCAAGACCTGCTCAAAATGAACTCATCACAGGGGCAGAAAACCTACCGGCATACCTTCCCTTGCTTCAAGATAAAAAAGTGGGTCTGCTCGTCAATCACACCTCATACATCCATCAAACCCACCTCCTCGATACTCTGCTTGCTTTAGGGGTAAATGTACAAACCATCTTTGCCCCTGAGCATGGATTTCGGGGGGATATGGCCAATGGAGAAACTGTCGTTGATGGACGAGATGAAAAAACAGGTATCCCTGTTGTCTCTCTCTACGGGGAACACAAAAAACCTACAAAAGCTCAGCTAAAAACTCTGGATGTAATCGTATATGACATTCAAGATGTGGGTGCTCGATTCTATACTTACATCAGCAGCATGCATTACATGATGGAAGCTTGTGCAGAACACTCCGTGTCATTTGTCCTACTGGATAGGCCCAATCCAAACGGACACTATGTAGATGGACCAGTCCTAAAGCCAGGGTTCGAGTCCTTTGTAGGAATGCACCCAATACCTATTGTATACGGCATGACTGCCGGAGAATTGGCGCAAATGATTTTAGGAGAAGGCTGGCTCAAAACTAGCCAACAACTGCAAATTGATATCATTGCGGTACAAAATTGGGACCATGAGCAAATCTACCCAATCCCTATCGCTCCATCTCCCAACCTACCCAACGATCATGCTATCAACCTCTACCCTAGTTTGTGTCTATTTGAGGGAACCAAAGTCAGCGTAGGCAGAGGTACAGACTATCCCTTTCAGGTTTATGGTTACCCAGGAGATTCGAGTATAGGTAGTTTCCAGTTTGAGCCGGTCAGCAAGCCAGGTTACTCCAAGTACCCCAAACATGAAGGTCAAACATGCTACGGAAAAGATTTGAGAGCACTACCTCGGCTATCCCAATTGGACTTGGTCTTTTTGCTTGAGATGTATCAGTCCTCTCCAGACGATTTTTTCAATAGCTTCTTCAGTAAACTAGCTGGTACAGATGTACTACAACGACAAATTGAATCAGGCATGACCGCCTCTGAGATCCGCCGTACTTGGCAAGCAGATTTGAACCAATTCAATACAATGCGGTCCCAGTATCTTATTTATCCGTAGGGAGCACTACAGGAAAACCTTGCGCTTGCCATGCCGTAATCCCACCTTCTAGGTCATATACCTCTTTGAAACCATTCTCCTTCATGAGCTCTGCAGTACGATTGCTTCTGCCTCCACTTTTGCAATAGAGATAATAGGTTTTATTTTTATCCAAAGCCATCAGTTGGGTATTGAACTCTGGATCATGAAAGTTCATATTAACCGCGCCCTCTATGACGCCTGTAGCTACCTCTTCTTCTGTCCGTACATCAATCAGTACCGTCTCGGTACTTACTTGATTGTATGTATTTTTAAAATCAGCCGTAGAAATCACCTCTACTTTAGGCTTAGAACATGAAACAGTAAGAAGAACAAGAAAAGCAAAAATATAACGATGCATTTGTTTTGTTTTTGGTTGAATATTCCAAAACTAGACAAATAAAAATTATAAGAAAATGAAGAATGATTTATCCTTTGCCTGGCACAACTAATTTATAGAAGTAAATGACTCAAGGCCTCTTTTTACCTATTTTAGCAGTCTAATCAATTCCACATAGATATGAAAAACATTCTTTTGGCTCTTCTACTGTCTTCTATGATAGCAGGCTGCTACCCTGATCAAATCACCGAAGCAGACGAGTTTGACATAGTAGTCACCACATATGACGAAGAGCTCTTCCAGCCCAACCAATACAAAACCTACGCTATGCCAGATTCTGTTTTGTATCAAAACGACGATCACAGTACCTATCACAAATTCAATGGCACGATCTTGAGTAGCATCAAAACAAATATGACCAACTATGGTTATACACGTGTAGATCCAAACACAACAGACCCCGATATACTCATCTTACCAGAAGTAATCACTACAGAAAACTATGCTGCTGGTGGATGCTGGGACTGCTGGTGGTGGTACGATCCTTGGTATCCAGGTTGGGGCTACTATCCTCCCGCCTATGTTTATTCCTATCGTACAGGCAGTATCATCATATCCATGGTAACCTTCACTCCTACATTGCCAGCTGACGCAGACGCTACATCCGCATGGACTGGCTTGGTCAATGGACTACTCCGCGATGAATTGACCAAAAGCAACATAGAAGAATTCATCGATCAAGCCTACAGCCAATCTCCCTACCTACAGACCCAATAATCTATCTACATGAAAAAACTCATTTTACTACTCGCAATTGTTGGTTGTTTTGGTTCAGCCAAAGCACAAGAATCGATGTTCAATATCAACTGGGGAATCTCCGTACCTGTCTATGATCTAGACGACTATGTCGGAGGCACCAGTGCTAGTGGTCTTAACATCAGTGGCCGAAAATTCATCTACGACTTTTTCTCTGTAGGGGGCTATGCTGGATGGCAAATGTACTATGACAAACAAGATGGGCTCGTACAGAGTCAACCAGGTGTCGACATCTGGGGCACACAGCTACGTCATATCAATGTTTACCCGCTTATGGTCAACACACACTTCTATCTAGGGAGTGATGGAGGGGTAAGACCCTACGCAGGCGTCAACGTGGGAGTATCCTTCGTAAACCAGCGTGTACAAGTGGGACTATATGAAGTCACAGACACCTCAGCGCACTTTACGATTTCTCCAGAAATCGGTATCTACCTGCCTGTCGGGTTGGCTGGTGGTGGATTCCATATCAGTGGACGCTATGAGCAAGCTTTCCAATCTAGCAACGACTTCCACGTCCAAAGTGTATCCCTCAACCTTGGTTTTGCTATCGCCTACTGATACAACCCTAAATCTGAGTACATCTTTTCTTTATAATCTTAATCTATTTGAGGACACTCCCGTTATAGGTTAAGATTATTTTTTTATCCTTGACTATGCAAAAAAACAAAGCTTCCCTTCGCCAAGTTTTCAAAACCATCATCCTGCCTCGAAAGAATCTATTACTTCTTGGGTTATTACTAATCATCATTAGCCGTCTTGCAAGTTTAGTCCTGCCCTACGCTAGTAAATACCTAATGGATGATGTCATTGGCAAGGGCAACTACCCTTTGCTGAAAACGATCTTGATCGTAGTATCAATAGCCATTGTCGTGCAAGCAGCCACTAGCTTCGCACTCACTCGATTGCTCAGCGTAGAAGCCCAACACCTCATCGCTCAACTGCGCGTCAAGGTTCAAAAGAAAATCATCCAACTCCCCATTCATTTCTTCGACAACAACAAAAGCGGTGCACTAGTCTCTCGTATCATGAGTGATGTGGAAGGTGTTCGAAATCTGGTTGGCACAGGGCTGGTGCAACTCTTTGGTGGTGTCCTGACCGCTATCATTTCATTGGTCTTGCTCATCAATATCAGTCCCATGATGACCCTATACGTGCTGATCCCTATTGCTATCTTTGGAGTCATCTCTTTGAAAGCGTTTGGCTACATACGGCCGATCTTTCGCAAGCGCGGACAGATCAATGCAGAAGTAACAGGAAGACTCACCGAAACACTCAACGGTATTCGAGTCATCAAAGGGTTCAACGCTGAAGAACAAGAAATCAAATCTTTCGAAACTGGAGCACTTCGTCTTTTTGACAATGTCAAAAAGAGCCTAACTTCCACAGCGCTCGTCACTAGTTCAGCAACGTTTTTGCTCGGACTAGCCTCTACAGGAATAATGGGTATAGGTGGATACATGATCATTCACGATCAACTCACACTTGGGGACTTCATTTCCTTTACTCTATTGTTAGGCTTTATGATCGCACCCATCGTGCAAATGAGCAACATTGGCAGTCAGCTCACAGAAGCATTTGCAGGACTCGATCGAACAGAAGAAATCATGACAATGGATACCGAAGTAGACCTCTTAGATAGACACATCGAGTTAGAACAAGTAGAAGGAGATATCCGATTTGATCACGTCTCCTTTGCCTACGAAGAAGACAAAAATGTCATTAAAGAGATTTCGTTTGATGCACCCAAAGGTAGCGTCACTGCACTCGTTGGGACCTCAGGCTCAGGCAAATCCACAATCGCTGGTTTGGTCGCATCCTTCATTACTCCTGCTTCTGGACAAATCAAAATAGACGGCCATGACCTCTCTCAAGTGACACTCAACAGCTACCGAAAAAACATAGGAGTGGTCCTTCAAGACGACTTCTTATTTGAGGGGACCATCCAAGAAAACATCCTATTCCCTAGACCTAACTCCACAACAGAAGAGCTACTCCATGCTGTCAAAGCAGCACATGTCGACGAATTTACTGATCGATTTGACGAAGGGCTAAAGACGGTAATTGGAGAACGTGGGGTCAAGCTATCTGGGGGGCAAAGGCAACGCATTGCCATCGCTAGAGCAATCCTAGCAGACCCTAAAATTCTCATCTTAGATGAGGCTACATCAAACCTAGATACCGAGAGTGAATCCTACATCCAAGAGAGTTTAAAATCTCTGATGGCAGGACGTACCACATTTGTGATTGCTCATAGGCTAAGTACAATCAAGCAAGCAGATCAAATCCTTGTCATCGAGGGGGGACAAATCTACGAGTCCGGTTCGCATGATGAACTTATTGCCAAAGAAGGGCGCTATTTTGAACTCTATACATACCAGGCCAAAATCTAATCCGCTTGATAATCAATCAAGTTTGCTTCTGCACGAAACAACAAATCTGACGCTTGCAGCAATTTGTTTTGCAAGTGAATTGACGTGTTATTTTGATTGAGGCATTGACGAACCACGTCTGCCGATGCGGTCGAATTAAACCCGTATAGCGTATGATCCAGCCAGCCTTTGACAAAAAAGATATCCCCCGTGCGCTGGAGCTCGGGGATCATATCGAGAGAGGGTTTCAGATAGTCAATTGAAGCCTCCCCTCGCACAGGGTGATGCAGATACGAAAGAGCAGTCAGTACCCAAGATTCATGCGTTCGATTTTCGGGGCGACGCAATAGCTCAAAAAACTCATCACGCATCGCTGCATCATGTGATGTAGCTGGTGCGATAAACTGCAAACGCCGAACTCTGTCATCATCATCCATTTTTTCCATCTGCCATGTCAAATAGTCTTCATCCTCCACAGATCCCTTGAGAGCAATATGCAGTGCCAAATTCTCCTCTTGCCGCTGAGATACTGTCACCCCTGACGGCAAAGAATCCCCCTCCCAAAAATACTTCAAACGACGAATTGCCTCGGGACTGACAGACAATTCTACATAGGCATTGAACAAGCTCGTTTTGAGAGACTGACTTTCTACCTCTTCAATTTTATTGAGCAGCAAGTTTTCAATATTTTCCGCATTCTCACTCCTCATTCTTTGATCAAAAAATCGAAAGTACACCTGCTTAGTCAATGACAAGAGATACTCTACAATTTGTTCGTTTTTTTCCTCCCTAAGGTAGTTTTGCAAAAAGAAAAAGTACATCTGCGGATGAAAGCCCTCTTGCAGCAAATACTCGTGCAAGTTAAGATAAGTCGCTCCACGAATCAGGTCATCCTCATACCTCGATATATCCACCCTCGCTTGCTCAAACAGAAACTCTTCCTTGACATATCCCAAACCATATGAAAAAACACCATAACCCTGACCATGAGTATTCATCGCCACGAAATTGGACACGTCGGCACCTCTTCTACTTGGCAAAATATAATGATGATCGTCCAGATAGAGACTATTGTTGAAGTAACCCAAGTCATCCTCAAAACGAATATCCGTATACTGTGGCCATACGCGCCCCTTTCCTTTGGGATCATGCTGTATAATGTCATACTCATACAATACATCCGTGTCTTGAAAAGTCAGTTCAAAGAATGGCATGCCTTCTTGGTATATCCATGACTTGTTGAATACGGACAGGTCCCGGCCAGACACGCGTTGCATGATAGTAACCAAATCCTCCCAATCAGCATGACCATAAGCATGACTATCCAAGTAGTCTTTGAGTGAAGACTGAAGCACCTTTTCGCCAAGTAATATCTCCAATTGCCTCATCATAATCGGGGCTTTGTGATAGATAATATTGCCATACATATTGGCTGCCTCATCCAGATTTACAAGTTCTTGACGAATAGGCACCGTCCCTTGTGTACGATCCACTTCGTATGCACTCGGATAGTGATCATACAAAAAGGCCAACTCATGATTGACCTCTGGATAGAGTTCTGCCACAATTTTATCCGCCATGAAATTGGCAAAGACTTCTTTCATCCATACATCGTCAAACCAAGTCATCGTCACATAATTACCAAACCACATATGCGCCGTCTCATGTGCTATCAATCCAGCACGCTTCAGTTGATCCTCTAACGTAGCTGTTTCATCCAGCATCAACAGTGATGCTCGGTAGTCAATCACTCCAGGGTGTTCCATTCCTCCAAATGGAAAACTCGGCAATACTGCAACACCAAATTTATCAAATGGAAAAGCAATCCCTGTATACTCCTCCATCCATGCCACCGATCGCATGTGCAAATTGTAAATTTCCTCGAGATTCTCCTCTAGCCTCTCTTCATCATGGACCCGATAAATCATTTCAAAATCAAACACTTCCCCGGTGAAGCTTCTCTTCTCAAATATACCCGCGGTAAATGCAAACAAATAACTACTGATAAGCTCAGTTTTTTCAAACATGACGCTTTTACGTTCACCCTCAAGTGCAACCTTCGCAACCGCAGCGTTGGACATGCACTCCCACATAGAAGGAACATTCAAGGTCAACGAATAGGTAGCTTTGATGTCAGGCTGATCAAAACAGGGATATACTTCGGAAGCTTTGTTGGGTACAAACAAACTATACATATAATCCTCACTGCGGTGTAAAGCGTCACACATGGATTGGAAACTAACCCTCACTTCATTGTAGCCCTTCTCAATAAAACGAGCAGGTACAATCAAATGCCCTTGTGACAAGATGGCGGACACTTTTTCCTCGTTGACCCATACACTTTGTACCGTAGATTCACTAGGAGTATAATCCAATACGAGATCTTGATCTGCTGCAATGGTTTTGAATGAAAGCAGCAGAGTTCCCACCACAGGCTCACTTCTATCTCCGGGTAGGTGAAAGGTCAAATCGTAGTGCACCGACGAAAACCGATCACTACGCTCTACCGCAAGAGTGCGAGTCACGCCCTGCTCTACAGAAGCTACCTGCTCACAAGAAAACAACAGACAAAGTACAACAAGAGCTAGTAAACAACGTGATATCATGAAATCAAGGATTAATGAACTGCTAATCTAGCGAGGCAAAAGCAAAGTACTATTTAGACTTCTTGAATTCTTTGATCCTTGTCTTGAGCTCTTCATTTTTACATGGCAAATAACAATTATTGTTGAGCTCGTAGTAGGGTACTATCTCACTACGCGTCACTTTGAGTGCAAAATAATCTGTACGTTGTCCTGTCTCCTCTCCTAGATCTCCTGTCCAAACAAAAGGCTCGGCATAGCCTTGTTCGGCATACAACTGCAATTCGCCAGATGACAAGGTCTGAATCAACTGGTTTTCATAGTCATAAAATTGGAGCTCCAAATTGACTATCGCACCCAACTCTTCACCTATTACAGAAAAATCACTGGTAATCAAATACTTGCCATTGCTCTTCAGGGCTACTTCCACGTTGTTCATGGCCCATTGGACGCTACTATCCTCAGGATACTGAATCGCTCCAGGGATAGCCGCATACAGACACTGTGGCAAAGAACATACGCCTTCTAAGTTGAGACCATTGTTCTCAGGTAGAGACGGCTGATGGGTTTGACTAAATGAACTAAAATGGAAACAGGTAAGAATGGATAGGCCTATAAGAATTTCCTTCATTTGTTTGCTGCATTGAAATTTTCCTTGAAATAATAGAATAAATCCTACATATCAAACAAGTATGACCCATTCCTTCATTATTTCTCCATAGAGTCTTTCTTTGAGTCATTAAGCCTTACTTGGCCTTCTTAAATTCTTTTATGCCGACATTGAGTTCGTGCACCTTGCATGGTCCATAACAGTCCGAATCCAACTCATAGTATGGCACCACCTCACTCGATACCACCAAAAAATCCATAAAATCTACTCGCTCTGCAATAGCAGGGTCCAACTCGCCACTGATCACGATGGGCTCAGCTCGATCAAATTCGGTATGAAACTCGAATACTCCTGACTCCTTGGAAAAAATCAACTGATTGTTGGCATCATAAAATTCGATCTCAAAATTGAGGCGAGCTCCCATATCTTCTCCATGGATTGCCAAGTCACCTGTAATCAGGTAACTCCCCGAACGTTTGACAGCAAATTCACCATTTTCCATCACCCAATCTTTCTGCTCGGCAGCCATAGGGTACTCCATCGCGTTGGTAAATTTGAAATACAAACAACTTGCTGGATCACAATATTCTTTGAGGTTATACCCGTTGTTTTGTGGACTTGTCTGACAAAACGCAGACACAGAAATGCCAAAAGTGGCGAATAATACAATAATTCTTCTCATGTGCTGATTTCATTTAACAAAAATCAAATTAGAAAAATTATTCAAATAGTCAAGTGTCTAAATATCTGTTTATTCGCAGCAAAAAACCTAAAACCTATACGTTATTCCTCCTTTGATTTGAATGCCACGTTGCGGATAATACAGGTATCGAGAATAGGACTTTCCAATGGTATTGTCTGAGGAGATAAAGGCTCCTAGTCGTTCTTTGACCTGGTAGTGAAGAGTCAAATCCAATCTCGATATAGCTGACAGATCCACATCTGCGTCGGTCACAGCATCGTAGGCAGTGATCCCTGCCATCAAGCCATATTGCCACTGCAAAGTCAACTTCTCGACAAACAAGTGCTCCCCACTCAAAGTCATCTCCGTCGTGGGCAAATGATACGCTGTCTCATACTGCCCTCCCGAATAGCTATTGTATAGGAAAGCCAACTCTATACTGTGGTTCTTATTCAAGAAATACTGTGAATTCAATCCTACAGAAAACACATTCGTCAACTCGGTATCATAGATCACATCGATATGGCTTTGATCCGTGAGATCATTGATATACATAGGCAGATACTTCAACCCTTGATAGGCCACATTTATACCGGCATACCACTTGTCTGTCACGTCACCACGCACTCCCAAATCAACATCCACCACACGATCCGTATTGATGGCACTTGTCAACGGGTTGAGGTATGGTACTTTGTCAGAAAAATCATACAGAGTGTTAAAATCATAACCCCCATCCAAACTCATGTACACTTCATAGTCCTCTGTGAGATCATAACTCGCCATGAGATAGGGAAACACTTTGATCTGTCCCAAGTCAGGAGCATCATCACTCTGTATACTAAGACTCACTCCTCCTTTTATTTTCACTCCATTCAACGCGAAATTATAATAGGGCTGAACCCGAAACAAACTACGCGCTGACGGCTGAGCTTGTTCATAATTAGAAGTATGGAGGCTCGCCTCTAGCATCAAGTCGTCCGAAAACCCAATCGTACCTTCTACATCCAAAGTGCTTTCTGCATTGTCATAGTTGTCATAAAACCCTCTGAATCCTGCAATCAAACTGTAGTCCCACTGGTCTTTTAGATTATTGTCCTCCACTCCTACTTGCGCACTAATGAAGCGATTGGCCTTCTTGATGTCTTGGCGATCGACCACCGTGCCTTCAGGGTATCCATAGTAGTAATTCACATCTGACTTGAACGATACGATCCCTGTAGTCTTGACCCTCTCCCATACCTTGGCACCATAGACACTGATTTCATTGAGGGACGATGCACTATTTTCCGCATCTACGTCTCCAGTTTTGTAGGACAAATGCTTGTAATTGAGTCCTACGGTTTGGTTTGGGTCACCAGGTGACACCAATGACAAATCCACCAAAGGAGACCAATAGTTACCTGCACCTACCTTGAGGTACTGATGGTAGGCAGACTCTTTCTTTTGTACCTCGGTCTTGGCGGATTTGAAAGTTTGCGGTTCGTCCGCCAGATCGTACTCAAACACCTGAAACTCTCCCGGATTGACCGGCTCATAAGTTTGGGTTTCAGGCTTCCATTTGATAAACTCATAGAGCTTTACTTCCTTTTGCAATTCGATCTGACGGTCCTTCTCGATGACAATCTCCGCATCTTGCACATCGCCTTGATCGTCAAACTGACCTTGAGCCATCACAGCCGATGTAGTCAGGACACAAACCAACCCTAGCGTATATTTCAATTTTGTTCTCATGCCTCTATCAGTTGTTTTCCTCATTGCTCTCACTTATCTTATTTAGACGTTCCTCTGCTTTGATTTTGATCTCGTCGATGGTAGAATTTTTGATCAATGAATTGAGAGTCGCCTTGGCCTGAAAAATCTCGTCCGTATTGACATAAATATCGGACATCAGTAGAAAAGCTTCCCCTTGCCAATATTCGTAATTCTTGAAGTTGTTGGTCAAAATAAAAAGACTCTCAAGAGACTTTTCATACTCTCCTTGCACAAAATAAATCTTACTGATGTACAGATAAGCCTCTGCTCCGCGCTCATCTGGCGAATTGCCCACCAAAGGCAAAAAATAAACCAACGCCTCTTGGTAATTCATCTTATAGTACTCCGACTTGCCAATGATCAAATTGGCATTGGCCTCTACCAGCACGCCTGCACGCGAATTGCCCAACAATGAAGTACCATAATGTATCGCAGAATCATATTGCTCGGTCGCGTAGTAATTTTCCATGAGCCCTGTCTCTAGAAAGATCCTATTTCTTGCCGAACTCGTCACCGAACTCATTCGGTAGTAATATTTATTGGACAAGTCAAAATGTCCTTGAGCTGCCTCAATCGTCGCGATACGGTAGAGCACCTTGTCATGTTTAGAAAAGTCCTTGTCGTTTTCGATCTCTTTAAATACTTCTAGAGACTTTTGTTCTTGTTCCAACCGAAAGTATGAATCCGCTATAAAATACTTGGCAGTGACCACCAATGAGCTCTTGCGATAGCTTCGTACAAATTCTTGAAAACCTTCGATCGCCACAGTATATTTTTGGTTATAATAGTTCGCCTGCGCCGTCTCAAACTCGATATTCTCCAATGCCTCGCTGTTTGGGTTGGCATGCTTGTACATCGCTAAGTAATTGTCAAAATCCTGAAAACTGCCCTGATTACTCTTCTGTTGAAGACCCAGCAAGGCACTGTTGGCTGTCTCATGCCGTGGAAACCGCTCCAGAATCTGCTTGTAGTTAGCTATGCTTTCATTGATCTTCCCTTTGTTGTCATAGGCAACTGCTTGCTCCAATAAGGCAAACGGAATCAAAGAACTCGACGGGTATTTTTCCATAAATCGGCCATACGAAGCGATCGCTTTATCTCCTTCCCCGTTTTCGTATTCGATCTTGGCAATCTGATAGTATGCATCATCCACATCTGGCGAGCTTGGCACTTCTTGAATCAATTTATTGAAGTAAACCTTTGCTTCCTTATCATTATCCAAATAGCGATTGAGCAAGCCAATTTGAAAGTAGATTTCCCCAAGTTTTTTACTCCCTGCCTTTTGTGCCTTTTTGTAATTTGTAATCCCTTGACTGTACTCTTTCAGCGCAAAATAACAATCGCCTAACCTCATGTACGTGTCAGACAAATATTTACCATTGATATCTTCCCTGTACCATTTCACAAACGCGAGAAATGCATCTCGTGCATCATCGTATTGTTTCAAATTGAAATAAGCATATCCCTTGCCATACAGCGACTTCAAGTACACTTCCGAGCCATCATTGGTGACACTGCGATAGTAAAACAACGACTCATCCTCCCAGTTGAGCAGTGACAAACTCTCACCGATCCAGTAATAGGCATTTTGTGTGATATCACTATCTACATTATGTATCAATGCCTTTTGAAACACCTCCACTGCCAGCTCAAATTTCTTGTCATTGAACAATGACATCCCTTTCAAAAACGAAACACGCTGATAGGTTTGCTTCATCTGTGGAGTCAATTTATCCAGACTCTCTATATAGTTGATCGCCAAATCATAATTATCAGTAAGCGCATAAGAGACACTAAGCATATCTCCTGTTGAGTCTTTGTACTTCCCTTTAGGGAATTCCTTATTGTATTCATTCAGTACAGCAATCACTCGCTCATAATTAGGGATGAGCATCAGTGTCTTGGCCAACTGGTAGATCGCATCTTCCTTGAGCCTAGTATTGTACTTGGCAGTATTCTCAAACGACGTACTTGCAAAGGGCAAGTTTTGGTCCCGGTAGTAGAGCACACCCAAATAATAAGATGCATAAGCTCCCACAGTATCATCTGATACCGCCGAACGTTTGAGCTGATCTTCGGCTGTCTCATGATTTTGCAGTTTGAAATTAGAATACCCCGCTTTGAAATAGTTCACGACATTTCGCGAACGGTGATATTTCGCAAACAACTCGTCGTACTTCCCAGCAGCCTCTTTGTAATGTCCTAGCGCATAGTGCGCATCCGCATAAAAATTAACAATCGTCTGACTAGTCATTTCTGCGTTCTGTTCATCCAAGAAATCAATCAAAGTTTTGTACTTCTTGGCACTATACAGAGCACTCACATAGAGCTCCAACGACGAAATCCCAAACTGCTCAGACTCAAACCCCGTCTCTAAGTAGGGAAACGAATCTTCGATTTTCCCCTCATGGTAAAGAATATACCCTTGAAAATATGCAGCATCCTTTTCATACGAAGTAAACGACCCCTCTAGCTTGGCAAAAGACTTCATCGCCTCTTGGTTGCGCTTCAAACTAAATAGAGCATACCCTTTTCTAAAAAACAACTCAGGAGAATAGGCATCCTTGTTTTTCTCATAGTTTTGCAAGGCAGACTCATAATCTCCTCGATCAAAAAAGTAATTGCCCAAGTCAATATAGGCGCTCTTTGCATAGTGATTGTATGGGTAGTCTTCGACAAACTTTTGTATCAAGTACTCCCCATCATCTTGCCCTGCACGTACAGCACATGAGGCAATGAAATAGCTAACCTCTTCTTTGTATTTGAGATCCTTGATATTGGTAAATTCCAACCGAGCAGCCACATAGGCATTCTTTTGGTAGAGCAACTTGGCATGTCTCAGCCGAGCGTCTTGATCGAGTTCTTGTGCTTGTCCATTACCCACTACTAGCAGCATAAAGCAGAGCAATAGTGTTCCCTGAAAGAAAAGTTGAGTAGAGCGTTTGATGTTTTCCAAGTGTAGAATAGTATTTAGATGAGTAGATATAGGATTCACTCAATAAATTTAACAATAAGCATATCAATGAAGAAGCGTGAATACCAATTCCTTCATGATTTCACCTTCAGATTGTGGGGGATAATCTATCCCTTTGGATTTCATGTCAGCGATTTTGATGTATCTGATGTTGTCTATGACTTTGGACAATGGGTAGTTCTTTGCTGCCATGATGTATTCCTTGACGAAAAATGGATGAACTCCCAATAAAGATGCCAAATATTGATCCGATTTATTTTTCGAATGATGGATCAATAGTATTTTATTGTAGAAGGCAAAAATATTGGCAATGATGGGAATCAAGGGGTTTGACTTTGGGTCTGACTTAAAGTAATGAATGATTTCATTCGCTTTCATCACGTTGCGATAGGACAAAGCCTTTTGCAATTCAAATACATTGTACTCCTTGCTGATTCCGATATTCTTGTACACATGATCGGACGTGATCAAGTCTACCCCGGAGATATTGATCAACATCTTATCTATCTCGTTAGAGATCCTTGTCAGGTTGTTTCCAATATTTTCAGTAATCAAAAACAAAGCCTTCTGATCAATTTTCTTTCCCTTATCCTTGACGTAGCCCTCGATCCATGTCGGCAGTTGATTGTCATACATCTTGGCAGAGCTCATTACCACGGCATGCTTGACAAAGAGTTTAGACAGTTTTTTACGCTTATCCAAAGACTTATACTTGTAGGCAAAAACCAAAATCGTGGAAGGTTGAGGGTTTTCGAGGTAGTTGGTAAAATACTTCTCCCCTAATTCCTTGTCGAAACCCGCCAATTCCTGTGCTTCTTTGATGATTACGACTTTTCTATCTGACATCATCGGAAACCCCTTGGCGTGATTGATGATTGTAGGGATATCAGCATCCTTGCCATAGACAATTACTTGATTGAATCCCTTCATGCTTTCTTCTACAGCATGTTCCTCAATATAGTCCACGATTTGGTCTATAAAGTAAGTTTCCTCACCCTGCAAAAAATAAACGGGAGCATATTGCCCAGCTTTCAGATTGCTTAAAATTTCTTGATATTGTGCCACGCTAATCTATTGGATGGATGTCACTACAAATAAATGCATTTGTCAAAGGATAACTAAACAAAGCTTCCGATTTCTACCTGACATATACTACGCTAAAGCATTGCCACTCTCTGTCAATTCGTCCGAATCGCATCATTGACAATACGAATCATGGCCTTGTTGACTTGATCTAGTAGCTCGTCACATCCTTTGATAAAATACCTTCTTTTGAAAACAAAAGGATTGACATACGACAAATATACGTCGCCCTGTTCCTCCCAGATCATGATCTTGAGTGGCAAATCAAAGGCCACTGTAGGTTCACAGGATACGAGATCCTCGATATGATCCATCGAGAACTCTACCACGTAGACACTTCCGACAAACTCCCCTATACCTGTCGAATCTGCTTGATAATATAACGTATTGATATATTTGTGTGAGTTACGATCAATACCTACATAGACATTGGACAAAGTCTGATCTATGTTGTGAGGACTCACATAAATAGTCGGATCTTGCCCTACAGACCGATGCGTACTCAATCCTAGTACACACACAATAAGACAGGAAACGAAACGGGTAGTAGGTAGGTAGGTTCTAAAGAAGGTATAGTTCAACACGTTTACTCAAGTATCTCGTTGATAGATTCGTAACAAACATCAAATCTATCCAAAATATTGAGTACGACTATAGCAATAGGGATAATTTTCTTAGAAACACTCCTTTGAAAAAACGCCTCTACAAAAAACCATCCCTATTACCCTTTTCGTTACTTATTTCGCTTCTACCTTGACCACCTCTGACAACAGCCTCAGCCCTTCTTTCAAATAAGGGTCTTCTGACAATTTAGTCTCTTCGTCTTTGTCATCAGTCACTTCTTCGCCTACAGTACCCGCAGATTCAACGAGATTTTTGCGATCAGCAATACGCTTGTCTTCTTGATCTGCTTCTTTCTTTCTTTCTTCATAGTTGAGAGACAAGCTACGCTTCTCCTTCTCTTCTTTCATATGATCTATATCTTCTTGTAGATATTTCAAGTCCACATCCTCATTCATATCTGTATTGTATAGCGTTTGCAAGTGTTGGATCAGTTGCGGAGACACGTCATTGGTTGGTCGATAGTAGGACGAAGCGATTTGATCCCACGGCAAGGCATTGGGTCTAGAACTTTCACCAAACTCTGCGGCATCAAACCCTGATGGAAAACTGATATCTGGCGTCACACCGATGTTTTGAGTGCTACTACCTGTCACACGGTAAAATTTTGCCAGAGTCAATTTCAGCTGCCCCATGCGCGCATCGTCCGTAGGCAGCATTCTATTGAGACCAATCAAATTTTGGACAGTCCCCTTACCAAAAGAAGTCTCTCCTACGATGATACCCCGCTTGTAATCCTGAATTGCTCCACTAAAAATCTCAGAAGCAGAAGCCGAAAATCGATTGATCAAAACAGCTACTGGCCCATCGTATTGCACCCTGCTGTCTTCGTCCCTATTGATATCTATGCTACCGTCTGATCCACGCACCTGCACTACAGGTCCCTCATCGATGAAAAGTCCCGTCAAATCGATGGCCTCTTTGAGCGACCCTCCACCGTTGTAGCGCAAATCAATCAATATCCCATCCACATCATTGGCCTGTAGCTCTTCGATGATCTTCTTGACATCACGTGTGGTACTTTTGTAGTCCTTTACACCTTGTCTTGCTTCTTCAAAATTGATGTAAAAACTCGGAAGTGTGATCACCCCTAAGTTGTAAGTCTCTTTGCCGTTGTAGATTGGTATGATTTCAGACTTAGCCGATTGCTCTTCTAACTTGATTTTGTCTCTGACCAAACGAATTTCTTTGGGCAAAGCCCCCGTTCCTTCATCAAACTTCAAGACCTGGAGTCTCACCACGGTCCCTTTTTTGCCTCGAATCAGCTGCACTACGTCCTGCAATCGCCATCCAATTACATCCACAAACGCTTCGTCATCACCTTGTGCTACTGCTATGATTTTATCATCTTTGTGCAGTAACTTGCTCTTGTATGCAGGACCGCCTGCCACCACTTCGTTGACTACAGTATAATCCATGCTTTGTGTCAATCGAGCACCAATTCCCTCTAGGGACAAACTCATAGATATGTTGAAATTGTCAGAAGACACGGGTGAAAAATAGCTTGTATGCGGATCATACGCACTCGTATAAGCATTCATGTAAAACTGAAACACATCATCCGAGTTGTATTGGTTGATCCCCTTGCGGTAACGCTCATAGCGCTTGGTCAACGACTCCTTAATTTCTTCATCCGTTTTGCCTGCTAGCTTGTAACTCAATGCCTGATTTTTGATGATTTTTCTCCAGCGCTCATCGATCTCTGCATTGCTCTTGGCCCACGGTTGTTTCTCCTCATCCAAATCGAGAGATTCATCTTTCGAAAAATCAAAACCACGCTCGACGAGTTCATCCACATAATCTATTCGTGTATTGGCACGTTCTCTGAATATTCTAAAAATCTGAAAAGCCACGTCCACATTCCCTTTTCGGATGTAGTCATCAAGCTCGTACTCATACTTCGAGAAGTAATCAACATCTGATGCTAAAAAATAGGACTTGTTGTAATCCAAAGATTCGAAGTAGTTGTGAAAAATAACCGACGACAATGAATCATTCAACTCTTGTTTGCGGTAATGGTTTTTCTTGAGCAAATTATTGATCAAATAAGTCTCCTTCCAATGCTTGTCAGCGGGCACTAATTCAGGTAGTGTATCTCCAACGACAAAGCCCTGAGAAGCAAAAGTTTGAAAAATCAACAACCACAATACCACGCTAATTTTATTAATCTTCAATTTCATTCTTTCTGCTTTTTTTGGAATTCTTATTAGGTAAATATGAATAGTAACAACGTAAAATACCTTGATTTAGGTTTAAATTGTAACTTTTTTAGTGCCTCACCGCAGGATAACCCAAGATATATGAACAATCGACAGCTTTTTTCTGAGCACCTCGGACAGACTTCTGAGTTTCCACTTGCACTCGAAATAGAACGTGCCGAAGGACTCTACATGTACGATCGCCAAGACAAGCCTTACATGGACTTGATCTCTGGCATTGGGGTTAGCAGTGTAGGTCACCGACACCCAAACATAATTCGTGCCATCCACGAGCAAACCAACAAGTACCTACATTTGATGGTCTATGGCGAATTCGTCGAAGCACCTCAAGTCCAGCTGGCCAAAGCACTATCTGACACACTACCCGCTCACCTCAACAATGTATTTCTAGTCAACTCAGGGAGTGAAGCGACAGAGGGTGCTCTCAAACTCGCCAAACGACACACTGGCAAAAGAAAAATCATCTCCTGTATCGATGCGTACCACGGTTCCACTTCTGGGGCACTCTCCGTGTGTGGTAGCGAAGATTTAAAGAACCCCTTCAGGCCATTGATCCCCGAAACCTTCCGCATAGGTTTTGGAGTCACAGCAGACCTAGACACCATAGACGAACATACCGCTGCGGTCATCATCGAACCCATCCAAGGTGAGGCTGGTATCCGTATGGCTCCTAAAACTTACTTTGAGACACTGAGGAAACGTTGCGACGAAGTAGGAGCACTCCTCATCTACGACGAAGTACAATGCGGTGTTGGTCGTACAGGCAAATTCTGGGCATTTGAACACTTCGGAGTAGCCCCTGACATTGTACTCTGTGCCAAAGGAATCGGTGGCGGCATGCCGATAGGTGCCTTCATTGCCTCTAAAGAAATCATGCACTCGCTCACACACAACCCTATACTTGGACACATCTCCACATTCGGAGGGCATCCCGTAAGTGCCGCAGCTGCACTCGCCACAGTCAATCTACTGACACAGTCTGATCTCATCTCTCAATCTCCTGCCAAAGGTGAGCTATTCAAAAAGCTACTGAAGCATGACAAAATTCAGGAAGTGCGTGGAATAGGTTTGATGCTCGCCGTGACATTCGAGTCCTTTGATTTTCTCAAAGCACTGATCGACCAGTTGTTGAAGGATGGTTATTTGACAGACTGGTTCTTATTTTGTGACAACTCCATGCGCATTGCTCCCCCACTAACTATCCAAGAAGAAGACATAAAAAAAGCTTGCAGTGCTATACTGCAAGCCATTCATACCGTTTCTTAGCAGAGCGAAGCTACAGCATAGGACTCAGCTGTAGGTTTACGGCCTCTCCGTCGATGACCAACTCTATCGTACCCGTTTGTGAGAACATCTCTCTCAATTTGGCCAAACCAAGCGTGGTAGCCATAGTACCATTGACTGACTCGATCACTGCGTCCGTTGCTATGTTTGCCTCAGCTGCTGGACTGTCTTCAAAGACCTTGTGTACCAACACTTGACTCTTGTCTTTACTCAACTGGAGCTCAATCCCTGAGCAGTTGACCGGGAATTCCTCGTCATAGCTTTCATTCTTTTCCCAGTACATTTTCTTGCTGTGGTAGTCGTATACGATATTGAACTTACTCAACAATCCGCCACCCATGATTCCTGCGATCTTCTTATGATTCTGGATTCCACTCGTCGCGTGGCTCAAGCCTACAGGCATTTCATCAAACGAAAAGCTTGCAAACGTAAACTTCTTCACCCGTCCTCTGTGATGCTCATACTCCTGCTCACCCAGACCGGCCACCAAATAGATGTAGCTATCACCTACCTTAGATGCTAGCTGATTGGCTTCTACAAAAGGAGTATTGAAATCTACCGTGGCTTTTGCTCCAGTATCTACAAAAAATTCTCCCTCGACAGTCTCTCCATTTTCCAAAACTACCTGACCCGCGATGTGAGGAATATATGAAGTCAGTTTGATATCAAACGATTTTCCCAAGCCCTGATAGGTGTATCCTGATGGTTTAAACAATTTGATTTCCTTCTGATCGTAGTTCATCGACACCACATAGTTTTTCAGCACATCATAACCGATGATACCATCGATATCTTTTCCAATGCTGATTTCGAGATGATCCAATGACGTCTCATACACTTGGATGTTGTGAATCGGTGCCCCTCCTACTGTCAGTTCATTGTGTTTGACAAGCTTTCCACTGATGGTCCCTTCAGCACTGGTCGTCGTAGCATTGGAACCAGAAGTCATCCCTAGTTCTTTGGCTACTTCCAAATCCAACACCGTCAATCCGTCACCTGTATCAAATATGAAGTCCAATTCATCAGAGCCATTTACTTTTACTTTGATAAAAACGTGATCGCCATACTGGTCAAAAGGTATCGTTGCAATCGGTACTTGCCCCCATGCCACTCCTGCGTACATCAATGCAGCAACTATAAATCCTAATTTTGTTTTCATGGTATATCTTATTTCAGAAACTTGAAATTAGCTGCAATTCACTAGATTTCAAAATGGGCATTTACAATTTATCCTTCTCGGGAAATCTCAAAAATCAATAGTGCTTCTCATAGTCGGTTTGGTTGCCTGCAAAATCAGTCACCACCAATCGGAAATCACCTTGAATGATCGCTTTGTCGTCAGACCAAAGCAGCTTTCGCTTGTAATCGTAGTTCATCAGGAGCCACTGCCCATCAAGTACAGCTCTAAACTCTCTGATCCCAGACATCTCATCTTCAATCCGAAACCTTATCGATCCACCACTCGGTCTCAGCGCTACGATTTGTGGCGCAACACTATCCGTCGCGATAGTATAGGTAGTCAACTCCCGTGACTTGAATGTCACACTATGATGATCCCATTCACCTCCTGCATAGGACAAAGCTCCTCGAGCACTTACCGCATATACAGCAGCTCTATCTGGGTCATAGTTTTCAAGGGGGTACAGAGTCAAGGCAATGTATTTATTGAGTGGCACTTCATTGTTGTCCAAAGCAAAGATCTCCGAAGACGTTGCTTCATCATAACTATAATTGTATCGTAGGTAAGTCGTATCAAACAGTGCTTTTTTCCCAAAGGACACCTGTATATTTTCTCCATCAAAAACAAAATCGTGACCACTCGGTATCATGGCCCGGTAGTCATAGTACTGGGACTGGTTGCATATCACTATCGAATCTGGAATCCCCTGACGCATATCCCAGAGATAGTACCCATCCTCGAGGACATCGTACGCCAGCTGACAAGCCGTCACTATCGAATCATGATACACCATCGCTTCACAATAGCTGTATCCCTCCAAATCTCCCTTGACCTCCAGTAGTGGTCCAAAACGTTCTGATTCTTTCTTCTTGCTGCTCTCTTCGATCTGGTATGATTTTAGGTCATAATCCATCGCATTGATAACAAAGCGGTACTGACTGATATTGCCATAACTATCCTCCAGACGGATATCCAGATCATGCTTGGCTACATCCATCACACGTAGGACACCATCTAGCTCATTGGTTTCGTAGAGAGGAAGCTCATTGCCTTCGTCGACATAGAGCTTATTGAACCTTCGTCCTCCCTCACTAGAACGCTTGTAATTGGTATGGATCAGAATATTACGCTGCAGCGAAAAATCCATCCAGGAGATATCCTGTCTAAAAATCAACTTGTTGTCAAGCGTCAAGGTCTGACGAGGCACGCCATTTTTGTTGCGTGCGCCATTGAGTTGATCATAGGCATAGACCTCTACTCCGATATTTCCAAAAAGAGACAACGGTGCATCAATCCGCGAATTGCCCTTTGCATCCTGCACTACATCAAACTCAAAACGGCCAAACATGCCATTGATTCTTGCCCGTGAGTCCATCGTCACAAAGGCTATTTTTGACACCACTGGTGGTATATCGTCTACGATCTCTTCAAACCCAAATTCTAATGGATCCAATATCAAATGATCTTGGTCACGGATTTCAAAATGCAAATGAGGACCAGAAGACGAACCCGAATTACCTGATTGGGCGATCACGTCTCCTTGCTTGAATACAAATTCCTTTTCTCCAGGGAATAGGTTGACCTCAAAGGCCTCCCTCTCGTACTGCTCGTCACGTACATAGGCTGCTATCTCTGGCGAAAAACTCTCCAAATGGGCATACACCGTCACGCTATTGTTGTGTGGATGCACCATATAGAGCGCATTGCCATAGCCTGTAGTCGACACGCGGATCCGTTGTATGTAGCCATCTGCTGATGCATAGATTGGCAGCCCAGTGATACCGCTTGTTTTGATGTCTATACCCGAATGAAAATGTGTCGAACGCAATTCACCCATTGTGCCCGACAGATAATTTTCCTGATGAGGGCGTACTGGAAAAAGAAAATCTCCTTTTTGGGGAGACTGTCCCCATCCTGTGCTACTAATGCCAATAAATAATAGAAAGAATAAACTACTTAATTTCAAAATCCATCACTTTTTCATCTTCCAAATATGCCTCCAAACGATTGCCAATTTGAATGGGGCCCACGCCTTTGGGTGTCCCGGTGAAGATAAGATCCCCCTTCTTCAAAGTAAAGTATTGGGAAACATAAGAGATGATAAAATCCACATCAAACATCATATGACTGGTATTGCCATTCTGTACTTCCTGTCCATCGATTTTCAAACTAAAATTCAAATCTCGGAGATTGTACCCCTCCGTAGATCGAAACTCTGAAATAGGCGCCGAACCATTGAAACCTTTGGCTAAATCCCAAGGCAAGCCCTTGGCCTTGAGCTTGGATTGAAGGTCTCTGGCCGTAAAATCAATACCAATCGCGAATTGGTCGTAGTATTTGTGTGCGTACTTTTCCTCGATGTTTTTACCCACCTTACAGATCCGAATCACCAACTCTACCTCATGATGAATATCCTGTGTAAAATCAGGGTAATAGAATGCGTCATTGTTGCGAAGCAACGCAGTATCTGGCTTGGAAAACACAACAGGCTCATCTGGCCGCTCATTATTTAGCTCCTTGATGTGCTCCACATAATTCCTCCCTATGGCCAATATTTTCATTTTCCGAATTCGTTTGATGAATGATATGATTGCGAAGTTCAAAAACTCAGGGAAAACCAAAAAACAAATGGTGTAAAATGTCTTCCCAAGAGCCCTTTTATTTTTGAGATCGATGGATTACATCTGCTTCGATCAATTTGCGAATGACGATTTCGGTCATCTCACTTTTGAACTTGAATTCATCTCGTATATCCAATACGTAAGCCTTGAGGCGCATTTTGAGAACCGACTGCTTTTCTTTGATCTCGTTGAGAAATATCACTACGATGGGCTTGTTTATATACACGTATTTGGAGACTTGTGCCGCTTGCGTAGCAATCTCTCGTACCCTCACCGTATCTGCCTCGATCGGCAAATAGATCTCCGCAACTACCTGACAGTTGGGCTCACCAGAGTTGGCATTGGAGACCGCTTTGTTCATGATCTCACCATTGGGGATGGAGACGATACTATCGTCTGGAGTCAAAATTCGCGTCGAGCGCAAACCAATCTCCACCACTTCGCCGTAGTGCTCTCCTACTTCGATCTTGTCTCCAGAGTTGAAGGGTCTATCAAACAAAATCATCACCCCACCAAAGATATTTTTGAGAATGTCTTGCGAAGCAAAACCCACAGCTACCCCTATAGAAGCCGAAAACGCCAATATCGTAGCAGCAGGTGGCTCAAAAACCCCCATGATAATGATCGTAATCACCAATATCCAGCTGACAATTTTGATCACCGGAATCAAGCTCTTGATCGTGATCCGGTAGCGTGTGCTCTTCTCTGCAAACAACTCCAAAATTCGCGAAGTAAAGCGAATAAAGAGATAACCCATGGCAAAAATCACCAATGTCCAAAATACCTCAGCGAAAGACACAAAGTCTTCCACATTGGGGCGACTTTTTACGATCTTTTCGGCCTCATTCTCTACGCTCTCCATGCTCGAGAGAGTATCCACAGCGACTTTCGAAAGGTGACTCCCAGTGTCCAACACGACCACTACGGTATCTCTGCCTTGCCCCCACGCTAAGCTCACACTTAGCATACAACACGTCATCAATAAGCCTATACGCTTCATCATTAATGAATTAAATTTTTAGATACCAACAAACTAATCATTCCACGGTACACGATCGGGTTGATCATATAAACAGACTCCTCACAAAACACCACCCCATCCTCGAGTAAGGCAAACAAGATCAACTGACACGGTGCAGCAGGAATATGCAAGATTTGACACACTTGTTCGACAGTCAGTCCATCGTGCAGAATCAAAGCATGCAAAACGTGAATTTTGTCCATAGACAACACTTTCAAAAAATCCAAATTGGGTTTTTGAAATGTCCCTATGGTGATCTGATTCCCCTCTACGTTTTGAGTAGACAACAGCCAAAAAATCAATGCCATGCTCACGTTGCTTTTCGCAAAGTCATTGAGATCATCGAAAAACTCATCTTTCAATTTTTTCTGTTGGACTTCTGCATCCAGCTTAGCAAATTTCTTGTCAGCAGCACGCTCGTCATCCAGTTCGAATACAATTTTATACCCACTGATACGATTTCGTTTCCACACAATATTGACAATTTGATCTCTAGACAACTCTTTCATTTCGATGCTATAACTAAAGAACTCATCGATTCGAATCGTCTTGCGCAGGTAGGTCCAGGTGTAGACTGTGCATGTCGCCAGCCAAAACACTTGATGTCCAGTACGACTGATGAGCTCCGCCAGCGTCTCCAAAGCCTCGAACCCATTCACCTTGCGCAGGTAAAGGTTCTGCAAATCTTCAATCACAATGACCTGCTTAGGCCCTTGATGAAAGTACTCCACCAGTTGATCCATGTGCTCCACGGGTTCCTCGTCTAGCAGTTCGCCCATTACCACAAAAAAACCTTCTTTGCTACACACGTTATTGGAAAAAGCATACCGCGTGATGCGGTACGAAAACCCCACTTCTTTGACAGCATGATTGACGAAGGAGGTCAAGCCACCCCATTTCTCCCCTAGCACGACGGTTGCTCCATATCGACCCAATCGCCAGTTCTCAAAAGCTTGAGTAATGCTATCCAGCTCCTTCTCTCTCCCCTCAAAGAGCTCCATATCCGTAAGTGGTTCGATTTGATACAAGCGCTGATAGATCAAAGGCAACTTGTCCAATGCCTGCTGCGATTCCAACAAAAAATCCGAGACCTGCTTAGTCAATATTGGTTTCCCTGCGGTCAAGATGAATTTACCACTCAACTGGTTCAACAAGTCTTGGGCGAGCTTGTATTTCTCTTTGATCACTACAAACACCTCTTGACTCTTGATACGCAAACGATCCTGCAGCTCGGTACGCACTTGCTTTGCTTGGTTTTTGGCCTTTGCCTTGGTGATCCTAATCTTCAACTCTCTCGAGTTTTCGTTGAGACTCAATGCGATCAAGCTTTCGCAAAATTGAGTGACCACCCCGTCCAACGCTTCACTACTTTTCTTGAGAGAAATCTCAAGTTTGTCTCTTACTTCGGTCAATCTCGACGAAGCTCTTTTGAATCCATCTTTGGCAATCGCGATTACCTCTTCATCGGTCTTCTCCTCATCCAATGCTGCTATCGCAGACGACAAACTGAAAGTCACCACATGATCCAAGTCTTTGGTCTGATCGGAAGCCTCTTCCAAATCTGCAAACAACTGTGATTTGAGCACATTGATTTCCTTTTGAAACACCCGAAGGGTCTCGAAGGTAATCAACTCATGAATTGACACGTGACTAAAGTCATCGGATTTCAACGGGCGGTCGTATGTTCCTGACTTGAGTACAATATGCTCATCAGACAAGGCTTCTACATTCTGACACACAGTCACTTCCAACCTATTGATGAGATTGACGATGTTTTGATTGGAGAGTTTTTCGCTAAGTTTTGGGACGAGATCTTGATCCAGCTGCCTCACCGCTTGGTAGTTGATTCGTTTGAGTTCCTTTTGGATCGATTCATGCGACCCGTCCAATGTGGCCAAAGAGTCCAAAATAAAAGCCTGTATCTTCTCGATCTCTGGATCGATATTCTCTACGAGTTTCTTGACCTGAGCGACCTTGAGCACACTAAACTCCGCCACCGTGCGGTGCTTGAGCACATAGATATCCAGGTCTGCACGCCAATCCTCACAGAGTGCATATATGGTGTTTTTCCATTGGTAGTTGTGAGTCTTCCATTGGGTCTTTGCCTCCTCCTGGCACTTCAGCACTCGAGACGTAGACAACTTGCGAGTAGGCAACTCAAAAGTACCCACACGCTCATACTCCCGCGCAAAACATTCTTGCTGCTCAGCGGCAATCCTATCCATCTGGACTCGTACATCGGTCATCCATTGTTCTTTGAACGAACGAATATTCTCGGCCATCACTCCGGCATGAACACGGGGTTGTGTCCCATGGATGGATGCCTCTTCGAGCCATTCTTTGATGTCAAGATATTGATGAATCAAACTGCCAAAAAACTGATCCGTCACTGTTCGCAACGACGTAAGTACATCTCCAAAATAATGCTTTCGCGCTAGGTTCTGCAACGGCACCTTGTGTGACCAATTGGTCAATGGTTTTTTGGTCTTCCGAAAGACGTTCGCAAAACGTCTCGGCAAATGACCGAAACCCAACAGAGAAGATTTAAAAGTTTTGACCAAACGAATACTCCAAGTGTCTCCGCTCACAGGGAAAAAGCGCTCATCGTCTTGCGCAATAACAAGCTCCTGCTCCAGCCCCTCCAACATCGCCTCCATCGCTTCGACCAGCGATACATAGACCTCTGAGATATCCTTCTCGACAGGTGTGTGCCACGCTTCGTCTATGATATCATGCAGCCGAGCATTGAGTGCTGCACTCTGCTCACTCTGCGCCTTCAGATCATTGGACTTAGGTTCAAAAGCCTCTGTCGTACGAATCAACGCCAGCAAATGCTCACACTCACGAGTCAAATGCTCCTCAATCTCTCCTAAATAATGCTCTGCATAAATCTCTTTTACTTTCGCAAAAAGATCCTCGTTCGTTTGGTTCATTTCATTGGTCTATCAAAAACGGCACCTGTCTACATGAGCGTGCGCCATGTAAAATACGAGAATCTACAGGCATCTCAAAAGTACGAGGTGATCAATGAACGAAATGTATAGAATAAGGGTGTGATCTTTACGATAAAATCCCATCTATTTTTATAGAAAAAACCGAAGACAACGTGAGTTGATACAGCGGCATGAACTCCTATCATGGCGGGGCAGGTTCAGACAAGATGAACTACGCCCGATCAATAGTAGCGAATTGCTTGGTTTTTAATCTCCTCCTTGACTTCCTTCAAGCGCTGATCAAAATCCAACGACTTGCCTGAAGCATAGTCATCAAACGAAACAGTAGACAGAAACTCCATCAACTTAGGAGGGTGCTCTGTCGACTTCCCCGCATTGTCTACAAAACGTAGCTTACTCCACAGGATATTTTTGAGATGCGTCTCCTCGTCATCCGTCATGAAGTACTCCACAAGCACCGAACGTTCGTCGTACCACATGACACGAGAGTGTAGTTTGACCCACTCTCCCATCCCAGCAGGGCGCAGATACGAAATCTGATGATTGTACACCACCCATACGGCATCAAAAGCCTGGTAAATCTCTGAGTTTTGCAAACCATAGAGCTTAGGTACCTGATCCTCTCTACCGTTGAAATAATAGTCGAAGTACTTCGCATTGTTGAGGTGACGCAATGGGTCACAATCTTGAAACCGAATCACAGAGCGAGTCTTCGTTGTCTTCTCGTAGCGTTTATTGGGGTCAAATTCGAACATTACAGATATCTCTCTTTTAGTATAGTCAAGTGATGTGCCAAATGTCCCCCTAATATATACACGATAGCACGAACAGAGGTAGGACTCTCGTTGGAATTGCCGACAGTTGCCAACATCTCTTTGGAGAAATTAAGAATCATACTCATGTTGGCATTGCGCACTTGGATAAACTCCGTGAGCATGTCTTGTCTCGTATTCCTGCTATCGTCGGACTGATCCACATAGTCATTTTCATCAAACCCAGGCAAATCCGTACGATCTCCTCGCGCGATGCACATCGCTCGATAGCCAAACACCCGTTCTGTATCTATGATATGCCGCAGCAACTGCTCGACGGTCCATTTCCCCTCGGCATACGCATGATCCAGTTTTTCTTCGGGCAAGGACTCATAGAGGCTCATCACCTCGTCTCGCTGTGCTTTGAGATACCCCAGGATATCACTTTCGTGAAAGGTATAATCTACATACCCTTGGTAAAATTCGTTGTACTCTGACTTTTCAGGTTTAGCTATTTTCATGGTTTTGTTGTATTTCGTATTCCTTCTATTTGAGAACCTAATCAAGTTACTATCCTTGAAGTTACATCCAGCAACCTGTGCCTACCAAAGCAGTTCAAGACAAAACATATAATCTACTGTCCAGCACATGAAGGCATGCAGAGCAGGACAAGCCATCGTGCTACTTGTACCAACCAGAATACTTAAGGTAATTACCCGCAATACGTTGAATCTCTGCAGTTCCCTTGTCTCCTATGTCTTTGACTTTTCGAGCGGGGTTGCCGACATAGACTGAGCCTGGTTCTATGATGGTGTTTTCGAGTACCACAGCTCCTGCACCAATGATAGACCCTGTGCCTACGACGACATGGTCCATCACAATCGCCCCCATACCTACCAACACATTGTCCTCAAGCGTACATCCATGTACGATGGCATTGTGACCAATCGAGACATGATTGCCAATCACCGTAGGTGCTTTGAGGTAGGTGCAGTGAATCATGGCATTGTCTTGCACGTTGGAGTTGTTGCCAATCTTGATTGAATTGACGTCTCCACGCAATACAGCATTGTACCATATACTGCAGTTGTCCCCCATCGTCACATCGCCAATCACTACTGCAGTCTCTGCAAACCAACAACCTTCCCCTTGCGTCGGGGTCTTCCCCAACAATTCTCTAATCAATGCCATGTCTATCATTTATTTGTCCAAGAGCACGCCTCTGTCTCTTCTGATTGGAACAAATCTATTCTTTTGCTCTCTCCCATGCAAGCCTAACCGATGGACTCGTATCTATGTCTTCTCTCAATTGTTCGTCCGCAACTGGCTGACCATAACATGACTTCATCGGCAACTCTCCCGCCCAGATATCCAACGCATAATCCTCCTTATCGTCTACTGGTGCCCCAGACCGAATTTTCGCAGATGCGGTATCAATCGTGATTTCCAACACCGCCGTGACCTCCAGTTCTTTGGCGTTGGGCTGACGCACTTCGTCCCATCGTCCAGGCAAGAAGTTTTCGGTAATCAACCGAAGCGCTTCGTTTTTATTTTCCTCCCCGATGACCTCTTTGGCATGTCCATAGATGATCGCTGATCGATAGTTGACTGAGTGATGAAAGGCAGAGCGTGCCAGTACGAGCCCGTCCATGTGTGTCACACAAAGACATATAGGCGTGCCATCCTTCGTTTCGTTGAGCGTTCTACTTTTGACCGAACCATGGATGTAAAGTTTGTCTCCCTTGCGAGCATACGCCGTAGGAATCATGAAAGGTTGGCCCTGCATGACGAAACTAACATGGCAAAGAAAGCCCGCATCCAATATGCGATAGATTGTCTCTTGATCATAGCTTGCTCGTTTGGCCCCTCGGACAATTTTATTTCTTGTATCTTTTGGATAGTGTGACATAATATTTTGGTTTTATTCCAACAAAAATACGATATCCGTGGACTATCATTGTAGACCAGTTTTCAATTAAACAATGGTCCAGTTATGCTTCCATGGAAATCCATCATACGTATCCAATCTGACTCCAAGCGAGCCATTTATCTCCAGTTGGCCGATGCATTGGTCCAAGAGGTAATGAGTCAACGCATCCTAAGTGGCACCAAACTCCCGAGTAGCAGACAGCTCGCAGATCTGCTGCAACTCAACCGCAAGACCATCCTACTCGCCTATGACGAGCTGCTGGCTCAAGGATGGACTGAGGTGATACCCTACAAAGGCACCTTCATCAAAAGAAATCTCCCCATCACCTCCCCCAAAGCACTCGGTTCGTCCCCCAAGAAGCTTGGTTCTCGTCCAGTGAACTATGCCACTCAGCCCCACCAAATCAACGATGGTACACCAGACTACCGCATCGCTCCGATCGAGCAGCTCTACCGTACGGCTAAGTCTCTGACCAAGGGTCCCCTGAGCAAATCCGTCCTGACCGGAGCACACTTCGCCGGAGAGCTGAGCCTGCGTCGCTCACTCAGCAGCTACCTCCATGATACCCGTGCCCTCACCGCGAGCACAGAGGAATTGCTCATCACTCGCGGCAGTCAAATGTCTATCTACCTAGCGCTATCAGCTCTATTGACTCCTGGAGATGCTGTCATTGTCGGCAGCCTCAATTACGAAACTGCCAACGAAACCATTCGCTACCTCGGCGGCATCCTACACACGGTAGACGTCAGTACCACAGGCCTAGACATGGGTCAAATCGAAGCACTCCTGCACAAACAGCCTATCAAAGCCATCTATATCAGTCCACACCATCACTACCCTACGACCGTAACCATGCCCATCGAACAGCGTCTCAAGCTACTTGAGCTTTCGCAAAAGCACGACTTCTACATCTTAGAGGATGATTACGACTTTGATTACCACTACAGTGGCTCTCCCATCCTCCCTATTGCCAGCATCGATCAGGGTCAACGTGTACTCTACATCGGGTCGTTTAGCAAGATCCTCGCACCGTCCATTCGTATCGGATACATGTACGCCCACAGCAGTATCATCGAACGATGCACGACCATTCGCAAACTCATCGACAGACGAGGAGACCCCATCCTCGAAAAAGCACTGTCTCTACTCATAGAAGAAAACGAAATCCAAAGAAGCATCAAAAAAGCCGTCAAAACATACGGCCAGCGTAGGGACATTTTTTGCGACTTGCTTGCGCAAAAATTTGGTGAGAAAATTTCCTTTAGTAAACCTGACGGTGGCATGGCTATTTGGGCTCATTTTCAAGGGATTGACATCAAAAACCTCATCCAATCCTCCAAACAAATCCATCTCGACCTCAATGTAGACACCTACTCGCAGAGCGAACATTGCCGGCTAGGGTTTGCCTCCATGACCGAAGCAGAAATGACTCAAAACATCGATCTCCTATATCGTGCTGCAATCCCTCTTTATAAATAAAATCTAATCTTTTGAAAGTCAAAAAATGCAGATTCACTATATTGACCGCTAGTACAACAACCAAGAAACCCAAAAACAGCAAGCGTCATCACACATGCAGGCAGAGCAACTCACATGGTCTTCTCAACACAAATGGCAAGCCATATCCAACCATAATCTTGGGCAGACAGCCAATCTTGTTTTCGCCTTTGGTACACCCGAGCTCATCCAAGTACCCGAGCGCTACCACGAACTGCGAGAGAAGTATCCCAATGCCGACATCATCACTGCCAGTACTGCCGAAGAAATAATCAACGGTCAAGTACTCCAAAACCACATCGTAGTATCTGCGCTCTATTTCGAAAAAACCACCATCGAATCCATCCGTGTAGACATTGCGAATGTTCAAGATAGTTTCGATGCAGGTACACACTTGTCTGCCGATCTCAACAAAGATTTCATATCAAACCTCCTACTATTCGCCGACGGCAAGACGATCAATGGTGACGATCTCATCACTGGCATCCATATCAACCTCTCGGAATCAATCCCTATTTTGGGAGGAATGACAGGCACCAACTCTTTGGACACCCTCTCTCTGGTGGGACTAAACGAACCCCCAAAGGAAGGACAAGTCGTCGGAGTTGGGTTCAGTGGCGAGCACCTCAAAATAGGCTATGGTTTGGACACCTCATGGAGTTCGTTTGGCGCTGAGAAAACTGTCACGAGAGCCTACAATACACGACTCTATGAAATTGACGGCAAGAGCCCGCTACACTTCTACAAACAATACCTCGAAGGACTTGTCGATGACGTCACCACAGAATGCTCAACCTACCCTCTCGGCATCAAAAGAAACAACGGGACAGGCAAACGGGTGATTCGCACAGTAGTCACCGTCCACGATGACGAATCCATTTCCTTTGCAGGCAACTTTAGCAAAGGGGACTTGATTCGAATGATGAAATCCAACCCGCATACGATGATCGAATCAGCCCAACAAACTACCTCACAAACCCTAGCCTCCTTTGGCATCCCAAAACCCGACTTTGTTCTCTTGATCAATTGTGTTGGCAGGAGAAAAGTTTTGAAGGATTGGTCGAGCCATGAAGTAGAATATGTAAATTCGGAGTTTGAAGAAGGTACACCAGTGATGGGGTTTTACTCTTATGGAGAGATTGTCCCTAATGCACCCCGGTCCAAAAGTGAATTGCACAACAAAAGCATTGTGATTACAGCATTTAGAGAAGATTGATGAAGGAAAAGAAACAAAACCATATCCTACAACAGCAGCTCCAAAAATATATGGGTGACAAGCCCATTCCCGCAGAAATGGAGACGCTATTTGACAACATCAGCGAGACCTACGATCACTTCGAGCAAGAGCAAGAACTCATCGAGCGGGTCATGAATGTGAGTTCTGAAGAACTCCTAGATGCCAACCAGGAATTGAAAAAGATCAACGAAGAAATGGATCGCTTCGTCTATAGCACCTCACATGATCTACGTGCTCCACTCCTATCCATACTCGGATTGCTCAACATCATAGAAAAAGAAAACAAACAATACGACATCCAAGGATACCTCAAACTCCTCAGAGACAGTACTGTCAACCTGGACAAGTTCATCAGTGACATCATCGACTACTCTCGAAACTCCAGACTAGACGTAGAGAAAAAAGAAGTAGACATAGCCGCCATCATCAACGAATCCTTTAAGCACCTCAATTACCTCCCAGGTTGCTCTACGGTTCTCAAGTTGATCAACATAGACGCCAAAGAAAAATTCTACTGTGACGAACGCAGACTCACTATCATTTTCAACAACGTGATCTCCAATGCCATCAAATATCAAAACCCAGACATCCACGACAGCTACATCAATATCGAAGCAGTCATCGATGAGAAGAAAATGACGGTAGAAATAGAAGACAACGGAATTGGAATCGAGGAGAGTTACCTCCAAAAGATTTTTGACATGTTTTATCGGGCTAGCCCAGACTCCAAAGGTTCGGGGCTCGGGCTATATATCGTCAAAGAAACCATCCAAAAATTAAATGGTCAAATCACTGTCAAATCCACTCTCGGTATGGGCACCAAGTTTAGCCTCCTCATTCCCAATATCGATAGACATTAGACCAAACAGGGACCAATAACGTGACGAAATTAAAACTCAAATTGAACTCTAGCACGTACCGCCCAATTCTGCGGCACTCCCTCGCGATCTAGATATGTGAGTCGCTTGACCAAATCTACCCGCAGAAAACTAAAGATATTGGAAATCCCAAAACTCGCTTCCATATACGGTTTATCTGACAAAGCATAAGTGGCCTGTGTCCCATCAGCATTGCGGGGATACGGAGGCAAATCACTGTGCAAATCGGGGTTGTTTTCATCTGTCAAGGTACCAAACAGCATCTTGAATGTCACCACAGAGCGCAACTTCAGTCTATCTACCAGTGGGATTTTGTTCATGATGAATCCATTGAAGTAATGCGACAGTTGCAAATTGACTTGTCGATCACTGACAAACTCCAAATAGTTCATCATGTTGAATGCACGAGCAGAATACGAATACGTCTGATTACCACGAGGAATCGTCAACAGTGGGTACGGCACATTACCCCAAAGCTGTGTATAGGCAACATCCACATCGGTATAGCCAAAAGGAGACACATAGAAACGCTTGGACACACTCAGTTGGACGCGATCGTATGCATAATCCGAACCCAATGCCCCATTGAATCCATGCCAGTATTTAAGTTGAAAAATCGGATACTTGTTGGGGATAGAGACTGTACCTGTACGGCCTTGGTAGAACTTCTCATTGGGTGCGAAACGCAGCCCTGCTGTAGCTTCGGTCACTTCTATCTCTTCGGCCTCTCGCTGTGCTTTGTCTTTGAAATCCGTATCAATCACACCTGGCTGAAAACTCAACACCCCGCCCGGTTGCATATCCTGCATATTTGCTCCCACGGTGAAAGAAAAGCCGTACTTGAGTCGACGACCATAATCAAATCCCACTTTGTCCATATAGATTCGCTTATCGTTGACACTCCCTGGTCGACGAAACGAACTGAACAAGTTGGCTTCCATAGCATATTGCAAATTTTCCCCAGGATTCACCAAATCCTTGGAATAAAACAAGATGATGTGGTCCAGTCTGTTGTCGCTCAAATAATGAGACACACGTCCAGCATACTTCCATTCCTCGTCCGAGAGTCCATAGGCGGCATACGCTTCGATCTGCCAGTACCGACTAAACTTCTCAGTCGTCATCCCTCCAAAACGCAAGCGCGTTCCCTCGATGGGGTTCCAAGACGCAAAAGTCCCCACCGGGCCAATGGCTATTTTGTTGATATCTACATAACCGATCGTCATCAAGGTCATCAAGTTCATGAACCGGTTGAAAGCAGGTAGCTCTTTGATCTCTTCGTTCATACTGTACACCCCTTGCTCTGATTTGGACAGCTCCATGTGTCTGGCCTCTTCCCAAAACTCCTCCGATTGAGCATCTACCCTCGTGACGTCTTTGATGTATTGGTTGCCCTCATAGATCGTATCTGCTCGCATTTGATTGTAGACCAAGTCATCATAGGACACGGTCCTTCGGCCAAATATCCCCATATTGTTGCCGTCCACAATGTTGAAATCCATGCTGATCTTATCCGTCTTGAGAGAATAGGTATCATATTGGTTCTTGACAAACTCTTGCACGACAAACATATCCTGGACATAGTTCAAATTGGTCTGTTTTGAGATGCGCATGTCCACTTTTTTGACAGCATAGGCAGAATCTGTTGTGATAAACATACTCCCTATGAACGCCAAATCACTCGGATTACGGGGCTGAAAAGACAGTTTGAACAGCTTCTCATCATCCACCACTAGGGTATCTGCGATAAAAAACTTGTATGTGGCTGGAGCCAAAATAGAGATTGGACTCACAAAGAGCTGAGACAGGATATTGATATTGTTGTCATAAATGTCAATATCTTGGTAGAGTTTGTCCACCACATAAGAGATCCCTTGATTATCAAAATAATCCTCAAATCCCGTCATCTTGGTCCCCATGCGGTACTCGACGGTACGCTCGGGACTGCGTCGGTAATACACCTGTGAACTCGTCTCTCTCAAGAAAATGGGCAAATATGTCTTGCCGTTGATATCGGAGGTATCCATGTAGTCAAAGACCATTTGAAAATCGCGCATGATCCGCTTCTCTTTGAACTTCTCTGAGACATTGTTGACATCAAACTCTACTTTCTCGTACTTGTTGTACTCATAGTAGTCGAGGCTTGTCATCTTATTGGATTCCTTGTGGTCAATGACCTTCTTGATGATAGTCACGGCAGGGTTGTCTTTGTTTCGGTAGCGGAGTTTTTTGCTACTGATAGTGACCGTCTCCAACTCCAAACTCGTCTCCTCCAATTGAAAATCAATGAGCTGTGTAGCCCCTATCCTGACAGGCTTGACGACCGGCTTGTACCCAATATAGGATGCTTTGAGTGAAGCAGTAGCGTCTTCTGTCTGTATGTAGTACACCCCATCCATGTCCGAAGTAGTACCACGTGTCGTCCCCTCAAAAGAAAGGTTTACAAACGGTAGCCGCTCCCCAGTCACTTTATCCGTGACGACTCCACTGATTCGAGTCGTCTCTTGAGCATTTGCTCTTTCAGAGGCCCACAAGCCCACTACTACAAAGAAAATATAGGTCAGTTTCAATATTATTCTGTTATACACACCATAGCCTTATCCCTATTTCATCGATAGTCCCACCAGCATGCTTTGACATGGAGATTGTCTCCATTCGTTTGGTGTGACAAAGCTATACTACGAATAGTTATAGAGCAAAGACATGACAAACAAGAAAATGTTTCCTTTGGTCCACTATTTTTTAAAACACTCACACGCTTAACCTGACCACTTGTAACGTAAAACCAGAGCCAACTGAAGCATGTTTTCGAGACGGCATCCATCGGTTCATATCAGATTAGACGAATTTTCAAGGCGGAAGAACTAAAAATTCTTTTTAGCTTCGCTTTCTGACCTACAAACTTGACGACACACACCGAGCTACATATCACCGACTTGAGCGACGAACGAAGTTTTGAACGCGTATTCAAAGCACTGTATCAGCCGCTGATCCGATTTGCTTACCAATACCTCTCGGATGAAGATTTGGCAGAAGAAATCGTCCAAGAAACCTTCACCAGCCTTTGGCAAAAAGCCAAAGACATAGAAATCAAAACTTCCATCAAGTCCTACCTCTATGGTGCAGTGCGCAACGCATGCCTCAATAATCTCAAACATCAAAAAGTCGTACGGGCACACGAAGAAACAGTCAAGCATCAATCAGATGCAATGGAAGAGGATTTTTTGGAGTTGGACGAACTACAAGACAAGATAGACCGAGCACTAGATCAGCTACCGGAGAAGTGTCGTGAAATCTTCGAAATGAGCCGGTTCGAAGAAATGAAATACAAGGAGATCGCAGAGCAGCTACAAATCTCCATCAAAACCGTAGAGACACAAATGAGTCGCGCACTCAAAGTCATGCGAACTGCGTTGGGACAGTACTTAGTCAGCTTCCTGTTGGGGCTGTTTTATTGGATCGAAAATAATTTGTAAGGGTAAAATGAAAGCCAGTTGTCAAGCATATAGATGAGCAAAGAGAAGGGACATATCGTGAGTGAAGAGATGCTCTACCGCTATTGGGCGGGAGAGTTGAGTGAATCAGAACGCCTGCAGATCACGAAGTGGGCACAGGAATCTACGGATCACCAGCGCCAATTGGACGAAGCGCAGATTTTCCACTTGGACCTCAAGGCCCTAGCCAACCTCAATCAGCAAAACACGCACAGCACAGACCAAGCGTGGGAACAATTCAGAACCAAAAACAATATCCAAAGTAGCACAAACAAAACTACTCCACTGCCTACGCTCATCCTGCGCTATGCCGCAGCGGTACTCATCCTCCTCACTGTCGGATGGTGGCTCTACGACCAGCCGGCAGATCAAATCCAAACTGCTACCACGCTCGACACCCAAGAACTACAGCTCTCAGATGGCTCCAACATCACCCTCAATCACCATTCTCAACTTTCCTATCCAGAAAGTTTTGATTCGAAAGAGCGCCAGGTAGCCCTCCAAGGAGAAGCTTATTTTGAAGTCACAGCCAGCAAAGAACAGCCCTTCGTCATCGATCTGCTCTATGGGCAAGTCAAAGTCGTCGGTACGGCGTTCAACATAGACGCCAGCCACTCAGACCGCATTGAGGTGAGTGTAGACGAAGGTATCGTAGAGGTCTACACGACTGACCAATCCCTCACTCTGCATGCAGGTCAACATGCGATCCTCAATGCCCACAACAAGAGTTTGACCGAAGAACCATCCCCTTCGACAACTACACACAATTTTTGGCGAACCAAGCAACTGAGCTTTCAAAATACACGACTCAGCGACGTGATCATCGCGCTACAGGACAGCTATGCTGTTCGAATCGTACTAGACAATCCACAGCTCTCAAACTGCAGCATCACCGTGCGCTTCGAGGACGAATCTCTGGACAACATCCTAGAGGTGATCACGACCACTTTAGGTTTGAGTGTGACGACCGACCAAGAAACCTACACTCTATCTGGCGATGGATGCAATTAAATATTTGACCACTGTCTGGCTATTGATTCTCGGCTTGTCTGGTGCTCAAGCGCAAAACGAACCGATGATTACCCTCCAGTTTGACCACCAACCCTTGAGTGAAGTATTGAAAACCATCGATGCTCTACCTCAAGTCAAACTCTCCTACAATCCGGCTAGCCTACCTTCTGACGTGATAGTCACCAAAAACTACGTCAACGCCACCGTCGATGAGGTCTTGCAGGACCTACTCGGCAAGCCATACGAGTACAAACGCGTCGGAGATTACATCATCATTCAAAAAGCCACTCCCAAAAAAAACAAAGAGAAGGAGAAGCAGACCTACAAGTTTTCGGGAGACATCAAAGACGCCAGCACTGGCGAGACGCTGACTGACGTGACAGTCTATGAAGTCAACACACTAGATGCGACACTCTCCGACGAAAAGGGAGAATTTGAGTTGGAGGTCAGTTCCAGAGCAGACCTAGCTACCATAGCCGTCAGCCGCAAAAACTACCAAGACACCATCATCCGACTCAGCGACCTACAGTCGTTGAAAAATGACGTCCTACTCACTCCCCGCCAACCGGCCCAGCCCGAAGCACAAGAAGAAAGCAGATTCAGCCTAGAGTCCAAAAAGCTCGTTCGCTTCTTCACCAGTCGAAAAAACCGCAAAAACACCGAGAATGTCAAACAAGTAGAAGACCGTTTTTTCCAGTTTTCGCTCGTGCCAGCGATCGGCACCAACATGTCGATGGGTGGACAAGTCAGGCACCGACTATCCCTCAATCTACTGGCCGGCTACTCCTACGGTCTCCATGACGGGTTCGAGCTCGGAGGACTCTACAACATCAACCGCTCCGATGTCTCTGGTGTACAGATCGCAGGATTCGGCAACACGACAGGCGGTACGGCCGAGGGTTTTCAACTCGCAGGCTTCATCAATACCAGCAAAGGCTACACCCAAGCCGCACAGATCGCGGGTTTTACCAATATCGTCACCGACAGTCTACGTGGCTTTCAGCTCTCGGGCTTCTCCAACATCTCCACACGACTCGATGGCGCACAGATATCCGGCTTCTCCAACATCGCCAAGGGACGGATGGATGGATTCCAACTGGCGGGATTTAGCAACCACAGCCAACTCATCGAAGGCGTACAGCTCACCAGTGTCATCAATACAGCTCATGAAATCGACGGCATGCAAATGTCCGGTCTACTCAACATCACCAACACCCTCAAAGGCACCCAGTTTGGCATCATCAACATCGCAGACACCGTCGAATCAGGAATGCAAATCGGCCTCATCAATGTCGTCAAGAAAAACGGCTACCTAGAAGCTGCCGTAGAGTACGGCGACCTATTCCCCGTGGGATTCGCCATACGCTCAGGCATGCACAAGTTCTACAACGTCTTCTCTGTCAATACCCAGCTCGAAAACGACCGCCTATGGGCCTATGGCTTTGGGCTAGGTACTCAGTTCACCCTCAAAAACAAGCTCTTCGCTACTGCCGAAGTACGCGCACACTACCTCCAAAAATGGGACGATTCCATAGAGACCTTCAATCTCTTGTCGAGATGTCACATCAATCTCGGCTACCAGCTCCTTGACAAGTTTTCCATCACAGGTGGACCTGTCCTCAACATCTACCTCGCCGAAGAAACCGGAGAAGGTACAGGACAATATGGCTATGACATAGCACACAACCCCTTCTACAACGAAATCGAAGAAAACATAGCCGTCCAACTCTGGATAGGCTATGAGTTTTCAATTCGGTTTTAGCGTTTGAAGACAAAAACATTTCTGCTAGATTGTAGACAAATCAACATCCCCAATCAACAACTCTTCCCCCATACCACGTTACTTTTGGTACAGATAACCTAGTCTCCAAACCTATTTTCTTCAAGCATCGCCGAAATTACATCCAGGAGAAGAAGAAATAGCGCGATGAGTTCCTAAGGTACGCCCACAATTCTTCTCAGTGAGAAACAACAAGATAGAGCTACCATCATCAATACATCCATTTATGCTACACACAATAATATTTGATCAGAATCACAAGCCAACAAATACCGAAAAACAAGAAATTGTAGATTTTCTCCATACACACCTCGAAGAGTACGGAGACCCGAAAAAAGACATTCAAAAAGCAATTGAGTATTCGGTAAACGAACATACATCCTTCGGAGGGTTCTCCATGCTACTGACCGATAGGAACCAAATCGTAGGAGCGGCTGTGGTCAACAAAACGGGGATGGAAGGTTACATTCCTGAAAACATACTGGTCTACTTGGCTACTCACATAGACCATAGAGGAAAGGGGTTAGGAAAGGCACTGATGCAAAACATCATAGACACGACCACAGGAGATATTGCATTGCATGTCGGAGCTGGAAATCCAGCTCAAAGACTTTACGAAAAAATGGGGTTCACCAATCCGTATTTGGAAATGCGACTCAAAAAGCAACCCTCTCACTCCGATGAATAAGTCACTGGTAGTGATTTGCACGAACAAAGATCAGCTGTAACACAACAATACCCTCATCCCCAACCCAACCGCCACAATCCCCCCTTCCCAAATGGAGCGATAGGGCAAACCGCTCTTCCTATACCCAAGTGAAAACTCCCGTTGGTGACAGAGTAACGGGACGAAGGTACTCCAACATCGCCTCTATATCTTTTTCAAAAAAATCAAAAACCCTGTCGGGGTAAAACTCCCCTTGCCTTTCTACTAATCAAACAACAACACATTGATTATCATGAAAAGGAATCACATCAGTATTTACGCGGTTATTCTCTACCTACTTGCCACCCTACCCACGCTATCTGCACAAGATGCCACACGCATTGGACAGGTCTCATTGGTGCCAGGATTCAGCACCAGCAGAGGCCCTTCCGCTGAGCAGACCAACCTTGTCTCGCTCAACCTCCTTGCGGGAAATGAATACGCACTAAAAGGTGCAGAACTCGCTTCACTGCTCAACATCAACCAGCAAAATGTCGTCGGTGCACAGCTCGCCGGGCTCAGCAACTACACAGGAGGACAGACGACAGGTGCACAAATCGCAGGTCTCTCCAACATCAACCATGCAGGTATCGTGGGTACACAAGTGGCAGGACTATCCAACTGGATCGAAGGCTCCGTCCGAGGACTACAACTCAGCGGACTCCTCAACTACAACACCGAAGCGGTGCAAGGCATGCAACTCACAGGCCTAGTCAATGTAAGCCAAACCTCTCAAGGCATGCAACTAGCCGGCCTGCACAACCACAGCCTCCGTACCCAAGGGGTACAGCTCGCAGGACTATCCAACCAATCCAATGCGCTCCAGGGTACGCAAATCAGTGGTCTCGTCAATCTATCCGAAGAAACCAAAGGACTACAACTATCCGCCCTATACAACCAAACCAACCACCTACGTGGGCTACAGTTTGGACTCATCAACATCGCAGACTCTGTTTGCAGTGGCACCCAGTTTGGCTTGATCAACATCGTCAAAAAGAACGGACTATTTGCCTTCGGTGTGGAGTACGGAGACGTCACACCATGGAATGTCAACTTGCGCACCGGGACCCACCGCTTCTACTCCATCCTCACAACCGGGACGCAGTTCGAAGAGGCACAAGGTGACGAAATCTGGTCCTACGGTGTAGGCTTTGGCTCGCAGTTTCGTCTCAAAGACCGGCTACTGGCCAACATCGAGTTGGTCTCTAGCCAACTTCGAAAGCACGAAGACCATGTGGAAGCACTCTACCTACTCAACCGCTTTCATGTCAATATCGGCTACCAGATACTCAAGCATCTGACCGTCACAGGCGGCCCAGTGCTCAACATCTACGTCGCTCAAACTGACAAGAGCCCTACAGACCAGCCGACAATTGACATAGCCCACAAGCCCTTTTACGAACAGCAAGAAGGCAATTACAAAATCCAAGCATGGGTGGGCTATTCTTTCGGTATTCGATTCTAACTCCAACTACACACTGGGCTGATGCCCAACATCTACTGTCCTCGCAGCATACAGCTGTGAGGATATTTCATCCACTCATTCAAACACACACAAAATGACACCAAAGCACAACATCCTAAGCTTACTGATCGCACTATTGATGCTCAGCCTCCCCACGCTCGCCCAGCCACTGACCCAGACAGTCCGCGGTACAGTCATCGATCAGGACTCCAAATCACCCGCCATAGGCGCCAGCATCCTGCTCGTCGGGTCTGACCCGATTCGAGGTGCCATCACAGACATCCAAGGGCAGTTTCGCCTAGACGACATCCCCGTAGGACGCATCACTCTCCAAATCACCATGATGGGATACGAGACCAAAACATTGCCCAACATCCTCGTCGGATCGGCCAAGGAAGTCCTACTCACCATACCGATGGAAGAATCCTTCGAAAGCCTCGACGAAGTAGTCGTCACCGCCAAAAAGGACAAGTCCGAAGTACTCAACGAGATGTCTCTGGTCAGTGCACGCACTTTCTCTGTCGAAGAAACTGGACGTTTTGCGGGCTCCTTTGGAGACCCTGCCCGGATGGTCTCGGGGTTTGCAGGAGTGACCAACTCCCCCGATGGCAACAACGACATCATCGTTCGGGGCAATTCGCCCAAAGGCATCCTATGGCGTCTCGAAGGAGTCGAAATCCCCAACCCCAACCACTTCGCCAATGACGGCTCGACGGGAGGTCCTATCAACGCCCTCAATAGCAACATGCTCAGTGACTCGGACTTCATGACGGGGGCATTTGCCCCAGAGTATGGCAATGCCCTATCGGGCGTATTCGACATGCGTCTAAAAAAGGGCAACAACGAGCAGCGTGAATACACCGCCGGCATCAGTACGCTGGGGCTGGATTTTACTCTAGAGGGTCCCTTCCAGCCGGGCTATGGAGGCTCCTACCTGATGAACTACCGTTACTCTTCGCTCGCACTCATCGACAAGGCCAACATCATTGATTTCGGAGGGGTACCCAAATACCAAGACCTCTCCTTCAACATCCACCTCCCCGTCAATGGCAAACACAGTTTTTCTGTCTTTGGGCTGGGAGGAATCAGCTCGATCAGTACCGAAGAGACAGTAGAGGACAGTGACGAGATCGTCGGCAAGGCCGTCATGCAAAGCAACATGGGAACAGTAGGCCTCACCTACAACTACCTCATCGATTCACGCTCATACTTGCGTACGACAGTAGCTCTATCTGGGACACTACTCCAAAACACCTTCGATATTCCTGAGCATAGCAATCCGAGTGACTTCTACCGCGTCTATGACTCGGACTACATCAAGTCCTTCGTCCGGACAGCTGCCACCTACGGATACAAACTCAACGCCAAGCACAAATTCGAGCTCGGCATCATCAACAACAGCCAACACTACAACATGTATCAAAATGCCTACAACTACGACGAAGACCTCTTGGAAAATGTACTCGATGACGAAGGAAACACCAACCGCACACAGGCTTTTGTGACTTGGAAAGCTCGCCTAACCCAAGACCTCACGATGACCAGCGGGATGCACATGCAACACTTCGCGCTCAACAAAAGCTACAGCCTCGAACCGAGGGCAGCCTTGAAATGGGAAACCACCCCCCGCAACTCTATCAGTATCGGTACTGGCCTGCATAGCCGCATGGAGAGTGCCTCAGTCTACCTGTGGAAGTTTCAGCAAGCGGATGGCAGCTACACCCAACCCAATAAGTCACTGGAGGTATCCAAAGCAGCGCACTTTGTCATCGGCTATGATCAGCTCATCGGTCAGCGTACCCACTTCAAGACAGAATTGTACTACCAGTACCTCTATGATGTCCCTGTCGAAAACGAGCCCAACAGCACCCTATCAATGCTCAACATCAGCGACCTCTACACCGAGATCGACCTGGTCAACGAAGGCACTGGACGCAACTATGGAATGGAACTGACCCTAGAGCAATACCTCCATCAGGGCTTCTACTACATCGCTTCTGCCTCACTATTTCAGTCGCTGTACACAGCCATGGATGGAATAGAACGTGAGACCACCTTTGCCAGCGACTACATTGTCAATGTCCTGGGCGGAAAAGAATTCAAAATCGGAAAAGTAAACCAACAGCGCGTACTCTTCTTCAACGGGAAGTTTACAATCATGGGAGGCAAACGCTATACGCCGATCGATCTAGCAGCGTCCATTGCCCAAGGCGAAGAGGTACGTCAAGACGACAAGCCCTTCTCCGCACGATCCAGTGACTTATTCATCTTCAACTTCGCCATTGGCACACGGCGCGACAAAGGCCGCACCACACGAGAGTTTAAGCTAGACATACAAAATGCGACCAACAACCAAGTGGTCGTCAACCAGTACTTCGTCCAAGCCACCAACCAAATCGAAGACGTGACCCAACTCGCCCTGCTCCCTACTATCTCGTACTCGATTCATTTCTAACAAGCCCCCACAAGGTCCTAGGCAACTTCGCATTGCCTAGGGCCTTGCTACTCGCATCGGGTAGTGTCGGATGATCCCTATCGGTACAAACCAATATCAATCCATAGGTTATGACGCCTCAGGAATCTGCTTGATCAATTCGACATTTTGATCGTGCTGCGAACTGTAGGACATCACCAGCGTACCTTTGGTCCCGTCATGTGCCTCTAGCACAAACAAGGCCGTCTGATCCTGTGGATCGGTCATGCCCTCAAAACGGAAGGTCTTGACGATCTTGAGGTCATTGGGCTGATATTCTGTCTTGGAATAGGAGGCAACAATACAGGTATCTATTGCCTCAAATCCCTCAGTATAGCCTCGTTTATTCATGGCGTTGACGGCCGTGGACAAGGTATCAAATTCTTCATCAATCTTTTGGATACTCATAACTGTAGGTGGATTTGTTTACACATGCTTCAAGTTAGAGATTCCTCTGCACGATAAGAAGTGCAGGCAGATTACCTGACCGAATGTCGTCAGCACAACGAACTGGATGTCAACACCTATGAACGTACCGGGTAGTGTACCAATTGACCCGAGAGATCCTCTACCATACGATCGAGTTTTTTCTGATCTACCTCAAAAGTCATCACACAATCCTCCGTCCCCTCATCCAGACGGATTTGCAATTGCATGCCAGTGGATTCCCTCTTGAGTAGGCCAAAAGAAAGCATGGGTTCGACAAAAAACAACTCAAGGTGACTAGCCGTATCCGCGTGACGTATGCTTCTCAGCCAATCGATGAGTTCTGCTAGTTCCCAAGTCAGCAAGCACGGATCAACCCAGCGACGATGTACTCCGTCTACCCTACCGTCCAACTGTATACGCAACCAATTGCCGTCATGACCACTGGTGACGCTTGGATATTGATAACCTATGATCTTGAGCTCCAAAGCCCCATTTGCCCCGTCTATGATCATCTTCTGAGGAGTTTAGGTTGATTTTCCATTCGACACATACACATTTCACTCGCCCTCTTCGGGCCTCCATACTTCATCCACAAACACGTCCGTCAATTGTCGGTCCGAATCCCCATAGTATAAAATAGTATCCGAAACGATCATCAACCATGCTCCTGCATTGATCTCCACCTCAAACCTCGCCTCCGCTTGTACGACCACCCCACGGGATATGCAAGGCAGATGACTGTAGCGGTAATGCCAATCCGTGGCAGTGATGGGTTGCATCGTTTTCAAGATCCATATCCACTCCTCCATACCCAACTGCCAACCTACACAGATACCCGAGTCAATAGCAGAAGACGGATGATCCGAAAAGTGCTCAATATCCATCACCTCAAACGCTTGCATCGGGTCAAACACAAGCTTTCCTATGCTTGATTCCACGTCTTCGGCAAGCACACGCTCTCCTGCGAGGCTCACATAGCCCCAAACCATCCCTGCGATCATCAGGGTACTCATTGTCCTATATCGTATCCGTTCCAATTTCATCCTACATGCTTTCCCTGCCTTCGTCGCTCCACCACTCAATTTGCCACCACAGGCTCGCTATGGATCACTTGCCCTTTAGAATCAATGAGTTTGATGCTATAGGTTGTCCCCTTCTCAAAGGCATGAATGAAGGTGAAACGGGTATTTCTCTTGGTGATGGGAAAGTGCTTGTTGAGGTAGATCACCTCCACGAGGCGGTCGTTCTCATCGTAAACCTCCATATCGATGAAATCGGGCTGCCTAACGATGAACTCAAATTGTATCTTTTGCACTTTTTCTTTTGCTGCTACATACGGCTGGTTATTGACCAGGGGCATAGTTTGGAGCACATGGCCTTCGCGATCGGTCAATTGAGCCACATAACTCACCGTATCCCTATCCACGATGCGGTTGAGACCCAGCGTATAGAAATGTAAACCCGCAGATAGCGGTTTGTAGTCAAAACAGGTCTTCACCAACTCACCAGACCCATTGTATATTTCGAGTTTCGCCATGTTCTGCGTCGGCGAATGATAAACCAAGTCTACCCGTGCAGTGAATATCGTGGGGCGTACTCGACCTTTCCCCATCTCAAAGGACTCACGCGTCGGAGGGGTTTGGCCGTTCAGTTCGGCCACCAGCGTAGCGACAGTCCAGGATTGGTGGATGGCGTCTGGATCATAGATATACTGTACACCACTTCGGTCGGTATATGCCCATACCGCAGATTGACCGATAGTCTCCTCGAGTCCTACAGCTACAATCTGTCCTGCCAGTCGCTGCAATGCCGAGTCCGGAGACAGCTTCAACTGGTAAGCTTCCCCTGACTGTGGCGATATGAGTGGCATTTGAGTACACGCACCATAGAGCTTGGCAGTAGCAGATTGATTGGCTGCCAAGGTCAGCACTTCCTCCTGCAAGGTCAGCAAATCCTGTACTTCTGGATCTATCGATGAGAAATACAACCCCACAGGCAACACGACACACAACGGGCGCAGAGTATTGTTGTGAAGAGTCAGCAGTGCTGCTTCCGCTCCCAATCCACCCTGCCCTTGTGGCAGCACACGGATTTTGTTTTGAGCCACTGCCTCGTAGAGATTGAGCGTATCTGCAGCCCAGGCGCCACATGGCATCAGAAAGAAACTAAAAAGAAGTATGCTGTACGTTTTCATCATGGGATTCAAAATAGCAAGTTGAAAAAACAGTAACTGAAAACTAAGGGATTTATTATGAATAATCCTACTCCTAATTCCCTCAATTCCATCCCCTCTCGCCTACCCTGTGTATCCGCACCCCCTCTCTTGCAATTGCCACAGTCTACAGCACTTCCTATCGCAGACTTTTCTACCTTTACACTATGCTTGATTCTTATCCCCCCATCCCCATTTCACCCCTTGCATTTTCGGGCATGACCTTTCGTCTGCGCTACCCCAAAATCCTGACAGACATACTCGCCAGCGAATTATTCGATGCAGCAATCACCGAAAGACTGGAACGACTCAAAGAAAACCTCGATAGCCTGATCATCTTGCGCATTCATCAGGGACGCCCTTTTTGGGACGATTTCTACCACGCACACGAAGGCAAGAGCATCCTCGAACTGCCCTTTTTCGACGCAGAGGTCTATCTATTTGCCTACATACTCTACCTAGTCGACTATGAGCGCTTAGGCGTTGACCCTTTCGGGAAAATCAAAGCGACTGACCTCCACAAGCATCGCGCAGCACTTGCCCCTTGTCTAAAGGCCACCCAAAACTGGCAAAGCACTGACTACCTTCTCCAAAGCCTACAAGGCAACAAGTCCGACCTCAGCCAATTGAAATCTGCAGAAGAGCTCAACCTCAAGCTCCTACTCGACGACCGACAACACCTCATCCATGATTTCGAAGCAGCAACCCACGTTGACATCATCCTAGACAATGCCGGCATGGAACTGTTCAGTGACTTGTTGCTCGTCAACCACCTCGTAGATCACTACGGTCACATAGTCAAACTCCACCTCAAAGCAGCACCCATCTTCGTGTCAGACGTCATCTACGAGGACATTGGACATTTGCTAGACACCTTGCTCGAAAACGGCGCTGGCACCTTTGCACAGAGCCTCCAAACCAAAATCGACAAACAACAAATCATCCTGCAGTTTCACCCCTTCTGGACGAGTCCCACCCATTACGACCAGCTACCTGATGGACTTATCACCCCCCACGCACTACTGCTAGCCAAAGGAGACGCCAACTACCGTCGCTTCTTTCAAGACCGAATGATCCCGTCGACACAACCTTCCGCCGCACTGTGTAGCTACCTGACGCACCCGACCTACTGCATCCGCACGCTCAAGTCCGACATCCAAACTGGCCTTGCGCAAGAGCAAGTCACTGCTCTCAATCAAACTGCACCTGACTGGAAAGTCAATGGCAACCATGCCGTGATTCAAATGCTGCACTAACCTCCCTGTGCTCCTAACGCAAAGCACCTGAGCGAATGCTGATCACGAAACACAGCAATAAAATTCAGAAGTGAATTGAGTGATCAAAGGACCGATACTCTTGCCTGTTTTGGGTCATAGCGGACGTGACGACCAGAGGGTGACAGATAATATTAGAGAGACTTTTTATTCATCTCAACAATCTTTCGGAAGTCATTTTCTGAAAATATCTTTATCTGCTGACCCTTTTTAACAAGTTCTTCCGCCTTTCGATGCTTTGAACTTTTCTCATAACCACCAAGTTTATATGAATCTTGAAGCCCTACAATTAGCATAGTCGTTTTCTTTGTTACAGAATTCGTTACGTTACATCTTAATATACCCGTTTGTAGGCGTTTACAATTGGTTTAAAAATGTTTCTCTTTTCTCAAACTATGCTGCGGGAAGCCGGCGGCTGATCGGCTCGGACGGTCAAAGTAGTTTTTTCCTCTCTAAGTTCCCAAGGTTAAGACCAATCCCTTGGAATATTGCAAAACGGTATTGGGTAGGTGTTAGGTTGATACCTCCACCCTCTTCAGTCACATTTTCTCAAAAAAAGTAAGGAACTCAAAGCAATAGCATTTTATTTCACAATCGAAACACTAGTTTTACCTTTACGTTGCAAGGTTTGACACCTAGAGAGAATATGAACAAATCGTTTTTTGACAAAATATCCGCGGCACACAACGTGCCCAAGGCGCTACCGGGCGAGAAGGAAATAGACCAGTTTATCGTCAGATTGCTGCAGTTTCTATTTCCCGAGCTCAACAACATCCGCTTCAAGACCGAAACAGAAATAGACGCGGAGTACAAAGCCATCCAACAGCTCTTCGAAGACCTCCTCCTCAAAACCGAGGCTTGCGAAAAAAGCTTTGCACTCAGCTCATGCCAGCTGTTCTTCAGCGAGCTGGAAAACATCTACGACCTGTGTATCGAAGATGCAGAAGCCATCCTCAGCGGTGACCCTGCAGCCATAGACCGCAAAGAAGTGATCCGTACCTACCCTGGATTTTTCGCGATAGCGATCTACCGCATCGCGCACGTGATGCTGGGACTAGACATCCCCTACTTGCCACGGATATTCACCGAATACGCCCATGTACGTACCTCGATTGACATCCACCCAAAAGCCAAGATCGGACGTAAGTTCTGCATCGATCACGGGACTGGAGTAGTGGTCGGCGAGACCTGTATTATCGGTAGCAATGTCAAGGTATATCAGGGCGTGACCCTAGGTGCCATGAGTGTACGCAAAGAGATGGCGCTCACCAAACGACACCCTACCATCGGTGACAATGTCGTCATCTATGCCGGAGCAACGATCCTCGGTGGTCGTACCGTCATAGGTGCCAACAGCATCATCGGCGGCAATGTCTGGCTGACGAGCAGCGTCGAGCCCAACAGCCGCGTGTACTACGCGCACGAGTCGCAGTTGATCAAAGCCTCGGTATAAATGCAGGTCGCGAATCCAACCCGTTTGTGATCCGTTCGTTCAAAACCAATTTAGAAAGCAAAACTTATGTCAGCTCAAAATATCAGTGATTTAATCGGCAACACACCCCTCGTCAGAGTACTGCTCCCTGAGATCCCCGATCACGTAGAGATCTACGGCAAACTAGAGGGCAACAACCCGGGAGGGAGTGTCAAGGATCGTCCGGCATTTTTCATGATCAACGAGGCACTCAAACGCGGCGAAATCACCCGTGAGACCAAACTCGTCGAGGCGACCAGTGGCAATACTGGTATCGCACTGGCCATGGTCGCGGCATCCTTTGACATGGATATCACCCTCGTGATGCCCGAAAACTCCACACAGGAGCGCATCGATACGATGACCGCCTATGGCGCCAAAGTAGTCCTGACACCCGAAGAAGGAACCATCGAACTCTCTCGTACCATCGCAGACGAAATGGTGGAGGAAGAAGGATACGTCATGCTCAACCAGTTCGCCAATGACGACAACTACCACGCCCACTACAACACGACAGGGCCCGAAATCTGGAAAGACACCGAAGGAAAAGTGACTCACTTTGTCTCCAGCATGGGCACGACGGGCACCATCATGGGCAACTCCATGTACCTCAAGGAGCAAAACAAGGACATTCAGATCATAGGCGTACAGCCACAGGAGGGCGACAGTATCCCGGGCATCCGCAAATGGTCTCCGGAGTTTCTCCCAGAGATTTATGACGATGCACGTGTCGACGAGATCCTCTACGTGAGCAAAGAACAAGCAGTCATCATGACCAAGCGTCTCGCCAAAGAAACGGGCATACTCGCAGGCATGAGTAGCGGCGGTGCGATGCACTCTGCCGTAGCACTCGCCAAAACCCTCACAGAGCCTGCTACGATCGTCTCGATCATCTGTGACCGTGGAGATCGCTATTTGAGTTCTGGACTGTTCTCAGACTAAGGATGAACCTCCAATCCTTCGATAGCCTTGCTTCAGGATTTGCTAGTACGGAGCGAATGCCTGTACTCTTCGTCGGGCATGGCAACCCCATGAACGCCATCCTAGAGAATGAAACCACTGCCAACTGGCGAAAAATGGCCGAGGGCATACAGCCCAAAGCCATCCTCTGCATCTCCGCCCACTGGCAGACACGCGGCACCTTGGTGACCATGGCTCCCAAACCACAGACTATCCATGATTTCGGGGGATTCCCAAAGGAGTTATTCGAGGTGCAGTACCCCGCTCCTGGAGCCCCAGAGGCAGCTCACCTGCTCATTCAGCAAGTCAAAACGCATACCGTGGAGGAAGATCACGAATGGGGTCTCGATCACGGCACTTGGTCCGTGCTCATCAAGATGTTTCCAAAGGCAGACGTACCTGTATTTCAGCTCAGTCTGGATCACCACATGTCGCCAGCCGCTCACTATGCCCTAGGCGAGGAATTGAAAGCGCTACGACACAAAGGCATCCTGATCGTAGGGAGCGGCAACAGCATCCATAATTTGCGTCAAGCCAGATGGAACTCAGATCAACCCTACGACTGGGCGCTAGCATTTGACTCGCGCATCAAAAGCATGATCGAAAACCAAGACCATCAGTCTTTGATCCATTATGCCAATCTTGGCACGGAAGCGCTACTATCCATCCCTACCAACGAGCATTACCTCCCCATGCTCTATACCTTGGCGCTACGAAATCCACAGGATCAGTTGACATTCTTCAACGAAACCATCGAGATGAGTGCCATTGGCATGCGCTCCTTTGTCTTGGCATAGTCGCGCGATGGACTCACTATGAAGCGTACTCTTCTCTTTCCTCTCAAAATATTCTAGAGCCAACCCTTGGTGGTACCAAGCATCTTCTCTATTTTCGAAAACATTCTGAGACTGGAGATATAATCCAAACAGTCATCGAATATTCCACCCACTATCCCAACTAATTTAGATTTCATTGTACTATTGATTTCCAACACGATATGGGTCAATAGTATCGAGGCTAAACAGATTGTTTAGCAACTATTGTCTAAATTAAAAGCAGTATAGACTACAACATGGGAAAAATGATGCATGAAAGATGGTTTGGCCTAAGCATAAGGCTGACACTTATTTTACTTTTCGCAGTACTCACCGTGAGTGCGCAGCAACACAACGAGTACAAATTTCGAAATATTGGCGGCCTGTCCGACAACAATGTCACTACGATCTTCGAAGACCACCAAGGCTACATCTGGATCGGGACGCGAAATGGCCTCAACCGATACAACGGCCTCAAATATGACGTATTTGAACCCGTCAAAAACGATAGCCTAAGCCTCAAACACCCCTACATCAACTACATCGATGAGACCAGTGATGGTGACCTATGGATTGCTCATGGAGGAGGTGTCAGTCGCTACAGCAGAGCGCATCACAATTTCACCAACTTGACCCCAGACCCCAACGACCCCAATAGCGTGACCAATGGTTTTGCCTCACATGTATTTTGTGATTCGAAAGACCAAGTATGGGTAGCCAACAATGGTGTAGATGTACTGGATGCGAAGACCAACAAATTGATTGTCCGGCACCTCGATGGAGAGGACATCCAATTCATTTTTGAAGACTCAAAAAACAGAATCTGGTTCGTAGGTGCTAAGGCATTCATGATGAATGAAGACGGAAAAATCAAAGAAGTGCTCAATCACAACTACAACCTCAACATCAAAAGTGCTACAGAAGACATCTATGGCAACATTTGGTTAGGCAGCTGGGAAGCAGGACTCTACAAACTCGTCGACACAGGAAATAGTAATTTTTCGATCAAAAAATACACCCCCCAGCCCAACGAAAACTCTCTATATCTCATCAGAATCTTGGATATCATGAGTGACCAAGAAGGTAATCTGTGGATAGGGATAGAAAACGGAGGATTGGACATTTTGGACATCCAATCGGAGCAATTTACGCATCTCAAGCCCGATCCGTCCAATCCCTCGAGCATCCACTCCAACTCCATATGGGCGATTACCCAAGACAGCAACCAGAGAATATGGATTGGAAGTTTTGACAAGGGGCTAGACTTGATGGACCCTTACCAAAAAGCATTCACAAAGGTGATCGATGAAAAGAACGCCTTGACCAAAAGTGCCGTCAATACCTTTGCGGAAGACTCAAAAGGGAATCTGTGGATCGGAGCTGACGGCTATGGCATGGACTACTTTGATGTCGCAACCAACACCCTGACACACTACGAACACAACCCAGACGACCCCAACAGTCTACCCAACAACGCGGTACTCAAATTGGTTGTCGATGACCGGGACAATGTGCTGATAGGTACATGGGCAGGAGGACTGACCTACTACGATGTGCAAAAGAACAAATTCACCAACTACCTCAATGACCCACTCAATCCACAATCGATAGGGATCAACAATGTATTTTCTTTGGCCAAGGATGACCTAAATCCTAGCCACTTTTGGGTCGGCACCTGGGGAACGGGACTCGATTATTTCGATGCGTCTACAGGTGTATTTGAACATTTTCGGCCAAAGAACGACGAAACCATAGAAATCAACATGAACATCCGTACCATGCAAGCGGATACGGACGGCAACCTCTGGTTGGGTACCAGCAATGGTGTATACCATATCAAAGTAGACCGTGCAACAGCCACCTATGAATCTCAGGTTTTCTCAAACGACCCCAATAACCCCAATAGTCTAAGTGAAAATGCGGTTTCAAACATCCTATTGACCGAAGAAGGAGATCTCTGGGTGGGCACAGAAAACCGAGGAATCAATCTTTTCATCCCTTCAAGTGGTGGATTCCAGATATTTGACAAAGAAAGTGGATTGCCAAGCAATGCCATCAAATCCATGGAGCTAGACCAAGAAGGAAATCTGTGGATCAGCTCTGGCAGTGGTCTCTCAAAAACGAGCCTAAATGAAAAAGGCCAAAAGTCAAACATTAAGATCAGCTCGTACGACAAAGGAGACGGTCTCCAAGGCAATTTCTTCAACATGGGCGCTTCGATCACTACCTCGTGGGGAGAGATGTTTTTTGGAGGCAGTGATGGCTTCAATCGCTTCTATCCCGAGCAAATCAAAAAGAACCCTATCATACCTGAAGTGACCCTTACTGACTTCAAGGTATTCAACAAATCTGTCGTGCCCTCTGACGAAGATGGAGCGATATTGAACAAAAACATCTCCGAAGCAAAAGAGATTCACCTGGACTACACCCACAACATCTTTTCGATAGAGTTCATCGCGCTCAACTACACACGTCCAGAAAAAAACAGCTATGCCTACATGATGGAAGAAATCGATGAGGAATGGAACTACATCGGCAATCAAACCTCCGCTACCTATACCACCCTCCCGGCAGGCTCATACACCTTTCATGTCAAAGCCTCCAACAACGACGGTGTATGGAATGAAATCGGAACATCGGTGATCATCACGGTCACTCCGCCATGGTGGGAGACATGGTGGTTTAGATTGCTCATGATTGTATCCATAGCTACGGGGATATTTCTCTATGTCCGTCACAAAAAGCAACAAACCAAAATCCAGAAAGCTGAACTCCAAGCCAAGCTTGATGAAGCAGTCGCAGAAGTACAGTCTCGCAATGCCGGTTTGCGCATGCAAAACGACAACCTGAGCAGTTCGATCAACGACACCAATCACGTCATCAACGAGGCTGTCGAATCGGGAAATTTCAGTGCCAGAATAAACACTGAAAACAAAGAAGGACAATGGAAAGATCTCAGCGAATCCATCAACAAACTCTTTGATGCGGTCGTCGCTCCGATCCATTCGATCAACCACATGGTACAGTCTATGGCTAGCGGAGACTTGTCGCAAAGCCTCGATATACATGCCAAAGGGGAGATACTGAGTCTCACCAACAATTTCAACTTGGCACTCACCAATCTCAACGACCTACTGAATCAAATCACTGTCAATGCCAACACCATCGAGGAATCCTCTACAGAGATGCTCCTATCGAGTGAGGAAATGACCCGAAATACCGAAGAGATCGCCTCAGCTATCTCGCAAATGAGCAATGGCGCCCAGACCCAAGTCACCAAAGTCGATGAGTCTTCTACGATCGTGGAAGGCATCCGTCAAGCTTCCGAAGACATGGCCAGCAAATCGCAAAGTATCAATCAAGTAGCCAAAGAGGGGGCAAAAAGAAGTGAAGAAGGCAAAGTCATGGTCAATAATGTATCGGACAGCATGGGCGAGATCTCAGAATACTCCGGCATGACCAACAATTCTATGCGCATACTCAAAGAACGATCACAAGAAATCCACCGTGTACTCGGAGTGATCGCCAACATCGCCAACCAAACCAACCTCCTGGCCCTCAATGCTGCCATCGAAGCAGCACAGGCAGGAGATGCAGGTCGAGGATTTGCGGTAGTCGCTGACGAAATTCGCAAACTAGCCGAAAGCTCCAAATCCTCTACCAAAGAAATCGAGCAACTCATCAACGATGTGCAGAAAGACACCTCCGAAGCAGCTCAGCTCATGGAGACCATGAGCAACAGCGTACTCAAAGGAGTAGAAGCTTCGCAGGGTGTATCCAAGGTATTTGAGGAAATCAGAGAAGCCTCCAATCATACCTTGAGTTTTTCTGAAGAGATCTTATCAGCTACACAGCAGCAAACCGAAAACATCAATCAAGTCGTCACTGCCATCGAGAGTGTGGTCGTGATCGCCGAACAAACAGCTGCTGGCACAGAAGAAGTCGCCGCATCTGCCAATGAACTTGTCTCTGGCATGAACAACTACTCGCAAAAATCCCAACGACTCAATGAGATCTCCAAAATCCTACAAGAAGCCGCAGGTAAATTCATGTTAAAATCTAACAAAGACACATAATTCACTGCCCCTCTAAAAAACAAACCTACTCTGTCATGATTTGGTCATGGCAGAGTAGGTTTGTATTGATCACTAGCGCTCTACTCTCCTACTCAATTGTGCAAAATAAACGACGGCACTTCTTGTTTCAAAGAGGCCAATATACCGTTGGCATAATTGGGGGCAATTTTGAAGAGCACTTCCGAGACGACATTCAAATCAGAAAAATATACTGAAAAATCGAACTCATATGGACGTATCTCTCCGTCTATCTCTTGCAAAGGAAACTGAAACCACTGCATCCCGGCAGTCCGCAAAAAATCCTCAGAACGATCCTTCTCAAAAAGCCCTGTCAAATAAAAATCGTGTCTCGACGAGGCTTTGCTGATGATCCGATGATAGGGTATCCCTAGAGACTTCCCTTTGTCATAGACTCTCCTCATATAGTACTTGATCACTTGAAGCGCCGTATGCTCCGATACATCTTCATTGAGCTTTGATCCAATCAATAGACCAAGGTAAATCAGTAGTTCGCTGGTCACTAAAGGCTTCAATTTTTCGTCCACCTGTCTGAGCCGAAAGACCTCTTCGACATAAGCGTCCGACAACTGGCTCACGATCCCCTGCCATAGACTCTCTTCCGTGCTGTGACAATCCTGTTGCTGTTTCATAGCATATGATGTTGATTTGACTGGATGGATTCAACAATCACTCCAAAAACAGCACAAAAAGCATATTTAGGTGATTCACCTATACGCAAGCAGCTCTCCTTCCCCACCCGTCTGACTCCCAATACCTCTTCTCAAACAGAAATCAATTCTACCCCCTTCGCTCTCATTTTTTATGCATTTCACTCTTTCATTCTTCTTTTCAGAAGTAAATTTGGTTTGGAACCAAAACCGAATGAGCATGCATTGTTTGATAGTTGATGATGATCCGTTGATCTGTGATTTGCTGCAGCATTTCTGTTCCAAGGTGGACTACATTTCGCAAGTCACCACCACCAACAGCGGTTTTGAATCGGTCAATCTCATCTCACAAAATCACTTTGATCTAATCCTACTCGACTATGACCTACCGGACATTTCTGGCAAAGAAATCCTCCCTCTGATCCAAGGACGTACAGCAGTCATCATGATCACTGCCAACAAGGAGTTTGCGCTAGAGTCCTACAACTACGACCAAATCATCGACTACCTCGCCAAGCCCATTGAGTTTGCTCGCTTCTTCAAAGGCGTCCAAAAAGCCAAAAATTTGACTGAGTCATCCACTAGCCAAGACGACAAACACTTGTTCATCAAAGACGGCAACCAATGGACCAAAGTAAATTTGGATCAAGTCCTCTACATCAAATCTGCTGGAAACTATGTCGAGCTCATCTTTGAACACAAGAAAGTACTGACGCTCATGACACTCAAAGAGCTCGAGCAAAAGCTACCCACACATTTTCAACGGGTACATCGCTCCTGCATCGTCAACGTCCACAGCATTGACACGATCAGCAGCAGTGACCTTGTCATTGGCCAAGAGGAAATATCGATCAGCTCAAGCTACGAAAAGGAACTCATGAAGAAAATTAGCCTTTTGAATTGAGGCGAGAGGTAGCCCGAAAACAGCACAAATAATAGCGCATACAATCCATCACTCTATCGTATCTAGCCTCAGTCAAATCCCCTAGCTCCTGAGGTAGCACTTCTCCCAAGTTGTCAAGATTTAGGGCCTTGATATGCGTAATGATTCGATGCATGATCGCCTTCCATTCCTTGGCAGAAGGCTGAGCGTAGACCTCCGCTATCCGCAGTACATATTCTTCAAACTCACGAATCAGTAGAGCCAAATAACGCTCGATATGCACAGGGTTATTGTCGTATTGCGCAAAAACCGTCTGAAATTGTGGCCGCTGATACTCTGTATCTCCCAGTACCATCAGGACTAGGTCCAAAAGCTCCCCAAGATCAAATGGCTTTTGAAGTACATATGGACTGATTCGCTGGGTACGATCGGTATCAAAAGCGGACAACACCACAACCAAAAGGTCCGGATACTTTGCCTGGATCTTTTGCAAGTCCATATCCATCACATGATCACACAACATCAAATCACTCAAAATCAACTCAGGCCTACGATCAGCCAATTGCTGTTGTACCTCTGTGATGGTGCGGACTTGAGTAAGGCGGATTTGGGGTTGGTCCAAACAGTGACGAACCAGCAGTAGAGCTGCTTCGTCATCTTCTATGTGCAATACTTCATGTACTCTATGAAGTCGAGGCAGTACACTTTCTTTTTTTGCTACGCGCTGAGAACTATGGCCTACAGAGGCTTCCTCAAAAGGCAAACACACTGTAAATGTCGACCCCTCACCATAGGTAGAGGTCACCTCTAATTTTCCTTGAAACAAATCGACGATTTGTTTCACTATCGACAGTCCCAAACCAAACCCTTCATTCCGCTGTGTTCCGACATGCTCGTTTTCGCGATAAAACCGCTGTTTTATCCGTGCCAAATTTTCAGACTGGATGCCACGGCCTGTGTCCGATACCGAGATTTCAACCCCTCTCGCAGCATGACGTGCAACCAAGCATACGCGTCCCTCACCGGTATACTTGATCGCATTGACCACCAAATTGGTCACCACTTGTTTGAAACGCAACGCATCCGTCAAGTATACGCGCTGCTTGACCTCCTCCTCGACCTCCATCTCCCATTTCAACCTCTTGTTGACCGCCTCATATTGATAACTCGCAAAAATATCTTGTAACAAATCGTTCAAATTGTGTGGTTCGAGGTGAATCGTCACTTTTCCCTCCAACAGCTTTTGATGGTCCAATATATCATACATCAGGTCCGAAAGGTTGGTAGTACTGCGTTTGAGCGAGTCCAACATAGGCCGCTGCTGCGGTGCAGGGTTATTCTTTTCAATCAGATGGGTCAAGCCCAAAATAGCATTGAGTGGAGTACGCAACTCATGGCTCATGTTTTGCAAAAATTCGTCTCGATCACTGATAGCCTGTTGCTCCCTGCGCAGTGCCTCCTTGAGCTCCATGACTTGTCGGTCGATGCGTTCGCGCATGTTGGCAAAAGCCCCCCCTAAGAGGCCTATCTCATCCCGTCTCTTGCGAGGCAACTGCACCACATGAGAAGAGTCGTCACTGTACTCATACGACAGGATCGCTTGTGTCACCACTCCGACTCGACGGGCAATCAACCGGACAAACACCAAGACCAAAACTACCAGCAACAGCATGGCAGCACCTACAATTTTGAGTGAATCAGCACGTACTCGATTGGCACTAGCAAACAGAGCCTCGCTTTCCATAAAAGAAATCAAGTAGATCTCCTGCTGTCCCTCAGCGTACGATAGCTTCTCGGCATGATAGAGGTAGCGCTTGCCCTCCTTATCTCGCATAAATGAAAACTCAGGAGCCGCAGCGATCAAATGCCACGTGTTGAGATTGAAATCTTTGTACAAAGAATGCCCTGTCTCCAGTTGCCTACCAAAACACTTGGACTTATCTGGCGCAAACAAATACTCGTCTTCGCTGTTGGTGATAAAAAGCTGAGACTCTGAAGCGATGAGTTGTTCTAGTTCATGATAATACCGCGTCAAGTCTACGTTGATGACCACCATCGCACGCAGCTGACCAAAATCATCGTAGACACAACCTACCGCACGGAGTGTCGGAGTATAGGGTTTGCTGACTATTCCATACTCTTCGTTGAGATTGATAGCCGAAAAATAATACCCTCCTTTGGCGGAGCGTAGTGCCCCAAGGTAGTAATCCTTGTCTCCTTTGTACTGGAGCAAGCTGTCGGGCACTTCTAGTACGGTCCCTCCTTGTTTATCAAAACGTATGAGTTCTTTGCCATGGTCTAGCACATCAAGTATCCGTATCTGAAAATAGTCCGGTTTATTGGCCAGCATCACACGAAAACTATGCTTAAGCTCATCTGCGGATTGGCGGCTTGGGTTAGCCACCAATTGATCAACGGACGAACTGTGTGTCACGATTGCTATATCATTGGAGATGATCTGGAGGAGATCATAGAAATTTTGCTTGGCCAAACGAGAACTATGTCTGATGCGCTGCTGACTGTGCGTCACGATCACTTGCGACGATTCACGGTAGACGAGATATCCTGAGACTGCCATAGCGATCACCATCATCCCCACGAAAAACAACCCGAAACGGCTGACGATAGAATCCCGAAAATGAACCTTGGCATTTTGCATGGATTCTAAGATAAAGCTGAATCAAGAAATACAGGAATAAAAGGCGAAAGTATCTCGCAAAAAGACCTAGTCACACTAATAAATCCTCATTCACCCCTCTTCAACGAACTTAGAGTGACATTTCTACCGCAACCAACGATTTTTGGACTACTCCATCATGGATATCCCTAAGACCTACACCAAAGAACGGTATGGATTGTGCGAAGTGAATCCAGACTACACTTTTTTCCAACGTAACCCTCATTGTGGTGGCATGTTGGGGTTTCATAGCAAAAACAGAAAGGTACTTATCTATCCATTTATTTCTGCTCTATTGAACTCAAATAGATGAAGGAGTACCGTTCGACATGCTACGCAAGAGACCTACACACTCGCTGGCTTGAATATTTTGGCATCCGCCACGAAAGTCCCAAAAGGAACCAATGAGGCAACAAGCACCAAAACGGAGGTTTTGAGCCCCCACTTTTGAATCACCACATTTTGCAGACAAAAACCAATGTACAAGACAAACAACCAACCATGTGCCATCCCTACAATGTAGTTGGGCTCACGGATGTCAAGCAGGTACTTCATAGGCATGGTGATGGCGAACAAGAGGTAGCTGATCCCTTCCAATATGGCCAACAGTCTAAGTCGGCCGATAGGTGTTTTGATATTCATTCTTGATACTTATTTGAGATGTACACTTGGGACGAAGGGTAGAATCACTGCTCTACTTTTGCCTCTTCTGTACCGAATACTATATGGTCACCCGCACGCATTTTTTTTCTACGGCGCGTTTCTACTTCTCCATTGACGGTGACTTCTCCTTGATCGATGCGGATCTTGGCCTCCCCTCCTGTCATGACCCATCCGAGCGCTTTGATGAGGTTATTGAGTTCGATAAACTCTTCGTCTGCTTTTAATTTGAATGTTTCCATAGTACGTCAATGATGCGCCTGCAAATTAGGATACGAAGGATGGAGTGACAAAGTATTGGGTATAAACTATTGGTCTATAGTAGGACGAATTGAATTTATTAGGCACTTGGTGGCATTTATTGTGTGATTTTGCGTTCGATTGCTTTCTTTTGGCATCCAAAAAATATTTTAGAAGATGAACATGAAAATGAGAATATACCACCGCTACTTGGGTTTTTTCCTTGCCGGAATCATGGCGGTATATGCCTTGAGTGGTATTGTATTAGTATTTAGAGACACAGATGCGTTTCACAAAGTCAACACCATAGAGAAGGTACTGCCCAAAGACACTGAAATAGAAGAACTCGGCAAAGAACTCGGCATCAAGCGATTTCGTATCGACCGTATCGAGTCTGGCATTGCATATTTCAAAGACGGCACCTACGACATAGAAAGTGGCAAAGCAGTATATACCAAGAAAGAGCTCCCCTATCTACTCGACAAGATGACGCATATGCACAAGGCAACCAGCAGTCGACCACTGGCCTTTCTCAATATCTTTTTCGGTGTATCGCTTTTCTTTTTTGTGATGTCCTCGTTTTGGATGTTTGTCCCAGGTACAAGCGTATTCAGAAAAGGTCTCTACTTTGCCTTGGCTGGTTTGGGCTTGACTCTCCTAGTACTCTTCGTATAGTCCGCATACGAAGAGCCAAACCCTCTCCCCATCTACAGGACAGCCAAGCATCAATCCATACTGATGGTTTTCGTCGACATGGCAAAATTGATCAACTCTCCAAGAGTAGTCAACGACAGCTTTTCCTTGATGTTCTGTTTGTGTTTTTCTACAGTCGCTGGGGCGATATTGAGTATATCGGCGACTTCCTTACTCATTTTTCCTGATGCCAGCGAAAAGAGAATTTCCTTTTCTCTGCTGGTAAGGCTTTCGAGTCTTTTTGCGTTCTTTTCGTTGTAGAGTACATTTTGACTCTCCTTCTTGGCATTGAACATGGCAAGGTTGATGGTGAGTTTCAACTGATTGGTATTGTAGGGTTTGAGCAAATAGGCAAAGGGCAATGACCCTTCGGCCTTGGAGACAGTTGACTCATCTGTGTATGCAGTCAGATACACTACAGGGACTTTGCGCCCCATGCACAACTCCTGCACCAAGTCAATCCCATCTATACCTGCATTGAGGTTGATATCAGAGATGATCAAATCATAAACATGTGAATCAAAAAAACTACGTGCCTCATCTGGTCCTAGCGCGATCGTCACCTGCGCATACTCTTCCTTCTCCAAAGTAGCCTTAATCTCCTTGGCTATAATCATCACATCCTCAATGAGCAGTATATCAAGCTTCTCCATTTTCCAAAGGTATTTTAATTGTATTTTTGGTTCCCTCGTAACTATCTACAGTCATTTCTCCTCTCAATTGCCTCACCATATCTTTCACCAAATCTAGACCTATGGCCCCTTGTTTGATCTCCTCTGGATTGTAGCCTTTGCCATTGTCTGCGATCACCAACTCCAAACATTCTGCATCTACTTTACAACTAATTGTCAACCGATTGTCCGTTCTACTTCCATCAAAAGCATATTTACTTACATTGGTCAACAGCTCATTGATCAGCAGACCGTAAAAGGTAATATTGAACCCCGTCACTTCCGCAGGCTCTAGATCATAAACTGTCTCGAATGTAGGACGTTCATCCGAAGCAATCAAACGCAACACATTGTCACAGAGCTCACGGGTGAACTGATCCACATGTACATGCTCACTCTCCGAGTCCATGATATTTTCCAAATAGGATATCGTCAAGATACGATTTCTTGCTACTTGCAACGTATGTTTTGCGTCTTCATTGTCTAAGTTCAGTGCCTGCAAACTCAAAAGACTGGAAATAATTTGTAAATTATTCTTGACGCGATGTTTCATCTCCCTCATCAAAAATTGAATACTATGTTGTCGAGACTGAGACACCTCGAGTGCCTCTTGCAGTTCTGCTGTTCTTTCTTTGACTGTTCGCTCTAGCCTCTCGTTGTTTCGCTTATAGGTATGCGACTTGTAGAGATAGAAAGCCAGAGCCGACATCACTATACCAAAAACCGAAACCACCTTGAACCAATACTGATCATACCAAGGTGGAATGATTGTCAACCATACCCAACGTTCATTTTTACCCCACACCCCATTGTCATTGGTTGCTTTGATGCGGAACGTATATTTGCCTGGAGGCAAATTGGTATAAGTGATACTTTGGTTTTTAGTAACTGGACGCCATTGCTTATCAAACCCATCCATCCAATAGCTATAGCTCACTTTGGATGGGTTTAGAAAGTTGTTTGCAGCATACTTGAAAGTAAGGACATTTTCATCACTATGAAAAGTATAATGGTCCTGGTAGATAGCATTCTTGGACAGTGGTTGATTGAACAATTCGATAGACTCCAGATGCACCTTGGGCTGATAAGGGTTGATACGAATGTCTTCGGGATGAAATACATTGATCCCGTCTACCCCGCCAAAGTAAAAATTACCATACACATCTTGGTAAGCCGCTTTGCCATTGAATTCATCGTTTTGCAGTCCGTCTTTGTGAGAATAATGGACGAAGCGTTCCGTAGAAGGGTCGAGCACTGCTATTCCCTTGTTGGTCCCCATCCACACCCTATCTCGAGCATCTATCAGCACACTGTATACAAAATCATTGGGAAACCCTTCCTGTCGATAGTAGCGTTGAACTGTCCCATTGCCTGGGTTTAGCTTGGTCACTCCCGTACTCGTCCCCAACCATATGTTTCCTTTTGCATCTTCGTTGATCGCAAAGATTCTGTCATTGTTGATCGCCTGTTTGTGTTTCCCTGCTGTGAAGTGATGTACTGCACCAGTTCCTCGATCAGCTATCCGATAAGCACCTTGATCGGACCCTAGCCATAGGTTATCTCGACTATCCACAAAGCTAATTCGAGCTCGATTGAGGGATTGTCCGTCCACCAAATAGACCTCAAATTTCTTTCGAGCCAAATCGTAAGTATACATACCACTCGACCATGTCGACACGAGTAGCTTGTCACGGGTGAGTGGTCGAATATCGATAACAGACTTATCATTGGGAATATCTCCTGTCACCTCAGCCTTTTCGAAGCGATCCACTGTACGGTTGTAGCGCAATAGGCCCGTCCCATCAAACCCACCGCACCAAATATCCCCATTCAGATCTCTCTGCATGGCATAAATCAATGACTTTGGAAAATCGTCCTTGTAGTGCTTGAATTCCCCCGTGAGGTAGTTGTATTGGAGGATATTGTAAGTCGTACCGAGCCACAGTGCAGAGTCCTCACGCACTGCGGGCAAAAACTGAAAAGTACTCAACTTGGTATCTTTCGTGTATCCCTCCATCTCCAAACTGATGGACGAAAACTTCTTCTGATATTTGTTGTAATGATGTAGTCCTTCTCCAGCTGTACCCATCCACACGTTGCCTTTGCCATCGCCATGGATCGTCATGATCTCTAACGGAAAATACACCTTACCCGATTGATCCTGAGTTATACACTGAGTCACTGTTTGTGTACTTGGGTCAAAGGTGACTAACCCTTCGTTGGTACCAAGCCAAAGTTCGCCGTTTTCATAGAGATAGATACAATTGATCGCATGTGCTGGCACCACGTTTTTTGCCACTCCACTAGATACATCTAGTAGGTACAGTCCCTGTTCCGTTCCGACATAAAGTTGCCCCTGATGTAGCAGCAATGCATTGTGGGCCGATGGATCCAGGCGTTGCTGTCCTACCAAGGACAGTGTTTTCAAATTCAAGGTCAACAACCCTCCGTTCAAAGTCGCTAGTACGAACTGGTCTGTACTCACAGGCACCAACGCCGTGACATGATTCTCCGAATCCTGTTGTGCATGTGTGATTTTGGTGAGCCCCTTGGTACTTCGGTTGTAGACATAAAATGTATTGGAAGAAGAAAATAGCAAATGCTGATCATCGAGTTGAAACACCTTATATGAAATGACATTCGATAGGTCTTCAAAGGGACGAATGAAAGTTTCACTACGCAGATCAAGAGCAAATATCCCTTGGCTATTGGAGGCAATCCAAAGTGTATCATCAACGATCAATAGCCCTCTGTTGTGATCATCAGGAATACTCAGGCTATCCAGCGGGTTATCCGCAAAAATTTTCATCTGCAGGCCATTGAACCGATGCAAACCATCCTCGGTTGAGAACCAAACATAATCCATCTCATCCTGTACAATATCTTGTACATTCAGCTGAGTTACACCTTCTTCTTGGCCGATATAGTTGATCTGTAGCGTGTCTAGCGACGATCCTGCGACCGCTCCAAGACACCTGACTAGCATACATATCCAAGTAACAAAAAATACTTTCAATCCTCTATCTTAAAGTTGAATGGAAGGTTAAGGCTAGGTTTGAGCCTAAAGCTAATCAGACCTCACTAGTGTACCAAATAAATGGGAATTGGGTCCGAACAAAGACATATTGAAAGTGATCCCGATCTACAAGTCGCACATTTCAGAAAGAGTGTACAATCGATCAATTCGTCATAGGGTTACTCTTCCAAAGCCGTATGCCCAAGAACCAAAACTCCTTCAATGCTGAGAGAGAAAAAAAAATTGACCTAACATCTTATGCCTGCGTAAGAACAATCCGTAAACGGAAATGTTGAGCAAAAAAAATCCCTACCCTATAAAAGGTAGGGATTGACTTGTGAGAGACTATCTCTGCTAGTACTTGATCGGCACTGCGACTACTGTTTTGTCCCAAGCCAGTCTCATCACTGCTGACTTGTTCTCCAGCTCCTCAAATTGGATCGCAAAAGCCTCCACTTCTTTTGACAATGTGCTGGATGGCACCTGGACCCTAAGGACTTCATACTTTTCCTGATAGCCTGCTGTACCCCAATAATCCAAGTCAGTACTAATTATGATTGTCCACTCTTTGGCTCCAGGGATCGTAAACAATGAATAAGTACCCGCCGACAATTTCTTTCCACCAATAGTGATATCCTGATAGACTTTTAGTTCCGGGGCTTCATTCGCTCCTGTTCTCCACACCTTGTCGTACACCACGACGTTACCAAATATATCACGGCCTTTCTTTTGAGGCCTACTGTAGTACACCTTAGCAATCGCCTTATCATCACCCGAACGGTCATGGGCGAAATTGTCAGGTAGATATGCGACATCCATAGGGCTCTTGTCGATTGATCTGAAAGATTGAGCAGAGCTTATTGATACTGTTGCAGTGAAAAGTATCAAGAAAAATAAAAGGTTCTTCATTTTGATTTTCATTCGTTGATAATAAATACATGCTGCTTACACAGCCACAACTGTAACGGGCATTGGACACAATGAGTTGTAGGACTTCTAAGGTTTTTGATAGTTAAACCCATTAAAAAAAATATATCAAAACATTCTAAGTGGTCTTTTCGTGTACTAGCACTATGCAACAGCAGATCAAGTCGGAATTCACCAAGCAAGTGATCGTGGACAGTGCTTACAAACTATTTTATGAAAATGGTTTCAAAACAGTCAGTATCGAAAAAATAATGAAGGCTTGCAAGCTTTCTAAAGGAGCCTTTTATCATCACTACAAAAACAAAAAAGAGCTAGGACTCGAAGTGATTGGGCATAAAATACAGAAGCGGGTTTACGAAGGAATGATACGCCCTCTCTATGAAACAGGAGACCCTGCTCAAATACTTGAAACAACGTTTATGAACCGTGTAAAGTCATTTCCACTTTACGACAAAGAGCATGGCTGTCCCATGAACAATTTCATCAACGAAATTGGAGACTATGAGCCCGCCTATCAATCTGCTCTAAAAAACATAGTAGAGCAATGGAAATCAGCTCTCATCAATCTAATAGAAAGAGGAAAAGCGGAAAAATCAATCCGTCCAGACATCTCTAGTCAAGCAGTAGCAGTGTATTTGATCAGTGCATTTGAAGGCATCCGAGGCATTAGAAAGTTATATGAAAATGACACTGTTCTAGAAGAGTATCTCTCCGGCCTATCCTTGTACTTAAAACAATTGAAATAATATTTTTTTTACCTAAAAACATTCTATATGGAATGTTTTTTTTACCACTACATAAAATGAAGAGAAACAGAAGAGAATTTGCCAAAAAAACCGCACTGTTCGGTCTTGCGGGTGCCATGATGCCACAGTTGGGCTTAGCAGCTGATACACCACGACATGCAGCCCAAAACAATACCAGACCCAAAGTACTGTTCTTTGATGTGAACGAGACGTTACTAGACCTTACTGCCATGAAAAAAAGTGTTGGTCAAGTCTTAGGAAACCGTAGTGATCTATTGCCTCTGTGGTTTACGACCATGTTGCAATACTCATTGGTCTCCACAGTTGGCAGGCAATACAATGACTTTGGCGTAATTGGAGCTGCCGCACTACAAATGGTAGCCGCTAACAACGGGATCCACTTGACTGAGACTCAAGCAAAAGAAGCCATATTGGGACCCATACGATCACTGCCTGCACACCCAGAAGTCAAAGTAGCCTTAGAACAATTGAAACAAGCTGATTACAAACTAGTATCATTCACCAACTCATCCAACAAAGGAGTAAAAACACAATTTGAAAACGCAGGGCTACTGGAGTTTTTTGATGAGCGACATAGTGTAGAAGACATTGGCAAATTCAAACCGCACACTGACACTTACGATTGGGCCGCTAGAAAAATGAAGGTACAGCCTTCTGAATGCCTCCTAATAGCAGCACATGGATGGGATATAGCCGGAGCACTCTGGGCCAACTGGAGAGGTGCATTTATCAGTAGACCTGGTGCACAATTGTACCCTTTGGCTCCTCAACCTGAAATCGCAGCGCCCGATTTGAAACAGATTGCACAGCAACTAATTGCATTACGATAGACATAACACAGATCAACAAAATTGAGAATGATGAAAATTGAGAATTTGATACTGAGCGCAAGCATCCTGCTGTTGGTGGGGTGTAGCAATACTAAACAGGAACAAAAAAACACCACGGTAGACAAGCAAAGTACAGCAAGACCATTGGAAAATGATTTGAACCATCGCAAGGAAAATTTCCTTCAAAATGCTTCCGATGAAAAGAAGAAAATGAGCGCTGCAGGTTTGGCTTCTATCCAAAACGATAGAATCACAGAAAAGGCACTACAGGTAGGTGATACGGCCATCAACTTTGTACTACCCAATGCTACAGGCCAGTCCGTTACACTATACGATGAACTAAAGAATGGCCCTGTCATTCTCATGTGGTATCGTGGTGGTTGGTGTCCATATTGCAACTTGACACTCCGTCACATGCAAGAGTCACTCCCTGAGTTTAGAAAGCAAGGCGCAAACCTCTTAGCAGTTTCACCTCAGCTCCCAGACAGCTCCATCACCACTCAAGAAAAAAACGAATTGGAGTTTGAAGTACTCAGTGATGTTGACAACAAGGTCGCACACCAATACAAGGTCGTCTACACACTCACCGACGAGCTCTCGAACAAATACGAAAATGGATTTGGCCTGAGTGACTACAATGGCAATACCAAAGGAGAATTACCTCTAGCTGTCACCTACATCATCGGACAAGACAAAGTCATCAAATACGCATTTTTAGATGCTGACTACAGAAATAGAGCAGAGCCACAAGACCTCATCCAAGTCCTAGAAAACCTAAAATGACGAAGATTATAGACCATATATTAAATACAACTGTACTGTTGACGTTGACATTCTTTGCCATTCCAAAATTGCTCGGCAAGCCGCGTAGTGTATCAGGATTTGAGCAATTCGAAAGGGTCCTAGGTTTGGATGCTGATTTCTTCCGCCTATTTACAGGCATCTCCGAGCTTGGCATGGCTGTACTGATTTTGATTTTTAGTATCTCTGGAAACAAAGTTGTAGGCAAACTAGCATTCGTGCTTTTGCTCGTCACCATGATTGCAGCTTTGGGCTTAGAGTTTTTCGCAAGGTCTGAACCAAAAATCGTACTGGTAGGCATCGCGATCACTCTAGCTATCATCTCAATTTACAAATTACAAACTGTACAATTGATTGATCAATCATACAGAACTTGATACCCGTGCTACTCTTCTACAGACATAGCAAAATGGGATGGGCATCATATATAGCCATGGGTTGCACACACGAAACCCTCGTACATTAAAACATAAAAGGTCAACGAATGTTGACCTTTTATGTTTATGGCCGGAATCAATAGATGGAGTTACTCCCAATTGACCAACCTTATATACCGTCTCATTGGAGTTCCAAGATGGCTCGGTCAATAATCACGTCAACGGTCGTATCCTCAGGATTAACGACCATTGGAATGTCTGCTTCAATTCCGTTATCAGTAGGGCGACCTTGGCTATCTACCATGTTAGAGGTCGAGAGGTTGTATCTCCAGCCATTGGATAGGAATCCATCGACAATCTCTCCTGTCCCACCACCAAACGGCTGCCCAAGAGTAGTCACATGATCCAGCGAATACATCATGACACAAAACAACGATCCCGCACTGAAAGTAATTCGATCCTGCAATACAGCTACATTTTTGGTAAAAGTGTACGGACTCCCCGTCGGGCTTAGTTTCATTTTGCTGAGTGCAAAATCATTTTGGCCAGGCCCATTTTTGACATAGTTGTTAGCAAAAATCACTTCTTCGTCTGTAAAATAAGCCGCCATTCTTGCTGCTAGATTGACGTACCCTCCTAAATTGTTGCGAACATCGACAATGATACCTTTCGCATCCTTCAGATAGCGCATCATTTCCTCAAGCTCACTATCAGATACATCCATGTCAAAATTGGTAACTCGGATATACCCAATCTCATGATCCTGTGGAAGAAACCCATACAATATCTCGTTGAGCGAATCTGGTTCCGAGATGATTTGCACATTAGGATTGGCCTCTTTCCCATAGTAGTAGTTCTGTGGAAGCAAAAACTTGAAAGCAGATGGATAACCTAAATAGAAAGCCCAGTTTGCATAATAATCATGTTCCAGATCCTCTAGGCTAGTATGACCTTCCTGCATTCTAACTGTCATGATGGCCATATAATTAAACAAGATCGAATCACTCAATTGATTGTTGATATAAGGCCTAATGGAGTCTCTCAATGAGACAAGGTCAATACCTTTTACTTCCGTGAGACCAAATTTTTCAATACATACCTTGGCATACTCATCGAAGAGACTCTCGTTGTCTTGATCAGGGTTCGGGTGCATGGTAATCTTTTCACAAGAGCAAAACATGGCTACCATCAGAAAGACGACAAGTGGAAAGTGTTTGATTTTCATGGTTGGATACTTTTTTGGTGACTCACAAAATTGAACATGAAAGTAAGTCGATGCATTGCATCGGTGATGGGGTAATCTTTGTGGTCTGCGTATGTTCTCATACACCAGCTATAGTCTAGACCAAACCTCTTTTTGAAATTAACCTTGATATGGGTACGGAGGTAAAATTGTTCCCAAAATGGTTTGGCGACCATTAGTTTGAGACTAAGTGGGTCCCTAACTTCTCCCTCTTGAAAACTCACCTCGCCAGAGTCAACCGTTTTTTGTGGGAAATTAGCGGTAAAACTGGGTGCTGAATTGACAAAACTTAAAACACCATAGTCTAGACCAAAATCAAAATCCCAACTTTCATTCAGCCTGTACAGATATTTGGCAGAAATAAAAATATCAGAAGCCATACGATAGAAGTTCGAATTGTTACCCAAAAGCTCATTGTCCCGAGAGGTATAGTCTACAACGTCCCAGGTCCCCCCCAGATATAAGTTGGGGTAGATTTTGCGCAAATAACCCAGCCTCACATTGTACCCGACAGTGAGTATCTCAACGGAATCATACTGGGGATGATTCGTATTGAACAGATAACCATATACTTGGGCATACCCATAATCCTTGGCTGAGACCCTACTAAAACCTAACTCTGGAAAGCCTGAAACTTTGTTGAACTGGACATCTGAAACACGCGTATCTTGAAAAGAATTGTACAAGCCTCCAATACCAAGATAGACCTTCGTCTCTTGAGCTGATATTGAGAAGGTTATAAAACAATAACCCATCAGTAGAAGCAAGTGTTTTTTCATATTTATTAAATTGTATGACACATATAATGAATCTACACACTGCTATTGATCCACAAGGCAAATGAGCTCAACACCACGGTTAGTTTCAATACAAATATATTTCTGGGATCAATGATTTTGCAAACAAACAGTACTGTTTATTCAACGAGTTACAACAACTCAAGTCAGAAGAATAAGAGGCTAAGCACTACAAAATCATGTTAGAAAATCGGATGACAAACTCTGTATTAACTAGAGGTCAGTCTGTAGATTGGAGATACAAATAAATATTCGACATTGAGCCTTGAATAAGGATCAGTCTGTATTTCTGGGGGTCAATAAGTCATAATTAATTTTCTTTGCTAGAAAAAAGCATTGGAAAAGGAGTTATTGAGTCTATTATTACCTGAGGGTATGTTGGATTATTTCGAAGTAGTGTCCATGAGGCTAAAGGACAAAACGTATTTCATTTATTTGGAAGAGAAGAATATCCACCCTCAGCAGTTCAAAGGAGATAAATTGACCTCCAAAGGATTCTTTGATGAGGTTTCCATTCAAGATTTTCCTCTTCGCGGCAAGCCCTGCTATCTTAAGATCAAGCGTAGGAAGTGGCTCAATGAGGATACTGGCAAAAATGTAAGCAGGGATTGGAAAATGGTAGCAACAGGTACGCGGATGACAGAGGAATTCGCGCTTTTTTTAAAACGGAACTCCTGGATTCCAAGCCTATAAGCTGCAAGCTGGTTGCCGAACTATTTCATCTCAATAGTAAGCAACTCGAACACCAATATGTCTTCTATTTGAGCAATTTCATGCAATGGCCTCAACGGGAGCACGCCTCTGATTGGATATTGTTCCCCGAAAACATGGGCACTCATTTAAGTATTGATGAGACTGCTCTCTCACAAGGAGAGCTTTATACAATTGTGACCAATAAAGCAGCAAAAGGAAGGAAAGGTAGCTTAGTTGCTTTGGTCAAAGGAACTGATAGTGAGCAAGTAAACGCGGTATTGAAGCAAGTTGACAGTACTTTAAGGCGCAAAGTCCAAGAAGTCACACTGGATATGGCTGCTAGCATGGAAAAAATAGTTAGACGCAGCTTTCCAAAAGCCCAGTTAGTAACAGACCGCTTTCATGTTCAAAAATTGGCTTATGATGCGGTACAAGAAATGCGCATTGCTTACAGATGGGAAGCCATCGATCAGGAAAATAAAGAAATTGAATTGAGTCGTGAAGCAGGTAAGTCTTATGTTGCCCATCGACTCGAAAATGGCGATACAGAGAAGCAACTTTTGGCTAGAAGCAGGTACTTGCTTTTCAAAAGCGAACACAACTGGACTGTCTCACAAGTCCACCGTGCAGAGATACTCTTCAAACACTATCCTTCACTGGAAAAAGCCTACAAACTCTCAAGAGAACTCGCTTACATTTATCAAAGTAGCAAGGTCAAAGGAGTTGCATTTACTCGTTTGGCTCAATGGTATGACAAGGTAGAAAAGGCAGGCTTCAAGTCCTTCAACACAGTGGCCAGAACAATACAAAACCACTATCAGAGTATTCTCAATTTCTTTGATCATCGAAGTACCAATGCGTCAGCAGAATCTTTCAATGCCAAGATCAAGGCCTTTAGATCTCAATTCAGAGGTGTTCAAAACGTAGAATTTTTCCTCTACAGACTATCTAAAATTTATGCGTGATTTTTTCAATCCCCCAAGTTTACAGACTGATCCAAGATCTCCGCACAACCTATGAAATTTGGACATAAAAAAAGGCCAACATTCGTTGACCTTTTTTGTTAGTAGCGGGAGCTAGACTCGAACTAGCGACCTTCGGGTTATGAGCCCGACGAGCTACCAACTGCTCCATCCCGCGCCATTTTCGACCACCTTTTTTGTGAATCGCGTTGCAAAAGTAAGAAGCACTTTCGCAAAAAGCAAGTACCTTTGTTAATATTTTATTGACATGGAGGAAACAAATTTCAAATCTGGCTTTGTAAGCATCATAGGCAAACCAAACGCTGGAAAATCAACATTAATGAATGCATTGGTAGGTGATAATTTATCCATTATCACATCCAAAGCACAAACCACTCGACATAGAATCATGGGGGTTCTTACTGGAGACAATTTTCAAATCGTGTACTCGGACACGCCAGGACTACTCAAACCACAGTACTCTCTACAAAAATCTATGATGAGCTTTGTATCCTCGTCTCTTGAAGACGCGGATTTGGTCCTCTATGTCGTAGATCTTATGGAAAAACAGGACGAGGAGGAAGAGGTTCTCGAACGAGTGATTGCCAGTGGTACCCGGGTTATTTTCGTAATCAACAAGACCGACCTCAACAAAGGCTCACGCCTCAAGGACAAAATCGACTACTGGGAACTCATTCATCCCGACATTGAGATATTGACGGTATCCGCACTGAACAAAACTAACGTTGATGTTCTCTTTGCCCGAATCTTAGAATTGCTACCTTTACACCCTCCTTATTTTCCCGCTGACACACTTACAGATAAACCAGAACGCTTTTTTGCGTCGGAGATCGTACGCGAACAGATTTTCAAAATCTACAAGCAAGAGGTCCCCTACAGTTCGGAAGTAGAAGTCACTTCATTCGTAGAAGAAGAAGACATCATCCGGTTGCGCGCAGAAATTATCGTCGAACGAAAATCTCAAAAAGGTATCATCATCGGCAAAGGTGGTGAAGCCATCAAAAAAGTAGGTATAGAATCTAGACTACAATTGGAGCAGTTTTTCGGTAAGAAGGTTTTCATAGAAACCTTCGTAAAGGTCGAAGCGGATTGGAGAAGAAAGGAAAGAAGCCTCAAAAGGTTTGGGTACAAGGGATAAGTGAATAAGATAAACAAATAGAATGGCAGATTTTAAAGAGACATGGTTTTGGAAAATGATATTGAGGATATACGGAGGATACTGTTTACTTCTCTTTGTCTCTACGTTTGCATTGCTTTTTCCATTGTTCGTCATTGCTGACAAATGCAATCGGCCCAAATTCGGTCTCATCTTGAATCATTATTGGGCTCACATCTTCTTCTTTTTGATTGGCGTCCGAATGGAAATCACACAAAAAGAAAAGTTAGATAAATCCGCTAGTTACATTCTCTGCCCCAACCATTTCTCCTATTTGGACGTGGCAATTCTCCCCTTCGTACCCATCCCATTCAAATTTGTAGGTAAAATATCAATCTCCAAAGTCCCTCTATTTGGGTACATGTTCAAGAAGTTTCACATCACTGTCGATCGCTCCAAAATGCGTCAGCGTTATGCTTCGTACCAGCAGAGCATCGATGCGCTCACGCACGGATTTTCATTGGCCGTTTTTCCCGAAGGAGGAATCAAAAGTGTCTCTCCTCCTACGATGCACGCATTCAAAGAAGGCGCGTTTCGCATGGCCGTAGAGACAGGAGTCAGTATAGTACCGGTCACTTTAGCCGACAACTGGCACATATTTCCCACCGATGGAAAATACTTTTTCAGAAGACGCAAATGCAGGGTTATCATTCATGAACCGATCGACCCACGCAAATACACACTGGATAATCTCAAGGACTTTCAAAATGACGTCTACAACTTGATCCAAAACGAATTGAATACACTCCATCCATTGGCACAAAATTTAGAGCCTCAGCCAGCACATTGACATTGATAGACCTCCGCAGCGATACCGTCACACGCCCCACCCCTGCTATGCTAGAAGCCATGCTCTCAGCTCAAGTTGGTGACGATGTATTTGGAGAAGACCCTACCGTCATTCGTCTCGAAAATCGTCTCGCTGAGTACTTCGGCAAAGAAGCTGGACTCTTTTGTCCATCGGGGACTATGGCCAACCAAATCGCCATCAAAATCAATACTCAACCTGGGGACCAGCTGATCTGTGACCAAAGTTCACACATCTACCACTATGAAGGAGGTGGTGCAGCCTTCAACTCGGGTGTATCGCTGCGCATGATCGCAGGAGATCACGGGCGCTTCACCGCCGAAGACGTGCTCCAAAACATCAACGCAAACGACATTCATTTCCCAAAAACAGCACTAGTCTGCATCGAAAACACTTCAAACAAGGGAGGAGGCAGTATTTGGTCCATCGACGAAATCAAACGCATCGCTCAAACTGCCACACTCAACCAGTTGCGCATGCATCTCGATGGCGCACGAATCTTCCATGCGCTCACTGAGACCAAAGACGACCCCCTTATATTGGGCAAATACTTCAATACGCTATCGATCTGTCTCTCCAAAGGGCTCGGTGCACCTGCAGGATCCGTACTATTGGGCAGTCAAGAGTCCATCCAACGGGCCAAACGTGTCCGAAAAATATTTGGAGGAGCCATGCGTCAGATTGGATACCTCGCAGCTGCGGGACTCTACGCTCTCGATCATCACATCGATAGACTCTCAGATGATCACCGTCGTGCCGAGCAATTGGCACATTGGCTTGGACACAAGCCTTATGTAAAAGAAATCGTCTATGCGGGCACCAACATCGTTATCCTCAAATTGAACCCAGAGATAAATGAAGAACAGTTGCTTCTTCAATGGAAAGAAAAAGGCATACTGGCCGTGCCATTCGGCAAAGGGCATATCCGTCTGGTGACGCACCTCGACTTTAACGACCAGGACATGAAGGAATTGCAACGACGGATTTGAACCAGCATCCCACACCCATACTTTTGGTCTTGATTGTCTAGCAAAAAAAGAGACTCACCGTACGTGAGCCTCTTGTGGGATACAGATAGCAGCATCTGTGACAAAACCTATTTTGCTATGGTCGTTGAATAAGGAAGCTGGCACCAGTACTAACACAGCGAGTGATGTCTCCGTCTTGCACAGGCGAAAGCATTGATTCTGGTTGAAAAGTAACCGGAGCAATCCTCCACTGTCTATCTACCGACATCCAACTTCCCCTTCATTTCATCATCTATTTTAGCTATTGACTGCCACTACGAGAAATTTTGAGATCTTCCAAAACTCCTCCGGGTCGGTAATTTTGATTGATTTCACAAGACCATCTTCCTTGACAATCACATACGAACTCGTCGGATGCTCTGTGATGATATCAGCTTCTTCTGCGTCGATTTGTAGATTCTGCGTAGTACGAATGTCAATCTCTTCGAATTTGTCTTCAGAAGCGTCATTTTTCAAGGCTGTCGTCTTACCCAATCCCAAAAAACCTCCTTCTTTGGCTACCAGGCCTTCTTCTTCAAGGATTTTCCTTGTACCTATAGCCATGTAAGCCTTGTGAAGCTTGTCGTCCTGATGCGTGAGCATTTTCTTTTGATCCATGATTGTCGAATCTTGATTATCTACTTTAGTCTCCAATGAGGCCAAGTCCGTCGACAAATCGATGATTTGGATATCTTTCGATTTCAAATCCTCCTGGAGGGCCAGCAAGGCTTCTTTTCTTTCCTTGAGCTCTGCTGTCAGGTTGCTCACTCGTGTCTGAAAAGACTTCAGATTGATGTTTGCGTCTTCCAACTTATTTGACAGGTTTGCTACGCGATCGTTCGTCTCTATGATTAGGCTATCTATCATACTCATGTCTTGGATCATCTGCAGCTTATCCTGCTTATTGACTTCTCCCATAGACATGTCAGAGATCAAACTCTCACGATCCTTGATGCTTTCAATCTTGGATTCCACGCTGTACATGATGTCAATGATCTCATTGTACGCAGAATCTCTGGAGACGAGTTGCTGCTCGAGTTCCACGGATTTAGCAGACAACTTCTCTTTCTCTTCTTCCATAGTGAGAAACAAGGCCACAAGCCCCACAGTCACGATCAAAGCGACGAGAAATACGGTAATTTTTATGGTTCTATCTTTCATGACAAATAATTTTAGGGTTACTTATTAGGATATATACGGTGATTAAAAGGGTTATTCTTACGCATTCCTAGTACCATGATTTTCCCTTCTTCCCGATGGTTTGGGAAGAGGTATTGCTCTCCGAACTGACCTCACTATTTTGTATTGTTTGCTTCTCTGAGCTTGCCAATATGATCCATGCAATGGAAATTATAATCAGTATGAATCGTTTCATGATCTAAGATTTGAACATACTGATCCAAGCCACATGCCAAAAGACTTAATCACTGACTATCAGTAGATTACAATTATTAGATTAGAATTATTTTTCTCATATTGAGAAACTGGCGATCATTGAGAGAAAGACTCCTCCTTGAGTAAGCGGTATATCGTCGATTGACCAATATCCAATTTGTCTGCTACAGTTTTGATGTTGTCATCGTAGCGCTTGAGATAGAGTTTGATGATTTTGAGTTGGTACTCCTTCATTGTGAGCTCCTCGGAGAGGACTTCTGTCACGACATCCTTTTGGGCAAAGGTAATATCGTCTGCTCCGATCTCTGTCCCGTCGGCCATCACCATCGCCAGCTCTACGATAGCTTTGAGCTCTCTGATGTTGCCAGGATAACTGTAGTTCATCAGTTTCTGCAAAGCATCTTTAGAGAAAGCCTTGCTGGGCAAATCACTGTCCAGAGCAAATGCCTCTGCAAAATGTTTCGCCAACAGCAAAATATCTTTGTCTCGCTCACGCAATGGTGGTAGTTCGACAGGCATGCCAAACAACCTATAGTAGAGATCTTCTCTAAAATTCCCTTTTTTCATTTCGTCGAGTAAGTTGCGGTGAGTAGCAACAATCACCCGACAATCCACCTTCACTACAGTGGTACCCCCAACGCGCGTGATTTCCTTTTCCTGCAGAGCACGCAATAGTTTCGCTTGAAGCGAAATCTCCATTTCTCCAATTTCATCCAAAAACAGCGTGCCTCCGTGCGCCTGTTCGAACTTGCCGATTCGCTGGCTAGTCGCTCCAGTGAAAGCTCCCTTCTCGTGTCCAAACAACTCGCTCTCGATCAACTCACGAGGAATGGCACTCATATTGACTGGGACGAACGTTTTGCTTTTGAGCGGACTGTTGTAGTGTATAGCCTTGGCGACCACCTCTTTGCCTGTCCCAGTCTCCCCCGTGATCATCACAGTGAGGTTGGTGGTCACGGCCTTTTCAATCATCCGAAACACCTTCTTGATGCCTGCACTCTGCCCGACAATACTGGCTTGAAAATCATACTTTCTTTCGACCTCTTCTTGCAGGGTTTCGACACGTTCGACGAGCTCTTTGTTTTGCCCAAGCTTGTTGAGTACATGAATCAAGCGATCTCGAATGTCCTCACTTTTGGTCAGATAGTCGTATGCGCCCTTTTTGAGTAAACTGACGGCTGTTTCTACATCTTGCTGCTCTGAGATGATCACAATCTCTATGCTGGCATCAAAGGCCTTGATTTTATCAAAAAGGTGGTCACCCGAATAGTCAGGCAAGCGAAAATCAAGCGTCACCAAATCCGGTTTTTTATGGAGGTCTGCAAGTAACGAAGCGCCATCTTGATAAGTCGTCACTTCATAATCTGGATTGAGACTCAGAGTATGTACCAACAGCTTTCTATACCATTCGTCATCCTCTACTACAAACACCCTCCACGATTTCTTGCTCATCTCTGACTTATCTTTCTTGTAAATATAACTGAAGCGCTTCAATCACCGAATGAGTTTCTTCTTTGATTTGCGCCACACGCTTCGAAGAAATCGTCTCTCCAGATCGGGCAGACAATTCTGTCTCTTTTAGTAAACCAACCAGATCCATCAACTTGAAATGTCTGGCTGGTGCTATGATCTTGTGCAATGCATCCGCCGCTCCTACCCCGTCCTCCTGAGACACCATCGCTTCAAACTGCTGGATATTCTCCTGCGTGCTATGTATGAAGGTCTCCGTCATATCTACCACGAATTTTGTATCTCCCATTTTGCTCAGCCCTTCCATAGAATAGGGTACCGATACGTTATGTTTGATCCCTTGGCCCTTCTTTCTTATGGTATACTTGGCCATAAGTCGAAACAACTCTTCCGGTTCGAAAGGCTTGCGAATCACATGATTGATGCCGGATTCTTGTGCCGTTTTTTGATCATGATCCGAGACAGTAGCAGTCAATCCCACTATCGGAATATTCGCATTTGGCCCGCTCCCTTGCCTCAAGCGTGTTGCTACCTCAGGCCCGCTCATTTTGGGCATTCGAAAATCCAAAAGCAATACGTCGTAAACGTTTTGACACAAGAGGTCATATGTTTGCTGCCCATCTCTCCCCACATCATACGTGATCGACTGAGCATCCAGAATCGTCTGCAGCAACTGCACATTGAAAGGTTCGTCATCGGCAAGGAGTACATGCATACCCGTCAAATCAAACCGAAGCTGTGACTCACTCGCCTCTTCTACCTCTTGCTCTACCACGACATAGGGCAGCGCTATCGTGAAAGTCGTGCCACGCCCTAATTCACTCTCCAGACGGATACTTCCTTCATGGATATCCACTAGTTTCTTGGTGATAGACAAACCCAACCCAGTCCCTACTTGCTTGTCACTCTTATTGACTTGTTCAAACTCATCAAAAATCTTCTGCTGCATATCCACAGGTATCCCAACCCCGGTATCACGGACAGCTATACGCAGGGTGTCACTCGCAAAACTCGCATGGACCTGGACACTTCCCTCCTCGGTAAACTTGATGCTATTGAAGATCAAATTGAGTAGGATCTGACGCAAACGAAAGGCATCTCCAGAAACGCGCGCGGGCATCCCTTGCAATTCAAACCCCAGCTCCAGTTGCTTTTCTTTGGCTTTTTGACTGAGCAGCTGTACTGCTTCTTCGATCACCTGCGAAGGGTCAAAAAGTGACACATCCAATCTGATCTTACCCGATTGCAAGCGAGAAAAATCCAACACGTCATTGAGGATATGGATAAGATGGTTGGACGACTTGTCAATGATACTGACCTGTTCTTTTTGTACAGTACTAAGTTTAGATTGCAGCAGTACTTTTGAAAACCCAGCTATGGCGTTCATAGGTGTACGAATCTCATGACTCATATTCGCGAGAAACTCCTCCTTCTCTTTGGCCATCTTTAGGGCATTTTTTCGTCCATGATCTAGCACCATCTGGTGACTTCTCGTACGTAGCACATAGATAATCAGTACGGTCAACGTGATAAGTAGAATCACAGACGCCATCACACTAAATATCGTAATGTATCTATTGGTATAGCGTACACGATCTTGAGTCTGCATCGTCATAAACTTGATTCGACTGATTTGCCAGGCCTCCATGTCCTTGATGAGTGCGATGATATCACCATCGATATCTTGATGATCCTGATACAGGGTAAATTCCCGAATCTTCTGATTGTATACTTTCTTTTGTGCTCTTCGAGCGAGCGAGTCGAGCTGTGCATTGATCTGGACGAGTTGCTTTTCTGCACGGACAGCTGTGCTATCTGTCACTAGGGGTTTCTCTTTTTTGCCAAGCAGCTTCTGGAGAAAACCTATTTTCTTTTGCTTGGAAGTGTCGGGTATCGTATTTGGTTTGGATTGCTGCCCTTGGACACCTTCCAAGCGCGGTATTGCTGATAGGGTCTCTTCGACCGATAAGATATCCAAATGAGCCGCTTGGTTGAGCACCGTCACTTTATTGAGAATCAGATTTTCGAGAGAATCAATGGATTGCCCAAACGAAGGGTCGGTATTTCTCTCACGGAGTTCGTCGAGATGCGCAATCGCTCGTTGGGTCCGCTCCTTGAAATCCGACATGTAGGCTGTATCTTGATTGAACACATACCCTTCGATGGCATCTTCCATCCGACCTAGTTCGATGGATACCTGCCCCAAGATGATCAAGTCCAAGTTGGGTTTGACCTCATCCTCCAGGGTGCTCACGATATGGTTGAGGTTGCGGTATGCAAAATAACCAATCACGGATGCTCCTAAGGTAAGCAGCAACAAGGATGTACTTAGGAAATATGGGAAGAGTGACCTTTTCAATGCACAAATATATAAAAGCTGGCTAGCTGCTGATCGTTCTTTTTCTTTTGATGCTTTACGGCATTTATCTTCCGATGTTAATCTTCTACTGAGGATGACCTTTGTCTCCGGTTTCTTTTGGTGAAAAAATCTTACTAGACATGATGTAGTAATGATGTAGCAAAAATACGTCACACGATAAAACAGACGCATTTCCACAAGAAGCACGAAACTATAATCTGCTCAATATCAATGAGGTGATGAATTTTTGTAGTGGTGATTTCTTTTGAATAGTACTCGGATAAATAAACATTGGTTATGGGTTTACAGCATGAACCCATAACTAATTACTAAAACATCAAATTATGAAAGACAGTACTAAGACTAAAGTCAAACACTATCTCACCTACCTGTGTCTACTGGTGAGTTTTACTACCGTGAAGGCACAGAACCTACTCTGGTCGGACGAGTTCGACGGGACGACGCTAGACCCAAACATCTGGAGCTACGCCATCGGTGATGGATCAGCGGAAGGCATCCCCGGATGGGGCAACCAAGAGCTACAGACCTACACTGATCAAAACACCAGTGTATCCAACGGAATCCTCTCGATTACTGCGAGACGCGAAAACGTCAACGGCAAAGAATTCACGTCCGCACGACTACTCACCAAAGACAAGCTAAGCGTCAAATACGGAATGATCGAAGCAAGTATCAAACTGCCCGACATGAACAACGGGCTATGGCCTGCCTTTTGGATGCTCGGAGATGCCAATCGCTGGCCCTTCACGGGAGAGATTGACATCATGGAAGCGGGCTTCAATGCGCTCTCTACAGACTGCAATGACGTAGCAAAAGCCAACGTGTTCTGGAGAGCAGAAGACGCTGGAGTGACAGGAAACCTTCAATACGGCAATGAAGAGGCATTCAAATATGACGCGAGCATCGAAGCGGGCAAGCAACTAAACGACGATTTTTTCGTCTACCGAGCGCATTGGACACCTGACTCTCTCACTACACTCATCCTCCAAACGGATGCTCAAGGTGAACCGATAGAGTCTACAGCCAAAGTCATATTCAGTATCCCCAATACACCTACCTTCCAAAACGAGTTCTTCTCGGGGGACAACTTCTACATACTGCTCAATCTAGCCGTCGGCGGATGGCTACCTTTTGACCCTAGCAACGGAGAAAACACTGCCGCCAATGTCAGCGCCCTCCCCAACCCTGGCTCAGAGTCCAGCATGCAAATCGACTATGTCCGCGTCTATGACATTTCTGGACAGGGTCAGGTTACGCTAGGCAACGTAGAGGCTGACCTACTCCCTGCTCAGGGCTTTGGCATTTATGACGAGACGCACAGTACACCTCGCTCGCTTGGTTTCGGGGTAGACTCGGAGATATTCACTTGGGAAGCCGAAGTAGCGCCATCGCTCACTATCCAGACGGTCGCCAGTATCTACGGAGATTCTGCTTATAGTATCACCTTCCCTGCCAATCAGTGGGCAGGACTGGGATTCAACAGCTCCGATGTGCTCAACTTCGCCAACTATAGCAACGGCTCGCTGCGATTCAAATTCAAAACTTCATCACAAGAGCCCTTTCGCATCTCTGCGGAAAGTGCCAGTGGAAGTGCAGGCATTGACTTTCTCAGTGGCGAAGAAAAATATGGATTGGTCCGTGATGGCCAGTGGCACGATGTGGAGATTCCACTTTCCCTGCTGATCACCAACTTCCAACAAGTCTACATGCCGCTGATCATTGGCAATGTGGAGTTCAACGAGCCAAGTACGGACCTCACGATAGAAATCGACGAGATCCACTACTCCTCTGAGCCCTCCACCCAAGTCAACAAAGTCGTACCTGCCTTAGGAGACTATGGTTTGTTTACCGAATCAGCCGTAGCGGACGAGCTCGACCTAGGTACCGAAGGTGAGCTGTTCGTTTGGGGCGAAACACTCATCGCAGGGACTCCTCAGACATTCGATGGGCAAGCAGCGCTCAGCTACACACACAACAACAAGGGCTGGTTTGGCTTTGCATTTACCGCCAACGAACTGCACGACTTGTCGGCATTTCAGGGAGGCTACTTGCACCTCGCCATGAAATCCTCTGCCACCGAAACGCTGGAAATGAGAATCAATGTCGGACTACAGGAAGACGTGATCTATTTCGAAGCGGGCAGTGATCCCTATGGATTTGCCAGAGATGGGCAGTGGCACGAAATGGAGATTCCATTGGCGGATTTCGAAAGTGTCAACTTCGCCAACGTCCTACAACTACTCAGTATCAGTGGCGCGGGCAACATCAGCGATATTGCCATTGCAGATGTGTACTACAAATATGATGGATCGAACACCGCTCCTACCGCTGTAATATCCACAAATCAAACCTCAGGCAATGCCCCATTGACTGTACAGTTCAGCGGAGCAGGATCGACTGATCCCGATGGAGACCCATTGAGCTACTCTTGGGATTTTGGAGATGGAAATGGCGCAACTACAGCTTCTACTTCTCACACCTACACAGCTACCGGCAGCTATACCGCCAGCCTGACAGTCTCAGACGGCAGCTTGACCCATACCGCATCGGTAGAGCTCACCGTCACAGAAGCCTCTGTCTGCGCTGGCAGTACGCCTCTGCCTGCGCTGATACAAGCAGAGGACTACAACTCAACCAGTGGTACAGACACAGAGGCTACATCTGACACCGACGGTGGACTCAATGTCGGATGGATAGACCAAGGCGATTGGATGGACTATACCCTAGATGTCCCGAATGCGGGTAATTACAGTATCGACCTACGTATCGCTGGTGATGGCACAGCGGCTAAATCTATCGACCTACTGATCGATGGCAACAGTACTGCGACTGTCAACTTTAATGGTACAGGTGGATGGCAAAACTGGACCACTGTGAACAGTACGATCACGCTCAATGCAGGATGTCACACACTCAGACTCTCCGCAGCGACTGGCGGATTTAACATCAACTGGATCGACATACAGGCAGATGTTTTCACGCCTGTAGTGACCAGCCTCTCCGTGTCTCCATCCAGTACCAACCTAGTCGTAGGACAAACACAGGTCTACACAGCACAAGCTTTTGACCAAAACGGTGATGCCATGTCTGCCAACATCACTTGGTCCGCAAACGGTGGCACTATCGATCAAAATGGCACCTACACCGCGACAGCCGCGGGCAACTTCACCATTAGTGCACAGGCAGGGTCAATCACAACCACTGCTCCTGTACTGGTCACACCAAGCAGTACAGGCCTGGCGATACCAGGCAGTATCGAAGCTGAAGATTACAACGATGCATCAGGTATTCAAACCGAGACAACCACTGACGCAGGAGGCGGCATCAACGTCGGCTATATCGATGCAGGAGACTGGCTAGACTATGAGGTCAACGTGACCACATCAGGCAGCTACACCGTTGCATTTAGGTTGGCCGCAGCTGGCGCTGGGCAAAAAACCTTTGACATACAATCCAATGGCGCCACCCTCACCAACGTCACCTTCACCGCCACAGGAGGATGGCAAGCATGGACGACCGTGACTTCATCAGTCAGTCTTTCGGCGGGGAGTCAAACACTGCGCTTAGCAGCGACTTCAAGTGGTTTCAACATCAACAGAATGGATTTTAGCCTGGACGAAGCTCCTGTACTGACCACTATCACCGTCTCACCAAACAATGCGACAATAGACGAAGGACAGACACAGCAGTACAGTGCACAAGGATATGATCAAAACGGTGACCCTATCGCTACTAGCTATACATGGTCTACCTCAGGCGGCAACATCAACAGCAGTGGGCTGTATACGCCCAGCAGCGCGGGCAACTATGTCATCACAGCCACCAGTGCCAGCATCAGTGCCAGCACCAACCTCACGGTCAATAGTACAGCCACTGGGTGTACAGGAGGACCTAGCAATGGGGATTACACCTATAATATCACAGGTGGCAATACACCCGCTTTAACTTTTGAACCTGGGTATGCGGGAGTCGGTGCCTCACTGGTGATCCTCTACTACGGCACAAACCCAACGGGTCCCTACCCTGGCTATGGTGTATCTCCCAATACGCCTCTGACGCTATCCAATGTGAGCGAAGGGCAAACGGTCTACTTCTACTACACATACAGTGTACCCGAAGGGGGCGAAAGGAACACAGCCGCCAACCCACACAGTTTCGTAGTAGGCAGTAGCTGCTCTGGTGCCAGAACGGTTAACTCCCCTGCTCTAACTCAGGAAAAACAGGCGTTCACACTATACCCTAATCCTACCACCCATCACCTACAAGTGAACCAATCAGGTATGGACATAGAGTGGATGGAAATCTTGGACTTGACAGGCAAAAGCTACCAACAGCTACAGTGGGGCCCTGCCAGCAATGGGATCACTCTTGACCTGAGCCACCTGCCCAATGGAGTCTACATGCTCAGACTGCATACGGCACAAAAGAGCTATACACATCGCTTTATCAAACAGTAACAGCCCAAAACTAGATTTATACATTTAGTTTCGGACACAAACAAAAAGCCACTGATGAGATTCATCAGTGGCTTTTGCTTGATCATTATTGAGCCTGCTCTTGCAGAAATACTATATTGAGTAAGGACTATTTCGCCTCCAAATGCACTTGATTGCACTCCTGACTATAGACTGTATCATACATCTTCGATAGCAGACTGTCTGAGAGCATATTGATGGAAAAACTCGCTTCACTGATGACGCGCTTCTTCTCAGGCAAAGCTTCATCTCCCAAGCCGTAGGCCTTTCCCTCCGTTTGGAATTGAATCTGACTCACCTTCTCTTGGTACCATCCCTCGCCAAACTCGAGTGTATACTCGAACAAAAACTTGCTATGCTTGGTATCGAAATGATAAGGAACCTCTACCCACATGATTACGCTTTTCTGATCCAAACGAATCTCCTGCTGAGTATCCTCAGCCAACTGCTTTGCCCATTCCACTCCTGTATCGAATAGTTCAGCATGGGTACGCTGTACATTCGTAATCTTCTGAAACTGGTAGTAGCTATCCACCATTTTCAGTTGTGCATTGGCCTGAAAACTCACGATCAGGGAAAGCACCAACAATACATTTTTCATAACTGGTTAAAGACAAAACTAGATTATTCCAAGATGAAACATAAGCGTCTTTTACCCAATTTGTATCTTTAGGTATTTCCCCTAAAGGGTAAAAAAAAAGCACCTGACTCTTGCCGAATCAGGTGCTTCTTCGATTTCTTTCGGCCAGTACTAGCCTTCCATTTCTTCGAGTTCTTTCCCTTTGGTCTCTTTCACATACTTGATCACAAAGAAGATCGATATGATCGCTCCGAGCGTGTACAAGCTATACGCAAAAGCCAATCCGGCTGATCCCAAGATCATCGGGAAGGTCAACGTCACGAGGAAGTTGGACACCCACTGCGCGATGCCTGCAATCGCCAGACCCAATCCACGGATTTGGTTCGGAAACATCTCGCCAAGCATCACCCACATCACAGGTCCCCATGAGAAGTTGAAGAAGATCACGTAGAGATTGGCAGCTATCAATGCCAATACGCCCATCGAATCACTCAACGCCAAAGTCTCCTTACCGGTCACTGGATCAGCTACCAATGATCCTGATGCAAATGCCACCACGACCAAAATCAGCGTGATACTCATCCCTACCGAACCGATCACAAGGATAGGCTTTCTACCCATCTTGTCTACGAGCAACAAGGAAGCCACTACCGCACCGATACTGAGTGCGCCAGATACCACGTTGATCAATAGCGCATCGTTCTCTCCAAAACCAACGGCCTGCCATAGGATAGATCCGTAGTAGAATACCACGTTGATCCCGACGAACTGCTGAAAACTGGCGAGCCCAATCCCTATCCATACGATAGGCTTGATTCTACCCAATGTCTTGTCATACAAATCAGACAAACGGGGCTTGTGATGATCTTTCGACAAAGAAGACTCTATTTCGTCCACTTTTGGCTGTCCCATACCTGCACCATAGAGCGTATCCATGACCTTGAGCGCTTTCTCATTCTTTTGCTTTGCCACGAGATAACGTGGACTCTCTGGGATGAAGAACAAAGAGATCAAGAAAATCCCTGCGGGAAACAACTCCATCCAAAACATCCATCTCCAAGTTTCAAAGTCCAACCAAAGGATGTTCACTGCGGATCCAGACAGATCTGCCAAAATATAATTGCTCAAAAAAGACAAAAAGAGACCTGTAATAATCGCCACTTGCTGCACGGTCGCCAAGGCCCCTCTGAAACGTGCCGGTGCAATCTCCGCAATGTAAGCAGGTGCCATCACAGACGCCGCCCCGACTGCCAGACCACCGATGATACGGTATACAATAAACTCCGGTGAAGCTGTCGCAATCCCCGATCCCCACGCAGAGATGATAAAAAACACAGCCGCCACGATAAGCATCGTACGTCGACCATAGGCATCTGCCAGCTTGCCTGCAAAAAAGGCCCCCACTGCACAGCCCAGCAGCATAGAAGCTACATTGAATCCACTGCCAATATCCTCTGCCTCAAAAGCAACCTCCAGCCCATGTACGGTACCGTTGATCACTCCGCTATCGAACCCAAAGAGGAAGCCTCCTAGAGTCGCTACTAGCGTAATCCCTATCACATAGAGATTGTTTACTTTTTCTTCTGTTTTCAAAATTGTTATAGTTTTAGTCTTTAGTAATTGTTGCTGCAATGCTACAAAATGAAGCACAAAAAAGGGGTAGACTTATGCTAAATCTACCCCGGGTATTTGTACCAAGATTATCTAATGTACTGATTGATGATGTTTTCGAAGAGCTCCTGCTGACCACTTCTCAACTTAGGCTCACCACCTTCGTGTGCGATCTTGGCCAACGTCTCGAAATCCATCTTACCTGATTCGAACTCCTTGCCCTGGATCGTGTTGAATGAGCTGTATCTCGCTTTTCTCAAATTTGTGTACTGTGAGTTGGTCAAGATATCGTCTGCGATCATCAGTGCCCTGGCAAAAATGTCCATACCACCAATGTGCGCATAGAATATGTCCTCTAGATCAGTAGAGTTTCTACGCGTCTTCGCGTCGAAGTTGACTCCCCCACCTGACAAGCCACCATTTTCCAAAATGATCAGCATCGCTTCGGTCACTTCTGTGATGTCGTTAGGAAACTGATCCGTATCCCATCCGTTTTGGTAATCTCCTCTGTTCGCATCAATACTACCGAGCATCCCTGCATCTGCAGCAGTCTGTAGTTCGTGTGTGAACGTGTGCTGAGCAAGTGTCGCGTGGTTCACTTCGAGATTCAATTTGAAATCATTTTCCAGGCCGTGCTCCTTCAAGAAGCCAATCACTGTCGCAGAGTCAAAATCATACTGATGCTTAGAAGGCTCAGCGGGCTTAGGCTCGATGAAGAAGTTTCCTTTGAAGCCTTGCTTGCGTGCATAGTCTCTCGCCATGCCTAAGAACTGCCCCATATGGTCAAGTTCCTTCTTCATGTTGGTATTGAGTAGCGACATGTAGCCTTCTCTACCTCCCCAGAACACGTAGTTTTCACCGCCCAACTTGATGGTCGCATCGATGGCATTTTTGACTTGTGCTCCAGCGTACGCTACGATATCAAAATCCGGATTGGTAGAGGCTCCGTTCATGTAACGTGGGTTTGAGAATGCGTTCGCAGTACCCCACAGCAACTTCACCCCTGACTCAGCTTGCTTCAACTTCGCATAATCTGTGATCGCATCTAGACGCTCACCCGACTCCTTCAAAGAGGCTCCCTCGTCTACCAAATCCACATCGTGAAAACAGTAGTATGGCGCACCGATCTTCGTGAAGAATTCGAAAGCAGCATCCATTTTGTCCTTTGCTCTCTCTACTGCATCAGCTTTCGCATCCCAAGGGAATACTTTCGTCCCCGGGCCAAACGGATCTCCACCCGTCCCGCAGAACGTGTGCCAGTAAGCGATCGCAAACCTGAAGTGCTCCTTCATGGTTTTGCCTGCTACGACTTTGTTTTCGTCATAGTATTTGAATGCCATCGGATTGTCAGAATCCCTGCCTTCATATTTTATTTTGCCTATTCCGCTGAAGTACTCCTTGTCTCCAGTCACGATTTTTGCGTCATCTGCCATGTCTGTATCTGTTTTTCTATTTTAGTAATTTCTGTAATTCTTCTTTCCAAATCTTGTACCCTGCCTTATATGGTGCAGGATCTTGTGCCGCTTTGTAGGTTTTGATCGTATCCATTTTGGCGAATGCCACCTCGACATTCTCATACACGCCCGCCGCTACTCCTGATGCCTTGGCAGCACCCACAGCACCTGTCGCTTCCAGCATCTGTATCTCACAGTCTAGGACACTCGCAATCGTCGTAGAGAAGATTTCGGACTGAAACAAGTTGTCATTGCCGACCTTCATCACACGCACATCCATGCCCATGTCCTGCATCACTTCCATCCCGTAGATGAACGAATAAGCAATCCCCTCCAAGGCCGCTCTGAAAAAGTGTGCCTGCCCGTGACGGTTGAACTGTAGGTTGGATATGTGTGCACCCGGATTTTGATTTTCCAAGACACGCTCTGCGCCATTGCCGAAAGGAATGATACGCAAGCCGTCCGAATTGATCGCGATCTCAGCTGCCCTCTCTTCCATCTGTGGATACGAGATGCCGTTGGTAGCAATCATCTGCTTCACATAGCTGTATTGTATCCCTGCCCCGTTGATACACAGCAAGACGCCCACGCGTGGGTTGTCTTGGGTGTGATTCACGTGCGCAAATGAATTAACTCTCGTCTGTGGATCGATGGCTGGCTTGTCTACCACACCGTACACCACGCCAGACGTCCCTCCTGTCGCAGCTACCTCTCCGGGGTTGAATACATTGAGGGACAAAGCATTGTTGGGCTGATCGCCTGCTCTGTACCCGACAGGTATCCCAGCCGTCAATCCTAAGAATGCCGCTGCTGCCTCCGTGAGCTGCCCTTGATCGCCTATAGAAGGTACAATCTCTGGGATCACACTGGCGTCTATGCCGTAGTGATCCAATAGGAAGCCTGCTATTTTTTCTTCTTTGAAGTCCCAAAGCATCCCCTCCGACAAGCCCGAAACTGTAGTGGTCGCCTGGCCCGTCATCTTGAGTGCGATGAAGTCTCCTGGGAGCATCATCTTGTGCACTTTGGCAAATATCTCTGGCTCGTTGTCCTTGACCCATTTGAGTTTGGACGCGGTGAAGTTGCCCGGTGAGTTGAGCAATCGCTCTAGACACTTGCTCTCTCCGATCTCTTGGTAGGCTTGATTGCCTATCTCTACCGCACGGCTGTCACACCAGATGATGGAGGGTCGCAGTGGTGTATCGTTTTCGTCCACGAGCACGAGCCCATGCATCTGATAAGAGATGCCTATTCCTTTGATTTGAGTAGTATCGATGGAGTTGGAGGCCAAGAGCTTTTGGGTGACCTTCTGGATGTTGTCCCACCAGACGAGGGGCTCTTGCTCCGCCCAGCCCGCCTCGTGCGAAATGATATCCATCTCCACCTCTGGATACTGCGTCAACGCTACCGTCTTGCCACTATCCACTTCTACCAAGGCGGCCTTTACCGAAGAACTACCCAAGTCATATCCTAATAAATACATCGCGTCTATTTAGTCTTTGTCATTGAAAAAGTCGAGCTGTGCTCATACATTGGCCCAACTAGACAACAAAGAAAGACTTGTTTGTATCGGGATGATAAAAAACAGCTACTTCAACGACTCTTCAATTCACTTCAATACTACGTCAGGGAGAGAATAAGATGGAGATAAAAAGTATGGCTTTGTGCGCATCAATCATGTCACACTGTGGAGCGTGTTTAGGCTTTTTTGATGCAATGCGTGACTATTGCAGAGGATATACAATACTCACCGAGTAAAATCTACTCAACAGGCAACATGCTCTTTTTCATAGGAGGAGGAGTAAAATATCTTAAACTACTTAAGTGTCTTTCAACGCCACTGTATGAATCGTGGCGTGTGGTTTAGTTTAAGTTTCGGTTACAAGATAGCCAAATCTCTGATTTGCGCTATCCCTTTTTGATTCCATAGTGCTAATCTGAGATATGGCGGGACTTCCAGAATGCAGAAAACTCTCTTCTATCATTGTACAAGCATGATTTCATCACAGCATGTGTGTGCATATTTTATTCGTCTAACAAATAGGAGTTTAAATCAACATCGTCAAACTTTAAAAGAGGTAAAAGCTCAAAAACTCTTTTCCACTTAAAAAATTTGCTGGTAAACCAAATATCAAAGTTTAAATCGTATCTTCCTGTGAACATATCTCCAGGATTGTTAATAGTAATTTGCCAATCAATTAGTCCGATTTGCTCAAGAGGATACAATTTGGAGCTCAGTAATTGATGAGCATTAGCTTTAATTCTATCTATTAGGGTATCGAGGTGTCTTAGTGTTATTCCGCTTTGGTTCGGATTTTTCTGTTTTTCTAAATAGTCTAGTTCTTGTTCGTTAAATTCAGGTATAACTTTATTCGGAATTTCTAAATCACGAGTTTGAATTGGGTTTCTCAAATTATGAATGCCATCCATATTTTTGAATAGGGTGAGAGGTGTTGTTAAAGGTTTGTCATCTAAAAGCGCAAAATCAAAGCTAATTTCATCGAGTAATTGAATCTCTTTTTTCAACCCCTTGAATGTTGTAATCTGCTGACAGTGTTTACGAATTAAACTCAACCTTCTTTTATCGACATCATCACACTTCTCATATAATTCATTTACGATTCGCATAAAATTTTGAATGTCACTTTGTGAGTTGAGAGCAGGATCTTTTTTGGAGTCGAACCATAAGAAGTCGATTATTTTCAAATATCCATTTTGATCTATGATAATGTTTTCGTTGTGTAAGTCTCCATGATGGATTTCGTGGGAATGAGATTTTTCTAATCCAGAGGATAATTGTAGAATTACATCTAGAACCACCTCATAGATAAGCTTCTCTCTTTTGTTCATAAAAGTCTGCAGCGATTGACCATCTACCCAGTCCATTATATAACAAGGTTTAACAAGACCTTCAACTTCTGCCTTTCTTATAGAATATGCTGTTGCAATTTCAGGTTGACCAGATAACAGTACGAGTTTTTTAAATTCTGCTATGAGATGCTCATCCTCTTGTTCGGAATATCCAGAAATAAATTTAGCGACCAAGGTCTTTCCTGTTGTTTGGTCTATGAATTTATAGGCTGTATCTTCTTTAAGGCAGGTTGCACCTTCTAGGTTAATATTTTTAACATCTCTTAGGTCGTACATGAATGATGAATAAGGAATGGTTCTTATGCTTAACGACCGCATATGACGATGTGCCCATACGGTATCTAAAGGCACTAAAGTAGCCGATTCGCTCTAAACCACCAAAGCTTGTCTGGTCGTTCAGTTTGATCAGGCGCCTATCGGCATACGAATGACCATTCCTCGGCATTCTACCGCTTTCCGAGTGAATCGGCAGAGCATTTTATGGCATTGATTCGGTCACACAGCTATGGGCATTCGCTATATGCATTGTTATGCTTCTTATTTCCAGCGTTCATCTACGCTCCAAGATTCAAGACCAGATTGGAGTCTGCTGAAGAGATCACTAAAAGCAGGTTCTGTATCTTTTGTTGAGAAGTATCTGCGCTTTTCTTCAGTTCGGTGGTCTAATGAAGTTGTTAAATCGTTAAATCCAACTTCGAGGCTTAGTCGGTATGTTGGTGTGATAATGAATGCTGCAGTTGAAGCTGATTCGGTTTCTTCGTTTTTAAAGTTAACTACAGCTGCCATGAATTCTGACGTTAAGGTATCAATCCCGTACGTTGTGTTAGGAGCATCGAAACAACTTGTTCTGGTTTTCGAGTCATATGCGTTCAATCTCAAATTTGATGACCATAAGGATTGAATAGATACTACCGAATCAAAAGGTTCTAGTTCAAGGCAGTATGTAATATTATCTTTAGTTAAGAAGGCGTTAATGAGACCTCGAGAGGATGTTGTAATGGTTGGTTTCTCAGGAAATGTGATTGGAGCAGACAGAGATTTATGTTCAAACTTATAACTGCTGGATGAAGAACAGGAATTTAGAGTTACAATAAAAAATATAGCTATAAGTGTTCTCATAAGTCGATTTTGAAGCATAACAACCGAGTAAAGTTCACTCCGCAGTTTATACTTGTTATGATTGATTTCCTCAAGAATACCTCTTTCCTGTCATTGCGACAAACATCTATTTGCCAAATGATAACCAAACTGTGAATAATACCGAGAACTAGGTATAGCCAATCAAACCACAGATAGGCATGAGGTCATTGCCAAAGCAATATGATTCATACTTCCGCTGTTTAGCTGTCTTTGGTTCAGTCTCGAAGCAAGGGTTCATGTAAGGCAAGGTCAACGCCATGCTTGCGCAAGGTGAGTACTCTGGTTGCGCAAGGTCAACCCCATGCTTGCACAAGCTCAGGACTCTGGTTGCGCAAGGTGAAGCCCGTGCTTGGGCAAGGCAAGAGGTCATGTTGCACTGGCACCACCAAAAGCACACATTTGGCCCTTTTCGACGCAATGCGTGACTACTCTCCCCTATCCACAAAACCATCAGTCCGCCCCTGCTACACGGCTTGTTTATACCTCGATGGAGTTAGCTTTGAGAACGGGAAATCAGATCAGAAACATAAGCTGTTTGATCCCTGGCACAAAAGACAACCATCATGCAGCAGACGACAGAGCGAGTTTCTTTTGTTTCCCGATTTTGGCTTTCGAAAAAGCCTTAAGAAATGAATGCAGCTCTTGATTTCTCTGTTTATGTTCTTCGTCGAGGAAGAAAGTAAGGCCCAGCGAAACGATCCTTAGATCATCTAAGCATCGCGCACGACTCAGTCATCGGGCAAGCAGGGTACAACATAAAGCTTTCAAGTAAGCTTACGTGAAAGCGAACCTATAAACAACTGCAGAGATTCGCAGTATTACTCCCCCCCCGAACACAAAGTGTAGGCCCTCACTCCATCAAATCGACCAACACATTTCCTTTGTTCTATCAAAATGCGACCTGCTTTGATTTGATATTCAATCAAACTTTATTACAATTGCATCGTACACGATTTAATCGTTCAAACAATAAACATTTACCCCATGAGTTCCAATACATTTCACAATTTCTCAGCAGACAATATCAAAGGACAATCAATCGATATGAGTGCTTACAAGGGCAAACCTGTCTTGGTTGTCAATACAGCCAGCCAATGCGGTTTGACTCCACAGTTTGAAGGCTTGGAAAATTTGTATCAATCCTACAAAGATCAAGGACTCGTTATTTTGGGATTCCCATGCAATCAATTCGGTCAACAAGAACCTGGAAACGCCAACGAGATCGAAGAATTTTGCCAAATCAACTATGGTGTGAGCTTTCCTATGTTTGCCAAAGTAGAGGTAAACGGCGAGTCTGCGCATCCGATTTTCAAATACTTGAAATCCAACCTGGGCAGCATCTTTGGTAGCAAAATCAAATGGAACTTCACCAAATTCCTGATCGATCAAAATGGGAAACCCGTCAAACGCTTTGCTCCGATCACCAAGCCAGAAAAGATCGCATCGGCCATCAAAAAACTACTCTAACATGGAAAATAAGAATGATGTATTGTGGTTGGAAAACCAACTCTGCTTTCCATTGTATGCTGCATCGCGACTGACGACTAAGCTCTATGGTCCCTTGCTCAAAACCCTAGATGTGACCTATCCACAGTATCTCGTATTGCTGGTTCTTTGGCAGCAGGACCACCAAAGCGTCAGTGCGATCAGTAAACTCTTGTACCTAGAATCCAATACGCTCACACCTCTACTCAAGAGGTTGGAACAAAAGAACTTGATCACTAGAAAACGCTCTGAAGCAGACGAACGAACGGTGATTATTTCTCTAACACCCCATGGTGCAGCGCAAAAAAAGGAGGCCACTTGCATCCCAGGTCAATTGATGGACAACTTACAGCATCATGCCACGACACCACATGAAATCAAAGAGTTCAGAGCTACACTTTTGAAGCTACTGACCGTGTTGGACCAAAAGACGAGTCAGCTTACCGTATAGGACTTTCATGTGACAAGGCATCTCACTATCAACATACTTCCCTTTACTTCCCAACCATTTCCTCACTCCTGGTGTCTTTAGCTACAAACCAATAAAAGTTGATGCACATGAAAATACATCCAAAACTATTCGTCATTCTGTTGGCTACCGGACTATTGAGCGCATGTAGCACAGAAGACGTAACAAAAGAAAATCGCTTACCTGATTCTCAAGAAGAACAGCAAGCTTACCTGGAAGAACAACTGGCGGCAATCACCGAACTAGCCGAAAGTGTGACTTGCCAGGATGCAGATCAATGGAGCTTCACTCCCCTCGGCTCAAAAGCATGTGGTGGTCCGAGTAGTTATATCGCCTACTCCCACAGCATCGATGTCTCCGAGTTTTTGCTAAAAGTAGCATCCTATACGACCGCTACTGCTGCATACAATCGCCAGTGGAGTATCGCCTCTGACTGTGCCATCACACCAGCACCTTCCAGTGTCATTTGCGAATCTGGTAAAGCTGTCCTAACTTTTTAGATCCATGGTCAACCTAGCGCAGACCGTGCAGCCTTGGGCTACAACATATGAAATAGAACCTGGCGACAACCCATCGACAAGGAGAGAATAAAAACGCACTGATCATGAACACAACCGACACGCACAATCAACGCATGGCTTCCATGACCTTTGCCTCTGTCTACCCACATTATCTCACCAAAGTGGAGAAGAAAGGCAGAACCAAAGAAGAACTCGATCAAGTCATCGAATGGCTGACAGGCTATCGTCCCCATCAAATAAATGAACTGATACAAGAGAAGGTGACATTTGAAACCTTTTTTCAGCAAGCCACTCTCCATCCCAATGCATATCTCATCACGGGCATGATCTGTGGATACCGCATCGAAGAAATCGAAAATCCATTGACACAGAAGGTGCGGTACCTAGATAAGTTGGTGGACGAACTGGCCAAGGGCAGAAAAATGGAAAAAATCTTGCGCAGCAGTTGAACAAGTGACGCGAGGCATGCCCATCAAGACCACTCAAGGCGACTTGTCTCACTACCCCCCTACCACAGGTCGGTGCGACAATGAGACCCCGCACAACCAACCCTCTTTATATTTCCCCCTCGAAAACAACACTTTTTTGTTCCCAATTCGTATATAGAATCGTGCGAAGCGTAGCGTACCCGATGACCCCTACACATCTTGTAAGGTTTGGTAGAGATCCACTGAGTACACCACTCAACCCAACTTAGATACCTAAACCCAAACGGAATATTAATCATTTTGAAAAACGAGCCATGCAGCTGTACCTGCACGTACTGCTGGTTGATTCTTTTTTTGAGTTAACAACAATACATCATGAAAATAAATTTGAAGAACTACTTAGAAGAGCGTGACCGTATGCAAGCTTTTCAATCCGTAGAGGGTCCAACCATCACCCTCTCTAGAAACTTTGGTTGTGACGAAGAGGCTGTCATCCAGTCACTCATCACCAAGCTGAACCAGCTCCAAGGTGAAGGACTCAAGCCTCATCCCTGGCAATACATCGACAAAGAAATCCTAGAGGAATCTGCCCAAGAACTAGGCATCAAAGCCATAGATGTAGATCACCGGGTACGCTTGCATCATTCGGCCATTGTCAATGAATTGCTAGCGGGGTTTACTCATCACTACCGATTGCCTGATCAAGTGATCATCAATAAGGTCAAAGAAATCATCACAACTTATGCCCAAAAAGGCAACGTCATCATCGTCGGGCGTGGTGGAATAGGTGTAACACGATCCATGAAGAACAGTCTACATATCAAGCTGACTGCTCCGCTGGAGCATCGCATAGCGATCGTTTCGAAAGTCAAGAAAATCAACGCTACCGAGGCAAAAGAGCTCATCCAGCGTATGGACAAAGACAGAAAAGCCTGGGCGGAGCATCTCGTGGAGCACGAGATAGACAACAGCATCTTTGATTTGACCTTCAATATGGAGACAGCCACTGTAGACGAAATCACAGACATGATCGTCTCTCTGCTACAAAAAAGAGGCTTGGTCTTTCCGCATTCATCGATTGCAAAAGCAGTATAAGAAATGTAACGCAAAGAGGTTTTGAGTCCGTGGACTTGAAACCTCTTTTTTGTACAGGGTGATCAATCCCAGCTTGCTTTTAGATCAAAGACGGCGTCACCTTTGGCCATCGAGCTTAGAATTTCGACTTTCATATTGACACAGCCACAGATCTCGCCTGCTCGCTCGATCCATCCTGCGATACGGTGCTCGATCAACTCACTATTGACGGGCAGTTTGGTACATCTCACCAAGATGCCGTTGTTCGAACTCTCCTTGATCTCCAGTTGGCTAGGGTTGTAAAAAGTCGTCAGTATTCTGGGGGCACGCTTGAGAATAAAACTCGGTGTACTCACCATCACGAAGACTTTGTATATCCCTGTCAAGCCTGTCTCAGCACTGTATCGACCTACCTCCCACGAACCTCTCAGGGGATCTGAATATGCCAAGTTGCACAACGCTTCGAGTGGTTTGAGTAGTGCATCTTCGATATTGTACCATGACGAATTGGACACGTTACCCAAAAGCTCAGATGTTTGTTGAGGCAACTTAGACACCCACTGCTCGTATTTTCCTTCATGCTTGCTCGATACAAAATCATCGATCCCTCTCAGCATTATTCCTCTTACCTCCATGTCGTATTGTTACGTTGTGTAAAGGCCGCAATTTGTACAAAGAATGGAATAAATAAAAGTCATCTTACAGTACTTTACCTCTAGTTTTCTCAAGTATCCCTGCCACATACTATTGGTGGAGAATTGCGCGCATCAACTCACTACTCTTTTCCACCAAATGATGAAGCCTGTGACAGGTAGTGAGCACCCAATCAAACTGGCTATGAAGTAGAATATGATACTGGGTAGTCCCATGATCTCTCCCGTGTGGAGGGGTTTGGCGATGGCCTTGAACTGCTCATGCAGAGGCAGATCGCTAAAATGGACAAGCTTCCTCAAGTTCCCACTTGGGGAAAATTCTAACACATCAGGTGTGTAAAAGCCCAATACCCCCTCCGCACTCAGGTGTGTGAGGGTATAGTTGTTGATGTTTTCGTTGGGGAGGTTGATAGTGAGTAGACCGGTACTGGAGAAGTGGCTCTGGGCTTGGGTGAGCACCTGAGACAGCGAGGCTGCTGAGTCCCCTGCGGATTGCTGTTCGGTGACGAGTGACCCCATCGCGGATTCAAAAGATTGCGCCAGTTGTGTTTTGATAGCCAGGTTGCTCTCAGAGATAATGATAGAATCACCTCCCAACCCCACTATCACTGCATTTTTCACCCATGTGAAAGATACATACAGCCCTGTAATCGCCATGAACAACAGCAATAGCGCGGCATAGAATCCTAATACCTTGTGAAGATCATAGTTGACACGCAGTAGCTTTGCACGCCACTTGATCAGCAGGCTTTTCTTGAGTTGTTTGAGGTTTTTGGGTATCCAAAGCACCAAGCCAGACACCAACATGAGCACCATCATCAGTAACGCTGTACCGTTGACGAACTTGCCAACATCCCCTGCCAATAAGAAGCGGTGCAGATCCAATACCCAAGCAAAGAAAGCCGATGCGTTTTGGTTTTTCACTCCCACGAGATTGCCCGTATAGGGATCGAAATAGGCTGATACTCCTGCGCCCTCTCGACTCAAAGAGGAGATGAGGACAGTTCGGTCTGACTCAGGATAGACCCACATAGTCGTCGGACGACCAAAGCGCTTCTCGAACCTGAGCAGTAATGTATCGCTGCTGATGACCCGGTCCTCATACGGATGGGCAACATGGAGAGACTCGCTATTGATCCAATCTTCGATCTGTTGTTTGAATGCGTAGATACTGCCCGATAGACAAACGATAAAAACCACGACAGAAGACAAAAGCCCCAACCACAGGTGCAGTAGTGCCATGCTGTACTTGAAAACGCTCTCCTTTTTTCTTCGTTTCCTCAGTAGTGGATTTCTTTTTTGAATCATTTGTTTCCCAGATGGGCAAAACGTTTTATCGGTATTGGGTTAATGGCCCTGAGGTTTGGGATGAAAAAGAACACCTTTTTCGTCCCAAACCTTAGGGCTTGTATTGCAACAGGTGGACCTGGTTCTTTTAATGTTCGGACTTGCCGATGTTGTATTCGGTCGCCAATTCCACATACTGCGTGTATTGGGCAGGAGACATGAATCCCTCAAAGGCTTGTCTTCTGCTCAGGTCTAGCTCCTGATAGTATTGTAGGTATACATCGGGCTTGCCATGGTAGTTGTCATGGTTGTCAATCAGTGTCTTGTAGAAAGCCTCATTGGCGAGATCATATTGTACGCTTTGGGCACTGTCTAGGGCCAGCTCAGACTTGATCAATTGCATGTTGTGTTTTTCGCGTCCATCGCGCTCGATTTTCATCTCCGCCACGTAGATATCGAATTGCTCAGGAGATAGGATATCCTGCATCGCTGCGTCTTGCTGCGCAAATACTTCCCCTACAGCTTCTTTTACTTTTTGACGGTCTGGCTTGCTGGCTTCATAGGCCGCTCTGGCTTTGGTGCTGTAATCATCTTTGATGAGGTCAAACTGACGGGTTTGCTCCTCTGTCAAGCTTAGTTTTGACTTGACCAAAGTATAATTGAACCGCTCCTCTTGATGACCACAGCTCGCAAGCAGCGACAGCACGAGTGCCAACACGAATACCGATAGGATATTTACTTTCATAGTTGTTTGGGTTTTGTATGTAAACAGACCTTGTTGTTTTTTTCTAGTCGAAAATAACAACAAGGTCTGTTTCCGTATTTTGATTGATCTGGATTAGTGATAGATACCTTCTACGTGGATGTTGTTGCCATCCAAGCCAAGCCCCTCAGTCACTGCGTCAGCAGCAGCAGAGCTCGCGTCAAACTCGTAAACAGCTGCATCACCACCCGTTGGACTGATAGCCATGTAGAAATTGTCGTCTACTGTGATGCCGTTTTCGTAGGTGAATAGCTGAGATAGCGGTACATCAAGCTTGACAGCCGTTTGGTTGTAGATGTCGATTCTAGCTACACTCCATGAGTTGTCTGTATAGTAGTTGCCCTCGTCTTCGAGCTGGATAGGCATGTATCCGATCCCATTGCCTACATAGAACCAACCTACTGCAGCGACATTGCTTTCCAGCCCTAAAGCTGCCGACACGTCAAACTCGTAGCTCGAATCATACGCTCCATCTCTCAACCTCATGATGACTGTTTTGTCCCCATTCGATAGATCAAATCCAGTGGCACTCATGAACCAGTTGTTTTGGTATACGTCACCGTTTTCGTCCACATGCATCGCAGGTGCGCGGTATCCACCCGTGTGTCCCGTCGCAGCACTCGATTCGGTGATTGTCCCATTGGTCATCGATGGGTAGTCAAACACCAAAGTCTCTAAACCAGACTGCTTAGGTGCTCTGAATGGAGGAGGTACAGTCGGATCAAAAATATCTGTGTGCATCAAACCAAAATAGATCTTGTCTCCTGAAATCACCGGAGAACTCGCTCTCATAGGATGGTACCCAATGGTTGCTCCTTTTTTGGCATTCTCTGTTTGTGGGATCACAAACTCCGTCAAATTGCCAATGGTCATCTCTGGAATAGCCACAGAAGACAACCTCAGTGTACAAATGTAGTCTGTCACGTCACCTGCATCATCAGTCACGGGAGTCGTCTCCACGTTCATCACGATGATGGTGCTTTCGTCTGCTAGTGCATAGCGTGGCGTATTGGTCCCGACTGACAGCCCTGCGTTGATTTCTTTGATCTTGACATACTCCCCTGTAGCTGTAGGCTGCAACTGAGACAACAACCCCGTCCCGTAATCCAACGAATACAAGTAATCACCAGAAGCGATGATACGGGCCGCTTGGTCTGCATCGATCTGCGTACCATTGTTGACAAAAGTCAGGCTACCTTCGGTGAGCGTTTCGGAGGCTGCTAGGTAGTAAGCACCGTCGATAGTTCCTAGGAAGTTGTAGATACCATCTGCAGCGATGACATCTTCATTAGAGTCATCGTCTTCGCTACAAGCGATCAAGAACATCGCCATGTACATGGCCATTGCTATTTTAAAAATCTGTTTCATATACTTCTTAATTTGTATGATTTTGAATGTTAAATGGTTTTATAATAATCGATAGGTGGCTTTGATATAGGCCGCTCTACCGGGTTTTTGAATCGCATAATTATCGAATACCTGCTCATCGAACAGGTTGCTCACGTCCACGCTGAGGCTGAGTTTTTCTTTGGGAAACGTATAACCTATCCCGCAGCTATTGACCAACTGAGCAGGAATCACGTCCTTGTTGTACCGACCTATGATCTCTGAGTGACGATGAAATTCACCCACATACGATACACTCCAATAGAAGAAGGTAACAGCACCTTCCTGGATCAGATTCTTGAATTGAGTTCGTAGCTCGGTATTGGTTTGGAAAAAGGGCGTATTGGCTAGTCGCGAATTTTTTGTCACATTGTTGTTGCCCAACTCATCGGTATCCGACTTGACGATAGGACTCAAATAGGACACCGTCTGATTGACGGTCAACCAATGACTATGCGCGAATTTGATTTTGCCATCCACTCCCTGCATTCTTACCTGATCAAAATTGATGTTGACAAAGGCTCCAGGATCGTACGAGTACTGCTGGATCAAATCTGTGACATCCCGATAGAAGACATTGCCTGAAAAGGTGAATCGGTTTTTGCGCTCCATCGCAGTAGTGACCCTAAAACCCAAATTGGCATTGAGACTGGACTCAGAACGAAGCGCAGTAGTGCTGACAACATTGAGACCGTCCCCTAGCACTTCGTTGGCGGCTGGTAGTCGATAGGCTTGCTCTACCGACAGACTCAACATCACGCTAGGTCTGAGCTGATACGAACCCGCCACCCCATAGCCCCAATCCGATGCACTGGCTTGTTCGGTCTGGTAACTGGTGACGCTGTTTTCGGTGGTAGCTGTTTTGATCGCAGCACGGTAGCCAAACCATTTGACAAACAGCGAAGTATGGAGTCTTTGCTCCAAGAACTGACTCTGCAACACCCATCCCATGCTGTGCCTTCGAAACGTCTGTGGCGCCCAATAGCCGTCGGTCTTTTGTGTCACGACTGGATCACTATCTGTTCGTGTCAGGTCACTGAAGACATAGTTGTAGCCCAGTTTGTGGTGAGGATTGAGCTGATAGACGAGGTTGAGACGGTTGAGCCAGACTTTCTGATCCAGCGTATTCAACGTCCAAAGCTGCTCCCCTCGATCTGAATTTGCATCCAGAATACTTCCATCCCAATTGTACATGTTGGTTGTCGTGTCGATGCGGTCACGCACTAGGTACGAGTACGATGCAAACCAATTCACATCCAGCCCTTTGGCTAAGAAATCAAACTTCTGATAAGTCATGTTGGGCATCACCACACGTTGGTGATATCGAGCTTCCCCAAACACCACCTCCATCGTAGGACCGTGCTGGATATCTTTGTCCATCTCAGAGTACAGAACACCAAGGAGTAACTTATCTGCCCATTTTTTTTGCGTAAAGCCAAAGTCAGCTTTGACAGACTTGGATTCATACCCGTCATGAAAACGCCTGACTTTCTCCCCACGGGTGACATTGGCGGTATTCACATCGGTGACAGGTACATCTTCGCCCCATACGTAGTAGTTGTTGTCCGAGTAATTGTAGAATGCAGACAGCTTCATCGTCAAGCCGGATTGCTTCGCTCGCCAGCTGCCTTGTATCGCTGCTCGATGAGTATTGAATGATCCGTAGGAATAAGAAGCCTCTACGAACTCGTTGAAACTGGATTTGGTCACGAGGTTGATTGCGCCACCTAATGCATCATTGCCTAGTTCGACAGGCACTACGCCCTTGTAGACTTCCACACGGTCTACGAGCGAAATAGGGATGGTATTGATCGAGTAGGACGACCCAAAATAATCCATGGGCACCCCATCCATAAAGAAACGAATGGATTGACCACTCAGGCCGTTCATGCTATAGTTGACTCTAGAGCCCAGTCCTCCGGATTGACGTACCTTGACCCCCGCAGTTTGATCCAATACTTGATTGATTTCGATCGATTGGGCTTGAAACTGCTTGGTTCCCACAGCCTCTACCGCAAACCCTTGGGTTTGCTGTTCCTTTTCTGCATCGTGAGAGATCGTCACCTCCTCTAGCATTTCGCTATCGTGAGTCAAGGTAAGGTTTAGCGATACGTGAGGGTGTTGGTCATCCAGTGTGACGGTAATTTGGCGATCCTCAAACCCGAGGAAGGTAACACTGAGCCGATACTCCCCAAAAGGCAAGTCTGAAAACACAAAATGTCCTTGATCATCGGCTACTACTCCTACGCCTGTCTCTAGAATCCGAATAGGCACCATAGGGAGGGCTTCTCCATCCGAGGACGATACTGCACCAGAAATCCCCCCAGTCTCCTGTCGCTGTGACATAGCGAGTGTTGCGCTGAGGCACAGGCATAGTGCTAGAGACAAGGATAGAATATGGAAGTAGATTATTCTCAAGAGAAAAAAAGCTGCATTTATTAAGACCAGTTCTAAATAGTGTATTTTTGTGCAAATGTGGTATAGAAGCCATCATTTGCACCAACGCAAAAGGTTTTTTAAATGCCGCAAAAAGATGAAATGAAAACAATTCTCAAAAGCCAGATATTCGAAGGTGGTACGCAAACCAAGCAGTACTCTAAAAACTTCACCACACAATCCATCAAGGAGGAGAACACGAGTATTGATCAAAATGGCGTGACGGGACAAGTGCATGAGGTACAAGTAGATGGGATCATTTTGGTCAATCGAAACGTCACCGTCAAGTCACCCTATGAGGTGGAGGTGTCTCATGATTTCCCTTTGTTCAAACTGCATTTTGAGATCGAAGGCTACAATCACTACGAACCCCAAGACGAATACAGCATGCCTGTCGAAATTCAATCTGGTCAGTTCAATTTGTTTTATTTCCCCAGAGTCAATGGTGTTTTGCATTTCATCCCACCCCATCGTCAGACCCTAGAGATACAGTTTACCAAGGCTTTTATCAAGAAAGCTATTGGTCAAAACTTCAAGGAGGTACTGAAAGAATTTGGGACGGCTATTGAGAGCAAGCGACCTTTCCTGTTTTGGAATAGAAGTCAGAAAATCACCCCTGTCCTCAAACGACACATCCAGGACATCCTCGACTGTCAATATGCCGACTCGCTCAAAAAGCCTTTTTTGGAAGCCAAGGTATTGGAACTCTTGGTGATGATTTTCGCCTCCTGGGACCAACGTTCGTCTCGCTCCACTACTACCCAGCTATCCCCTAGCACCCACGAAAAGCTGGAACGAGTCGTGCAGCACATCTCAACTCATCTCAACGACCCGCTATCCATTGCGTCCTTGGCAGCATTGGTAGGAATGAATGCCTCCAAACTCAAAGAGAGTTTCAAGGTGACTCATGGCACGACGCTATTCAAGTACATCACCGAACAACGGATGAAATCCGCCAAATCCCTCATCGAGGAGCGTGTCTGCAACATCACCGAGGCATCTTATCGTGTAGGTTACAAGAACCCACAGCACTTCACTGTTGCCTTCAAAAAAATATACGGTCTACTGCCCAGCGAACTGATCAAATAGTGATTTCGCTGGGCAGTAGATTAAACCCTATCCAAAAACTCTTCCAGATCCAGTTCTTTGTTGATTTGCAGTTTTTTGCGGAGGCGGTAGCGGCGGGTCTCTACACCACGTACGGAGAGATTGAGTTGATTGGCGATCTCCTTGGTGGATAGCTTCATCTTGAGGAGCATGCAGAGTTTCGCTTCGGGTACTGATAGCTTAGGAAAATCGCTCTTGAGTTTTTTGAAGAAGTCCGAGTGCAGCAGATTGAACTGATCCTCGAAGCTTTCCCAATCTTTGTCACTATCTGTCTTGCTTTCAATCTTACCGACGAGCCGTTGCAAGGCCTTCTTTTGATCTTCTGTGGAAAGTGCCGTCCCCAATTCTTGGAGAGTATTCTTGATATCCATCAAAAACTCATCCTTGTTGTGCAACTGCATGGCTAGCGCGGCAAGCTCCTTGTTCTTTTCGTCAATGGTTGCCTTCAACGTATCGTTTTTGGCCCGAAGCACTTCGGGCCTGTTGGACTTGGAAGGCATATCAAACAGTGCCTTGTCTAGGTAAGACAACCAAAGGTTGTAGGCCTGGTTGCAACGCGACTGATTGAGTCGTGGTTCGTGGATGATACTAGGCGTCACATGAGACAGAGCATCCTCCAGCGATGAGTACACTCCATTGGCGACACCCGCAGCACGTGCAGCACCGATGGCTCCTGTAGTCTCCACTACCTCGATATGACAATCAAGCAGCGTCGCGATTGTCATCGAAAACACCTCAGATTGAAACATGTTGTCGTTGGTCACACGAAGCACATCCACCTCCAACCCGAGCTCTTTGAGCAGATTCACCCCATAAACGAACGAAAAGGCCACTCCTTCCAAAGCTGCCCGGTAGAGATGCCCTCTAGAATGTCTGCTAAACTCCAGATTCATGATGTGGGAGTTGATGCTTTTTTCGTCCAACATCCGCTCGGCTCCATTGCCAAAAGGCAAAATACATAGCTCATCTGACCCTATCGGTACAGTAGAAGCCATGCGCTCCATGTCGTCGTAGTGACGACCACTGAGTGCAATCTGGCTTTTCATCCATCCATATTGCGTACCTGCTCCGTTGAGGCACAGCAGTACACCGATGCGGTCGTAGTTGTCTTCGTAGTTGACATGTGCAAAAGGATTGACACGTGAGCGTATGTCGTACTTGGGTCTATCGACTATCCCGTAGACCACCCCTGATTCAGCACTGGTCGCAGCGATCTCTCCGGGGTTGAGCACGTTGAGAGACAGGGCATTGTTGGGCTGATCACCAGCTCGATAGGTCACCGGTATCCCTGCAGCTAACCCACTCATCTCTGCCGCCTCGGCAGTCACCTCTCCTTGCCTCGCAAAAGTCGGTACGATCTCGGGAATCAAGTCTTCGCTGATGTCGTAGTAGTCTAAGACTTGCTTGGCTGTCTTCTTCTTTTTGAAATCCCAAAGTATAGCCTCCGACAAACCTGAAATTGTGGTTTGCACCTCACCTGTGAATTTCATCGCGATGTAGTCTCCTGGCAACAGGATCTTATCGATACGATCATAGATATCTGGTTCATTGTCTCTAACCCAGCGTAGTTTAGATGCGGTGAAATTGCCCGGCGAATTGAGGAAATTCTCTAGACATTCTTTTTCTCCCAGATCCTTGAAGGCCTTTTTGCCTATCGTCACCGCACGGCTATCACTCCAGATGATGGAAGGACGCAATACTTTCTTGTTTTCGTCGATGAGCACGAGACCGTGCATCTGATAGGCAATCCCTATCCCGCTGATCTCTCGAGGATTGATATGATTTTGGGACAGGATATTTCGAGTAGCGGTACAGAGATCCTGCCACCAAGACTCAGGATGCTGCTCTGCCCATCCACTGTGACGAGACAGTATCGTCGAGTCATGCTCCGGGTATTGTCCTACTCCGATGACTTTGTTGTCCTCTGATCGAATCAGTGCAATTTTGACGGTCGTACTGCCTACTTCGTAACCTAATAAATACATCCTTCTTTCCGTGAATCTGCTCCTTAAGAGTGAATAGGCTCTACATGTAGCGAAAACGCCTCTATTCACCCCTTAACTACGCCAAAGTTACGTCACTTGAGCAGACTAGCCTAACAATCTTCACATTTACATCCAGCATTTTGGAATCACAAGTGCATCGATGCTTTTCACTTCGTGAACTATAAACTTTGGGCCCACTAACTGCCAAACATGATGAGAACAATCCCTGCTATGATCCCCAACAGAATCAGTGACTTGTAAAGGATATTCTTTTCCTTAAAAAGGATGGCCCCCACTCCAAATGAGATGATCACGCTGCTCCTTCTGAGCAAAGACAGGATTGACACCAGAGAATCCTCAAAGGTCAACGCATAGAAGTAAGCAAAATCACCCAAGACAAGCACGATACCTATCAACGGAATCGTGTTTCTCCATTGAAAAGGAGTCAACTCCTTTCGTTTGGGATACCAAAAAAAACACAGGACCAAGAGCATAATAGGCACTTGGTAGAAAGAGAAATAGGCCTGAATCGCTAGGCGATTGTAATGTGCAATGAGGTACTTGTCATACAGTGTACTAAAAGTCCCAATGATGGTCGCTAAAAAAATGAACCAAACCCATTTGTTGGTTTTGAAATTGACGCCCTCCTTGTTGCCAGCAATGGAGAAGAAATAAAAGAAAACGAGGGCAACAATCATCCCCATCCACTGCAGGAGTGTCAGTGTCTCACCATACATTAGAATCGCACCTAGCAATGTCCATACTGGCCCTGTACTACGAATCGGTGAGACAATGCTGATTGGCAAGTTTTTGAGTGCCATGAAGGATAGAATCCACGATGACACGACGATCAAAGCCTTGATCAGGATTAACAAATGTACCTTGAGGCCTACTGAGGGGATATAGAAATTGTCGTACTGCTCAAACCCCTCTACTGTATGAGACAACACCAACGGCGGCACGAAAAGCAAGGCAGAAGCTAAGGTCGAGAAAAACAACACGGGCAAAACTGCATTGTCATTGAGCGAGACCTTCTTGAGTAGATCATACACTCCCAAAGCCAGCAAAGACAACACTCCCAGAATCACCCACATATTGATTTCATTTTGTATCGGGCGAAATTAGGAATGACTAGACTGGGATACTAACAAAGGTTGGACTTTAGCACCTGTGCTCACAAAGACTGCACGACAACTGCCTCCTAATGATTGGACCAACGGGATAGACCCCCTATTGACATCATCTACCCACATGTATTTATCAAAAAAGGGATACATCACAGATGTATCCCTTTCAAATTTCTAGAAAGTAACCCCCTTACTTGTTTCCTTTGGCGTAATCCGCTAGGAAAGTCGCCAATCCACTGTCGGTCAATGGGTGTTTCAACAAGCCCATGATCGCACTCAATGGACAGGTCACTACGTCTGCACCTACCTCAGCACACTTGATCAAGTGTAGTGGGTTGCGCACAGATGCCGCTAGGATTTCAGTTTCGAAACCGAAGTTATCGTAGATACCCACGATCTGCTCGATGAGGTTCATCCCGTCAAACCCGATATCGTCCAATCTCCCGATGAATGGAGAGATATAGCTCGCACCCGCTTTCGCAGCAAGGATTGCTTGTCCTGGGCTAAAGATCAACGTACAGTTGGTTCTGATCCCTTTGTCACTCAACGCCTTGATGGTCTTGATACCGTCTTTGATCATTGGGATTTTCACGACGATCTTTGGATCGATCGCTGCTAGTTCCAATCCTTCTTTGAGCATCGCATCAAATTCGGTAGAGATTACCTCTGCACTTACCTTGTCATCTACGATATCACAGATTTTCTTGTAGTGTGCTCTGATGTTCTCCTCGCCAGTGATGCCTTCTTTGGCCATCAACGATGGGTTGGTGGTCACACCGTCTAATACTCCTAAGTCATATGCCTCCTTGATGTGATCAAGATTGGCGGTATCGATGAAAAATTGCATGTCTATTGTCTGTTTATAGTCAAAGTTTTATTCTATGTATCCGATCTTCTTGGCTCGTCAAAAACAAACCAAGAAGACCATCGGAATTAAAGTCCCAACAATTCAACCACTTGGTTGTACACGTTTTCGCCAGTGAATCCGAATTTCTCATCCAATACTCCAGCAGGAGCAGAATATCCGAAATGTCCCAACCCAAAGACTTTACCGTTTGGTCCCGCGAGTCCTTCCAAGTTGACAGGCAATCCAGCCGTCATACCGAAGATAGGCTTGTCTGTAGGGATTACTGATTCCTGATAAGCTTTGTCTTGGCTTCTGAATAGTCCCTCAGAAGGAATCGAAGCAATGTTGATTTTCAATCCTTTCTTCTCTTCAAGCAAAGCTGCTCCCGCAAACAAAGTCGCTACTTCCGAACCATTGGCGATCAACACCACGTCTGGGTTTTCTACTTTTTGCACGAGGTATCCACCTTTCTCCGCTTGGAGCGCATCTTCGTATCTCGAAGCTCCCTGAGCAGGTAGATCTTTGATTCCTTGTCTCGACAGGATCAAACCTGTCGAGACGTCTGTGTTTTCCATAGCCATTTTCCACGCTACGGTTGTCTCTGCAGCATCTGCAGGTCTGAGTGCAAGGAAGCTATTTTTGTGGCTGTGGTTTTGAACTTTCTCCATCAATCTGATCTGTGCCTCTTGCTCGATCGGCTGGTGAGTCGGTCCATCCTCTCCTACTCTAAACGCATCGTGTGTCCATACATATTTCACCGGTAGCTCTTGGATCGCTCCAAGTCTAATCGCGGGCTTCATGTAGTCAGAGAATACGAAGAACGTACCCACCACTGGAATCACACCACCGTGCAGTGCCATCCCATTGGCGATAGCCGCCATAGACAGCTCAGCCACACCTGACTGCAAGAATGCGCCACCAAAATCATTTTTCTGGATGGATCTTGTTTTCTTCAAGAAACCGTCCGTCTTGTCTGAATTAGACAAATCCGCAGAAGACACGATCATGTTTTCTACTTTGTCCGCGAGGTAAGCCAATACCGCAGACCCTGCTGCTCTTGACGCTACTCCCTCTTTTTGAACGATCTCACTAAAATCAATTCCTTCTGGCATCTTACCTGTCAAGAACTGATCTAGTTTCGCTGCGAGTGCTGCATTGTCTTTTCTCCACGCTTCTTCTTTCGCGTAAGCTTCTTGAGCAGCAGCCGTTTTATCCTTCAGTACTTGTGCATAGTGTGCAGCTACCTCAGGGTATATTTTGAATGGGTCCTTAGGATCCGATCCTAGGTTCTCCAATGTCTTTTCGTAATCCGCACCTGTCGCGCCGATTGGCTGACCGTGTAGTTCGCAGTGTCCTTCGAACATCTTGCCTTCAGCTGTCACACAGCCTTTGCCCATGATGGTCTTACCAATGATGAGTACTGGCTTCTCCGTCTCAGCGTTTGCATCTTTGAGTGCTTTTCTGATTTCGTCGTGGTTGTGTGCGTCGATTGTGACGACTTTCCATCCCCATGACTCGTATTTCATCGCAGTATCCTCAGTAGTCACCTCGTCAGTCATCGTAGAGAGCTGCACGTCGTTGCTATCAAAGAACATGATGAAGTTGTTCAATCCCAAGTGACCCGCGATACGTCCTACCCCTTGAGAGATTTCTTCTTGGATACCTCCGTCAGATATGAATCCGTATATTTTTTGGTCCATCCAGTTGCCAAACTTGGCCTGGAGAAACTTCGCAGCGATCGCCGCTCCTACTCCCATGGCATGTCCTTGACCAAGTGGCCCTGAGGTGTTTTCTATCGCACGTTCTACGTCTACTTCTGGATGACCTGGAGTGACTGATCCCCACTGTCTGAAGTTGGAGAGGTCTTCCATCGAGAACTTGCCCAACAGGCTATACTGCGCATACATCAGTGAAGACAAATGGCCTGCGTCCATGAAGAACCTGTCTCTTGCATGCCAGCTCATGTTGTCCGGATCGAATCTTAAAAACTCTGAGTATAAAATGTGCATGAAATCTGCCCCACCCATGGGCCCTCCCGGGTGACCAGATTTTGCCTTCTCTACCATCGAAACGGCTAATGCTCTAATGTTGTCTGCTGCCTGTAAGTCTACTGTCTTCATTTGTACTGTTTCTAGAAATTAAAAAATGCCTCGGAAATCTTTTAAATCCAAGGCATTTACTAAACCCAAAACTAATTTAAAAATCTATTATTTATAACCTCAAAGGTGGATATTAATCCCAATTCAAGCATGTATTGTACTACTGCAAGCCCCCTTCAAATCCATGTCACCAATACTTCAAAAGAAATCCAACCTCCGAAAAACACACCATACGTGGCCTACACCTTGATTATCCCACTTCATCTTCTCCATTCGTTGCTTCAAGGCTTGAATTCCTTCTTCAAATATAGAATAAAATATAACGTGTACAAATTACACTTTATGTTTTATTCTGCCACTACCCCTCCTTTCACCCTCATTCGCTGACCCAATATATATTGGACTATTCCTAGATTCTTTCCCTTCACCTCTAGGCATTTCACGGCTTTGGACTTGCAGTCCAAAGCCGTGAACTCACTAAAAATAGGGATTTATGGTTTTACCACATTGTAGCGATGTATTTGTCCTAGCATGCAATCCATCTTTGCGCAAACAAATAACACAATCAAAAACAAACACTATGATATACGGAATCACATTAATCATCCTCGGAATTCTCGCAGCACCTTCTTTGCTACTGGCCAAGAAACCTAATGCACAAGAGCTTTTAGACAAAATCACACCTTATCAAGGGTGGATAGGTCTTGGCTTTTGCTTTTGGGGCATTTGGGGAGTGATTCAAGCCCTTCTCAACATGGGACTACTCTCTACCTACCCGATCTGGTGGATCACATGGATCGCATCGAGTGCTATCGAAGCAGTGCTAGGATTCATTCTTGGGTATGGTATGATCAGTCAACTTATCCTTTCTAAAAACGAAGAAGCTAAAAAGAAAGGAGAGCAATTGCTCGCTAAGCTTGCTCCGATGCAAGGACGCCTCGGTCTAATCGGCGTATGTGTAGGAGCATGGGTGATTGCGGCTAGCATTTTATTCTACTAAGTTCCCTCCAATTAGAAAAGCCCAACTGAATCGTATCAGTTGGGCTTTTATAGGTCACACTTGCCTTCCAACTATGGTTTGCGCACTGCCGCCACCTCATCGCTCGTGACAGGTGAAGCGTCATTACCAAAACTCTGCCTAACATAGGTCAACAGCGCCGATATTTCCTCGTCTGACAAGTAAGAAAAGGAATTCATAATGCTGTTGTACGTCACTCCATCTACTTCGATCTCACCTTCAAATCCATTGAGAATGATCCCAATGAGGCGCGCTTTGTCTCCTAGTACCCACTCTGTCTGAATCAAAGGTGGATTCATCCGTAAAACCCCTGTACCTTCCTTTTGATGACATGCCATGCAATGGGCGCGATAGACTTTCTGCCCCTTCTTCAACATCGGATCTTGTGAGGCAACCGTCTCCCCTGTTCCCATATTCGTACTTGGGTTGGCTCCTCCGCATGCCGCAGCAAACCACAGCAAGACAAACAGGATAGATATTTCTAATTTCATACGTTGCATTTCTTCCATTCTAAGTTAAATAGGGAATCTCATTCATCAGCAAATAATCCTCCAAAACTCCAAGGAGCAACCTGTACTATCCGCAAGAGAAAAGCCCTAGCTACTCTTGACCGAAGAAATTGGCTTTAACCCCTTTGACTCCCGGGACTGCTACGAATATACTTCCAGCGTGTGGTAGAGAGTCCAATTCCGCCTCACTCATATCCACTCTAGCAGAAGTAATGAATAGCGAGTCCAAGTTCTCTCCCCCAAAAGCACAAGACGTGATGTTGTGTGCAGGAATATGCACTTCACCAATGATCTCTCCTGACTCGGTATCGATCTGCAACACTTTGTTGCCATTCCATAGGCACACCCACAGATTGTTCTCAGCATCAATTGTGCTGCCATCGGGATAGCCGTATGCCGTAAAATCCATCAAACTACGCTCGTTTGAGATCGTACCCGTCTCGTCATCATAATCGAATACCCGTACTTTGCCATCTGGTGTATCGATATAGTACATCGTCTTTTGGTCAGATGACCAAACGATCCCGTTGGAGATGGTCACACTGTCGAGCATCTGCTCAGCGGTTCCGTCTCCACTGATCTTATAGAGTTTCGCTGCATCACTGATCTGATCTTGATGCATCGAGCCGACCCAAAGCCTCCCAGAAGGGTCGCACTTGCCGTCGTTGAAGCGAATCTTCTCACCATGCTGCTTGGGTCTGACAATCAACTCCTGCTGTCCAGTCTCAGGGTCGTAGTAGTACACCCCATCCTCTAACGCAATGACAGCACGCCCATCTGCCGCTGGTACGATGGTTCCGATGCGCTGATCCAACTGATGCACCAGCTGAGATTTGTTGGATACATCAAGCTGAAACCACTTCTTGCCTTCAATATCTACCGACCAGAGCTCGTTCGTCTCGTGGTTCCAAATGGCCCCTTCTCCTAACTCGTTTTTGTCTTCATAAAACAATACGGCTTCCCATCGTTGGATATCGTCTTGTGGTGTTTGAACCTCTCCTTCGGAGGTCTTTGGTGCGGTACAAGATGCCATTGCCAATAGGCCTACTGCTAGTATTGTACTTTTCATGCTATATATTTTGGTTTACTTTTATCCTCGATTTCAACAACACAAATCAACGGACTATCTCCCAATACCTCGGTGGGTGAATTGCACAATTGTTGATACATCTCCCCAGCTTGTCGCAAAAAAACTCACAATTGACGCCCTATTCAAAAATTAATTGAATTCAATATCAGACCAGAAGCTGGTGCAATGAATGTAAAGGGTTCTTCTCTTTTTTGTGTCAATGATAATTCCAACTCCTCCATTGTATGGACACCTCGTCCCAGATTGATCAGTGCGCCCGCCATCAGCCGCACCTGATGACGCATAAACCCAGGCCCACATACACGCAGCATATAGCTCTGCTTTGGAAAGAAACTCGCGGTATAGATGTCGTTGTTGACTAATTCACACTGCACCACCTCTCGCTCTAGCACGGTCATCTCAGAGGGTTTGTAGACATAGTTTTGGAAGTTGTGACGTCCCTGAAACAACTGTGCCCCCTTTTTCATCTGCTCAATATCTAGGTGATCATTGATGTGACAGATATAAGGCGCGGCAAAAGGGTGGTTCTTTTCTCCAAAGGAAAACAAGTACAGGTACTCCTTGATTTTCGGATTGAGGATCACATTGAACTTCGCATCGACCTGTTCGATACTCATCGCGCGTACATCAGATGGTAGGTTATGATTGAAGTCTTTGAGAAATACTTGCTCGTCGAGTTCTTCCTTGACAAACAGCTCTATATAAGCTTGGTTGGCAGACACCATCGCGTCGGTACGTCCAGAAGGGAGGACTTTGTGATCTTTGTGTCCAAGGACATAGTTGAGCGTCCTCTCTAGCACCAACTGCACCGTTTTGACGTTGGGTTGCTTTTGGAAGCCATGGTAGCGAAACCCCAGATATTGGAGTTCGATCAAGTAGTAGTAGCGTTGGCCTTGCATCACCAGTCAATCGGAAAATAATCCTTGAGAAACTTGCCACACCAGTGCTTGCCAGAGTTGATACCGTCGAGCAAGGGATCCACCACACGTGCTGCACCATCGACGATATCTAGCGGTGGTTGAAAGTCATGCAGTTCCTCTTTCTTCTTCGCCAGCTCGACAGGATCCTCATCGGTCACCCAACCCGTATCCACAGCATTCATATAGATACCATCTTTCGCAAAATCACTCGCCGACGTATGTGTCATCATGTTGAGTGCTGCCTTGGCCATGTTGGTATGCGGGTGTCTATCTTCTTTCTTGAACCGATGAAACTTACCCTCCATCGCCGAGACATTGATGATGTGTTTTTGTCCAGTGTAGTCTTTGCGCATCAGGCCAATGAGGTTATTGATCAGTACGAAAGGCGCTACCGAATTGACGAGCTGTACTTCGAGCATCTCGGCGGTCTGCACCTCTCCTAGTCGCAAGCGCCAGCTATTGGTCTTGCGAAGATCGACCTGTTGGAGGTCAGCATCCAGTTCCCCTTCTGGGAATATCTCCGCTGCTTCGAGCGAATTGTCAAAACGGTACGGTATCTGTGACAACTTTGCTGAGGCACGGATCCCTACACCAGGTTCCTGTCCATGCCATGTCACTGGCATGGCGCCATCGTTGTTTTCGAGTGCCTTGCCATAGTCCGTCAAATCCCGCACGCAGGCATGATGATCTTTGAGTAGCACTTGGGCCTCTTTAGACTGTTGTTCGTAGGGCAGCAATTCCTTCTCCATCATATGGCTATAGAACCCTGGCGGTCGTCGTACCGTCTGCGCGGCATTGTTGATGATGACATCCAATCGGTCAAAATTCTGCTCGACGTAGCTCGCGAACAATTCTACACTAGGAATATGACGCAAGTCCAGCCCGTGGATATGCAGCCTCTCCTTCCAGTCGTGGTAGTCCTCTTCCCTAGCAAATCGGTTGGCCGAATCCACAGGAAAGCGAGTCGTCGCGATCACCGTAGCGCCAGAACGCAGCATCATCAGACAGATGTGGTAACCGATTTTCAGTCGTGATCCCGTGATCAGTACCACCTGCCCTGTCATATCGGCACGTTGGAAGCGCTTCATGTAGTTAAGATCCCCACACTCCTCACACATCGCATCATAGAAATGGTGGAGCTTGGTATATTCCTTCTTGCAGACGTAGCAATTGCGCGGAGAGGACAAGACCCGATCATCTGTCGTGGGGATATTCTGTAAGAGCAGTTGTTTGGGCGCCTCAAACACTGGCGTCTCACGTGCAGAGCGAATACCTGATAGAGCCCTGGCTTTTCGGTCGTTGGTTACGACCTGCTTGCGCTTTTCTTTCTTAGCTTGTTTCTTTCTCAGACGATATTCGTTGCGATCAGGGCGGGACAGTTTGCCTGCAGCTTTGAGCAAATCTACGCGCAACGCCTCTGGCAAGGCATCCAGTAGCTCTCCTCGCTCACTCAATGTCTCGAGCATCTTGATCGAACGCTCCAGTTCCTCCCTATCTATCCCCTTGTCTGACTCAGCCATAGTTTTATTTTTTTCGAGCGCAAAACTAGCAGGAGTTCAGGGATAAAAAAAAATCTAACGCGGTGTGCATTAGATTTCCATTTCCTATTATAAATCAAAGACAGTCAATCCCAACTGATATCATAGGCAGTGAATGAATCCCCTTTGGACAGTGAGCTCGTGATCTTGAACTGCAAGTTTTTACACCCACATATCTCTAGAGCCTTTTCCATCCATCCACCTATGCGGTACTCAAGCAGTTCGTTGTTGACAGGTAGCTCTGTCAGGTGAAGCAACATGGATTTATCTGTAGCATTGGCTACTTCGATATTCGTCGGATTGTAGAATGTCGTCATGACACGACTCGATCGCTTCAGCATGAAAGCCGGGGTACTCACCAATACGAATATCTTATATATCCCCGAAAGTGATACTTTGGCACTATACCTACCCGATTCCCAAGCTCCCTTTTTAGCATCTGTGTAGCACAACTTGCACAACTGTACCGTCGGATCTATCACCCCATCCTCTACTGGGCACCATTTCTGTGGACCAGTCGTTTCTAGCAAGTTCAACGTGTTTTTTGAGAGTTTCTTTTTCCATACAGCGTATTGATCCGCATGTTCACTTTTCATGAATTCATCTATACTAATCAATACCGATCCTCTTACCTCCATTTTGTCTTTAGTTTCAAAAGTATGCTCTCAAATGCTGCTTTTCTGAATCTATCGATTCAAAAGAAGAATCTAAAATAAGTAAAATTATCAAATAGAAAAATTCTATTCTATTTGACCAAATACAATATTTTTACTTTGTCTACGAATATCTATCGGCATGAATACAACCCAACGATTGTTTGTTTATGGTACACTACTACAGTCTCATGACAACCCCTATGCTCGGCTGCTCCGTGCCAATGCACGTTATTTGGCAGACGGGATATTCCAAGGCAAACTCTATCAAGTAGACGTCTATCCCGGCGTCCTCAGCTCAGCAGACCCCTCCCATCAAGTACATGGCCAAGTCTACGAGTTTGACAAGGCCAATGCAGACCAGGTACTGATTCAATTGGACGCATACGAAGGGATAGGACCAGACTTCTCATGGCCACATGAGTATGTCCGCGAATCGGCATCCATTCACTGTGGTGAAAAGACCTACACCTGCTGGGTGTATCTCTACAATCGTCGAGTAGCAGAGCACCAATGGATTGCTTCTGGGCGCTTCATCTAGGCCCAACCAATCACCTCTCCCATATGCTAAAATCCTTGCCTCGTCCTTTGCCAATCAATTCTGACATCTTATAGTTTTCGAGGGTATGAACGTCCTTTAGAACAAACTCCTCTCCATAGAGGATCTCCACTACGCTAAACTCGAATTTCTCCCCGTAGTTGATCAAAACGTACTCTTTGTGTGTCCTAAGGTTATTCAAGGCAATACTCATATACTAGTGTTTAGGGGCAAATATTAACAATATTCGAGACATTGATCTTTGAAAAAGTTGAGAATATCGACTATTTTAGATAACCATGAAAACCAACCACCTTGCCCTGCTCGTGTTTTATACACTTGCACAACCTTGTTTGGCGCAAAGCGGAAACTACGCCATCGGCGCAAGATCAGCAGCCCTCGCCGAATCCAGTGTCACCATCGAAGACGAATGGGCTCTTTTCAACAACATTGGAGCACTGACAGGTACTCATGACTTGACCGTCTTCGGCACATATCGCAACCTCTACGGTTTGTCAGAACTCTCCAGTATTGCTGCGGGTCTCTGCTCACCTCTTTGGCATGGAACTCTTGGGGTGGGTGCATACCGCTATGGCAATCAATCACTACACGAACAGCGAGTCAACCTTGGGTACAGCTATCGCTTGGGAATAGTCAGTTTGGGACTCAACCTCAGCTACTACCAGCTCAGTTTGGAATCCAACGGTACACGACATCACTACATGGTTGACTTTGGAGGCATAGCTGAGATCTCCAAACAACTCTACTTCGGGGCACACATCTCCAACATCAACCAAGCATCGATCAACGTCAACGAACGAGTACCTACTTACATGAAAACAGGACTTAGCTACCGTCCCAATGAAAGTCTCATGCTCAATACAGAAGTTCAAAAAAACCTCGACGACCCTCTCGTATTCAAAATTGGCGTTGAATACCAAGTCATTGAAATGCTCTCCCTACGTATGGGATTCAAAACAGAACCTTTTGTCAGCAACTTTGGGCTGGGCTTTAGCCCCAAAAGGCTCAAAATTGATTATGCCTTTGGCATCCATCCTGATTTAGGAGACATTCATCAAATCTCATTTGCCTACCTCATCCGTCGTTCTCCATGATCCGCTGGTTTTTCATCGGCTCCTTGTGTTTTGTCGGTCACACTCTGGCGGGGCAAGAACCCAAACGCCCTGAAATTGACATCCAAAATTTCATCGAGACGATGTTTCAAGTCCCGGACCAAGACATCAACTACGAAGACCTCTACGAATCGCTCTATCAACTCTATCTTGACCCTATCGATCTCAACCGCGCCACCAAAACAGAACTCAGCAGATTGTACCAGTTGGACCTTCGTCAAATCAATGAATTGATGAACTATCTAAACCGACACGGCCCGATGCTCTCCCTCTACGAACTGCAAGTAATTGATGGGTTTGACAAACGAACCATCAACAACATACGCCCATTTGTAGTCGTCCGCTCTCCTGGGGACTACCACATGCAAGGACGTCTTGTCCAGCGCGTAGCAAAGAACGAAAATACCTACCTACTGCTCCGAGCCCGACGCACTGTCGAAAACAAAAAAGGCTATCAACGAGTCGATCCAGGTAGATACATGGGATCTCCATATCAAATCTACGGGCGTTTTCTGAGTCGACATTCCAAAGACTATAGCCTTGGTCTAACGTTCGAAAAGGATCCTGGCGAAAAAATCTATTGGAACCACCAACAACACAGCTATGGCTTTGATTACTATTCCTACCACTTATTTTTAGAAAACAAAGGGAAATTCAAACGCATCAGTTTAGGAGACTATCAGGCACAATTTGGCCAAGGGCTCATCCTCGGTGCAGGCTTCAACCCAGGCAAAGGTGCAGAAACCATCACTACAGTCAAACGAGGCAACTCAGGAATTAGGCCCTACAGCTCTGTACTAGAAACGGGCTTCATGCGCGGTGCGGCTTTCACCTACGCTATCTCCAGACAGATAGATATCAGTCCCTTCATTTCGCGCATGCGCCAAGACGCAAACACGGTCTCCGTTACAGATACAGATGAACCCGAAGAGTACATCTCGAGCATACTCTCTACAGGCTTGCACAGGACCCGTACAGAATGGAACAAACGCAAACAAATCACCGAAACTACCTACGGCATCAATCTCACATACAATGCACCGGGTCGAAATTTCCAAGGAGGACTTACCTACCTCGCTTCCCACTACTCGATCCCCATACAACGTACCCCCACGCTGTACAACCAATTCGAATTCAACGGAAAACACAATTATAACCTCGGCATATTCGCGAACTACAATTGGCACAACATGCTACTATTTGGGGAGGCCGCTCTATCCAGATCGGGAGGACAAGCCTATATCGCAGGCCTCATGTCCAGCCTCACTCCCGAACTCTCCCTCAGCCTAGTCTATCGAGATTATGCCAAGGATTACCACACCTTCTATGGCAATGGTTTTGGCGAAGGTGCACGAACCATCAACGAAAAAGGAATTTATTGGGGACTCAAATACACGCCTTCCAGACGCTGGCTAATCACTGCCTATTATGACTGGTTTCTATTCCCCTGGCTCAAGTACCGTGCTGAGGCCCCTACTAGTGGCTATGAATTTCTCACCAAAATTTCCTATTCCCCCTCGCGCAGCACCAAGCTTTATCTCCAGTATCGTCAGCAATCCAAAGAGCGAACTGTCTCTCAGGAAAACATGAATGTCAAAAAAATCGTCTCTGGAGTCAAACGATCTGTAGCAGGCAATCTGGATTTTCAGGTTCATCCCAACATAGGCCTCAAGTCTAGAGTCCAATTCAGTACATTCGACCAAGATGGACAACAAAGCACAGGAGTGAGCATCATGCAAGATCTGACAATCCAAATTGCCAAACTTAAGGTCAGCACCCGTTTTGCCGTCTTCGACACAGAGGATTACGAAAACCGACAGTATGTCTACGAAAAGGACCTACTCTATGCCTTTTCGATTCCTGCCTACACAGGTCAAGGTACGCGTACATATATCTTGCTACAATACTCCCCTGTACGCAAGATTACCCTATGGGCCAAATACGGTCGCTACCTTTACGATAATCAAACTACCTCTATCGGTTCGTCCAACGAACAAATCATTGGAAACACCCAATCCGAAATCAAATTTCAAATCCGCTACAAACTATAAAAGCCAATCAAAATCGATTGGCTTTTATATTCTTCTCGTCCAAAAACAGACCTTAGTGATGTCCCTTCAAATCATATAGACTTTCTGTAACGTTGATCAAATGGTCTCCGATTTTCTCACAAGAGAAAATCAAATCGCGGTAAGCCACCCCATTTTTCACGTCGTAATTCTTCTCTTTTATTTTCTTGAAATACTCTTTATTGAGCTCCTTCGTCTTTGCATTGATGGCATGCTCCAATTCTTTTGCTCCTTCCATCGTCACATCAGCATACGGTTTGTTCAAGTTAGTCAGCATCATCGCGATAGCCTTCTCTACCAGCTCCGTCAACTTGTGCAGGTTGGCACTCTGATCCTTCGTAAATTCGAACTTCTTCTTGGCGTTCTTGCTCGCGTCTTTAGACATTCTCATGATGATATCCGCCACACGTTCCAAATCACTGGTGATGCTCAGAAAGGCTCTGATTTCTTCAGAAGAACTCGCCGACAGCCTACCTTCAGCTACTTTGACCAAATAATCATCAATCTCAATTTCGAGATCATCAGTATGCTGCTCGTACTTCTCGATCTTTACCAGTAGTTTCTCTATTTTCTTTTGGCTATCTGTCTCTAGTAGTTCTACAGAGTAATTATGCATTTTCTTGATAATCTTGCCAAAAACAGAAAGCTCTTTCTTTGCCTCCAACAGAGACAACTCTGCGGTACGCATCAAGTTGCTTCCAATGTATTCCAAATGAAACTCTTCATCTTCATCATCTTTACTCGGTACCATCTTGATCACTGCCTTCTCTATCTGTGGCACAAACCAAATCATCAGCAAGGTATTGATGATATTGAAACTAATGTGAAAGTAGGTCAATCCCCACTTCACCGCCTGAGAATCTGCGAGCGGATCACCTTGTCCCATAGCCACCATGATCCAACTGATGCTATTGATATAAAACCCAAAAACAATCAACATCCAAAGCACTCCTAAAACATTGAAAAGCAAGTGAGCTCTCGCTGCTCGCTTAGCATGTATATTTCCAACCAGAGCCGCCAGATTGGCAGTAATGGTCGTCCCTATATTCTCTCCCAATACTATACCTGCAGCCATATCAAAAGGAATCAACCCCTTGTCACACAATATCAGTGTAATCGCCATCGCTGCACTGGACGACTGCACCACTACGGTAAGCATCGTACCAATTAGCACCGCTATCACGATCGAGAAAAAACCCCACGAATTGACATAAGTAATCCAATCCAAAACCTCAGGACTACTCTTGAGGTCAGGCACGGCACCTTTGAGCGCATCAAGTCCCATAAACAACAAGGCAAACCCAATCAAAAACTCACCCCAATACTTATACTCTGACTTCTTGGCAAACAACAAGGGAAAGCCAAACGCAATTATCGGCAAAGTGTAATGCGCAATACTAAATTTAGAAAAACCCAAAAATAAGATCAAAATGGCAGTCACAGTAGTTCCAATATTGGCTCCCATTATAACACTGATCGCTTGACGCAATTTGAGCAAACCTGCATTGACAAAACTGACTACCATCACTGTGGTAGCAGACGAAGATTGAATGATCGCTGTGGTTAGAAAACCCGTCAAAACACCACTGACACGATTGGAAGTAATCAAGCTCATGACACCCCTCAACTTATCTCCCGCCACTTTTTGAATTGACTCACTCATGACCTTCATTCCATAAATGAAAAACCCAAGTGCTCCAATCAATTCCAAAATATCAAAAAAACCGTATTCCACCTTGCTCTAGTTAAATTCTATGTTCGATTTATAAATGCTGCAAATGTATTGATAATTCACTTGCTCAATTTTAAGTAAATATTAATATATCCCCTTACCTTCCTTCGAATACTCTTTCATTGTTAACAATTACGTAATATTCATACCGTCTATTTAGTATAATTTTGCGCTTCTTTATGGACAAAAAACAAGAAATCAAAACAGCCAGCATTCTAAAATTCGTATTCAGTATAGCAATTGCTCTGTTTATATTTCTTTGGTCTCTAGACCTGATGACTGAAGCTTTTCACATCATCAGTAGCGACACTGTCTCTAGCTTACTCAAAGTCATTGCCAATCCTTTTGTCAGCCTATTCATTGGCATCTTCATCACGGCAGTCATCCAAAGCAGTTCGACAAGCACTTCGCTGATCGTAGCAATCGTAGCATCTGGTAGTCTCTCTATACAAAATGCCGTCCCCATGATCATGGGAGCCAATATCGGAACAACCTTGACTAGCACCATTGTCTCACTCTCCTACATTACCAACAACAAACAATTTAAAAATGCCATAGCTACAGGTGTCATGCATGATTTTTTCAACATCATGACTGTGATCATCCTATTCCCACTGGAGTGGAAATATCAAATTCTATCCAACCTATCTCTACACATCACCTCACTGCTAGGTATTCACACCTCACAGCAATATATCACTACGACCAAAAACCTCGGGTTATTTGACACTATCAACAACTACCTCATACAAATCATAGAATACAAGTCCATCCTAATCATCCTCTCTACGCTCAGCCTATTGCTCTCGATCAAAATAATATCCAAGACCATTAGCAACAGGCTCATTGGCACGGCTCAAGAAAAATTTGAAGAGGTGTTTTTCAAAAACAACTTCAATGCTTTCAGCTTAGGGGCTGTGCTGACAGCTGTGATACAATCTAGCTCAATCACAACCACTATCATCGTCCCGCTAGGCGCTACCGAAAAAATCAAAATAGCCAAACTTTTCCCCTACATCGTTGGGGCCAATGTAGGAACAACCATCACTGCACTCATAGCCGCGCTCAACAAATCTGAAGCTGCTATGAATATCGCATTGGTACATTTCTTATTCAATGCCATAGGCGCTATCATATTCCTGATCATCCCCATACTCAAAACCCTACCCATACTTTATGCACGTAAATTCGGCATGATGACCATGCAATACAAAGTAGTTGGCTTCTTTTACATCTTATTTATCTTCTTCGTTTTGCCACTCTCTTTGATCTTCTTAGACAAGATCGTGACCTTCCAATAGGCTCTTCTTATCTCTTATGTTTCTTTTAGGTTAAGTAATCATTACCTCATTGTGAATAGAAATATGTAATCTTGCAGCTTAATTCATATTCAGAAAATGAGATTATTAGTTTTGGGAGTGGTGTTTCTTGGCATCACTATGTCTACACATGCACAAACTTTTTTAGGTAGCAAACTCGGCAATGGCTTGCGTTTCACTGCTGCAGATTCATCTTTTAGTACACAAATAAACCTACGGTTTCAGTCGCGCTACTCTGGAGTAGTCAACTTGGATGACAACTCCTACACCGACAACTTTCTCATCAGACGGTACCGAATCAAGTTCAAAGGATTCATCTACGATCCTACGATCCAATATAAAATTGAGCTTGGATTATCCAATAGAGACCAAGGAAACTTCTACAATGAGAACAGTGGTGCGGCCAATATAGTATTGGATGCTGTACTAAAATGGGAGTTCAAAGAAGGCTGGGTACTCTGGGCAGGACAAACCAAACTCCCCGGCAACCGCGAAAGGGTTATTTCTTCGGGAGCCATGCAGTTCACCGAGCGTAGTGAACTCAACGCCTTTTATAACCTAGATAGGGACATGGGCCTACAACTCCACCACGAACACGAGATAGGTGACTGGGTAGTTCGAGAGATTGGTTCTATCTCCATGGGAGAAGGAAGAAACGTCACCGCTTCCAATATCCAAGGATATGATTACACGGCACGAATAGAGTTCCTACCCTTTGGAAAGTTCAAGAAGAAAGGAGATTATTTTGGAGGAGATTTGATGAGAGAGCCCAAACCAAAACTATCCGTGGGCATCACTTATGACTTCAATGACAACAACAACAGAGAAAGAGGACAATTGGGACGATTCCTTGATACACATGTAGACATCAGCAGTTGGTATGCAGACCTGATGTTCAAGTATCATGGCTTCAGTATCATGTCAGAGTATGCCAATAGACGCATAGCCAACGGGCCTGCCTTTGGTCTAGATGAGCTAGGTAGTCAACGTTACTTCTACATGGGTGAGGCTTTCAACTTCTCCACAGGCTACTTGTTCAAAAACAACATAGAGATTGCAGGAAGATACGTCATCAATAGACCCAAAAGTGTAGATATATCCCCAGATTCAGAAATCATCACACTCAATCTCTCCAAGTATATCTCAGGTCATACACTAAAATTGCAAAGCAGTGCTTCTTATATCCAAAACCATGGAGGAGCAAATGAATTGTTATTCATGTGCCAGGCAGAAATAGGATTCTAACCCAACACCCTTTCTTATTTCCCTTCCTTCAGCTTTACAATTTCATTTTGAAGATTGGCGACAATACCCGTGAGCTCACTGATATTCATCTCTGGCACGGCTGTAGATGGGTCCGGAAAATCAATACTAATAAAGGCCTTGGACTCCCACACCTCAATGATGTTTTTGGCTTCTACTTGGTAGGGAGAGTATGTCTTGTTGTCTGAGACCAAAAACAGCATCCCATTCTCATCCACATAGTTGAACACTCGCTTATACACCACACCCTCTTCTTTGCTCAGCAAGACATAGGTTTTACCATTCTTAATATCCGAGACACGCTCAATATACTTTCCGATAATAATCGTACCAGGCAACAATGGCAGCATCGAATCCCCTGAGATCTCAAAAGCTCGATACGTAGCATTCTGAGGCAACATAGGCAACTGAAACTTCGGTAAATTTTCGATATACTCGGGATCAGCATAGCCATTCAAGTATCCCGCCGATGCTTTTTGAGGAATCAATTCGATATTCTCATTATCCTCACTGTCTACAGTGATGGACAACACCTTCGCTTCTTGATTGCGGATATACAACTCATCCTCTGGCAGACTGGACACATCTTGACTAATCAACGTGTCCACACTTACATTAAAAAGTTCTGACATTCTCAGCAGATTAGCAAGGCGAGGATCAGCTCTACCCTCCTCATACGCTCCTACGAGTGACCGCTTGATTCCTATCGCTACAGCGAATGTCTCCTGCGTATACCCAAACTTCTTTCTTAGGTATTTGATATTCTCGTTCAGTTTAGCCACTTCCATATTCTATCTCTTAGGATCAAGCATCAAACATAATGATTCCATTGTCTTTGCTGCAGTGCTGACCAATAGAATACAAATTGATATGATGGGCGTTTCGTTTGTTCTTGAACTGATCCAAACGCAAGTAGATTTTTTCTACCACATTGCGCAAAGTCTCACCTGAATCTGCCAATACATACCCATACATGTTCTTTTTCGTTTCCAGCGAAGCATGAAACTTCACTTGACATTTCCCTGACTTCAATTTTTTGGAGGACAACCTCAACTTATAGTCTCCTCCTACGTGATATTCTTCCATTGCTAATTTTTTTTGTCAATTAATGATACACAAAAGGTATTATCAGCTAATAATGACAATAAAATTAGACTATAAATTTTAGCAAACAAAAAGTAATACTAATTATTTTAGCTTATCTCTTTTTTCTATTTGAAAACCCACGCTTTGGACGCCCTCCGTTGCCTTTATTTTTAGCACTCGATTGGGGATTGTACACGGGGCCCTCTCCTATGTGTTGTGGCAGGGGCACTTTGAGAATCTCCTTTTCTATCAATTCCTCTATTTTACTAAACTTGAACATATCGTCTTCATTGACGAATGTAAAGGCGATCCCTTTGGATTCAGCTCTACCTGTCCGTCCGATACGGTGCACATAGTCCTCTGCATCACCAGGGACATTGTAGTTGATCACCATGTCGATACCTTTGATGTCAATTCCACGGCTCATTACATCAGTTGCTACAAGGACGTTGATTTTCTTGTTGATAAAATCCTGCAAGACGGTCTCCCTTTTGGATTGCTCCAATCCAGAGTGTATTGGTGCAGCATTGATACCAAGTTTTCGTATTTCTGCTGCTGCTCTATCGACCTCTGTTTTCTTGGACAAAAAGACAAAGACACTATCCAAAGGTTTTGCGGTAAGCAAGTGTTTGATCAAGTCCAGTTTCTGCCCATCGTATGTCATGAATGCTGCCTGTACGATTGCTTCACTCGGCTTGGATATTGCAATATTGATCTCCTCAGGGTTTTCGTTGAGTACTTCTTTGGCCAATTTCCGCATTTTGGGAGGCATAGTTGCCGAAAACATCAAGTTCTGTCTTTTGACAGGCAAGCCTTCCATGATTTTCTTAATGTCATCATAAAACCCCATATCAAGCATACGATCAGCTTCATCGAGGATAAAGTGTCTGACCTTGGATAGATCTACATACTCTTGATTGAGGTGAGCAATCAATCGACCTGGCGTAGCAATGATAATATTGGCTCCATTGACCAATGCTTTTTTCTGCACATCCCATGACGCGCCATCTCCTCCGCCATAGATGGCAAGCGAGCTGATGTCTACGAAATACCCCAGTCCTTGCATCTGCTGATCGATCTGAATAGCCAACTCACGCGTCGGTACGATGATCAATGCGTCGATAGATCCGTGACTCTGCTGGTTCTGAATCTGCTGAATGGTCGGCAAAAGGAACGCTGCGGTCTTCCCTGTCCCTGTCTGTGCACAGGCAATCAAATCCTTTCCTTCCAATATGACTGGGATCGCCTTCTCTTGAATGGGCGTCGTGTTCTCAAAACCCATTGCCTCAATCCCCTCTAGGACAGGGCTCTGGATGCCAACTTCTTTAAATTTCAATTTATCTCAATGATTTGGTAAATGTCAAATCTACGTCTTATTCTTGAATTACACCTTTTAATTCTACAGTTGATGATTTGAGGGGATAAACATTATTTTCGGTATTCATATCTGCGGTATATTGATAAGGGTCTACCTCGATTTTGGCAATCTCGGACAAAGGCATGTCTATCTCAAACGAATAATAGGGATACACCCACGGCCAATTGGTCAACTGCTCTGCTCCCTTGGCTATCGGTTTGGCCCCACGCATCAGTCCGAGAGAAATGTGGTACCACTTTTCGTCTCCTGACTGAGTAGTCACTTTGATATCTACAGGCATCGGCATCTCTCCAATGCGCTCCAATTGTATGTGTGTCTTGCGGTCCTGTGCATAGACTTGGTTGATACTATAGTCAATTGTCTTGGTAGTTTTTACCCAAAAATCAAAATACCAATCCAGTTCAATGTCGCTTTGTTTTTCTATGACTTTTTGGAAGTCAAGCATATCTGGATGTTTGAATCTCCACTGCTTATAATACTGTAGCAAACCTGCTTGGAGGTTTTCAGTACCTACGATGTACTCCAACTGACGCACAGTGATCGCTCCCTTGGAATAGGCAGCCGTACTATACGCAGCATTGGTACTAAACATATCTGAGTGTGTCGTCAAAGGCTCTTCGGCTCCTGACTCAACCAATCGGCGATAGCCTCGCATATTGGCAGCATGCGGGTTCATTTTGGGGTAGTTTGGGTTAAACAAGTAGTCCATTGTCAAATTAGACGCATACGTCGTGAACCCTTCGTCCATCCATGCATAGTAGCTCTCGTTGGTCGCCATCATCATCTGGTACCAACTGTGCATCATTTCGTGGATTGTCACCCCGACCAGACTACCGAGATTTCTGTGTCCTGTAATGAGAGTCGCCATCGGGTACTCCATCCCCCCGTCTCCTCCTTGGATGACCGAGTAGCTCGAATAACCGTATGCTCCAAAATGCTCCTCTATGAACGGCATGGCCTTTTTGATGTATGTCTGCATCCCCTTCCAGGTATCGACCAACGTATCCTTTTGGTAGAAATAATGGAACACCAACCCCTCTCTCATCTGTACGATATCGTGCGCATAGTCTTGATCAGCTGCCCAGACAAAGTCATGTACATTGTCCGCTTTGAAATGATAGGTCAATCGCGAGCTTGAAGGCGTCGCATCGCTGTAGCCCTTGCCGATCTGGCCGGCATTTTGGAGCAAGCCTGTGGCTGCTACAGTATAGGCACTGTCTATAGATATCTTGACATCAAAATCTCCCCATGGGGCATAAAACTCACGGGCGATGTAGGGATGCGTGTGCCATCCACTACGGTCGTATTCCGCCATTTTAGGATACCACTGTGCCATCGAGAGACGAACCCCTTCGCTGTTGTCACGACCGGTACGACGTATCTGCAACGGTACTTGACTGTCAAACGTCATATCAAACACCGTCGTAGCTCCTGGCAGTATTGGTTTGCGCAAGTAGACAATCATGATTGTACCATCAATAGTATAGTCGAGTTTTTTTCCGTCCTGCTTGAGAGACTGGATGTGGTGGAAGCCAATCTCCTCCTCATCGAGGTGATAAATACGATCCTTCACACGGCGATCTGGGTCTGGCAGTGTCCTGCTCCTCACATCCATCATACTGCCTGGCTGAAAGGCATTGAAATACAAATGATAATATACTCTGTCAAGTGTGTCTGGAGAATTGTTGAAATACTTGAGCTCTTGCACGCCCGTAAAGCGATTGGCTTCTGCATCCATCTCAATTTCCATCTTGTACTCTACACGCTGTTGCCATCTATCCTGTGCCATCGCTAGGGTTGGCAAGAACACCATCATCCATATTTTTAGAATCCTCATCATTGATTTTTTTTTAATGCTTCGGCAAAATAACACCTACAGGTAGGCCTACCCATGAGATTTTGATGGACGGTAAATTTAAAATTTGGAAACAAGAGTACTCAGCACATCCCGTCGCAACTCATGCCCTCCATCATAAGTCACCTCTACAGGTATACAACCCGTAGCGGCAGAAAGACGAGACACCTCTGTCCCAAACAACTCCCGCGTATAGTAACTATCCTCGCTTCCAAGTACCCCATAGACACGTGCGCCCTCGGAGAGGTGTGCAAAACTCTCTGGGCTCAGTTCGGATGGAAAACTCCCCGCCCACAATATCAAATGAGCAAAGTCCAGTCGTGAATGAGCCGCCAAACGACATATCGCAGAAGCTCCCTGCGAAAAACCTAGGAGATTGACCTTATAATCCATCCAATCCTGCCCATCCAAACAATCCTTGAGCACCGCCGCAAAATACTGCGACTGATTCAAGAGTTCTTCCTCTCTCCCTTCCTTGGTCATCCAGCTAGCCCCTACCTTTTGATGTCCAGGCAGATAAAATCGAGACAAGCCCTGTAGACTGATCACGAAGTTTGTTTTTGCGTCAAGCACCTGAAACTGCCTCACGAAACGCTCCGACAACTGCCCATAGCCATGACATACGATCCATACATACTGTGTATCCTCTGTCAGCTCATAAAGCGTATGATAGGGAGCTGTCGTCTCGAATGACACCTGACGTGTACCAATCATGGCGCTGTGTAGGTGATGCGGTAGATCTGACCAGCCTTGTCATCAGAGACGAGTATCGACCCGTCCTCTAGCACGAGGACATCTACAGGGCGACCCCAGGCTTCCTGCTCCTCTTCATCGAGCCAGCCGTCGACGAATACGTCGTAGGATACGGCTTTGCCATTTTCTACCTTGACCTGCATGAGTCTATAGCCTATTTTCTTGCTGCGGTTCCATGAGCCATGCTCGGCGATGATGATCGATCCTTGATAATCAGTAGGAAACAAGTCTCCCGTGTAGAATTTCAATCCCAATGGTGCTACGTGTGGGCCGAGCTTGCGTGCAGGTACGACAAAATCCGAACATGGAAACCTCGACCCAAAGTCCGGATCTCCGATATCACCTCCATGACAATAGGGATAGCCAAAGTGCTGCCCTGCTTGGGTTGCCTTGTTGAGCTCACAGGGAGGCATATCATCCCCGAGCAGGTCACGACCATTGTCTGTAAACCATAGGGCACCTTCTGCATCCCAAGTGATACCGACCGAGTTGCGTACGCCAGAAGCATAGATCTCACGATCACTCCCGTCGGGATTCATGCGGGTGATGGAGGCGTAGATTTCGTCTTTGCTTTCGCAGATATTGCAAGGCGCTCCGACGGGAACGTAGAGCTTGCCATCAGGACCAAACGCGATGTACTTCCATCCGTGATGCTGGTCCGTAGGGTAGTCATCGTAGATCACCACGCCCGGCCCGGGGTTGTCTAGCTTCGCATCGATCCCATCGAAACGAGTGAGGCGATTGACCTCCGCCACATAGAGACTTCCGTCTCGAAAGGCCACTCCGTTGGGCATATTGAGTCCCTCTGCAAGGACATACTTCTGATCGACCTCTCCATCATCATCCGTATCAACGAGAGCATAGACACTCCCCTCGTCCCGTGTGCCTACATAGAGCACGCCACTTGGACTCATCGCCATTGATCGAGCATTTTTGACATCATCGGCATAAACCGATATTTGGAACCCCTCAGGCAATCGCAGACTAGCAAGGAGCCCTGTCGGTTCTTCTATTTCTTCGTTAGTTTCTGGTTCTTTGTTGTCCTCGGTTGAAGAGCACGCTACTGTTGCAAGCAAGCTAGCACATACGGTCATCCATGCAAATACATTTTTCATATCTTGTAGTAGTAGTTATAACACAATATTAACCCCGAATCCTTCCAAATAGTCATGGATCGATCAAGAGCTGCCCAAAAAGACAGGTTTAGGACCAAATCATCCTCCATTCACTCCTTCTCTTCTTTATACCCTAGTTTTTGAGACTTCATCAGGGCTCGTTCTGCTCCTTTTTGATTTCCTTGTTCAGAGAGGATCATTCCTTTGTAATAGTGGTATCCGCCTTGTCCTTTGTCTCTTCTGATTAAATATTCCAAATCCTTGAGGGCCTTGTCCAGCTCTCCCTCATGGTAATAAAATTTGGCTCTATCGTAGCGATACTCTGACTTCCATCCGTTGTACTTCACCAGTCGATTCAAAGCCTCCTCTTGCGAATCCTTCTTCTCCAAATCAATCGACAACTGCAGCAAGTATTTGTGATAGTCGTCGTTGTACTTCCCAATTTTGGAAGCACTGTCCAAAAGCACCAATGTGCTCAACGTATCCTGCTGATTATATTTGCACATCGCCCACCAATAATAGCTATCTGCGTCTTTCTCATTGAAAGAAATCGCCATTTTGAAATCATCTATGGCGCGATCAAACTCCGCGTGAGTAAACAAACAATACCCTCGGTTGTAAAACAAATCACTATCTGTAGAATCCAACATGATCGCTACCGTATAGTCTTGGTAAGCCTTGGCACTGAACCCTCGTCGCATCCTGAGGTTCGCTCGATTCTTGTACCCTACTTTTGCCCGAGGGTCCAACCGAATCAGTTGGTTGAAATCAGCCATCGCGAGACTGTCCTGCTGTAGGCTGAGGTAAAGCCCTCCCCGGTTGAAATAACAAGCATAGATCGTCGAGTCCTTTTCGATCGCTGCGGTATAGCTCAAGATAGCCTCCTTGTCTTTGCCCCACATGGACTGGAACTGAATCGCCTTGAGCATATCTATCACCGCATGTGGCTGCCGACCTGCTGCGGTCGCGTAATAAACCTGAGCTTGTTTGTGATTACCTTCGATGAATTCACAAATACCCCGATCGATATACCTCCGTGTCGAATCGCTCAACTCCACGTTTTCACGAAAGTAATAACTCAGAGCGGATTGTAGATTCTGATTTTTCTTCAACGCTGTATTGAACTTGTACTTCCCTGTATTCAGAGAATCAACTTCCATACTCAGAGCTTGATAGAAACTGTGAACCGCCTCGGAGTACTGCTCCAGCTCTATATTCAGATACCCTTTGATGGACCTGTAGTGATAGTTGTCAGGTGCTTGTCGGATGAGCACCTCTAGGTCCTTAGTAAACTGATCTATGCCGCCCTTAGTCATGAGAGACAGTAGTCCTCTCGAGATACGTGCTTCTTGCCACATCGAATCGATGGATACTGCTTGGTTCAGTCGCTTGAGTGCACGCTTCCAATTGCCAAAGTACTGAAGATCCAAAGATGCCATCGGCAAATAGGCTTCCCTAAACAACGAATCCTCTTTCAAACATTTGTTGTACATACTCCATGCCCTAGTGTACTCTCGTTGATCCGTAGCGATCATAGCCAAACCGTGGTAGCCCTGAGCGGCATAGGCTGGGATATTGACCAACACTTCCATTTCTTTTTTGGCTTCTTTATAATCCCCTTCATACACCGAAATCAGCCCTAGCATATAACGGGCTTCGTAAAACAAAGGATCTTCTTTGATAGCCAAGTTGAAATTTTGGCGTGCCTCGACCCAATCCTCCTTGTCCAGATATATAGATCCTATCCAATAATACCCCTGCGAAAAGTTTGAGTACGACTCAGTCATCGCCTCAAATAAAGCAATCGCATCGTCCAACTCTCCTTCTTCCCACAGCTTCATACCCTTATCTATCTCCAACTGAATAAAAGACTTTGACTCAGTTTCTTCCTCCTCCAAGTCTTCCAAATCAAAGACTGGCTGTGTATCAAACATGTCATTCGTTATGTATTTGGTCATATTGACCTGAGCCATGGCAATCCCAAACGGCCCAAGTACAATCACCCAAAAGAGGAACAACTTCTTTTTCATCTAGATAGCATTTACTTAGGTATGAAAACAAAATTAATCATACTCTACTATCTTATAAATACATACAGTGATTTTGGCAATTTAAGGTGGCACATAATACGGCACGAAACAACGGCATGACACTTTCCTAGTGAAACACAAAAAAAGCGTGACTAAAAAGCCACGCTTATTCTCGAAATATGCATTAGACGGTTGTACAACGTCCCTTACAAAACCCTATTTACCCTTGAGTATCTTATGCGCAACGGTTCTCTTCTCATTTTGGATCATCAAAAAGTACACTCCCATTTCTAATCCACTCACATCAAGTTCAATATCAGTCCCTTTCTGCTCAGAAAGGACCCTACGACCACTCAAACTCATCATGTAAACCGTAACGACTTCATCGGCTTTCACTTGGAGGATGTTGTGAACTGGATTCGGGAAAAAACTCCAACCTAGGTCTTCCCCCATGCCTAGTACTTCAGTCTGAGTCACTCGCACTACCCAGTCCGATGCAGTCACTCCGTCCTCTGCTGTCACGGTGTAGGTCACTGCACTGCTAAAGTCAACCGCTGTACCACTGGCAGGATCACTCGTCGCACCTGCGGACAAAGTAAACGAAGGAGTCAATCCACTCACGTCTGTACCAATGGCAACTTCGACATCAACCGTGTGATTCGTAGCATCAATAACTGCAGCATCTGTTTGCTCGGTCAACGCAAAGCTCAAAATAGCTGCCTCCTGACTCAACTCTGCTGCTTCGGTCACGGTCACGACCCAATCTTGAGTAGTAGTACCATCTTCGGCTGTCACGGTATAGGTCACCGCACTGCCAAAACCAACCGCTGTACCACTGGCAGGGTCACTCGTCGCGCCTGCAGACAAAGTAAACGAAGGAGTCAGTGCACTCACGTCTGTACCAATGGCAACTTCGACATCAACCGTGTGATTCGTAGCATCAATAACTGCAGCACCTGTTTGCTCCGTCAACGCAAAGCTCAAAATAGCTGCCTCCTGACTCAACTCTGCTGCTTCGGTCACGGTCACGACCCAATCTTGAGTAGTAGTACCATCTTCGGCTGTCACGGTATAGGTCACCGCACTGCCAAAATCAACCACTGTACCACTGGCGGGGTCACTCGTCGCGCCTGCAGACAAAGTAAACGAAGGAGTCAGTGCACTCACATCTGTCCCTGTCTCTACCTCAATTGTCACTGTATGCTCTGTTGTATTGAGGGTGGAGGTCCCTGTCTCTTCATTCATAGTGAATGAAAGAATATTTGTCTCATTGTTCAATACTACAATAGATATCAATTCTGTATCAGCAAGTACACCATCGCTTGCGGTGACTTGCAGCATATGTACGCCTACATCGGTGGACACAGGGGTCCAATTGAACACTCCTGTAGCTGGGTTTATGCTCATCCCTTTGGTTTCAGAACCTGAATCTATAGAGTAGGTCAACGTATTGGCCGGCACGTCACTATCTGTGGCCGTCACTGTAAAACTCAAAACACCTCCTACAATACCTGAACGCTCTCCAATAGCTGCCAATACTGGTGCGTCATTGACATCTCCAAGACTAACAACCACCTCTGTCTCAATGGTTCTGACTGGATCTACATCATCACTCACCTCAACTGTCAAGGTGAATGTAGGGTTGGTTTCAAAATCCAATGCCAATGGAGTATTTACGGTTATCAGCCCATCGCTATTTATTGCAAATGCTTCGTCGGTGTTTCCTGCAATAATGGCATAACTCAAGGTTTGAAAAATATCGTCATCTGTACACGTGACAGTACCTACTTGCGTACCAGATACCGAGTTTTCATTCAGCACATTTAGTGCGACATTAGTAACCTGAGGAGCAAACTCATTTACATCATTGATCGAAATTGTCACATTCTCAATGGTTTCCAAAGAACCCAAGCCATTGTCGGTAATTCGGACTCCCAAGACAACTTGCTGTATAGCTTCAAAATCTAGAGCCTTGTCAATCATAATAGCTCCCGTCTCACTATTCATAAAGAAAAGTTCCTCTTCATTGCCCGAAACTATATCATACGCTGATATCCCGTCTACATCATCCGAACTCAAAGTTGCAACGATAGAGCCCAACGCTGAAGTTTCGTCAATATCAAACTCTGTAACAAGCAGACTTGGATATGCATTGGTAAACACACGGATCACTACTCTTACTTGTATCACATAGACCCCATCACTCACCTCTATTCGCAAGTCATAATACGGTGTACTCTCACTATCAATCTTACTCGCATCCACCACTGTCCCTATCCCTGTGCTCGCGTCCAAGGCAAAAACCCCATCTTCGTTTCCCGAAACGAAAGTATAGGTGAGAGCATCATTCTCAGGATCCGTGACAGACAAAGCACCTAACACATACCCATTTTCTACAAATGCACTCATGTTTGAACTAATATCATAGCCAACAGGTGCTTCATTGACATCTGTCAAATTGATCGTAATGATTTCTTCGGCAAACAACCCTCCGAGCCCATCATCTGTCACTCTCACTCGAAGGTCAAAAGATGACTGGGCTTCAAAGTCTAATTCATCTTGATCAGTCACTTGCAACTCCCCATCTGTGTCTATCGAGAATATCCCCATGCCACTACCTCCGACGATTGAGAATGTAAGTCCATCTCCGTCATCATCAGTAGCCTCTACTGTAGCTACCACTGTGCCATTTGGAGCATTTTCTTCCAAACCAAAAAACTGTGGAGAAATGACAGGGACTGTATTGGAAAATGATGTGACCTCCACTGTAGCAGTCCCAGAGAGGGCTGGGCTACCATTGTCGGCAACTGCTACCGTCAGTACAAAGTCTACATCCGCCACAAGATTGCTATTGTCTGCAATCGTCAACACACCTGAGGTTTCGTCTATTCCAAAAATAGAAGCATCATTCCCTGCAACAATAGAAAACACATGTGACTGATCCGTGTCTTCATCATCGAAATCAATGTCCCCTACCACAAACCCATTGGGGCTGCTCTGACCAATGTTAAATTGCGCATCGTGAACTACTGGTGACTCATTGATATCCTTTAGGTTGATGGTAATCCTCGCAGTACTCGTGAGAGGTAATTCTAGATCTTGGTCTGTGACTTCTATCTCTAGGACAAAAACTGGTAGTTGCTCAAAATTCAAATGCTCTGACGCATGGACAGTGATTTCTCCCGTCGAGCTCATCTCAAAAGTCTGACCAGTATTTCCACCTACTATCGTAAAATCTACCTCGCCATCATCGGTGGCGATTACTTGTATTACTACGGTACCATTCTCTGAGTTTTCATCCAGTGAGATCTGCTGATCCGCTACTGCAGGAAACTCATTGTCTACTATATTTATAGTGACACTACCTGCAGAAGTCAATGCCCCTGGGCCTTGATCAGCGGCACCCACAGTCAGTACAAAGCTGGTACTCGCAGATGCCTGCAGTGCCGAAGCATTGGCTATCGTAATCTCTCCTGTATTTGGGTCAATGGCAAAAACACCTTCATCGTTCCCTTGAGTGATACTATATAGCTGGTCATGCCCTTCCTCATCACTCGCGATGACCGTTTCTACTACACTGCCATTGGTAGCAAAGCGACTCAACGACACCTCAACATCATCGATCGTAGCAGCGGTATTGGGGCCGTCATTGATTTGAATGGTAAATGTGCCTTCTCTATCAATCCCGTTCCATAACTGCAGCAGATAGTCGGTATTAGGCACTACCTCCATAGAGAAAGTTCCTTCACTCTCGCATATATCTAAGGACTCTCCACCACATGTTTCATATCCGTCAATTTGGATTGATTCTGCCACTACCAGTGGCCCGTCAACATCAGTATCCGTCAATGCAACCGTAACGGACACCTCTACATTAGTTCCCGAATTGAATCGGTACCATACATCATTGACAGTCCCGTACTGATCACATCCTTGAGGTTCAGGAGCTGTTGTCGCATGCGTATTGGTTCCATTTGTAGGAGTCCCTGTTCCCTCTGCAAATACCGTCAGCACTTCTGCTCCCTCGCAGTTGTCATTGGCGGGGGGAGGGCTGGTAGGCTGGCTTGATACCGCAAGATCGAACTCTCCCCTACTCGACCCATAGCCATCTACTAAAACAAAATATTCCTCATCTACTAGCGAGTTGAAACTTAGTTTAGCCAAATACCCACTAGCACCACAACCCTCTTGCTCTCCATCTTCATTGCCTGCAAAACACTGTAGCCCTGCACTACACGACCCAGTATATACGCTCAAACTCGTATCATCAAAATCATACAACCCTCCGTTGCAAGTGTTTAGTGTAATAGTCTCTCCATTACCTACTATGCGATACCAGACACCGACTGACCTGTCTTCATCGTCACCATCTTCTACAATATTGGATCCGCAATCGGAAGCTACATTTGAGTCATTGGTGGCAAACGTCGTATTACCAGATACTGTCTCTCCAATAGAAACGGTGATGGCTCCAGAGCAAAAATCGTGGCATAACTGCCCCTCCGTAACAATTGCCCATCCAAAATCAGTTTGCAGTTTGGCAAGAGCCTCTTCCCCACGGCAGTAGACCAATCCAGCTGCTCCTAAATTCACATTCGCTTGAACCTCCTGTTCGGACCAGCCGATTAGGGTCTTATCAAAATTGAACAAAGACATCCCTGATTGACTAAACAAACCTGTCATATCGCTCACATGACCAATACTCCAAATGGCCAAATCCTGATTGAAATTTCTGGCATCCTTGAACATCTCTGTCATATCCGAAACGAGGCTTAGATCTGGCACATCGGTTGCCGTGAAACGCTCTCCACCCCAGCTTTCAAAACTCCCACGCATACTTCCCCACACGACATCTCCCCAACTAGATACATCTAGCAAATAGTCCATCGCATCAGCTTCTACGATCAAGTGAGGAAATTCTTGGTAAATCTGTAAACGATAGTCTCCAGGAGGTAAGTCTGAAACAAAATCTCCACTCTCGCTACTATGTCGCCCCTTCTTCACCAAACTCCCACCCTCATACCAGAGGTACACAAAATCATATGCATACGCATCATCTAAAAGCAGTGTAATAGGCTCATCCTCTACCTCCCAACTGCTAACAAATGGCAAAAAATCTAATCGGCTCACCTGCCACACTTGCTGGGTAACCCCATCCTCGGCTGTCACGGTGTATTCGATGACATCACTACCCGTCAAACTGATCGTCTCTCCTATCGCCGGAAAAACGGACGCACCTGGAGACAATTGGATATCTGGCGTAATGTCCTCTATCAAATTGTCTTGAATAATCTGTACAGTAAAATTGCTATGATCGATCATAGCCACCCCCTCATTTGGCACCAAATCAAATTGCACTATGTCAGTATCGGTACTGAGAAGTATGGCATTTTCGATCGTCACGACCCACTCCTGCTCGCTACCATTTTCTGCAGTCACTGTATAGATAACGGGCGCCGAAAAATCCTGCAGTTCTCCACTAGCTGGAGAAACTTGACTATTTGTAGAGGTAGCAATCACTGGAGAAAAACTGGTGCGGTCATCCGTTTTGGCTATTGTTACCGTCACGGTATGATTTTCTGCATCGATTTCACAACTTAGCTGTTTCGTGACATCAAACGCTACTATGTCGCTTTCATCAGAACAGGCTGCCCCAGCATCCCCTATGGTCCAACCAAAATCATTGATAAGAACGGCTCTGGCATTTTCTGCCTGTACCGAACAATATTGAGTACCACTCGCAGATAAAGTCACATTGCTCTGCAAAGCCAATTGAGACCAGCTGATCAAAATATCGTCGTACGTAGTGGATGAAATATCTGTGTTATTAAAAGCACTATTAAACCTAGTCACATGACTCACATCCCACTGACTCAAACCATGCCCTTGAAACTTACTGGCTCCATTAAAAGAATTTCCGAAATTTGTGACCCTGGACAACTCCCAAGAGCCTAGATCGGAATTGAAAGAACTGGCACTTTGAAACGCCTCATTAAAAGCACTAACGTTGCTTACATCCCAATGACTGAGATCTCCATTGAAACTACCTGATTGCCGAAAAATCCTAAAAAAACTCACCCCATCACTACTCAAAATGGGCGCATCAGTAGCTGAGAATGTCCTTCCTCCCCAATTTGCAAAGGTTTGATTGAAACTTCCCCAGACAATATCCCCCCATTGATTTACATCCACCAATTGGGCCTTGGTATAGCCTGTGAGATGAGGAAATACACCTGCGATGTATAGCTCAACAGTATCAGGTTCAGTAAGTCCAAAAGCAGAGAAGTCAGCCGCCGAAAAAACGGTAGCAAAATCACCATCTACCGACTGATGTGCACCGTCAGATATAGTGTCCCCCTCATGTACCCATGCATAGGTAAAATCATAGGTAAAACTCGCATTCAGTGCTATAGTGACACTTTCATCAATAGCACTGAGTTTCCATGAGGTGACAAATGGTTGAAAATCTTCTTGAGCCAATAGCGGTTGAAAAAGCATGAGACTCATGACAATAGATAGAAATGAATTTTTCATAGCTGTCTGTATAATTTTAGATGGATCATTATTTAAATCTTAGTTGGTTAATTGTTGTAAATGAAGGAGTCCATAGCGCCTACCATTCAGGACGTACAAAAACGCCCTCCATGCTGTCGCTACTACGCGTTTAAAAAAGGGTGACTCTGAGAGTCACCCAAAAGCCAAATCCACTGGATTCAACCAAAACGATTTTGTGTTGTGGGTCTTGATTTTTATCATACTACAGCTCAGTTTACATGAACCAGTACTCTCATTTTTCAATACATTTGATAGAAGTAAAATTAGGGTGATCAGCTACTAACGGACTATCACAAATCCGCCGAATCCTTTAACAATTCCGACATAGAAATCCTCTCACTTACAGCATATCTGATACTGCTATGGTTTTAGCAACCGGCGCGTACTGATTTTCTCTTTGCAACAACTCTGAGGGAGACAAGTCAAATTCTTTCTTAAAACATTTAGAAAAGTAGGATGGGTTGGAGAACCCCATTTTAAAAGCGATTTCGGTGATATTGAAACCATGACGACCAAGAATCAGTTCTTTGGCCCGATGAAGTCGTACCGAGTTGATCAGTTGATTGGGAGACTTGTTGGTAATGGCCTTGAGCTTTCGTTGCAACTGACGCTCACCGACCCCTACTTCGCTACACAACATCTCTACTCCAAAATCCTCATCATGTATGTGCCTTTCGATACTTTGTAAGACATTCTCCAAAAACAATCCTTTTTTTGGAACAGTGTGTACTCTGCCGTCGTCTTGATTGTAATCCATTCTTGAATGATCTATCACGCTAAACAGCTGCAATTTGTCATTAGAACCTGTTTCAAAAATTGACGCATGTTGGACGACATTCAAACCTGCCCCAGAGAGCAGGTTTTTCACCGTTTGTGTGATCAATATTTGATTGGGCTCGGTATGTTTTATGATCTCCTTTACACACAGTACTGTTTCATCATGAACAAAACGTGCTTCGTCTACTGCTCCTTCTAGAATATGGATGCCTATGGCCAATTCTACCGCTACACCTTTCGATACTTTTTGTAGTTCGAGGCTACAGTGTACCGCCTTACTCGGCCCCTCGAAAGTTGCAACAAAAACACCTTGATCATATTGGATAATACTGCCACGATACTGCGTCACAAATTGGCCAACAATATCTTGATGACTCATGTCTTCTGATGGAAGAACCCGTCCAGCCAAGATGGTAAGAAGTCTTTTTTGATAATTCCTCTTTGGTGTCACATGAGTCACAAATGCCCGTATCTCTTCTAAAACCTCTTCGGTATTACCTGCCCAAAACAAGTGATCACTCCCTTCTAACTCGACAAAGATAGAATCCTCTATGCGGTCTGCGACAAATCTTCCTTCTTGTATTTTGACATCTACATCCTGCGTGCGCTGCAGGAGCAAAGTAGGTACTTTGATAGAGCCTAGGATATCCACAATATCCACCTCTGTATTCATTTTGGTCAGCACCATGGCGGCACTTGGGCTAGCACCAGATCGAAAATAATTAGCCAACCAATCCATAAAAACCTTATTGTTGGCCTGCGAAGGTGCGAGAGATTCCAACCCCATTTCACCACTCCCCCAGCTGTTTTCGATCATGTCGTAGACTTTCTGACGTTCGTCATCCGTAGGTGCCCATGGGTAGTCAGGACTATACCTTCGTTTGGCAAACACGCCAAATGTGATCAAAGATATCGTTCGGTTCGGGTAAGTCGCTGCAAACAATGCCGATACAGAGCCTCCCTCTGAGTGTCCAAACAATACGGCCTTCGGAGAACCTACAGCATCCATCACTGCCCTGATATCATCCATTCGTTCCTCGATGGTTGATAGCTCTACGATACGATCTGACAACCCTGTCCCTCGCTTGTCAAACAATATGACTTGAGCAAACTTGCCCAACTCCTCGAAAAAATAAACCAACTCAGGACATGCCCACATCCAATCTATATTAGAAACCCATCCAGGAATATAGACCAAATCGATCGGCCCTGATCCATATACTTGATAGGCTATATTGATATGCCCACTCTTGGTGTATTGTGTTGCTGGCTTCATCTACTCAATCGTTCGGCACGGTGATCACTCTAGAAAAAACTGTAGCGGGCCATTGACCTTGTGCTACATGTATAATACGGCGTGAATCAGTGCGGTTATGTTTCTCGTTTTTAAGACTTTACAACCCAACCCAAAACTAGGTGCAAAAGACTATATTCCACTAAATTAGATCCAGAACGAATCCTTATCCAATAAATTGGGGCAAACGGAACATTCAGTGAGTAAACGCCCCTAAAACACAGTCAAACGATCCATGAAGGACTTTCTATACACCTTACCAATAGGCAACGGGCTGCCGTCGACAAAAACCACACTATTTTCGATACGGTCGATTTTCCTCAAGTTCACCAGAAAGGTCTTATGAATGCGGCAATACCCCTGGTTGCTGAGTTTCTCCTCTACATTCTTGAGTGTCTGAGACACTACATGCTTGTCTCCTTCTGTATAAAAAATGGAATAGTTGTCCGATGCTTCTATGTACAATATCTGATTGAAATCTAGTGGTACGATGGCATTCTTTTCCCTGACGAACAAATTGAGTTGCTCTGTATTAGGTCTGCTCACACGCTCGATTTTATTTTTGGCAAATGCCATATCCACTGCGACTTGAATATCTTCATCTTTGAAGGGCTTGACGATATACCCAGAGGGTTCGGCATTTTTGGCACGAGTGATCGTGGTTTTATCATATAGAGATGAAATGAATACAAAAGGTATCATTGTCTTTTGGCGGATGAGCTGCGCGAGTTGAATCCCATCTTTGTCCCCTTTGATCTTGATATCCAACAGAATCAACTGTATGTCATGCTGATCCAAAGCCATCAACGCCTGGTCTGCCGAATCACATATATCCACCACCTCATGTCCCATTTGCTCCAAGCAAATCGCTATATCATCTGCAATAATCGGCTGATCCTCTACGATCAATACTCTTCGTTTTTCACTCATAATTAGAACGTTAGTCTAAAAAAAGTCCCCTGATCATGCTGCATCGTGATCGTCCCTCCCAGTCCTCTAGATATGGACCTTACAATCCTATAGCCATAAGACTTCAATAGATCATCTGGTGAAGCTATACCCACACCATCGTCCGAGACTTCTAGTTCATGAATCCCCTCTACTTTTCGGAGAGATAGAGAAACCACCCCTTGTTTGGTATCAGGAAAAGCATATTTCAAGGCATTGGACACGAGCTCGTTGATAATCAACCCAATCTGAATCGTCGTGTCGATCGATAAGTCTACTACCTCTATCTGACTTGACAATCTCACTCTATCTTCGGACACATCATAGGATTGAAACAGCGCATTGGCCAACTCTTGTAGATATTCTTTGACATTCACTTGGGACATATTTTCGGATTGGTACAGCTTTTCATGAACCAATGCCATGGACTGTACTCTATTCCTCCCCTCCAGTACGGCTTTCTTGGCCAGCTCGTCATTCAAATATTTGGACTGGATATTGAGCAAACTGCTCACGACCTGTAGGTTGTTCTTGACTCGGTGATGAATCTCACGAAGTAGCACCTCACGCTCGTCTAGTGCCTCAGAGATCGTTTTATTTTTCTTTTCCAAAATGGATTTAGCTTTTTGACTCAGTCGATAGTAGCGATAGATCACAAAAACAAAAATCAATGCAATCATAAACCCAGCTATCGTTACATACTTCATCAACCGCTGCTGATCTAGTTGGGCATTGACCGACAGCAATTCGGATTGCTTTTGAAACTCCAGTGAGTCACGCTCCTGCTCGAATGCATAGTTGAGCTCCAATGTCGTCAGCTGCTCAGTCATCTCTTCATTGAAAAGTTCACTATTGAGTTTGAACGTGATCTCCAAATAATGCAAGGCTTGATCAGAAGCACCTTTGGATTTGTACAACTCAAATAGCGACTCGGCTAAACTCATTTTGGAGGTTTTTAAGTCATACTCTTCTGCTAGCTCATACCCCTCTTTCCATTTTTGCTCGGCAAGGTCGTATAGTCCCTGCTTAAAATAGATTTGTCCTATAGAATACAAAGACTGACACCCCCCTTCAGGAATATTGCACGCTACAGACAAGTCATGACTGGTTTGCAGATACTGAAGTGCCTCATCCAAACTATCTAACTCGAGGTACGTTTGTCCCATATTAATTGCAGGATAGAGCAACCGACATTGCTCTCCCAAGGAGTCCAACAGATTATAGGAGTTCAAACAATAGTTCAACGCTTTGGGGTAATCCTCAAGGCTCATATAAATCAGTCCAATATTGCCCAGCGTGGATGCTTGCTCGGTGAAAGCCCCCATGGACTTCTCTATTTCCAATGTTTGCTGATAATAGCTCAGTGCCTTGTCATAGTTGTTTTGACGCCAATAGACGGTACCAATATTATTGAGCACTGCGGCTGCACCTAGCGTGTCACCTAGGATACGCCTTATCTTTAAGGATTCCAGGTAATTATCCAGTGCTTTGGTGAAATCCCCCTTATCACTGTATACTTTGCCAACCTGTTTTAGTATATAAGTAAGCAAAGTAGAATCGTTGGTTTGCTCACTACATCTCAACGAACTGTCATAATAACTCAAGGCAAGTTCAAACTGCCCTAAAACATGTTGATTCAAGCCCAGCATATAATATGCTTTGCTCAGTCCTTCGTGATAACTAATGTTTTTTGCGATAGACACAGCCTTTTGCCCTACTACGATAGATGAATCATTCCCCGCATAATAATATACTTTGGAAAGGCTATTCAGAGCAATCACCGCAGACGTATCTCTATGATCACGAGATATAATCTGCTGTAAGCTATCCACCTCCTCTTGTCCATACCCCCACGACACACAAGTCAAATGCAGTATTAAAAACACACCTGCGACGACATCAGTTCTCATCTCTTAAGTAGATTAACAAAGTAAAAACCACACTGATTGTAGGACGACGTAGCAATGCACCGTACACCAGCCCATCCAAGACAAAGTCCTTTGGCTAAAGTAGCAAGGTCAACTAAAAAAGCATCACTATGCGAAAAAAATCGAAGGCTTTTCTATGTAGTCGGAGTAAGTTTGCGCTCAACACGGGACTACCCCTCAAAAGCATATTCGGATGAACATCTACAAACAAATCGAGGCAGAGATACTTGCCGCTTCTCACATCGTCATTACCGCACACAAATCTGCCGATGGGGACTCGGTGGGGTCTTCCTTAGGCCTGCTACATTTCATAGAAAAATTGGGCAAGTCAGCTGTAGTATGTCACCCGGACGCAGCACCTGACTTTCTCTACTGGCTGGACACTTCCAACATCCTACTGATGACTGATCACCCCGAGCAAGTGACCGAAGCTTTTGAGACAGCAGATTTGATCTTTTGCTTGGATTACAACGGGACGGACAGAGTAGGACCAGAGATGCAATCCTTATTGGAAGCAGCTACCTGCAAGAAAATAATGATTGATCACCACCTCAATCCCCAGGACTTTCCCACATTGGCTGTATCGGACACCTCTGCCTCGTCTACCGCGCAGTTGATCGTGGAGCTCATAGATCAGTCTGGACACATCGACCTACTCGACGAAAACATCGGCACCCCCTTATACCTCGGTATATTGACTGACACAGGGAGCTTTCGTTTCCCTGCCGTCGCCCCTCGCACCCACGAATTGATCGCCAAGCTATTGGCCGCTGGGGTGAAGCATCACCTCATCCACGAAGCGCTCAACGACAACAATACGGAGAGTCGAATGCGTCTACAAGGCTATGCCATGAGCGAAAAACTAGAAATCATGGAAGACTATCATGTGGCTATTGTTCCCTTGACCAAAGAAGAACTAGCCCAGTACAATTTCAAAAAAGGAGACACAGACAGTCTGGCCAATCTCGCCCTGTCCATACGAGGTATGAAGGCCGCCATCATGTTTACCGAGCGTGATGGCATCATCAAAATATCCTTCCGTTCCAAAGGAGAAAATAACCCTGTCAACCTACTGGCTGCCGAACATTTTGAAGGAGGAGGACATGCCAACGCCGCTGGAGGCATGAGTAACCTCACGGTACAGGAGACTCTAGACAAAATCAAAAGTTTGGTCCCACTGTATTTCCCAAAAGGATAGTGGTTCTACTCGACATTCTCTTACAATTTCTAAATCATCAAACTCGAGAAAGAAACCCCTATAAAAAGCTTGTACTCAGATAAATAATTGGCTAATATTATAGACAGTGATCTTGACATACCCAAGATCACTTTATCCTATGAACCAAACTCCAGCCTACTTGCCAGCAGTCCCGCGAGCTTGGCATGCATATATACTTGCCCTTGCAGGCTATATGATATTTATACTGCACCTGTCTCATAGTGTATCGGCTCAAACGTCAAACCATCATACACTACTCATCCGAAATGTCAACATATTGACGAGCAGTTCGGACTCCTCGCTCTACCACGCGGATTTGATGATCATCGATGACAAACTAGAGTTGGTTTCTCAAGAGAGCCTTGCCAAGCCAGACCAAGCCATCGTATTGAATGCAAATGATGGGTACCTCGTCGGCAACCTTACCATTGACACCACTCCTCGCTTCATCATCCTCAACAGCGACCCACGCAAGAACTTTGACATTTGGCTCGATATGGACCCGTACATCACCTTTGCGATCAACGATGGATCGATCCGCATCAATCGCCTCGAAGAGGACAATAGCGAAATCGACACCCCCAAGGACCCCTATTCACGTCTACGGTGGTTTGCATACAGCCCTCCCCCCATCGCTCTACCTGTCAACTACAGCGACGGCAGCAAATGGAACCACTGGAATACCAAAAACTTCAAAGGGCTCTTCTTCGCAGCACTGGCCATGGATCGCCTGTATTGGCTTTCGCAAAATGAAGAAAGTAAAAACCAAGTCGGCAAACTACAGCCCAACGCGGGAGGAGAAATCCGCGGACTCCGCTTTGGCGCAATAGGGACAGTCAAGCTCATGAAAAAGCCGTGGACCTACACCGTATTTTTAGCCACCAATGCATTCGAAAAAGGATTTGAAGGCAGTGATCTCAACAACTTGACGTTTTATGACTATCGACTCGACATCCCATTGCCCAAGCAAATTGTCCTCAGCATAGGCAAACAAAAAGAACCCATGTCTTTGGAGCGCATTCCTTCATCTCTTTTCAACTCCATGCAAGAAAGAACCTCGGACGCCTTCCAGCCAGGTAGGAACATAGGCGCCCAACTCAGTGGCAACCTTCTAAAGCAACGAATCTCTTGGGCGTTAGGAGCATTCAACCCTTGGCTCGAAAAAGATACGGATTTTGAAAACACCGAATCCGTCATCGCAGCAAGAATTACCGGTGTACCATGGGCTTCCAAGACCAGCAACGAACTCATCCATCTTGGCATAGGCAATCGGTACTCCAACGGACATAGTGGTGCGCAATACGGCATCACGCCTGAATTTGACAAATCCGTCAGCTTCATCCAAACGGGGGCAATCCAAACAAATAGCATGAATCTGATTGATACCGAAATAGGTTTCATCACTGGGCCCTTTTGGGTCTTTTCCGAATACATCATCAACCAATTGGATGTCACGGGAGGCGAACGGCTCACTTACACTACCTTCCAAACCACAGGCTCTTGGGTACTCAGTGGAGAACGCCGCGCCTACCGCTACAAAAACGGAACCGTCAGTCCCATTCCAGTAGCTATAGGTGTCACCCAAGGTGGACGTGGTGCTTGGGAACTGACCGCTCGCTACTCCCACTACGACACCAATAGCCGAAGCATCAACCACGGCATCATGAATATTTATTCAGCCGGGCTCAACTGGTGGCCCACAGAATACGCCAATGTCAGTTTTAATTTTCGCTATATCCAACTTGACCAACTTGGAGAGCAGGGCTACACTTCTGGGCTCAACACCCGTATCCTGTTATTATTGAATTAGCCCAAGCAAGTTGAGGCTTTGAATACAGGCTCGAGCACTAGAAAATTCAACCGTATTCTGAAGCGATAGGACATAATACACTATCAAACTCGCTGCCCTTTCGACTGAAATATTGAATCCTTCAATTCACCTAGAAAAAAATAAAGCTCACCGATTTGGGGTTTTCAAGTCTACAATCTTGCTCTATCATTGCATCGTAATCAATTTCAAAACACGATAAAATTTACGAACATGAAAACTACAATCAAAACAATCGCCCTATCCCTATTTGTTGCAATGTCTACTTTGGCTTTCGCAGGCGAAAAAGCTGACAAAGTCGTGAGCTCTGAGTTGAATGTTCAGATTCTAGCAATGGCAGATGCTAAAGTAGCAGTGAAATTCAACAAGCTAGAAGGAGAAGTGGTCAAAGTAAAAATCTATGACGCCTACGGTGCACTGATTTATTCTGACAAAGACGTAGCAAACACTACATACGCTAAAAGCTTTGACTTGTCTGCATTCCCAGCAGGTCAATACTCTTACTCTGTATCCAACGGCGTATACAGCGTGACCAAAACCATGGAATTGAAATAATTCCACTAAAAAGAAACGAAACCAAAGCCTTGACTATTGAGTCAAGGCTTTTTTCATGTCCGCCCCCTATTGATTTATCCACGTGTCAACCCTATGAACACACTACGTGCTTTCGCCAATGGATTGGAACCCAAAATCCCAACACAACAAAATCTCTTCCGTATATACCGATTACTAGCAAGGTAATGACTAGTTTTGCTGCCCTCCTACCACAGGGGGAAATGATCTTTGAAAATGGGGCCGACCGGTATTGACAGTAAGTGTGAATATTGTACTTGCATGTCGGGTGGTGAGTAAGCACACGTGATCAATTTACTCAAATCATATTTGGCGAATCTAATTACGCCATGGCTGCTTAATTTTAGCTGATAGCTAAAATTATTAACCTCGGATAAGATTCGAGGCAGACACATCCCTCCACGCTTTCGTCTTACAAGCGGGATCAAGGGGTGTCAACTCGTAAGACTAGCTTGAGGTCAAGTTGCTAACCGATAGCGAAGCTAAAGTAACTGGTAGGAAAAGTGGGTTGTTGTCCGCCAGCCTTCCTACGAGATCCTAAGTGACAACTAAGCATGTAGAGGGTCCAATATGACCTTATCTGGACGAGGGTTCGATTCCCTCCGGCTCCACTTAATCCCATACAAAGAATACAAAAGCCTCATACGGTATGTATGAGGCTTTTGCATCTCTAAATATTGTAAATGATCGACAAGCACAAAAAAAAGACTGCCCTTTCGGTGCAGTCCTTCTTCATTTAACAAAATAGTCTTACAAGTGGGTACTAAACCCGTACTCCATATCAGTGCTGCACATAAAAATCATACACAACAACTTCTCCATAGTTGTTTGACTTCCCTGTATCACTTCCTTCTTCTTCAGCATTGCTTTGTGTGTAGTTACCGATTTTGAAATATGCCTCGCCATAGCTCTTATTCATTACATACGAACTACTACCGTCTTTCACGAGATAGCTTGATGCATTACCGCTTGCATAGGCACTGGCCAGGTTTCCATTTTCACTATAGTAGCAGTAGTGCTTACCGTCAATTACCTCAAAGATCACTTCATGCACTGTTCCCAAGGAATAATTTGTTTTGATCGTCAAGTCACTTCTGAGTTTACCTCCATTGAAACTCAAGAAGAGATGTGAACCTTCTAACCTCAATACCATGGCGTCATCAATACCGTCATCTTTGTTCCCATGAATTTGTGTGGCCACCAAATGATCCTTATTGATAGGCAAGTGAGTAATTGCTTGCTTGACATACACGACATGCTTGCCAGAAGTAGTCCAATAAATGTCCGAACTACCGTCTGTCTTGCGTTCTCGCAATTCCGATCGTACATAATCAGAATTTGGCGTGGTACCATTGTTACTACGAATAGGTGCTCTGAACACAATACCATTCTTGGCACTATTGACATAAAAGTATTCGTTGTTGTTCTCTCCACACAAAGTCTTGTCCTCGACTCCATCTGGATAAGTGATCTTCCACTGGTTGCAGTTATCCATCAGATCCGAAGGTTTGCTGGCTGTGCCTGTAGGCTCTCCACCGCCACCAGTACTACCACCGACTTCCTCAAACATCCATTGAAACTTGGTTGCTCCGTTCCAAGCACGAGACTCTACATTGCCTCCATTGGAAGTGCTTCCTCCTGCTACCCCCATAGATTTCCCACTATCGCGATTTTTCAAACGATAATAACCATCTCCAGTAGATAGGATCTGCCACTGTTGGTGAGTAGTACCTTGATAGGCCCATTGCTGCACGTTCGCACCATTGACATTGCTACCACCAGACACCTCGATGCTTTTTCCACTATCCACACCTTTGAGTCGCACATAGCCATCACTTGTACTGATGATTTCCCATTGACGATGAGTCGAAGAAGTGGTTGCAGAAGTACCCCACTGCTGTATGTTAGCACCGTTGCTATTGCTCTTATTCTCTACATCAAGGTAACGTCCGCTTTTCCTATTCTTGAGATAGTACTTCTTACCAACCTCAGGGGTGGCAGATTCTGGAGAGCTGACAGCCAAGTCGCTCACTTCCAACAGCTCATTTTCTGAGCATCCAAAAATCATGGCAGCTGCCATGATTAGGACACAGAGTCTCCTGAGACCCCATCTCCATGTGTAATTGTTAGTCATAGTAAATTAGTTTTAGTAATAATCATGCGTCAAAAATTGGATAACATTAAATTGATATACCAATTATTAACACACCAATATTATGAATTTATAATCCACTTTCACAAGAAAATGAAGATTTTCTCACCTAACGGTAATACTCATAACTAACTGTATAACAGAACATAAAAGAAATAATATAATACAAAACACCTCCTAGACTAGATAAAGACAGATGGATATAAAAAAAATACAATAGTAAAAAAACAGGTCTCTACAACTAAAAAACAAGGAAGCTAGTAGCCAATCTCTAAGCATCTTACCTAGGTCATTTCACTTAATCGAAATAAAATACGTCATTACTCTATGATAATTTCGAAATAGTTTTTATAGCTTTGATGTCGAAATGTTAAAAACGCTATTTAAACATCTTCTATCGCTTGCAGTACTGGCAGCCATTCTATTCAGTGGCTATGGTCAGTTGTCAGCGCATACCTACAAGACGAGCGTCCCAACGGTTTCTAATCAACATACCTTAGGAGGTAATCCAGTACACATCATCGAACTCGGAGACACCTATCGTCCTCATCCACGTGACACTGAGCGTCACCACCATCACACCGAGGAAATCCTTTGTGAAAAAGTCGAAGAAGAGGAAGACGACAAGATTCATGCACTCAAAAAGCATGTAGAAATCAGTCATTTTCTTTTGGATTATTCTGACAGTCATTACCGTTGGATTCTTTCCTTTTCGATCGATGCGAGCCTATTATTAGGTCAAACCCTTTCTTGTGCCACTTCCTGTCGGCACATTCTATTTCAAGTATTTAGAATTTGAAATAATTTAATCTACTGGACATAGGTCTATAGCCTTCAATCCAAGATTATTTTTTTGCTTGATCTCTATCAAATAAATGATAGAGGCAGGCCCATGTGTTTTATACACACTCACTTTCATCATACTACAACCTTTAACAAAAAAACATGAAAAATTCAATCATGTTCATATGCTTGTATACGCTAATCTATTTGACAAGCTGTGAATCACACAAAAAACATAAAGAACTAGAAACGAAATTTCTGGTGACAAGTCCTGTCAAAATGGACACCTCTATCACCAAAGAATACGTCTGTCAAATCAAAGCCATTCGTCATATTGAGCTTCGTGCTCTAGAGAGAGGGTATTTGCAGGACATCTTTGTCGACGAAGGACAATACGTCAAAAAGGGACAACTGATGTTCAAAATCATGCCATTACTCTACAATGCAGAATTGCAAAAAGCGGAAGCCGAAGCAGATTTTGCCAAGATTGAGTACCTAAACACCAAATCCTTGGCAGAGCGAAACATCGTGGCACCCAACGAACTGGCCTTGACCAAAGCCAAATATGACAAAGCCAAAGCGGCTCTATCGCTGGCTCAGATTCATCTAGGTTTCACCAACATCAAAGCACCCTTTTCGGGCATCATGGATAGATTCCATGTCAGACCAGGTAGCTTGGTCGATGAAGGCGACTTGCTCACGGACTTGTCAGACAATAGCAAAATGTGGGTATACTACAACGTCCCAGAAGCTGAATACCTGGACTACAGACTCAACTTAAAAAAAGACAGTAGTCTGATGAAGGTCAAACTCCTCATGGCCAACAACAAGATGTTTGACCATACAGGTGTCGTTGAGACCATCGAAGCAGACTTCAACAACCAAACGGGTAACATTGCATTCAGAGCAACTTTCCCTAACCCCGATCTTCTGTTGAGACATGGCGAGACAGGCAATGTCCTCGTCAATGTAGATTTGAATGACGCTTTGATCATTCCTCAAAAAGCCACATTCGAAGTACTGGATAAAAAGTATGTTTTCGTCGTGGACAAAGACAATGTAGTCAAATCCAGAGTCATCACTATAGCGGCAGAGATGTCAGATCTCTACGCAATCGAAGGAGGGCTATCAACTGATGACAAGATTCTTCTTGAAGGGTTACGTCTTGTTAGAGAAAATGACAAAATCTCTTATGATTACGAAGACCCCAACGACGTGATTTCACACTTGAAATTGCACGCAGAGTAAACTTATTTCAAAGCTTTAAAACAAGAAGAAAATGTTTCAGCAATTCATACGTCGGCCTGCACTCGCCATCGTGATCTCACTGGTCATCATGTTTATGGGCGCACTTGCCATCAAAACGTTACCCAAATCACAATTCCCGGATATAGCACCACCTATGGTAGTGGTCTATCTCTCATATCCTGGAGCTAGTTCGACCGTACTCACCAACTCTGTGCTTATTCCTTTGGAGCAAGCCATCAATGGTGTACCTGGCATGAAATACATGTTTTCTACAGCCGCTAGTTCTGGCGAAGCAAACATACAGATCGTATTTCACAAAGGAAGTGATCCCAACCAAGCGGTGGTCAACATCAACAATCGTGTACAACAGATGAAAAACCGACTCCCGGCAATCGTACAGCTGGAAGGTCTACGTGTACAACGTCTGATGCCCAACATGCTGATGTATGTCAACCTCTACGGAAAAGACACCACCAATGTGGACATGAAGTACATATTCAACTATGCCTATATCAACATGCTGCCAGAGTTGCAACGGATCGAAGGTGTCGGTCTAGCCAAAATCGTAGGTAGTCGTCAGTACGCCATGCGTGTCTGGCTCAACCCTGATCGCATGCGTGCATACAACATCTCCTCCGAAGAGATCATGGACGCACTCAACGAGCAGAGTATCATAGGTTCTCCGGGGCGATTGGGCCGTGCAGACAGCAAGCGCTCAGAGGCTATCGAATATGTATTGACCTACAAGGGCCGGTACAGTGATGCCGACCAATACAAGAATGTGATCATCCGAGCCAACGAAGAAGGCGAAATCCTACGACTCAAAGATGTCGCCGATGTGGAACTAGGTAGTGAATACTATGATATCTACTCCAACAAAGACGAGTACCCCTCTGCGGCCATCACACTCAATCAAGCCTATGGTAGCAACGCGACTGAAGTCATAGAGAATGTCAAAGCAAAGTTGGAAGAAATGAAGAAGGATTTCCCTCCAGGGATAGAGTATGAAATCAGCTACGACGTATCCAATTTTTTGGACGCATCGATTGACGAAGTGATCCATACCTTGAGAGACGCCTTCATTTTGGTATCCATTGTGGTATTTATCTTCTTGGGAGATTGGCGATCAACGCTGATTCCAACACTCGCAGTACCTGTATCGCTGATTGGTGCCTTTTTTGTCATGCAGGCCTTCGGGCTCAATATCAACATGATTACCCTCTTTGCCCTAGTTCTTGCCATTGGCATTGTAGTAGATGATGCGATCGTAGTAGTGGAAGCTGTCCATGCCAAGATGGAAGAAAAACACCTCTCCCCTTTCAAAGCTGTCAAGGAAGTACTCGGGGAAATTAGCGGTGCGATCATTGCAATCACCCTGCTGATGACGGCTGTATTCGTACCTGTGGCCTTCATGTCTGGACCAGTTGGGATATTCTACCGTCAATTTTCTATCACAATGGCCTCATCGATTGTGATCTCAGGAATCGTCGCGTTGACCTTGACTCCTGTGCTCTGTGCGATCATCCTAAAAAATGACCATGGAAAACCAAAAAAGAAGACGGTTTTCAACAAGTTTATGGACGGGTTCAATAGTGGTTTCGACAAACTCACAGGCAAATACGTCGGCTTACTCAAAGTCATTGCCAATCGTCGAGTCGTGACCTTTGGTCTCCTCATCGTATTTGCTCTAGGCACGATAGGCATCACCAAATATCTACCGTCCGGTTTCATACCCTCTGAGGATCAAGGGATGATTTACGCGGTATTGCAGACTCCTCCAGGATCTACTTTGGAGAGAACTTATGCGATCAGCCGTGATCTACAAAAGAAAGCTCTGCAAGTAGACGGCATCAAATCCGTCTCCTCATTGGCTGGGTACGAAATATTGACACAAGGTAGAGGGTCCAATTCTGGCACACTGCTTATCAACTTGGAGCCATGGCATGATCGTCACCATACGGTGAAAGAAATCATCGAAGAGTTGGAAGAAAAAGCCAAAAACATCCCTGGAGCAAAAATCGAGTTCTTTGACCCTCCAGCTGTACCTGGATATGGTGCCGCAGGCGGTATCGCCTTGCAGTTGCTAGACAAGAACACCGACATCAACTACGAGCGCCTAGGCAAAGTCAACGAAGACTTCATGGCAGAGCTGGAAAAACGAAAAGAACTAACTTCCCTCTTTACGTTTTACCGTACAGATTATCCACAGTATGAGCTGGAAATCGACAATGAACTCGCCATGCAAAAAGGTGTCTCCATAGGCAAGGCTATGGACAACCTCTCGATCATGATTGGTAGTACCTATGACCTTGGTTTCATCAAGTTTGGTCGTTTCTTCAAAGTATTTGTCCAATCAGATCCGGCATACAGAAAACTACCGACGGACATCATGAAGCTCTATGTCAAAAACGATATCGGAGAAGAAGTTCCTTATTCGTCGTTTATGCGGATCAAAAAGACACAAGGGATCTATGAGGTCAACCGATACAACATGTACACGACTGCTTCAATCCGGTGTGCTCCAGCTGCTGGTTACAGTAGTGGTGAAGCCATTCAAGCCATCCAAGAAGTAGCTGCTCAGACACTACCTAGAGGATATGACATAGACTGGGCTGGGTTGCAAAAAGATGAAGTCGCTCGTGGTAACGAAGCAGTCTACATCTTCTTGATTGTATTGATCTTTGTCTATTTCGTCCTCTCCGCACAATATGAGAGTTTCATCCTACCTCTAGCAGTGGTACTTTCTCTGCCTGCAGGAGTATTTGGATCCTTCCTCTTTATCAAGGCCATGGGCTTGTCCAACGACATCTATGCCCAAGTCGCACTGGTGATGTTGGTCGGTCTATTGGGCAAAAATGCCGTCCTTATCGTGGAGTTTGCCGTGCAAAAACACCAAGAAGGTATGGCAGTACTCGATGCAGCCATTGAGGGAGCGAAAGTACGATTCCGTCCTATTCTGATGACTTCATTTGCATTTATCGCTGGATTGATTCCTCTGGTACTTGCGAGTGGACCTGGTGCGATAGGCAACAAAACCATCGGAGCATCGGCTCTAGGAGGCATGCTCTTCGGTACTGTCTTCGGAGTGATCATCGTCCCAGGTCTCTACTACATTTTCGGCACGATAGCCGAAGGGCGTCAACTCATCAAAGACGAAGATTTTGAGCCATTAACTGAAAACCATAGTCACCATGATTAAGAGTATAATAAACAAATGTCTCGTAGCGTCGATTTTAGCGGCATGCGTATGGAGCTGTGCTCCGGACTTGACGACTACCAAGACGGAAAATACAGACTCCCTACCTGACACCTTCACTGGTTCTCAGGATTCTACCAACACTGCACAGGTCACGTGGCAGGAGTATTTTGGTGATCCCTACCTCACAGCACTGATCGACACAGCACTGCACAACAATCAGGAGCTGAACATCATGCTGCAAGAGATTGAGATCGCTCGATTCGAAGTACGTGCAAAAAAGGGAGAATACCTCCCTTCTGTAAGCATAGGTGCTGGTGGTGGAGTTGAAAAAGTCGGTCGCTACACCCCACAGGGTGCGAGCGAAGCTACCACAGATATCAAACCAGGCAAAGCCATGCCTGACCCCGTACCAGACATCGGTCTCGGGGCTTACGCGACTTGGGAAATTGATATTTGGAAAAAACTGCGTAACGCCAAAAAGGCTGCCGTCAAACGATACCTAGCATCTATCGACGGCAAAAACTTCATGGTCACCAATTTGATCTCGGATATAGCCAGCGCCTACTATGAGCTACTTGCCCTAGACAATGAATTGGCCATCGTGCAGCAAAACATCGAGATTCAGACCAATGCCTTGGAAATCGTCAAGCAGCAGCAACTGGCCTCACGGATCACTTCCTTGCCCGTACGCAAGTTCGAAGCAGAAGTACTGAGTACCAAAAGCTTGCAATATGGCATCCAACAGCAAATCATCGAAAAGGAAAACGAGATCAACTACCTCGTGGGGCGTTACCCTCAACCTATCGAGCGAAATGCTGAGGTATTCAAAGACCTTGTACCAGGTTTGATCTACGCAGGAATACCCGCCCAGATGCTCGCCAATCGTCCGGACATTCGTCAGGCAGAACTGGAGCTAGAGGCTGCCAAACTGGACATCAAAGTAGCCAAAGCTCGCTTCTATCCATCAGTAGGTATCACCGCAGGGATTGGTTTTCAGGCTTTCAATCCGAAATACCTGATCAAATCACCAGAGTCACTGTTGTATTCCCTAGCAGGTGATATATCGGCTCCTTTGATCAACAGAAACGCGATCAAGGCAACCTATTTCAGTGCAAATGCCAAGCAGATCCAAGCAGTCTACAACTACGAGCAGGCCATACTCAAGGGTTATATCGATGTGATCAATCAGCTATCCAATATTAGCAACTTGGAGCAAAGCTATTCGCTCAAAGAGCAAGAAGTAGAAGCGCTCAACCAGTCGATTGTGATCGCAAATGACCTGTTCAAATCTGCTAGAGCAGACTACATGGAGGTCCTCATGACGCAGCGCGACGCACTACATTCTCGTTTCGAACTGGTCGAGACCAAAATCCAACAACTCAATGCCAAGGTCAATATCTACCAGGCGCTGGGAGGTGGATGGACATACGAAGATGTTACCACAGAATAGCATTAGAATCTAGATTATATCCAGATTGAAGAATATAGATTTTAAGTTTTAACAGTTTAGAAGCCGCTTTGTAGCCATGCAAAGTGGCTTCTTTTTTCCTGTATATCTATTGATATAGAATAAACCGCGTCCCCTCATGGCAACAAAACACACCAAGACATGGCACAACGCCTCTTTATTTCCCCACAAGAACGAAGGGAGCCCAATAATACGGAGCAGCAAAATTGCCCGAACGAATCAACTCTAACTTGGCTTTGCGCAAATCATCGCTATAGCCTGCTCGATCCGAGTGATAGAGGTGATTCTTGTAAAATGATATCATCAAATCTGCCGTAGAGTGATCGTTGACCTGCCAGAGCGACACCATCAAATTTTGCACACCCGCATACTTGAGTGCACGACTGAGACCTATCACCCCTTCTCCTTTGGATATTTTGCCCAATGCTGTCTCACAAGCAGATAAGGACACAAGGTCCGAATCGATGTGCATGTTGTAGATCTCACTACAGTAGAGGCTACCATCATCATGGTCATCTTTATTTAGGTACACTTGCGACAATGCTGGCATGGATTCATTGACTTTTCCGTGCGTAGCGAGATGCACATATTTATAGTTGGATTCGAGCTTGTGTTTCAGATTTCCCTCTGTAGCATTGGTCTCCAACATCATTTCTACGGCAGCATTGTTTCCCTTGAAGAGGTACTCAATCTCCCGCACCTCTACCCGTGTATCTGGCAGACTAGCTACCCCTGCTCTATCCACAAAATCCACCGGAGCAACCAAGAGCACCTTATCCTCAGGCATTACGGTCTGTTGGCTGGTCTGACTCAGTAGCGTCGCAGAATAATCGTAATTGACAGCTACGTCTTCTATCAAATAACGAACGGGATCTCCCTCATCCGACACCACCAGACTCTCAAAAGGTATCACTGACAAAATCCCAGCAGGCAATACCGTAAGAGTCATTGTCCCACGCGGTATCTTGGGAATAAGCATATCATACAACTCACGAGCCAATGGTTCAAAATCACCTTGCATTTGATATTTGATCGTATTCCTGAGTCCCACAATCTTTTGCTCAAACTTGTCACCTTTATCTAGCGTGATAAGTTCATACCTGTCTTGTGTAATCGAAAAGATAAACAATTCTTTGTCTCCCAAGACATATGACAATACCCACTCACCAGGGCGGAGTTGAGCTTGAAGCTGATCCACACTGACCAACTCACGGTTGTACTTGAGCTGATAGTAGGATGGATAGTCCTGTTCGAGTTGTGCTACAAAATCTCGAAGCATGGATTGATTACTAAATAAACGCTCTTTAAAATCCTGACGATCTGCTTCAGAGACTTCCTTTTGCACCAACATCTGCTCTAGGTAGTCTATCTCATCCTTGAGACTGTCCTCAGTATGGAGTGCTTCATCCGGTATGCCCGCAAAATGCTTGGCCTTGGTCTCGTTGATGGCTTCCAAAAGGACTGCCGCTTTGCTCCTCTCGGAAAACTCAAATGCAATATCCAAATAATGTCTCTTACGTAAACTGTGCTCACTCAAGTACTTGGCAATCGTGATACCGTTCTCATACACCTGCGATGCAATGGCCGAAAGCCTCAATTTGTCTACCTCATTGATGCGAGTTTGACGGATTTGTCCAATGAGTTCGTCGCTCAACAGGTACAATTGCAAAGCCCCATCGATATCCCTCATTTTAAGCGTCCGCTCAAAATGATAGGCCTCCATTGCTTTGGCCTTCGCTTGCAAGGAGGACAGCAAGATGTTGGCGTTGTAGTAATTTTCGATACGAGGCAGATCGTACATGGTCAGAGATTCCTGATCAAAAAGGTTGGCATAGATAGATTGCTGATAATGAATGGCAGCAGATTCAAATTCACGTTGCTCCTGACGAATTTGCCCTATCAAGAAATAAGTATTCGCTACATCGGGATGCTTATCTCCATAGAGTCGCACATACATCCCAAGGGCCTGCTTTTGGTAATCCAACGCTTGGTCCAATTCCCCCTTCATCTTGAACACCCTACCTCGACTACTCAATACGAAAGCCTTGTTGGCATGATCTCCAGGATATACGTCAGCCCATATCTGATCGATCTGATTGAGATAGTCCAACGCCTCTGGGTAATGCTGCAACTCTGCCTGTGCGAATGCCAAATTGGTATAACACAGAGCGATCTTTCGATCATTGGTGATCTTACTAGAAGTATAATATGCGAGTGCCCGCTTAAAATAGATAAGACTCTGTAGTGGCTCATCCTTGAGGTACACCAATCCGATATTGTTGTTGGAGTCCCCCAGCGCATCCTCAGAAACCTGCTTTTGTTGACGAATAGTCAGTGCTTTTTCATGATACTGCAGTGCCAACTCGGAGTTCCCATTGTCCCAGTAAGCAATCCCGATATTTTCATAACATTCGGCAATTTCCACGCTCCTAGGCGCTAAACCCGGCTCAGCCAAGAGCAATTGCTCCAAGGCCAGATCGTTTCTCCCAATGTGCAAAAAGCCATTGCCAAGTAGCATCCTAGTATGAGCCATAAGAAACACCGTATCCTCTGCTCGGTCTCGAATAATCTCCATGGTCTGCTGTGCTCTCCAAATACACGCGTCTACCTTGCCGCGTCCTAGATCACACTCTGCCAATTTCAAATTGCACTGAATATATGCCTCGCTCGCTTCACTCGCCTGATATTGTCGAGTCAATGCGTCAAACTGCTCGTAAGCCTCCTCATATCGAGCTTGTAGTAGCAGTTGGTTGGCAGCCTCATAGTCCTGCGCCACAGACTCGATCGTGCAGTATCCCCATAGCAGCAAGATGACAGCACACTTTCCTTTAAAACCTATAGACATAACTTACGCTGGTTACCATTTTTCTTGTCAAACCGTCGGGATTCACGTCGCGTTGCTTCAGTTTGATCCCCCAGATCAACTTGATGCTGTTTTTAACATCAAAACTATACCCCGCTCCTGCGAGTGCAGAAAGGGCCAATCCCGTCGTCCCGTCTATTTTAATACGCTTGTTGGTATTGAAATCTAATCGCTCATCATGTGTGATGCGGTAGATAGGCAATAACCCGACATTGAAATTGAAATTGGTGAATCTAAAATTGCGTTCCAGCCTCACCATCACGTCAATTCCTCTTTTCAAATTATTGGCTAGTGCATACTCCTCGATATATGGATCGATGATTACCTCCCCATTTTCATCGTAGTGAATTTCTCCATCTGGATAACCGGGCCATTGCCCCCACCTGAAATCATTTTGATTTTCCGTCAAGGCAATTTGAATCCCTGTCGCTATGAGCCATTTTTCGTTGATCCATGAGCCTCCCAATATTGCATCATAAGACCCCAGACTCACCTGGTAATACATCGGATAATCACTGCCTTCGGAGAGGAATTCATCCGAATCCTTGTCCAAATCCGAATGATTGGACGGGATCTTGGCGCCTATTGTAGCACTGAGTGACCCTCCGGCCAAAGTCATCATGTGACGTGTCATACTCAATGAGATATCTCCCAATCCTTTGGTATTGCCGAGGTTGCCCTCCACTGCTTGATAGGGTATTTTGCCCTGTACAAACAAACGATCCGTGATGGCAAAGGTCATGTCAGCTGTCAACACATAAATAATAGGAGTCAGTGTGGTCGATCCCCGGTAGGCATTGATCTCCACTGAGCGAAGTTTAAAATCGATGTTTTTGCTATACTGCTGGTCTGGTTTCATAGCACCCATCGTGCAAAACCCAGCATCGCTACAACCCTGTGCCCTTGTCTCCAAGTTGTGCAGTAGCAGCAGGCACCAAACCATGGTGCCAAAAGTGATTTTTCTCAACATGCAACGAGTTAGATTGTTTGCCTCAAATCTACCCTCATTTCTCTATAAAAGAAACAATCCTCTCAAACTCTACCATGATAGCTACAAAGACCGTATTGTCTCCAAACATCCGCAAACATACATTCGGTGCTGACTCCACTGCAAAAACAATCACTTAGAGTACTCCCGCTTTACTTTGCGTTTGGATATCGGTTTCATGTATTTGGCTTTGACTCTCCCCTGTCGGCTACCTCGGTATTCTCTGACCCAGTATTTGTTCTTGGAAATCTGACCATACACAACAACTTCTGTCTGCGAACCATCCTTTTCTACCACCCATGCATGCTGCCTAGTTTGATAAAAAACCATCGTGCTTTCTTCTTTGTTTGCAGTCTGGTCCGTCTTGGAAAGAGCACCACCTACAGACACCCTCCAAAATGATCCTAAAATCATCGCGATTAAAACTCCTTTCTTTAACATAGCTATTGAATATCGGTGAAACAAAATCAGCCTACTCGAGCCATTTTCGAGCCATAGACTGACACCACAAAGGGTTAACAAATTCAATACCAATAATTTAATCAGCACTATACCTTCAACCCTGGACACAAAACATTTGAAAACCTCCTTTCTACTTTCAAATATTTCCTAGGGACATTTATAATATAATGAAGTGGATGTTTAAATTGCACGCATGGAGAATTTCGTAGTATCGGCAAGAAAATACAGACCTCTGGGCTTTGATGAAGTAGTGGGACAAAGCCACATTACGACTACTCTCAAAAATGCCATTGACAACAACCACTTGGCTCAAGCCCTGTTATTTTGTGGACCAAGAGGAGTAGGTAAAACAACCTGTGCACGTATTCTCGCGCGAATGGTCAACAAATTTGAAGACCAAAACAATACGGATGCTGTCAACACACTTAACATCTACGAACTTGATGCAGCCTCCAACAACTCTGTGGAGGACATTAGAAACCTGATCGATCAGGTACGTTACCCTCCCCAGCAAGGTTCATTCAAGGTATACATCATTGATGAGGTTCACATGCTCTCCAATCAGGCCTTCAATGCGTTCTTGAAGACACTGGAAGAACCTCCATCGTATGCGATATTTATCCTTGCGACGACAGAAAAGCACAAAGTCATCCCTACGATCCTATCCAGATGTCAAATCTTTGACTTCAACAGGATCGAGATCGATGACATCACTTACCAGCTCAAAAAGATAGCAAGTAATGAGGGCATAGAGGCTGAAGACGAGGCACTACACCTCATCGCCCAAAAAGCTGACGGAGCCTTACGGGATGCATTGTCGATCTTCGACTTGATCGTTACCTTTTCTTCTGGCAGCAAGGTCACCTACCAAGACACGATCAAAAATCTGCATGTCCTAGATTACGATTACTTCTTCAAACTCTCAGATCATTTGTATCACGAAGACATCTCTTCGTCGCTGTTGATCTTTGATGAGATTTTACGAAACGGATTTGACGGACACAACTTTCTTGTCGGGCTCACGGAGCATTTTAGAAATTTGATGGTCTGCAAAGATGCTCAAACGGTCAAATTACTCAATGTATCGAAGAGCATCGAACAAAAATACACTGAGCAGGCCAAAGCGATCAGCCTCTCTTTCCTCATGTCTGGCCTCAACATCCTCAACCAAGCGGATCTACAATACAAATCCAGTAAAAATCAAAGGTTGCATGTCGAACTGGCCTTGATGAAACTAGGCTACCTCAATCAGGCTTTTCAATTGTCTACCAGCACCGAGTCGCAGGTAAAAAAAAAATTGATAGCGACAGCCTAACAGCTCCAGCTCCGAAAAGTGCAGTTCCTGTCGCTCCTAAAACTGCACCAACGACTCCACCTCCTAGTGCGCCAAAACCGACACCACGAACCCCTCCTACAGGCAACTTATCTCCACAATCCAAAGAGACCCCAAACCTCAAAGACATATTCAAAAAGCCACAAGCTGTAGAAAACACAACTGTACCCGCAGAAGAAACACCTGTCATCGTCGAAAACACACCAGTAACTAAGGAATTGATCTCAGAAAAAATCACAGAATACATCAACAAATTCTCTCCATCTGTCTCCGTCAAAAATGTCCTTAAACGCCCGTTTGTTCTCAATGAACTAACTATGGAGTTTCCCATATCCAACCGTGTCGAGTCAAGCATGGTCCAAAATATCGAAGTACAAATGCTCGAGTACCTCCGAACAGAGCTTAGAAACTCCATGATCCAAATTGGGTACAAATTTTCGGACAAAGTAGAAGACCGGAAGCCCTACACGAGCACTGAAATCTACGCTGCTATGGCCCGAAAGAATCCAACCTTGCACAAGCTCCGAGATGCTTTGGGATTGGATACAGAATTCTAATCATCCACATCAGCAACTGTGGATCTCACATACCTTATCAACAACATGGCTATCTCATGATCATGACTCTACATCCACGCGCCCATGCGTGCACAACTTTCTAAAGTCAAGGGTTTGGTCATGAAATAATTGATTTCACTATTGATCAATAGTCGTTCGAGGTGAGCTACCTCTTTGTTGTAGGTCAGCACAACTATCTTGGTCTTCGACTTCTCTAGATAGGTAAGTGAAGCATACTCATGCAAAAACACTTGCCCCTCTACTACGGGGATTTGTACATCAAACAAGATCAATTCGGGCAATTTAGGCCCATTGGACCGTAGATACTCCATCGCCTCCTTCCCACTCGTCACTACTTTGACCTCCCTGGCCAGCTGTGACTCTACTATCGCCAACTTGTGAGCAAAATTATCCGTGGCATTGTTGTCTATCAACAAGGCCTGCTCACATCTATAATCCCCCATTCTCTCCTACTCCTTTACTCTTATTCTTTCCCCTATCGAAAGGGCAAAATTATCTTTTTGATTGATACGCAGCAAGTCTTCTATTGGCATATTGTACTGTTTAGAAATACTATACATTGTATCCCCAGGGCCTACCACATGAAAATCAACTTGCTCTGGCTCTAACTGAAAAGGGCGCCCCTCTCCATGAATCACCAGCTCCTGTCCAATACGAAGCTCTCCATTTTGTAGATCATTCCATTCCTGAACGTCACTCACGGAGACCCCGTATTTCTTGGATATTCCATATAAGGTCTCCCCTTTTTTGACCGTATGTCGAAAATAACTCCCCTTCTCCTCTTTCTCTAAGTTAGGCTCCACGACTACAGGTTCGACCATAGGTTCTGCTGCAGACTCCCCTACCTCCATAAATTCAGGCAGCTCCTCCTTCTCGACAGGCTCTTCTTCCACTTTGAGTTCCTCTGGCAGAGGCGACTCTACCTCTTCGGGTCCGGGCACATAGGCTTCCTCCTGTGCAGGCTCTAATCGCTCTTGTTCGATCTGGTCCTCTGGTATTTCCTGAAGTTCTTTCGCAGGTATAGTTTCATCTACTGGCATGGCTGGCAGTTCTCTAATCTCTACTGGGACATCCTTTGGTCTACGCTTTCTGAGCCACATCACACGACCTGCCACGAGTGGATCGATAGTCATCATGCGATTGAGTCGAGCCAGTTTATGCATTTTGACACCAAACTTCTGCGACACCTTCCAAAGTGTCTCCCCCTGTTGCACCGTGTAGTAATAGGTCTGTCCACGATTTCTTTTGGACCGTAGGTAGTACACCTCTCCCACTTCCAAACCATCTGTCACCTGAATATCATTGTATTTGGCAAAGCGCTCAGGTTCAATCCCTGCTTCGCGAGAAAGCTTGATCACTCCATCACCTGGCTTGGCCAAAACCGTAGGTAGCCCATTGATTTTGATAAAGATACTCTCGTTGGTATTGAGACCTTTGCTCAGTGACGGAAACATCTTTTCGAACTGGCTCTTAGGCTCATCGGATTTGGCTGCAGCTGGCTTTTCCACACCACCGCTGATTTTCACGATACCTTTCATATTGCCCTTGACGGGAACGATGACCACATACGTTTTCTCCTCAGGTACTTTGCCTGATTTGAGCCATTTGTTGTATTGCTTGAGGTCTGTTTCGCTAACATTCAGCTCACTTGCGATCTTAGACAGTGTCTTGCCTCCCCCTTGCTCAAACTCGATGAGTTGCATCCCTTCACTATGCTTCTTCTCCATCACATGCTCAAACGCAATCTTATGTGCCAAACACCGCTTGACATACCAGTGTGTCTTGCGATCTATTGTCATGCGATTTGCCCCGAACTGGTCCTTGTCCACGTACTTTGCTGCTCCTCCACGCCCAGTCATATGCGCTAGAAGCGTATAGATCCAATTGTTGAAATAAAAATTGTGTCGTTTAAAGTACTTAGAAGCACCTACTGTAGACGCCACTATATTCAATCGCTCGTCCACACTGCGATCAATACGAAGTCCCACTTCCCTTCCAGTAAAATCCTTGAACTGCCAAAAACCAACCGCATTGGCAGAAGAGACAGCATCCGATATCAATGCACTTTCTTGCAAAGACAAGTACTTGAAGTCATCCGGGACATTTTCTTTCTTCAGTGTTTTTTCGATGATGGGAAAATAGAGTCTTGCACGATCCGCCTTGATCTCAAAGTACTTCTCACTGTTGGTGAGCATATCTACATCTTTTTGGATTTCGTTGCGTGCGGCATCTGTGATCTTGAGTTTCATCCCCGCAAACTCCATAGACGATGGGACTTTGGGACGATACGGATCCTCAGCATGGAGCGAAAAACCTATCAAAAAAAGAAGAACAATCAAACTATATCTCATAATACACGGGCAATCATAAGCCCATCTCGCACAGGCATGAGTACATTTTCTACTTGAGGATGTTCCTGCACATATTGGTTAAACGCCAGCAATGCACGTGTATCCCTATCCGTACTTTTAACTTCTTCGACCACCTTGCCACTCCATAGGACATTGTCAGCAATGATGAAACCTCCTCGTCGCATTTTGGGTAGTACCCTATCAAAATACGCTTGGTAATTGGACTTATCTGCATCAACAAACACCAAGTCAAAAGTCTCTTCCAATTGAGGAATGACTTCTAGAGCATTGCCCACTCGATAATCAATCTGCTGAGCATAAGGTGACTCGGCGATGTAAGCACGGACCCGTTCTTCTAGTTCTTCGTTGACATCAATGGTAATCAATCGTCCTTCTGCGGGCATTCCCTCAGCCAGACATAAAGCAGAATAGCCTGTGTAGGTTCCAATCTCCAGTATACAAAGAGGTCTGAGCATATGCGAATACATAGACAATATCCGGCCTTGCATATGTCCCGACAACATTCTGGGACGGAGTACCTGAAGGTGTGTTTCTCGTTCTATTTTCGTCAGCAATGCACTGGAAGGTGAGCTATGCTGCTCGGCGTATCGCTGTATGTCTCTATCTATAAATTCCAAAATAATCTAAGTCAAAAGGTGGAGCAATTCTAGCCTAAATCAATGCCATTCGCAACAAAGAAAAGGGGATTCATCCTATCTCAAATCGCGTCATTCCCTTTATTATTGCTCACGATATACAACCCAAAAAAAAATCAACACCATGATCAAACATGTCGCCATAGCGGGAAACATCGGAGCGGGCAAAACTACTCTCACCAAAATGCTTGCCAAACACTACGGATGGGAAGTAGAACTAGAGGAAGTCGACAACAATCCCTATCTCGAAGATTTTTATGAGGACATGGCTAAATGGTCCTTCCATTTACAAATCTTCTTTTTGAACAGCCGCTTCCGACAGGTCAATCAAATTGCCCAACGAGACAAACCAGTCATTCAAGACCGAACAATCTACGAAGACGCCTATATCTTCGCCAAGAGCCTATACGACCAAGGAGACTTTAGCCAACGAGACTATGACAACTACCTCTCCTTATTTGAATCGATGATACAATATGTCAAGCCTCCAGACTTACTCATCTTCTTGAAAGCGGATATAGATCAACTGGTCCGTAACATTGAGAAACGAGGACGAAACTATGAGAAAACCATACGTATCGATTACCTCCGTGAATTACGGGATCACTACGAAGAATGGATTGGTAGCTACCATGAAGGCAAACTCCTTATTTTGGATATCAATAAGTTGAATTTTGTCGAACGCTCGGAGGATTTTGCTCAGATTGTCTCAAATATCGACAGAGAACTATTTGGCCTCTTCAGTTGACGTTTAGGCATTTTGATCACGAAGTATTAAATTGCCTCAGTCAAATTTAATCACGAAATAATACCATGAACAACCGACTCACGCTCCTACTCCTACTCACTATGCTCGTAGCATGTCAAAAAAATGATATCCCAGAGACCAGCAAAAAGCAGAAATTCAAATTCTGGACAGAGCAATTTGCCGACCTCAAAATCTACCGCTATCAAGTCCCTGGTTTTGAACAGCTCTCCCTCGATCAGAAAAAACTCGTTTACTTCTTGACACAAGCAGGCCTCAGCGGTCGGGACATCATCTATGATCAAAACTATCGCCACAACCTACGGATACGTCAAACGCTTGAAACCATCGTGGAGCATTATCAAGGAGACCGAGAGTCCAAGGACTGGAAACGCTTCATGACCTATACCAAGAGAGTCTGGTTTGCCAACGGCATCCACCATCACTACTCGATGAACAAAATCATGCCTGATTTCTCTTCCGAATACTTTGACATGCTGTTGGATGCCACCCAACAAGAACTTGAAGAAGAAATTCTCAATGCCATATTTGATCAATCCTATGACAACAAAAAAGTAAATCTCGATGAGAGCAAAGGGCTACTCCTAGGTTCGGCCACCAATTTCTATGACTCGGATGTGACAGCAGACGAAGTAGAACAGTTTTATCAAAGCATCATAGACCCCAACACCAATGAACCTATCTCATATGGGTTGAACTCCAAGATTACTCGCAACAAAGACGGTCAGCTCACCGAAGAGCTGTGGAAATCAGGTGGTATGTACGGCAGAGCCATCGACCAAATCATCTATTGGCTCTACAAAGCCGCCTCAGTCGCCGAAAACGAAGCTCAAAAACAAGGGCTACAACTCCTCATCAAATACTACCAAACTGGTGACTTGAAAACATGGGACGAGTACAATGTCGTATGGGCAGCAGCCACCGAAGGAGACATCGACTACATCAACAGCTTCATCGAAGTATACAATGACCCTTTGGGTTATAGAGGTTCCTATGAATCTATCGTGCAAATCAAAGATTTTGATGCATCGGAGCGCATGAAAGTACTCTCAGACAATGCACAATGGTTTGAAGATCACTCGCCGATACAAGATGAGCATAAGAAAGCCAACGTAACAGGAGTCAGCTACAAAGTCGTCAACGTCGTGGGAGAAGCTGGAGACTCGTCACCTGCGACACCTATAGGTATCAACCTTCCCAATGCAGATTGGATCAGAAGCAAACACGGGTCAAAATCCGTCAGTCTGGGAAACATCATCGATGCATACAAACAAGGAGGAAGCAGCGGATTGACTGAAGAGTTTGCCTTCTCTCCTCATGAAGTCAAAAGAGCTGAAGAATACGGTGTACTGGGAGACAAGATGCATACGGCGCTACACGAGGTGATCGGCCATGCCTCGGGCCAACTCAACCCTGGTGTAGGCACTCCCAAAGAAACACTTAAAAACTATGCATCAACCCTAGAAGAAGGTCGAGCTGATCTAGTAGGCTTGTACTTTCTGATGGACCCTAAACTGGTCGAACTTGGACTCATCCCCAGTCTCGAAGTGGGCAAGGAAGAATACGACAGCTACATACGCAACGGTATGCTGGTACAACTGCGACGATTGAAGCCTGGTGAACAAATAGAGGAAGCTCACATGCGCAATCGTGCTTGGGTCTCTCGTTGGTCATACGAGCAGGGAATCGCCAACAACGTCATCGAAAAAATCATCAAAGATGACAAAACCTACTTCGTCATCAACGACTATGATAAACTCCGTGAGATTTTCGGAAGGCTACTGCGTGAGACCCAGCGTATCAAGTCCGAAGGGGATTACAATGCCGCCAAAGCACTCGTTGAAAACTATGGCATCAAGGTTGACCCTGTCATTCACTCCGAAGTCCTAGCCCGTACCGAAAAACTAAATATTGCACCTTATGGCGGCTTCATCAATCCTATCTTGGAACCCGTCCTGGACGAACAAGGCAACATCATCGACATAACCATCGAATACCCAACTGATTTCACAGAACAAATGATCTACTACGGGGACAAATATTCTTTCTTGTAAGGGCTCTTGAGTACAAAAAAAGGTGTGTTTGCTAAGCAAACACACCTTTTTTAAGTATCCCGAAGTACTCACTTCAGATCAGGCTGAGGAGTCATCCTCAAATATGGCTTGATCTCTGTATATCCCTTAGGGAAAATAGCAGGAATATCGGCCGTCTCGACCGCTGGTACGACCACACAATCCTCACCACTCTGCCAGTTGGCTGGAGTAGCTACTTTGTGATATGCAGTCAACTGCAGTGAATCGATCACGCGCAGTAGCTCATCAAAATTCCTACCTGTTGAAGCCGGATAAGTGATGATCAATTTGACCTTCTTATCATTGCCAATTATATAGACAGACCTAACCGTCAAATTGTTGTTGGCATTGGGATGAATCATATCATAGAGGTTAGAGACCTTCTTGTCCTCATCCGCAATGATTGGAAAATTCACAGTCGTATTTTGCGTTTCATTGATATCGTTGATCCAGCCCTTGTGTGATTCGAGTCCATCCACGCTGAGTGCTACCACTTTGACATTTCTCTTGTCAAACTCTGCTTTGTATTTGGCCACCGTGCCAAGCTCAGTAGTACATACAGGCGTGTAGTCTGCGGGGTGAGAAAATAAGATTCCCCAACCGTCACCGAGCCATTCGTGAAAGTTGATTTTGCCCTCTGTCGTTTGGGCAGTAAAGTTCGGAGCTTCGTCTCCAAGTCTAATTGTACTCATGATTTATTTGATTAAATGGTTTCAACAATAATACGGATAAACACCAAAGACATCTGTCTTGACAGTCCTAATTCATCCTAAAAAAATCTGTAATTACACACATGTGTTTTGGCTGTTGATTTGATCAACAACAAGCCATACAATGATTCCGAGTCCCTATTTGCAATAAGACAAATGAATAGATATTGGTCATCTACTTTACTTTGGGTTAATGGGGAATTCAACGGAATCTACTCTCAATGGATTCATGATACCTCAACTATTCTATCATTTTTTTCTCTTCCACCTAATCAAAAGTGTGACAGATACACTTTTTCTATTCACGCTATGAAATTGTGAATTTATGAATAGTCGATTTTCACGCCCCCGATGACCTTTAGACCCTGATTGCAAAGGTCGTGTATACACCTACTCGGTATCTCCTCCTTTCGCATTGGATCGAAAGACCATTAAATGAAGACTAAATTATGAAAAAAACTTACTTCGCTATTGTAGCATTGTTGGTTTGCTCACTATGGGCAAACGCGCAACTCGCAGGGACAGTCACCTACGAGTTTTTGGACGAAACCATCATAGACTCAGGTATGAGTACAGATGGACTAGTCGACTGGACCGCTGGATACCACGGGGGCACTTACGGCATGAACATGAAGCTCGGTGACGAGATCAATGTCAAAGTCTCAGGAAGTAGCACCATTCGATTTTTGGGATCAAAACACTCTGGACTAGAACTCACGGGTACCGCTCTCGAATCTGGAGATTTGGGAACTCTGACCACCAAAGTAGAAACAGATCTATCTGACACCTACTCATTTGTCTATTCAGGACCAGAGACCACACTTAACTTCAAAGCAGTAGAAGGAACCGGTAGTGACATCTACCTGCCCTCTATTGAAGTGATCCCCGCACAATCAGGTGCTACAGCGACTACTGCAGAGACCAGTATCATCTACTATTATGACTTGCGAGATGGCAGCATCATCCCTACAGATACCGATGGTCAGTCGGATATCAATGCTGGTTTGATCGGCGTGATCGTGGGGACAAGCAACGCATTCGGATACAATGGGGATGATCACGGTTCGGTTTTGAAAACGGGCAACCAAATTGTACTAGATGTAGCAGGCAACTCCTACATCAAAATAGGGGGATGTGTCTACTCTGGGGGCACTATTGCGATCTCTAGCGAATCAGGGGAGTTTGACATCACCGAATCTGACAATACCGCTGGTGAATATGACAATGACAACTATACGCTAGACATCCTGTATGTAGGCGAAGCAGGGAGCGTAACTTTGGATTTTACAGGCACCAATTACGTCCCCTATTTAGAGGTAGCTCCGATTCCATACGAAGTGCAAATCGGCCCCTCGTACCCGAATTCGAACGGATTGGTTGACGTATGGGATTTCGGAGCGGCACAGCTAGACGAAGCTACTTACAAAAATAATCTAACCGTCGACATCATCAATGCTTGGTATGCAGATACCGAAGCAGGCACTGCGGGACCTACACTACCAAGCTTCACGGCAGATGTACTGAGCTGGGTCGGTGGAGGAAATGACAGACTCCGCTCTACCAACGAAAGCCTGACACGATACGATGACAATATCGCTGGTGCAGAAGAGTACACGGGACGAGTCTACGTCAATGCTTCTGCAGCGACCACCCGATACATGAGTTTGACTCTCTACGAAGATGATGAAGTCACGATGATTGTCAAAACCGACGCAGGTGGAAACCTAAACTTCGACTATGCAGAAGACCCTACGCTCCAATCCGATCAAATCGAACTCGGAAGTGATATCGTCGAAGTAAAATTCGTGGCTCAGCACAAAGGAATTTACCACATCTACGATGACTTAGGCAAACCAAGCTACTATAGGATCTACCGCAAGGATGCTACGTATGCAGACTTGACAGGTAGCATAGACGTCACAGCCGCGACAGACATACCTGAGGGATACTCGATCTCCTTTACCAATGAAGTCGGCAAAACTTGGATTGCAGATCAATCGAGCAACAGCTACAGTGTTTCATTGCCGGCGGGCTACAGCTATACCTTGGGACTGACAGATGCCAATGGGTACGTGATCAGTACGGAGAGCACATTGGCTGTGACAGCAGAAACGACTACTTATGATTTGACACTTGAGAAAGTAGAGCTCTACACCGTGACAGGGAGTATCACTGGTCTCGACGATCAGCTCATGGACTTGGAGTTGAACTACAGCGCAGATGGCAAAATCTACCAACCAGAACCAAGTATAGATACAGAAGCTGGTACATACAGTGTGCAACTCGAGCCCAACACGAGTTACACGATTACAGCCAAAGGAGTCAACGACTATGAATTGACCGAAAGTACAGTATCTATCACGGCAGATGCGACAAAAGCCATTGCTTTCACAGAGAAGGCGCTCTTTGATGTTGTCATTACTACAGAAGGACTGACTGACGACCAGGTCGCCAAATTAGGCCTAGTATTCACCAACCTCTACGAGGAAGGCTATGAATATGATTTCCCATCAGCAAGTGATGTTCAGCTAAGAACTGGGACTTACTCGGTAGCCTATACAGGACTGGACGAGTCGCCAGTGCAATTGGCTCCCACTTCGAATCTGACAATAGAAGCAGCGGATGTCAGCAAAACACTTTCGTTCACCACTGTGACCCAATGGAACTTTGACGATCAAGTCATCGAAAGTGGTACAACTACAGCCTACAAGGGGCTGTTGTTCTCAGGAGTCATCGCGAACCAGATCAGCAAAGGGCACTTGACAGCAAAAGCAGACGCCACGATCCAAGTCCCTGTCAACGCGGGAGACAAAGTGACTATTACGTATTACTACGAGGCGGACTTTTCCATCGAAGGGGGCGAAGCAATCACGACTACCAGTGGCAGTACGAGCACCTTGGAGAGTGTGAACTACAACTACACAGGTTCAGAATCTGGGCACATCACGCTGACCATCGGCGCAAGTGTAGGGACGACATACATCACGCAGATAGCGACACAGCAAGCCGTAGACTATAGCGAAACATTGACGGTCGGCGCAAACAAGGATTTTGAAACGATCAATGAGGCTTTAGACGCAGTCTCAAAAATGGCTCGTGAAAGTGATCAGCGCGTCACCATCATGATTGATCCAGGCAACTATGAAGAGATGTTGGTGATCCGTGTGACTAATGTCACCTTGAAAAACGCAGCAGCTATTCCAGATATCTCCCTAACCAACGCAGGTGTGGATATCTCTGATCAAGCCGTCAGAATCACTTCTTACTATGGGCACGGCTACAGCTATTACAGCATGGGCAATGACCAAAAATGGAATGAAGACGTACTCCGTGTCAACAAAGCCAACGGTTCACTCTCCTATGAGAATGCTGGAAGTGGCACCACCAACGGTTCGTATTGGAACGCTACGGTGGTCGTGAGTGCAGATGGGTTCGAAGCTGAAGACATCATCTTCGAAAACTCATTCAACCAATACATATCCAAAAAAGAATCCGAAGACAAAGTCGTCATGTGGGCATCAGGTAGCAAGGGAGAGAGACCTACTACTGCTGGTAGCACAGAGGTGCAAAACAAGAGTTTTGTAGAAAGAGCCGCTGCGATAGCCATTACGAACGACGTAGACAAAGTGGTACTCAACAAATGCCGAGTGGTTGGTAGACAAGACTCCTTCTATGGAGGTACAGGATCAAGAGTAGTCGTCTACAAAGGTGCTATGATGGGTGCTACAGACTACATCTTTGGTGGCATGACAGCCGTATTTTACCAAACTGACCTGGTCATGAATACCAGCGAAGACAAAAATGACAGATGCTATATCACCGCCGCCCAACAAAGCAGTGGTCGTGGGTACTTGATGTACGAATGCACCATCACCTCAGCGACTCCAGGCTCAGAAACTGCCTCAGCGTATCGCTCTAAGCCTGGGTACTTTGGGCGTCCATGGCAGGGAGCAACCAGTGAGGTAGTCTTCTACAACACGACCATCGAGACCACCAACTTCCCAGACAACGACGGAGAATCGTTGATCGCTGCAGAAGGCTGGTTGAGTACGCTGGGAGGTGAGTCTCCAGGTATGTATGAGTTTGGGACGACCGAACTATCAGGTGCTGACAATTCGGGTAGTCGAGCGAGCTGGTCTACACTCTTGACCGAAGCAGTACTCAGTGACGATAGTGAAATCTCGAACTTTACCTTTACCAAAGGAAATGACGACTGGGATCCCCTACCAGGGCTAGTGACTGCCGAGGAGGAGGAGGAAGAGGAAGAGGAAGAAGAGATTCTGTCCACACCTGCCATTCCTGTTTCTGATATTCAAATCTATGCTTATGAAAACCAAATACGAATCGGCAATGTCACTTCCAAAACACAAGTAAAAGTGTACAACCTGATGGGACGAATGGTTAGATCTTTGGAAACAAACACGAATACGATTTTTAGTCTCAACAACGGGCTTTGGATAGTCATGGTCAACTCAGCTGACGGTCAAAAAGCTGTGAAAGTGTTAACACGCTGATCCTATATTCGAAGTACCACCTCAAAAGGATGTCTAGTCATAGACATCCTTTTTTTTGTAAAAAAGAAGACAGTACAAGCATTACTCGGCTCTACACCAGATTAATTCACAATTTCTTAACTCCATATTTCGAGGAAACAACCTATTTTTGTGTCTCCTCCTGTATAAATTCGGCTAGCTACTATTTCTGTTTCAATCTTTAGACTATTAATTCATTTGCTCAAAGTGTTTTGACAGTTTAATATTCTAGAAAATAATGTTGAGAAAAATCCTAGCTGGAGGGCTACTTCTGTTTGTTTTTACCACGATTGGTCTACTGTTTTGGCAACAAGAACTACAGTACTCCTTACCTACCCCTGTTCCTTCGGATTATCAAGTCGTCCCCGTCAACGAGGTGTTGACCATCGCAGACTCTACGCTTGCTCCTATTTCCAAACCAGTCTTGTACCACTTTTTCAAACCAGGCTGCCCTTGTTCACGGTTCAACATCCAGCACTTCGAAGCACTACGCAGACAATTTGGAACTAAGATTGATTTTGTAGTTGTCGTCCCTGACGGGAGTGATTACGAATCTTCACTGGACTATTTCGACACGAACCTCATCGTCACCGAAGACAAAAACCAACTACTCGCCCACGAGTTTGGGGTATACTCCACCCCTCAAGCCGTGATCGTCACCACTGACCGAAAACTATACTACCGAGGCAACTACAACAAAGCCCGCTACTGTACAGACCCTGGGAGCAACTTTGCCCAGATGGCGCTAGACTCGCTCGCGCTGGGCCGCCGAGCTCCAGACTTTGGTCTGTTGTCCACTGTAGCCTACGGCTGTGGTCTACCCAACGAAGAATTTAACTTATGGAAACTTTCACTTTGACCTCAATATGAGCAACAAATCAAAACTACTGAACAAGGAACAAGCAGCTAAAATCCTAGCTCCTCACTACGCCAAAGCAGACACCTACATGACACGGGTCCTATGGGTACACGCAGGGATAGGGTTATTCTTAGCCATTTTTTACAATACTTGGGTTTTGGCTATCGCTATAGGAGCACTCTCTTTGATCGCTTGGTATGGCATCAAAGCTCTCCTACCCGAGGGCAACCTACATCGTTACATTGCCAGCACCATGCTCGGCGTATTCGTAGGGCTCTTCATCTATCAGATGCACGGTATGTTTGAAATGCATTTTTTCGCATTTATCAGTGCTGCGATTCTGATCATCTACCAAGACTGGAAAATGCAAGTCCCGCTCATCTCATTTGTCGTGGGGCATCATGCTATCTTTGCCTATGCACAGTTTGCAGGTGTACCGGACGTATACTTCACTCAACTTCAATACATGGACTTACAAACTTTCATTTTCCATGCTGTACTGGCTGCCGCTATCGTACTGATCTGTGGCAAATGGAGTCATTCGTTCAGAATCAACACACTCAACGATGCAGTCACCAAACTCCAACTCCGTGCATCCAACAAGAAAATGGCGGACATGAACAAAGCTCTCAACCGAGCGCGTACAGAACTTAAAGAAAAAAATGATGAGCTCAACATCAGCAACGAAGCACTCAATCAGCAAAACGACGAGTTGATCGCTACCACGCAAAAACAAATAGAAATCAACGCCAAACTGACCAATATCGACTGGAAATTGTTTTAAACACAGTATCAGTTGGATTCAAACCTTGTGTAGAATCACAAAAGGAGGTCTTCTTATATGAGATGACCTCCTTTTGTTTAGTTTTTGTCTCATCCTCATATAGCGTCACACAACAGGTTGATTTCACTCAAAATATCTTCCATTCTCCCCTCTATTGTCACCATTGATGTTCAACTTTGTATTCAACAAGTACATTCCATTCACCCTAGCGATACGCACGCCTTATGATGCCATCATGTATTCTTCGGATTTTGTCCCCTCTCCTTTTTCTGCTATCTAGCCTGAGTAGTTTCTCTCAAATCGACCAAACTGATGTAGATGATTTTGTGCGAATCTATGCTATGCAAAATCAGCTCCCTCTCGAAGACATCCATGCCATTGTGACGCAAGCCACCTATCAACCCTCGATCATTGAGAAAATGAACAAGCCTGCCGAAAAAACCATGACATGGACCCGCTATAGAGGCATATTCATGACAGATGACCGGATAGATGCAGGTGTTCAATTCTGGATCACCAACGAGACTACCCTCCAGAACATCAGCCAACAAACAGGCGTACCCGAAAAAATCATCCTTGGAATTCTTGGGGTAGAAACCTTCTTTGGGGCACGTACAGGTACTTACTCTGTACTAGACGCACTGTACACTCTGGCCTTTGGGTACCCCAAACGCTCGAGCTTCTTCAAAGCAGAATTGGGCAAATTTCTAGAACTATGCTCTCGTGAACAACTCGATCCCTTGAGCATTCAAGGCTCCTATGCAGGTGCCATGGGCTACTGTCAATTCATGCCTAGCAGCTATTTGGCCTACGCCAAAAACTACGACGAATCAGGCAGCACAGACTTGATGAACAATGTAGATGACGCCATCGCCAGTGTAGCCAACTATCTCCAAATACACCGATGGCAAACTGGCAAACCTGTAGCGCTCCAAGCCATCGCCACAGGTACCGCCCAACTCCCTCTAGCCAAGCAGTCCCTCAAACCCAAAGAATCATACAGTACTTACCAAGAAATGGGCTTTCGTACTGCCAATGGCAGCAGTACAGACGAAAAAGTCACATTACAAGAGTTCACTCTCGATGAAGGGAATGAATATTGGTTTGGCTTCACCAACTTCTATGTGATCACTCGCTACAACCACAGCCCACTCTATGCACTCGCGGTGTATCAACTCGGTGAAGCCATTCAATCCAAAATGACAGAAAAAAAGAAGCTATAACGTGAAACACCTCTCTTGCCTGTTCATAATATTTGCTATGCTCTCCTACCAACGTGGAGCAGCTCAAGACCTGCCCTATGCTCAAGCAGTGATCAAACAACTCGCTTCTCCGGCCTTCAAAGGCCGTGGCTATGTAGGACAAGGAGACAGCATCGCAGCAGCTTACATTCGAGAGGCATTCGACTCATTGGGTTTGGAGCCTTTCGGCAAAAGCTACCTCCAGCCTTTCACCACCTCAGTCAACACCTTCCCCAGTCAGATGGTCCTCCGTATCAATGGACAGAATCTAACGCCAGGCTTGGACTACCTCATCGATCCAGGCTCCCCTAGTACCCATGGTCATTTTGAAACTGTCACCCTAGACCTTCATGATTTCATCCACCGAGAACACCTCTCTGACATACTCCAATCTACGGCCGGACGATTTCAGATCATCCCTGCCTACAATCCAAAAGACTTTAGTTCAGAAGAACAACAATTGATTGACGAAGTAGTCCACTTCATCAAATACCATCCGGACAATCCTGCAGCAGGCTCCATCTTCCTCACCAGCCAAAAACTCACCTGGGGAGGCTCTACACGACTCCTTGCCAAACCATCCTTCGCACTCACCCAAGACAGTACAGACATACAAACCCTCACCGTCGAGGTAGACAACCAGTGGTACACAGACTACAGTACCCAAAACGTCATCGGCTACACTCCAGGGCACACGACGGACTCTCTCGTCGTACTGACCGCCCACTACGACCATCTAGGAATGATGGGTAGTGAGACCCTCTTCCCAGGCGCCAATGACAATGCCAGTGGGGTTGCCATGCTTCTCAACCTTGCACGACACTACCACGATCATCCTCCTGCCTACACAACAGTATTCATCGCCTTTGGGGGAGAAGAATTGGGGCTATTGGGTTCGAAGTATTTCGTAGAGCATCCCCTTTTCGAACTAGAGCGAATCAAATTCCTATTGAACTTTGACATCTCCGGCACAGGAGATGATGGGATACAAGTCGTCAATGGCTCCATCTACCGTGAGCAATTTGATCGACTGTCGAAGATCAATCAAGAGCAAGATCTACTCACTCAAGTCAAGATCCGGGGAGAATCCTGCAACAGCGACCACTGCTTCTTTTATCAGCAAGGTGTCCCTAGTTTTTTCATCTACACACTCGGAGGGATCCAAGCCTACCACGACATCTATGACCGTTCGGAGACTCTCCCCTTGACCGAATTCGAAGACTATTTCCAGTTGATCACACAGTTCATCGACGGATTATAAATAAAGAGCCCACTTATCACAAATTAAACCTTTAGTATTACCCTGTGATACAGTGGTATCTACATACGGTCATCAAAACCAAATCATAATCATGGGTAAATCACAAGACAGCAAAAAGAGTGTCAAAAAAGAGGCCGTCAAAACACCAAAAGAAAAGAAAGCAGAGAAACGACTAAAAAAATCCAAGCGCAGTTGAGCTCACGTGATGGATTGATAGATTGAGTCGATCAACTATTCTTCTCCTTATGTTGTTCGAGCTTGATGATAGGCGTAAGGATCGCACTAGTCACCACATTGGGGTTGTTCACATCATGGTGTGCTTTGATACAGCCTAGCTTAATAATGTTGGCTATGTTTGCTCCTGTCAACATATAATCCTTAGCCAATTTTTCGGGAAGATTTTCTGGTTCAAACTGATAATTCGTTGGCAATGCTTTCTTCCATAATGTCAATCTTTCTTCCACTCCCGGAGGTGGCATAAAAATAGAGCTCAAGATTCTTCTTCGAAATGCACTATCCAAGTTTTGATTGTAATTACTCGTGAGTATGACCAAGCCTGGAAAGCGCTCAATCTTTTGGAGCAAGTAGGCTACCTCCTGATTGGCGTATCGGTCTCTCGCATCCTTGACCTCCGTCCGTTTGCCAAAGAGCGCATCTGCTTCATCAAAAAAGAGGATACAACGTTTGTGCTCCAATCGCTGAAATATCTTTTCTAGATTTTTCTCTGTCTCCCCGATATATTTGGATACCACTCTAGACAAATCGATACAATATACGTCTATCCCTAGCTCCTTGCCCATGACAGATACAGTCATTGTTTTTCCCGTCCCAGGAGGGCCATAGAGCATCGCTACATAGCCCTTTTTTACTTTGCTCGAAAATGACTCATCACTATACATGGCATCCTGATGACGAACAAAATCCATCAAAAATTTCAACTGATCTGTCACACTTTCTTTGAGGACCAGATCTTCAAATGTCAAATGAGTATCCAATAGCACAGCAGGAAATTCGGTACTAACTCCTACATTGACTTTGGTTCCGGTCATCATCCAGCGATAAAATTCATCATTGAGTTTTAACTTCTGATTGTCCAAAATCTCATTGCGCTCCTCTACAGCTACCACCACCTGCTCTCTAAAAAGTCGAGAATCTACCAACAAGGAATAGTAAACGGCATGGTTGAGGCCTTTGTCTCCTGCGAGTAGATACACTACCGTCCTAAAAGTAGGTGACATAGAACCTCCTCCTTCCTTTTGAACTCCCCCAACCCTGTATGCCAACGAATCTTCTGTCCACAACTGAGACACACTATCCGGCCGAAACTGTGAGAGGTAAACAAAGGCAAGTAAGAACATCTCTCCCTCCGAAAGATTCATTTCTTGCTCCATCTTCAACCACGCAGAACCTTCCAGCCATTGAGGACATGGCGTGATGTCGGAAAGTTTGAGTGGTTCTGAATTGTCGGCGATCTCCCGAATACGCTGATCCATCACTGTTACCACCCAGTCTCTTGCTTTTTGGAACGAATGAAAACCAATCGCTAGGAGTTCTTTCTTGGATTTCTGAAGCTTTTCTTTGTCGTTATCTACTAGAATAGTCGTGCCATTGGACACTGGGGCCACCGATGTGTTTGGATCCATAAAGTATGTTTCGGTATGGGGTTGATTTTTTTATTTCAAATGTAATTAAACTTATATTAAATTGAATTCCTACATCATTGCGCAATAGATAAACTTCGCTTAAAATTGCAGCCACATTACAACCTACTTCTATATCATAACACCAGCCAAATGACAAAACTTATTACAATCCTTCTTGTCTCGTTCGTAACCTTATCAGCCAATGCACAACGTAATGAATCTCAACGCGAAGTTGTCGCAGCACTCAAAACATTAAACCCCAGTTTTAGTGGCAATGCCGAAAACTGTATTCGATACGATGTGTATGCATTCAAATACAAAAAGGTTTGGATAGTAGCACTCAATGAAAGTGAAAATGTTGACTCTTTCATCATCAATGCTCCTCGTACAGAAGAAAGTACTTACGTTGCTTCGTTTCACTTTACTCAAGGACTTGGCAAAATCATCCCTAATCCATTTTATTACAAACAGAAAAACAAAAGAAAAGAGGTCAACGATCTAGAACTCTATCCATACTACAAACTCAAGTGGTCCGGTAAAAAGGCAATGAAAGGACTGCTCTACACCGAAATTACGGACAAGACCGTTCGCCCGAAGTTCTTTCTCTGGAGAGTCTTTGCTAAAAAACAAGACGAGCTAAAAACAGAAGCAGGTTCGCTAAAACCAGGTTTTGAAAACTCAATAAACGGAACCAATGACGAACTCGAAAAAGAAACCAGTGAAGCCATCGAAACTCCTACGGCCCAAGAGGTAATCACAGAAGAGGTACCTGAAAAAAAATCAAAACTCTTTGGTAAAGACTAAGGGGGTAGTGATGCTTGCTGGATTAAGCACGCATCACTACTCCAGTACGAACCAGGAATCATCGAGAATTGAGAGAGGCACAAGTCTCGATGGAACAGCCATATTGAAACAACAGAGACCTCACCTCCATTCGACTTGCACTGGTAATTCCATCCATTTGAATTTTATGATACGGTAAGACCATGGCAGTTTGTCCAACAACATATCGTAGGGTTTTTCTTGCACATGCAAAACGTAGGAGGACTTGTCCAACAATAGCTTTGCCTCTCGAATCAAAAACGACCCCCGCAAATTGCCAATGGTAGAACCTTTGAGCATAGACCAATTGGAAATAACTGCCTCCAGCAAGCCGTCGCAAATCTCCCGTTCTTCCTCTGACAATGAAATCTTCTCAGGTGTAGGCAGGCTAATAGGCATATCTGCCAGGATTTTGAACAAAATCGTGTGCTGCTCGACAACCTCATCCACCCCAAACACCAAATAATGCATCAACTCAACCGCCTTCTGCTTATGCCTAGGCTCCACGAGGTTCTTTTGCTCATCCAGCAACCCCAAACGTCCAAAGAGGCGAGTCAAATATGGGCCTAGCAGCACAATACCCGCGCTGGTAAGAAAAATAGAAGCTTCCAAAGCACCACGTGCCTTTTTCTCAATCTCTCTGTCCACAACCTCTTCCTCTTGAAACAGATCAAAATCTTCCACATCCATTTCCTCACTACCCAACCTTAGAGAGTCATCATAGTCTTGCTCCCCCGCTGTCTCCTTACTTTCTACAATTTTTGCTTCTTCCTCTTCGGCACTACTCCTCGCTCTATCTAATTGTTTCTCAACATCTTCATCCTCTTCGATTGACGACCGAACATCCTCCTCGGTAAGCCTGTCCCCTTCTTCGTCCTGTCCTTGCGGATCACTTCCCTTTGGTTTCGTCTCCGCTTCATCACTCCCCTCCTCAACTCTCTGTTCACTCGCCTCCTCGCTTGTCTTCTCTCCTAACTCCTCTCCTTTCTCTTCATCTCTTTCTTTTGTGAATTCATCGCCACCCTCTTCTTGGGGTACTTCTCCTGTTTTGACAGTCTCTTTTTGCCCCCTTGACTCTTGAGTTTCCTCGTCCGTTCGCTTAGAGATGTCTTCTTCGTTCTGAACTTTATTGTCTCTTTCAATCGATCTATCTACTTCATCTCTTAACTCTTGGTCCCCCTCATCACTGACTATATTTTTTTTGCCATCAACATCTTCTTGTGCATTGACGCTCTCATCCTGTGCTTCCTCACCCTCCTCTCTAGGTTGAGTCCCCTCTCTTGTCTGTTGGCTTAATTCTTCCTCCTTAGCTTGAGTCTCCTCCTTTGCTTCTTGATGCTGTTTCTTTTCATCTTTTTGACCGACAAGCCTCTCCTGGGCATCCTTGGATTGCCCTTTCAGTTGTGTCCCATGTCTCTCACGTGTAACCACTCCAGTCGCAAAATCGGGCAAATCCTGTAGATAGCTATGTCGATCCGATAGATCAAATAATTCATCTACATTCAGCTGAATACCTTCCTCTGTAATCTCTATGAGTCTACGGATCATTCGGTAGAGTCTCACCACTTGCGACTCAGTGAGCAAATCAATAAGGGAAACCAAAACAGATCTATGACTCCTACCCATTTCCAATAGGTAATCGCGCACAGACATTTGAGGCCGGTAGGGCACCTGATCTCTTGAAAGAACCCCCTGTAGGACATACTTCATGATCTCGTGATCTTGGTACAAAGCAGTCGTAAAACTCACCTCTCTCCAGTTTGAGATCAGTGCATCGTCGTATCGTACAGGAGCCATGATTTGTTCGACCTCAATCATAGGTACATTGCTACGTACTATTCGAATCATGACCAACTCGATCTCTCGAAGGCCCATGAACGCAACTACTGGCTTGACTGATTCGGCAAACTGTACCACATCACCCAAGATCCTTTGCACCCACTCCTCGATACTCTCTTCATTTGTCAGTACGTATTCAGGCAGAATCCCCCACATCCAATAAATCAACACCTCCCTCGACGGAGAGTGACTGACTGGAGGTGCTGTAGCAGTTTTTTTGACCACTTCAGTCTCTACTGCCTCTGTCACTTCAATCATCAGATTGTCTGAACTCCCTTTCCACATCTCCTCTACGAGTTGCACAAAATCTCTAAACTCCTCTGTGCTCAACGTATCTGGCTGATCAAGAATTCGTGATTCCTCTATTTTCAATCCTTGCAAAAGCAAACTAATACTAACATGGCTTTGCAACGCCCCACCTGTCAACAACAAGGCGGCCTGCTGCCGAATGATATCACTAGATACTGGTCTATTGACAAGGTATACTTGAGCCAACCGACGAATCAAAGCCTCTCTTTCGGATTGACTCTCTGTCGAGCCCAATCTAAATATCTTGAATGTACGCTGCGCAAAACGTGTCAAAGTACGCGATGCAACGATCGCCTCAGGAAAAAGCCACTCAAAAAAAACAGCCTGATCTTTTGATGGCACCTTCTCCCAAAACTCAGGCGTACCGACCCTGAGCGCTTCTCTGACATATTGTACTCCAAGCAGTGCCGTCAAACGTTGGCGTACTTGTGCCGTCGCACCATAACGTCTGACTACATCAGCAAACTTCACGTTCTCCCTTTGAACCCAATTTTTGAAATAACTCTTCAGCTCAAGGACAACTTCATCTTCCACCCACCATGGCATCACTCCTGTCTGCAAGTAAACCACTTGCCAGTTGGCGGTACGGACATCATACACTTCTCTTGTCTCAGATGCCTTGGTTGTATCAGTATCTACCCCATGACTACTGACCCTTGCTATACTGACCTTCTCTTTGGCTTGATAGTCGTCTAGGGACACAACCAGCGCTTGCCTGAGCTTCTCCTCTAACACTTCTTCGATTTCGTCTACACCGACCACTCCCAGATCAATGGTCAACTCGTTCATGACTATCAACTGGCTATGAGACTTCTGACTAAACACTTCATCGATAACATGGACGAGTCTGGATTTAATCTTATTCTCCACCTGATTGAGCAGTTCCTGTGCGACAGAAGGATCATCTCCTGCGATCTCAAAGCTAAGTGTCCTTACTTTGTTGCTATAATTGCCGCGCGCTTTCAACGATTATTGCTCCCCTGCCAACCGAAAAAGCAGATTGGTCAGTTGATCCACATTTTGTCGATATGCCTCATTTTGAAAGGCAAAATCTAACCCCTCATTTTTCAACTCATAATATTCGAGCAAGAGATTTTCGAACACTCTAAATTCATCAAAATTTAACCATCTCACATTGGCATCTACCGAGGCTGGTTTTTCATTGTTAATCGTGTCTTCAGCCAGTCTTCGGTACTCATCATCCAAAAATCTAGCTGTCCAGTTCGGAAATAAAACACTCAATCTATGAGAATAGAAGTTTTCAGGAATTCGAGGACTTTCTTCAGTATTTCGGACAAAATAATCAAAACATCGTCCTTTGGATCGTTCCGAATTGAGGTATTCTACCAAAGCATTTAGGTCTGCGTGAGTTTTCTCTACAGAAGGGTCGGGAGAGATACTCTCGAATGTAATGTCCAATTCCTTGGATTGAAAATGAATTTCAAAATCCCTATCCTTGTTGATCTCCACACTATAATTGCCTACATCTCTCAAGTAGGGTTCTATCTTTTCAGACATCATGATACGGTCTTGAAAAGTAAACGTTTGACGACTACCCAACATGTATTCTCCTCTTTCATTGAGAATAAACAGCCCAAAACTTTCTTCCTGATGATGTGGTCTCAAAAGTAGATGCTCGACTAGATGCATTCCCTCACAGGACATATTCAAGTCACGAATCAATTCTCGCTGAGCCATCACAAACTGCTCCGCTTTGTTGTAAGATCTAAATTTGCCAAGAACTAGCCATTGATCGTGTTTGCTACTATAAAATGTCACAGTAATCGATTTGACCGAATCACTCATCGTCCCTATTCGATAATTCTCTATATCCAGTCCATCAACTAGCACTTCAGGAGTTAGTACTTTTTGCTCAAAAAACAATGAACGCTGTAGTAGTTCGGTACGATCCTTTTCTTTAACCTCGGATAGATCAACTTCCTCATCATCCACAATTTCAAACCTCTCTTCTACGACATCACTTGGTACAAAAAGTACTCTATCCAAATCTTCGTCTAATGATACGTCCTCCAAAGTAGCCTTGTGCTGATCAAACACTGAAAACATAGATCGCTTCTTGTACACGAGCTTATCTCCATCTCCCACCAAAAAAGCATTCAACCCGAGCAGTATTGAGACTTTGACTTCCAGTCCAGAAACGTTGTCCTGCTGGAGTGCACCTTCGGTATAGTTGTAGCCTTTTGAACGCCCACTGTTGATAAAAGGAATCGCTTTGAGAAAATTCGACTTGTTCTTGTTCAAAAACTGCTCAAACTCCTCATCATCAAAGTAATAATTGAATTGCCTCAAGGAAGTATTGTAGGTCTCTCCATGCAACGACAACAAGTAATCCAACAAACGCTGTATGCGATCAAATTTGTCCTCGCTCATCGCCATAATCTGAGGCAGCCCCTGCTCATAACCTGTCGTCAAGTCATCACTTGGAGACACTACGGATGAGCCCCCAAGATTGGAGAGGTTCTTTTTCAGTAAAGGATCCACATTGGGTACACTACTCAACTCTTGCGTAAAATAACTCTGTTCAAAACTCCCATGAAAGGATAGTAAATCCTTGACATGAGCCAGTTGAGCTAGAGAATTAGCAATGACCTGTTCAAACAACAACAAGTAGCCCTTCAGCTGATTGGCCTGTGCCCTTCGCTTTATACTTGGTTTCCCAATCACACCTTCTTCCCCGATTCCATAGACGGCAGGAAACTGATTTTGTAGAGAGTAGTAGGATTTGACGTCTACATGCTGCGCTGGAGGAGCACCTATAGATTTTTCATTGAGACGATAGACTCTCCTACCTGCAGATTTGAATTCATTGATATGCCGGTTGACCTCTTCTGCATTTGGTTTTCTATACAGGACATCCCCCTTATAGATTTTGATGGCATGATTAGGTTGGCCTTTGGTCTCCAAGACCTTCAATCTAGGCAACTCCTTTTCGTCCAACGACACATGGTTATCGTATTCCTCATTGTCAATCAGAAACCGTAGATTTTTGACACTCGACACTCCCTCTACCTGCATGATGTGCTTCATGACCTCTGAAACCAGCACTCTGTTGGTCTTGCTAGGCAAGTCCTGAGACTTTATGAATCCATGTTTGAGCAAAGGACCATTAAAAACATCATTGAGTTGATACCCCTCTTCGAGAAGTTCATCCAATGAATAAAATTTAATCTCTGGACACAAAAAGTTATCGACATCAAAGAAAACTCTAGCCATGACCTCCTCTACGGTATATGCTCCCGATATTTCAATATCGACAGACAAACCAATCTCCACATGTTTCACGATATCAATACTACCGATATCTTCACAAATATTCCTAACCGAATTGTAGGCTTTAATTGTATTGCTTTTGGCGACTTCTCTTAACTCGTCCGTATTGATATGATCTTCTGTGTCGATGAGAACTTTGTAGAGCCCTGTCATGTTGGAGGCAGACGTAGAAATAGGAAAGATCCACACGTTCTTTATCTCAAACACAGAGTCAAAAAGTATCTTCCTGTAATCATTGGTAGTCAAAGCATTGCCAGGTAGTACTTGATCGGGTCTAAAAAAAGACTGTTTTTCGTCACTCGAGGAGTGCAACAAGTCTTCAATATCTACTTGCGCCTTGTAGGCTACTTCGGTCAATGCATAAGCAACTTGCTCGAGGATAGTAACCCCAGGGTCGTGCTCGTTGTAATCTGTCCAAAATTTACCTGTCAAATTCTGAACGATCCGAATACCTTCTTCTCTAAGATAATAAAAATCCGACCCTTTGTTTTCGGGTAAATTGGTCTCGATGTAAACTGGTTTTTCCAATGGGTAGGTTACTTTTTACTATTTGATAAATTCACTTGGTCATTTAGTTTTCCTATCACCTCATAAACTTCCTCAAAGGGCAGTTTGCCAAGCGCCTTAAAGACAAGCTTTAACTCTTCTACAGTCAATTGAACTTCTACTTCATTATTCATAATCATTTTTTTACTTCATTATCCAAGCATTCATTCATCAAAGGGTCATGCCACAGTTTTGAAACATGAAACTGTATATTGAACCCATCACCATAGTTGATGCGTGACCTGATTTCTAAGCGTTGGTCATAAATATCCCCTCTCCACCTCAATTGAAGCTTGTTGCCCCTTGATCCGTAGTGAGCCTGCAAAATCTTTATTCTACTCTTGGATTTACCATAGGTAGTCAAAGCACTAGCTACAACCAATGCATATTTACCCGTCTTTTGTTTTCCGATCCCTGCCACAATCTCAAAGGCATGACAGCCTCTCAAATTTTCGATCATAGGATGCCAGTTGCCATCTCCTGGGATTTTGCCATCGTATGCTATCCCTTTTCGTCCGTGAGCACCGATCACCCCTCCTACTTCTAGAGTGGTTTTGGCATTTTTGGCATTGATACCTACGTGACCATTCTCACGCAGTGACAACACCTCATGTCCTCTATGGTTCTTGATATGCAAGTCGGTGGTTCCTCGCTCTATATCGATACTCCAAGCGGCACTTTTCTCTTCGATACTACGGTAGAAACTCATCAGCTTTTTTGAATCACCAATGGGAGAGAGCATCAGTCCATCATCGATCGACTTGGACACTCCATCATCTACTTTGTTGAGAAAAGAATCGATCAGATCGTTGAAATTTTGCTCTGATGGCAAATTCCCTTTCTTAAAGTATTTTCTTAATGTCTCTCTATTCTGTAATGACATTTATATTCTATTAATCTTCAATGATAAAATCTTGTCCCAATTGTAGGTAATCTATACCCGCCTGCCTAGATCTTTGATCTTCGTGATCTATCAAAACAGAAATCTGATGCTCAGGCGCAGGCACCAATATAGACCATGGCTTGGTTGCCTTCAGTGCCCCGATAGACTTACCTTCACGTGCTGTATCTACCAGGACGTATGTCCCTTGTACGTTTCGAGCTACCTGTATCATGGAAAACCGGGTAACAAACTCCACGTAAGACAAGGTACGTATATAGCTCAGTATATCAGAAATATGAATGGAACCACCTAACCCCATTTTCTTGACTTGTGACAACAGTGTGCCGCGCAGATATTTATTAATATCTTCATTTAGCTTTTGAAAATAGTACCCGTGATTGTGCCCCTCCGTAAACTTGACCGCACAGATGATTTTAATCCTCTCATAGGTTGGGTTGCGTACCTCGACATTTACAAACGAAGACCCAAATTCAACCAGTTTGTTTTTGATTTTCATCAACAACTCTGTACTCGCCATAGGCTCGGTGTTGGATGCAGAAAATTCTTTGACAGGACTCACCACCATGAGTACACTTCCGGGTACATTGGTACTCTGCGAATTCATATTGGACAAACAGGTAGCATGATCAACCTCAGGAAACTCTTCGAGCGTGATTCGCTCATAATCCCACGTGGTGATTGCCCTCCCCTTGTGTCTGAGTCGCTCTCCTACTCGTGTATAAAACTGACTCTGTGATTCCGCAGCCCTCCCGTCAAATGACGGCAAAGGTTGCAATACAGATCTGACACCATTGATGTGATTCGCTGTACGATCAATAGAGTGCTTTGCTAACCTTTTGGTCAGGTAATTGCGAGGCAATTCTTCCGCATTGTCCAGCGTCACGACCAAGGCATTGGTAGCCAAGGTGCGAAGTGCGGACACAGAGTTGATGTTTTTCCGCACACTGATTCTCAACCAATACTTGTTGGCATCCAACACCTTACTATTGTTGGAAATATCCCCAGGCAAGGACAGTTCTACAATACCAGTTTTTAAGAAACTACTGGTTTCATCTCTCAGGATTCTAGAAGTCGATAGTGGCCTCCATTCATCATCCACCAAATAATCCCAATCCAACTCTGGGATCCCCTCTTCTGAAGATTCCGAATACTCATCCACCATCTCGAAAAGAATAGCCACTGATTCTGGAGGATTCACACCTTCCAAACCAATATAAGCGGCACCTTCAAAATCATAATGAGGGACAACATAGTTGTCAATGCTCTTATTGCTTGGGTATTTCTTTTGGGAGCCAAAGGGATGAATATGGAATATCTGTCCATTTTCTTCATCCACATTCTCAGCAGAATCCTTCAGAGAAATAACGGATGACGATTGATAGTTCATCGATATTGACTTTACCTGCGGAGCATAAGGCTGCATAGGCATGTCGATTTTTTTGGATGATTTGAGCAAACCACCCTTAGCATTCTCAATGATTGCCTCTGAAAGCACCGACTGGTATACATCATGTGCAAAGCCATACACGGGGTTGGTTAACTCAAGCTTCATAAACCCTCGTTGAGTTGTTGCTGACAAGGAGATTTTCTCTGATATCAACTGATTGGAAGGTGATTGCGCTATTTTTTTTAGATCTATATCATCAATCATCGTTTCGTTGATCAACGCATCCTCAGCTACCGGGTCATCTGAGGGGCCTCCAACCTTTGACCTAAACAGCTTGATCACCTGTTGATCCACGTGCGTTTCGGGCTTCCAAGTACCATTATCCAATACAGTCACGGATACCTCAAATGACGTATTATCCACTCCTATTTTGTAGGCATCATAGTGATGCTTGAAGCCTCCCTCTGCTTGAGGCAAGCCAAACCATTCAATATTCAAGCTGAGTCCCTCAAGAGATTTACCAAAGACCTCGGTGTTGCCTACTACAAAATATGCCCCCTTTTGAGGAGTCGGTCCAAAAGGCAAAAAAGGAGAATCTGGACTCAACTGGCCTATGTTATTGTATAGCAATAACTTTTTTAGCCGAGAGACCCCTACGTTTATTTGCACTTTCTCAAGCTTGAGAAACGACATGAATGTGTAACCATAGAGAAATGAATCAGAGTTAAGTTCAAATCGTATCACAGGGAGATGAGTTTCAAAATTTCCTTCATGCAATACTGAATCATACGAGACTATTGCAGACACACTGCTATTGACATCAAACAAAAACGTCAGGCTGTTTTGTTTAGGATTCTTTCGAACCACATAGTGTCCAACCTGATACCAACCTGTCTGAGTGGTCAGTGAGAGTCGAAATGATTCGGAAAAAACTTTCACAAAATAATTCTCCAATTTCTCCTCTTCTTCCACTTCTTGCTCGGCCTGATGACTCAACTCCTGAAGTACCTGCATCATGGCACGGTACGAGTCCTCTTCAAAGTAGAGGGTCACTTCTACCTCTCTATCCCCTCCTTGCAAATGCAGGACAGGTGAGCTAAGTGCAAAACCAACACTGGCATTGTCCATGGTTTTTTCCTCCTTGCCTCTCTCCGCCTGGTCCTCTCCAAACAATGCCAAGGTACTATGACTACTCTTTTTTGCAGACAACGGGCTTAAAACCTTATCCAAGGCCATATCCGAATAAAAGATGCCATTTATTTTTAGTGCTTTTTCATAGGTCTCCCTTTCTACTATCTTATTGATATAGACTGAATACACCTTCGCTATCTTCACCTTATTGGCGAGTAGATTTTCAAGTGACCGATAGTAGATATCTTCACTCGACTCACGGTCAAGTCCAAAAAATCTCGTGCCAGCAGGAATCATAGTTGGGCCTGCACCCGCGTCCAACTCGATCTGTAGATAGGTTTTATCCAATCGATGACCCAGCTTGGACTGCCGCAATATTTTTTTGTAATAGAAATCTACATGCTTATCAATCAAGGCGTTGATATTGTCTTGTGTATGGGCATACAACTTTAAGAAAGCCAAATGCAAGGATACTTCCGGGTAATGAATATCACTTTGCATCGATTGCTCCAAATACTCTGGAGTTTTGGTACGCAAATACAACAGTGTCTCGTAAAAATTCTGAAATATCGCCTCCACTCTATTCATCACACTGTCATGATCGGAACGAATGGCCTCCAAAGGCTCGTCTAATTTCCATATGGAACCAAATCGATCAAAATTGACCTCATCAATTCCATGGTTTTGAACGATCGATTTAAACTCTCGGATAGAGTCCGCTAACTTAACGGTGATCGCACTTTCTATTTCGGCGCGTATCAGCAAGTTACTCTGCGAAAAACTTTCCACTTTCTTCAACCCTGTATACCAATGATCAAAATCAAGTGCCATTTGATACACTTCCACACAGCATTTCGAAAAATACTTGCTCTTTTTTTTCTCTTGACGAAAGAGCGCTACCTTCTTTAGATACTTCTTGAACTTTTTCTCTATACGATTGGGCTCTGACAAAACAATGCTCGATAAAATAACTGTTTCATCTGAAAAAAAATGAGACCAATCTCCCTGGACCTTATTGTCTGGACCATAGTAATTGATGAGACTAGACAAACGAGAGGTGTATACGAGCAATTCTTCAAAACTTCGTTCATCAATCTTGACATAATCTCCATTCAGCGCTTCGAAAAACCGATTGGCCTGTTTCGTCCCTAGCTGGGAAGACGTTCTATTATTTTCCACTACGTCTTGACTCATGGTTATGCCTTTGGTTTATATCTAACATCTGTTCCCTCGATGAGGTAATATGGGTACACCATATTGCTTCGGGTATTGGTCCTACGGATCGTATAAATAAGATCTATATTCAATCTTCCCATATCATCATCATCCTGCCCCACATTGATCTCATCGATGATGATCCTTGGCTCGAAGTACAAAATGGCTCTTTCGATGACATCTTGCACTCTAGTGATCAATGTTGAATCTAGGCTTTCAAACGCCACAAATTTGAGATTACACCCATACTCCGGCATCATGACTCGCTCGCCAGGTATCGTCGATAGAAGTATGTATAAGCTTTCACGGATATCTTCTTCCTCAGATACCAATACCACACTACCATTTCGCTGCTCAAACTCTGGTGGAAACTTCCACCCTACACCCAAAAAGGACTTATCACTCATTATTCTTCTTTCTTATCAATTAACCAATCATGACTGTCGCCACACCCGGGCCGACAATAGCACCGCCATGGGCACAAGTATCTCCAATACGAGCAGCAGGTTTGCCCCCGATCAATACTGTAGTAGACCCCATAGCAATCGTATCGGGAGGACCAGTACATACTGCCATATCTCCCACCACTGCCGCGGGCATCCCTCCTATCAATACAGTAGGGCTACAAGGCCCTACTATAGGACCTCCTACATGAGGCACTGGGCCTGAGGCCATTGGACAAACATGGTTGTCTCCCATTACTGATGCTGGTAATCCCATATGCTAGTTTATTTGTACAATTCCTCCTTTGATTACTGTCATTCCAGACCCCTTGATTTCTGCTTGAGCACCTTCGGCTGCAAACTTGGTTTGCCCTGTAAGTGTCACATTCATCCCCTCACCTGTCAAGTCACCCGTAGCAGTCATTTCGACATTGCCTTGTGCTGACATGGTGATATTTCCTTGTGCATTGAGCACGATATCCTTAGCCGAGTCCACCAATACACCATCAGCATTCATATAGACTTTATTCGAATTCGCTTCGTCAACCAGCGTCAGTGATTTATCTGTATCATCCAATATCACCTTCTGCCCCTCTGGGGTACTAATTGTAATGATTTTATCTGTTTCGTTAAATTGAATCTCCAATTGACTTTTCGTCTTGATGGACTTGGTGTCATTCTCGGCATTGGCTATATAAGCTGGGACAGAATTCTTATTATACATGGAGCCCAGGATCACAGGATAATTGGGATCGTCATTAAAAAAGCCCAATACCACTTCATCTTCGATCTCTGGCATAAAAAAGAAACCAGACTCAGCTGTACTGTATAAGTTTGAAATCCTCGCCCAAACTGGAACATTGTCAGTCTGCAAAGTAGGAATCACAACCTGCACCCGATAGTCGCCGCTCGGGTCTTCGTCTATCTTTTTGACGACACCAATCTGCAAACCGTGAATAGGCGAAGCGAGACCAGAAGCAGGAGCCGCACTGACCTCGGGGGTTTCTTCTACATACCAGCCTTCTCTCAGTCCAATCTGCAAATCTGTTACCCAATTTCCATTCTCAATGATGTGATGAACACCAGAGACATATGCATTGCCATCGAAGGTCTTGCTCATACCCTCTAGCTTGAACCATGTATTTATTTCAGCACGAGACGTACCACGAACCGTGACAGTCCCTTTTATTTTGGCCAATTCAGATTTAATCAATTTGGACTCTCCCCAAGACTTCAAATCTGCCATGGCTACATTCCCTCCTGTCTGTAATATATAAGGGTTCACCCCCAATACTTCGGACAATTTCTTGGAACGCATGTTTCCCTGCTTTTCTGCATTTGGGGCGTTCACCGATGAAACAATGAGCTGTTGATTACTTCTATCCCATGCCGTCGCCTCTACATTGCTCAGCTGATGCTGTGCATCCACTACAGCATCTACTCCTAGTACTGTGCCGTCAAATCGAGCTTCAATATCAGGTTGAGAGCTCGTTGGTTTTTCTACTATGATGGTATTGTCCGAATTGACCACAATAAAGCCATTGGCCTCTGCTCTCAGCATTACAAAATCCCAATCTGAGATGTAATGTTGAATCATCTCGGCATGGTCTGTACTAGTAGTCGTCACAGTAGCCGAACAACCAGACGCACCAATCAATTCCTCTATAATATCGCTATCCTTTCTTTCCGTATATATAGCATTTTTTCGCCCAACCGTCATCTTTACGGCCTTGTCTTTGCATTCCACGACAAGCTTAAACCCCTCTACCTCATTGACACTGATGGCATTCCGAATGACTATTCCTTTAAAGATGGTTTCTTCACTAGAACTATACCCGACCTTTATCTCGACCTCTTTGCCCAATTCAAAATTTCCTGATTCTGCTATACGAAATTCATCTTCTTCGCCCAGCCCACCATCAAAAAACTCAATCCGAGCATAGGCGACACGATTGACCTCCTTGGATACACGAAGTTTATTGACAAAAAAACTACCTTCTATTGGTGTCCCTCCAGACAGGATTTGGTAGGTCACTACTGATCCCCCATTATCGTTTCCTTTCTTCATTTCTTCAATGGTGGAAATAGGAGTTGCATACCGGGTTCGAGACTTCGGAAACTCATTAACTTGTTAATTTTGGCTACTTGCAAATAGTACTTGCTATCGTTGTATATCCTTTGACACATCATCGGTAGCGTATCTCCATTTTTCACAACTACCAAATGGCTGAGATCCGGCGAACTCCTCTTCATACTCTTGGCCATCTCCATCTCGCTTTGGCTACTTACCACAGAGATAGACACCTTCGTTCTCAATGGTTTTCCTCCTGGTTTGAAGAGCGTGTGTGTATAGTCTAGATCCGTCACACGTCCATAAAATTTAGTATCCCCCCAAAAAATCTTGATTTGTGGAGCTTCGTGTGTTTCTCCATCAAAAGAGTAAACCACACTTTCGAGCTTATCCAACTCCTTCTTGACGTCATTAACCATATGAGCCAACCCAGTAGCACCCGTCCCATCCAAAACAATCTCAAAAGTAATCGTAGATGGTAGCGTCCTATTGTATTTCATTACCCCTCCATCTACTCCTGGAGGCAAACCATCGGCATACTCTATCCTTTTGGTCTGCTTGATGGATGAGGGGTTTATCTTAACTTTGTATTCTGTGTTTTTTGTTTGATTGACAAACACCAGTTTGGTCATCACCTGGTCAATGGGGTTAGATATATTCATAGGTTAACAGTTGACTATCGTTCTGATTTTCTATTGACATGATCAATCACCTGACTTGCAATTTTCCTTATCAGGCGCTCTTCCTCTCCCTTGCTCATTCCTGTCCCTCCTGTTACATTGACTTGTTTATGTTGAGATACAGTCATTTTTATCTTGAGTTCTTTAATTTCTATTGACATAATTAAAACACCATTTCCATAACCCCTTGATGACAAATCTCTACGGTCTGAATGAATATATCTCCTTTCTGAGCATCCAATGCAGAGTACTCTATCTTCACAGGATATGCATTCAAAAAAGTCCAACCCAGCACGGGTTTATTCGTCTCATCCATCAACTGTACAAAGACTTGCTTGAGCTCAATAGGCATGGCTAGCCCCGAGTTCAAAGTGGTATTGCACCAATTGGTGAGTTCACTGGCTTTTCCAACGATCCCTCGTTTCAATATCAAATTCGAATGTTTGACATGAAGAGGTAAATGGTGGGTAAATCTATTTTCCCCACCTTCCTTGTACTCTTCTACTGTCATCTGCGTACTAATCCCAGAAATCTCCTGAAAACTAGCATCTCCAGCTCCAGCAGCTTGCTGGACTACTGACGTAAGTCCAGCAAGCGTCAGCTGAAACCGGTATCCCGTCAAGGGATACTCATCAATTCCTGCTATCTGTCGCTTTTCCATTAGATGCAGTTACAATTACCCCGCAGACTGCTCTATGCCTTCGTGGGCCAGTTCGATCGTTTCTAACGCGACCTCATTGGCATCAGCTTTAAGGTCTGGACCAGAAATCTTCACCGGGAAAGCATTCCTCACCGTCCAAGTCATCACGGGTTCATGCTCTTCATTGAGCAAAGAAATAGTGATATCCTCTCTTCTTTCCGTATTGGTCTGTACATCTGCAAACCAATCGTAGAATGTGGTATCGTTTTCAAACACACCTTTCTTCAAAGTAATGTTTCCGTGTTTTTTCAATCCTGGTAGCTTCTGAGTAATCAGCTCAGGATCATTTCCTGCTCTGTACTCAATAAACTGTGTTTCCATTTCCAATCCAGTCACTTCCTGGAATCCTAAATCTATATCTCCCCAAGTCACTTCAAAATGAAACTTAGGAATCGGCCATAGTTCTTCTGCCATGTCTATTTCTATTTAATGTGTTAAAAAAATAAATTAAGATTCCTGCATTTTTTGCTGGAATGTAATCACAATGAATTCGGCGGGTCTAGACACTGCTACTTTGACAGTGATATTCATGACACCATCCAATACATCATTTGGCGTCATGGTAGAGCCCATGCCTACTTGCACCTCAAAAGCTTGATCTGAAGTCAATCCTACTAAGCCTCCTTGTCTCCAAATATTGCTCAGAAAAGAACTTATCATGCTTCGAATTTGCACCCATGTATTCGCTGTATTGGGTTCATACACATACTTCTTCGCGGCGTACTTGATCGACTCCTCTATAAAAGTAACCGTTCGACGTACGTTGATGTATTTCCAATCTTGACTGTTGCCATTCAACGTTCTAGCACCCCAAACGGTGGTTCCATCACCTACAAATGCTCTGATCGCATTGATAGATTTTCCAGATACCGTCACGTTCAAATCTTCTTGGTCCTCATTGGTCAGCCTCACAGTCGGAGCAACAACCGAATTGATGCTTACATTGGCTGGAGCCTTCCAGATCCCTCTTTCATTGTCCACCATACAGTAGACACCTGCCATACCTGCAGCTGGTGGAAGTATATTCAAGTAGGTTCTTATAGCGGCCTGAAACTTCTTGAATGAAGGACTTATAACACCTAGCATTTGCGTAGCTTGCTCCGTGTTCATGGTTCCTTGAGATACTTTCTTCAACTCAGCCTTGACCTCTTCTGCCTTTTTGGGTGAGTCCGCCAAAACATCCGCCTCAGCTCCTAACACAGATTCCAATACATCTAGATTGGTGATATTGCTCACATCAATCTCTTCTGAATCCACAACTGTACTGTGTACCCATGGATAATATGCCGCCCCAAAAGAAAGTTGATTGAGACCTATACCTTCTCTGAATTTAGCAATCACATCATTTGCATCATATGATCTTGGCTTGGTACCATTATGGACATCCAATAAGGCAAATCTATCTCGCATCTTGAACCCACAATGCGTCAACATATCTTGTTGCACTGCCGAACAATCCCCCTCAGAGAGCATCACTGCTTCTGGGACCAACAGCATGGACGGCTCTGATTCTGCGACCAATGCCTCCACTCCTTCCAAAAGCATTTTTTTAGAAATAGTATTGGGTTTAGCAACTTCCGTTGCGGCAGCAGGTTCTTTCCCCTCTTTGCCCTCTTTACTTTTCGCTGGTGCAGGAGCTACAGTACTCGTGGTATACCCACCAACACTCACTACCCAACACGTACTTCCCCCATTTGCAAAGAAAAGTCGAATACTATCAAAGAGAATAAATCGGGTAGCCGAATCTGGCACCAATTTGTACCCTCTACCAGATACCTCCACTACAGCTTCATCCGAACCTTGCGCTTCTTGAATACTGAAAGTAGACTTGGCACCTGTACCAAAATGTTTGATGTAATCAGACAGGGAGTTGATCCTTACTGGTTGATTCACAAGAGACTTCCCGTCTCTTTTTGTTTTTTCCGTATAGCCTACAAAAGCTGGTACAGAAGTCGGAATTCCTGCTACAGAATTCGGAAAGGCGTTTAACTCTTCAATGTAAACACCAGGAGTAGCTAAATTTAATGCCATCTTCTAGATTTTTGTTAGTGGTTATTTACAAATTAACATTTATTTGAGCGAGCAGTTTATTACTCGTATTATCCATGATCAAAGAATCTACTCGTGGTACGGGCAGCCTTTTAATCAATATCTTATCGGCACTTTTGCCTGATTTTTCTGTCAATTGGAAATGAAATTCCGAAAACTCGGACAATTTCAATGGCACTTTGGATTGAAAAGAAAACGTCTCCATACCCGATCGATGAGGCTCTGCATCCGGTCCACTGAATGTGACCTTATGGGACTCAGACTTGATATGTGTTTTCTTTAGGTCAATCGAATATTTGGACTGCAGGATATACTTCCAGGTCACTTCTCTAGCTTGAAAAGCCACCTCGTAATCATACCCTGGAATCCCTTCCCCTCTTCTAATACTCGTCCCTATCGATTCTATTTGGTCCTTATCAAATCGCAGAAAGACATAACCTATGGGGTACCTAACCCCTCGGTCTGGCAACTGCAACTTCTTTTCAAGCCCAGATTCGGTCTTTACATATACCAACCCTTCAGTGAGGGTGTCCAGTGAATGGCCCGAGGCATCCTGCACCTCTGCATCTATACCCAGTTCGTCCGCACTATCCATCCCATCTATCCATTCACTCTCTGAAGCAAAATCGCTGGCATGTAGCTTGTTGCTTTTAGTATTCGAGTTGTCCAACAAGAAAAATTGATTCAGCTCAAGTGAAGTATTGGCTGTGACGTTTCTGAAGTAAGGGGTCTTATATGATATCCAAAACCCCAAATTCAGTTCGCTTAGGTGCTTAACCTTCATCCAAAACGCATCTTGTGCCGTATGATCTACCAACAATTTGAAGCTATGCGCATCACACTTAAACACCATATTGAGCTTCCTCAGCCAATATTCGGTACGAGCATCGGGCACTACATTCATTTGACTCAATACTGAGCTGTCAAAAAACTCATGTCCGATGGAAACATCGATAAATGGACGATATTGAAACTGAAAGCTAATCATCAGAATCGCGTAGTAAGTCCTGTCAATGGAGCACTCAAACCAAAGTCTCCTTCTTTGAGTGTAACCATCCTCATTTTGTAGATCACAGACGGCATGTATTTCGCTCCCAAGGCTCCCCACAAGTTGCTTGCATCTTGCAAGTCCTGAGCAAAAATGTCAAAGGTCAGTTTTTCCAACCCACTGTCTAGATTCGGTGCATTCGAATGATTCAATACATTGTTGGCATGAAAGAATGACATGACTCCAGCGATATAATCCAAACCTTCTGCATAATTCAAATCTGAAAATGTAGACGAAAACAAGACATACAGATTGACATTCAAAACACCCTTGTTCGACACTTGGCCTCTTTGAGCAATTTTTTCCGGTTGCAGATTGACAAGACTCAATACCAGTTTATTGGGTTCGGTCACTGCGACATTCCCTTCCGAATCGACCAAATTGGACACAACGACTTTATCCTCACTGATTGAGTACCTGTTGCTCAAGTACTCATTGATTGTATCTGCTACAGTATTTAATGCTGATCCTATCATAGTTATGGTAATTCTACTTCTCTTAAGAACCTTCTACTTATGAGCATAATGATCACTCCTCCAAGCACAAAACCTATGGTCATATAGAGTAGCTGTCCAGCCACCGAAAATTTCATTGCCAAAAAAATCAACCCTATCAAAACCAAGACGAGGAGTACAATGGTGCCTTTGATGGCCACATTGAAAGAACGAGATATTCTATACCCGTATCGGTAGATAAAGAAAAAACCTAGAAGACTCACTCCCGATATAGCTCCAAAAATAGACAGCAATGGTCTCGGGTTTCTCGCCAGATACGTGGGGTCCTTGATGATTCGCATCAACATCATCATGATCCTTCTCGGAGAATAGCGACTAAAAAAGTTCCCCATTCGAGCCGTTTTTTCTTCCAAACCAGTATGAGCAAATTTGGCTGCTAACAATCTCCAGAGCTCGTCGTGACCATTGTCATAGCCAAGAGCCCATATACCGACTCCCCCAAGTCCCTTTTCGATGATCCAATCATATTTTTTACTCAGGGACAAACTGTCTTCATACCATAATTGACGATAGTCATTGTCCGCATCCCTATAGACATAATACTTACTCTTGCTACCCTCATCTTCGCAGCACGGCAGATCTCCATATTTTCTTTTCACATCCCGATACATGGGATACTTCATAAACTGCTTCACCTTGGAAGGAAACTTTAAACTGTGCGTCTTCCACTCGGCTCCATAATACGGCAACCCCATGAGCGTTTTGCCAAATGGGATACCCTCAGCACTGTATTCATCCAGAGCACTCTGTAGGTTATAATCCCACCAATAGTTGCCACTACCAATGGGAGAAACAGGGCCCGCCTCACTGCTAGTGATACCATAAAACTCGTACCCCATGATGATAAATAGGTCTATGTAGCCATTGATATGCGCAAATTCATACACATGAGCATGATCAATAGGTGGCACGGCCAAAGTGACTCGATAGTCCTTATTCGCTAGCTTCAATTTATTGGACAACTGGATAAGAAAGGAAGTAAAGTTCTCTCTCTGATTGGAGGGGATATTTTCAAAATCAATATTGACACCATGAGCTCCTCTCTCACTCAGCAAGGATATCAATTCATTGATGAGACGATCCTGAGCATTGGGTGAGGAAAGAAATTTCCTATTATTGGATGCTCCAAAATTGGTTACACTCAACAGCACCCTCGTATCATGTGCTTTGGCAGAGTCAATCAAACTTGTCGTTTTCCAATCATGCACCGTATGATACCCTCCCGTTTCCGGGTTCAGTTCATAAGAAAAGTAGGCGATGGTCGAGAGCAATGAGAAGTTGTACTCCTTGTATGCAGATCCCATCCAATAGGGATGCCATCCAAACACTTTGAATTCATCCTTAAGCAGATGTTCTTTTTTGTAACTCTCCGCCTCTGTGATCCCATAATATGTATCCCATTGAGACTCTTTTTTGTACCGTTTGCTAGGCTTTCTTTTTTTGACAGCATTGGCTCGCTGCAAGAAAGAGGTCGTGTCGATGGCATTTTGCTCACCTCCACCAATGGCATCTGCCGAGAGAATCGCAGAATCCAGCTCTTCTTCTGACAACTGCGGATCCAAGTCTCCCTCTTCCCTCTGAACCGTCGGAATGGTATCTGTCTCTCTATACTCCTTGACTCTTTCGCTAAAAAAAGACTTGAGAGGATCATTTTGAGCTTGAGCAGTACATGCTACAAACAAAAACAAACAAAAAAGATAGCTGGTAATCTTAGGGGTAAGCAAGGCGGTTTTGATTGGTAATAGTTTGGTTGATTAATAACGGTTGATTATAACATCATTTCTAATCGCTAGAACTGATTTGGGCGTAAGTAAAATATAATTACACAAACTACCAACAATCTTTTATCACAATTTCAATATTTAATAGGAAATTATATACATGTATTATTTTGCTTGTTTCTTAAAAGACTTATTGTATTTTCACGTCTTGAATTGCAAGAAATACCTAGATCTATAGATTTGGGACTGTCATCCACAACCTAATGAACCCTAAAACCAGCCAACCAACTAAAGCATACTCTAGAGATAGCCTATCCAGCCTCAACACGATTGAATTTGCATTTGGCCTTATTTTTTGCTGCCAAATCATTGTAAGTCTGTCTGTAATTTCTACTTCTCTCCTCTTTTCTGAATTACCCAAGATCCTGCTATTGTCTGCAGGAGTTGGAATTGCTGCCAACACGTTTTATAGTTTTTTGCAACGGAGACTTTCTACGGACCACTCTACCTCAGTGATCCTGTTCACGGTGTCTGTGTTACAGTACTTCTTATTTTATGTAGGTACTACCAAAGCCACTTTTTATTCATTGGGCTTTCACGAACTTCAACTTATTTGCTTTACACCTATTTCTTGGCTAGTTCTTAAGTCGGCCAGACTCATCGTCCATGACCTACTGGACCTCAGGGCATCAAAAAAATATGTCCTTTATTCCCGCTTAGGCTTTTACTTTTCTGTCATCATTGGGGTGAGTCTATACGTGCTAATGTTGCAAAAAGGAAACCTCCACAACGATAGCGACTTGTCCATACTCCTTCTCATCGGAGTTGGTGCGTCATTTTTGGCACTACTGCTGATACAACTGACCTCACTCAAACATAAGACACTCAATGAGCTGAAATGGAGCAACCAGTACTTGCGCTATCAAAACCGCTTCTTCAAATTGATTCGCAACAAGTACTACCGCAACCTATTTGCTTACATACTGCTCAGTCAGCTTGTCCTATTCACATTTGGCGCATGGTTTCTCCACACCCTCTTGGAGCATGGCAGACTCCAATCCAGCCCGCTACTCGGCATGGGTGTATTTATACTGGTTGCTGCATTCTTTACTTGTCTGGCTGTATCCCAAGTATACTCCCAGCGAGTGAGGACATACGGAATCTCAAAAATCCTGTCGCTAATCCCCTGGATAGTCGTACTAAGCACACTGATCTGTATCGGCATAGGTGTTTTTTACTCCTTTGCGGGTCAAGACAACTCTAGTATCAGATACTATATTGTTTGCAACATTTTCACTATTATCGTTTTGGCGTTTATTCTTGGGTTTCAAAACACGAGTATGGATGCTTATTTCAGTCCGCTTGACAAACGGCAAAAAAACAGCATTGAAAACATCGTCATAGGCTACGGTCTGTTCATTGCTGTAGCGATCACTTCAGGGGTTGTATACTTATCTACCACAAACATCCAACTGCATCAGATGCTCCCAGCACATGGCACCACGCCTATTGCGCTAGGTACTACGATTGTCTTATGTAGTGTAGCGTGGTTCATTGTTTACAAACGAATGCACCGAAATTACACCGCTCTGTTGGAAAAGAACTTGGACAGGCAACGAAATTTAATCAAACATGACCAGGCTTTTACAGAGAGCCTGTCGACCATACTCTCCTCCAAAGTACTAACTTCGGACTTCCCCCACGTAATCACCCAACTTAAGATCCTAAAAATAATCGATCCCTTAGCCTACCGAGAGAGTTTGACCTTGTTGGTGGATCACAACCACGAGGGAGTGCAAGAATACGTAGTAAAAGAAGTACAAAACCTACACCTCATTGCTGCCCTGCCCAAACTCAATCTCGTACAAGAGAGCCGGTATTTTCCGATACTCAAAACACAAAAGCTGATTGTAAGAGCGGCAAAGACACTTTCACAAAGCAAGACTATCTCCAACAACACCAAATATGTAACCCAACTTACTTCAAGTAAACTAGCCAACGAACGCCTGTATGGAGCCTTGCTATCTCCAAATATTTCTGTCTCAAAAAGGGGAAAAATACTCGCCAACCTATACAGTGATAGTCTGCCAGATATAATTTTCAATGCCATTTTGGGAGCGAAAGATCTTGCTGAAACCGAAACCCTCAATCAGGTCATCAATCGCATCGCTCAACCCGAACATGCCAATGCCGTCATCTCAGCCCTAGCGACTGACAACAACAAAATTGTGGACCTTCTAGAGACTGCATTTGAACTCAATCGAAAAAACGAACAAGTGCAGCAGCGCATACTGTTGGCTTATGGAAAAATAGGGAATGAATATGCTGTAAGTAAGCTCCTCGATTACCTACAGTATCCCAATCACAATGTGGTCTCCGTCGCACTAGATGCTTTGAGCAAATGTGGGTTCACTGTACAAGATTCCAAAATGTCGCTACGCGTTAGAACAGAAATTTCGGATGTCTGTGAAGCTACTGTTTGGAACATGTCTGCCCTATCAGATGCCAAAATTCATCACTGTTCATCCGAGTTGATCCGTGCTTTAGAAATCGAAATTGAAAACAAATACGAGACCCTCTTCAGATTGCTATCTCTACTGCATGATCCCAAATCCGTAGAATCCGTAAAGAACAACATCAACAGCAGCAACATCGATGAATCTGAACTAGCTTCGCAACTGTTGGACCTATTTATCAACGAGGAGCTCAAAACATACCTCATACCTATACTGCAAGCGACCACCTATCAAGAAAAGATCCACGATCTTAGAGGTTTTTTCCCTTGTCAGAAATTCAACAAAAAAGAACTCCTGACCAACATCATTTTTAGAGATTATAAATGGATCAATGGCTGGACAAAAACTAGAGCGCTGTTGGATCTAGGGGTATTTACAGATGACAAAACAGCCGAAATCCTATCTGCTCAACTGGTCAACAAACACCCGATACTTCGAGAAGCCGCTGCTTATTCTCTCTTTCAAAACCACACAGCACTCTTTGAAGAACTCAAAACCAGGTACAACCAAAATGATCGCTTTTATTATGTCTATGAAACCCTCGTAGAGATCGAAAACAAAAACACTTCCAGCCAATCAGCCATTTTAAGAAAAGAAATTGCAGAGTTTTTGACCAAAGTCACTGAATTCAAAGACTTGTCTGGTGTCACGATTGCCAACTTGACCAAGATGATCACTGTCCAACACTTACAAAAAGGAGATGAGATCAGTTCGCCATCGATCCAGTCCATGGACTACTACTTTGTCTATGCGGGAAGTGTAAACGTAACCTCAGGAGAGCACAAGGATGTCATGACGGTCTACGACATGATACATCCCCTAAATATCATGAACAATTCTCACGCATTGAGTATTACACCCAACACTTCATCGATTGTACTCACGATTTCTAAAACGGCATTTAGCGAAGCACTGTACATGGACGAGTCCATCCCCAAATCAATCTTGAAAAACACTAAATATGAACACATAGGAGTCACAATCGACCCTCTCGTGTTCGACCTAAGTTAATATGAACCAACCATTCACTATGGAATCAGAATTGCCAAACCAAGCCAACGACATCTCTACAAATCCCTTTCCTGGTCTTCGCCCTTTCAAGCCCAGCGAAAGTGACTTATTCTTTGGCCGTGAGCTTCAAATCAGCCTGGTCTTCGAGCAACTCATGAAACAGCGTTTCATTGCGATCGTAGGTGCCTCAGGCGTCGGAAAATCCTCCTTCATGTCCTGTGGCGTAGTTTCCGAAATCACTCAAAACCAAGACCGCTCTTGGAAGGTACTCTCAATGACTCCCGGCAGGAATCCCATCAAAAGCCTGGCAGACAGCATGATGCTACAAGAAGCACACTGGACAGCTGTGCCCGAAACAGAAGACATCGGAAGTACTTTGTTGCATAGCCCCGAATCCTTCAAAGCAATACTCAAAACTCAAGCAGAAACCAGCAAAGCAGATTACCTTCTTTTTATTGATCAATTCGAAGAAATCTTCCGGTTTTCGCCCGACGATGAATCAGGAGCCAAAGCGGCAAAATCCATCATTGACATCATCGTATCGACACTACACGATGCAAGCATCCCTGTCTATATCGTAGTAGCTATCAGAGCAGACTTCATCGGAGATTGCGCGAAGTTTCCACGACTGACTGAGATCATCAACAAGAGCCAATACCTCATCCCAGAGCTCACACGCGAAGAAAAGAAAGACGCAATCGTAGGCCCTGTCCGATACAAGAACGCAAAAATAGAAGATGAACTCGTAGAGCACATCCTAGATGAAATGGGTGAAAGTGCTGACCAACTCCCCATCATGCAGCACGCAATGATGCGTACTTGGTCACAATGGAAAAAATTTAAATCACCATCGGATGCCATCACCTTCGATGATTACAACGCCATAGGCGGAATCAAGAATGCACTTTCAGAACATGCCCGAGAAGCCTACAAGGAACTCAACAGAGAAGATCAAATTCTCTGTCAAAAAATCTTCAAAACACTCACTGAAAAAGGAGATGGAGGCCGAGGGATCCGTAGACCAACCCGACTCAAGGATATATGTGACATAGTCGATGCAGAACAAACAAAGATCACCAACATCATTGATTTTTTTAGAAGCCCATCTAGGTCACTCCTACTGCCGCCAGCAGGTACAGACATCAAAGACGATACAGTCATTGATATCTCGCACGAAAGCTTGATGCGCAACTGGATAGAACTCTCCGACTGGGTAGAGGAAGAAGCCGAATCGGTCAAACTCTATCTGCGCCTGGCAGAAGCATCCCTCATGCACCAAGAAGGCAAAGCAGGACTCTGGCTCCCTCCTGACCTACTCCTGGCGCAAGACTGGTACAAAAAACAAAAACCCAGTTTGGCATGGGGACTCATGCACAACAAGGCTTTTGAGAGCACCATGCTTTTCTTAGAGCAAAGTGAGTCCGAATACGAAAGAAGCCAAATACTAAAAGAAAAGGTTCAAAAAAGACGAATTGTCATTTTTAGGCGAATTGCAGCGGTCATGTTTTTGCTCACTCTAGCAGCAGGATGGTCCTGGATCAAGGCGAGAGAAAGTGCCAAAGATGCCGAAGAGAAAAAGATCCTCGCCGAAAAAGCAACCGAAAAAGCCAATGAACAAGAAGAACTGGCCAGAATCAGTGCAAATGAAGCAGTCCTCGCAAAGGAAGATGCCATACACAGTGCAAAAATAGCTCGAAACCAAGAAAGGATCGCCCGACAAGCCAAAGTAGAAGCAGATACCAATGCCCTGAGAGCTCTACGACAAGAGCAACAAGCCAACGACCTTCGACTCCTATCGATTGCCAAATCTATGGCCATCAAGTCTAAGGAAATCGATGCAAATAAGCCTGAAAAAAAAGCGCTCGTAGCAAAACAAGCCTACAACTTCTATGAATCGGTAGAGAGCTCAGGGAAAACCAAAAAACTTGAAAAGGACCCAGACATCTATGATGGACTCTACTATGCGCTCATTTCATTGGGCGATGACAATGCCTTTACGCTCAGTGAGCACGAACAAAACGTCAGAAGTATCATCACTTCAAAAAAGGGGAACATCTATTCGACTGGTAGTGACGGCAGCATCATTCAATGGAAGAACAACCAATTTCATAGTTTCGTCAAAGAAAACAAATCCGGTACGCGAATCAACAAATCACTGGCCATCAACTCGGATGAGTCCAGGTTGGCCTGCAGCGGCAATTTCAACTTTATCGAGATCTATGATATCAAATCAGGAAAAGGACTGGTAGAAACCATCCCAACGACTTGGACAGATACGTGGCATATTGCTTTCACTCATGATGGCAACCTGATTTGTATCGGTACCAACGACCAACTGATGCTCTACACTTTTGACACGAAAACGTTCACTCCAATCACTGAAGTCATTGGTAAAATAAATGCCGTCAGTGCACACCCTGCAAAAAACGAAGTAGTCGTTGGCCTAGACAATGGCGCTGTAGAACAATACAACCTGGCTACCAAAAGTGTCACGACAATCATGAGAAGCAATTCGTCCATCTATGCGGTCAATTACAGCCACGATGGGAGTCGTCTGGCTGTAGGGGATGAAAAAGGAAAAGTCTACCTCATCACTGCTCACCAAATGATGGAGCTGCCAGGCCACAGTGCCCGTGTCAACCAAATTGCCTTCGACCACAGTAGCCATTTCTTGGCCACTGCGAGTTTTGACAAGACGGTGAGAATCTGGAATGTACGATCCAGCGATGATGCCCCTATCATCTTGCGTGACCATCAGGACTGGGTGTGGTCCATAGCCTTCACTCAAGATGACAATCACCTATGGGCCGGCAGCAGAGACTACCTGATCCGTACCTGGCCACTAGACATGGACGACATGGCCAGCCTGATCTGCCCAAACCCTAAAATCACTAGAACACAACTCAACGAAGAAGAATGGATTCACTATGCTGGAGAAGACTTTAGTTCGGTTGTCAACGCTACATGCAATTAATCCTAAACCAATCACAATGTATAGCTATCTCAAAACCAGCGCAATCATCCTACTATTGCTATCCATCATACCCTTTGTGGCACACGCCCAAAGACCAGATGATAGTGACGAAAAAGGATGTAAACTCAACCTCAATCTAGCGGAAGACAAATACAAAAATGGACAAATTGATGAAGTCATCGATCTGATCAAACCTTGTGTGCAGGGCAACAGCAACCTCAACAAACAAGATAAAATCAGAATGTACAAATTGCTGATCATCACTTACCTCTATCTCAATGAACACGAGGAAGCGTCCATCTACATGAAGGACTTCCTATCTCTCAATCCCGAATATCAAGTAGAGCCCAACGTGGACCCGTCAGAATTCATCGACCTATTCTACCAGTTCAGAACCCGCCCAGTAGCGATACTTGGACTCAAAGTAGGAGTCAACAGCTCTCTGGTCAATGTACGGGAAAACTACAGCCTGGACAACTCCAACACTGCTCTCGGTACATACAGTACTGTCTTGGGATACAACGCCACGTTTTCTGCAGAATTCCCCCTATCCAAACACTTTTCGGTAGCGACTGGCCTGGTCTTTTCTCACAACAGCTTTGATTACACAGCCCGACAATTCGGTTATTCGGTCGTTGGCGTCAAAGAATCCATGCTATTTATTGGTATACCGCTCAATGCCCGCTTCAATTTCACCAAAGACGATTTCCGTCTGTACTTCCAATTAGGAGCTACAGCCAACCGTTTGCTGTCTGCCCATGCTACTCTCGCCAGACTAGACTCTCTCAACCAAGACCTAGGAATCCAATCTGTAGTAGGCCCGACTGAGGAGGTACTCGATCAACGCGAACAGTATAGTTTTTCGGCACAAGCCGCACTGGGTTTTCATTGGAAAAACCTGATCGGAAAGGGGTACCTGATGTTTGAAATAGGTTATTCCTATGGGCTCAACAACCTCGTCCGCACCGAATCCAGGTACGACAACACCAACCTGATTTACAAATACAATTACATCCCAAACGATTTCTCTCTCAACCAACTCACCATAGACTTGGGCTATGCCATTCCGATATACAAGCCAAAAAAACTGAAGAACAAGAAATCTAAAAATCTCTAACGGTTCCCAAATCAACCTTACTTATGAAGTCATTCAAAATACTCATGATAGTCATGATCACTGCTTCTCTTTTCTACAGCTGTGAAACAGACGAACCCAACCAATCAACCCAACCAAACATTTATCAAAAATTCATCGGAGGTGCATTTGACGAAGACTTTGTCACTTTAGCACCCAGCCAAGATGGTGGTGCCTATATATTGGCCACCAAGGCGACTGGTCAAGGCGATGAGAGTCACTACTTCTTATGCAAAACCGACGCCTACGGCAATACCGAATGGACCAATGAATTGGGATATGGGACACATGGTCAGGCCTCAGATATGATCGTAGAAGAGGATCGCATCTTGACACTAGGGCATATGACTCTGCCGGACCAATCCGTAGATCTCGTACTATGGAGTGTAGACTTGACCGGCAATGACTTGGACAGTGTCTCCATTGATGTCCCTGGACAAAACGAAAAGAATGGGCATTTTGTCAAAATGAGTGACAACACCAGCTACATGATCGCTGCTGAAATATGGGAAAACAACACCTTGACAGACAATGTGCTTATCAAAGTATCACCTCAAGACTTTGATGTCATGTGGTCGACCAACTACAACATCCCAGAGATAGCCAAAAACATCGTGGATATCCTGCAAGTGAGCAGCAGCGAAATAGTTTGGCTAGGATCCAACAACGACCAAACCACAGGGACCAGTACGCTATCCATCAACCTAGCAGACACCATGGGATTGAAGGTTGAAACCGTCTCCATTGGACAAAACAACAACAGCCTCAATCAAGCCTACGGCCTCTACCAAGACCGAAATCACTACGTCATCACTGGGGGATCCAACGAACAAGGTGCCTTTCAAGGGTTCGTATTGCCCTTTTTCGTCCATGGAAACATCACGATTGGCAACAAAGTCACTCTCTCCCGAAGTACCGAATATGTCCTCTATGGCTTCACTCGCTCTGCCGATGACAACTTCCTCGTCTCAGGCTACCAAAGCACCGGTATCGACAACAAGGATATGCTCGTAGCAGAATGGACTAGTACAGGCGAAGGCATTTGGGAAAAAGTGTACGAAAACAGCTATGGAGACGACATAGCCCATCAACTCTCCACTACCGCAGATCACATCATGCTCTACGGTACGGCCAATGTTTTCACCAATCAATCCTTGACACTGATGAAAACCTCTATAGAAGGTGAGCTGTTTTAGACGAGCGCCTACATCGACTTGCCTTCCTTTTGGCGCTCACGCTTGATGCCGCGCAAGATCAGTTCATGATTGATGGATGCGCTCCCTACACGCAAGGCAGCCAAAGCACAGTAGCGCAGCACGTTGCTGATCGAAGACCCTGTGAGTTCATAGTCTTTGGCCAATTTTCGAAAATCAACATCCTCTGCAAGCTCAAACTCATTGTCAAACGCCTTGGTCCAAAGCTTGAAACGCTCCTCAGTCGATGGTATAGGAAAATGAATCATCGACTGAAACCGCCTCAAAAAGGCCTGATCCATGTTTCCTCTAAAGTTAGACGCCAACAAAATCATCCCAGGATAATCCTCAATGCGCTGCAGCAAATAGGACACCTCTTGGTTGGCATAGCGATCATTGGAACTGCTCGTGTTGGTTCGCTTTCCAAACAATGCGTCTGCCTCGTCAAAAAACAAAATCCAGTCACGGTGCTCCGCTGCATCGAATACTTTCTTGAGGTTTTTTTCGGTCTCTCCGACATATTTGGACACCATCATCGACAAGTCAACATGGTAGACTTCTTTGTCAAACTGCTTGCCAAGCAGTGTGGCCGTCAAGGTCTTGCCTGTACCCGAGGGACCATAAAATAAAGCACGGTACCCTCGCTTGATCTTCCTACTCACCCCTTCCAATGCATCCAAGCGCTCATGACAACACAGCCAGTTTTCTACCTCATCCAACCCCTCATGGGTTTCATACGGCAGCACCAGGTCATCCCAGCTCAACCTAGAGACCAACTGCTGTGCAGGAAAATCTTGGCCATAGGAGGGCTGATACCTGCGATTGAAAAGCAATGCTTCGCTAGTCTCCATTGTAGGAGAGACAATGGATGAAAGCAAAGGGGCTGAATTGCCCGTTTTTTCCAAATTGATAAGGCCATGACTCAGGAGTTTGCCACCTGGAGACAAAGCCTCCTGTACTTGACGTCTATGCTGCTCCCCTACCAAAAAAACCACCAAACCTCCTACAGGAAGCAAAGCCGTTCCTCCTTGACGTATACTTCTTGACATCAATTGCAGGTTGTGATCGCTCTGACAAGCTCGCTCTAGAGACTCCAACCCGACGGGATAAATATCCGGCAACATCGCCAAAATCAAAACAAGTCGCTCCAAGTCACTCAAGCCATGTTTGAGCAAGAGGTCAGCGTACTCCCCTCCATCCTTCACTACGGGCAGGGAGAAGCCCGACCAATGGCTATTGCTGTTGTTCGTCACAATATTCTCACTGAGCTCCTCGATATAAACCACAACCTCCTTGACGTCTTGTACAAAGGCCGTATCGACAGTATTGATCATTTCTTCCATGCTGACACTAGGTCTAAAAAACATACACACGACATACGGTGCAATTGTCGTCAAGATAATCTCATACACGGATATTGCCGTCTGATTCTGCTCCAAAATTGACGATGGACAGGAGAAAATTCATCCAACACTCCGTTGTCTGCAATTTTTCTTTGCCACGGTACCCAAAATATGTATTTTACACCCCAATATAATAGCCAAATCACCAGCCCTATGTACTCACACGCCAACAAGACCAATACCAACAAGTACAAATCCACCAACAAGCAAAGCAACGAGCAGACCGATCTCGATTCGTTCTCTCCGGAGTTTATCCTACGAGCCAAGCAATCCCTCGGTAGTTACAACCAACAAGGGCTCGAGCAACCCCTCCAGAGAAAAGAAAAGGACACTGCCCTGCCTGATCATATCCAAGCACGTATCGATGCACTATCGGGATACAACCACAGTGAAGACAAACTACCAAGCCCCAAACAACAAAACACCACCCCACTACCCGATCCCGTCAAAGCAAGAATACAAGCCCTATCGGGGTACAATCAGTCAAACACTACTGAACATAAGCGTCAACAACCTGCACGTACAAAGAATGCTAAACTGGATAGATATACAATCAAATCTGGAGATACACTGAGTAAAATTGCTAAAACCAACAACCTGTCATTGGATCAATTGGTCACGCTCAACAAAGACCTTCTTAAACATGGCTCCAAAACGATCATTCACCCAGGGCAAGTACTCCTTCTAAAACCTCAAAATGCGCCCGAAACGCTCCACAAGACCTACCTTGAAAAAAAACACAAAACGAAAATAGACAACACCTTGGTCGCCCTTCAACATCCAAAACTCAGCTCTCCAAAAGCTCAACCCCAAGATGTGCTATCAGAAAAGGATTCTAGCCTTTCCCCTTTTGCAAAGAAACAACTAGAGCACATTTTCAAATCTGAAGGGGGGTACGTAGATGACCCGAAAGACCCCGGAGGAAAAACCAAATATGGAATCGCTGAAAAAAGAGAATGGCCATCTGCAGCGAGATTCCTTGGAATAGACCCTCATCCTGACAACATTCAAAACTTAACAAAAGAACAGGCCAAGGAATATTATATCCATAGCCGTTTCGAAAAATATAGGATTAACGAAATCTCCAGTGAAAAGACTGGAAATGCGCTACTTGACCAAAGTGTACTGACTCCTAGTTTGATCAACAAAAACGTAAAAAAAGCCCTCAACTCACTTGGACATACGCTTGAAGTTAACAAAGCAAGATTATCAGATATTGAACTTCAAATGCTGAACAAGGCAGATCCAGATAAATTTGTTGAAGAATTTGTCAAACTTCAAAATGAATATTACCGATCCTTGAAGAGCAGCAAATACGAAAAAGGATGGCTTAACAGAACGAAACGACTAACTAAATTCAACGAAACGCAATGAAAACAGCGCTAACACTCTCAGTATTACTGGTTTTATCTTCTTGCACAGCAAAAACACAAAACACTTCTAACCTTGCCCAGGACTATTGCTACGGAGACGGCTACAATGATCTAAAAATGACTTTAAAGCAAAGTCAGGATACAGTATATGTGTATTACCTCAACATACTAGATGAAGGCAATTACATCAACGGCTATGCAGAGGATGACGACTATGCTGGTTTTTTCATTCTCCCCGAAACGGGAATAACATCCCCTATTTCTTTCTCCCTTCTCAATTATCGCTCTCCCGATTTTTCATACCTCCTTACATTGACTCCCAGCCCAGAAGGATTGACATGGAAAATTCAAGAAGAAAACCCAAGCTTTCTTCCAAGGGAAGCCATACTTAGCCCATGCAAACCCTGAAATTGCACGAGTAAGCGCTCTATGGCACTTACTCGTGCTACTAACGATATGCTAACAGGAAAATGGCAATCCATAGAAGGCGACCACTGGACTATCGCTTTTGTATCTGATACCCCCGCCTATTCACAACTCATATCATACGACAATGACCTCAAAAGCGTGCCAAGCCCTTCTCAAAAGTGCCGTTTAAAACACCTGGAGAGGGTTTTTATCCTTCTTTTTGAAACACGTGTGTTTGATCGATCAAACACACGTGTTTCGAGCGCCAAACACACGTGCTTCGACGGTCAAACACACGTGTTTGTTTTGACGAGTACTTGTAGTCGGTTCATCCGCAACTTTTAGGTCTCAATGTTGATCTCTTTGCTCTTCCCTTAGTGCCCACCAAGACCAAAGGATTGGTCGGTATTTTGGGGGCTACAAATCAACATTCGACATTGAACATTCGGTATTCATTATTGAAATGATAGGAACTATGAACCTTGAATAATGAAGTGCTCTCCCTGTGTTTGGTTCGAGTCCCCTCACGAAACTCTGCCTCTAATGCGAATATTTTTCGCTTGGAATATCAATATTTATACTTGAATAAATTACTTTCACGGTATGCAAGAGCGAACACAGCCCTCTTGCTTTAGAATCAACCATAACCAACCACCTAACACTCCCATTCTCTACTACCAAACATTTTCATTTTCAACCACAATAAACACTAGGATTATGCGCCTTACTCAAAATTTTTATGAACTCATGACAAAGACCTCTCAACTCCTGCTGCTCGCTATCATGACTACTCTCATGGTCGCCTGTGGCGGTGATGACGATAGCGATGGAGACGATGTAGTCCCTTCGTGTGACGACTTCTCAGCCAGCGCAGTACGTACAGCAGCCAATGAGATCCAACTGACCATCACTGAGGGATCAGCTCCCTATGCCTACACCGTCACCTACCAGGGAGGGGCGACTCAGGACGGAGAGACCAGCCAATCACCCGTCACCATCGCTCTCACAGAGACCGCAGAGGCACAATCCATCACCGTCACCGACGAGACAGACTGCAGCGCGACTGCTGAGCTAGCCGCCTGTGCACTCACCGCTACTGCAGTAGCTTCGGACGGGGAGATCACACTCACTGTAGCAGAGGCTACAGCTCCCTACACCTATGTGATCACCTATGCAGGAGGCAGCACACAGGAGGGACAGTTCACAGACGAGAGCACGACGATCACTGCGGATCAGTCCGAAGACGCCACCCTCGTACTCACCGATGCAGACTTCTGTACCACAGAGACTACAGTGAGCGCAGACGACTTGACGTCCCTACTCGATACCCGAGACGGACAGAGATACCAAATCGTCACCATCGGCACACAGACTTGGCTCGCGGAAAACTTCAACTACGACTACTCCGGATCGCTATGCTACGATGACGATGCAGCCAACTGTGAGGTAAATGGCAAGTTCTATTCTTGGGAAATGGTCACTCAAGAAGACTTTGCACCAGAAGGATGGAAAGTCCCTAGTAAAGATGATCTAGATGCTCTTTTGACTGAGGTTGGAGATAACTCAATTGATAAATTAGAAATCGGCGGAGAATCTGGACTTGACCTACCGTACAGTGGAATTAATGAACTGACTATATTTGGTGGAGCTGGTGACATAATGAACTTAATGTCTACAGATGCCAACGGCGAGGAAATATACATTTTGGAAGTCATTAGGACTAACCCTGTTGCCTTAATATCAGACGGTTACGGAAAAACTGCTGCTGATGTAATGGGATCCGTCAGATTACTCAAAAAGTAAGAACAACTAAATAAGGTATAAAAGGGAAAGATATGAAGATGATATTTTTAGTGTTTTGTTTACTGCTAGTTGGTTCAGAATCAATTGGGCAAATAACACTTAAAACATTGGACGGTACCACATCTACAACTGGAGACATATCTGACCCTTTACTTTACCTTATATTAGATTACTTTCACGGTATGCAAGAGCGAACACAGCCCTCTTGCTTTAGAATCAACCATAACCAACCAAAATCAACCACCTAACCATCCCATTCTCTACTACCAAACATTTTCATTTTCAACCACAATAAACACTAGGATTATGCGCCTTACTCAAAATTTTTATGAACTCATGACAAAGACCTCTCAACTCCTGCTGCTCGCTATCATGGCTACTCTCATGGTCGCCTGTGGCGGTGATGACGATAGCGATGGAGACGATGTAGTCCCTTCGTGTGACGACTTCTCAGCCAGCGCAGTACGTACAGCTGCCGATGAAATCCAACTGACCATCACTGAGGGATCAGCTCCCTATGCCTACACCGTCACCTACCAAGGAGGGGCGACTCAGGACGGAGAGACCAGCCAATCACCCGTCACCATCGCTCTCACAGAAACCGCAGAGGCACAATCCATCACCGTCACCGACGAGACAGACTGCAGCACGACCGCTGAGCTAGCCGCCTGTGCACTCACCGCTACTGCAGTAGCTTCGGACGGGGAGATCACACTCACCGTAGCAGAGGGTACCGCTCCCTACACCTATGTGATCACCTATGCAGGAGGCAGCACACAGAAGGGACAGTTCACAGACGAGAGTACGACGATCACTGCGGATCAGTCCGAAGACGCCACCCTCGTACTCACCGATGCAGACTTCTGTACCACAGAGACCACAGTGAGCGCAGACGACTTGACGTCCCTACTCGATACCCGAGACGGACAGAGATACCAAATCGTCACCATCGGCACACAGACCTGGCTCGCGGAAAACTTCAACTACGACTACACCGGATCGCTATGCTACGATGACGATGCAGCCAACTGTGAGGAATACGGCAAACTATACACTTGGGCAATGGCTACTGCCGATGATTTCGCCCCAGAAGGATGGCACGTGCCTTCAAAGGAAGAAAGAGATATTTTCATCATTGAAATTGGTGATGATGCGGTGTCCAAACTACGAGAAGGCGGGTCTAGTAAATTTGAAGCAAAATTCGCTGGAGTTGAAAACAATGGAAAATATATCTTAATGGGCACAGATGCCTATTTCTGGACAAGCACAATTTCTGATGACCCAACAAGAGCCTGGTTGTTTAGGCTTGATGAAGAGGGAACCATTATTGAAGCAAACTCTACTTTAACTTCAGCATACTTAAGCTTGAGATTAATAAAAAACTGAATTGATGAGAAAGTATAACTTATGTTTCTTTTTTCTGCTTAATGTTCTTACCTCAATTGCAGATATACCTTCAATTTCATCATCGTCACCTACTGCTGGTGACGATGATATTACTCCATACATAACTTCAATATCAGTAGTCTTTGCTTCTGATGTAGCAGACCCAAGAACAACTGACAACATATCATTAAATGGAAACACAATATCAAACTCAGACCTATCTTGGGATGAATTAAATTATACTCTAACTATCAATAATATTTCAGGATTAGAATATAGTACGATATACACAGTTCGTTTCGAATATCTAGAAGATGGGGATACTCCAACAGACAACGTGTCCGATCTGGAGTACTCCTTCACCACCGCAGCGGCCACTCCTCCTTCTATATCCACCACGACCCTACCTGATGGAGACGAAGATATGGGCACCAGTGCCTCTGTAGCATTTTCTTCCTCTGTCGCCACAATCACACTCCCCCCGACCCTCACTCCCGCATACAACACGCGCTACCGTGTCGTCATGAATGACGTCTGGGCATTTGCAATGCGTTCAAAAGCAGGAGTAAGGAGATAAATACCTCATAGCAAGTCAACATTCGACATTGAACATTCGGTATTCATTATTCAAATGATAGGAACTATGAATCTTGAATAATGAAGTGCTCTCCCTGTGTTTGGTTCGAGTCCCCTCACGAAACTCTGCCTCTAATGCGAATATTTTTCGCTTGGAATATCAATATTTATACTTGAATAAATTACTTTCAAGAGACCAGCCAATCACCCGTCACCATCGCTCTCACAGAGACCGCAGAGGCACAATCCATCACCGTCACCGACGAGACAGACTGCAGCGCGACCGCTGAGCTAGCCGCCTGTGCACTCACCGCTACTGCAGTAGCTTCGGACGGGGAGATCACACTCACTGTAGCAGAGGGTACCGCTCCCTACACCTATGTGATCACCTATACAGGAGGCAGCACACAGGAGGGACAGTTCACAGACGAGAGCACGACGATCACTGCGGATCAGTCCGAAGACGCCACCCTCGTACTCACCGATGCAGACTTCTGTACCACAGAGACCACAGTGAGCGCAGACGACTTGACATCCCTACTCGATACCCGAGACGGACAGAGATACCAAATCGTCACCATCGGCACACAGACTTGGCTCGCGGAAAATTTCAACTACGACTACTCCGGATCGCTATGCTACGATGACGATGCAGCCAACTGTGAGGAATACGGCAAACTATACAATCACATCATGATCACTGCCGATGATTTCGCTCCTGAAGGCTGGAAAGTACCTTCTAAGAATGATTACCAGACTTTGATCGATTTCATAGGTGGTGATGGTAGTGATCTTATGGTAGGAGGATCATCAAAATTCGAAGGGCAATTATCTGGTCAATACAACTCTGCAGACAAAGAATTCAGACAACTTGATCAATACGGGTGGTTTGCAAGTTCCACTAAAATCACTGAGTTCTCATACACACAACTGCTCCTCGGGTTCGGAGATCAATTAGCCAGATTGGACAATATATTCAATGAAATTGAAGAATACCCTGCGGTAAGACTTCTCAAAAAATAATCAGTTACCGAATTTAAGGAGAGTGAGAAATACAGAATTATGAAAAAAGCATTCCTACTAATTGCAGTATTTTATTCGTTAATTGGCAATGCTCAGCCCAGTTTCGATTCTAGTAATGGCAATAACACGTCTTCTCCCTCTCCTTATCTTTCGACAATACGAGTTGGGTTAACAGGTGTCACGACACCTACAAGTCTTTCAGTAGTAAAACTACATAATGGAGCCAGTAGTACTGATTCAGAAATCACTTCTGCTATATCAGCATCCGGTTATAAAAATGGGGCAGGGACAAATATGCATTTTTCGACCTAGCCATAAACCTTGAATACAATCACGATTACACTATTTCATTTGAAATTAATAGCACAATTAGAGTATACCTTCACCACCGCAGCGACCACCTACACCACTACCCTACCTGATGGAGACGAAGATATGGGCACCAGTGCCTCTGTAGCATTTTCTTCCTCTGTCGCCACAATCACACTCCCCCCGACCCTCACTCCCGCATACAACACGCGCTACCGTGTCGTCATGAATGACGTCTGGGCATTTGCAATGCGTTCAAAAGCAGGAGTAAGGAGATAAATACCTCACAGCAAATCAACATTCGACATTGAACATTCGGTATTCATTATACCAATATCACCTCCAATCCCCATCAGTAGAGGGGCATGAAAAACAACAACCCATGTCGAACTATGAACCTTGAATAATGAAGTGATCTCCCTGTCTCCGCCCTGCTCCCAACAATTTATCTCTGCCATTCGCAATATTTTTGCTTAGAATATCAATATTTATACTTGAATAAATTACTTTCACGGTGTATAAGAGCGAACACAAATTGCTTACTTGTAAAATCAACCCATAAACCAGCCAATAAACCAACCAGCAGACAACTCCATTCTTTTCGTATCACACATTTTATCATTTACAACCACAATAAACACTAGGATTATGCGCCTTACTCAAAATTTTTATGAACTCATGACAAAGACCTCTCAACTCCTGCTGCTCGCTATCATGGCTACTCTCATGGTCGCCTGTGGCGGTGATGACGATAGCGATGGAGACGATGTAGTCCCTTCGTGTGACGACTTCTCAGCCAGCGCAGTACGTACAGCAGCCAATGAGATCCAACTGACCATCACTGAGGGATCAGCTCCCTATGCCTACACCGTCACCTACCAGGGAGGGGCGACTCAGGACGGAGAGACCAGCCAATCACCCGTCACCATCGCTCTCACAGAGACCGCAGAGGCACAATCCATCACCGTCACCGACGAGACAGACTGCAGCGCGACCGCTGAGCTAGCCGCCTGTGCACTCACCGCTACTGCAGTAGCTTCGGACGGGGAGATCACACTCACCGTAGCAGAGGGTACAGCTCCCTACACCTATATGATCACCTATGCAGGAGGCAGCACACAAGAGGGACAGTTCACAGACGAGAGCACGACGATCACTGCGGATCAGTCCGAAGACGCCACCCTCGTACTCACCGATGCAGACTTCTGTACCACAGAGACCACAGTGAGCGCAGACGACTTGACATCCCTATTCGATACCCGAGACGGACAGAGATACCAAATCGTCACCATCGGCACACAGACCTGGCTCGCGGAAAACTTCAACTACGACTACACCGGATCGCTATGCTACGATGACGATGCAGCCAACTGTGAGGAATACGGCAAACTATACACTTGGGCAATGGCTACTACCGATGATTTCGCCCCAGAAGGATGGCACGTGCCTTCGAAGGAAGATTTCGAAGCACTTCTCACAGAAGTCGGAGATAACTCAGAAACCAAATTAATAAAAGGTGGTAGTAGTGGGTTCGAAGGTCAATATGGCGGATATATTGAGTACTCAGATCACGATGGGATTACTGAACATGGTCTTTTTTGGTCTGATACACCGGACGAGGACGAATACTATTTCTTATCATTTGGACACTTATCTAATGCTAGAATACTATCAGTTGATAATTCATTTTCACTAAGTGTTAGACTCATTAAAAAGTAATACATCATTAATAAATGGCAGGTTAAACCCTGCCTATTTTCTTTCAAAAATTGAGTTGTATGAAACTACATGTTAACTTTCTTATAGTATCTCTAATATTGACATCCTCAAACGTAGTGTTTGCAACAGTGCCTAGTATTATTGATAATAGTAGTACGCCTCACAATAACTCAATTGATGTAACCCCATACCAAAATCAGATCGAAATAGTCTTTAATATTGACATTGAAGAAGTTATTTCAAGTAATGAGGCTTCAAATCAAATTACAATTACTTATCTAGACAATGAAAACAATTCTCAAACAATTGGTAACGAAAACTACAGCATAAGTGGTTACGCCCCTGGAAATAGAGAATCCTTTTTCATAGATTTTATTGCAAGCTTCAATTTCAATTATAATCAAACCTATACCATAAACTTGACTGGAGTAACAGAGCGTGGGGGGACGGATTCAAACGACCTCACCTATTCCTTCACCACCGCAGCGGCCACTCCTCCTTCTATATCCACCACGACCCCATCGGATCCTGCCAACGCCACCGATCAAAAGCCTTCGATTGGTTTCAGCACCATCACGGTCAACTACTCCCAAGACGTCAAAGATGGGAACGGAGCAACCAACAATGCAACCATCTACACCACTACCCTACCTGATGGAGACGAAGATATGGGCACCAGTGCCTCTGTAGCATTTTCTTCCTCTGTCGCCACAATCACACTCCCCCCGACCCTCACTCCCGCATACAACACGCGCTACCGTGTCGTCATGAATGACATCTGGGCAGACGAAGATGCCCAAAACCCCGCGGCGACTGGCGAATCGTTCACCTTCACCACGACAAACGAACCACCCGCTATCTCCAGCACTACTCCTGAAGCTCCCACCAACGCCACGGACCAAAAACCTTCGATTGATTTCAGCACCATCACGGTCAACTACACCAAAGACATCAAAGATGGGAATGGTACGGTGGACGGCAATGTCTCCATTTATGTCAATGGCAACTCTACCCCAATCGAAATCCCACAGAGCAGCACGACCTTCGGTACCAACAATGTACTCATCGATTTGGCTAGCCTCCTCACTCCAGATTACAACACCACGTACCGAGTCGTCATGAATGACATCTGGGCAGACGAAACGGCCCGAAACCCTGCTTCCACAAGTGAATTTTCCTTCACCACCACAGCCGAACCACCTACGATCGACACGACAAATCCTACAGGGACAGGTGTGACACCTGACTTCTCCTCGATCACAGTCACCTACACCAAAGACGTCATCGATGGCAATGGGGGCAGCCACAACGCTACGATATACACCACAGTGGGGGGCACAGAAGACAGTGGCACCAGTGTCGCCGTAAACTTCACGAACAACTCCTCAGAAGTAACCCTGGCCCTCACCCCACAGTACGGCACCACCTATCGAGTCGTCATGAATGACATCTGGGCAGACGAAACGGCCCAAAACCCCGCAGCGACTGGGGAGTCGTTTACTTTCACTACTGCGGATGCCGTAGCGCCGACCATAGATACTTCCGTTGACACAAGCCCTGCAGGGACGAATGTCACTCCTGATTTTGACGAGCTCACCGTCACCTATACCCAAGACATCAAAGACGGGAATGGCGGGACGAGCAATGTCTCCATCTACACGACCTCACTGCCTAGTGGGACCGAATCAGCAGCCATCTTGGTTCCAAACAACAAGGTGAATTACTCGGACAAAGTAGCTACAATTGATCTTGCGGGCGTACTGACGCCAAACTACTCTACGACCTATCGAGTAGCCATGAGTGGAATCGCAGCAGACGAAAGTGCCAATAACCCGGCCGTGGATGGTGAATTTTCCTTCACTACCCAGATGGCCGTCACCATCACAGACCTGGGAGACCTCGGCACACAGTGCCCAGCGACAGCCATAGACCTAGGTGACATCTTGTGGTTTGAAGGAGAACCAGGACAATTCATGGACCCTGATTCGGGAGCGCCAAACGATCTCATATCCATGACCATCAGTGCTCCTAGCGCATTTGCATTTGACACTACGGGGGTCACGCTATCCGTCCATGCGACAGACAAAGACATTGACCTATCCCAAATCCAGTTGAGCTACGTCTACACGGATGGCGTACGCCAAGACAATCAATTGATCATTGGTTTTGATCCCGATGACATCACCACCGACAACTATGCTGATCTCCTCACGCTCTCGGGGCTAAAACTCGTCTACATAGGAGGTAGCGTCACCGGGGATCAATCCATCACAGCGACACTCAGCAACCACGACGATTTCCCAGGCTGGACCACAGCATCAAGAACCATCGCTGAATTCACCCTATCCCCGAGTACAGACGGATATATGAACGGAGGAACACCCACTAGTGCTGTTGTAACACTGACCGACTATGAGTCGGTCTGTAGTGAAGATTTTAGATTTTATGACTCCTACGACCAACTTTGGAAGATCGATGACAACAACGTCATTTCTCTGGTCGGCTCCTTCAGCGGAAATACTATATTTGTCGACTATGCGGACTATTATGATCAGGGACGAACGATCTTCTTTGCGACATCAGGTCCAGGCCCTTGTCCGACTACCGTATCCAGCCCCACTGAGCTGCATTTTCAGCCGAGTTTACCACATCCGTATAGCGTCTATTTCAAAGTGACGACCGGTACTGATGGTAACGTCTCCCCCAAAGTAACTCATAATGTTTCATACGGCAGATCCATACGCTACATGATCCCCCCAGGGACATCAAGCTCTGAATGGGATGACCAAGATGTCACCATCCAAGCCTATGCCAGTATATTCGACTTGAACAACGACACCCCACTGAGTGGTACTATCTCTGGATCAGTAATTGCACCCGTAGATAGTGCACTTACTTACAATAGGGATGAAAAAACCGCACACTGGAATCCCTTCAAGTCGTTTGAGCAAGGGATCACCGACTTTCGCGTCACCATTGACCCGGTCTGTACCACCTCCTCATACCACCCTTACTATCAAGATCCGGTGATAACTATCGTCAATTTTGACCCAGAGACAGGCAGCCAACTCTCCAGTACAGCCCTCAACAATAGTTCGGTATGCCTACAAGATATGGATGACGCACAACTGACTTGGATCCCTGGTGAAGTTACCGGGGTAGAGGTGAGTAGCATTACAAGCTCCATCTCGGGTTTGATCTATACATCCGCGGGCAAATACATGATCTCTCCCTCAGCCATACCTGAGACGCTCGCAGGTACAACCATCCCCATCGTCATACAATATATCACCCCAGAAACCACTACCGCCAAAACCACCTACCAATACATCTACGTGTCTCAACCTGTAGAACCCACCGTACAGACCTTCTCCAATGGACAAACAGAGACGCTCTCCGATGCGGAAACTGACACTACCTCATATTGCTATGGGGACAATCTCATACTCGGCGTAGAAGAAAGAGGAACCGCTACTTTTTACATCACCAACAACGACAACTTAACGCAGAGCTGGTTGGAAGAACCCACGTTGATTTTCAGGGAACTGACAACAGACGACCTCAATGGAAAAATCACTACAGCCAACTCACTAGTAGCCAACGAAACAGGCTACACCTTGACTGCCGAGTTTAGAGAACCATTTGGAGAATGCTTGAGCACCAAAACCTACAACATCAAAGCATTGCCAAAGGTGGAAGCCTTTGATGAGATGTCTTTCACCTACTGCAGAGGCTATGGTGGAGACGAATTGAAGCCAGTAGAAATCACACCAGCAGTAGACACGATTGAATTGCGCTGGTACAACGACGAAGATGTGTTTCTTGGGACGGGATGGACATTTGACGTGGGAGTTCCCAACCACACCACGACTACCGCCCCTTATGTCTTTCATGTGATCAAAAAAACAGAAAAGGGTTGTTTCAGTGATGCGTCACAAGTGAACGTTAATATCTCAGATGACATCACTGACAGCTCTGTTTCGCCTTTGGTCCCCTCTGCCCTAGGAGATACTACTCTCGCCTATTGTAGAGGCTATGGTGGAGAAATCCTGCCCGAAGTAGACATCACCCCTCTAGCGGCGGACAGTGTACTGCACTGGTACGATGACGCAGGGAATTTCCTTGGGACAGGCTGGTCCTTTGACGTAGACGTATCCAACGCCGTAGTGCAAAGCACGACCTTCAAGGTAGAGCGTGTCGTGACGGGTGGCTGTATCAGTGCCCAATCCGATGTAGTCGTCCAGATCTCGGATGACACGACTGACGATACCGTCTACCCACAGGTCCCTACAGCGCTCGCAGATGCCACCCTCGCCTATTGTAGAGGTTATGGAGGAGAAACTCTGCCCGACGTAGAAATCACCGCCGTAGCAGCAGACAGTGTACTGCACTGGTACGATGACGCAGGAAATTTCCTTGGGACAGGCTGGTCCTTTGACGTAGACGTGTCCAACGTCATAGTACAAAGCACGACCTTCAAAGTAGAGCGCGTCGTGACGGGTGGCTGTATCAGTGCCCAATCCGATATAGTGGTCCAGATCTCGGACGACACGACTGACGATACCGTCTACCCTCAAGTCCCTGCGGCTCTTGGAGACAGGACATTGGCCTACTGCAAGGGCTATGGAGTAGATGCTCTCCCAGCCGTAGAGATCACTCCTGTAGTAGACAATGTCGTCTTGCAATGGTACGACAGCTTAGGCAACCCCTTGGGGTCAGGTTGGACCTTTGATGTAGGTGTTTCCAACCTGACGCAAGCAATCACCGAATTCAAAGTCGAAAAAATCACAACCGATGGTTGCATCAGCCCCCAATCTTCCATCAATGTCCAGATCACCGATGATGCCTCAGTTGCCAACGTCTACCCTGAAGCATTCGAAGCGCTGGCGGACACCACCATGGTCTACTGCGAGGGCTATGGAGGTCAAAATCTCCCTGCAGTCATAGTGACGCCTACAGAAGACAATGTCGTACTCAACTGGTACGATAGAATCGGCAATTTTCTAGGTACAGGTTGGACGTTTGACGTGGGAGTTTCGAACCTAAACCTACAGACCACAACTTATGCCGTAGAAAAAGTCAAAACCAACGGCTGCATCAGTGCCCGCTCAGTGATGAACATCCAAATCACCGACAATGCGACCACTGCAAATGTCTACCCGAGCATCCCGGCTCCTCTAGAAGCGAAGACATTGGTCTATTGTGAAGGCTATGGTGGAGAAAGATTCCCAGCGGTAGAAATCGATTCGGTCGCCCATAGCAACCTACTCTGGTACGACAAGAATGGCAAAGCACTGGGTACCGGATGGACCTTTGATGTGGGTGTTTCAAACCTTGATTTGGAGACCACCCAGTTTATTGTAGAAAAAGTAACCACAGACGGTTGCATCAGTGCACAATCTACCGTGGACATCAAGGTCACCAACAAAAACGACACAAACAATCTCCCGGGAGTACCCGATGCACTAGCCGATACCAACTTGATCTATTGCGTCGGAGAAGGACAGGACGGACTCCTGCCCAATCTTGAAATCAGCGAGACTCCCGGATACAGCCTACTCTGGCTAGATACCAAAGGCAACTTGTCCGAAGAAACCTGGTCCTATGCTTCCGGCATCAAAAACGACCAAGTATCCGACAATGCACTGACTGTCAGGCTCAAAGAAGATGAAACGCACTGTCTCAGCCCACTATCCACAGTCAATGTTGCCGTGGGAGCCAACCCAAAGGCTGATTTCGAATACGCATTCAATTGCGAAGGCGGTCTCTTTGTCCACGACTTATCCACCGAAGGCATCGTCAACCGAGACACCATATCCCTATGGGACTGGCACATCGTCAATGACGACACGCACATCGTCTATCAAGACAACGACCTACCCGACACAGGCATTCAACTCACCCCAAACCATACTGGAGTTCAAAACGTAATGCTGACTGTCTCTACTCCTATGCAATGCGCAGATTCGGTCACCCGGCAGGTCAGCCTATTCGAACAAGCCACAATCACGAATGCTACCTACCACACTGATTTTGAATCTGGCAAGGACGGATGGATCGCTACCTCTGACAACCCCAACACCTCGCTAGAGGATGTCCAGCGCAACAGCAGCTGGACACTGGAAGAGTGGGAAGGCGTGCCCTCCACCTGGCACACCGCCGGCAACAACGAAAAAAGCTGGGTCACCAGTCCCTGCATAGACCTGAGTCTATTCACCGCACCCAAATTGACCATGCAACTCTACCACGACAGCCCTTCACTCGAAGGTGCAGTAGTCCAATACAAAGTCAAAGCGGACACACCAGATCAAGACAGTGACTGGGTCCAGCTGGGAGTAGCGAATGTTGGCATCAACTGGTACAACAGCGAAAGCATCTCTGCAAGCCCTGGAGGCGGGATAGTAGGCTGGAGTGGTACCAGCGATGAAGAGGAAAGCCTATGGAAGACTGTCTCCTATGGTCTGTCTGATGTCCTGCGATCCATGAGCACCCACGGCAGTGACCAAGTACAATTCAGAGTTGCCTACGCGAGTTTGGATCTAGGGGACAACCGCTCCAACGGCGGAGTGGCCTTTGACAACATCACCATCGACAACAAAAGCCGCAAAAACCTCATCGAGCACGTCACCAACCTCAATGCCCCCTCTGACCTACTCGACCAGCGACAACTCGTCGACGACTATGTCCAAGACATCAATCGATCCCAGGATCCTGACGTCATCTACATACAGTATCACGGCATGGATCTAGAACCAGACGAACTCTACTATGGGTATCACTTCAGTGAAAACACTGCCAGCGACCACTCCATCAGAGGGACCTACCCTACCGGCACTACACTAGTCAATGGTCAGGGTGGTGAGAATAAAGATTTTCGTACATGGGGAGACCAACAATACAACGCCGAGACCCTACTCTCTCCGGCATTTGATGTATTTCTCAGCTACGAAGACTATGTCCCAGGAGAGCCTCTCCAAGTGACCGCATCTGCCGTACGTACCAGCGCTCCCTACCTCCCCTTGGATACCGCCAGTATGGACCTCTTGCTCACGCTAAACATCGCTGTAGTCGAAAAAAATGTCACCGCCACTGACGGTAGCCAGCATCACAACGTACTCGTCAAGTTTCTGCCCAAATACGGTGCAGATGCCAAATGGGCCGACTGGGACGTACAGCTGGGTGAAACCCTCAGTGCTCAGGTAGAATGGCAAGTACCTATAGAAGCTGACCCCAATCGATTTGCCCTTATCGCTTGGGTAGAGAAAACCAACACCACACGTGACAACCCCAATGCTCCAGTTCGCCCGGAGGTATTCCAAGCCGTACAACTGGACATCAATGAGTCGCTCCAAGCAACACCCCTCATCACATCGGTGGACGAGCAAAACATGCGCTATCAAGTGTACCCCGTCCCGGCACAAAACCATCTCATGGTCAGCAAACAGGGACAACCGCTCCCTCCCTCGCAATGGGTCATCTATAGCTTGCTCGGCCAAGAAATACTCCAAGGCAACACCAACTCCGTCAATGGCACACTGATGATGGACGTCTCCGGTTTGAATACGGGGACATACATCCTCCAAATCCAAAATAGTGACGGGCAGTTTTTCGAACGTTTCATCAAGCAATAAAACCCAAGTCCTAGCCGCTGTATGCACCACAAGCCCTCTACTTTTGGCTCTACAAGCCCTACACCCGACAGCTCTCCCTACGCCCTAGGCATAGAGAGAGCCATCGGACGCTACGATTTCTCATTGCATAATCACCTCAAAACGGATCATAAGAAGAATTCTATCCTTATTTTAGCCCCTAACCCAACCTAATTCTCCGTCCATGGGAACAGAAATTGCATACGTAGACCCTGTAGAAGAGCTCGAGCACGAAACCGAATCGCTCCGGCAAAAGTACATCCATGCAGCATTTTTGTCTGACGATCAGCGCAAAGCCCTTCGACACGTTGCAGAACGCGCCCACAACGATGCTTCTCTGTCCTACTCCTACGATCAGGTCCTTTCGGAAATACAGGACTTTCATCGTCGCAAACATGCCCCCGCTCCAGGCATGGTGCCAAAGGACGGCTCCTCCAACACAACAGAAACAGAAGCCAAAGTAGCCGCAGACCATCCCTCCACCCCCGTCACCCAAGACGAAAAAGCACCAAAAGTCAGCCAGGGAGATGGATTTGCCAAACTCCAAGAAATCAACCGCCGACGAAAAGCCAAAGAAGCCTTCGAAAAAGGGATTATCAAATACTACAAAGGCGTCAAAACGACCTACCTCAATGCCTGCCTCAACCGTCGTGAGAAAGAAGGGACTCGGGCGAAATTCAAACGCTTCGAAAGCAACGTAGTGCGCAACGGGCTCGGTTGGGGATCGAGTGCATTTGTCAGCGCACTCAAAGCACAGTTTCCGCAGATTCTATGGGCGGCCGAAATACAGCATTTTGACCAACCAGAGGTTGCTGCTGTACGCGAGGACCCCGCAGCAGCAAGCACCACACCAGTGCCCCCCTCTACCTCTGCTGTACCTCCCACCAGCGACACTGTGGACGCACGACCTACCCCACAGGCCCCAGATTCGAAAAGCCAAGAAGAAAACCAAGAAGAAAGCCAAGAAGAAAGTGAAAAGGAGGACAAAGGGCAAAAAGAAACAGACACTAAAAAAGCCAATGCTGATACATCTGAAGGGGTACTACAGGCCTACATCCAAAAGCGACCTACCGAACAAATCGATGCTGCAGCAAGTCTAGCTGATCAAGTCAAAACCAAGCTTCACGAAGAATCAACCAAAGCCAAGGAAGAAATCCCGACGGTAGATCAAGTCCCTACGGGTCTAGCATCCAGTGAGTCCAAGCCCGTCAAGCGCCCTCCACTGGGTGAGAATAAAATCCCTGACTTGGCCCCCACAGGCGAGACCGTTAAAGGAGACACACTTATGTCTCCAACTCCCAGACCCGATGGCGATTCGGCACAATCCGCAGAAGCCATCCAAGCAGCCAAACCACCCTTCGAACCTGCTCCCACTCTGCCATTGCAGGGAGCTACTGATCCAGAGCAGCTTGGGGACTTTGCACAGCAATCCAAGACCGCTACTCAAAAAGCCGCACAAGCCGCAGACCATCGGACACAAGCCCATACAGGACTGGACCGTATCGCTCCTGCTCCATCGACCAAGGGGCTAGAGCCTCAGGCAAAGGACGTAGCAGAAGTCGAGATCAATCCGATCGCCATCGATCCCATCCAGACCAAAGTCCCAGAGATCGAAGACCAACTCAACGCGCAAGCCAGTCTAGCGATGACCGAAAAACTGGCCGCAGAAGAAGCCAAATTGACAGAGGCCAGCAGCACGCTCGAAACGCAAAAAACGGAAGCCAAAGTGGATTTTGAGCAGAAGATGGCGAATGAAGTCGCACAAACTACCGCAAAGCAGAAAGCCGCACAGCAGAAAGCCAAAGCAGACACCGAATCACACCAGGCCGCATGGCAAGCAGAAAACAAGCAACTGGTCAATGAGTTTGACACGCAGCAAGCAGCCAGCCGTGCACAAGCCCAATCGCAGATCGAAGAGCAAGTCGCGCAAACCAACCAGCAGACTGCCGCCAAAATGTCTCAAGCGCAATCCGAGGCAAACAAAGCCGTAGCTACCGCCAAGTCTGAAGCAACGGCAAAACAAAAGAAAGCAGAAGAAGACAAAAGCTGGTTCGACAAAGCGGCCGACTATGTATCCAGTGTCTGGGAAAACCTCAAAAGTGCGATCAGCAATATTTTCAATGCCCTGGTCACACTTGTCAATGGCATCATCGATGCAGCCAAAACAGCTATCGCCGGACTGATCGACATGGCGACCCAGCTGATTGTAGGTTTTATCAAGACCTTTGGTGAAATCCTCAAAGCAGCCATCAAAGTATTGTTTGCGGCCTTCCCTCGTATAGCCAAGAAATTTGAGACCCTCATCGATGCAGCGATCAATCTGGCCGTCCAGGCAGTTCAAAAACTGGCCGACCTGCTCAAAGCAGCCATTCAAGCCTTGCTGGATTTTGTTGCCACAGTGATCGTGGCTTATATCCAAGCCTATCAAGCGATCGTCAATATGGTCCTCTCTGCGATAGAGGCTATTGCCAAAGTACTAAAAGCCGCCCTTCAAGGCATCACTCACCTGGTCTTGTCTGCACAGCAGTCACCCAGCCAGTTTTGGGGACAGCTATCCGAGGAGTTGCTGGGGCAGGATGTGACCCGACCACTACCCAATGAGATCATCCCTCCTGCCGTGGAGACCGCTCCCAGTACCAACGAGCTAAAGGATCTGATAGCGTCGAGTCCAGTCTCTGCCAATGACGCCAGCATCCTCCACAAAACATCCTACGAAGCGGGTGATTTCAGTGTAGAGCCGAGCCCAAGTGAAGTCACACTTGATGGAGGACTCATGAGAGACCTCAGCCTATTGGGAGATGGGACACATGAGTTTGGGCACAACGACCAAGACATCCAAGGACTAAAAGCAGATGCACTGCAACAAGATGATACCACCGCAGAGGTCACGGAGACTACATCGGTCGATACACAGTCTGTCAGTCCTGATCTGGTAGGTCCCTTCCACACGCCGGGCGAACGAGCAACCTTCCTCATCGGTCAGATGAAAGATGGCGTGATGAAGTGGCTGGGCGAAAACAAAGTAGCCATCCTCGCAGGATTGATCGCTGGCATCACAGGAGTGATCCTCGCCAATATACTCACAGGCGGTGCGATCATGGCAGCTTTGCCGCTGATCATGCAGCTCATGAGCGCCTACTTCGCCGCAGAGCTGGTCTATCAGGTAGCCAAGCGACTGGGTAGTTATCTTTCTAGCGCATGGCCAGGCAATCTGGTCGAGGGAGCCAAACACCTCGCCAGGGCCTTTGTGATCCTGGCCATCGAACTGCTCATGGCCCTTCTCTTTGGAGCCAAAGGAGCCATGAAAGCCGCCAAGGGAGCTGCCAAAACAGCCAAAGGAGGTAGGAAAAGCGCCCAACAAGCCGTCAAGGCAGGTGCTAAACAATACATCAAGAATCAAAAACAAGCAGCACGCAAGCTAGCAGCCGTCTCCCAAGGTGGTGCCCAAGCAGCTATCAAAAACGGGAAGTTCGTGATGAAGGGCGTGAAGAAGAGCACACTCAAAGGCGCCAAATCTATCGACGACCTGACTCAAAAACTCATGAAGCAGCTTCGTTTCAAGAAGTTCCGCTTCACCCTCAAGCAGCGCAGATTCAAACTCGAAGGGCAGGTCAACCCCTGGGTACTGCTGGCGAGTGGGGAGGTTAAAGAAGTAAATATTAAAAAGGGCGACAGAATCGGAGACCACGGCACATTTAAGACTAAGCCAGAATATGCCCAAAGGCAAAAGGGACGTAAACGTCAGCGAACTGATTCGGAGGAAGTAGAAGGCTACCTAATAGGTAAAAGAGACAACCCTACCCCTAGTGCCTATGTGCAAAGTCTACAAGCTGATGACATGACCGATGCAGCCAGAAAAGTCGAGTACAATAATATCGAGGCGGATGGGAGAAACCACATCGTGGGTAGAGATGCATTTGACTATGAAAAGGCCGTCAAAGAACTAGGACTCGCACCTGCCAATGCTATCAAAAACAGAAGTAAACTAGCCGCGAATCTTGGGATGCCTCCAGGAACTAATTATAATGCGCATCACATTATCCCAATAGAATTGATAGCCAAGAGTAAAGCTCTAAGAATCGCAATAAACAACGGCTTTGACTTCAATAGTAAGCTAAATGGCAAGTGGCTCAAGCGGTATAGTAGCTCTGTCAAAAGAAATAAGGCTGGCGATATGATCGCTGACACGTCGGGGACGCATGCTTCGCATCCGAAATACAGTGATGAAGTGTTACTGGAACTAGACAATATTGATATATCCGCGAGTCCAGAGAAAATCAAAGAGGAAATAATCGAAGTGATTAAATACTTCGATGAAATGATTGAGAACAATAATTCCACCAGATTAAATGAACTATTTCAGAATTCGTAAAAGCACCTCCCTAAAAGAAGTAGGCCACATCGACCAGATCGATGAAGGCATTCGACTGATTGAAGTTGATGAACGAGATGCATATCAAACCTTGAACAGGAGAGAATGGCCCGACCCCATGTTGCCATTGGATATATTCAAATTGAATCGAGCGGCTAAATTGACAGATGTGTTGAGTTGTACCTTTACTCAAGAAACAGTAGGTCTAGTTGTCAATGAAAAAGTAAAATCGATACTGGAATCATTTCGGTTAGAGTGCACCAAAGTATTTCCGATGAGCATACACTCGGCAGACCTAACTAAGGTGCATGAGTACTTCCTGTTTTATGTCACAGAGTCTCGTGAACTGGTTGATTTTGCTTCTTCTACTTACTTCAAAATGGATAGAGGACGTACCCAGATGATAGAAGAGATCTCTTTGAGAGACATTGATGAATTTTATGATGCCTACAAAAAAACAAGGGGAGGCATTCTTGCTCCACAACAAATCCAATTCAACTCAGAACCAGACTTTTTCAGAATTCCTTGGGGTGTTTCTCCATATATCTCCGAACGGCTAAAAAATGCTCTAGAAAAAGCCCAAGTGACCGGTATTGATATTCAGCCCGTGAAGCTTGAAATCATGGCGCCAAAATGATGCTTCAGTATCGGTTCTTGAATAAAGAAGCTCAAATAGAAGTAGAAAATTAGATTTATGAGTTCAAATAGCAATAGGTTATATGTGGCTACCCTAAGAGGTGAAATACACAAGTTAAAAAATTAATCAAGGAGGGGTTTGACATTGATAAAATGGGAGATACAGATCAATGTCCGTTACATGCTACCATAAGTATGTATAAAATCCCCACAGAAGAAAGAAAACAATTACAAGAGATATTAGAACTTCTAATCTCCCACGGTGCAGACCTCAATGTCAAGACCAAACCAGGCTATACCGCCTGTCACTTGGCTGCTATGAGCAACAACCTAGAGGCCTTAAAGCTCCTGATAGAAAACGGCGCAGACAAGGATATCCGTGATCCGTATGGGAATACGCTGCTAACTACGGCAGTTGCAAGTTTTGATGGTGACGATTCAATTGTGAAATATCTACTGGACCTGGGAATGGATCCATTGGCAGAAAACAACAGAGGGAACAATTTGCTCAACGGTCTAGATATGCCGCGTAAAGATCCAATTCGCCATTTGTTTGAAAAGTGGCTGTAGATAGCGTCTGAGCAAGCAGCTCCCCTTAGCGCAAATTCCGCTTCACCCTCAAGCAGCGCAGATTCAAATTCGAAGGGCAGGTCAACTGTAATCTTCTACGGAGGCTATTCTTTCCACAAAGGCCTTTTTGTACACCCGTCCGATGGGGACCGTATGCGCACCAGAGAGCTGCACCTTGTTGTGAGACACCTTTCTGACGTGCTTGAGGTGCACCACAAAGGATTTGTGTACTTGGCAAAAACTGTCATCCAGTGTTTCGAGCCAATGTCGCAAAGGATAGCCACTCAAGTGCCTGACATGTGCGCCAACTATCTCTGTATAATCTGCGTCAGACTTGATCAGTACGATATCATCCAGTGACATGCGGATGAGCTCATGCCCGGACTTGATAACTATCGTCCGTTCGTCCTTGTCGTCTTCGGTATGACGTGTACTGACAACCTTGGACACAGCCAGATTGAAGCGCTCTACAGAAAAAGGCTTGAGCAGATAGTCTATCACCTGGTACTCGTAGCTCTCCAAGGCATAATCAGGAAAGGCGGTGGTAAGGATCACCGGAGGATGGTCGGCCTGAGACTTCAAAAACTCCAACCCTGACATCTTAGGCAAATGGATATCCAAAAAAACCAAGTCTATTTTAGACTTTTGCATAAAATCCATCAGCGACACTGCGTCCGAAAAGGTCGCCTTTAGACTCAAACCAGGGTGATCCCCTATAAACTTGCTGAGGATGCGCTGCGCTGGTGGCTGATCCTCTACTATCACACATTCAAGCATAATCTGACTGTTTTAACTTTAGCTGCAACCGTACTTCGAACGCATTGCCCTGATCATGGATCTCCAAGCGGTGACTATCCGGATAGACCAGTCCCAATTGCTTCTTGACATTGGACAAACCAATACCATGAGCCAAATTTTCCGTATTGGTATGGGGCAAATAACTATTGATACATACGAAATTCAAAATACCCTCTGCACTCACCTCCATGCGCACATGGATGTATATCATGTCGGACTGACTGGATGTAGAGTGTTTGAATGCATTTTCCACAAACACAATCAGTATCAACGGAGCAATCATGAACCCCTCATGATCCACCTCGGATGTGAACGACACTTCCCCCCTATGCTCGATCCGCAGTTCGTTGAGTGCCATGTAATCCTGGAGGTGCTTGACCTCTTGTATCAGATTGACCTGCTCCGAATTGCACTCATACAGCATATAGCGGAGCACCGAAGACAGCTCCAAGATAATCGAAGGGGTCTTGGGCGAATTCTCTATGGCGTAGGCATACAGGTTGTTGAGGTTATTGAATAAAAAATGGGGATTGATCTGTGATTTAAGGAACTGTAGCTCGTTTTCCTGTGCCAAGGATCGCAGTTCCTCTACCTCCTTTTGCTTCTTGATAAAATCCCACGCCAACTTAAAAGCCACAAAGATGACCATGATCGGCAGAGTCTCACTCAAGGTGAATACCAATCCAGGAAAATACGTACCCCGAGTATCTGGAAAGTAGAGCTGCTCCAAGCCATACTCATCGACCAAGATCACCAATACAATCACCGTCACCACTGCTGCGACAAACAGCAGCATGCGGTTGCGATAGTAGAGCTTCGGCAGCAATACATAGTTGATCACCATAGCCGCTACCATGTAGTTGGCAAAGAATGCAATCTTGTATGGCTCTATCGCAAAAGTGTAATCCTGCACATACGAAAAGAAGAAAAGCAGTACAAGCATGACAGCCAACTGGTAGAGTATTTCTCTGCGTGTCCATTTATTCATCTTCAAAACAAGTCATATAATTTCATTCGAACGACTCCTTAACCCAAAAAGTAAGAAGCCCTCCATGACACATGTCGTTCATCCTGTTTTTCGTGCAGTTGACAGAAAAGCCCCTCCTATTCATTAGAAATACACCATTTTCGCAATCAATAATTAGTCTAAATAAGATTAAGGCCTAAGTTTGTGATTCAATAACCCAAAAAAGGCAAGTCAAAACAAGCCATTAGAAGCAGCAAACTGAGTCAAAAAGTAAACAAATAAATTCATTGAATCACAAAACCACGCATATCCTTATCACCCTGCTGATGGCCTTACCCATCGGTGGATTGTTTGCTCAAAGTCACCTGCTGACAGGGCATATCACAGACGAAAAAGGAGGCGACCTGCCTGGCACAACTATCCTCGAACTAAACAGTAGAAAAGGCGCTGTGACCGATGGAAAAGGTCAATTTGAACTCAACCTAAACTGTACTACCTGCCAAGTAGAAATCTCTGGATTGGGATTTGAAAAACAACTCATCAAAATCGACTTCTCCAGTTCTACACAACAGCACCTCGGCAAAATAGTCCTACGTGAGGACACACAGGTACTCAACGAACTAGTCATCACAGAAAGCAAAGCAGATCAAGTCGAACAGAAAGCATTTTCGGTCACGGCGATAGATGCCAAGCCCCTCCAGATCCGCAACATGGATGTCAACATGGTACTCGGGCAAGTCACCGGAGTACGCATACGCGAAGCAGGTGGCATGGGCTCACGCTTCACCTTTTCGCTCAACGGTCTATCTGGCAGACAGGTCAAGCTGTTCATCGATGACATCCCCATGGACGTGATGGGCAGAGCCTTTAGTCTCAACAACTTCCCCGTCAACCTCATCGAGCGTGTGGAAGTGTACAAAGGCGTAGTACCTGTACATCTAGGCAGTGATGCCCTCGGAGGTTCAGTCAATATCTTGACCGATCAGTCCGTTCAGTCATTCTTAGATGCCTCGTACAGCTATGGATCATTCAACACCCATCGCGCCGCATTCGTAGGTCGCTATAGGTTTGAAGAATCAGGTTTCACCGTAGGACTCAAAAGTTTCTTCAACTACAGCGACAACAACTACACCATGTACGACATGGAAGGCTATGTAGACAAAAAACCTGTAGACATAGATGCAGAAAGATACCATGATGCCTACCGATCATTCATGACACAGCTAGAGGTCGGGTATACAGATACCAAATGGGCAGATGTGCTGATGGTCAATGCGGCATACGCGGATTTGCACAACGAAATCCAGACGGGCTATACCGTGAAGCAGCCCTTTGGAGAAGCCGAGGAATACGAAGACGACTACATCCTCAGTCTGGACTATAGGAAATCCGATTTTGGGATCAAAAATCTGGATGTGAAACTATTTTCGCTATACAGCAAGTTTAACCGTACGGTCATCGACACCTCATCCTACGTCTACGACTGGGAAGGCAACCGTGAGCCCAACATCAACCCCTCATGGGGAGAAGCCCTCCGAGAAAAATCATACTACGAGTTTAGCCAGCGCTCCTTCCTCCAGCGCGCGTACCTCAGCTACGATTTCACCCCCAACCAGAAGTTGAGCTTCAACTACATCACCACCTATATCGAAAGGCAAGGTGAAAACCGCTACGGTATACCGGAGCAGCAGTCTTTTGCTAGCCCCAACAAACTGGCCAAACACATCCTAGGCCTCTCCCATGAAATGAACCTGCTACACGACAAGCTGTCCGTGATCCCAACGCTCAAGCGATACCTCTTTAACATCAACGCCACAGACATCCTAATCTACGAAGACAACACCTTTGAACAACAGTCGCTGACGACCCACATCAGCAATTGGGGCTATTCCCTTGCATTGCGCTATTACTTCACCGACGACTTATACATGAAGGGCTCATTCGAAAGAGGCTACCGTATTCCAGAGCCTTTTGAGATATTCGGAGATGGTCTAATCACCGAATCCAATCCTAACCTGAAGCCTGAAGAGTCCTACAACTACAACTTAGGCACCTATTTCAAGCTTGAATTGAATGACTTTCATAGCGTTCAGCTCGGTCTCGGAGGGTTCTACCGCGACGTACGTGACTACATTTTTGAAAAGAACAACGGCAAGGTCAATCAATTTGAAAACATCGAAGATGTCGTCAGCAAAGGTCTGGAGATCGAAATGGGCTACAAATGGAAGGACAAATTGACGATCAATACCAACCTGACCTGGCAGGAGTTCATCAACAACCAGGAGACCACCTTAGTCACCAACCGCCCCAACCCAGCCTACGGTCTGCGTATCCCCAATACGCCCTACCTGTTTGGCAACCTAGATGCGACCTATACCTTCAAGCCTCTTTTTCAGAAAATCGGACTTTCGGCCTATTACAGCTTCAACTACGTTCACGATTTTCTACTGGCCTATGACTTGATCAACAACCCACAAAACGAAATCCCTGCCCAATTCATTCAAAATGCAGGGCTGACCTTCTCTGGACCTAAACAAAAACACTCCCTTTCACTCGAAGGACGCAACCTCTTCAATGAGGTCGCCTATGACAACTATAAGCTTCAGAAGCCTGGGCGCGCTTTCTATGTCAAGTGGAGATATTTTCTCAAGTAATTTCAAATCATAAATTTTATCAAAGTGAAACAAATCAATACATTCAAGAAACTTAGCTATCTACTGATGGCATTCGCGATTGGCTTTACGGCTTGTAACGATGACGAAGGTTCTAGTTTACCAAAAGATGACGAAGAATATAGCTACCTCGTGTCTCCCGCACTAGAGTCAGCAGACTTATACCCTATGCACCCTCAGACGACGTTGCAGTCTGGCACGACGAGCATCTACGATGCACAGGAGATCCCTGATGCACCTTGGAACGTAGTAGTCGGCGGTGCTGACGGCTATGTCTATCTCAACTATGACGGTACGCTGACCAAATACAGCGTAGACGGACAAGGCTCCCTCACTGCTGAAGGATCTATCCTCGGCACAGGTACGAGTGGCGGACCACTCTCTACCTTCACTACAGGCTCAGAATATTTGGTATCAACAGGTGTGAGATACAACACGACTGGTCTTTTCGCTTATCAAGTACTAGACACAGAGGGTATGACTGAACTTTCCAGTGGCAATATCACCGTGAACTTAGCGGAAGGTGAAGCTGCTGCTCCATCGATCTACATCTACAAAGACGGCAAGATTCTCGTACCCTACATCCACTATGACACTGAAGGGCATTCGTATGATTATGCACCACTACAAGTATATGACGCTGCTACCATGACCTACGAAAAGACGATCCAAGATGATCGCACTGCGGGCCTAGGCTATAGCGTAGTAAGCTCTCATGGGTTTGACGAAGACGGTAATTTGTACATCGCTTCTTGTCCATCTAGCTACTGGGGAGACAATGAAGACATGCCTTCAGGCCTACTCCGTATCAACAATGGAGAATTAGACTTTGACGACAGCTACTTCCTCGATTTGAGTAGCAAATTCAACGGCAACCATACAGCAGGATTCCTATATGTGGGCAACAACAAAGCCATCGTGCAGGTATTCAGAAGTGACTTGATCGAAGCATACGCGGACTTCCAAGGCAGCTACTGCATCGAGTACCACGTCGTAGATGTAGTCTCAGGTGCTACCGAAAAACTCAACATCGACTTGAGCTTGTACCCAAGACACGCACTCACGCTCAGCAGAGATGGAAAAGGCATCATCGCAACTACTACCGAAGCAGATGGCTCGGCTATGTACGCATACGATGCGGGTGACGGTTCACTTACTAAAGGACTAGTCTATGAAGACACTGATTACATCGGTGGTATCTTGAGTTTTAGATAACATCTACCATAATCCAACCCTACCATGCAATCACACGGCTCATCACGAGCTGTGTGATTTGTTTGGTTCATAAACTGTCAGTACTCCTACGCATGAAAAAACCACTCAAAAAACTCATCCTCCAACTCCACCTCTGGATCGGTCTGCTCACAGGTCTTGTCGTCTTCATCGAAGGAATCACAGGGGCGATCTATGTTTTTTCGGGTGAGATCACCGAATGGGTGGATGCGGACAAACACCGAATACCTGGAGAACCAGGGGTAGCCTACATGCCTGCTAGCGAACTGCAAGCCCTAGCTCAAGAAGCCATCGAAGAAAAAGACGCTTCTCTGCTGCGCTTTTTCATAACCAACGACCCCAAATCCTCCATCGCCTTCACTTTTCGCAAGCTCAACCCCGATGCGCTGTTTTATCACGACTATATGGAGACTTACAAAACAGTCTACCTCGACCCCTACACCGGAAAAGTCCTAAAAGTAGAAAACACCAAATGGGAGTTTTTCAACATGATCATGTGGCTACACATGACCCTCCTGCTCAACTACAGCCTCGGAGGTACGATCGTGGCGTGGGGCGTACTGGGCTTTGTACTGCTCATCGTCTCGGGTCTCATACTCTGGTGGCCCAACAACAAAACAGTACGCAAAAAACGATTGACCTTCCTCTGGAAACCTGAATTCGGATGGAAAAGAAAAAACTTTGACCTCCATGCCGTCTTGGGCTTCTACATCATCGCATTGGCATTGATCATATCCATCTCTGGGCTCTTTTACTCCTTCCACTTCGTGAGTGACAGCCTCCGATGGATCGCCAACGGTGGCCAAACCATCAAGCGTCCGTTTCCCACAACCGCCGAGGTGATCCCCAGCTCCGACATGCAACCGATCGATATTGCCTTCCAAGCATCCCTCCTCAAAACGCCCAACGCAGACTCCTATGTAGTCAAACTACCCCGAAAACCAGAATTCCCCTATGTCGTAAGAGCCTACATGTCTAAAGATGTCTACTACCACCGCGTGGTACACTACTACGACGGCCAAACTGGAGGCCTACTCCAAACAGACACCAGAGCAGACCTCACCAACGGCGAACACTACAGCAACATGAACTACGACATACACGTCGGTAGCATAGGCGGCCTACCCACCAAGATCCTCGCCTTCCTCGCCTGCCTGATCATCGCCAGCCTACCCGTCACAGGCTTTCTGATTTGGAGAAACAAGAGTTACAAGATCTAAGCAAACCTTATGTGTGTCTAAACCCAGTAGTAGCCCGCCTGACTCGTGAGCATACGCAAGCCAAAAGACGCTCGACCCAAAAAGCTGTAGATCTGAGTTCGATTCATAATCACTACAAATCATCTGTTGTCTGCTTTATTCAATGTTTTGAAAATTATACTGTTTGAGCGATAGCGAGTTTATGACTTTCTAGACCTTTTGCTTCCTTTTTTGGCAATGAAAAATAAGCGTTTACATGCCGGAAGCATGGCTTGTCTGGCTTGAAGACAAAGTAGGATTGTAGCATTACAGACAAGGTTTTAATGAAATTTAGAACCGAACTCAGGTTGTAGCTTACCCAAGTGAACACTCTGCCTACAATACCCCTTACTCATCCAAGATGGATGCGCAAGCCTTTGTCTTTTGACTCAATTGAGTTATCTTCCTGACTTATTCAAACCTTGGGACGCCCACCCGTAGCATCGTTGCTTCAACCAATTATTACCTATGAACTATTCTAGCTCTTTGCTTTTTCAGCAAACACTGACAGGGAGTATTTCCCGATCGAGTGATCGCCGCATTTCCCATGCAAATGGAAGATTGCTTGACCTCCACATAGGTTTATCAACCGATTGAATCCTGTCAACTGACAAGATGTAATGGATCTCAGACCCAGCAAGAGGCAGCACGTCTTGCCTCACTGCCTCTGGTACTACAAAATTCTGCATACAATGAGCAAAGCCCTTTTTACCCTATTCACCCTAGCCATATTCTCCTTGTCTTGTTCCCAAAAACAAAGCGCACAACTGGAACCGATCACCTCCTCTCAAGATTCATTGACAATGGAGCAAATCCGTGGACGATGGAAAAAGTCGCTCTACCAAACTCCCGACTCGGTAAAGGCAGCAGCTGAAGAAATGTTGCAGTTCGCTCAAGCAAAAGGCATCAGATCAGGCATCATCGCTGGCAACAACATGATGGCCGTCTACTACTCAAAAAGCGGAGATGATAAGCAAGCACTTGAAATCTATGATGAAAACTTGACACTGAATCAAGGAGATCTCAAAGGAGAAGCCAACATTTATAACAATATGGGGAATTGCTACCTCCGATTGGGTGATTTTGATTTGGCACTAGAGGCTCAAATCAAAGGGCTAAAGGCTGAAGAAGCCAGAGCCAATACGGAAGGCATTGCGATCTCTCATCTAAACATATCAGGTGTGTACGCGCATCTCAAAAATGATGACAAGACGCTGGAAAGCGCCATGAAGGCCTACGACATGGCGCAGAAGCATAGCATAGAACCTGTCATCATGCAGAGTGCTTTTCAGATTGCCGAGCTTCGGATCAAGCAAGGAAATGATTCTTTGGGAATGGTCTATGCCGATACGGTGATCCGCTCGGCTCAAAGACTAGGCTCGAGTTTTGGGGTACACAAAGGCATGTCTGTGCAGGCCAAAGCCCTTGCCAAACAAGGCAAATTGCCTGAGGCACTGGCCGTGATCAGAGAGGTCAAATCATACTATCTCTCCAAGGATATCAAAAATGAGGTGCTCCTCCAATCCGTATCGGAAATCGAGTTTCTAAACATGATGGGCCGACACCATGAATCTGAAACATTGATCTCCAAAGCCCTCAATCTGGCTCAGCAACTAGGAGAAAAAGAGCAACTGGCCAACCTCTACTACACCCTATCGATGATTCATCAGCACCGAAACAATGCTATAGCAGCACTGGAAGATTTCAAGCGGTATCACAGCTATAAGGACAGTCTGCTCAATTCCGAAAAAGTAAAGGCGATCGAGGATATGGCGATCAAATACGAAACAGAAAAAAAAGAAGCAGAAATAGCCACGCTCTCTCAGCAGGCGGCTATTCAAGCGCTGGAATTGAAACAAAAAAACCTTGTAATCCTTATTGGCTTGGTCGTTTTCACCTTGGTGATCGTCATTGCCTACTTTGTATACCGAGAGCGGTCACTCAAGAAGGAACGCGCACAAACCGAGCTAGAACAGCGCTTCCTTCGCTCCCAGCTCAATCCTCATTTCATCTTCAATGCACTGATGGCCATTCAGAATTTCATGTTGAAAAATGATGGACCAACAGCCGCTATGTACCTCACCAAGTTCTCCAAACTCATGCGAGAGATTTTGGAGAGTTCAAGACAAGAGTTCATACCTCTAGCCTCTGAAGTAGAACTGATCACCAACTATCTCGACATACACAAAATGCGCCTAAATGATGCCTTTGCATACAGTATTGAGATTGATGAGACAGTAGATCCTGAGACCGACACCATCCCTCCGATGTTCGTACAGCCCTTTGTCGAAAATGCCATCGAACACGGCATAGCAGACAAAAAGAATGGAGGACAGATCGACCTTCGGTTCAAAAAATATGACGAGCACATTGCGATAGAAATCACGGACAACGGAAAAGGACTCATCAAGAAGACCCATTCAGGACATAATTCACTGGCTTCTACCATCATTCAGGAGCGAATGACCCTCTTCAACAAATCCCTGAAAACCAAAATCCAATTGGTACTGGGCGACATCAAAAATGACCAAGGAGAAATTGAGGGTACGAGAGTAGAATTGAAGGTTCCTTTCAGTTACATTTGAATAAGCTAGTGAAGAAACAATTATGCGCGTAGTTCTGGTGGATGACAATGATGTCGTCAGAGACAATCTAAAGACCTTATTATCAATGTATGCTCCAGAGGCAGAAGTAGTCGGTGAAGCAGACGGAGTGCAGGCAGGGATTGCCTGCCTCAAGGCGAACAAACCTGACCTCCTACTTTTGGATGTAGAAATGGAAGACGGTACGGGGTTTGACCTACTCGCGATCTATGGACAACTTGACTTCAAAGTGATCTTCATCACTGGACATGATGCCTATGCGATCAAGGCCATTAAATTTAGCGCCATTGACTATCTCCTCAAGCCTGTTGACCCGGAGTTGCTTTCAAACGCGATTGCCCGTGCCAAGCAAGCCATGGATACCCAGGAAGAAAATCTGAAACTCACCAACCTGTTTCAAAATCAAGACAGCACATTGCCCGATAAAAAGATCGTTCTCAAAGATGCGGAAACCATCTATCTGATTGCCATCAAGGATATCATTCGGTGCGAGTCTCAAGCAAACTACACATGGTTTTTCATTTCAGATGGTCGGAAAATCATCGTTTCGAAAACGTTGAAAGAATACGACGCTCTCTTTGAAAGCAAGTACTTCTTTCGAGCGCATCAGTCGCACTTGATCAACCTCATGCATTTTGACCGATACGAGAAAAAAGATGGTGGCGTAGTACATATGAAAGATGGCAGTACCCTACCCGTAGCTGTACGAAAGAAAGACGCGCTACTCTCCTCATTGGAGTCGATTTAAGCAAGTTAAACGTCGAGGGAATGAGCCCTAAAGGTTTGCAATGAAATCCTGTGGGCACAATATTCGATGCTAGACATTCGACAAATCGAATTCGGCCCAAAACGAATAATAGAAATAGTCCAACGAATTTTCAATAGGTAGACCCGAACAGTCAATTGGAAATTTACTCCTGTCAATATGCTTTTTGTTTGATCAGCCTTAAACAAAAACAAACTTGTCATGAGATACCTTTTACCAACAATCATCGCAGGGTTCATCACCCTAACCACATTCAACGGAATGGCCCAATGTCATCTGGCCGTTCAAAACATAACCGAAGATTTCAACAATCCAGTGAGCTGCTGGACTTTCACCGCTAGAAACAATATTGCAGAAAATTTCACTGGCGTTAGCAATGGTGTTTTACGGATGCTTCCTAGACACATCGGATCTCTCGCCGTATTGCCTCGCGTGTACAACGCCAGCGGGGTATTGTCATTTGATATTTCCGGTTTGGGTCATTACCAAGTCGGCGTGATGGCCAGCCCTGGGGATGGCGGTTCATTTACAGAGATATCAAGTGGAACGATCAATACAAGCGGTACAGTTGCGCGAACAGTAAATTTCGGAAGCTATACTGGAACGTATCAATATATCGCTATCCTCGTGACCAACGGACCCTATTCCAATGGAAACATTTCCGTAGATGATCTTAGCTATATCAGCGGATGTCCTAGCACAGATTTTCCGGTTTTTAATATCAATGAAAACATCACAGTAGACTTGGATGCATCAGGCAATGGGAGTCTATCTGTTGGCGATGTAGACGTGAGCTCTGTCACGTCCTGTGGCCATGCGCTATCCAGCCTCAGTCTCGACCAAACGGCCTTTACTTGCTCAGACTTAGGGGTCAATAATGTAAACCTGACCGCCGAATACAACGGAAACCCAATCGGCGTACTCTCTGTCCCCGTGACAGTGGAGGACAACCTGGCACCTATAGCCGCTGGTCAAAACATCACCGTACCTGTAGACGCCAACACAGGCTTAGGCATGATCACCGCTGACATGGTCGAAAACGGCTCTACGGACAACTGCGACAGCAATGGAGATTTAATCAAATCGCTTTCCAAATCCATCTTTAGATGTGAGGACACAGGAGACAACCTCGTAACGCTTACCGTAGAGGATGCCAGCGGAAACATCAGCACGACAGAGGTCACCGTGACCGTGACCTCCGATGTGACAGATGAATCGATCACTGCTGCAAACGCCAATTTCTGTCCTGATGGTACCGCAGGATCCACCATATCCACAGGCAGTTCGGTTGTGGGCTTCAACTATACCCTGAGAAACAGCGCATCCAACGCCATCGTAGATGGTCCCTATGCGGGTACAGGCAGTGCCATTGATTTCGCCACCGGAAACTTGAGTGAAACGACTACATTCAATGTACTCACAGAAAAAGTAAGAACGCCGACCCAGACCGCTTTGGCGTTTGATGGGGTAAACGATTATGTATATGCCGGCACAGACAACAGAGGCATCACCACTGAAGTCAGCATCGCCGCGTGGGTAAAAACCACAGCAAGCGTGGTTAAAATCATGGTGGCCAAGTATGATGGCACAAACGGATTTTACTTACAGATGAATGCAAATGGAACAGCCATTCTTTATGGAAGAGATGGGTCTGGCGCCAAAAATTCAGGGAGTTCTACAACAACGATCAATGACGATGAATGGCACTATGTAGTCGGTACTGCCAACCTAGCCACGGGAAACTGGAGGATATACATCGACGGAATCCAAGAAAACGGAGTGACCAATTCTACTGGTGCCACCCTAGCCTCCCCTGCCAATTTCTACATTGGAGCACAATCGGCCATCTATTTCCCTGGTAGTCTTGATCAAGTCACAGTTTGGAATATGGAACTGGGAGCAGCAGACATTCTTTCACACTTCACCTCCTGCCTGACCGGTACGGAAACGGGCATTGTCGGGCACTTCATCTTCGAAGACGGGTCTGGTACGACATTGACCGATCAATCCCCATCAGCTATAGACGGGACATTGTCAGGCATGGACGATGCGGACTGGATTGATGTCATAAGCCCATCCTGTGCGGCTAAAGCGTGCGAATACCAAATGGTCACTGAGGTAACAATTGGAGACAATACACCTCCTACTGCCATTGCGCAAGCGTTCACCTTGTTGCTAGGGAGCACAGGTAGTGCGGCCTTGAGTGTGGCAGATATAGACAATGGATCGTCGGACAATTGTACCGCAGCAGGCAACCTAATGATGACATTGGACAAAACGGAGTTTACCTGCGAGGATATCGGCACCAATACCGTGACACTCACCGTGACGGACGAAGAAGGCAATGTATCCACCGCCAACGCAACTGTCACCGTGACGACCGTCATCGAGGACGAAGCGGTCACCATATCTGAGACGGAGCTTTGCCCATCAGGCGCTTCTGGCACTACCGTCTCCGTCGCTAGCTCAGTCGTGGGGGTAAATTACTATCTCCGAAACAGCAGCGACGATAGCGTACTGGACGGCCCTATAGCTGGGACAGGGAGCGCACTGGATTTCTCCACTGGATCGACGAGCACATCCACGACCTTCAATGTTTTGGCCGAATCAGAGGGGCTTACAAGAGACTATCTTGATTTTGATGGAGTAGATGATCAAGTCAACGCAGGAAACGATAACAGAGGGATTTCGCAAGAACTGACCGTGTCCGCATGGATCAAAACATCTGCATCGACCACTCAGGCCATTGCCCAAAAATACGACGGTACGAACGGGCTCTTGATGTACTTGCATACATCTGGTGCGGTAGCCATCACAGCAGGTGATGGCAATGCCTATAAGACATCCAACTTCTCCACCACTGCCGTCAATGACAATGAATGGCACTATGTGACAGGTACGATAAATATATCCACCGGATTCTGGGCGATCTATGTAGACGGTGTACTGGAGAATAGTACAATGAATGTATCGGGAGCAACTTTGGCGACCACTGCGGATCTCATCATTGGGTCGTACTCAACATTCTTTTTTGAGGGAGCGATTGATCAATTGACCTTCTGGAACACCGCCTTGGATCAGGCAACCATTCAGAGCTACATGGCCAACGGCATCACTGGGTCAGAGTCTAACCTTGTTGGCTATTTCCCATTTGACGAAACTGCTGGCACCACAGCCACCGATGCTTCCGCTACGGCAATCCACGCATCACTGACCAACATGGATCCATCCACGGATTGGCTCTCTGAGCATACACCCGGCTGCCAACTCGAAATGAGCACCGAGGTGAGTATCACGATAGCGGACAATACCGATCCAAACGCCTTGACTCAGGACATCACCATCGCACTCGACGCAAACGGCGATGCGAGCATTGCTGCTGCCGACATTGACAATGGATCATCCGACAATTGCTCCACAGTGACTTTGAGCCTTAGCAGCAGCACCTTTACCTGTGCTGACCTGGGAGCAAATACCGTGACCCTCACAGCTGAGGATGGCAGTGGCAATCAGTCCACAGCCACAGCGACGGTGACCGTCGTAGACACTACCGCTCCTACAGTCGCTTCCCAAAACCTATCCGTTGCACTTGACGCCACTGGCCATGTCACCGTTGATCCTGCTTCTATCAATACATCTTCATCCGACAACTGCAGCGCAACACTGACTTTTGACTTAAGTCAAACTGCCTATGACTGTACGGATGTTGGGGACAACACAGTTGCCTTTTCCGTGACCGACGAAAGCGGAAACACGGCAACTCAAAACGTAACTATCACCATCACCGATGCTGCACCGACCGCAGTGGCTCAGAATATCACGGTGGAGCTGGACGCCAATGGCGCAGCTACTATCAGTCCATCAGACATAGACAATGGCTCCATGGACGATTGTACAACTGCTCTTGACTTGGTCATGAGCCTAGACGTGACGTCCTTTGATTGCGAGGATATCGGCACGCCCAATCCAGTGACTCTTTCGGTGACCGACCTCCATGGAAACACAACAACGGCCACAGCCACAGTGACTGTCGTAGACCTACTGGCACCAACCGCAAGTACGCAGGACATTACTATTGTACTGGACGAAAGTGGAAATGCCTCCATTGCCCCTGCTGACATCAATAGTGGCTCTAGCGACAACTGTACTGCTGCGGCTAGCCTCATACTGAGTCTGGATGTGACGACCTTTGACACAAACGACCTTGGGCCAAACACTGTGACCCTGACCGTCACAGACGCCCATGGCCATACCGATACAGGTACTGCGACCGTCACCGTATCTGACAAAGAGCTACAAACAGCAACCTTCACTGGCATGATGGACAAAGTGTTTGGAGATCCGAATTTCGACATAGTCGCGACGACAGACAATGGCCTTCCAGCCACCTTCACGGTGACCAGTGGCAACCTGAGCATTGTGTCCTCCACCACCCATTCGGCGACCGTTTCTGTAGACGGTGCAGGTGTAGCCATGATTTCCGTTTCCAACAGTGGGGATGACACCTATGCACCCCTACAGGAGACCATCACCATCACAGTAGACAAAGCCGATCAAATACTTGCCATCGAAAATGTGACAGACCAATCCATGGATGCTTCGCCCCTAGCCATCAATGCCTCGGTCAACTCAGGGTTGACTCTAGATTATGCCGTGACCGGCCCTGCGTCCCTTTTGGGAAATATAATCACACTGGACGGAACCCTAGGCACTGTAGAAGTGACGGTAAGCCAAACAGGGAATAGCAACTACCATTCGGTTTCAGAGGCGATTCGTTTCGATGTAGTAGAAAAGCAAGCTCAGACCCTTGTGTTTACTGACATTCCTGATTTGACCTACGGGGCACTTGATCAAAGCATGACTGCCACGGCATCCTCTGGATTATCGGTGGACTTCCATGTGATATCAGGCCCTGCCGTACTGAATGGAAGTACACTATCGATTACAGGCACTGGCACGGTAGTAGTCGAAGCGACTCAAGCCGGCGATACAGATTTCCTCGCAGCTGTAGCCCAGCAGAGTTTTGTGGTAAGCAAAGCTCCATTGACCATCATAGCAGATGATCTGTCCATTACTTATGGTGATGCCATACCTTCGCTAACATTTACCTACGTGGGGTTGGTAAATGGCGAAAGCGGAAACGATTTATTATCTGAACCAACCCTGACCACAACAACAAACAACGCAAGTGATGCGGGAACTTATCCTATCACACTTTCAGGTGGTGCTTCAGACAATTATGAAATTTCACTACAGGATGGTGCCTTGACGATCGACAAGGCAGACCAGATCATCAGCATTGATCAAATTGCCGACAAGGCGCCAACCGATGTAGACTTTGACGTGGTGGCATCTGCGACCTCTGGCTTGGCGCTCACCTATGACATCTCTGGCCCTGTGACCATCACGGGGACGACCATTAGCCTCCATGGCACCCATGGTACCGTGACGCTCACTGTGACACAGGCAGGAGACATCAATCACAACGCGGCATCTGAAAGCATAACGTTTGAGGTACAAGTCATAACAGACGTATCCGCTTTTGACACGGCTATACGCATCTACCCCAATCCAGCGGTCCACGAATTGGTGATCACGGGAGCAGAGCACAGTGCAGTGAAAATGTTCTCCTTGGACGGAAAACTCGTAAAACAAGTGACCCTGAGCCATCAAAAACTCAATATCGGTGACCTAGAGAATGGCACCTACCTGGTGGAGGTTAGCCAAGGACAAGAAAGAGTAGTGAGAAAAGTAGTGAAAGTGAATTAAGGCAGCGTGTGCTACCGTACATGCAAAGGCGACTCTTCTAGGGTCGCCTTTATCATTTTCCCACCATGGATACCCCCATATAGGTTTTGGTTGGAAGCAAATACCTAAAAGAGGCAGATATGATTCCTTCTCCATCCCATACGATTGTTTTGACCCGTATAGGTTGAGTCCTACGCCGTCTGCATCGCCCCTTGGCACAGGCCATACTGCTTGTTTCTCTGAATTCCCGAGCACACTTTAGGATGAGGAGGATAAAAAAAGACCATGAACCTACACTTTCAAAGTGTCATTCATGGTCTCTTGTCATTGGTGTATTGCGGGTGCTTATGCAGCGGGTTCCTCATGTTTTCCATTAGACGATTTTTCAAATTTCACATGGTCCAGCCCCTGTTGTAGCAGTGCGCTTGGACGATAGACGATCTTGAATCTACGGATGTTGTTTCTCGTAACTTCATCCGCACTATCGGCAGGCGAGCTGCTGATGGAAGGATAGAGCGTACCCAACTGACCCAAATCTACTGCACGACCATTGATCAGATGATGGTTTGCTTTACGAAGAAACGCTTCCAATACGGCGATAAAAACACCGGGATGTACAACATTCAACTCTTCGATCTCTGTCAAGAGATCACGAAAATCTACTTTGTCACCTCTATCGATGGCAGCATAATACTTGACGACTCCCCCGCCAACTACTCCTGGATGGCCTTTGGGGACTATTTTGAACTTTACAGTCATAACTTTACTATTTAGATGTTAAAAAAAAATTGAGAATCGCTTAACTAACCCTAGCGCAGTTTGGACAGAGTCCTTCCCTGAGGGAGACCTAGGCAAAAGCCGACAATGCTTGTCTGGAGCTTTGCTAAGTGGGTACTTGCAAAAGGGGTGTTGCTTGGCTGGGTCGCGACAGTGTAGTGCTCGACTTGGCTGGGCATGGGCTGTGAAAAGCGCGGGTACCGAATGGCCTTTTCGATGTATCTATTAGACAATATTTCTATAACAATTTCCGATCCAAAAGCACCACACGAGACGTTAATAAAAGTTAAAAACAAACACGTGTGTTTGACGCTCCAATCACGTGTGTTTGACCGTCCGAACACACGTGATTGATCGACCGAACACACGTGATTGATCGACCGAACACGTGTCTTTGAAGCCGCAAACACACGTGATCAAAAAACCCCACTCAAATGGCCCTAAACGCACTTTTTTGAGGGTGTTTTTTTTGATAAACCACTATGGGCTGAAAGCACCATAGGTTTAGGGGGAGAATGAAATTCTCTACATTCCGAATCAAGACCTTAGATCGCTAGACAAAAAAGTATCAAATTTTAATCTAGAGACTAAAAACTAAATACTAGTATCCTATTGAGGTTGGTAGAAGCTAAAGCGAGATGCACTAAAGTGCATAGTTCTAACTCCAAGTCTGACCAATAAAAAAACAATAACAAATGTCGAACAATGAATCTTGAATAATGAAGTGATCTACTATCTCTACCTCAGACATACGAAGTGATCCGTTGTTTATAGTGTTCGAGAGGATGACTGTAAACCAAAGAATATAAAATCAATGTCTCCGACACCGGTCGCCATAAGATTATCACTAAGTTTTGAAATTATTTTTCAGTGCTTATTTGTAATCATTGTAAATAATGTAGTTTCGCGTTTAGAATCATTCTAAACAATGACCAAAAGTATTCTATATTCTTCTTTCAAGTCGTTATTTGTGGCATTCATAGTTACTTGTTCCTTTCCAGTGATCGCGCAGCATACGCTCAGTGGTCAAGTGAAGGACAGCAACGGAGCAGCACTTGAGTTTCTTAATGTCTATATCCAAAGTCTTTCCCACGGTACCACAACCAATGAAAAAGGTCAATTCAGTCTTGCAGACATCCCTGCAGGAGAATACGAATTGATGATTTCGGGAGTAGGCTATGATACGCGCCTGCTGCAGGTAGTTGTCCCGGGCAATCCAGTGAATGTGACAATGGAAAGTGGCGATTTTCAACTGGATGAGGTCACTGTTGAAGCCAAGTCAGAAACGAGCCTTCTGCGAGAGGAGCCTATCCAGTCAGTAGTCATAGATACCAAGGTATATGCCAGCCAGCCCTCCACGATGATCGAGCTAATGAATCGCTCGGCTGGGGTACGTGTGAAACAAACAGGAGGACTAGGGTCTAATGCTAGTCTTTCGCTCAATGGCTTTCAGGGCAAGGCGATCAAATATTTCAAAGACGGCATACCGATGGATTATCTAGGGGCAGGATACAATTTTTCGCTGGTACCTGTCAATATGCTGGAACGCATGGAAATCTACAAGGGTGTACTACCCGTCAATCTAGGGGCAGATGCACTCGGTGGTGGACTGAATATGGTCAGCCGAAAGTCTTTCAAACGCTATGCTGAGGTTTCCTACGAAATCGCTTCCTTCAACACGCATCGTTTATCACTCAATGCTTTTTATCAAAACACGGACAAGCATTATTTCGCAGGTGTGGATATGTACTTCAATCACTCTGACAATAACTATGAAGTGACAGCACCTGTGGTGAATCAGGATTTAGGGACAATACAAGATCAAAAAGTCAATTTGTTTCACAATGACTTCACTCAATACTTTACGGAAGTATATGGTGGCCTGACCAATTTGACTTGGGCGGATGAATTGAGGATCAGTCTGTCTGGATTTTGGATTGACCGAGACAACCAGTATGGATCCAGGATGAATCAGCCGTTTGGCGCGTCCACCAGTCGCCAATACTCTGTGATACCTACAGTCCGATATCAGAAGCGCTTACTCAATGACCGACTGACTGTCGACCAGTTCTTAGTGGCCAATACCATCACGGTTGAGCAAGTGGACACCCTACGCGGCACCTACACTTGGCTGCAGGAATTTATCCCAAGTGATTCCCGAAAGGGTGAAATAACTACTCAGGGATCTGCTGCTCAAACAAAATTCTCCCTTTTCACCAGCCGAACCAATATGAGCTATGAACTAAGTGACAAGCATAAGGTAGAAGTAAATGGCGTATATACATCCTCGAAGCGCGTAGGTCGGGATTCACTTGGTCTCACATTAGTGGCATCAGGTCGTGATTTGCTATCTGTACCTGCCTACTACAACAAACTGGTGGTATCTGCTGGACTGGAAACCAAGCTCATACATGACCGATTAACCAACAATTTGATTATCAAATATTTTCAATCCAACGTCGAAGGGGTAGATGGCGATTTTTACGGCAATGAAACCGAACAGTCTGCCATGAACAATAGATGGGGTGTAGCAGAGGCGCTTAAATTCAACCTGTCGGATGATTCTTTTTTGAGGCTATCAGCGGAGGCTGCCACTCGTCTTCCTGAGCAAGATGAGGTATTTGGCGATGGAAACCTACACGTGTCCAATCTAGCACTGAAACCCGAAAGAAGCATGAATATCAATGCGGGGTACCGGTCTTCTACCTCAAAATACTCACTGGAGTTAAATTCATTTTACCGAATTACACGTGATTTGATTCTAAATGTCCCTTACAACTTTCTGTTTAACCGAAACGAAAACGTAGATAATGTCAAAGGTCTAGGTGTAGAAGTAGATGTCACGGCCCACCTACAGCGATGGCTTAGTATCAATGGCAACATGACCTATCAGGATTTCAGAGTTTTTGATACGGACAATGCCGCATTAGAGGGAGCTAAACTGAGGAATACGCCCTTTTTCTTTGCTAACCTAGGCTTGAACTGCAATTTCAACAAGCTGTTTGGCACGAAAGATCGATTTCAGTCTTACTGGTTTTACACCTTCGTGAGACAATATTACCTTGATTACATACCCAAAGACAAAGAGCCTGATGGGTTTCTTGGACTATGGGGAGATGCTCAATTCGATGCGCCCAACATTATTCCCAATCAAAATCTTCACACAGCTGGTATCACCTACTATCCAATGGGTGACGCACTGACCGTAGGCTTGCAAGTGAAAAACGTGTTTGATGCGCAAGTCTTTGACAATTTCAAGATTCAGAATGCCGGCCGAAGCTATCACCTAAAGCTTACTTACATTTTAAATTAATTTCTTTAACAATAAATTCATATGAACACATACTTTTCAAAACTCGGAATAGCATTGATGGTACTGTCACTGTCACTGTCATCATGTAGCGAGGACGACAATGGCTCTACTACCGAAGGTGGTAAATACATCATTCTCAATGCACAAGAAAAATTTGGAGCTGGATACATCACATCATACAACGATTTTCCTTCTGGCGAAACGGAAGAAATCACCAATCAATCTTTGCAGACCAGTACTGCCTTTGGTTTCAGATCATTTGGGAGCTGGATTTTCGTCAGAGCAAACCCTGCTGGAGATGCCGGACTCCAAAAGTTTGTAGTCGGTGACGATGGGAGTCTAGCCGAGGACGGATTCATCTCTAATGCTAGCCAGTTTCTAGTCGTTGATGAATCAACGGGTTTCTACCTGGACGAAAATAGAAGCACTTTGAAAATACAAACATTCGACCCTTCTACCATGCAGCGCACAGGAGATATTGACCTGACTTCATTGAAAGATGAAACGGTAGAGTATCAAGCGATCGGTAAGCATACCTTAGCGGCTAAAGAGGGTAAACTGTATGCAGGAATCACCTATGGTACTACGGCTCGTCAAGGATTTGGAGATGATGTAGTGGATTATATCGAATTTGCAGTCATTGATATCGCTACGGGTAGCTTAGACAAAACCATCAAATACGAACAAGGTGGATTGAAGTCTATCGGATGGGGGTCTTCTGGAAACAAAATGTGGACATTGGGTGACGATGGTGCGTTGTACTTTTACAGCACAGGAATTGGTGTTGCTTTCGAAACGTCAAGTATCATCCGTATCAAAGCTGGCGAAACTGATTTTGATGCTAACTGGAGATTGAATGCAACCGATTTAGGTACTCAATCCAAATCTTCTATTGCGACTGGCCTTGTCAAAAACGGGAAGATATACATTGAGTTGGCCAGTGAAGATTTGTCTGGTGACTTTGCCAATCTTCAAGATGATATTTTCGAATACTATGTGGTGGATATCAGCACGCTACAGGCGACTAAGATTACAGGTATGCCGATGCATCATTACGCCTATGGCAATGAACAGTGTATCACTGAAGTGGATGGAAAACTATTGTTTTGGGTGAGAAATGTGGCTGACAATATCGACGCTTACTATTCGCTCAATAGTGATGGTGTCAGCGCTACGCAGGAATTCAACCTGTCGCATGATGGATTCATGTGGGGGTTCGTAAAGCTTGCAGACTAATTTATTAGACAAAAAAATATCAAGGAAGGTTCTGGATCGTGATCCAGAACCTTCTCTATTAAAATTTACAAACTATGAGCATCTCCAAAAAAGCGGTCAGGGTGTGGTTCGAAATCCATAAGTGGACGAGCTTGATATGCACGGTGTTTCTACTGTTACTTTGTCTTACTGGTTTGCCACTGATCTTTCATGAAGAAATCGAACACTTGATGGGCGAAGAGCCAGAGGCGATTGTCATGCCAGCAGATACACCCAAGATGGCGCTTGATAGCATCGTCATGAAAGCCAAAGAAGCACGCCCAGACGAGGTAGTTCGATTCGTTTTTTTAGGTGGTGATCTACCTAATGTAGTAACGGTATTTATGGCGGACTCGATAAGTGCCCCCCCAGACAATGCCAACATGGTTTCCATGGACGACAGAACGGGTCAAATACTCGCTCAACCCAAGTTCAACGAAGGTTTCATGTACATCATGTTCAAACTTCATGTCGATCTATTTGCAGGCATTCCGGGCAAATTGTTTTTGGGTTTTATGGGGCTGCTCTTTGTTATCGCCATTGTTTCGGGATTGATGCTGTACAGTCCTATTATGAAAAAGTATGACTTTGGCATGGTCAGAACAGAGAAGTCTCCCCGAATCAAATGGCTGGATCTGCACAACGTCCTAGGGGTGGTCACCGTCGCATGGGCGCTGGTCGTAGGCCTCACTGGAGTGATCAATACCACCTCAGACATCGTACTGGGTATGTGGCAGCAAGGGCAACTGGCTGAGATGATCGCCCCCTACAAAGACGCAGAACCACTGACAGGAGCATATAGTTCCTTGGATGCAGCTGTCGACGTAGCGTTAGCTGCTGCTCCCGGCATGTCGACATCCATTGTTGCATTTCCTGGAACGGTATTTACAAGCAAGCATCATTATGCTGTATTTGTCAAAGGTCAGACACCATTGACCGAAAGGCTCGTCAAACCCGCCCTCATCGATGCAAAAACTGGCGAGTTGACCGATATGCGCGCCATGCCCTGGTATATCAATGCCATATTTATATCACAACCCCTACATTTTGGGGATTATGGAGGACTGCCATTGAAAATTATTTGGACCGTTTTTGACCTCATCACCATAGTCGTACTGATCAGTGGATTGTATCTGTGGGTAGTCCGTAGAAAAGCACAATCAACCCAAATCAAGAGACTTGAGGAGCTAGAAGAAGAAAAAACATTAGAACCCGCAATTTAAAAATTATGAATTCTGTATTTGTACGTGTTTGGAAGTATCCCATTATTCTTGCCGTGTTAACTATTTTTGGACTGCTTGCAGCCCTCATGGGGACTGGTATTTGGCATGTTTTGTCTTGGTTGGCTTTGGCTATTCCGCTGGCAGTATGCATAAGGTATGCGTTGTTTCCGACAACCCGATAGCAATCCGCTAAATCCTAGACCCTTCGCAGATTCATTCGGTGATCGGTCTGCTACTCGCAGACTACTAGAGAAAACCATCTTTGCCAAAGTTCTTGCTGATCCGCAGATACTTTGGCAAAGATTACAACACTAGCCCTCCTCCACCTAGTTCCCATAGTAGTAGTCCCTAAAAACATCTCCTGAAGCTCTTGGGTCACTTGCCGCCTTTGGATACCCCATCAAACAAACGCTTGGTTTCTACACGGATATCCGGTTGGAGGTTGATATAGGCATTGTTTCCAAAATTCAATTGAAACCCCTTCGACTCAGGAGCGTCTGTCCCCGTGAGGTTGTGACAGCCCAATATTTTCAGTTCGATATCCATGATTAGATTCTTGTCCTCTTCGGCCATTGGAAGCATCCCTTCTTGTGGAGGAATATCTCCAAACCGCATAGGACCATCTCCGAAGAATTCCCCTCCAAAAATGGACTTATAAAAACTGAATGCTTCCTCTGTGTTTCGAGAAAAATTGAGATAGGTGCTTACTGCTACCATGGTTAGCCCTCCCTGTAGCCTGCGAGAAGGGTTAACACGCTCATTTGTCATGAACCCTGCGAGAAGGGTTAAAACAATGGAAAGAATTCCAAATAACTTAAAAGCCATCCCAATTAGCAACCTCATCCATTCAATTATAGTCGACAGAGACTTAAAGGCATTTTCCGTAGGCTGTTTGGGTTTTGCTTTCTCTTTAGCTTTTTGGGGATATTTCACTTTGACACATGCTGTCCATTTGGGTGACAGGCATGGATGTTCACTTTGCGTCATTATTACCCATACCTTTGAAAACTCACTGCGGTGAATCAAAGGATGACATATGACACTTGTTGCTTCCAGAAGAATTAGAAGCTGTTCGTTTTTTTTTGAGGGTTGATCCTGACTCCTTTCGAGTATCAACTTTTTGAGATCGCTTACTTCCTTAGTGAGCTGTGTTACCGCTGTGGGTAAACTTTCAAAACCTAAATTTTCAATCATTGCTATTCACCTTTATTGTGGTGTTTTGCATAGATATTGTGGGCAATTATGGGCATTTAGGAACAATAGTCCCTATTTGATTGAATTATAGTCTTTTTCTACTTGTTCTTTGTGTTTATAGGCAGTATAGCGATCATTCGTACCGCCGCTATTATTTACTAATGAGGTAATATTCTTTCTTACTGAATCCCCATTTTTATCAGAGTTGAGCCATTTGGCAATCTCAATATTTCGTTTGTTTGCAACAGGGAAATATTCCTTATTCAAATGGTCAATGAAACCTAAAAAATTAATCATTGCTATTTGATATGGCAGTTTTGCCTCATATATTTTTTTTAATAGATCACCCTGTTTTTCCTCACTTATACTTTTCACCTTTTCAAGATTGAAAAAACCATGTTCGGTAAGTTTATCCCTCAATAAAATTGAGTTACTTAAAACAACTTCTTTATAGATAAACCTAAAAATATCTTCATAAGGTTCAGTTCTATTGTAAAGATCAATGAATAGCTCGTTTCCTGTTTTTGTATCTTTCACCCTATCTAAAACAAGTTTCATTTGTTTTAATAGATACTTTTTCCTTTCAATCGAATACACATTCTCCTCTAGAATAACACGAGGTAACATCCTGAATCTCATTGGAAAACAACCTGTATCGCCTCCGCTCATAATTTTGTCAACCGCTTTAACATATTGCAAAATAATCGCTGTATCTTCTGCATCATTGTTCCAGTAATCTGTTGCCATTGTCTTTTGTCCTACGAGTTTACAAATCCATTTTAATTTTATCCGTTGCTTTTCTCATTGCTTCATCGACCACCTTGGTGGAGCATCTTGAGCAGTTACTTCCCGATACAGAAAATGAAGTAACTTAATTTTCAGATACTTACACACTGCGAGGTACAAATAGAGTACAAACCATACACTATTTTTGATTGTTTTTCTTTGTTTCTGATTCGTAATGGGCTTTTTTGAGCATTTTTAGCCGAGGTACAAGATAATATATGAAATGACCTCATGGCCTAGTTACTTTCCAGATTTGGTTGTTTTTAAGATGTTCCAAAATGCTATACTTTCAGATTATTTTGGGTGTTTTGATTCAAAAACCCCATCTCTAGGAACCGATAAAAGGCAGTCTATATACGTGCCATCACATGTAGATATTACAACTGAAGCTAACAACCTTGTTGCCCAAAAATACTAATTAACCAGATCATGAAGATTAGTTTTTATCTGATTAAACCGCTCATCATTTACCTTTGCCTCTGTGGCAAAGTCCTGCCAGTTTTTAATGATGCGACCTATTTCATCAATCGTTTTCTCTGCCTTCTTAATGTTGTTAGCTTCAGCAATGGTCATGAAGTCTTTTTTGGTGATTCCAGTATGCTTTCCATTGACACTCAATGTCTGCTGACTCACCCAGCTATTCGTCGGGTCGAAAGAATAGCAGACATCATAGGCTGGAGACAAAGTCCACTTTTCATCCTTTTTGAGTCTGAATGAAAAGTTCTTGGTATGGTCATCACAATTAGTCGCCAACACATTGAAGACCATTCTTCTAAACATCTGCTCGGCTTCAGGATAGCTAAGTCTGAGTGCTCTCATCGTTTGAAATAGCTGTTCATAACTGTAGCTATACAAGTTCTTGTAGTCAAAATGCTGAATGCCGCAGAATGTCTGGACATGATGCTTTTCATTTCCTGTTCTATCAAACCTCTTGGTCATAAAATGCGCTCGACCACCCTCTTCAAGCAATTTACAATCAGACATCTCAATACCACATGCCTGGGCCATTAAGTAGTATGCATACTCTACTCGTCCCCATCCCTGCCCTGCTCCAAACTGTGCATCACTTACGCCATCCAACTTCAATAGCCAATGCTCATACCCTTTTGGCACTTTGCTTTGACCAGACTTCACTGCGCCTGTTTTTTCATCGTAAGCTATGACCGCTTTTGGCCTTGCTCCTCCAGCCGAGGTTCCGATCTTCAAGATATCCTTCATAGCCTGTTCCTCATCCTTGCTTAGGTTCGTCAAAAACTCATCCTTGGCCGAAAGCATTTTCTTAGCAACTTCTATTAATCCACTGATTTCCAAGTTATCCACTGATTTGGATTGAATATCGTGGGCAGGACTGAATTCCAATGCACCCATTCCTCTAGTTCCAATAAAACACAATTGCTCTACTGGGTTCATACTATCTATAGGCCGACCTCTTTGTGCCAACCATAGATTGATCAACTGATTTCCATACCTATCAGGAAGGGCATCTGCTAACATTCCTGGCAAACCTTTAAAGGTTGTTTTTTCTTCTTTTGTTTTACCTGATAGCTCTGGAAAACTATAAGTTCTTGCACCGTTAGCAATAGGTAATAGTAAGGGGGATAAATCCCATCCTTTAGCGATGAACTTAGCATCATATTCAAACAGGGCAATTTGGCGATCTGGTATCCATTGTACCGCACCAACCACTTCATTCCATATTTTCACTTCGGCAATTTCTACCATCCTAAATCATCCTTTTTTTGTTCAATATTCTTGCTTGGTGAGGCTTTCTGTCGTTGCTTACTAGCTGCCTTCAATGCTGCTATTGGGCTAATCTGTTGCTCTACTTTGAACATATCAAATACGTACAAAAGATTGAGTACCCTTAACACTTGAATCAATGTTCCTACATTTACTTTTTCACCTTTTTCTAGCAGACTCAGTGTAGAGCGACTAATTGAAGCACGTGATGAAACTTCTTCTTGTGAAAGGTTCTGTTGAAGTCTGTGGTGATTTATAAAATTACCAATTACCTCACCCAATGCCTTATCACTCATTTGATGCCAATCAATGTATGATTTATCAGTCATTAATAACTATTTACATATACAACGTATGATTATTCATACAATATTACGAATAATATTCATAATCGTTATCATATCAGATTAAATAAGACATAACGCATGATTTATCAGTCATTATATCGATAAACAAACATGATTGCATGAAATATCATTCGATAGTAACAATATTTACATATCCTACCTTCTCAATCCACTTCATCCCCTTTCGATCCCAAACCTTCCCAAACTAGGAACACATAAAAACCGACTTCCAAATATTGCAAACAGAAATGAACATAAACTTATCAACTCCAACAATAGCGAAGCGTGGAGGTTGAAAGTTTATCGTGAATTCAATGTGGCCTATAGAAATAGTCACTTCACATTAAACTAAAACACGTTTGCAATGGACAATCCCTTTCAAGAATTGTATGAGCGCCTCGATAGGATCGAAGGCTTACTAGTCATAGTCAAAGAAAACAAAGTGCCTGCGCCAGAAGAAGATGAAGAGCGACTACTCAATGTCCGCGAAGCAGCTCGATACCTTGGCGATGCTGTCGCCACTCTCTATGGTCGAACCAGTAAGAATGAGATCCCATTCTACAAACGAGGCAAGAAAGTATATTTCAAAAAGTCTGAACTCCTAGCCTGGATAGAAGAAGGTCGTGTAAAGAGTCAGTCTCAAATCGTTAGTGCAACACACTTACAACTGGATAAATGATTTGACCCTCATTGAATACTCTACTCCAAGAGTTTACAATCGGTCTGAATGTATTCATAGTGATATGAATCGATGCAATAACAATCCTCCTAATTGAATGACTCAGTTTACCGATTCATTAAGAATTTGTCCCTTTCACAACGGTTTCAATCTCGATGTGTGGGAATGAAACTAAGTGGCTCGAACACTCTCAATCAATCACTAATCTTACCAAAAAAGCTAGAAAATGGAAAACATAATTGCAACCCCTATGAGCCTATCTGAATTGGCCAATGCTTACGATGTGAGCAATAAGATCATGAAGAAATGGCTCAACCCTCACCACTCAATCATCGGCAAAAGAGAAGGGCTTCTTTACACGCCAAAACAGGTGAGTAAAATATATGAATGCCTCGGTTACCCACCATATCTGGATGTCAAATGAGCAAGTTTAACCAAGCCAACGAACGCTTTGAAATAGCAGTAAGGAAGCTCCAGGACAACCTGCAGTACCTAGCTGATCAGGGCAAAGTCAGTGTCCAATTTCTTAGCATCCAGAGTAACATCATTAAGGCATTGATAGACTACCAACATGAGGTTTTGAATTCTCTCGAAGCTTATGATCAACTGACTCTTGACTTGTCAATCAAAAACTCTCAGAAGTACAATAGGCTTGTCAGTGTTAAAGAAAGCTTTGAGGCGATTTGTATTATTCATGGCATCATGGATTTCCGTGTTTGGATGGCAAAAGGTAAATCATACCTGATCTCTGAAGCGGTCTATCATCATCGGAATGGCGAGGTACAACTCCCCTCCTCTTTCATCGAGTTAATCAATGGACTTCCTCAACACGAGCGCGAAACCTTATGGGCTATCCTGAATAAGAAAGCATTTTCTAAGTGGAATCGCCAATTCGGTATAGAATCTAAAGCATATGCTTGAACACAAAGACATTCAGAAAAATGATGGTGAGAAAAAGAAGCACCACATACTGGAGGTAAAGGACTACCTTGATCTCAAATATGAGTTTCGAAGAAATGACTTGACACTAGAGGTAGAGTATCGAAAGGTAGAGGATGACAAATTCAAACTACTGGATGAAGCTCGAATCAACTCTATATGGATAGACCTACAGGTAGACGGTTTCAAAATATCGGATTCTGTCCTAATCAAAATACTCAACTCACACCTAGTACGAAATCATCATCCATTGAAATCCTACTTCAAGGGTTTGCCAGCACATGACGGGATTGATTATATCCAGAAGCTGGCAGAAAGTGTTGAAATTGATGAAGCCACTATCGAGAACATCCATTTAAAAGACCTCTGGAAGCCCTATTTACAAAAATGGTTGGTGGGAAGTGTAGCTACGGTACTAGGCAGAGGAACCAATCAATTATGTTTGATACTAGCCGGTGGCCAAGGTGTAGGAAAAACCACTTGGCTGAATCGATTATGTCCAAAAGGGCTAGAAGACTTTCTGATTTGCTCCCATATCAATCCATCCTTAACCGACAACACCACTGCCAACTATTTGGCTGAAAAATGGTTTGTGAACATAGATGATCAGCTAGAAACCATTTTCGGGAAGGACTTCAATAGCATGAAGGCCATCATCACTGCTCCTTTTGTAACTAATAGAAAGACCTGGCATAAGTTCAGTCGCAAAAGAGATCGCGTCTGCAGCTTCATGGGAAGCGTCAATAATACTCAGTTCTTATCGGATACCGAAAATCGCAGATACCTTGTCTTCAAAGTAAACACTGTCCATTTTGATCATAATATTGACATGGTCAAAGTCTGGTCACAGGCATTGCACTTGTTGGACCAGGGCTTTCCATTTTGGTTTCAGCAGGAAGAAATGCGCGTATTGAATTCAGTCAATAACCTGTTCAGGCAGAACTCCCCTGAGGAGGACTGGCTCATACGCTTGTTTGAACCCTGTACAGCTGATAATCCCCAAGCCACCTTCTTAATGCCATCAGAGATCCTAACCAAAATGAATGCTTATTCCAACATGAAGCTTTCAATCAGAAAGTTGAATATGGCCATGGAGAAGCTAGGATTCATTCACAAGGTATCAAAGAGAATACATGGACAACCTCGATATGTCCACCCAGTCATTGAGCACCTCAATGGCAATGATAGCCAGTATCAACACGGTCTTCGCCACGAAGATTAGTATTGAGCTAAGCATACTGTAGTTAATCACCCTCCTCTTCTACTACCATTTACTACCGCACATTTCATTTGAGTCTAATCAGTTGACTAAAATGCAACTGACTGTATTACTGTGCATTAGCGAGTCTTAATAGTCCCTATTAGAGATTATCCTTTTTTACTTACTACTCTACTACAAATAAGAGCACATAACTAATAATCAGATAGTTGAGTGTAGTAGAAACAGTAGTAGCCAAGTAGTAGCAGTAGTCGGTGTAGTTAGGTAGTTGCAAGCATTTTGGAATACTCCAACCATGTAGTATCCATGCTTTATGTATGGCTAGTCTATGCCTTATTTATTAAGGGCGTAATGCCAAAGGTGAGCCTCTTTATTCTTTATTGATCCAAGATTAAACCAAACTGTACCAAAGCGAGAAGGTAGGTTTTGAACCTTCCTCATCTTACCTAAAATCTAAATTATTTAACAATGGCAAGACAAAAAGGCATAGTAAAACTGGAGGGAACAATTGGAGATGTTTCCTTCTACAAAACCTCTGATGGATTTCTCGCGAGAGAAAAAGGAGGTGTGGACAAAGAACGGATCAAGAATGATCCAGCGTTTCAGCGAACCCGTGAAAACGGAAGTGAGTTTGGACGTGCAGGAAGAGCTGGCAGAGTATTGAGAACTTCTTTCAGGTTGTTGTTGCAGAATGCTGCGGACAAAAAAGTCACTAGCAGACTGACTAAAGAGATGATCAAAGTGATCCAGTCTGACCCTACCAATGAACGTGGCAAAAGAACCGTCACAGATGGTGATTTGGCTCTACTCAATGGATTTGATTTCAATATTGATGGCAAGTTGAGTGCTACACTCTTTACTCCCTACAGTGCCAACGTGGATAGAGTCGCTGGGACATTGAGCGTAAACATTCCTGCCTTTGTACCTGGTAACAGCATCATTGGTCCACAAGGGGCAACACATGTAAAGATCGTCTCAGCAGGTGCTGCCATCGATTATGAAGCAGAGACATTTGAAGTGAGCGTCAGCAAGACCAATGATATAGTGCTTGGTAATCAACAAGAAAATGCTATTGACCTGGTCAACAATGTAACTGCTGATACCCAACTACCACTTTTCATGGTATTGGGATTGGAGTTTATGCAAGCTGTGAATGGGGAAATGTATCCTTTGAAAACGGGAAGTTTTAACCCGTTGACACTTGTAGCCATTAATCAAATACCCTAATTCGGCAGTTAATGGAAGTGATTAAGCTGGAAATCATTCTGAGTGGGGTTCTTTCTATTATGGTCACATTGGTGGCTTATTTCTTAAGACAGTTGATAGCGGATTTTAGAAAGGTAGAAAGTGACCTGACTCAGGTGAAAAACACAACGGAAATCATTCGTACTGAAAGTAAAGGAATGACTGATCTCATACATCAGAGGATTGACTTTCTGGAACGGAGGGTCAATAGAATTGAAAATCAAACTTTTAACGAATCATGAAAAAATCATTGAATAAACTGGGTGTCATCCAAAGGATGAAAGCCCCAACACCAAAGTTTTTTAGAGTACTCCGGAATATTGGTTTGGCGTTAGCTGCTGCTAGTGGTGCATTATTGACCGCTCCGGTTTCACTGCCAGCTGCCGTGATTACGGCAGCCACTTACGTAGCTGTAGCGGGAGGAGTACTCACGGCGGTAAGTCAAGCCACTGTAGATGAAGAGGAATACGCCCTGGATCAGGCAGCAGGAAGGCATTAAAATTATAGGTTAGTTGGTTGGTAAGGTTGGTCACCTTACGGTTGAAGGCAGAGCTCGAAAGGGTTCTGCTTTTTTCATTTCCTTCCAATTATTATTCACCAAAAGAGAAAAAAAGAAAAAAGAGAAAGGTCTTTTTTCAGGAGAACAGATAGGTTAGTCAAGGTTTCAAGAGAAAATACTATCCCGACAAAGACAAGTGTTATTGACTCAATAATCTGATATGGAGGGTTGGAGATTTTCTCTTTAACCCGAAGGGCTTGACCTTTACTAACCGGTGCACGGCACGTGCTATCTGTTCTCCTAATTTGGCTCTTTTCTTTTTGATTTTCTACACCATGCACTTAGTTAAAACAAAAAAAAGCCACCCTAAAAGGGTAGCTCAGATAAGCTCAACTCTAACCAAAAGACCCGAACTGTGTAATCGATAATACCATGATCTACAATGCCAAAAAGGAAAGGGCAACCAGATGTACGAACGCCCGCCAATAGCCACCTGCTACCGAAACGAACTCTAAATAATAAAGTAAACATGGTGCTACCACACAGGACGGTGTGATTGCGGCAAGGGCAGTAAAAAAATACTACCCTCTTGGGTGGAGATTTTTTAAAACTGGCGTAGCGAACCCTTGCAAGCTCTCACATCCGCATGCCTGTAACTTTGCACTCAATGTTTGTTTTATTTCTTCGTCAAATACTCTTTGTATGGTTGAGTAATATTAAGTACGGTATTAACCACGTCCTCAATATCCACACTTGAGCTAACCATACACAAGCGGTGTTTGATTTGAGCAAGTAACAATTTATGTTCTGGTTTAACCGATTTTCTATTGATGAACTTGTCTATTCCTTTTTCCAAAGATTTCCTCACTTTGGTAAGATACTTTTCTAAAGATCCACGAATGTAAGAATTCCCTTCTTCTCGTGCACAAATTGCCGCAAAAGCATTGACACCCCAAGTATCACGCCCTATTTCGTTTTTTCGATGTGCCCTCATCATTAGAATTTTATAAGATTGAACTTTCATGTAATTATCCATTGCATTAATTATTTAAGTTAAAAATGTAGCTCTGCATATTTACTATCCCTGCTTCAAAAAACATAGGACACTATTTGAGCGGCTGGAAAAGGCAGGTAAACTAACGGCAAAGCCGATTTATCGCGAGCCGTCTGCGAGTTGAACGAGGGTGAAAGCAGAGGTAGCCCGATAGGGCGCTGCGACCCATGTGGGTAATCCTGTGGCAAATCAAAATACAATATGCCTATGAAAAATACCACAGGATGGACAACACTAGGGCTGGCGTGATTTTTTGCCTGGTGTGGCGGTATGGCACAAGCGATTGCATGCGCTGGTGGGTGCCATGTGGAGGTGCAAAAATCATGACAGCCTGCAGCCCGAAGTGAATGCGCAGGCGAGCCAAAACACGGGCAGTGTCTGGAGGCATGGCGGCTGAATGGAAAGTAGTGACAGAAGGAACGAAATGCAGTGAAGCGGCTATGCCTACAGGGGAAACTGCCGTGAGGAAGAAGGCAGTCCAAGCACAGGGCATGACAGGTGGCAAAGCCACTTTGTAAAAGCATGCAGCGCTATGCAATAGTGCTAAATGCCTGGCGTGATCTGTGCCGGACAACTGATGACGAACACCGCTTTACCTGCGTGGGTGTGCGGTGGGGAAAGCAAGTGTGGCACGGTATGGTATGCAGCAGGGCGAAATGGAATAGCGGATTACTCTTGCTGTGGGATTCCGAAAGCTTGTGAATGTAGTCCCGGTAGTAACGGGACAGAATGAACAGGCTGGAGGGATTTATTCAATAGGATAAATTTTATATTCTAACATCCATGATATTGCATTTTTTATTTCTTCAATATTAAACTTCTCTTTCTCCTCAGACCAATTATAAAATTTGCTAATAACTTCTTTTTCGTCAAATTGATTTTTCTCTTCAAGTACCTTTACCCAACAAGCGTAAACTGTTCCAATCAATTCTACTTGTCTAGTTTTCATCTTTCGAAATAAATCTATGATCAAATTAATATCATCAATTTCATTTCTAAAATAACGTTCGAACCATTCTTTGTGATCACCAGCATTCTCTAAAGCGATATATTTCTGATTTGCTGATTTGTTATATTTGAACCATTTATTTTTCACAAATTGAGAATCTATTGATCTCATCAACCTTGGATCATAAGGCCCCATAGCTTGTCTCAAGAAATTGGTATGTATAGCCATTCCTGTTGTTTGCTGACATAGATAAATTAGCTTTTGAAGTTTCAAGTGCCCTAATGACCATTCACTATGAAGCTGAAACACAATTTCTGCAGCTAAAACTGTCCTCTTATGATAATCAACACCAGAGATAGTTTGCGATTGTTTTCTTACTGAGTTCAAAATCTCAGAAGGGTCAATTTTATTTACATCAGCTTTGAATTCATAGCCCTCCGAAAACTGATTGAATGATTCAATATCCTCAGATGACTCAGGGAAACCAAACCCAGTACTATTTAGAAAAGAGTCCATATTATCAGTTTCCATTTTCAACAGCTTCTAAAATTCTAATTCCTTTCAATGCAATCTCGATTTTATCTAGAGCTTCCTTCTTATATGATCTAATTGTCACCTGTTCAATACCTAAATGCTCTCTTAGCTCATTTAATAGCTTTCTTGGAAGATTACAACCAGCGTTTTCATAAGATTTATAAGTCATAAAAATCACTTGATGACTATATGGAAGTTCACTTAATACTTGATGGACTACTTTGTTTTTTAGAGAAGCATTCTTTGGAAGTGCTGGCAAACAAGTAACAATTGTTTCTGATCCATCTGACCACTTACCTTCCTTTTTACGTTTTTGAACCCTATAAATATCTGTCAATACAGTCCTCGCTATACCCAATAAGTAAATCAAAAATGAATGGTCATCAGTTTTTCCTTTTGCCCGAGTAATATCAAAACCTGGTTTTTTTGCATAAGATTGAAAAACTCCAATTACCACTTCTTCCGCTACTTCAGGAGATTGACCAAACCTCCTACATCTTATCTCACAATGATTAAGAACGTCTTGTCTAAACCTATAGACTATTGCATGAAAGGCATTATCACGATCTGGATAAGTCAAATCTTGAAAGAGATTAATTAGGTCTAATGTGCCTTTGCTTTCATATTTCTTCCTATTACTCATCTTCTATACGCAAAAGCGTTGGGCACTCAATTATGTACTGATGGTGTACGACTGAGATTACAATTATTTGGTTGTATCAGGTAATTTCTAATTAAAACTAAAAATAACAAAAAAGATGGCGGTAAATAAACCTTATGGTGACAATGCTAGAAAAGGAGCTGTAAAGAAGCGCTCACAAACTTACAACCCCACAACGGGACAGTATGTAAAAAGAAATACTGACAATGGTCAGTTTATCGATGTAAAAAAAGATGGCACCCCATTTAAAGGTGTACGCAAGGAAAAATAGAGACTATGTTAATTACTTCAGATGCATATACCCAGTTAGAGGATACTCTTGCAAAAATGGCAGAAGCTGCCGAACTGGATCAAACTCGATGGAATAGATTAAAAACGGCCTATGAGGCTATAAGTAAATGGCTCAGTGAAGACCCTGACTTTTTTGGTGAAGTAGAGATTGAAATATACCCACAAGGGTCAGTATCTATTGGAACCACGACAAAGCCATATGGCAGAACTGAATTTGATTTGGATGTCATTATTCATATCAAATTACTGTCATCAAACCATCAGCCTGAGACCATATTTAATGAGGTGGTCCGTAGGCTTAATGAAAATGAGACTTATCAGAAAATGAGTGAGTCAAAATCACGCTGTGTACGACTAAATTACAAAGGTGATTTTCATCTTGATGTCGTTCCTGGATGCATGGTCGTTATCCATGACAATGAGCTAATTGACATACCTGATCAGAAGCGTAAAATCTGGCTAAGATCATGTCCAAAAGGATATCAATCTTGGTTCTTAGAAATTGCCAACAAAGTACAGCTTACCTTTCTTGAGAAAGCATTTTCTGCGAATAAAATCGAAATAGAAGAATATGCCAAGAAGAAACCACTGCAAAGGGCAATTCAACTCATCAAGATGGACAGAAACATCTATTTTAATAAGCATCCGGAGCATGCTCCTGCCAGTATCATTCTCACTACATTGGCAGCTCAATTTTATGATGGACAACCTTCTATCTCTGAGACATTCGAGGGCATAATTGACAAGATTCGAAATCACATTAAAATACTATACCCAAACAGACCATTTGAAATACCCAATCCAGCCAATCCTAGTGAGAATCTCGCTGATGTATGGGAGGATAAACCAGAATTATATAGTCATTTCATTTCCTTCATTGAGAAGTTGTATTCTGACTGGCAGAAACTGAAAAAATCTCATGGGATAGAGGAAGAAGCAGAGCTAATGAAAGGGATGTTTGGAGAAGATTCATATATCAAAGCTATGGAGGCCAAAGCCGATATGGTTAATAAAAGAAGAGGTCAAGGACTAGCGATTCTTCCATCTGGAATTATGATCGATAGTCATGCAGAAAAAAGCTTACCTGTAAAGCCTAATACTTTCTATGGAGATTAGAGACATTCCTATACATATACAGAGAGCAGCCATAAAGGCAAAGATTCCTGAAAGTGATATCTACTTGGACAAAAATTACCTGAGAGCCAGAGGAAAAATCAAACCATCTGCCCGAAGCTGTTGGTACTCCTATGAAATCAAATACAGATTCAAGGAAAATATCAAAATATTCATTCATGACCCTTTAATCAAGACTGAACTCAATGGAAAAAAAGCAGAGCACTTATACAAGGACGGAAGTCTTTGCTTGTTTTTCCCAAAAGCAAAAGAATTTAACTCCAAAAAATTAATCGTTGACTACATCATCCCCTGGATCTCTCTTTGGCTGTTTTTCTATGAGATATGGTTAGTAACAGGCGAATGGAAAGGTGGTGGAATTCACCCAAATTAATTAAAAATGAAAAGACTATTGAACAACATATTTACAATCCTGACAGCCGGACTATTTATACTATGGCTAATCATGCCGGATAATCCATATTGGGAAGCTACAATTGGAATTCTTTTCATTACCAAGGAGGTTGTAATTAGGTGGCAGATGAGAAAAATTGAATCACTTGAATTTTCTCCTGCGATATCATTGGCACATGGTTATGTCAACAACTTTTTGGAACCAGCCATAAATGAAATTTTGCTTAAGAGTGGGGCATCTGTGACGAGTTTCAAAATATACATTCCTGATGAGCTAGATGAGTTATCAGATCAACATATCGATAGGATGAAGCTGGAAATAAAGTCAAAAGGGTATCAACTAAATGAGATCAAACTTAAGCGAAAGACAGGAAGACCACACGATTTATTGACTGTAGAAAAGCAAGCAGGTTCATTATCATATTTTGATTTCCCAAGAACACTTCTATCCTTACAATCTTACATTGATTACAAGGTAGAATCAAGTAAAAACGAGTCTCTAGATAGCAAAAAGCAGGTGCTTGGAACAAAACTCATTAAAGCATTTAAAGATGAGGTACAAAGACTAGTTGAAAAGAAAAAACTTGAAAAAATGGTCACCTATGTAAATGAATCTTTAGACATATAGTCAACCCAATAACTAACTCATATTTAAACATGATTAACGAAACGTTTTTTTCCAACACCTTTGCCAGTTTCATTGCAGGGCTTACTTCAGGTGTGATACTAATATTTCTAACCAAAGTTTTTTCTAATGCAAAAAACGGAGATGCACTTGGATATTCAATGAGTGAAATCAAGCGTATTCAAATTCAAGTCAATCATAAATCCCAAACAACTGTTCACAACCATAGTCCAGAACAAAAACCAAATCAATCAGATGATGGATTTGGTTGGCTGATCATAGTAACAATAGGCTCCTTGTACCTGACCTTCTTGTTTCTACAGTTTATCAATGAGATCATATTTATGTATGAATATATTTTGGTCACCTTGATTACCTTCTTGATACTAACTTTAGTTAATCAATATAGGAACAGAGTTATTAGCGGAAATGGCTGGATTTCATTCATAATCATGAGTAGCTTAATGTCATTTTTTAATTTTTACACCCTTCATTTAGTAAAACATCCATACATCACAGAATATGCTGTTGATCAAAATGCTCTTCTGGCTTCTGCTGATACATTTACTACCTTTATTACAGATGGGGGATATAAAGCCACTTGGTTTCTATATCAAATGCTTGGCATGTTTTTGCTTCTCGGTGCAATTTTGATCATACTTCCTGTATTGACCTACTATAATGCATCAATACAATTAATTAAGAATCCAACTAGCACTTTCTTCAATTGGATAGTTAACATCACTAGCAATTTTTCTAGACCAATAATGATGCTGTTTATTAGCCTGGTTCTCAATTCGCTAGCATTCTTAATGATCAGTGGGCTTTTGCATCATTGGCTATCCAAATAACGCTAAACTTTATGCTTCCTGAGCATCTGGATGATGTCCTCATACTCGTAGAAGATTACGCCTGACACCTTGGAGTGGGGTAAGATGCCTTTTTCGCGAAGGTTATGAAGGGTCCCCGCGCTGATATTGAGCATTTCGAGGACTTCATGGCTTCTGAGCCATTTTCGATTAGGTACACCGTGAGATTCTAGCAGTGACTTGATGGTCTGTATTAGGTCTTCTTTGAAAAAGTATAAGTCTTCAGTCGTTACAACATTTGCTGGCATTGATTGTAGGTTTGGTTTTAAACTGATTTGCCGCAAGACTAAAAATATTCGATCATAAATAACAGGTAGTAAGGTAAGTGGTTAGGGTGGTTAGTGTTGAGTAACACAATCCTGCAACTTGGCAATTAACTGTTCAATAGGCTGTCTATTAGGGTGTTTTTCAAAGAATTTTCTTTGAATACTCTGTAGTGAAATATCTACTTGATTTTTGGAAGAAATATTTTGATTGATCCAACGGATTATCTCATTGGCACCTACATCTATCACTTCGGTCTCCTTCAGGAGCCTAAAGAAACAAGTAACCACATCCACTGAAAGGTTGAATTTGAGTTTGCTTCCTTTGGATTCTCTTTTGAGCTTTTTCTCATTGCGTTTAACCTTCTTTTTCAAGATGGTTATTTCCTGCTCCATCCACTGCTGGGCTTGTAGCTTGAGGTCAGCCAGATCAGCATTGTACGGCCTCTTAAATCCCTCCGGAAGATGGTTCAATCGATTCAATTGTAGCTGGAGATGTTCTAATAATCTGCCTTCGTCCTCAATCCTGAGTTTTAACTTCTGGTAGTCTTCGCAGAGATAGGTCAAGAGTGCCATGTTGTTGAAGTTGAGTACGTAGAGATGCTGTATCAACTGATGCTCTCTAATATTTCCAAACCCGTCTAATTGCTTTTCTAGCTCCGCTACAAAATGGAGGAGGTAATCGATGCAGTCCTGAGACACATAACTCGCCCTATTGTTATCTTTTAGTGATCTCACAGGGTATAGAATGATATCTATCAGCTTTTCATTGATTTGATTCCTAAGCAATGCCGCCTCCAATGATTTTTCCTTCAGCCGAAGGTCTTTTACAACATGGGCGATCGTGATCTCATTGACTGGCTTTTGAGGATCTCTATATACAGCGTAAAACCTTTCGAGGTGAGACTGGATCTCTAAAAGGCTATCCTTGCCAGTAGCTAGTTGCTTCTGTCGTGAGAGGCATTCGCTCAGCAACGAAGCTTGCTCTATACTTGAAATATGATTAGTAATGGCTAGCTCTATTTTCTGAACATAAAACACAGCTCGTTCTTGCGTCTGAAATCCAAAGAGCTCTTCGTCAATTGTGTTAATAATACGGGTGGATACTTCGCTTAATCTTTGCTCCAAACCCTCACTAATATTGTTGGATTGGATTAGTTCTTGATAGGTTTCGAATAGGTAGGTCATTACTATTTATCATTTGGCTAACTCAAATTAATTTAGGATAAGGTCTAACCTAAACCTTATCCCAATACCACAAGATTCATTCATCTTGAGCATCATAATTTTTCATAAATTACAACTCATACTCCCTCATATTTAAAACTTATAATTATACCCTAGTCTGATCACTTGTGTCTCGTAATAGTCGCTACTGGTATAGCGAAAAGAGTCTCCTTGTATTTCTTTATGAATTACCATGGTATTGAGTAAATCTGTGGCGTTAAAAATTAACTCCCCCTTACCATTTTGAACGGCCTTTTTAATGCCAAAATCAAGGGAAAATCTTGAATCAATAGTACCCTGTGAAATAATATCAGGAGCAAGGTAAACGGCCGTCATTTGAGCTTCCGTGTTTTTACCTAATTTGAAATTGGTGTTCAGCTTGACATTGCCTGAGTAGACCGATTGTTGCTCTACCGTGAAGGTGTTTTCTACTGGGTATTGATTGACAACTGTGAACGCATCTATCTGGTTATAATAACCATTCAAATTTAGGTTCATATTGATCTTATCAGAAAGTTCCTGACTAATGACTACTTCAAATCCTGTGTTGTAGCTTTTCCCGGCATTCTGAGTAATGTTGTAGATCAGATTAGTAGTATCAACGGTTGTTGCCACCCTTGTGATAGTTCCATCTGAAATACGGTGATAAGCTGCTCCGTAGAAATATCCTTTGTCCCAGCCATTCTTGTAACCCAGTTCAAAACTGTTGGTGAATTGTGGTTGCAAAGCCGGGTTACCTACTTTAATGATCTCCGCATCATCGTATTTTGGAAATATACGAATGTCTACTTCATCAGGGCGATCAACCCTGCGATTATAAAAGACCGATAGCTTGTTGCGATCATCGACTTTATAGGTCAACCGTGCATTAGGAAATGGCTGGAAGTAATCATATCCATCACTTTGATAGGTATTGTGGTTGGGATCAACATCATATTGCAAATTCACATATTCCACTCTAAGCCCAATTTCAGCTTCCAGTTTTTTGACTTCATAGGTATAGTTTCCATAAACAGCCGGAATGGTCTCACTATAGGTGGCCAAACCATCCGCACCATTATCCAAAACCGAATTGGAAGGCGATTGATTGAATTGCATATCAGTTGGAATCGTTCTCCTACGGAATTTCACTCCTGTTTCCAGCAAGCCGTGTCTCATCGGCTTGGTGTAGTCCATTGTAAAGTCGGCAACCTTTTGATCGGCAATAAGAAAGAAAGATTCTTCCGTGGCGTATGCCGGAAGGGTATTCGTAAAGAAATACTTTTCGTCTTCTCTGTCGAATGTGTAATTGAATCCAACATTCAACTTATGACCGGGCTGCTGAAATTTATGCTCATAGGCTAATGATGCCATGACGGCAGTCAGTACTTCATCTTCCAAAAACTGCCACAGCCTCAGACTTGTACCATCGCTACCACTAAAAAAGGGCTGATCGCCATAGTCTTTGATGGATTCCTGACTAAAAAAACCTGAAACGGTAAGTGTATTGTGATCATTCATAAACCAGTCAAAACCTGTTGTTGAAGTGAAGAAATTGGTGTTTCTGTTTCGTTTCAGTTGCTGGTCGATGACCGTGCCGTCATCGTAGGTTCTGGTTACAAATTCATTTTTGTTCAGGGTTTCCGTGTAAAGATTGTCAGCCTGGAGAAAGAGATTGATTTTCTTCTTTCTGTAATTCAGGGAAAGCGAAGGGTTAATCTTTGGAGTGGCCTGGTACTGTGGCCGTATGCCTGGCAGATTCTCCTTGCGTATCCACAAGGCACCAAGACCTGTGGACAACCCTACTTTACCGTTAAGTCCATTTTGCTCCTCCTTCTTCAAAATGATGTTGATGATGCCAGCATTTCCATTAGCGTCATATTTTGCTGAAGGATTGTTGATGATCTCTATGTTTTCAATCGCTGAGGCAGGGATATTGTCCAGACCGTTTTGATTGCCAAAACCCGTGATCGCTGTTTGTTTGCCATCAATTAATACCACCACTTGATCATTTCCCCTAAGTTGAACCTGACCATCCTGAGTCGTCACTCCGGGTAGATTATTCATGGCCTGGAGCACACTACCACCACTTTGGCTTACATTCTCGTCCATCTCATAGGTTTTCTTATCCATTGCCTCGGTCACCGCATCTTGCTGAGCGATTATTACCACCTCGTCCAATTGCTGTACCTGCTGATCCAGCAAGACAGCCCCCAAATCAATGAAATCAGAATTAGTCCCTATGTACAACGGAGCAACATATCGCTCATACCCCATGTATGTCACCTCCAGTAGGTAATCTCCCGGCTTAGCGTCTGAAATGGTAAATAATCCATTTTCATTGGATATCGTGCCTGCCACAAAAGTGGAGTCGCTGGTCGTTTTTAAGACCACATTTACAAAAGGCAAGGTCTCATTTGAGACCTTGTTTTTGATGGTGCCCGAGACACTAACGGAAGATTTTTGTGCAAATACCCCCAATGGCAACAGTAGCATTGGAATAAGTAAAGTTTTAAGTTTAATCTTCGTCCTCTTCTTTATCATCTTCATCCTCCTCATTGTCTTCATCTTCTTCCTCTTTCTTTTTCGTTAATTTACCTTTCGTGTCAATAGCAACTTCAAATTCTTCCTCACCTGCTTCGATTTCCATCTCGTAGGAATTACCTTGAGGCGTTTCGGTCACTTCCGGCTCTTCAATCTCATAATCTGAGAAATTTTGGTCGAGGATGGCACGGATGTTTGCTGGAATCTCGGATGCTTTGATTTCATATTCGGTTTCACTCCACTCTCCATCTGTGCCGAAATTGGCAGAATACTCTTTGCCATTCCGTTTAAACTCAGCTTCCCATTCTGTGTCGTTTTCCATTTCCCATTCTACTTTTTTGGCATCAGGAAATTTGGCTTTGAAGGCGGAAAGGACTTTTTCGGGTACGTTTTTACTGTCCGATTTTTGTGCACATGACTGCATAATGAACGCAATCAAAAGCACCGTAATAAGCATTAAATTTTTCATGTCTGAACGATTTTAAAAGTTTGTACAGAACAAACATCAGACACGATTTAGAAGAAATTTAGAACTAGGCGAAACTCACGGTAAAAACATGGAAGTTGCTCTCAAAATTGTAGGTGATTTCCCATCCATACTTATTTGCAATCTCTTGAATAATGGCCAACCCTAAACCACTACTTACTTTGTCCTGTGTAGTGCTGGAAAACCGTTGAAACAATTTCGTTTGATCTAAGCTCTCCTTACCCGTATTTATCACTAGAAGAGACGTCCTGGTGCTTGCAATGTTGATCTGCCCTCCCTTTGGCGTGTGCCGGATAGCATTTGAAAGCAGGTTGTGAATCAACGTTTCAATCAGGAATGCATTGGCATTTACTACAATAGATTCTGTTATATCATTGGACAGTCGCAATTGTTTTTCATCTAAATAATCTTCAAAAAGTGTGATAGCACTATTCAAATAATCTGTTATGACTATTTCCTCCTTGTCACTGTATTGATGGTTCTCCACTTTGGCCAACACAAGTAGATTCTTGTTGATTCGGGAAAGGCGAGACAATGGAGCGTCTATGCTACTCAGTATTTCAGAGGTTTCTGGTGAAATGTTTTTTTGCTGAATTAGCAAATCCAATTTGGATTTGAGCAGAGCTATTGGTGTTTGAAGTTCGTGCGAGGCATTTTCAGTGAAAGATTTTTGCTGTTGAAAAGTGCTCACACTATTGCTTATTAGTTGATGCAGAGATTGATTCAGTTCATGAAATTCCTCAATATCTGATTCAGGAAGGTTTATAGACCTGTTTTTCGAAAGTTCAAAAGACTTGAGGTTGTATAAAGTTTGGTAAAAGGGTTTCCAGGTCCTGGTAGCTATCCTGCGGTTTAAAAGGATGAAACCGAAGATCAGAACTACAAAAAAAAGAAAAGTGACTATCGCCACACCTCCAAAGGTTTCATCCCATTCTTCCACATTCGTTTCAACTGTCAGGATGTATGGTAAGTTATTGATCTCAACATATGACTTCAGCCCTCGAAAGCGGTCTGCTTCGTCCTCTTCATCATATTCGTTGGGTCTAATGACTTCATAAATACTATCAGCAAAGACCCTCTTTCTGGTTGCCTTCACTATCGAAACACCTGGTTGAAGTTCCCCCCAAATTTGATTGATACTCTCTACTTCAGCATGCGAGAACTGTTTGGATTGGAGCTTTTGTTTTGTATGAACTACAGTAAGCCAATTGTGCTCGTCTAATTCTGTAGTCCAGATATAATCTATAACCATTACATAAGCTGGAATGCTAATAGCTAGAATTATCAGCGAGTATATGGTGAATGCCTTTAAAGGTTTGTCCAGCAGTTTCGTCATCGTTCCCATTTATACCCTGTTCCGTAAACAGTTTTAATATAGTCACCATAGCCTTTCTCTTTCAACTTTCTCTTTAGGTTTTTGACATGAGCATACACAAAATCATGGCTATCAAACATGTCGGCAAAATCGCCTGAAAGATGCTCAGCCAAAGCTCCTTTAGAAAGGACTCTGTTTTTGTTGCCAATAAAGAACAGAAGAAGGTCGAATTCCTTTTTAGTAAGGTTTATAGGTGATCCGTGAACTGTTACAGATTTAGCAAGAATGTCTATGATCAATTCATTTTGTACAATCTGGTTGTTGCTATCAAATTGCTTTCTTCTGATCAACGATTCAACCCTTGCCGCTAATTCTGCTTGATGGAAAGGCTTGGCCAGATAATCATCAGCTCCAAGTTTCAGTCCTTTTACTTTATCTTCAATGGCGTTTTTAGCAGATATGATGATTACCCCATCTTGTTTGTTTAATCTTTTCAGTTCTTCCAATATAGTCAGTCCATCACCCCCAGGGAGCATGAGATCCAACAAAATGCAATCGTAATCGTACCCATATACCTTTTCCATTGCACCCTGAAAATCAGAAGCACACTCACACAAGTATTGCTCATTGGTAAGGTATTTTACCATGTCTTGAGCAAGCTCATGTTCGTCTTCTATGATAAGGATTTTCATGGATGCTAATTAATAAATTGATTTAGAAGAAATTTGGAATTTATCATTGAACACTTTCTCAAATAATGGAACATAAACCTGTCTAAGCAATTCTCATTCCCTTGTCTCCTGAACCTAAATCAGGGATTCTCTCAGCGGCTTCTTTCTTTCGTTGGTCGATCACCTTTGCATATATCTGAGTGGTTTTAACGTTTTTGTGATTGAGTAACTTAGATACTGTGTATATATCGGTACCTAAGGACAACTGCAGCGTGGCATAGGTATGCCGAAAGCAGTGAAATGTGATCTTTTTGACAATCCCTGCTCTCATCACCCACTCAGAGAGTTTGAGATTTGTCCAGGCTGAATATTTCAATCCTTGAAATATCTTGTCTGTTTTGTTTCTAGGATAGCCCAGGATATCAACTGCTTGTTGAGCGATATTTAAGGTCTGTGGTCTGTCGGTTTTTTCGTGGATGAATCGAATGAAATGTCCGTTGATTTCTGAATACTGGATTTCTCCCCAGGTAAGGTTGATCAAATCGCTCCATCTAAGTCCTGTAAGGGCTGAGAATAAAGCAGCCACTTTGAGGACTGGAAATTCACACTCGGTACTGTACAAGGCCTTCAACTCTTCAAGGGTCAAGAACTCTCGTTCTGTTTCTTTTTGTTTGATGACATCAACTTTGAGCATGTAGTTTTCCTTGAGGTAGCCTTTTTTGAAAGCCTCCTCCACTGCTACTGAAAACTTGCTGAAATAGGATGCCTGGCTATTTTGAGAGAGTTTCTTGGCTTTGCTCTTGATGCTGTCAGTTGTCTTCAGGTATTCCTTAAAATCCTCGCAGAACTCTATGTCAATATCGCCAGTTACACACAGGCCATCTGTAAACTTATCGAGGTAATTGTAGGCACTCAACCAATTGCCATGATTGCCATCGCTTTGCCATTTTTGACCTGTTAGTTTTTTGAAGAATGCCAAGAAATCAACTTGCTTGATTTCCTTGAATATAAAGTCGAATCGATTCGCTTGTATATCCAACTGCCGAGATGAACGGATACTATCAGCTTGTATCTGAGTCTGCTTGTTGTGGTTCCTTTCAATTGCTCCCTTTGGCTTTTGATACATGTAGAGTTTTAGGAATTCTCGGCGTGTTGACTTTTTGGATATTGGATCCACAAGCGGAGGATAGAAGTCCAGGTATAGACTAATCATCCCTTTTGAAATGTTCTTTTGGCGAAGTGTGACTTTCATAGGCTTGGGTTAAAGAGTTGATCGATTGATTTTCGAGAGATCACCTTCTTCTTGCCAATTACGGCAAATTGTAATGCGCCGTCTTTGCGCATACGGTACAGGGTAGTTCTACTCACACTTAGAAGCTTGGCTGCTTCATCGAGTGAGAGAAAGTCTTTTTCTTGAATAGCTCTGATAGGCTGTGCTACTAGCTCAATAGTTTCCTGGTTAGAAGCACCAATCTTTTCTTCCTTCTTTCTCTTCTTATAAGCTCTCTTAGCGCAATTGTCACCACAGTATTTAGTCACCGTCGTTTTAGCAGTGAACTCATTTCCGCAGTGTTGGCAAACTCTCTGTATCCGAATGTTAGAACTCATGGTAATCTCTGACTTTCATTTTGGAGTATAATGATTCATAATGTATCATTATGTTTCAAAACGTTTCATTATCTCTCCACTTTTGTACCTTATATAAAGATAAACAATAAGGTACAAATGCGGTACAAAAAGCAGCAAAACATCACTAGAAATGACTAATCAAACACAAGCCAAAAACATCAATAAATGCTTTTTTATGCCGTATTTTAGGATTTGTTAGATTTGATTATGGGTTGTTTGTAGGGTTATTTGCCGATACAGAACTTACTAAAGATATTGTCTAGCAGGTCGTCTGTCGATATCTCTCCCGTGATCTCACCGAGGTAGTAGAGTGAGTGACGGATGTCTTGGGCGAGGAAGTCGTTGGTGATCTGGTTGTCGATCCCGCGTACTACATCGTGTAGGGCATTTTGGGTATTGACTAGCGACTGGTGATGGCGGGCATTGGTCACGACGACATTGCCAGTCTTGAAGTTGTCCATCTGGCTCTTGGCGAAGATCATATCCTTGAGTGCAGCCACTCCTGTCTCCTGCTTGGCTGCTATGGAGATGTAGTGTTCGTTCTCCAGCAGTGCAGCAGGCTCTGATTCTACCTTGTCCCGCTTGTTGCCGACAAGGATGTAGGGCTTGTCCATCTCGATGAGCTGCTGCTCCTGTGCGAGGATCACATCGAGCCCTTCGGTCGAGAGGTCAAACAGATACATGATTAGCGAAGACTCTTTCATCTTTTGATTGGCACGCTCCACTCCGATCGCTTCGATCTGATCGGTCGTCTCTCGTAGACCCGCTGTATCGATGAAGCGGAACTTCACCCCACCGATGTTGATCTCGTCCTCTATCGTATCGCGGGTTGTCCCTGCGATATCCGACACGATGGCTTTCTCCTCTTCGAGCAGGGCATTGAGCAGTGTTGATTTGCCCGCGTTGGGTTTTCCGACGATCACGACGGGCACCCCGTTTTTGATCACATTGCCAAGTTGGAAACTATCGATCAGCTTGACCAGTACCTTGTCTATGCCTTTGATCAGTTCTTTGAGTTCGTCACGACTGGCAAACTCCACATCCTCTTCGGAAAAATCCAGTTCGAGCTCGATCATCGAGGCGAAGTGCACGAGTTTCTCGCGCAGGGCTTTGATTTCTTTGGATATCCCGCCACGCATCTGGTTGAGTGCTGCGGCATGTGATGATTCGTTTTCGGAGGCTATGAGGTCGGCTACTGCTTCGGCTTGCGCCAAATCAAAGCGACCATTAAGATACGCCCGTTGGGTAAACTCCCCCGGGTTGGCCAGACGTGCGCCCTTACGGATCAGAAGTTGAATGATGCGGTTGATGATGTACTGCGACCCGTGACAGGAGATTTCCACACTTTCTTCCTTGGTAAAAGACCGCTGATTGAGGAATAGCGACACCAACACCTCGTCGACGATCTCCTCCCCATCGAGGATGTTGCCAAAGTGGATGGTGTGAGATTTTTGCGTCAGCAAATCCTTGCCATCGAAACAAGAGGCCGTCAGGGCGATGCTCTCCGCACCAGACAGGCGAATCACTGCGATGGCACCTACTCCTGGAGGTGTAGCGAGGGCTACTATGGTATCGTTCATGTGCATGGCCGCAAAGATAAGTGACTCCCTCTATCCATCCCTGCTGCGATGAAAAACTTTGTCTTTTGCCGAAAGGCCGCCCCACATCGATACGTGAGATCATTTGTCCCCCAAATGACAAAGTGAATCCAACGCTTTGTGCACACGCAGTGTCTAGTAGAGGAAACAATTTGAAACAAATGAAAATTACTATGCAGAAAGGAAAAATTGGCGTTGGAGTAATGGTCCTTCTTACAGCACTCTTCACGGGGTGTTTGGACGAGTCTGAATTTGAAAAGCAACAGAAAATTAGCGACAAGCAGATCAGTGAATACCTCAGTACGAATGGAATCGAAGCAGACCAGTCTTCGTTTGGCATCTACTATGAGCAACTCACCGATCAGACTGGTGGTGAGGCTCCTAGTACAGGAGACATCGTACAGGTACGATACCTCCTCATGACGCTGGATGGCGACACCTTGGAGACGAGGCTCGACGACACGGTACAGTTCAAGTTCAACTGGAACAGTGTCATCCCCCGAGGCATCAACTACGGGGTAGACATCCTCCACCAGGGAGAAAAAATCAGGTTTTACCTGCCCTCCTACACGGCCTACGAAGAGTATGCACCCGAAGATCACAGCTTCGCTCCGTACAGCAACTTCATCGTAGAAATGGAACTCGTGGACATCCTATCAGAAGAAGAAATGCACATCTCAGAGGTGGACGCCATCGACAGCTACCTGATGGAGCAAGGACTGACCGACATGACCCCTTCTTCGTCCGGACTGTATTATCAGACCATAGAAGCAGGGGACGGAGACTCCCCCAAAAACTACAATCAAGTTGTCCTACACTACTCACGAAAGTACCTAGACGGGACGGTGATTCAAGAAACAGAGCCTGACAATCCGCTGACCGTCTCGTTGGCCAGCGGACAACTCGTCGAAGGCTTCTACGAAGGGGTCATGAAGATGAAAGAAGGTGAAAAAGCTCTGCTCATCATGCCCTCAGACTTGGCCTTTGGCAGCAGTATAGAAATCATGCCGAGCTACCTGAGGGCAGAACTCTTCGCCTACGGGTACCTCACCTCCAACGTCAAGCCCTACGCTCCGGTCATCTACGAAGTGGAACTCGTAGAGATCAAGTAGTCAAGAGTAAGCCTTAAACAAGTTGAAACAAAAAAGAGCCAAGAGTCAAGACTGTGTGTCTTGACTCTTGGCTCTTTTTGTTAATTCCAATACAATTACACCTTGGCAGCTTCTCTAAACAGCGCAGTGAACTCTTCTTTGGTGAAGCTACCCAAATCACCCTCTCCGTGTCGACGAGCAGAAACTTTGCCTTCTTCTTGCTCCTTCTCTCCTACGATCAGCATGTATGGGATTTTTTTGGTCTCCGCATCCCGAATCTTTCGGCCGATTTTCTCATCTCGGTGATCGATGAAACCGCGGATGTCATTTTCTTCCATGTACGAGTAGACTTCCTCTGCATATTTGGCATACTTCTCAGAGATCGGCAGTACTGCGATCTGATCAGGAGTCAGCCACAGCGGGTAGTTGCCACCACAGTGCTCTGTCAATACCGCCACGAATCGCTCCAGCGAACCAAAAGGTGCTCTGTGCAGCATCACCGGTCTGTACTTTTGATTATCAGACCCCGTATACTCCAATTCAAATCGCTCTGGCAGGTTGTAATCCACTTGGATCGTACCGAGCTGCCAGCTTCTCTTCAGTGCATCCTTGACCATGAAATCCAACTTTGGCCCATAGAATGCCGCCTCACCATACTCGGTCACCGTCTTGAGCCCTTTTTCAGCCGCTGCTTCTTGAATCGCTCGCTCTGCTTTCTCCCAGTTTTCATCTGACCCGATGTACTTCGCTTTGTTTTCTGGATCACGAAGAGAAATCTGCGCCGTGTAATCTTCGAAACCTAAAGCACTAAAGACATAGAGCACCAGGTCTATTACTTTCAAGAACTCTTCTTTGACCTGATCGGGTGTGCAAAAGATATGCGCATCATCCTGCGTAAACCCCCTCACACGCGTCAAACCATGCAACTCCCCACTCTGCTCGTAGCGATACACCGTACCAAACTCCGCAAATCTGACTGGCAAGTCTTTGTATGATCTGGGTTTGGATTTGTAAATCTCACAGTGGTGAGGACAGTTCATCGGTTTGAGGAAAAATTCTTCGCCTTCATTAGGGGTCTTGATCGGCTGAAACGAATCCTCTCCGTATTTTTCATAGTGACCTGACGTCACATACAATTCTTTGTTTCCGATATGTGGCGTGACCACCGGCTGATACCCCGCCTTGGTCTGAGCTCTCTTGAGAAACGACTCCAATCTCTCACGGAGCATCGCTCCCTTGGGCAACCACAAAGGAAGCCCTTGACCTACTTTCTGAGAGAAAGTAAACAATTCTAGTTCCTTGCCGAGTTTTCTATGGTCCCGTTTTTTGGCCTCTTCCAGCAACTCAAGATGCTCTTTGAGCTCCTTTTGTTTGGGAAAAGTCACCGCATAGAGACGTGTCAGTTGTTTGTTCTTTTCGTCTCCTCTCCAGTACGCTCCTGCGATGTTGAGGATTTTGGCCGCCTTGATGAATCCTGTATTTGGGATATGAGGTCCTTTGCACAGGTCTGTAAAATTGCCCTGCTTATAAAAAGTAATCTCTCCGTCATCGAGTCCCTCGATGAGTTCGAGTTTGTACTGGTCGCCTTTCTCTGTGAAGTAAGCTACTGCATCTGCTTTAGAAACCTCTTCTCGGATATACTCACTCTTGTTTCGGGCGAGTTCGAGCATTTTGTCTTCGATCACTTTGAGGTTGTCCGAATCAAATTCCTGATCCCCAAAATCCACATCGTAGTAGAAGCCTCCCTCGATTGCAGGTCCGATTCCAAGCTTCACGCCAGGGTATAGTGCTTCGAGAGCCTCTGCCATCAAGTGAGCAGAAGAGTGCCAAAATGTAGACTTCCCTTTATCATTTTGCCAAGTCAGTAGGTTTACATGGGAATCCTCAGTAATTGGTCGTGTGGCATCCCACACCTCTCCGTTTACCTCAGCAGCCAGCACGTTTCTTGCCAACCCCTCGCTGATACTCAATGCTACATCCAATCCGTTAGATCCCTTCTCTAACTCCTTAATACTGCCATCCGGCAAAGTGATCTTAATCATACCGTCACTCATCATCCAATGTTTTCGTGCTTTTTGGAGCAAAATCGAAACTAGGTATCGATTCCTTCTGCTCCTTTATTTTGCGCAAATATGCAATTTTTCCGTTTACTTTTCTCACTCCATCCAAGGCTTCTTCGTTGAGCGAGTCGATCTCCAAAACGGACTCGTAATATCTCAATGAACTTGAAAAATAGCCTTTGGTATCAAAAACCTCTGCCTTACCAAACAAAGCAGGCAGATTGGTCGAATCTCGCTCCAGTATACGGGTAGAATAATACAAGACAGAGTCCAATTGCCTCACTTCAGTAAAATACGCCATCAACTCCTCTCCCGACTGTAAATCTCCTGTAGCGAGCATCTCTGCTAGGAGGACATTGGCACGAGCATCATTACCCTGTGACCTTAATGTTTCGATTTTGACTTTCTTCACTTCTAGGTTGTCTACCTTCACTCTATCTAACCATGCGATGGCTCGGTCAAACTCCTTGACACCTGCATACAATTGCGCCATGCGCAAGGGTACATCGACAGCAGTACTGTCCAGCTCCCATGCCTTCTCGTAGTAAGCTATCGCCGACAGACTGTCACTCATTTTGAGGTACACTTCAGCTTTTTGACCATAGAGGCGTGCACTACCTCGATTGATCAGTATGGCACTATTGATCAGGTCGATCGCCATCGCGTACTCCCCTATTTCACTATAAATCTGCGCTTTGAGATCATCGACCTGCAACTGAGGCAGTTCATCTACTCCTTCTGTCTCGAGTAGAGACAAGGCCTTGTCGTATTGGCCCATATGGTAATAGTAGTCCGCCAGCAGAAAGCTGACATAGGCAGACTCACCTTGTCGTTGCGCCACTTTCTTGGCATCCGACAAAGAAAAATTCGCCCAAGAATACTTTCGACTTTGGAGCAATGATTGCACCAATGCCTCACCACCCAAATCCACGACATCTTCATCAAACAGCACTTGATCATTGAAGCTCCCTACCTCTGTCATTGCTTCTATCGGATAGCGACCATACTTCTGCGAGCATGCAGAGAAAAAGAGCACACCTCCAAGGACGATCCAAGGAGTATATATTGAATACCGTTTCATGTCAACAAAAATATCAATATAAAGGTGATTGACCCCATGATCACACAAGGACGCAATCACATAGTCGCAAAAAAGTGCAAAAACAGACCTACACTCATGGCAAACACAGCGCAAACCATGCTGCCCCTACCTCTTCATAGGTAATTCCCCTAGCAGTTTTAGGAGAACACTTAAATGGGGCTAAAAAAAATAGCAACCCTTGGATGTTAGACTTATTCTTGGTAACATTCGCAATTGATTTGTATCTAGAACATTTCATAGAGAAAAAGAATGCAAGACGAACACGAAATTTAATTGTGCAGTTGGAATACTAACCACCCCCGAACAACTCGCAATAAAACGGCACTTCCTTTTATCTTTGAATTATACAAATGATACTTGTATCAGGATATAAACAATAAATCTAACCAAACGTTGGGTTTGTAACTACATGAGACTGTTGAGCGCTGATATCCAAGGCGTTCGGTTTGACATTGGCGATGGATCTATTAAAAAGATATAAAAACATATACGACACCAACATTGTACTGATGTACAAGGGCGAAGTAACATTTGATTTGGTCACTTCTATCATCGAGACGCTTGACGGCAGAATCGGCGAAATCGAAGACAATCGTATCATCAAAAAGAAGTTTTATGGTGCTGCAACTGAGTGCATCCAAAACCTCTACCACCATATGGATGAAGTTTCGGATGAAACCATCGATACCTATGATTCTAAAGCAGGCCTACTGATGGTTACTGCTCGCAAGAAGTTTTTTAACATCATGACGGGAAATTTCATCCCCAATGAGAAGATCAACATCATCAAAGGGAAATTGGATAACATCAATTCTCTGGGCAAGGAAGAGTTGAAAAAACTATACAAAGAGATACTATACAACGGAGAGTTCTCGGACAGAGGCACAGCGGGATTGGGATTTGTGGAAATCGCACGAAAGACCGGACAAAAACTATCTTACGAATTCCACAAGGTAAACGAGGAGTATTCCTATTTTACCTTTCAAATACGAGTATCCCGATTGACAAACAAAGAATTGGCAGAAGCATAAGCGCTTTCGAATTGAGACAAATAACATGAAAGAACTTTACCACGAGGAGCAGAAGATTTTGTCAGACTATGTCGGCAAGGTAAAGAACAAGGATCTGAGTATGGATGATGCTGTCGGGATCGCCGTACATTACAAAGACTTGCTGGATCAGAGCAAAGTCATCACTCGAATCAGTGATCGACTGCAGAAGAAACTTGACCATGCCAACCAAAAAATCAAGAGCCAAAACAGTGAAATCCAAAAGAAGAACGCAGAACTAGAGAATACCATCGATCAGTTGGACAAAATGACCGTAGGTAAAAAAGCCTCTAGAATCATGTTTATCATCGCTATTGTGGTATTCATCTCTGAGGAACAATTTCTCGCTCCTGTCATCCAAGATTTCGTAGGAGTAGACTACCTTGGCTTAGTCATACTGTTGATCATCGCCATGATCATGAAATTCCTCGAAGGTGGGTTAGAAAAATACTTCTTGAAACAAACCAAAAAGAAAATACTCAACCAGACAACAGCTGAACAAAAAGACCAGAGCTTAGGAAAGGAAAGTGGTCTGTCTTACTTCGAAGGCAAATGAGCCATTTTGAATCTTAACCTGTAACTAAACAAGAGAAATATGAAAAAGGACAATCTGATACGATCTTATGTATTGACCTTGATTCTGATCATCATTGGGCTATTTTTTGGTCAATTCCTGGTTCAAAACACCATCAGAGTAAACAAGAATGATGCTCGTTTAGTGAAATTGGCTCAAAGACAAGCCACACTCAGCGAAGACATCACCAAAAACGCTCTTTTGATTAGTACGAGCAGAATTCAAAACAATGAGAAAAACTTCTCCATTGTAAAAAGAAGGATGCAAGAATCCATCGATGAATTTGAAAAAATTCAAAAAGCACTGACGGAAGGTGATCGCAGCATGGGAATCAATAGCGTAAACAACTCAGATGAAATTCTGGCATTGTTCGAAGAAGCTGATTTTCATTATCGAGAAGTACGAGATGCGGCGAAAGAAATCACCAACTTGAGCTTTGACGATGATAAAACAGACAAAAACCTCATCATCAACCGAGCCATCATCAACCTCTCTGACCAACAAAAGAAGTTCACCAACAAGGCCAATCAAATCGCCGATCGATACGAAGAAGAAGCACAAGTCAACAAAGCAGGTTCTTCTTCTATGGGGATCATCATCACTGTAGGGATCATCGGAATCATGCTACTGCAAGCCTCCTTCGTCTTTAGACCTGCGGTGAATTTGGCTTACAAAAACTTCATGACAGCAAATGAGGCCTTTGTCAAATTGCAAAAATCAGAGGAGCATCTCCGAAAAAGTGCTGAGAGACAGCTTGAAGCCAACGAGAAACTCATCTTGTCTCAACGTGCACTAGAGCAGCGCAACAAAAAGCTAAAACTATCTGAGCAAGAGATATTGAAGAGTTCGCGCAAACAAATAGAAGTCAATGAAAAACTCATCCGTGTACAGGACGAACTAAGAAAAGCCTACGACCGAGTAAAATACTCAGAAGAACGCATGAGAAATATTGCTGAAGAACAACTCGAAGCGACAGAGAAGCTGATGATCACCGAAAACCAGCTCAAAATGTCGTTGCAGCACGAGAGAGACAGTTCGGACGAATTGAAAAACACGCTCAACAACCTCAAAAGCACACAATCACAACTCGTACAATCGGAAAAAATGGCCTCTCTTGGTCAGTTGACAGCAGGTATTGCCCATGAGATCAACAACCCTATCAACTTCGTGTACAATGGTATTGACACCCTGAAAGTCTCACTAGATGACTTGATGGTAATTGTCAACAAGTATGAAGAAATCGAGAAAAGCGAGGATTACGAAAAGACCCTAGCAGAACTCAAAGAATTGAAAGAAGAGTATGCTTGGGAAGACCTACTCGAAGACCTCCAAGAACTCGTCGCAGATATCAAAAAGGGAGCCGTACGAACGATAGAGATCGTAAAAGGACTCCGTGTATTCTCCAGACTCGATGAAGAGGAAATGAAACCAGCCAACATGAACGAATCATTGGACGCTACCCTCACCCTACTTCGAAACAAAACCAAAAACATCATCAACATCAAGAAATATTACGATGAAGACATTGAGGAGATCAATTGCTATCCAGGTCAGCTCAATCAAGTATTCATGAATATCATCAGCAACGCCATACAAGCCATCCCAGAGGAACGCAAAGATGGAGAGATTCAGCTTTATACAGAAAGTCAAGATCAACACGTAATGATCAAGATCAAAGACAATGGAGCAGGGATGTCAGATCAAGTCAAAAGAAGAATATTCGAACCCTTCTTTACTACTAAACCGGTAGGGATTGGTACAGGACTCGGAATGTCCATTACCTTTGGCATCATCGAAAAACATGGTGGCAACATCTATGTCAACAGTGAAGAAGGAAAAGGCACTGAATTTTCTATCCTCATACCAAAGCATATGGCAGAAAAGAAAGGTCAGGACAAAGTTTCTCAATCTCAACAAGCATAATTGATTAGAAATTAAATGGAGCAAAACCAAGAAATAGCAGCGGAGCAAAAGGCACCCAATCGAAGAGATAAATACACCATCTTGTATGTAGATGATGAAGAGAGTAACCTTCGAATATTTCGCATGGCATTCAAAAGGGAGTACAATGTTTTGACCGCCATGGGTGGTAATGAAGCGATAGAAATGCTCAGAAGCAATGACATACAATGCTTGATCACCGATCAAAAAATGCCTGAAATGACAGGTACTGAGCTTTTGGAGCGTGTACTGCCTGAGTTTCCTGATGTCATCCGTATGATCCTTACTGGTTTTGCAGACATCGAAGCAATCGTCAAAGCGGTCAACAAATGTGGGATTTACAAGTACATCACCAAGCCTTGGGACAAAGGTGAGATGAAACTCACCATCGACAAAGCACTGGAAGCATATGAACTTAAAAGTGACAAAATCAATCTGATTCGAGAATTGGAAAAAGCCAACTCCAGTCTGGAAGAAAAAGTAGAACAAAGAACCAAAGAGCTCGCAGAAGTCAACAAACGATTGATGGACAGTATCAAGTATGCCATGACCATTCAAAATGCCATGCTTGTCTCTCCAGAACTCATCAAAGAAGCCTTTGATGACTTTTTCCTCGTGTTCAGACCCTTGGACATAGTCAGTGGGGACTTCTATTGGATAGCAGAGGTTGAAAATGAAGAAGGCAATGCCCTCACGTGTATTGCGTCTGTCGATTGTACGGGACATGGTGTAGCAGGTGCGCTGATGAGTATGATTGGAGAGTCTCTCCTCAACCAAATCGTCCATGAGCACGAAATCACCGATGTAGACGAAATCCTCGAAAACCTCAACATCGGAATCATCGAGATTCTCAATCAGTCTGAGAATGAAAACCATCATGGCATGGATGCAAGCATCCTGGTCATAGATCGAGCCAATGCGCAAGTTCATTTTGCTGGGGCAAAACAAAACTTACTCTACACAGTAGACGGAAAAATAGACACTGTCAAGGGCGAAAGAATGTCTATTGGTGGATTTGTTGACGAAGAAAGAAAACACAAGAAGCATGTCATCGATTTTGTAGAAGGAGAAACTTCTTTCTACATGTTTTCGGATGGGTTCCCCGATCAGTTTGGTGGGCCAAACAACAAAAAATTCAGTGCATCAAGACTCACGGAGTGCTTAGAGCTAAACATGGATAAGTCCATGGATGAACAGAAGGCGATATTGGAAAAAACACTGGAAGACTGGATTGGTAACGAAAAACAAACAGACGACATTATGGTCATGGGAATACGAATATAAAAGGAGATATTTGCAAACTAAGAGGAGGAGTGTATGAAGATAAAGGTGTTAACATTAAAAAACTGGTGCAACAATAATATCACGCCATTGGCATGGCAGAGGATTATTATCAAGATATTACCAGAATTGAGAAACAAAGGGTTTGAATTGGACGAGCTGGAAGAACCAGCATCTGACAGGTTGTTTCAAGAAGAAGAGTTCAAACTTTTTGCAGAGGCTTTGAACACGATATATAACATCACATTCCCAAAGGAAGTCATGGATAAGATCCAATGACACTTCACTTTTCACCTCTTATTAGCTTCATTTCGAAGCTTTTTTTATAGGACATGAAATACACAATCAAAACCTGTTTAGCTCTCCTCCTCTCCATTGCATGCATCACAGGTTCCTCGTGTTCGACCAACTACCATACACATCGCATCAAGGTCGTTAAACCCAAAAACAGAATCTTCATGCGCTACAACCACCAAAGGGATGCCAACAAAAAACGCACAAGAACAGTACGATACAGACCTCTCTAAATCAAATGCTCATTTTGCACCTCCGTCAGTAGCTTATCTGCACTATTCAAACGTATGATGAGTGACTCTGCTTTGGGCAATTCGTACTCGAAGTAGTACCGCATCGTCATCAATTTACTTTCATAAAAAGCATCTCCACGATTTTCGTTGACTGCTATCTGACAGGGGATGGCTTGAAGCAACCACTGCCAACCCACAGCTACTATTCCGAATAGCTCCAAATACAATGTTGCGTCCATCAAAAAGACTTCTTTCTTCTCCTTCATAGCCATCGTAGACAAACGCATGGTTACGTTTTGGAGTCTAAAAAGAGTATCATTCAACTTTTCAGCGTATTTGGCCAACTCCAAGATCTCCATTTTCACTTTTTTGATCGTCTTCATCACTTCCTCAGTAAATGCCCTAAAAGCGATACCGCCACCCATGATAATTTTTCGACCCAAAAGATCAAGGCCATGAATCCCAGATGTCCCTTCGTGCAGAGTGTGAATTCTAATGTCTCTATAGAACTGTTCAACAGGGAAATCCTTGCAATAACCCGCACCTCCAAGTATCTGCACCGCATTGGATGTCGCCAAGATGCCATTTTCGCTAGGGTAGGTTTTAGCGACTGGTGTCAACAGGTCTAAAGTCAATCGATAAATCTCCTTGATTTCATCCTTTCCCGCCTTGGCCATATCCGCATAGTATGCACAATTGACTAGTAAACTCAATGATCCTTCCATGATAGCCTTTTGTTGCAACAACATACGCTTGACATCTGCATGCTCTACGATTGGAATTTGAGGCTTAGTCACGTCCTTTTCATCTGGTCTTCTCCCTTGCAATCTTTCATTAGCATATTTGAGGGAAGCATAGTAAGCAGACGAAGCGATAGACGCTGCACTCACCCCCACTCCAATTCGGGCCTCGTTCATCATCTGAAACATTTGAGCTAGACCTTGGTTGGCTTCTCCAAGCAAATACCCCTCACATTTCCCTTTTTCTCCAAAGGCTAGATGAACGATGGGAGTTCCTTTGTACCCCATCTTGTGGTACAAGCCTGTAGTATGCACCTCGTTAGACACCATTTTTTCAGGTACTGTACCCCGCTTTTGAGGCACTACAAACAGAGACAACCCCTTGACTCCTGCTGGTGCACCTTCTATCCTAGCCAACAGCAGATGTACGACATTGTCTACGCCATCATGATCACCCGCAGAAATGAAAATCTTTTGCCCTTTGATACTATATACTCCCTCCTCTTCGGCCAACGGGATGGCCTTGGTACTGATATCCGCGAGTGAACTTCCCGCATCAGGTTCGGTCATGGCCATCGTCCCCTGCCATAAACCACTATACATCCGAGACAGATACACAGTCTTCAACTGGTCAGACCCATATACCTCAATCAGTCGTGCAGCACCTGCAGACAGTTGGGGGTAAACACTCGCCGCAAAATTGGCACTTCCAAATATAAAATTGGTTGCGACAGAAGCCATCACTGGCAAATTCATCCCATCAGACTCTTCCCCGGCAGTGGCCGATATCCAGCCACCCTCTCCCAGTTTTTTCATGATCGTCCTGATCTGAGGATGTACTTTCACACTCCCTCCCTCCATTTCGGGTTCGATCCGGTCCATCTCTCGAAAAAAAGGATGCAACTCACGCTCCGCAAATTGATCCGCAGAATCCAACACCATACGAATACCATTGAGGTCATGCATTTTGTAAGCCTCTAACTTCAGCACCTCCTTGATATCAAACACTTCGGTAAGTAAAAATTCTAGGTTTCTACGAGAATAATATTCTGCCATTTTGCTGCGATTTACATTTCAATTTCGAGGGATTGAAGTTAACAAATCATCGTATAAATCATTCATGGATTCTAGCATATTGTGCACTACTCCTTCAAAAGCTTCCACCCAAAGATTCTTGTGACAAAAAATACCAACTCCATTTTACACATAATCTTCTCACTATCAACAACCAAGAGATTGACCTAGAGAATCAACAATCATTTTCATAAAAATATTAACGAACAGCTATTGTTTAGTAAATAATTTGCTCATACTTTTGCATCGCAATTGAGGGTAACAGCGCTCGAAAGCACTACCTGGAGCGGTAGTTCAGTTGGTTAGAATGTCTGCCTGTCACGCAGAAGGTCGCGAGTTCGAGTCTCGTCCGTTCCGCAAAAGCTTGTTAGTTTATCTGACAAGCTTTTTTGTTCACCTAAGAAATGTTGCATAATACAACTTTTCTTATAGTTTTGCAGCTCGATTGAGAAAACGCTTCTCAATACACTACCTGGAGCGGTAGTTCAGTTGGTTAGAATGTCTGCCTGTCACGCAGAAGGTCGCGAGTTCGAGTCTCGTCCGTTCCGCTAAAGCTTGTTGGTTTCCCGACAAGCTTTTTTTGTTTTTATATCTACCGCCTTTAAAAACAAGTGCTAGATTTGCCAACAACAAAAATGCGAAGCATGTCTAAAAATTTGATTTTATTCCTTCTCATTGGCATCACAGCCATGACGAGTTGTACCCCCAACCCCAAGAGACTAGAAAACCGTAGCAACGACAAAGAACTGCTCCCTACGGAAGAAGGCTACTCCATGATATTCTACAAACTAGACGACTATGCCATCGTCTATATCAATGACAAAGAAGTGTTCGATTCAAGAGACATTGGTCTTCGAATCAAAGAAGATGTCCTCTTTGATATGCAGCCATTCTTGAATCGAGGAACCAACAATCTCAAAATAGAAGGCTACAATGGGGAATGCTCTGGCTGTAACCAGAATCGATGGGGCGTCACCTATGAGATATTCAAAGACGGTGAAAGTATAGACTATCGCAGTGAAGACTCTAACGATCAGCACTCCGATGTTGGTCTCAAAATGACTAATGAACACACTCTAAGTCTCTAACATGAAGTCTTTCCATTTATTGGGGTGCATGGTTTGTTTGCTAGCGGGACTGAGTAGTCAAGCACAAGTACTCGTACCTGGAGATGTGATGCTCGACTACTACCGAGTCATCGAGATGAAAAATTCGTCGGTAAACAAACGAATCAACATTTATCCATCCATCATCAATCAGTATCAAAAAGATAGTTTATCATGGAATCCTTGGGGTGATCATTTTGCTCCAGTACCTGACGATGGCAACTACTTTAGAGTGTTAGATGGTCTCTTTGCCAACACCTACATCACCAATTATCCTCGAAGCTATAACGACGGTGCGGTATGGAAAGGGAAAGGTCTTACCTCAGAGTTGCATGGAGGCATCACAGGACGTATTGGCAAATTCCGATACACCTTCGCTCCCGTCGCCTACTTCTCGCAAAACGGTGAATTTGATCTAGCTCCACAATCAGGCAATAACAACCCGTACAACTATCAGTTTAGAAATCAAAGAATTGACTATGTACAGCGATTCGGGGATGACCCATTTGTCCAATTCAACCTTGGACAATCAGAACTTCGCTTTGTCCATAGAAAGTTTACCCTCGGAATATCCACAGAAAACATGGTCTGGGGCCCTGCACAAAATACACCAATCCTAATGGGCAACAACTCTGCAGGCATACCTCATGTGGACATAGGCACGGATCAACCCGTCAACACGTTTTTGGGTCCTGCAGAAGTCAAATTTTACTGGGGACTCCTCTCAGAGTCTGACTATTTCGATGACGACTCTAGCAATGACAATCGCTACTGGAGTGGCGTTTCCCTAGGTCTTCGTTCCAAGCATGTCAAGGGCCTTTCACTCGGTGTACATAGAGCTTTCTACAAACGCGCGGATGAATTTACCTTTTCGGATATATTCATATCCATCTACCGCTTCCAAAACCCTGATCCAGATGCTGCTGGCAATGACGAATACGATCAAATGGGGGCTGCAACAATCAAATGGGAATTTGATGAAGTGGGGTTTGAAACATACATTGAATTTGCCAAAAATGACTTTGGTGGTGGGATTTTTGGAGGAGAGCCAGATCATGCTCTTGGATACACCATAGGCTTCTCAAAATTAGTGGATCTCAAAAATGACGCCCTCCTCAAATTCACCTATGAGCATGCTTCTGTGGGCTTGTCTAAAACCATGTTTGTGAGGGTCAACAACAGTTGGTATACGCATGGTATAGTCAAACAAGGTTATACACAAAACGGACAAATCATCGCTGGCGGCATAGGCCCTGGCTCGAACACGGACTACCTCGAAATCAAGCACTACAGTCGAGCAGGCATGATAGGTCTCAACTTACAGAGAATTCGTTTTGATGATGATTACTTTTTTGGCAATATTTCGGATAAATTTCAGCATGATTTTGAATGGACACCAGGGATAGAATATCTGCGCATTGTCAATAAGTCTCGCTTGAAATTTGACATGAAATATAGCCTCCGTCAAAACATGTATTTCATTCGCGAAAACAAGCAAAACAACTTTTATTTTGGACTATCATACGCCAGAATTTTCCATTGATGCATTATTTGGTGTGAATTCCATAAATTGGCCTTCACACCAAATAATACAACCTACCATTGAGTAAAACGATCCTAACACATTGGACTTTTGCGTTGAGCATCTTGATGCTCCTGACAGCCACGGTTCATGCTGCAACCATCACAGGCCGTGTATCCAACGAAAGTGGGCAACCACTCCCCTACGCCACCCTGTTCATCGCAGGCACCTCGATCGGCACCACGACGAACACCGAAGGAAGCTACTCCCTACAAGTGGAACCAGGATCTTACGAGCTGGTATTTCAGTATGTGGGCTACAAAAAGGAAAGCAAGCAAGTACATGTCAATCAAGAAGACATCCTCCTCAACATCACCCTACTACCCGAAACCTTGCAACTCAAGGAGGTAGTTGTCAATGCACAAAATGAAGATCCAGCCTATAGTATCATTCGTCAAACCATTCGTCACAAAAAGAAGTTTCAAGAAGAAATCAATGCCTTTCATTGTCAAGTCTACATGAAGGGACTCCAACGTCTCGACGAAAAACCCGATCGAATACTGGGAGTCAACATCCCTATCGATACAGGCATCGTTTATCTCTCCGAATCTGTCTCCGAGCTGAGTTTTCACAAACCTGACTTGGTACAAGAAAAGATGATCTCTTCCAAGGTCAGCGGGGATCAGTCTGCTTTCAGCTTCAACCAGGCTTCACAAACCTTGGTCTCTATCTACGACAATTTATTGGCCATAGAGGGAATATCGGAACGCGGATACGTCTCTCCCGTTGCTAAAAACGCTCTCTTTTTCTATGAATATAAACTAGAGGGCATCATCACAGAAGGAGACTACATGATCAACAAGATCAAAGTGATTCCACGTCGCAAAACCGACCCTACTTTCCAAGGTTATTTGTACATCATCGAAGACTTGTGGAGAATATCGAGTTTTGAACTTACCTTGACCAAAGAACACCAATTGGAGTTCTTGGATACGCTCACGTTTCATCAAGTGCACGCCCCAATCATTGACAGTACTTGGGTCATGCTTTCTCAAAATTTCGAGTTCTACCTCAACACCTTTGGGTTTAAGGGATCTGGCTACTTCGCTGCGGTATATTCGGACTATCAGGTCGAACTCAATCCGGACTATATATCTCCTGTCTCTACCGTGCCTGCTACGACACCCCCAACCTCTGCCGCACCACAGTACACTGCGGTTCGAGATACCAGCATCAACAAGCGCGCATTCAAAAATGAAATCCTAGCCATCGAAAAAGGCTCGAATAAGCGTAGCGATGACTATTGGTCCACGGTACGTCCCGTCCCTCTGACTGCCATCGAGCGGCAAGACTATGCTACCAAAGACAGCATCTCAGCAATTAAAAACACCAAACACTACCGAGACTCTGTAGATAGGATCAGCAATAAGCTCACGCTCGGCAATGTACTCCTCTCTGGCTACCGCTACCAAAATAGCTACAAAGCGTTTTATATAGGCATCCCTTCGATCCTACAAACACTCCAGTTCAATACCGTCGAGGGGGTGGTATTCAACCTAAAAGCCACCTACACACAAAACGACGAAGACAACATGAAGTACCGCATCTCACCGCAGCTGCGCTACGGCCTAGCCAGTCAACATCTATATGGGAGATTGGATTTTGACTACAGTCTCAATCCAAAGAAGATGTCCGACATCCATCTTGGCGGAGGGCACTTTGTCTCCCAGTTCAACCCAAGTCAACCCATATCACCACTGATCAACTCACTTGAAACACTACTCAATAGGCGCAACTACCTAAAACTGTATGAGCAAAACTTCTTCTATGGTCAATACACTCATGAGCTCATCAATGGTTTGTTTGTCAAACCAAGCGCCATTTACACCCAGAGGAAACAGCTAAACAATGAAAGTGACTATTCCTTGTTTTACAAAAACTCCCGTGAGTTCACCTCCAACCAACCCAAAAACATCAGCGATACAGATACCAGTTTTCCAACCCATGAAGCATTGATAGTAGACCTAGAGGTACAACTCCGGTTTGGTCAGAAGTACATCAGCATGCCCAACAAAAAAATCATCGTAGAAAACAAATACCCAAAAGTAAAGATCAACTACACCAAAGGGCTCCCATGGCTGGGTTCGGTTGTAGACTATGATCGCATCAAACTGGAGGTCGATGACGACTTTGCTCTAGGACTATGGGGTACCAGTGAGTACACCCTCGGAGCAGGCAAATACATACTAGGTCACAAACAAATGGAATTCATGGACTATCAACACTTCAACACCAACGCTTCCATCTTGGCGCGGTTTGAAGATGACTACTTCCAGCTCCTAGACTACTACTACTATAGCACCAATGACTACTGGGCCGAGGCACATTTCAGTCATCATTTCAACGGGTTCATCATCAACAAGCTACCGCTGATTCGTAAGTCCAAGGTGCAAACCGTAGCATCAGCTCATTTCTTACACACGGATGCTTTGGACACCTATGTAGAACTGGGCATCGGGCTAGAGCACATCTTCAAATTGATGCGCTTCGATTACTTCACCTCTTTTGAAGAAGGAAAGTTTCGATCCCACGGCTTCCGTCTAGGCATGGGTTTTTAAGCCCTCTAATCAACCCACTTCCAATGAAACTTCTTTGACTCTGGTCAAAAACTGATCTTGAAACATCCAAGTAAATTCAGGGCAAACATTAAGTTCCTCCCCCTTGAAGTTGGCTTTGAAGTGAACCACGTTGTTGAACTGAGACGCATCCGCTACCAAATACGACTGCAGCTCGGTAGCATCCATGATATGCAAACTAGGCACATGACCGAATATATCCATATCGAGACCATTGGACAACTCAGTAATGACAGAAGCTGAGACGATATTGTCCAATTCAGTCAGGAACCCTTCACTCAGCAACTTAGCTTCTGCCGCAGAGGACTCCAACAAAGATGCCGGCACACTGATCTGATTGATCGCTTCAATTTCCGCAGCACTAAAAATCAAATGACACACTCCTTGGAGTTCGCCGATCAACTCAGTACGCAAGATGTGATACCCTCCGATTTTATTCTCTTCAAGAGACTCCTTTACACTATCCATTGCGTCATTACCAAAATCTATCTTGGTAATCGAGATCGGACTTTTGAGCAGACTGCTCAACGTAGTAGAAGCGCTATTCAAGCCGTCTTCTATTAATCTTTGAGCCAATTTCTGCTCCTTTTCATTCAATCCATACATCGTTTTCATTGCGTTTCAATTTACCTATCCTTTCTTTTTTATCACCCATTGGTTCAATACACTTGGAATCTGATCGAGGGCACACACTTGATCTACGGCATTGAGTTTGATCGCCTCTTTGGGCATACCAAAGACGACGCAACTCTGCTCATCTTGCGCTATCGTCATGCCATTGGCTTCTTTCAATGCCAGTAATCCACTCGCTCCATCTCGTCCCATGCCTGTCAAAATCACCCCGATCCCCTTTGCTCCAACTTGCTCTGCCATCGAACGAAACAATACGTCCACCGAGGGTTTATGTCCTGACACTGCTTCACCACTTTTGAGACGCACACGATACGCCCCCTGATGCTCGTGCACGGTCAGGTGTCGATCTCCAGGAGCGACATACACTGTCCCCGGCAACAACCTTTCTCCTCCCTGCGCTTCATAGACATTGACTGCACACACCTCATTCAAATAACTGGCAAAAGGCCCTGTAAACTCCACCGGCATATGCTGTACCACTACGACTGGCGGGAAGTTGGTAGGCAACTGCATCAGTAGATGTTTGATCGCCTGGGTCCCTCCGGCCGAAGCACCAATCGCTACCACCCGATCTACCGTAGTCTCTACCTCCATAGGTAGAGGCGTCACCCTCCCTCCATGTCTATCAAATAGAATCTGATGACCTGGTCCACGAGTCTGGCCTATCGCCCGCACCAATCCCACCAGTTTTTCGTCCTCAACAGAAGCCGAAAGATTGGCAAAATCAATCACTGGTTTGTCCACCACCTCTACGGCTCCATACTCTAAAGCACGCATTCCTATTTTTGGATTTTGTGTAATGAGTGACGAAAACACAATCACTGGTATAGGGTGTTGGTCCATCAATTTTTTCAAAAAAGTCAACCCGTCCATTTTGGGCATCTGCACATCCAAAATGATAACGTCTGGCTTGACCTTTCGCATGATATCCACCGCCTCATAGGCATCATAAGCCGCCCCTACAATCCGTAAAGATGCACTCCGAGAGAAGATATAATACAACATCTTCTGTACTGATCTCGAATCGTCAATGATCAGGATTTTGATAGGATCACTCATGATTGGCCTCCTTTTTCTTTCCCACGAATTTCATCCGGACCTCACCCGTATACGTATCAAATATCAATTTACGACCGACTTGTCCTCCTGTGTTTTGTGCGGCAATCCGTATCCCGTGCTCCTTGAGTAGTTCTTTGGCAATCTCTGTATTTCGATCCCCTATCCGTGCCGTGAAGTCCACCTGATTGGCTCCTCCAAATACTTTGGCTATCAGATCCTCTTTCTTGCAGTTGCGGCGGAGCATGTCTTTGATTAATTTTTCAATGGCAATGTTGCCAAATTTGGCAGAAGCCAACCCCTGCCCGTTCCAAAACGGAAGCATATAATGGTTGATCCCTCCTATTTTTTTGACTTTGTCATACAGACACACGGACACACAAGAGCCCAACACCGTCACTACCTCTGTGGCACTAGCACCTACAAACAACGTCGAGGGGTACAAAAAATGAGACGCTATCTTGACGATTGAACTCAAAAAACTTGATCGCTTTGGTCCCCATCTACAAACAACTCAAACACATCGTCTGCAAACAAAACCTGGTTTTCTACATCCAATTCCAATGGCAAACTGACCTCTACTGTGGTCCCTACCCCCACTGTGGATTGAATCTCCATGCTGCCTTTGAGCAAATCGACCAACGAATGAACAATGGACAATCCTAAACCATGACCACCATAGCTCTTGGTCGTGCCTACTTCCAGCTGATTGAAGCGGTCATAGATCTGAGCTTTATTTTCACGAGAGATGCCCACTCCAGTATCTCTAATCGAAAACAACAACTGATCATCCAGATGTGAAAGCTCAATCTCTACACTCGCCTCAGCATCCCTATTGAACTTGAAGGCATTGGAAATGATGTTGGACAGGATGATCAACAACTTGTGTCTATCAGACAACATTTTCTCCTCGGCATCCACACTCACCACGCAGGCAACGCGATTCGCTTGGTCTTGACTCTGTACCAAATTGACAGCCTCACCGATCAGTTCTGCACAAGAAAACTGGCTCAATTCAAGTTGTGCCTCACCCGCCTCTAGTTCGGCTGCCATAAACAAGTTTTGCAGTTGAAAATTGAGGGCGGAAGCCTCCTTGTAGATATACTGAATGTTTCTCATCCGATCTTCGACAGTTGTTGCCGTAGACATATTGATTTTGAGCAAGCCCATGATGGAAGTCATAGGGTTGTTGATTTCGTTTTTGATATTGGACAGAAACTGAGTCTTCATCATTTCAGATTGCAGCAATTTCTTGTTGACGGTTTTGAGGTCGGTCGTGAATTGCTTCTGCTCTGCTAGCAAGCGATTCTTCTCGACAAATCGCTGCTGCAACTCTTCTAGTAGCTGTGTGTCAGATAGATTACTCATAGTGCTTTTTGGTATATTGTCGGTTTAATCAATTTGATATTGGCCCCTCTATCGAATAAGGACTCCGAGTGGCCTACAAAGAGGTAGCCTCCTGGTTTGAGTTTGCGAATCAATCGTGCAATGACCTTCTCCTGATTGGGTCTATCGAAATATATCAGTACATTTCTACAAAATATGATGTCATAACTGTCAGGCAGATCATACTCTTCATCCATGAGATTGAGGCGGCCAAAGGCAGTTTTGGCTCTGAGTTCTGGCTTGATCCGTGCCAAAGGCTTGAGCGGATCCTTGCTCTTGAGGAAGTATCGCTGTTTCATCACATGCGAGATATTGACCAGGCGATTGGTATGGTAGACGGCATTGACGGCATGATGCAAGGCCTCCACCGATATATCGGTACCCATGACGGAGTAGTCCGCCGACACAGACTTGTTGCGCATGTACTCCTCCACGACCATCGCGATGGTATAAATTTCTTCGCCCGTCGAGGCGGCCGAGCTCCATATTTTCAATTCATTTCTTCCACTCGACTGGATCAATTTGGGCAGCACGACTTGATTCATAAAATCAAAATGTGCTGGTTCTCTAAAGAAGTCCGTCTTGTTGGTCGATACGGCATTGATCATTTCAATCACTTCACTCGTCTCCTCCTCTCCGAGTACCAGATCGATGTATGCCGCAAAACTCTCGAGATTCAGTTCTTTGAGTCGCTTCTGCAAACGGCCCTCAACCATGACCTTCTTATGTTCAGGCAACCGAATACCATAGTTTGCCGTGATGAACTCACTCAATTGCTGGTACTCATGGGCATTCAATGTCTTGCGTGCCGATTGTACTGGCAGTATAGTTTGGGTAGTTGGAGTTCTGCTCATATCAATAGCTTTCAAAATCTGAGTCGGATGCATCCATCGGTCGACCTAGGTCCAAGTCTATCCCAGAGATTATCTTCTTTTTGGGTGGTGACGCGGGCTTGTCCTTGGCTATGGTTTTGACCTCCTTCATGACAGAGACGGGAGCGAGTTTCTTCTCCACCTTAGTCTTTTGTACGTCAGCTACTTTGGTTTCCTTTTGAGAAGTAGCTAGAGTGATCTTGCTGGCCTTCTTTCCTCCCTCTCTTTGGGTCACAGACTTCAGTTCCATAGTCCCTTCTATGTCCTTTTCACTAACATTGAAGTAGGACAAGACTTCAGTGATCTTGTCAGACAACTGGATGAGCTCAGAGGCATTGCTTGCCAACTCACTCAACCCTGATGCGTTTTGCTGTGCTACTTGGTTGAGATTGTGTACGGCATGGTTGATCTGCTCAGCCCCGTTGTTTTGTTCTTGGGTACTGTTGGCTATCTCCCTTACCAAACGTGCAGTATTCTCTATCTGTGGCACTACTTGCTCGAGCATTTGGCCAGATTCGGTCGCCGTATGTACACTCGACGATGACACATGATCGATCTCATTGGCAGCAATCTGACTTCTCTCTGCCAAGCGTCTAATCTCAGCGGCTACCACTGCAAACCCCTTGCCGTGCTCTCCAGCTCTTGCTGCTTCTACTGCTGCATTGAGAGCCAGTAGATTGGTCTGACGTGAGATTTCGTCTATGATCGATATCTTATCCGCGATGATTTGCATCGATGCGACTGTTTTCTTTACTGACTCATTGCCCTCCTTGATTCGTTCTGCTCCTGCACTGGCTATTTTTTCGGTATCTATCGCGTTTTTACTACTTTGATCAAAATTGGCTACCATCTCTTCGATCGAGGCAGATATCTCTTCGGCAGACCCTGCCTGCTCATTTCCTCCTTCGGCCATTTGATGGGTGGTCTTATTCATCTCGACACACGCTTTGACCATAGCATTGCTGCTGGCTTTGAGCGACACGATGAGGTTCATGAAATTGGACGTCATGGCTTTGAAATGGTCAATCAAGTCCCCCATCTCATCGTTGCTAGTCTTGTGTACGCTGACTTTGAGATCTCCCTCCGCAAACTTTTTGACGGCCAAGTACGCTGCGTGGGTTGAACGAGAAATCGTAACAATCAACCAGCCAGAAGACAACAGAAACATCAAAATCACAGCCAACAGAACTCCCTGCATCATGGACACGGATTGACCGTTGCTGACGGCTATCAGCTCATCCAAGCCTACGATCGCTTGATCAATGCTACGCCCTAAGGTCAACATCTGCTCCGAGGCATCCTTTCTCAGTCCTAGCTCAGCTGTACGACCAATCTGTCCGTCCAAATCAATGACATCCAAAACCATGGATTGGTATACGACCAGCCCAGCCGCTACATCGTCTTTCATACCTGCACGTATGTCGTCGATGAGCGTTATGATACTGTCTTGGTATAGTGTGTTTCGGGTCAACAAATACTCTCTCACCATCAGTTGCATACGGAGAGATTCTTCCGCTGCTACCTCATCGGCCATTTCCTCCCATGCCGTAGACACTTGTCCTACCAGCCCTGTGCCCACTTGTCCTCGAACTTTGACCGCCTGAGTCAATGTTTTGAACTTGGCATCCGCCTGAATAACGAGTGATTGCAAAGCAATAAGATCTTCATTGAAATTGAGTCCCATGCTCGACCCGTCGATGCTCTCCAATAGATTCAGTAAAACATCCTTCTTCGACGAATACAAGTGCAAAGCTCTGCTCTGAGCTTCTTCACTGCCAAACAAGCTTTGATCTATAGCCAAATCCTGTGCACGGTGAAGTTCTCTCTGAGCTACCTGCACGGCAATCGCTCGGTTTTTCATCTCAGTGATGGCTGTATGCTTGGTTTTCAATGCAAAAAACAACCAAGCCACCACGCAGAGCACAGTAAAATTGAGCACTGCATAGCCGATCAATTTTGTTTTGATAGTCAACCTCATGATTTTTTCTGTTTTTCAGTTTGAGTCATTGGACTTGATTTTTGAAGAGGTGCACCCTCTTTGGTTTGCCCCTCTTTAGGCTCCATATTGGACAATTCATCTTGGGAGATGGTCTCCAATTGGATGATTTCGCTCAGCGAAAAAATCTGATCCAAATCCAATATCATGGCAAAGCGCTCTTCTACAGGAAACATCCCCGTGATGAATCGCTCGTACTCGTTGGTCTCAAATTTAGGTGCAGGACGCACCTCATCAGTATTGAGATCAAGCACCTCGAGCACTTCATCCACCAATATGCCTACAGCGAGCCGCTGGCCGTTGGCATGAATCTCTACCACGATCACGCAAGTATCGACAGTGAAGTTGGTATCCGCCATTCCTAGTTTGACACGTGTGTCTACGAGAGGCACCATATGATTGCGGACATTGATCACTCCCACCATATAACTCGGCGCTTTGGGTATTTTGGACACCTTGGGCACTTCGATGATTTCTATGACATTTTTGACATTGACTGCAAAAAATTCCTGATCCAAGCCAAAACTGAGTACGTGCTGCGGTATGATTTCGGTAGCTACTGTTTCCATGTCTATGAGCGTTTAGCTGTTTCGTTGATGACGTAGTTCGTCTGATCCTCTAGAGCGAAGACTTTTTCGAGATTAAGCAGTAGAATGAACTGATCTCTCTGCTTGAACATCCCCGTGATGTACTCCAAGTCAAACTTGGCATCTATACTGGGAGAAGACTGTATTTCTTCCTCAGCTACCATGAGTACCTCTTGTACCGAATCCACAAGCGTACCGACGAGCATGGACTCCCCCTCGAGCACCATCTCTATCACCACGATACAAGTATCTACTGTAGGTACGATCGGAGGTAGTCCAAATTTGACTTTGGTATCGATCAGAGGCAGGATTTTACCTCTTAGGTTGAGCAACCCCGCCATATGTGCTGGAGCATTGGGGATTGCCGTGATGTGGGTGAGTTCGTGTATTTCAACCACCTTCTGCACTTCCACACCGAATATTTCCCGATCCAGTTCAAAAGTCAAGTATGACTTTAGATGGATATCTTCCTTGATTTCATTGTCCAAAAGGCTACTCATGCGTTTGTTAGTTTCAGGTTAGTATTCTTCTTTGAGATGAGGTTGTGCGTATCTAACACCAAAGCGATCTTGCCATCTCCCAGGATGGTTGCTCCTGACACAAACTCTTGGTTGCGGTAGTATTTGCCCACTGGCTTGAGTACCGCTTGGTACTCGCCGACGATCTCGTCGACACAAAACCCGACATGTCTATCGTGATCTTGGACCAATATCACACTACTAAACTCTGGAGCCCCCTCCTCCGCTACCTTGAACTCTGACCGAAGGTCTATGTACGGGTATTGCGCTCCATCGAGAGACACCACATGATTGAAGTCGTTGACAAACTGCTTGCGTTTCATTTCGAAGCACTTTTCTACACTAGACAAAGGAATCACATAATCCGTGTCATGTACCCGCACTTGCAACCCATCAATCACAGACAGTGTCAGCGGCAATCCAATCGTGATAGTCGTCCCCTCACCTACTGTCGTATCTATGCTGATATCCCCTCTTAGATCTATGACGTTCTTTTTGACCACATCCATGCCCACTCCTCTACCAGACAGGTCGGTCACATCCTTGGCCATCGAAAAACCTGGCACAAAAATCAAATCCAAGATTTCCTTTTTGGACAATTGATCTTCCTTTTTGATCAAACCTTTCTTGATGGCCTTTTCTCGAATTTTCTCTTCATCTATGCCTTTGCCGTCGTCTTTGATCTGCACGTACACTTTTGCCCCCGAGTAGTAGGACCGAAGCAGTATGGTACCCTTCTCTGGCTTGCCCTTCTGCACACGCAGCTCCTTGGTCTCGATTCCATGATCGAGGCTGTTGCGAATCAAGTGCATGAGCGGGTCGGCCAAATTGTCGATGATGGTCTTGTCCAGTTCTGTGTCTCCTCCCTCCGTGACGAAGTTGACAGATTTGTCCAATTGGGCAGAAATGTCTCTCACCGAGCGATGAAAACGCGCAAAGAGATTCTCGATTTCGAGCAGTGTCATGTCAAACGCGATGTCTCTCAACTGACGAGCCAGTTTCTCCATATTGTCCGCTATGACATCCAGTGTTGGGTCAAAGTTGTTTTTGGCATATAGGGACAATCCGGCCTGTGTAGTGACCAATTCACTCACATGATTCATCAGTTCGTCCAGCTTGTTTGACGCGACTCTGATCGTTGATATATTTTCCAGCTTGTTAGGTTTACCCAATTGCTGCTCTTTGATTTCTTGATTGGTTTGTTCTCTTTTGACTTGAGTCAAAATTTCCTGCACTTTGGTCAGCGAGAGGTATTCGCCCTGATGTGTCTCTGGCAAGGCCGCTACAAATCCCTCGTCTTGCAACAAATTCCCCTCAGCCACAAGAGTGATTTCGATTGCTTCTGCATCTTGAGCAAAGATGAACACGTCCGAAATATTTGATTTGGGTTCGTTGGTCGCCAATATCACCTCCCACTGCGTGTAGCACTTGGTGGCTTCATAATTCGAGTTGTCTCCCAGTTCGATCTGCGCATATACCTGCGTATCCCCCATCTCAGTAAGCTCTTCGATGAGCAGTAGTGGGTTAGACCCGTCCTTGAAAAAGTCCAGGTTCGGCTTAAAGAACACGTGATAAGTATGAAACCCTTTCTCAATCTCTCCTCCACTCGTCCCCTCAGGCCGAGTCCACTCGGCAGATCCCGCCAATACGCCTTCAATTCGCTCCTTCAATTCAGCATCTCTCTTCAAATCTTCGGGACTCTCAAGATCGGGATTGAGTATCAATATTTTGACATGATCCATACACTGAAACGTACACTCTATGATCTCAGTCGTGAGTGGACTCATACCTGAGCGTACTTTGTCGTAGATCGTTTCAAGGTTGTGAATGAAGTCGGTCACTTTCTTGGAACCAATCATTCCACTACTCCCCTTGAGAGTATGTATCGATCGAAACAATGCAGCAATCAATGCCTCGTCTTGGGGCGCCTTTTCGGCAGCCAAAAGGTTCTTTTCTATTTTCTCAAAAAGATCACTGGCCTCTTCCATGAAGATCTTTCGAAGTTGGATCAAATCTTTCTTCTTTATCATTTCCCGATCACTTTATGTACTATTTTCATCAATCTGTCTTGGTCAAACGGTTTCTCTATCCAGCCTGTCACTCCCTCTTTCTTGGCTTCTAATTTTTTTTCGATCTGGGACTCCGTGGTGAGCATCAGTATAGGCACATATTTGTATTTTTCCTCTTGGCGTACAGCCTTGACGAGCCCGATTCCATCCATACGCGGCATGAAAAGGTCCGTGATGATAAGGGACACCTTTTCTTGAATCTGGTGGAGCTGTGCGAGACCATCTTGTCCATCCATGCCTCGGTACACTTGATAGCCCGCATCACGCAATGTCACTGCGACAAGTTCTCTGATGCTATCCGAATCATCTACTATGAGAATTGATTTTTTCATGTTATGCTAGGTTGGGGTAAATGGCTAATCCAGCATCTACTATGCGTGTAGTAGATGTTTCTGACAAGTCATGTTCGAAACTCAGGTCATTGTCATCCTCGATCGCCAGCCGTGTCAGGTAAAAAAACAACTGTACTACCGACAAATCAATCATCTCTACAGCTTGAAGTACGATGCGTACCGTACCAAACTGACTCATTGCCAACTCCACTTTGCGCTGGATCTCCTCGACATGATTGATAGTCAATTGCCCTTCGAGATAGATGGTGATCCCGTCATCGTTGTTTTTGATGGGTTCCAGTACAATCTTGATAGGGGATACTGCTTCGGGGACCTGTGGATTAGGTATTTCGCTTTCTGCTGTAGCCATGTTTTAGTAGGTATTGTTCTTGTTGGGATGGGGTCTACTCTCAGTTTGAGCGAAAATAAAACCCACTTGTTCTTCTAGGTGATTTCACTTAGACGCTCACGCACTGATGGCTTGCTGCGTACTTACTTCATTGACTACTTTGACAAGCAACTCTGGTTCAAAGGGCTTGACGATGTATCCATAGGCTCCCATTTTCTTCACTTTGTTGACAATCCTATCTTGCCCTACAGCACTGATCATGATGACCCTGATGTTGGTTTTTTCTCGAATGAGTTGTTGCAAAATTTCGATTCCAAACATATCGGGTAGGATGTTGTCGAGTGTCATCATGTCCGGATTGAGCGATCTAGCCAATGAGAGGGCCTTTTCGCCGTTTTCTGCTTCGCCGACGACTTCATATCCTGCCTCCGTCAAAGCAATTTTGATCAGGGCTCTCATGTATGCAGAATCATCGACAATTAGTACAGTTTTCATAGCGGTATTGGATAGTTTCAAACTTTTATTCAAAGGTATCTAGCCCCCGCTCCGAAGGCAATCCTCAGAATTTGTCATTTATTTCTAAGCAAAAAGACCTACATAATTAGGTAGTTTACACCTCCGCTTTATTTGTGGATTTGATATTGACCTCTTATATTTATCAATTATAGTATACAGATAGCAAAGGATTATGATAAGTGTAGTATTGGCGGATGATCATAGTGTAGTGAGGAAGGGAATCAAACTACTACTCGAAGAAAGTGGAACCATAGAAGTGGTCGGAGAGGCAGAATCAGGCGAGCAAGCTTTGGAACTGATCAAGGAACACCAGCCACAAGTGCTCGTCACAGACATCTCCATGCCTGGTATGTCAGGTTTAGATCTCATCACGCATACCAAAAAAAACCACCCCAACACTCACATCCTCGTCCTCTCTACTCACAATGATGAAGAGTACATCTTGGTCTCCTTCGAATCTGGAGCCTTGGGTTACTTGCCCAAAAACGCCAAAGCGGAACAGCTTGTAGCAGCTGTAGAAAAAATCTCTTTCGGAGAACTGTTTTATACCCCCACTGTAGTCGACATACTCGGGGCATCACTCATCAAACGAAGAAGTCCAGGCAAAAGCCTCAAATCTCTGCTCACCAAACGCGAGAAAGAAATCCTAAAAGAACTCGTAGAAGGCTCGACCAACAAGGAGATTGCCGAAAACCTATTTCTAAGTACGCGGACTGTAGACTCACACCGCCGCAACATCATGAAAAAACTCAATGTATCCAACAGTGCACAACTCGTCAAAATGACCCTAGAAAAGAACCTGATTTAGACACTCCCCTCAATGCCTTAATTCTGCAGCTTTGGTGACGATTTTGGCAATCACAGCATCTGCTTCTTTGACAGATATTTTAAGGATATCGATCAAAGCCAATACTTTTTCCAACGACTGCTCCTCTTGGCGCAACTGCAAATCGATCAAATCAAACACCCCCAGCATGTTAGCCACTGGTCTTCGAAACTCGTGCGCCTGCAAAAAAGCAATTTCCTCCAAATCCACCTGTTGCTGTTGTATCCTCTTTTCGCACTCCACCTTATCGGTGACATCATAGATCACCCCTCTCCACAGTGTCGTATCACCACTTCGCTCAGGTGAAGCCAGACCTTGCAGCCACTTGACTTTCCCCTTTCCACAAACGAAACGAAACGTATGCCCCCAAATAGACTGTGCCTCTTTGGACTCACGTATCGCGCCTTCCAAATCATGGCGATCATCATGATGCACCCGACCCAACACCTCTTCTACATGTACCTGCAAGTCCTTTTCAGTCCATCCAAATATCCGCATGATGCTCACTGAGAACATAGGAAAACGTCTATTGCCATGATCGTCTTCGGCAAACTGAAATACAAAGCCTGGAATGATGTCATTCTTCTTGATATCGGGACTGTGCTTTATTGGTTGATCCATAACTGTATGCTGAGCTAATGTGACCTGTTGGCCTTGGCTGCCTTCACTGAGTACGCACGCAAGCCACCGTTCACTATGCAAAGTAAGAAGTCCTACACGCCAAATTCAATAGGCTACTTTACCCATTTTCCTCTCATGAAATCGTCGTACTACCACACACTTGAGCACGAGATATACTTCAGCGGTTCATTTCAAGCTCGACACGAATCGTACACCCATTCGTACCTGACATGTAGAGCTCTCCCCCGATGATGATGGCACGTCGCTCTATGCTACCCAATCCAAGCCCGTCTTTGTTTTTGGCTTTGGACGTATCCATACCTACCCCATTGTCCTGTATAGTCAGAGTGAGAACATTGTCCGATCCATGCAATGCGATCTTCGCTTCGGTTGCCTGCGAATGTTTCAGGATGTTGGTGACAGCCTCCCGGCTAATGTTGTAGAGGTTGATCTCCACCTCTTGATCAAAGCGTCTGTCACACGCCTCGTCATATTCAAAATCAAAGAAAATCTTGTCTGATTTATTGAGCTTGCTCACGTCCGACCTGATGGACTTGACAAGTCCAAAATCCATGAGCAATGACGGCATCAAGTTGTGCGAAATCGTACGTGACTCTTCAATCGCATCATTGAGTAGATTGTAAGCATCATGGTACAGCTCCTGTCGATCCTCTTCCAGTTGCTCGATATCCTTGGATATGGCATCTAAACTCATGCACGCTATGGTCAAGGTCTGTCCCAGACTATCATGCAAGGCTCGAGCGATACGCATACGCTCATTGTCCCTGATTTTGATCTGTGCCTTGACCTGATCGATTTCATCTTGTTTGCGCTCATCCATGTTGATGAGGATCCCCACTACCCTCCTTATGACATGCCCCTGCCAGTAGACCTTACCTCTGGAGTTGACCCATACGGTGCGGTTGTCATGGCGCTTCACTCTAAAATCTACATCAAAATACCCTCCCGCACTTTGCGATTTTTGTAGTTCTGTATTGAGCATACTTAGGTCATTGGGATGAATGTACTTTTTCCCTTCTTTCACCATCTCCACAAAGGTTTCCTGCTCATAGCCCACCAGATTATTGGTGTTTCCAAATACAGCGATCTTGCCGGTATTGACATCATAACTGACCGAAACCACGTCTAGCGAATCAATCAGTACTTTGTTGTGTTCATTGAGTTCATCGCGATTGCGCTGGAGCTCGAGTGCATAGAGTCCATTGCCATAGTCATGGGCCAATTGGTAGAGGAACGTCTCAAACGATGCATCCAGCTTCACAGCCTCTTTGCTGTACAAATTGATCGTCCCCTTGACCTCATTGCCTTCCGAATACGGCAAGGAGATGTAACTCTGAAATCCGTGCTTCTGCATCGCCGTGACCCACGAATCTTCACCCGTATACATTTCAAGGTTCGTCACGACTTTCATTTCATTGTCCCTGTAGGCTTGCGCCAAAAGGCTTGTCTGATAAAACTGCGCTCCGTCCTTATTGAGCTCCCGCATGTTTACCTTATCACTTTTTTGGTACACGACAGGTTGAAAACCTACCTGATCTATATCTTTTTGCTCAGCGAGCCAAACCCAGTCAAACCCCAACTGCCCAATCAGTGAAAGGCAATACTCATTGGACAAATACCACGCATTGTTGGCTCTAGGTCCTACTGCATTGAGCTCAAGTATCACTTTGCTGTAGAGGTTTTGTCTGTTGCGGTCCAGCTCGACAATCTTCTGATCAGTGATATCCTGCACAGTTCCCAGCACCTTGATGATTCGACCATGCTCGTCACGCTCATTCACTGCTCGTATCGACATATAACGCCGTTCGTTGGCTTCCCCATGACTCAGCGTCAGTTCCGCTTTGACTGGGGGGTCATCACTTAGAGAGTTGTGTATCACATTGTAAAACTCCACCACCGACTCAGCATGCAATGCATCCTCCAGCAACTGCATCGAAGGCCGGAGGGATCGGTCTACCCCGAGGATTCGGTACATCTCCTCTGACCAATAGTAATCATCCGTAGCAATCCTCCACTCCCAATTGCCCAACTGTGCAAGTTGATTCGCATTTTTTAGCTTTTGTTCATTTTGGCGAATGCCTTCTATCTGATGAATGTGATGCGTCAAATCGCGCTGTGCACCGACGAGTTTGACTACTTCGTCTCCTTCGTATATTGGGATACCAGACAATTCTAGCCATTTCTGCCTGCCTTTGATGTTTTCGACCCGAATGGTCAGCTCGAAGGGCTCTCCCAAAAAACAAGCCTCTACCGCACTAGCAATCCTCCTATGATCCTCTTCGGAGTACAAGTCCAATGCCTGCTCATATGTAATCGGCAATCCTATATCCATGCCGTTGATGATATAGACTTGATCCGTCCAAGTCAATTGCCTATCTTGGGCGGTCAGTTGCCAACCTCCTACTTTGCCCACCATACCCGTCGTATTGAGCAACTGCTCACGCTCGATGATCTCTTGTTCCACACGCTTGCGTGCATCGATATCGATGAGTGTACCCACTCTACGTACCACTTCACCCTTTTCGTCTCGCTGCGTCTGTCCACTTCCATAAAACCACTTGTACTCTCCCGACTTTGTCAGGAGTCTATACTCTAGTTCATAGCGTCCTCCCGTCTTGTCGTTTGCTTCTAGTACACCTTTTAGACGCAGGCGATCTACAGGGTGAATCAGGGCAATGAAAGATTGTAAGGTAGAGTCTATCTCTTCCTGCTCATATCCAATCAACTCATAGACACGTGGGGACCACCACATCTGTCCAGTCTTGAGGTCATAGTGATCCCAGATCCCTGCAGCAGAACCTTGCACGGCCAGCTCAAACTGCGTCCGACTTTCTTTGAGTTTGATCTCAAATTGCTTTCGCTCAGAAATATCATAAAACACGAACTGGACAGCATCTTCACCTTGGTAAGAAACAATGGTCCCTTGCAGCATCAGTGTAAACTCCTCCCCATCGGCATACTTGAAGGTAATCTCGGTGATTGGCGAATGCCCCTGAGTCTGTATGACCAACACGATCTCTTCTGCCAGGACCTTGTCACCTTCTGTCACCAAGGCGGCCAGATCTTCTAATGTCACTTCGGCATCCGGTGAAAATCGAAGAACCTCATAGAACTGTGGATTACCAAATACTACCCGACCGTGCTGGTATATCCCTATGGCCATAGGTGAATGATCCACCAACTCCCGGTATCTATTTTCACTGACTTGTAGCTCCTGCTCCTGTTCGATTTTGTAGAGGGCATTGCCCAAAATATGGACCAACTGTCCCAAACTCTCCAGCTCCTCCTCGGGGGCCAGCCTTGACGATTCTCCAAATACTGCCAACGCTCCAACACACCCTTTGCCACTAAACACTGTGAACAAACTCCAGTGCTGGTACAATACGGGCACTCCCATGTACGCGACATCAAGAGCACTCCAAAAATCAGTCATCTCAACATTGAAATTTTGACGTTTGAGCAGATCCATCTCTCCTCCTACATACTGCTGAAGATACTCTTGAAACTCCTGCGGAAGACGAGAATCCTCGCCAAAAACCCATGGATACTCATCGTCTCCAAACGAAACATATGCAAAACCCGATCGCAAACATATCAGTTCCAAATCGCTGCAAATTTTGCTCAAGATATCGTCCACTCCACGCCCGACTTCTTTCATAGTCAAGATCCGCTCTTTGAGTTTTTCAATCTTGTAGAGTCGCTTTTTGAGTGTGATGTCACGGATATTGCACTGAAACAACTGACCATCTCCGACATGCATCATCCGAGCCGACACTTCCAAATCTATGAAGTCTCCCGACTTGTGCAGGACCTTTCGTTCGAACCTCACATCCCCCTGAGACTTGAGCAAAGTCAAGAAGTACTCGAACTCCTCTGGCTCTGTAAATGTCGCTCGATCCAAAGGAATATTTCCGACCTCTTCTAAGTCATACCCAATGATCGACAAAGCCATATCGTTGGCCTCTATGATTCGCTGAGTTCCCAAGTTGATGATCAACATCCCATCAAGACTGGAGTTGATTACATCGACAAAATTGAGAAAACTATCGCGCTCCGATCGGATAGAATCTATCTGATCTGTCAGGTTGCGGATGCTTACCAAAACCTCCTTATGCCCTGCACCATTTTGAATCCTCGAAGCACTCACCGAGACGGTAAAAACCTGTCCGTTACCGTTACGAATATCCAGCACCCGGACATGGACATTACCCAGCTTGAGCGTGTCGCGGTGGAGCACCGAAAACCCTTTGGTATTGCCCAAAATATCTCCCAATTTTCGAGCGTCAGACTCTCCCAAATCCACTCCATATTCGGTACTCAATCTGGGACTAGACTGGAGCACTTTACCTTGCTCATCTAGGCGACACCAAGCATCAGGAAAATGGTCTAAAATGTAGTCGGCATTGGCTATAGATTCGTCTTTCATTCAAGGAATATATGGTCACTTCACAAAATCAAAAAGCAAAGAAAATGAATTTGATTTCAAGTCAACACCCATCCGAAATTCTTTCGATGGGTTCGATCATCCGAGCATGGACCTTACAATCCGAAAGAAGCAATACGTATTTTCTCCGTTTTCCCTTCCAATGAATTCACCAATAACTCAATCAAAATCAACTGCTTTCTATGTCAAGATAAATGATAATCTTGAATAGATCATCCCTTATTTACCCTCTTCACACATCACACGGTCCTACTTACCTCTCAAAAGGAAAGTTTCAGAATAAGACATTTACACTCCCCTTCTTAAACACCTCACTAAAGTAGAGACTCATTAATAGTTGACTAACAGAGTGTTTAAAGCAACTTATTAAAACTTACACTTCACTACTTAATAGCCTTTCTACGTAGTCTCAAAGCATTTGAAATCACCGAAACTGAGCTAAAACTCATCGCAGCAGCAGCCAACATGGGAGACAGCAAGATTCCAAAAATGGGAAACAATACCCCCGCAGCAATCGGTACTCCAAGAATATTGTAGCCCAAAGCAAAAAAGAGGTTCTGCCGAATATTGGCCAACACATATTGACTCAATTGCTTGGCTCGGACGATCCCTTGCAAGTCCCCTTTGACCAAGGTAATCCCTGCACTTTGCATCGCTACATCGGTACCCGTCCCCATGGCAATCCCGACATCTGCACGAGCCAATGCCGGGGCATCATTGATACCGTCTCCAGCCATCGCTACAACCCTCCCCTGCCGCTGCAATTTTTGGACTTTATCGTGTTTATCTTGGGGCAAACAATCCGCGATAAAATCATCCAATTCAAGCTGCTTTGCAACAGCCTCAGCTGTATGAATATTGTCCCCGGTCATCATGATTACATTCATACTCAGCGCCTGCAAATCAGCAATGATTTGTCTACTGTTTTTCTTGATAGCATCGGTGATCACGACATAGCCTACGAGCAATCCATCCACTGCCACAAGAGGTACAGTCTTGCCCTTGCGCTGTTGTTTTTGAGCAGCCTCCATTAGTGCGTCCGGACAATCGACAGCTGCTGTACCCATCATTTTTTCATTCCCTATCAAGACCACTTTTCCCTCAAGGGTAGCCTTGACTCCCATCCCAGTAATCGACTCAAATCCATGAACATGCTGAGACGCAACTCCACGCTCCTTGGCATAGCCTAAGATCGCTTCGGCGAGTGGGTGCTCGCTGGATTGATTGACTGATGACAGGAAGGCGAGCACCTCTTGTTCCGAATATTTAGTTGACCCAACAACCTGCTCTACTGATGGTCTTCCTTCTGTCACGGTTCCGGTTTTGTCGATGATCAGTGTATCGACTTGATTCATTCGTTCCAGTGCTTCGGCATTTTTGATAAGCACACCAAGCTCGGCCCCCTTGCCTACTCCTACCATCACAGACATCGGAGTAGCCAAACCCAACGCACAGGGACATGCGATGATCAATACCGCTATGGCATTGACAAAAGCGTAGACCAAACGAGGTTCTGGTCCGATCAGTGCCCAAACCAAAAAAGTCAGTACCGATGCTCCGATCACAATAGGCACGAAGTACCCAGAAATGCGATCGGCCAGCCGCTGTATAGGAGCCTTGCTTCGGCTGGCACTGTTGACCATCGCTATGATCTGAGACAACAACGTATCGGCCCCTACCTTCTCTGCTTTCATCACGAAAGCTCCTTTGCCATTGATCGTACCCGAACTGACAAGATCGTCAACCACCTTGTCAACAGGGATTGGTTCACCCGTGATCATGGACTCGTCCAAGGTACTACTCCCCTCGATCAGGTAGCCATCCACAGGTACCTTATCTCCAGGCTTTACTCGAAGGTGGTCTCCTACTTTGATCGCATCGATGGAGATAATAGTCTCTTTTCCATTTTCTACCCGAATGGCCTGATGAGGAGCAAGGTTGAGCAGTTGCTTGACTGCTGCATTGGTCTTGCTGTGCGCTCGTGCCTCAAGAAGTTGTCCCAGCAGAACCAAGGTCAAAATGACCGTGGCTGCTTCAAAGTACAGGTGCACCACACCCTCGGCCGTTTTGAATTGCATAGGAAACACCTCCGGAAACAGAAGTCCTACCACACTAAACAACCAAGCCACTCCCGCTCCAACCCCTACCAAGGTGAACATATTGAGCCGCCAAGTGACCAACGAACGGTAGGCACGCACAAAAAACATCCATGTCGCATAAAACACTACAGGTAGAGAGAAAGCCAACTGCACCCATCCCCACATGCGCGCAGATATCACATCCAGCACAGGGTTGTCAGGGATCATGTCCGACATGGCTATCAAAAAGATCGGAATCGTAAACGCGCAAGAAATCCTAAATTTTTTCTTCAGCTTTTGGTAAGCTCGATCCTCCTCAGATACATCTGCCTCTTTGGGGACGAGATCCATGCCACAGGTTGGACAGGCTCCTGGTTCTCCCTTCACTACCTCTGGATGCATCGGACAAGTATACGCTGTAGCTTGAGACAACTGTGGCTTTGCTTCCTCGATCAAGTCCATCCCACAGACAGGGCAGTCCCCCTCCCGATCATAAGTTTTCTCTCCTTCGCAATGCATGGGACAATAGTATATGCCCGTACTGAATTTTGCTGGTTGCTTCTTGATCACAGGCAAAGGCGCCAATTCCTCTGGCACTGCCTCGTGCTGTATACCATATATTGAGCCCTCCAGTGCAGCCTGTAGGCTCTCTAGAGCGATCTCCTGATCTGAAGCAACCGAAGCAGTTTTACGAATCAAATCGACACTGACATCTGTCACGTCTTGCACCTGAGACAGTGCAGCTTGCACATGGGACTGGCATCCTCCACATGTCATTCCGGATATGTGATATTCTCTAATCATGAAGTAAAGGTCTCCAATTACTCATGATTCCATTTATAGGATTATGCGTATTCCTTACAGATTTTGGGATTAAATCTGGTCCCGTGAGACATGACCAGGCTGCTTGTTTTTCTTAAACTGACTTGGCGTCATCCCTGTTTCCTTTTTGAATTGCGCAGAGAGATGAGCTACACTACTGTAATGCATGGTGATAGCAATTTGTGACAAGGTCATTTCATCATAAAACAACAGCTCCTTTACTCGTTCGATTTTCTGACTGAGGATGAATTTTTCGATGGTCACCCCTTCGTGTGTCGAAAACAAACGACTCAGCGTAGCATAGTCCTGATGCAATGCTTCTGCAAGCAAGGTCGAGTAATTCACTTTGGGGTAGTCTTGAGACAGATGAATGCTCTCGATCAAGATGGACTTGATCTTTGCAATAATTTTGGTCTTATGGTCTAACAACAGTTCAAAACCGAGTTCATTCAGTCGCTGAGCCAAGAGCTGACTCTTTTCTTTCGTAAGCTGTGCTGACAACAGAACTTCTCCTAGGCGCACCTCATCCGTATCTATCTCCAAATCAGCGAGTACTTCTGCGACCGAAGCAATGCATCTTGGACATACCATATTTTTGATATGTAATGTAGACTGAGAGCTTTTGAGTGTGTTCATATTCACTTGACAACCATGGAGGACAACAGCACCTGAGAGAACTGAGATTTCTCAGGTGCTTAGACTCTTTAAATTTCTTCTTTGACAGATCCACATCGGAGCATTTGGTCTCCGAAATAAGGATTGAGCACTTCTTTCTCGGTACTCAACCAATATGCACCTTCGTTGTGACGAGCCATCGGACAATACTGACGGTAGAGTGGCACATCCATCGCATCGGTCGACTTGACAAGCATGTATACATTCTCGGAGAGTTTGTAAAATGCCGAACGCTGTGCCTCCAAATCCACTCCATCCGAAATGTATTCCACATCCACTTTGAGCTTGAGTGTCAACTCCTCCCTGCCATCGAGGATAGGCACAATCTCGCTTGCCGCTACACCAGCCGCTACAGAATCTGACTTCACCAGTGCATCCTTGATTGACAAATAACCAGCCACCACTTGCCGAACCTGCTCTTGTGTCATCATAGCCTCAGGCACAGTCGTCTCGATCGTCTCCTCACTGATTTCTTCCAACCCTTTGGTTTCTGTCAAATCCGCTTGATCTTCTGTACTCTTGCTAGGACCACTACAAGCGACTGCTCCTAGATATACTCCCATAAGGAGTGTAGATATTGTTTTTCTTTTCATACTGTTTATCTATTCTTGATTAAAATTCGATTTCACTTTCTAAACTTAAAATTTACCCCGTGGTTAAATTAATTCATTGACGGGTAAAACGTTTGATTACTTCTCCACATTTAGGCATTTCACTCCCAAAGTAGGGGTTGTTGACTTCTACTTCTTCACTCATCCAAATAGCTCCTTGATTGCGGTTGGCCATCGGGCATTTGTGTACATAGAGCTCCTCTTCATTTGTGCCAAAAACCTCCGTCATACCAATCATGGCTTCCGAGATTTCAATAAACCCTGTACGCAACTCTGCTATGGTTTTGTAGGCATGGATTCGTGCTAGAGGCTCTTCCAACTGCCTTTTGGTAGTCATCCAAGTTTCGTGAGTACTGGTAGCGAATAACGACATAGGGATTTGAGACAAATCTGCAGATAGCTGCTCTCCCCTTTCTTTCGCTTGTACAAAATCATCTCGCACCAACTCATCCTTCATCCGAAAGTAATCCTTGTACAAAACCTCTAGAGCTATTTGAGCTTTGGCGCTCAAGGTAGATTCTTCTTTCGGAGCACTAGCACCATCCATACCTGCATGATGATGGCCAGCAAGCATAACTCCACCCTCTTGATTCATCATGCTCGGTTTACCGGCCAACTGAGCAGCAGCATCGACGCTAAACGTCCCATGTATCACGATCTCTTCTCCCTCTCTCAATCCAGATTGGATCATGTATCGATCGCCTAGTGATGGACCAAGGATCACTTCTCTTAGGACAAACTCCCCCTGTCCTACTTTGACATAGACAATCGAACGCTCTCCCGTCCACATCACGGCGGATTTGGGTACGACGATAGTAGGACTTACCTCTTCAAGAGGACTCTCTAGCTCTCCTGTGACAAACATCTCTGGTTTGAGACGACCTTCAGTATTGCTCACAGTGACTCTCGCTTTGGCAACCCTAGATCTCGAATCAATGACCGGATCGATGAAACTCACCTTTCCTTGAAACTGACTACCTGGTAGAGACTGTACCGCGAAAGTCATACGATCTCCTACCTTGACCCAAGACATGTCGCGCTCATACACATCGAACAGCACCCACAACTGCGACAAATCTGCTACCTCAAAGAGCGCTTCTCCTTGCTGGATATGGTCACCGAGATTGACTCTCTTGTCGATCACTACCCCATTGAGATCTGACAGAATCGGAAAATTGTCCAAAGGCTTGCCAGACTCCAAAACGCTATCAATCTGACGATCAGTCAGCTTCCAGTTTTTGAGTTTGTCTCGGGCTGCTTGATACAAGGCAGGCTGTGTATTTCTAATTTTATTGGCTTCAAACAGTTCCCTCTGTGCTGTTACTAGCTCAGGCGAATAGACATATGCTATCACCTGTCCTCTCCTGACGTACTCACCTGTGTAGTTGACCTTGAGTGCTTCGATCCTGCCGGTGATATGCGAAGTCTGTGAGGACACTCGGCGCTCATCTGGTTGGACGGTGCCCGAGAGCCGCAGCTCCTTGACTGGCTGCTGCCTACGTACAGCAGCCGTCTGCACACTCGCTAGCTGCATAGCGGTAGACGACAGCTTGATCCCTTCGAGCGGACTAGCAGTCTCTGTCTCTTGGTACACAGGGATCAACTCCATCCCACAGATAGGACACTGCCCAGGCTCTGATTGACGAATCTGCGGATGCATCGAACAAGTCCACTCTTGATGCGCCACTTCACTCGTATGCACTGCTAGACCTGCTTCAGACGAATGTTCCCCCATCAACAGCCATCCGGCCAAAAACCCTAGCAGCAATGTGGCCAAAGCCACAACTACTGTTTGTTTACTTACATCCTTCATTTTATTCTGATTTGGTAGTGAGATAATCCAACTGTGCCTGAGCGATGCGATGATTCTTGATCGCTGTAGCTTTTTCCATTTCGTATCGGAGCAATTGCTGCTGCATACGCAATACTTCTTCGAGATCCTTCCCCGAGTTGCTGTATGCGCTGTACAACAAATCGATGGCTTGTTTGGTCTTGACGACCTGTTCTTCATACAGACCAAACAACTGCGCGGACTGCTGGAGTGCATAGAGCGCCATTTCATACTCTATCGTCAATACGTCGGTCAACTCAGCCTTCTGTGACTCCAGCACTTGCCGACTGAACTGAGCCTCCCGCACCGCTGCCTTGTACTTGCCCCGAAACATCGGCAGTGTCATCGTCACCATTGGCATAAATACGTCCCGACCATTGTGAGGCACCTCCATATCCTCTCTCTGACCGACAAAGGCATACTCTAACCCAACACCAAATTGTGGACCACTGCTTTTTCGTGCCAAAATCTCGCTCGACTCGGCAGCCTGCTGCTGCAACTCTAGCGCTTGTACTCTCGGATGCCGAGCGAGCAAACTATCTCGTACTTCGGTCTCCGACTCTGACCTCAGTGCAAGCGTATCCACGATCACGACAGACAGTGAGTCTGGACGATGGAGCAGTCGATTGAATTTCAACTCTAACGACATGATTTGTTGCTCCAATAAACGAATATTGGTGCGAGTATCTTCCATCATGATATCGGTACGGATCACATCGACCATACTCCCATTCGAACTCGAAAAGGCGGTAGTTGCCAATGCTTTGTACGTGGACAAAATCTCCAAATTCTCCTCCTGCCAACGTATATGCTCCCTTACTTCGTAGATCAGATAGTAGGCTTGTTTGACTTGAAAAAACAACTCGTATCTCGCATCCAAAAACAGCTGATACTTCGCTTCTGCAAGTCGTGTCGCAGCATCCTCTTTGGCACGCAGCGTTCCAAACCAAGGAAACATTTGCATCAACGATAGTTTTGCTTGCTGAGGGCCAAGTCGAGTCTCAATCGGACTGACAAAATACCCAAACGACAATGTAGGATCGGGCAAGGCATTGGTTTGGGCGACACGCTGCATGGCTGCTTCAAACGCCGCATATTCGGCTTTCAATCCAGGGTTGTTTTCTCCCGCCATCTGCAGATACTCTTCCAGAGACTGACTCATTGTCGGGAGCGCCAACAGCCAAAGCCCTATCCATATGATACCCATAGACCTGGAGGGCGTCCACCATGCACCCTTCATTTGCGTTTTACCATGAAGACTTTGCACACTTTGTTCATCTTGCATTTTCATAGCCTTTGTCATTTGTTCTTTTATTCAATTTTCTTTCTTCCCTCCAACTGTACAATACAGGAGTGATAAAATACGTAATCGCTGCTACGAACATTCCGCCAAAAGCGGGTATCGCCATTGGGATCATGATATCTGACCCTCGGCCACTGGACGTGAGTACAGGCAATAGTGCAATGATTGTCGTAGCAGTGGTCATGATCGCTGGCTTGATACGTCTACTCCCCGCCTCACGAACAGAGCGTCGAACTGCATCGATGGTCTTTGGCTGATTTTTTGCCAGACTATAGTCCAAATAAGTACCTATCAGTACTCCATCGTCCGTAGCGATCCCAAACAAGGCAATAAATCCTACCCATACAGCGACACTGAGGTTGACAGTATGGAGCTGAAACAAGTCCCGCATGTTGCTCCCCATGAATGAAAAATCCAGAAACCAGCTCTGGCCGTACAGCCAAAGCATCAAAAAAGCCCCACTAAAAGCCATCGCTATCCCTGCAAAAATCATCAACGACGTGGAAATGGATCTGAACTGAAAATAAAGGATCATGAAAATAACCACCAATACGACAGGAACAATGATTGCCAGACGCTTCTCCGCCCTTACTTGGTTTTCGTAACTCCCAGAAAATTTGAAACTCACTCCCGCTGGCACCACCAAGACCCCTTGATCAATCTGATCCTGGATATACTGTTGGGCTGCCTCCACTACGTCTACTTCGGCATACCCATCTCTTTTGTCCAAGAGGACATACCCCAGCAAAAAGGTATCTTCACTTTTAATCATCTGTGGCCCCTGTGCGTACTCGATATGGACGAGTTCGCTCATCGGGACCTGTACTCCCACCGGCGTAGGAATGTAGATGTCCGCCAAGGTGCTGGGATCATCACGCAACTCTCTCGGGTAGCGTACACGTACCGGAAAACGCTCCCTCCCCTCTACCGTCTCGGTGATTTTCACCCCGCCTACTGCCGTCTCGATGGCCTGCTGTACGGCCTCTATACTCAGTCCATAGCGAGCGATAGACTCTCGGTCAATTCTGAGGTGGATGTAGGGTTTGCCTACAATACGATCAGCAAATACCGCTTCGGTCTTGACCGATGGCACGTGCTTCAACACCTCCTCCAGCTTCATTCCAAAATCCTCGATGGATTGCAAGTCCGGTCCAAAGACTTTGATTCCCATAGGGGCACGCATCCCCGTCTGTAGCATGACCAGTCGAGTCTCTATCGGTTGCAGTTTAGGAGCAGATGTCACGCCTGGCAGGTGGGTCACTGCCACGATAGCCTCCCAAATATCATCGGGAGATTGTATCTCTTCTCTCCAGTTTCGAAAATACTCTCCTTCTTGATCTGGCACCAAATGTCGCACGATACGTTCATAGCCCAATGCTACATCTACTCTACCGATGGGTTGCAGTCTGTCGTCCAAATACACGGTATCGGTATCCATGGCGAGCCATTTCTTGTGCCTATCCAGCACCCAGCGTCTGGTAGCCTTATTGCGATCCATGACTTGCGTCAAAACATAATTATCGTGATCATCCACCAAATACCGCTGACGATGCCCATCTGCTCCAATCCGGTACTCACTACGGTAGTTGATCACATTTTCGTACATAGAGATGGGGGCAGGGTCGAGTGCTGTTTCGGCACGCCCCATCTTACCCACCGACAGTTCTACTTCGGGGATGTTGGCGACCAGCATATCAAGCTGCTGTACCACACGCTTGTTTTGGCTCATCCCTGCATGGGGCATTGAGCTTGGCATCAGCAGGAAACTACCTTCGTCTAGTGATGGCATAAACTCCTTTCCGATCCCAGGGAAAGTGTGTGTCATCGCCGACCATGCATCAATAGCTCGTAGATTCACTCCCACGACATCCAACCCCTTGGCCATCCAGCCAAAGACACTCCCAAACCCAATCCAAATCATCGCTCCAAAGAGAATCACAGTCGTCGGTAGCGCCAGAAATGTTCTTTTGTGTGCCAAACACCAATCAAGAATCCGACCATAGAATTTTTCCAACAAGGCAAACCCACCCAAGATCAGCACCAGTACCAGTGCTACAAAGAGGAAGTTGAGCCCAGTAGACTCTCCCACCCCTAGTGGCATCCAGTACTTGGCTAGCAACCACGTCACCGAAGCTACCGCGATCAAAACTGCTGCATGCTTGATGACCCAGTGACGGTAGCCGCTGTACACACGAACAAACCACGCCACACCAAAAGCCAGAAGTGATAGCCCTGCCCACAGCGACACCCAAAACATTGCCACAAACCCTACCATGACAAGTAGAGCATGGAGAACTTTGGCGACAGCTTTTTTATGGATTTTGATCCCAAAAAACCACTGCGCCAATGTCGGCAGGATAATCAATGAAACAAACAATGCAGCAAGCAAAGCAAAGGTCTTGGTAAAGGCCAACGGACGAAACAGCTTGCCTTCGGCGGCTTCCATCGCAAACACAGGAATGAAACTAACCACAGTCGTCGCTACTGCCGTGACCAAGGCCCCACTCACTTCGGCAGCTGCCTTATAGATTGTTTCTTTGAGGTTTTGAGATGCAGGGGCTTCTCGGATATGTTGGATGATATTTTCTGACAGGACTATCCCTAGGTCCACCATCGTACCGATCGCAATAGCAATCCCCGACAAAGCCACAATATTGGCATCCACTCCAACATAGCGCATCGCGACGAAAACCATCAACACCGCGATCGGCAGCAAGCTCGCTATCATCAGCGACGCACGCAGATTCAGTACCATGACGATCACCACCAGTATGGTGATCAAAACCTCCAGAGATAGTGCTTCCTCTAGCGTACCCAAGGTTTCGTGAATCAACTGGGTCCTGTCATAAAAGGGCACCAAAGTCAATTGACTCTCTACTCCATTGGCTAAAGTCTTTTTGGGTAATCCCGCAGAGAGCACTTTGATTTTGTCTTTGACTTCCGTGATCACTGCCAAAGGGTTGGATCCGTAGCGTGCTACGACTACTCCGCCGACGACTTCTGCCCCGTCTTTGTCCAGTAGTCCACGACGTGTAGCTGGACCAAGAGCAACTATACCGATGTCTCGGATGCGAATCGGGACATTGTCACTGACCGTCACTACCGCCTGCTCGAGATCCTCTACCGAACGAACATATCCCAAACCTCGCACCAGGTACTCAGCCTGATTGATTTCGATCGTTTGGGCACCCACATCACGGTTGGACTGGCGGACAGCAGATATCACCTGTTGCAACGAGATACCATAGACACGCAACGCTTCGGGGTTGACATCTACCTGATACTCCTGTACAAACCCACCGATAGAAGCCACCTCTGAGACTCCTTCGACAGCATTCAGGCCGTACTTGACATAGAAATCCTGCACCTTGCGCAACTCATGCAAATCCCATCCTCCCGTAGGATTGCCCTCAGGGTCGCGCCCTTCCAGCGTATACCAGTAGACCTGCCCCAGTGCAGTCGCATCAGGTCCGAGAGTAGGTTGTACGCCATTCGGCAAAAGTCCCGCTGGCAAGGAACTGAGCTTCTCCAATATCCGCGAACGTGACCAATAAAACTCTACCTCTTCACTGAATATAATGTAAATGCTCGACGCTCCAAGTATCGAAGAACTACGAATAGACTTCACCCCGGGAATTCCCAACAGAGAGGTGGTCAACGGGTAAGTGATCTGATCTTCGATATCTTGGGGAGAACGACCCATCCATTCGGTGAACACGATCTGCTGATTCTCTCCTATATCGGGTATAGCATCCACAGGTACCGGATCACTCGGCAGGAAGTCAAGCTTCCAACCAAAAGGCGCTGTGACTAAACCCCAAATGACACAAGCAAGGAGTAACAATATCGTAACCAGCTTGTTTTCCAAAAAATAACGAATAATTCTATTGAGCATGTTCTTTTCTTAATCCTAAAAGATAGATGAATACCTGAATGACCGCCGTGATGATTTATCAGACCACAGGCCATATGATTGCTGTCACCCTATCAGAGACAATTCGAAAAGAAGATCAAATAAGAAAAGACTGAAACAAGACTTGACTGTCTCGCTGCAGGATAGGAGGAGCATAGTCTATATGACTCGCTGCTTCGCTTTGGATGGATCCAAAAGCATGGAAAGTGAAGGCCAAGACATAAACAAAATCCAAAACGATAAAAGCGGCAATTCCTGCCTCCTGATAGTCGTCCTCTATCTCATAAGACAGGTGGCTGTTGTCACAGCAGTTTTGGGTAGGGGTCCATTCCATAGAAGCACAAGGCTGTGGAGTCTCCATCATCCCGCAATCTAATGTCACCAAACCTAACCCCATACTCGACTCTACGGCCTTCCCCCCACAATAGTGCGTATGGACAGCAAAACCCGTATTACTGAGTAGCAACAATAGCGCAAGCGATATGGCAATGACTTTCTTCACTAGTACAAAGGTACGGAAATCTTCGAATTGGGATTTACAGAATTTTGTTTGTGTTTTATAAGAAGATTGGAGTACTGCGATAGATCCCTCCTATTTGCGTTTGATGAATTTGATACATTGTGGAGCGACAACTGTCGGCACACTCTCTAGCAGTTCCAGACGACCTGTCTCCATCTCTCTATCAAATACGCAGATAGTCGCAGACCGTTTGTTGGCCACCAGGACATAGTGATCCGTCGGGTCAATCTCAAAAGCTCTCGGCCAGATCCCTCCACTGCTGCTATACGAAGGAACTCCCAACGAGCCATCCTCGAGAATCTCACAAATCGCTAGGCTATTGTCTCCTCGATTGGAAGCATACAGAAACCGACCATCTCCAGAGACATGGATATCTGCAGCTTTGTTAAACCCCACATAATCTTCTGACAAAACACGAACTGTATCTAAAACCGTCGTGATTCCAGACTCATCGGTATAGGCAAAAGCCATGACATGCCCTGTGAGTTCGGCAAGCATGTAGACATACCTTCCATTCGGATGGAAGGCCAAATGTCTTGGCCCAAAGCCAGGCACGGCATCTGTGGTAGACACTGGTCGTGGCAAAATCACTCCTCCATCCGATACGAGATAGGTCAACACCTGATCTGTCCCTAGATCCGTAGCGTACACTAAGTCTCCCTGAGGAGCCGGTAGAATCATATGCGCATGTGGTGCTGTTTGGCGCTCATGTATGCTTGATCCTCGGTGTGTGATTCGGCTTACTTCCCCTCCAATCCGCCCCTGATCGTCGAGCGCGAAGCTAGCAATCTCTCCCGAACGGTAATAAGCGACCATAAGATAGTTCTTGTTCTGAGCAAGGCTGATATAGCACGGCCCCTTCCCAATATGCGACTGTGAGTTGATAGAAGACAACTCGCCCGTCTCTCTATCAATGACAAAAGCATGAATGCCAATCCCGTCGATAGAGTAGAGCCTGGCATTGGCTTGATCGATGGCGAGATACGAACTGGTCCGCGAGGTAGAATCTCCCCCATGCTCCACCAAAAGTCCCTTGCTGGGTCGCCACAAGTAGCAAGCTACCCCTACCGTGGAAGTGACGTCATTGGAAGAAACATAAACCCAATACTCATCAGCCTCCTGCTGACAAGCGCTAAACATGGCAAAAAGAGACACGAACAATACCAATCGATTCATAACTGGAAAATTAAAAACATATCAAGGAAATCAAACCACTGCATCCCAATACACTGACAAAAAATTAACTTTATGTGGTATTCGTTCCAACACTTTGAAAACTTACCGTGCCTTGTAATGTAAACGCTCAAACTATACCTCTATGAAAACGGCCATATTGCTTAGTCTCGTACTATTGACAACCTTCGTCGCCTGTGACAACAACGATTCTACATCTAGAGATTGCTGCACAAATGTTGACACCTACATAGATTTTAGAATCGTAAACTTGGAAGGAGAAAACCGAATGGAAGGAACAGACACATGGACCGCTGAAGACTTTGAAGTATATGATTACATCTCCAATGAGTGGAAAGCCAGTACCAATAACGTCATGCTCATCGAAAGAGATGACGAAAACTGTCTTCGGATTTTTGCCAGCGAGGAGATCGTGTACAACAGTATTTCTGAAACCAAACTGGTTTTCCCCAATGGGGAGGAAGACATCATCAAAACTGAACTACTCAATCCAGGGGGCGGTTCTGTTGTCATAAAGCTGTGGTACAATGAAACACTGTTGTGGGAAGCTACCGACTCAAAAGATCGCTTTTTCACGATTTCGAAGTAGGCGAAAGCAGCCCACCTCTCTTCCACACCTGACTCACCTTTAGACTCCCCTGATGGTAGAGCACTTCACGATAGTCAGTACACGGAAACGACACTACATCAGCTAGTTTCCCTGCTGACAAGCTGCCTCTATCTCCCAAACCTAGCGCATGAGCGGCACGGAAGGTCAGCGCTGCTATCACCTCGGCACTGCTGAGTTTTTGATGTGCACCCAGCAGGGCTGCTTGCGTCAATAGTTCGCCATGGGGAGCCGATCCAGGATTCCAATCTGAGGCAATCGCCAAGCTACAGCCCGCATCGAGTAGTTTTCTTGCGGGAGCAAATGCACAACCCAAGCCCAACGAAGCACCCGGCAAAGCAACAGGCACCACATCACTCTTGGATAGAAACTCAATTTCTTGCGCTCCACTGGCTTCCAAGTGATCGACGCTTCGTGCTCCGACTTCTACCGCCAACCTACTCCCTCCCGTACTGAACTGATCTCCATGGATAGTTAGATCAAAGCCGAGTAACTTTATCTGCTCCAAATACACCTTGGAAATCATAGGATCAAATGCTCCCTCTTCCACGAAAATATCAAAACGAGTCGTCAGCTTTTCTGCTTGTACATGCGGGACCAACTCTTCCACTAGGTATTGCAAATACGTTGCATGCGTTCCCTCAAAGTCCTTGGGTTTAATATGAGCTGCCAAACACGTAGAGATGAGATCAATATTGGCAGTGTTCGCTTCTTTGACGGTGTTTATACAACGCAGCATCTTCAACTCTTCCTCTACATTCAGGCCATAGCCACTTTTGACCTCTACCGTGGTGATGCCGTGCTCGTTGAGCCGCTGGATTCTTTGAGTCGTCAGCCTCGTAAGTTCGTCTAAGCTAGCTTCACGGGTATGCTGTACAGTACTCCATATCCCACCACCCGCTTGCTGAATATCCAAATAACTCTTGCCGTCATTGCGTGCGGCATAATCCATGGCACGACTCCCCGCAAAACAAATGTGTGTATGCGCATCAATCAAACCCGGCATGGCTACCGATGGCCCGTCAACCTCCTCCATTTTCGCCTCGGGGTATTGCCTCCTAAGCGCCTTCCAATTGCCGACAGACTGTATCTCCCCCCCTCGTACAAGGACCCCCCCATCGGGGATAATCTCGAGTTGGTCATCCTTTAGACTGCCTTTGAGTGGCAGTTGATGCAAAGTCAATACTTGGGTAAATGGGCCTATCAATTTCATGGGTACACATATCAAATACATTCTCTTGATTCACGCACTGTAGCGAATACAAGAAAAACAAGTTCATATTTCTTTATCAAAACAACCCTTCCAAGAGCTCATCCTCTACCAAATAAGGCAAAGTCACTTTTAGGTTCTTAGAACGGTCCAATTCACGTTGAATTGCTTCTCGCGCTTGAGGGTTTCGCGCCCAGCTACGTCTGGCGATTCCGTTGTTCACATCATAAAACAACATGCTGTCAATCTTCTCTTGGCTAGAGGCAGTCCCATCCAGCAGCATACCAAAACCACCATTGATGACTTCTCCCCAGCCGACGCCTCCCCCGTTGTGAATGGACACCCAAGTGGCTCCTCGAAAGCTATCTCCTATTACGTTGTGCAGGGCCATGTCGGCTGTGAATCTACTGCCGTCTCTGATGTTGCTAGTCTCACGGTAAGGAGAATCTGTACCACTGACATCATGATGGTCTCTACCGATCACGATCGGTGCAGAGATTTCTCCACTGGCTACTGCATCATTCATAGCTCGAGCAATCTTGGTTCTACCCTCACAGTCTGCGTACAAGATACGTGCCTGCGAACCAACAACCAGCCGGTTCGACTTGGCATTTTCGATCCAAGCAATATTATCTTGCAGCTGCATCTGAATACTACGCGGAGCAGACTTTCGAATTTCTTTCATCACTCGTAGTGCAATAGCATCAGTTTTGTCCAGATCTTCGGCTAGACCCGATGTACAAACCCACCTGTAGGGTCCAAATCCATAATCGAAACAAATTGGTCCTAAAATATCCTGTACATAGGATGGATAGCGAAAATCCAACCCACTCTCGTCCATCACATCTGCGCCTGCCTTGGATGCTTCCAGCAAAAAGGCATTGCCATAGTCAAAAAAGTATGTCCCTTTAGCCGTGTGTCGATTGATGGCTTCAGCTTGTCGGATGAGGGATTCTCTTACCTTCTTCTTAAACACTTCTGGTTCTTCGGCAATCAAATGATTTGATTCTTCGTAACTCAAACCTACGGGATAATAGCCCCCCGACCAGGGATTGTGCAGTGAGGTTTGATCCGAGGCAATATGCACAAAGACATCTGCCTCATCAAATGCCTCCCACACTTCTACTACATTGCCTACGAAAGCAATGGATACTACCTCTTCGTTTTCCTTGGCCAATTGGACACGCGCAATCAGTGCTGGCATGTCTTCAAGTATTTCATCCACCCATCCCTGCTCATGACGCTTCAAAGCCGCTTTAGGATTGACCTCTGCGCAGACAGTGATACACCCTGTGATGTTGCCCGCCTTAGGTTGTGCTCCACTCATTCCTCCCAGTCCAGAAGTCAAGAAGATCTTTCCTCTGGCAGACTCTTCTGCTTTCAATACTTTTCTGAAGGCATTCATCGCTGTAATCGTCGTACCGTGTACAATTCCTTGTGGGCCAATGTACATGAACGAACCTGCGGTCATTTGGCCGTATTGCGTCACCCCCAGTGCATTGTATTTTTCCCAATCGTCCTGCGACGAATGATTGGGGATCATCATGCCATTGGTCACTACGACACGCGGAGCATTTGCACTCGACGGAAACAGCCCCATCGGGTGCCCCGAATATAAATGTAAGGTTTGTTCGTCGCTCATGTTGGCCAGGTATTGCATCGTGAGCAGGTACTGTGCCCAGTTTTGAAACACTCCTCCATTGCCTCCATAGGTAATCAACTCCTCCGGATGCTGTGCAACATTGGGATCAAGGTTGTTTTGGATCATCAGCATGATGCCTGCTGCTTGCTGAGACTGAGCGGGATAGGCATCAATGGGCCGTGCATACATCCCATATCTCGGTTTGAAACGATACATGTAGATCCGACCATAAGCCTTGAGTTCTTCGGCAAATTCTCCAGCCAATTCTTCGTGCCACTCCTTGGGGAAGTAACGCAGCGCATTTCTAATGGCCAGCTTCTTCTCCTCAGCAGTCAAAACGTCCTTACGCTTTGGAGCGCGGTTGACCTCTGGGTAAGTCAAAATCCTGGGAGGCAACTCATTAGGAATTCCTGTTAAGATTGCCTTTTGAAAATCCGTAAGTGCAGTGATCATGATATGATAAGGGTTAAAATCGTTCGAACAAATCATCATAACTACTAAATCCTCCGAGATGGTCCCAAGTAATCTGAATCAATTCTCTACTATGAAGCAAGTCCGTCGCCTTGTTGATATCGTCCGAAAATATACGGTCTTCCTTGGCATGGTCAATAACTGATCGTACATGATCGTGCACGTGTGTCAACACGGCACTTGACCGCAACGGTTTTTTGAAATCCATGGCCTGAGCGGCACAAATCAATTCTCCAGCCAAAATTTTGGTCAGATTTTCACAAACACGAAGTGCCTTCCTCGCACCAATCGACCCCATACTCACATGGTCTTCTTGACCCAGCGAAGTAGGAATGCTATCTGCACTGGCAGGAAAACACTGCCCTTTGTTTTCACTCACCAAAGCTGCCGTGGTGTATTGCACGAGCATAAACCCCGAGTTTGTACCAGTTTCTGTCATGAGCAACTTGGGGGTGCGATCTCGCTTCCCCTCCAACGACAAATATGATCTGCGATCCGATATATTCCCCAATTCGGCAGCTGCAAGACAGGCATAATCAATGGGTAGAGCCAAGGGCTGTCCATGAAAATTCCCCCCACTGATGGTTTCCTCTTGAGAGAAAATAACTGGGTTGTCAGTCACTGCATTAAGTTCTACCTCTACTGCCTCCTTGAGATGCAACCAGGCTGTTCGTGAACTACCGTGTACTTGTGGGATGCAGCGCAGCGAATAAGGGTCTTGAACATTGCCACAGTTTTTGTGCGAATCGACAATCTCCGACTCGAATAGAAACTTCCTTATGCGATTGGCCACATGAAGATTTCCCTGATAGGGACGCAATTGATGCAGCTTTTCTTCAAAAGGAGCTTTGGACCCCAACAGTCCTTCGATCATCATCGCTCCCAAAATATCAGCATGAGACAGGTCTACATGCAGCACATCGACCAGTCGTACGGCATGCGCCAAAATAAACTGTGTTCCATTGATCAATGCAAGCCCAGCTTTGGCGTGCAAACTGACGCTCTCCATACCTGTCGACATAAACAACTCGGCAGTTTTGACCCTCTGGCCTTGATAGAAGACTTCTCCTTCGCCAATAAGTGGCAAAAACAAATGTGACAAAGGTGCCAAATCACCAGATGCCCCGACAGACCCTTGTGCAGGCACCACCGGAATCACGTCCTGTTCAATGTGCCAAATGATCCGCTCCAGGATCTCAACCGAAATTCCAGAGTACCCTTGTGCCAGTGCGTGCACTTTGCAGATGAGCATCAGTTTGGATAGCTCTTCATCAATAGCCTCGCCTACTCCTACACTATGACTCCACAGGATGTTACGTTGCAACTTCGTCGTTTCGACTTTGTCGATTTTGGTATCACACAATGGGCCAAACCCTGTATTGATGCCATAAACTGCAGGTTCGTCCTGTGAAATGGCCAATACATGTCGGTATGATTGCTCCACTTTCGTTACGCAGGCGGAGGTCAATCTTGCCTCTAATTTCCCTCTGGCTATCGCCAGAGCTTTGGATACTGTCAGGTGGTCTATCCCGTACTGAAACATGTGCTTTTCTTTTTACCAAAATTAGAATTAGCTTTGATAACCAACAAGATCAATTTATTCATCTTTCAATACCTATGAGTTATCAAATAGAACTGAGACATATTCGGTATTTTCTCGAAGTAGCCAAAAACCTACACTTTCGAAAAGCTGCAGAGAAGCTCTACGTCTCACAACCCGGGCTGAGCCGGCAGATTCATCAGATGGAAGAAAAAATCGGAGTACAACTCTTTGACCGGAACAGCAAAAAAGTACAACTGACTGCCGCCGGCAGCTATCTTCAAAGTGAATTTGAATTGCTCCTACGCAATGTCAATAGCGCCATAGATCATGCCCAACTCATCGAAAAAGGAGTCTTGGGCAGCATCAACCTAGGCTATGTAGGCTCAGCCATGCAACAAATCATTCCAGATTTACTTACGCGCTTTTCGGATCAAAATACAGAAGTTCAATTCAACCTTCAGGAAATGGACAATCTCAAACAAACCGATGCATTGCTCTCTCAGAAGATTGATTTGGGATTTGTACGTCTAGAACGAGCACCGATTGGGCTCAAACTACATCCCGTCTTGGAAGAATCCTTTGTATTGGTCCTGCCAGCAGATCACCGAGTGGATCAGTCAACGTTCACCAGTCTCACACAGTTCAAAAAAGAGCATTTCATCCTTTTCGAACAATCCTACAGCCCCTCCTACTATGAAAAAATGATGAACCTATTTGTCCACAGTGGGTTTGACCCCATCGTCTCACACAACACCGTACATGCAGGCACGATCTACAAACTTGTAGAGCATCACCTCGGTGTATCCATTTTGCCAGAATCCCTCATGCAAGACAACCCAAGCGTCAAATTCATCCGTCTCAACCAACTCCCCTTCCGGACTACACTCTATGCCATCTGGAATACCGAAAACAGAAACCCAGCACTAGCTACATTGATAGAATTATTCGAAACCCCATAAACATGAACGTACAAGACATACTGACTCAACTGGTATCCTATCCCGTCTTAGGAGGGATGAGCAACTTAGAAATCATCCACTGGATCAAGAACTATATCGAATCACACGGTGTGGAAACATACATGGTGCCCAACGAAAATGGTACAAAATCCTCACTCCATTGTCGAATTGGACCCGCAGTAGATGGTGGCGTCATCCTATCCGGCCATACGGATGTAGTCCCCACTGAGGGACAGAATTGGACGACAGATCCCTTCGTACTGATTGACAAAGGCGATGGCAAACTGTATGCAAGAGGCTCATGTGACATGAAAGGCTTTGTTTCCTGTTGTTTGGCCATGTTGCCCGAAATGGTCAAAGCAGACCTAAAAAAACCCATTTACTTTGCCTTTTCGTACGACGAAGAAATCGGTTGTTTGGCTGGACCTGATTTAGTGGCACATATCACCCAGACATACGTCGAAAAACCGAAATTCGCCATCATAGGAGAGCCGTCTTCTATGGAGCCCATCGTCGGACAAAAAGGAATATGTGTGATGGAAACTCATGTCAATGGCTCTGCCGGTCACAGCAGTCGCATCAAGCAAGAAGTGAGCGCCATACACGAAGCAGCCCGTTTGGTCATATGGCTGGAAGAAAAAATGAACGACCTCATTGTCAATGGCCACATCGATGAGCGCTTTGACCCTCCTCACTCTTCACTCCATGTCGGCAAGATTCAGGGAGGTATAGCCCCTAACATCATCGCGGATGATGTACGGTTCTATTGGGATGTACGAGTGATACCTAGCGATGATGTCGAGGAAATCATCAGCGAGTTCAAGGCATTCTGTAGAGAGAGAGAGCAAGAAAAAAGAAAGCTGTTTCCTGATTTCAAAATTGATATTTTGGTGGATCACCCCTTCGTATTGCCCTTGGATACTGCGGCAGATACGGCAGTGGTCGATTTGATCAAACGACTCACGGGCAACCACGAGCTACATACCGTGTCCTATGCTGCCGAAGCAGGACAATACGCTAAAGGTGGATATGAATCCATCATTTGTGGACCTGGATCTATGGATCAAGGGCATCGTGCCGACGAATATATCGCCAAAGATCAGCTAAAAAAATGCTTGGACATGCTGAGAAAATTAATCCTAGAACACAGCAACTGATGGGTGAAAAATATCGATTCAAGGGCCTACTTACAGACCAAGGTTGGGTCAACGATGCACAAGTAAGACTAGATAGCCAAGGAACAATACTATCCATTGCTCAAGGCGAAAAAGAAGGTGAATACATAAATGGCTATGCTTTGCCAGGCTTTCAAAATAGCCATTCGCATGCGTTTCAGTATGCGATGGCTGGTTTGGCTGAGATGCACGTCCCTACACAACGCAACGATGATTTCTGGTCATGGAGGAAATCCATGTATGAAATAGCTCTAAGTATCTCTCCCGATCAGTTGGAAAATATCGCTACGATGCTTTATGCCGAGATGCTCAGACATGGTTATACGGCAGTCGCAGAATTTCACTACTTGCACCATGACAGTCAAGGCAAACGTTACAGCCAACTCAGCGAAATGGGAGAACGCCTCGTTCGAGCAGCAAGTCGCGCCGGTATCCACATTACACTCATTCCCATGTTTTACCAAAAAGGTGGATTTGGCAAAGAAGCCAACGAGGGTCAGCGACGGTTTTTGTCTCAAAACCTAGATTCCTATCATCTCTTGCTTGCGAGTAGCCAACACATGGTAAATCAATACTCCCACGCTCAATTAGCGACAGGCATTCACTCCCTCCGCGCCGTGAGTCCAGATACGGTGATGCGCTATTGTCAAGAGATGGACACAAGCCGACCTTTCCATATCCATATTGCCGAACAACTCCAAGAAGTCACAGACTGCCTCGCATACCATGGTCAGCGCCCAGTCGAATGGCTACTCAATCACTGTACGCCAAATCAACAATTTCATTTGGTACATGCCACACATTTGACTCCATCTGAAACCCAACGAATGGCAAAATCACAAGTCCATGCGGTTCTCTGTCCCTCCACCGAAGGCAACTTGGGAGACGGCCTCTTTCCATTCGCTGCTTACAAGGAGCACGGAGGTCGATGGAGTATAGGTACTGACAGCCATGTCGGACTCAATCCTCTGGAAGAACTAAGGATACTCGACTATGGTCAACGTACCCACACACACAGCCGCGAGACATTCGTCACGCTCGAAAATGGAAACAGTGGACTCCTTGCGCTCTCACAGGCTTGGAGATCAGGAAAACGAGCCATGGGATCATCAGATGAGCAATTCTTCCAGGTCGGAGCACCTCTCGATGCGGTCATCATGGATGCACAATCTCCACTGATTGCCTGTACCCACTTAGACCAACTTTGCAATACCTTCGTCTACAGCAGTGACGCATCCAACATCCTCGGCACGATAACCCATGGAGAATGGCAAGTCAAAGAGGGCCGACATTTGAAGCAGGAGGAAATCACTCAAAACTTCATCCAATCGATGCAAACCCTAAATATTCGTAGGGCATAAAAATTGGGATGAAGCATAAATAGAGACGAGAATAAAGCACTTCTCAGTATCAACCACATTTGATGACCTTGTACCCATGTGAGAAGCAAAACCAACCTTGCAAACCCCAAATGAATACATTTTGAAAGAGAGAAGCTTCCTTGGATAGAATCTCTCTGAGTGATTTTTCACATCTCATTCCTCACATCACCCTCAATTTATAGTCATAATACTGCCCTCTACCTCGTCCTAAGGCACTTTGAGCCATGATTTATGCTCTATGAATCATGAGTCATAGCCCTCTCAAGCATTTTATTCGATCATTGTAAAGCAATCTTAGGTTGTGATCAAGTGTTTCAATTCATCACTTCACTACAACTCTAGCTTGCAGCAAAGGATGACTTTGGAGTGACTAAAATATACTTCTATCGAAATAACTTTTCGTTTAGAGATTCACATCACCCATGTCTAGCCGTTCATCACCGACTACAAACCAGATGAACATTTGCTAATTAAATAGATTAGAATCATTAAGCTCCCAAACATGGAAGAAGGAATACTGTGGGGAATCGATCTGGGTGGCACCAAAATAGAAGGGGTAGTACTCGATCAGTACAACGACAACAAAGTACTCTATCGAGAACGAATACCTACTGAAGCCTCCAAGGGCTACCCACATATACTCAATCAAGTCAAAAAACTGGTGGATTCGATGGTAGCACATCATGGCTGTAGACCTACTCGTCTAGGTATCGGCACTCCAGGCACAATGAATCGACACAGTGGCCTGATGAAAAATTGCAATGCTACAGCCATCAATGGGCAGCCCATGCAAAAAGACCTTACAAATCTGCTAGGTATAGAAGTCAAAATGGCCAATGATGCCAACTGCTTTGCTTTGGCAGAAGCAAAATTGGGAGTGGTCAAACATCATTATCCCGACGCTCAAGTAGTATTTGGAGTCATATTGGGCACTGGTGTAGGCGGTGGGTTGGTCATCAATGGACACATCATCAATGGGCACCATGGTATCGGAGGAGAATGGGGGCACAATTTGTTGTCTGGTATGGAGGGGCGCCCGTGCTTTTGTGGCAAAGAAGGAGACAACGAAAGCATACTATCAGGCCCATCGCTCGAATGGTACTATCACCAAAAAACAGGAACGCAAAAGCCTCTCAAAGAAATCATCGAACGAGCTAGAGCAAAAACTGACTCAGTCGCTATAGATACACTCGACAGACTGACCGATGGATTTGCCCGAGCAATCAGTGTGGTCATCAACATCGTGGACCCTGATGTAATCGTGATAGGCGGAGGTGTAGGCAACATAGACGAGATCTATACAACGGGAGCATCTCGCATCCCTGCGTATGTTTTCAATCACGAATTTCAAGCTCCAATAGTCAAACCTGCACTGGGAGACAGTGCAGGCGTATTTGGTGCCGCATTTTTAATCGAAGAATAAATCAACACAGAGGTTCTTGATAGCAAAAGGCCACAAGAAGAAATAAATAATTATCATGAAAAATTCCATTTTGATCGTTGTCCTCGCTGGACTACTTGGCCTGGGATGCCAACAAAAGCAAAAAGAAGTATTCAACGTCGACCAGCAACTCGACTACTGCGTGGCACAAGCCAAAAAAACACTCCAACAGTTGCCCAACGACTCGGCTTCTATCCCTAGAAACATCCCACACGACAGTGATGAATGGACATTGGTCAAATACAGAGACTGGACCAGCGGATTTTGGCCTGGTACGCTTTGGTACCTCTACGAATACACAGGAGATACTGAATTGAAAAACGCTGCAGATCAATTCACCATGTATCTAGAGCCTCTGTCTGTAGAATCTGCCACGGATCACGACCTTGGATTTCAAGTATACAACAGTGCAGGCAACGGCTATAGACTGACGCAAAACCCTGAGTACAAAGAAATGATCCTAAAAGCCTCCGATACACTGGCTACATTGTACAATCCGGTAGTCGGTACTATCCTGTCATGGCCTGTAAAAACAGAATTCCCTCACAACACGATCATTGACAACATGATCAATCTGGAAATGCTTTCATGGGCAGCCAAAAATGGAGGAACAGCTTCACTGGAGGAAATTGCCGAAACGCACGCTGACAAGACCATGGAAAACCACTTCAGAGATGACTATTCGGCGTATCATGTAGTAATCTACGATACCATCAACGGTGACAAAATCAAAGGCATCACACACCAGGGCTATGCTGACCACACCATGTGGGCCAGAGGACAAGGTTGGGCAGTATACGGATACACGATGATGTACCGCGAGACCAAGGATCCAGAATACTTGAAAACAGCACACCAAACAGCCCGTGTATATTTGGATAGACTACCCGAAGATTTGATCCCCTACTGGGACTTTGACGCACCCAATATCCCCAACGAGCCAAGAGATGCATCTGCTGCCGCTTTGGTCGCCTCTGCCCTATTGGAACTGTCCAAATACAGCGATGAAGAACTGGCACAAGAATATGTAAGCAAAGCCACTGCGATGCTAGAGGAATTGTCCACCAACTACCAAAGTGGCAACAAAAACTCGGCTTTCTTGCTCCACTCCACAGGACATAAGCCCAACGGCTCTGAAATAGACGCATCTATCATCTATGCAGACTACTATTATGTAGAAGCCTTGCTGAGGCTAAAAAAATTGCAACAGGGAGAACCAGTAGTCAATTCTGTATTGGCCAGTTTCGAGCCAGAGCAGAACAAGTCATAATCACAGCAACAATTTTTTCGCCCAATATACAGAACCGACAATTGTCCAAAACCCAAACGTGGGATTCGGACAATGAACCGGGGATGGAATGTTGGTTCTGAATGGGTGAAAACCTGACAACAACAAGACAAGATGAACAAAAGACTAATATATTATGCAATCGTAGTAGCCATGGCCGGATTTCTATTCGGTTTTGATACCGTGGTGATATCGGGAGCCAATCTCCCCATCAAAGAGCTATGGCAAACCTCCGAATGGTTTCATGGCACATTCATCATGTCCATGGCACTCTGGGGCACCGTGATAGGTGCTTTGTTTGCGGGTTTTCCTACGGACAAATACGGACGAAAGAATACCCTAATCGGTATCGGTGTTTTGTATTTTGTTTCGGCAATCGGATCAGCACTCGCACAGGATCCATACCTCTTCTCATTTTTTAGATTTGTCGGTGGATTAGGTGTTGGTGTTTCCTCTATCGCCGCTCCTACGTATATTTCTGAAATAGCCTCAGCGAACAACCGGGGCAAATTAGGTGCTCTCTACCAATTCAATATCGTCTTTGGTATTTTGATTGCCTTCATCTCCAACTACCTGCTCGAAGGAGTCGGTGGGGCCAACGACTGGCGTTGGATGCTCGGTGTAGAAGGTATCCCTGCCTTGATCTATATGCTCTTGGTATTTGGGATTCCCAAAAGCCCAAGGTGGCTCGTCCTGCACCAAAACAACAAAGAAGCAGCGATGGAAGTACTTCAAAAAACATCTAGCCTTGAAGAAGCACAAAACATATTGGAAGACATCGTCGCAGATCAGCAGCCTGTAGGTAGCAAAAGAGAACAGGTTTTCTCCAAAAAATACCGTGTTCCACTCTTACTGGCCTTCTTGATTGCGTTCTTTAATCAACTCTCTGGTATCAACTTCATCCTCTACTATGCACCAGAGATTTTAGAAAAAGCAGGATTTGCTACTTCAGACTCCTTGTTTAGTTCCATCGCCATTGGCTTAGTCAACCTCGTATTCACCATTGCTGGGATGTACCTGATCGACAGAGCAGGCAGAAAACAGCTGATGTACATTGGATCGATAGGCTACATCATCAGTCTATTCATGGTGGCTTTTGGCTTTTATACAGATGCGTCGGCAGGGTTCAAACTTGCCTTCATTCTGATGTTTATTTCCTCACATGCCATTGGACAAGGTGCCGTGATCTGGGTATTCATTTCCGAAATATTCCCCAACAATGTACGTGCTTTCGGTCAATCTTGGGGCTGTGGTGTACACTGGGTATTTGCCGCTCTCATCACCCTATTTGGTGCCGTATTGATCAATGTATTTGAACCATTTGTGGTCTTTGCCTTCTTTGGTGGGTTGATGGTACTCCAACTGTTCTTTGTGCATCTGATGATGCCTGAGACCAAAGGAAAGTCACTAGAAGAATTGGAAAAAGAACTGATAAAATAACCTAGACCTTGAACTTCTTCCTTGTAGTAAGTAATGTTTTTAACTGTTGATTTATTGGTAATAAGTTTAGTAAATAGTAAATAAAGTTCGAGGGTCTAAGGTTATTTGAGGCTATTTCTCATCCGAGAAATAGCCTCTTTATTTTTGACACCCACCCATTTTGTCTCTGGGATCAGATGTCAGCATAGTAGAAATATAAATCTTCAAAGGCTGGCTTTCGAAAGCAGACTTCCCATGTCATGAGCAGTCGGATGCATCGACTGCTTCGACAAAAGCACTCTATTATCCCCCATGCTAACAGGATGCGCTATTGCATCAAAAAGCCATACAGAAACAGCGTCTGTATGGCTTGATAAACTTTATTAGCTCTCCTTAAGTAACCTACTTCTAAGTTGAAAACCGTCTTCTCATCTCAACTCGATTGACATAGCAAATCCTGTATTGGCTTCCAGCTGTAGTACCAATTGATCTTCAGCAGTTAACTCCAACTCTTCTATTTTCACATGGGTACGAGTCTCTATCGACTCATCATCAGTATATAGTTTAGCAACATATTTTTGTCCTCGATCGAGAAAAGAAAAATCTAAATTCACCGCTCTTGCCTCTGGGCCAGATATCCCTCCTATGTACCAACTTCCCCCTTTACGTCTAGCGATTACCCCTAGTCTGGCAATCTCTGCTTCCAGCACCTTGGTCTCGTCCCAGGTCGTCGGAACTTGATCAAAAAACGCCAGCTCCGGCTCATTCCCTATGTGCTTGGTATCACCCCATAGACCATCCAACTTTTCTGGAGATGCAGCGGGCTTGTCATACCAATAGAGAAATTGCAAAGGACTGAACAAACACACTGTTTTGGCTAGCTGAGATGCATGAGAGCCCATCGTCTCCACGCGCTTGTTGTAGTAGCACACGGTATTGTCCGCAGCTCCTGCCAGCATACGCGTAAACATGGTAATCAGTGTATGTTCATTGCTTACGCTGGTTTCGTCACCTGCTATTCCTTCCTGAGTGAGAAGATTTGGATAAGTTCGCGAAAAACCGGTTGGTCGGTACTCGTCGTGCACATCTACGACCATTTGATACGCTGCAGCTTTGGCTATCGCCTCGTGCAGCCAAGCGGTGGCTTGCTGATCTCCCACTCGTACGAAACCAAATTTGACCCCCGAAATTCCCCACTTGGCAAACAAGGGCAACAGTTCATCCAACTGTCGCTCCAGAGAGCGTCGGTTGACATAGAGCATAACCTTAATTCCTTTGCTTTTGGCATAAGCTGTCACTGCTTTCATATCGAATGGCCCCTTGGATCGCTTAGGATCCAAAGTCACAGTCGTAGCATCCGAACTGTCCTTCATCTCATTGCCATACCATCCAGCATCAAAATGCACATACTGCATCTGATGATCTGCCACAAAATCGATGGCAGCCATAGCTCCCTGAGTAGTCAGGGTTGTTTCTCTCAAAACCTTGCCAGGTTCTATCCAGGATTCGTCCTCTATTGCGCTTGGAGGGTTGAGGTTTTGGATCAGATAGTTTTGTTCTAGCAACTGGCCATGATCATCGGCCAGCATTACCACCCGCCAAGGTGACTGTAGAGGTAGGTGGGCTTTCACCTTCGAATGCCCTAGACGTTGACTCTTCAGCGCTCCAGTGACCGTATCCTGCACTGTCCGTACCATTTTGCCATCCAGATTGGACAAGATACTCAAACCACCTGCAGGGTCTGCCCTAAAACTAAGTCTGGCAAAATCTACCAGCCTAGCTTCGGCCAAAGCTACGACCTGACTGTCCTGCTCTATGACCAATGGGCGTTCGGCCCCATACGGCAACTCACTCAGTGGCACACGACTATACTCCCCCTGTGCGGTCAGTTTGCCCGGCTCACGCTCGGGGGTCGTCCATACAGGAAAATCCTGTTCAAAACGGTAGTGGATCAGCTCATCGTCGATGGCAATATCCTCCAGTCCGTTTTGTTTAGGGATTTGATAAGAAAAAGCGACACCTTCGTCATAAGCACGGCAAGTCAGCAATACTTCTGCCCTTTCGCCTTTTAGACGAAAACTAGCCTGGCTATATCGGTTGGGTACTTGGCTCAACTCACCAAAACGAGTGGTCCATTCTTCCTCTACCGAAACACGCCCCAATTCACTAATCTCTACCTTAGAACCAAAGTCCAAATCCTCTGTAAGCAACTGCAGCGAAGAAGGCAAAATCACCTGACGACCTTTGTAAAGCACCGAAAAATTCACCAAGCCACCTTCCACCTGACTGGCAGGGCTCAATACGATCTCACTATTTCCATTGGGAGAGGCCAACTGTAGTTTTTGTTCCTCGTCACAACTAGTTAAAAACATCACTAGCCCGAATACTATCAAAAGTGTTTGTTTTACTGTTTTCATATTTTATTGTCTACATAAAGTCTGAGCAGTAAGTAATCGTAAACCAAACGAGCAGATTACATGTTGTCAAACTATCCATTTTTGAGAAGTAAAAGAGACTAAAAAAGGCTGAAGGACACCCCCTCAGCCTTCACTCGAATTACTAATAATTACTTATGGTCACGGTGCTGATCGATCTAGGCTTTAGGTCCAGATTGACCTTCTGGTCTCCAATATTCACGGTGCGGAGGCTGTTTTGCTCCGCGCCGTTGTAGAGTAAGACGACCACTGTCCCGTCTGCTTTCTTGAAAGCCAATTGGTTTTTGCCTTCAGATTTCAAAAAACGATCTCCAGGCTGTACAAAGTGAGAGATATGCTTGAAGAGGTAATACTCGTCGGTGTATTTCACTTCTTTGCTATCACGATCTACTACGACCATGGAGTTTTGCGGCCAGCCCCAAGCACTGCTGCCTGTCTCGTCGAGGATCATGTTCCAATACATATAGGAGCCTGCTCCGCTATTGATGTAGTGCAGCAGATCTTTCCATGACCTTTCCACAGAAGTCCAATCGTTTTCGTGCTCACCACATTTGTTTTCGGTCTGCATGTATTGGAGCTGAGGGTATTCGTCATGAATCGTGGCTATCGCTTTGGCGCCACCCCATTGAAATCCTACACCTGCCAAATACTGCTGTGCTTTTTCGTTGTTCAACACTGTCCTGACATAATTGGGATCAGAGGCATTGACGCTGCCCAACCATATCTTTGATGCCACCCCGTCTTTCTCAAACTGTGGTCCAAGAAACTCACCAATAAAGTAGGCCATATCTTCTGGTCTCCAGGTACAGCTCGGCCAGTTCGGCTGGAAGGCGATTTCATTTTGTGGCATGATGGCAAACAATGGCACCCCTTCATTGGCATAAGCCGATACGAACTTAGAGAAATAAAGAGCGTAGGCTTCCAGGTATCTTTCTTGCATTTTGAAACCCGTCGCATTGTTCAAAATTTTCGCTCCCGGGTTCATCTTGTTTCCATCTTTGGCATTGCCAAATTCGCCGTTTCGCATCGCGTAGTGCTCATTTACCTTCATCCAGGCTGGTGGAGACCAGGGCGACCCCCATACTTGCAAATCAGGTCTGACCTTCAAGGCCTCTTTGATAAAGGGGATCAGTATATATCTGTCCCGATCAATATTGAAGTCTCGCATGGCAAAGTCCTCTGGCACGTCGTTGGAACTATAGTAGCTCAGGGCATAGTCACTGGCGCCAATAGGAATGCGGCACATGGAAAAGTTGGCTCCATCCTCCGAAAACATCTCCTGAAAGACTTTGTCTGACTCGGACTGTGGCAAATAGGACAGTGCGTCCCAACCTAGTTCGTTGAATGCCCCACCAAATCCATCCATCTCCTGCAAAGTCTCCTCAGGGTAGACTGATATGGTATTTTCGGCAGTAGCCTCAGTTTTGGTCATAAACTTCTTGGGCTCCACCCATCGCTGGCTCTCGGTGGTATAGACCATATCCACATTCTGCGCCATGCTCCCCATCGAGAGACACACGCCAGCCCAGATACCTATTAGACTATATTTTCTCATTGTTCTTTCTTTAATCGTTATTTATCAACTGTCTCCCTAAAGAGATAGGTCATCACTTCATGCGGTACCGGCGCTCTGCCTGATTGCGCATCACTACGAGCGCTGCTTTCTCTTTGTCCAGTCTTTCCCAGTCGAGGGATAAAAAGTCATCGACGGTTTTGATCTTCACTCCGTCCACTTCCAGGATCACATCTTCGGTCTTCAACCTGAGCGGTTGCGCTTGTCGATCCATGATCTTGAGTACCATCACACCGGCGATCTCTGGCAGCCCGGTAGCAGACTGTTCTGCCATGGTTTCGATACTCTTGAGCTTCATGCCGCGCCATAGCACCGAGTTGACTACCGCCTGCTGGCTGGCCATGTCTACATCCGGTACTTCTGGGGTTTCGGCCAGGGATTTCAATGCAGGAACTTGCACCCCAAATTGATCCATCGGGAAATTTTCAAAACCTACAGCCAATGCCGGCGAGCCTTCTTCCACACGATAGTCCAGGCTGGCTGGATCTACAAAGAGCGGGTCTCCAAATCGACTCGCAGAATCCAATCCCTTGCTTAGAGATAGCTGCAAAGCATCCTCATTCGTAAAGAAATTTTGGTCGATCTCCTTGCCCCAACCACGCTGGCTCACGTCCTGGTGTGCCTTCATGGCGATATTGTGACGAATCACGTCTTCGGAGTTGGCAAACCACACATGTGGGTGCATTCCATTGTTGACCATCACGTTGTTTTCTACCACCCGATCAAATCCTTCACGCAGTTTGATACCGCCATTGAGGCAAAGGTTGTTGTAGATATGGTAATTGGACGAGCCATCGTCGAGATCGATATCCCAGCCATGGTCGCAGCGGAAACGGTTGTTGCGAATGATGGTCGTATGGATGGCGTCCCAGCCTGTCATGGCGCGATTGGTCATAGTCAGGCTGTCCATGTATCGACGGTTGGGGTGCCAAAAGCGGTCGCGTCCCCAGGAGTTGAACGAGCCGTGATCGCCCGTTTCCAGCACGGTATTGAACACGTCGTTGTACTCCAATACATGCCCCCCCCAGGTACCATCACCGATGTTGATACCTGCACGGGGCACATCGTATATGCTGTTGTTGCGGACAGTGATGTTCATGGCCATGGCGATCTCTACACCAGCCGTTTGTTTTTCTAGCCGACCGATACGATAGATCAGGTTATTTTCGGCGACACAATTTTTGGGGTACTCGTTGCTTTGCGGACCTTTGACGGTGTCCATCTCTGCCACCGGCACAAACTGCCCGTAGCGAAACGAAGGTGACCGTACAGCAGAGGCCTCTCCCACGAAGCAAATAGCACTGGCTCCACATTCGTGGATATGGTTTTCGGCTATGTCGATCTGGCGATTGTAGCCACTTACGAAAATCACATTGCCTCCCAGCTGGGTAAACTCACAAGCACGCAGCTCACAGTTTTCGGCTCCTTCGATGAAAAATGCCGCTCCTCTGAAGATCGACCAGTCGCTGCGGAGCAACTGCTCGTACTCGTTCATAAAAGTACGACGGGTATGCTCGAACTTGATCCCTGATATACTAATGTCTGACACAGGGTTTTCTTCGCTTCCCTGGATGGAAATGAGGTTTTCCAGAACAGCTCCCTCAAAGGTAGCAGTGGCCATATCCAGCCCTTGCTCCGGCCAGTAGTACAGTTTGTTATTTTCTTGATCCAGAAACCACTCGCCCGGGCTGTCGAGTTCTTCGAATACATTTTCGACCATCTGGTACTGGTCGTGCGGCGCTGAGGGTCGGTTGTTTTGGTGTCCACCCTCTAGGATGGCCTGGCCCGTACTGTCTACTCCTGCTATCTGGTAGTGGAATCCTCCCCATCTACCACGGTGCATGGCATGAAAGTAGGCTCCTTCGGGATGCGACCAAGTACGGATGCGCTCAGGCGCGATGGCATCAGCGGCATGTCCCTGCCAGTCGCCACCCTCCTCGTCGTAGTTGGGATAGCGAGCGAGAATCTGTCCTCGGCCATTGGCATAAAACTGATCGAAATCTACACCTTCAGGGATGGGAGCTACCTGTATCTTTCCTTGATAGGTTTCCCATTTCAAGTCTAGGAGTACAGAACCCTTGATACTGACCTGATCGCTACCCGCTCCAATGATGTCCAGTCCGCTCTGGGCGGCAGATAATGCAATAGGTTGAGTCAATCGGTAAATCCCGGCTTGTAGATGTATGGTAATGTCCTGAACTCCTTCCTCCTCCATGTAAAGTTCGGCCACCAGCAGGGCTTTTTCGATCGAATTGTAGGGATCAGTGGCAGATCCTGTGCCCATCGCCTGACCTTCGGGATTGACATAGATGGTTCGGCCCGTCTCTGAACAGCTCCACAGCAAAGCAACTAACGCCCATAGCGGTAGATAGTAAATAAAAGTCTTCATAAGAAAAAAAGGAGAATATGAGTCAGCCAACTGCCAGGGCAAGCAGTCAGCTATTACTCATTCAAACAACTAATTAATATTCTATTTTGATCACAGTCGCGACTGGGTCTACAACCTCAGCTGGCAGCATGATCACAGACTGGTCTGCATCCCACTCCAAGATAGTCGCAGAGTCAGCCAACAGGGTGATTTTCTTCGGCTTGATTTCGGTATTGATCACCAATTGGCCATCTTCTGGCCACTCAAATACATGGGCATAGACTATCCCGTCCTTAGCCGTATATCTTCCCCACTCAGGTCTTTCGTAGGGACTCGCCTTAGCTCCATAAATCGCTTCACCATTTACTTTGGTCCACTTGCCCATGTCGGCCAGACGCTCTACACTTTCGGGCGGGAAGTTCCCCTTCGGATCAGGCCCTACATTGAGCAGAAAATTACCTCCTTTGGACACGATATCGACCAGCTTCTGGATCAGATCTTCACTGCTCTTCCAGTTGGTGTCGGATGGCTTGTAGCCCCACGACCCGTTCATGGTCATACAAGCTTCCCAATCCGCATCAATACCTGTATCAGGAATTTCCTGCTCTGGTGTCCCGAAATCTCCCGCAAAGTTGCCTTCTTTGTCCATACCTTCCATGCCATTGCGACCTTTGTCCACACGATTGTTGACGATCGTACGAGGTTGTATATCCAGGATCATGTTATACATCTCCTTGCCCATCTCTGTGGTATAGTCAGGAATCCAATCTCCATCGAACCAAACTACACCTATGTCTCCATAGTTGGTCAGGAGCTCCTGAACCTGCGGTTTCAGGTAGTTTTCGTAGTATTTGGGAAACTCAGGATTGAAAACGGTCTGGTCTTTCTGTCCCGCGTTGTAATTGGGGTACAGTGGCGCTTGAGCCTGGGGGTGGTGCCAGTCTACGATCGAGTGGTAGAAGCAAAACTTGATACCTTCCTTCTCACAAGCCTCTGCCAGCTCCTTGATGATGTCTCTCTTGAAATCAGAGGCATCCATGATGTCATAGTCCGTCACTTTAGAATCCCACAGACAAAAACCATCGTGATGCTTAGAAGTAATCACGATGTACTTCATTCCTGCATCCTTGGCCATGGCTACCCATTTGTTCGCGTCAAAATCTGTCGGATTGAACTCAGCGACCACTTCTTTTTCATAATCTTCGATGGTATAGTCCAGCTTGTCCATGATCCACTCGGCACCACCACCACAAATGGTATCGCCACGCTGACCTCCTGGCACTGCATAGGCACCCCAGTGGATAAACATCCCGAATCCGGCATCTCGCCACCACTCCATACGCTCATCATCGCTGATGACTACTTCCTCTTCTGTCGCTTCCTTATTTTCTTCTTTCGCTTTTTGCTGACATGCCGCTCCGAATATCAACAGAGCTGCGCACAAGTAATTCAATGCTTTCTTCATCTTAATTTTTACTATAATAATTGTATCCCTAAGTATAAAAAGTGAAGGTACGACCTATTCTGATCAAGCCTAAATCCAACCCACTACTTCGTCAACTATATCTACTCGCAAGTTCAACAAAAGCAAAGCGGATGCTTATAACTATTGTGTCTGAACCAATCAATTATCGTTCAATGTAAAATAATCTCCATTTTTCTCTAGAGCAAGAACTAAAAAAAACCATGGTTATAAATCCAACAATGTATGGCCGTAATGAGCAGTTCTCCTAGGCTGCTAGCCAAAAAATACCTTCTGGAAAAAGAGTAAAAAACACCGTAGAGATACTGGAGGAGCATCTAGGTAAAAGCAATCATTAGGGTTTACGAAAGCTGCTTTTTCATTTACTTTGCAAAACGTAGGCCAATTGGGGTGATGTATGGACCAGCCACATTGAATGATCGAAGAAAACAAATGTATAGAAGCCATCGCAAATGGCAGCCAAGAGGCACTAGAGCAACTATACACCCACTATAGTGATCGCGTATACAACACATTGATCAGCTACACCAAAAACACTGAAGATGCCGAGGAGCTATTGCAAGATGTTTTTGTCACGATCTATCATACCGCACATAGCTTTCAATTCAGCTCATCGATCAGCACCTGGATTTACCGTATCGCTGTAAACAAATCATTGGATTTTCTACGAAAGAAAAAAAGCCAAAAAAGAGCAGGCATCTTCACCTCCATTTACCTCAAAAACAGTACGGAGATCAAATATGAATCCCCCGATTTTGTACATCCCGGAGTAAAGCTAGAAAACAAAGAAGATGCTAAATTGCTCTTTCGTGCCATCGACAATCTTTCTGAAAATCAAAAAACGGCCTTCATCCTGACTCAAATCGAAGGTCTACCTCAAAAAGAAGTAGCAGAGATCATGAATCAAAGCAGAAAGAGCATAGAATCACTGGTACAACGTGCCAAACAAAATTTGAAACAAGCGTTAGAAAAACACTACCCAGACCGAGGGATCAAAAATAAAAACACGTCGAAATGAACATGGATAAAGACAATCGCATAAATGAGATCATGAACAGCCTGGAAGGGATACAAAGAGCCAAAGCTCCTCGTGACGGTTTTGCGAAGATTGAACAAGCACTGTCTGAGAAGAATCGACAACTCACACCTCTAGGTCCTTCTACTCCTAACTGGATCAAAGTAGCGGCAGTGGTTGCACTATTAATTTGCCCCAACATATGGGCGGCTTCTAGTTTTTTTAAATCTTTCACTTCCAGTAACACAACAAATGACGCATACCCCCAATTGATTAATGATTTCAACTTGTACGCATATGAATAACAAAACATACAAAATCGGTTTTTTCGTCTTGCTCGTCATCAATATAACCTGGGTGTCGCTGTTCCTATTTCGTCCCAAACCTCCCCAAAGACAGAATGACATCAAAGACAAAATCAGTGAAGAACTGAACCTAAATGAGGATCAAAAAAGAATATATGACGGAATGGCCATGCAACATCGCCACACGCTTCGAGGCATTGATCTGCAAGAAAGAGAACTAATCAAAGCGTTCTTCAATCAACTACTTACCAACGGTACAACAGCAAAAGAAAATGTTCAACTAGATAAAATTCTCCAACTCGAGGAAGAAAAAATCATGGTCACTTATCGTCATTTTGAGGAGCTCAAGGGACTGTGTGACGAAAAACAAAGCCTGCACTTCGACAGTGTATTGAAGAGTATTTTGCCCCTCCTGCTTGAGGATGACCAACAGGGCAAAAGGCCTGACAAGCCTCCATTTAGACCGTAGTAGCTTAACTAGGCCACAACTAGCCTAGGAAATTTTTCACTCCTATGGCGAGGGATAAAAAATCTGTGCACGTCTAAATGACTAAAACACAAGACATGCAAAAGATTCGATTGATTATGACCTCAGTGCTACTAGCTACTGTGATGCTATCAGCCAATAGTTGTAAAGATGAAAACAACACAACAAATTTCAATCATGACACAGAAATAGGCACCATAGTAGATGTAGATTCTGAGCTATTCCTCCAAGGCACGACGGTTACTGTAGTAGACTGTACGCTTTCGAATGGTACCACTACTACTTGTTATCAAATCATAGCTAGCACTCCTACAGATCATGAAATGGGCCCTTGGTGCCCTGACAACATATCCGATGATGCGGAGGCTGGAGGTATCTGGATAGAAAATGGAGAAGTATACGACGTAGACGGAGCATTCATTGCCAATATGGCCAACTTCTACAGCGACGACACCTGGTTGATGTATGACGAAAATGGAGACGTCTACGTGACCAATACCGAAACAGACTGTATCAATGCAGCCAATCCCGATGTGGGAGAAGATTACAAAAACTATTGCGTAGAATGTATCCCCGACTACATCACTGAATTGACCCGCACTTGGTTGATCCCGACTACACCGGTCAAACTTACTTCCTACGAATACTTTGCGGGCATGGGACCCAACTCATCTGGCCCCTTGGTAAGAGGTATCGCTTTCAATGGCGTAGAATTTTCCGCTTCCGCCCCAGTAGACAACATATTGAGTGCCTATACCTTGGCGCCTTTTGATGATGCAGGAGGACACATCAACGTACACCAAGGCTATCACTACCATGCCGCCACAGGTAAATCTGCACAAATCTCTCAAGAAGACGGACATGCTCCTATGATCGGATATGCCATTGACGGTCACGGCATATTCGCACAACTCAACGAAGACAGCACAGAACCCGATGATCTGGATGCCTGCCGAGGACACTATGATGACACTAGAGGCTACCATTACCATGTAGATGCTCCCGGTTCCAATAATTTCATCAACTGTCTGTATGGTGCATACATCTATTAAAAGAAGGACATGAAGAAAATAACTTTGTTCTTGTTGGGCATAGTGCTTTTGCTGAACTCAGCAAAAGCACATCAAGCTGATATCTCATCAATCACACTAGTACAGCACAATGAACAGTGGACAATGCAACTAAATGCAGCAGCGGCAGCTTTTCAATATGTAGTAAAGCAGCAATTTGGAGAAAATGCATATACCACTGCGGAAGAATTTAATCAGTTGCTAGTGAATCATCTACGTAAGTCAATAGATCTTCGAGTCGATGGCAAGCAAGTAGAGGTCGGTCATGGTTTTGTACAACTCGCTCATGCAACTTCTGTGATCTTCGAACTGCATAGCATCCCCGTTTCGATACAAGAAATTTCAATTCAAAACCAAGCATTCAAAAACATCCATCAGAGCCGCAGCCTATTTAGTATTTCTAAAGAGGGTTTGGAAAAGAAAGCTTTTGTACTCCATAAAGAAAATAACTATCGCCTTGATCTGGCTCTTCAAGACAACGCAATAGTCGAAAACACACAAAAGGCTACACAATCATGGCTAATGCTACCCAGTTTGGCTCTATTGGTAGGATTTGCTGTGTATTTTCTATGGAGAGGGGCCTACAAAAGGAAGGGATTGACAGTGACTCACCCGTCATAAACTTACTTTTTCGATTCAATATCGAGGGATCAAGAAAAGACTCACGTCTAAAAGAAAAATAAAAATAACATGAAAATTACAATCAAAACAATGGCGCTTGGTGCACTGATCATAAGCTTCACTTCATGCGCCTCTCAAAAAAATCAAAGCTCCAACAACGAACAACCCCGAATGTCACAGCAAGGTGGTGGTGGACAACAGGGAGGTCGTCAACAAGGGCCTCCTAGCTATGATCAACTACTCTCCGAAATGGATGCGAATAAAGATGGCATGCTAGCCAAGGATGAAGTTTCTGGCCCTTTGGCCAATGATTTTTCAAAGATAGACACCAATGAAGATGGTTTTCTTTCGGAAAGTGAAATCAAAAATGCTCCTCGTCCACAAAGAGGAGGTGGACCTAGATAAGTACTCCGAAAGACTCATCATTCAACTGACATTACCCAAAATTGATGCAATAATATAATGATTTGGTTGGAGATGGTTTAGGTCGGGGTGTACACCCCGACCTTCTTTATTTTCCATTGGACAAGAACATCGCCGCAGGCAAACCTTCTCTATTGTAGAGGTTGACGCCTATGGGATTGGAAGCGCAACCCCAAATTGGTACTTCGCTGTTGCGCTGCAGCACTATGCCGTCTGCAACTAGTGAATGGAGCGAGATGTCTGCTTGCGCCAGCACAGGCGCAAGCAAAAACAGTAATCCAATCTTTAGTCTTTTCATACGTACATACTCTTCAATATTCTACCAAAAATCATTACCCTTCTCGATCTGCATGTTTTTGTACTTTTCGATAAAGACACTGTCCAGTTCGGGAGAGTCTTTGTACTTCGCACGCAGTTCGGTGAGTTTGTCTTTGAGCTCTGCGACTACTTCGGCGTAGGCTGGATCGTCATAGACATTGTTCATTTCATTAGGATCGTTGAGGCGATCGTAGAGCTCCCACTCGTCGATATCGTAGTAGAAGTGCGCCAGCTTGTACTCCTTGGTCACGATACCGTAGTGCCGCTTGACCATGTGCACGCTCGGGTACTCGTAGTAGTGGTAGTAGACGGCATCTCTGTCCCATTGCTCCTTGTTGCCCGTGAGCAGCGGCATCAGGCTCTCGCCCTGCATGTCGCTCGGCGCATCTATGCCAGCCGCCTCCAGCAAGGTCTGCGCAAAGTCCAGGTTTTGCACCATTTCGTTTTCTACTACACCGGCTTTTATCTTTTGCGGCCATCTCACCATCAGTGGGGTTTTGAAGGATTCGTTGTAGATAAATCGCTTGTCGAACCAGCCGTGATCTCCGAGATAGAAGCCCTGATCTGAAGTGTACACTACGATGGTGTTTTCTGCCAGGCCGCTTTCGTCTAGATAATCCAGCACACGGCCTACATTGTCGTCCACAGAAGATATGCAGCCCAGGTAATCCTGCATGTATCGCTGGTACTTCCATCTCATTTTCTCCTCCTCGGTCATGTTGGGCCAGTTTTGCTCAAAGTCGGCATTGATCTTATCAAGGATCGGGTCGTATTGCGCTTTTTGTTCGGCAGTGGCTCTCCCATACGGACCATAAAAACCGTTTTCGAATTCCTCTACTTTGGGAGAGGCCTTGTCACCCATCTCCTCTAGTAGTTCTGGTCTGATCTTGCTATCGTGGCTGTACATCATGTGTGTGAGCAAGTTCATCTCTGCAGTCTTGGCCGCTGTGCCACGGTTAGAGTAATCGTCGAACAAGGTCTCTGGCTCTGGGAATTGCTTTTGTGTAAACTCGGCAAACTTGTCTGCTCTTGGCCACCAGGGACGGTGCGGTGCCTTGTGCATATACATCATCATAAAGGGCTTGTCTTCGTCGCGATCTTCTTTGAGCCAATCGAGGGTCAAGTCGGTGATCACATCGGTCACATAGCCCATGATGGTGGTGTCACCCTTGGGCGTATTGAAGTCGGGATTGAGGTAGTAGCCCTGGCCCGGCAAGATCATAAAATCATCCACACCCTTGGGGTTGTTGCCGAAGTGCAACTTGCCAAACATGGCCGTCTGGTAGCCATTGTCCTGAAATATCTGTGGGAAAGTCACCTGCGTGGTATCGAAAGGCATCAGGTTGTCGATCTTGCCATTGATGTGCGTGTGCTTGCCCGTGAGGATCGTCGCTCTCGACGGAGCGCAGATCGAGTTGGACACACACGCGTTGGTAAAAAGCATCCCCTCATCTGCCAAGCGGTCGATATTGGGGGTCTGGAGCAGCTCACTGCCGTAGGCACTGATGGCCTGATAGGCGTGATCATCCGACATGATAAAAAGGATATTGGGGCGCTTAGGTTTGCTCGCTTCTTCCTTGGGCGTGCTACACGACCCTAGTGCCAAAACGCCCAATAATAGTATCAATTGATTTTTCATAAATGAATATATTCTATTGTTCTCTTTAGTTTAATGCTATTTCGCGGTACTCTCCAGATTCAAAGTACTGTTCACCTTGACCCTGACTTATATTGACTGGCACTTCGTTGTGCAGGATCAATTTACCGCCTTTTTGAGTCAAAACCACATTCCCCTTTTGCTCTGTGGTGATTTCAAAGCCCTTTCCTTTGAGCGTGGTACCATTGCCCATGTAGCAGATCATATCGCCATTTTCTTCCGTTCCGATCAATGCGTAGCTAGCATCAGTCGCCATACCCTGATAAGTAGCCTCCTGCCCCTCTCGGCACGAAAACACAAAGTCCTCACGGCCCGACTGATGCGTCACCGCCACCCCTACAAACTCGGCATTTCCGCTCTCGTCTTCAAAACCATCGATGCTCGTGATCTGAGAGCCCTCGCCCGACGTGTAGGGCTCATACACCGCCACAAAGGGATGCTCCCAAGCCTCGCCATGCTGGCGCGCCGCAAAGGTGAGGTAGGGCTGCTTGCCTACCTCATAAGGCAAGCCTCCGCCCCCCTTGAAGGCCTTGTTTGGGGGACTCTTGATGGCAAAGACTTCACGGCCTTCGGTTCCCTTCATCCAGAGCTTCATCTTCACATCGTCTTCTCCCTCCGGCTGATCGATCGTCCACTCCACTTGATAGTCTTCATCGGTCTCCACAGACTGCTTGTCCCACATATAGTCGAGCGCATACAGATGCCCTCCGGCAAAGCCCATCTCATCGCTTGGGCTCAAGTCGAGCAACTGGCCTGACTCATCGGTCAGCTCCATCTGCTGCCCCAGATTGTGGTAATAGTAGTCGTGAAACTTGTCGCCCTTACGCTGCTTTCGTGAGCGGAATATGTCGATGTAATAACCCGTGGCCTCACCGGTCTTGACGATGCTGACCAGGCGGCTCTGATCGCTGCGGGTCTCTGGTTCGAGAAAAAACACATCCGAATAGGTAATATCCTGGTAATAGCCCGACCGCTGTTCGGACTTAGGATACTCCCCCATCAGATCAAAAGCATGATAACTCAGCATCTCGGTATAAGACGAGGCTCCATCGACCATCACCGTATTGTGTGCGGGAAACTGCGAATAGTACTCTAAGTATATCGGCTGTAGATAGCCAGCTCCCTTGCCTGGGTCTGCTCCCTGTACAAAACCCTTGCCGTAGAGCTCCATATTGATACCATTGGCGTGCATGTGATTGCCCAGCGAACCGTTGAGGGAGACCATCATGCCGTCACGTCCCTCACCCATGCGCTGGACGTGCCAGCTGACGTTGGGCGCGTAGAAAGTCTGCGTGATGTAGTCTGCCCTTTCGCCAGCGGCATACTTGGGATTGAGCGCTAGTGGCTTGGCCGCAAAAAAGGAAGCAATCTCAGGACGAACTTGGCGCTTGTCCTCACTTTCTCCCTCCTCAGCGAACAAGCGATACATGGCTGTATAGTCCTTTTCGCGCTGCTTGTCACCCGTCTGCTGGGCTATGCGGAACATATCGCTCATTGGCACTGTAGTGACTGGCCCGTAGTAGCTATCGCCGAAGGCCACCGTTTGCCCATTGGGGAAGAGATACTGAGGCAGCATGGTCACTGCGGCATCCATCACCGGCATGTAGGGCAGCAGGTTGTGATCGAAGGTGTTTTGAAAGTCCATCATAAAGTGGGTAAGGTCTTTGGTCACCCCCTGCGAGTAGCCGGGGCACTCCGCCCACACACCATTGTCAAAATCATAGCCATACTCCATAAACTTGGTGAGCGACCACTGACGCGCCGAGGTCTCGTTGAGGATGTAGTCGATGTAGTACTCTCGTCCTTTGCCATCGGCGTAATCGGCATTGTCTTGTAGCACCATGGCTGCTTTGAGGATGATCTTGGCCTGGTGCAGATTCCAGTTGTTTTGCGGTACGCCGTTTTTGATGATCAGGTCGTTCCATTTCTTGATGGTCGCTTCGTAGTATTCGATTTGTCCCAGGTGCTTTTGCTCAATATAGCTATGCAGGAAATCATATAGCTCCGCCACTTCGATCAGGGTACTCTCATGGATCACCTGAAAACAAGTAAGCCCGACCAGTGTCTGGATGTGTCCGTGCAGCAGATCGATAGGCTCGCTGCGATAGTACATCCCCATCATATAGGTATCGAATATGTCGTACGCAAATCGGGCGTATCGCTCATCCCCCTCCAACCAGTACAAGAAGGCTGCATTGCGTGCATAGCCCAGTATGCGCTGATTGTGACGGTGAATAATGCCTCCCGTCTCAGACTCATGCACCCACTCCATAGGGCGATCTTCTTTGGTTTTGTTGACCAGATAAAGCCCCCGCTCATCATCCATATAGGGCAGAATATCCTCAAGAGCTGGCATGGCATAGTCGGTCGTATAGTCTCGTGAGCCCGTATATCTTACGGTCGGCACAGGTGCCTCACCATCGGCGTGCGAGTAATAGATCCCCTCGACATACACATTACTCGCCTTGCTCTGCCAGTACATCATCAGTCGCGACACCATCCACTCCGGATCGCTGACATGGCGCTCCACATGCTCATCGATCCGCTCATGGATACCGGCCAGCACCTCCTGTGCCCAGGCCTCCTTTCGGATGGTTTTCTGCAGATCTTTTTTCTCCTCCTGCGTGAGGTAAATACGCGGGTAGCCTTGCTCCAAGTTTTGCGGCAAGGGGATTTGGGCTTTGCCCCAAAAGGATAGAGACAATAGTAGCGCAAGTAGTATTTGTGGTCTTATCTTCATGACTCGTTCGTTAATCTATGTTGCTCAAAGGGCTATATTTCACTATAAACTCTCCCCTTGTCAGCGGCTCTACCATATCTACTCCGATCCGGTAGGCGGGTGCTCCTTCGCGCAAGTGCTCGACTGGCACTTGCTCTCCACTGAGGTTAAACTCACCCCCAACTGCAGTAACTACGGCTTTCAGTCTCGCACCATTTTCAGTCAGTATCACGGTGCTGTCATCGATGATCTGGTACTCGCCCAGCGTCATGATGGCCGTACCAAAGGTCAGTGGTCGAGAAGCCACAAAACTATCTGCAATCTCAATCTCACCCTGACCAGACTTGTCATTGCTCATACGACGTGTGAGCTGCTGCAGCCCCTCCACCTCGTAGGCTGGTAGCAAGTTCATCTCTGCTCGGTCTACCTGATCTCCAAACTCGGTCATGGTGATTTGGCCTGCATATTCGATCCCGTTGGACTGTAGCTGCCCGTCGATCCTCGGCACGGGATGCCCCCAAGAGCTACGAGCCGGATTGGTCGGTGCAAAAGCCCCCGCAGTGTAGGACGGTGCTCCTATGTCTCCTGCAGGTAGCTGATCGCCCAGTGCGATCACATAGCTCCCTACGTCGCTGTGATTATGGTTTTCGGCATTGTGTCCCGCCTTGATCGCGATGGACAAAGGCTGCTCCTGCTGTCCTCGTGAGATGATGATCCCATAGTCGTCGAAGTAAGTATGATCAGGCAGTGAAACCTCCGCTGCTTGATCTGAAATGTAGTTTTGATAATCTGCACCGAGCACGATAGACTGCACGGCCTCATCGGGCTGGAAGTAGCTCGGCTTTTGCGAGCCGTAGTACTTGGCCGCCATCACGTAGGCAAAATTATGTTCACTTTTGACCCGAGTCACCCCATCCGAAAATGGCGCATAAAGACCAGGATGTATTTGATAAGTCTCTGGGAAGTTGGCCACCTTCCTCAGTTTCTGTGGATTATCAAAAGTGAATAGATCAATCTTTCCATCCGTATAGTCATAGAGTATCTCGGCCAGATAGAGGTAATGACCAAAGCCGTAACTCCAGTAGCCGGTACCCTCCGAGCAGTAGCCGTCATCACCAAATCCTGACATATAGTAGCGCATGCTGTTGATCGCGCTACCGATGGCCTGAAGTCTTTCTTCCTGACTATCGGAAGTCACCATGATACCAAACAGGGTACCACTCGTACAGACAGAGTTCCAATTGCTGGTACTGCGAATCCATTTGTTGCTTTCCGGCTCCAGTTCTTTGGTAGACTGCAGGTAGGAGTCGGTAATCCTCCATTGCAGCTGAGTCCCTATCTCTTGGCGCAGTGTGGCGGGCAGCTGGTCAGTCAGTACCGCATCGGCCAGGGCCAGCACCAAAGCGAATTTTCTCGCTCCCAGGTCGATCGACACTCTTTTTCCCTCCAGTACGGTATTATCCTTGTCGTCGTGGTTGGGGTGTAGCCAAGATTTCATCGCCAATATGGCCTGGGTATGCTCGACGATGGGGTCGAGGTAGCGTCCTTGGTTTTCCATGCACTCGGCCAGGATGTACTTCTCCAATCGATCCATGGTACGGTAGTAGCGCGGCTTGTAGATGCCACGGTTGCCCTCCCGATTGGCGCGGCGGTAGATTTCGTCAGAGATCGGGACTTCTGGCTTCTTGTCGATCAGCTCGGCAGCTTGACTGAGGTAGTATTGTCCCAAGTCAGTCTTGGCAAAATCTTTCCAATATCCTCGATCGGTATAGTCCGGCGCAGGCTGAAAGGCCTCTTCTGGCACGAGTCCTTTCAGCCTATCGAGCTGTTGTGCATTGGGATGTATGGCCGCTGAGTCTGCCAGCGAGAGGTATTCTGCTATATCTAGTGGTGTTTGCTCCTGAGGAGCGCAGCTATACAGTGCCAGAGCCATGAGGCCAAGTAGGATGAGCTTTTTCATGATTTATATTGTGGGTTCACCTTTCAGGTATTTGAGAGAAATCAAAAACAGGTCGGTCTCGCGGACGGTGAGTGTGTAGAACTTACCGTCGTATTTGTAGTTGTTGAAGAAACCGTGACCTGCACCTTCGTAGAGGAACAGCTCGCAGCGTGCGCCAGCGGCTTCCATTTTGGCTTGGTAGTTTTCGGCAATACTGACGGGGATCAAATGATCCTCACGTCCCAAAAATACGATGGTCGGCGGTGCGTCGGCGGTGATGTTGTGTGCGGGCGAAATCTCCTGCCACCGCTCGCCCATGCGCTCATGCTGGAAGCCTTCCGGCCCATTGTCGAAGACCGGATTGAACAAGACGAGAGCATTGGCTTTGGAACTGACACTCAAGTCCTCTCCTGCCTGATCCAGTCCCGGACACACACCGCAAACAGCTGCGAGATGTCCCCCCGCTGAGCCACCAGAGGCGACTATCTTTTTGGGATGGATATTGAGTTGTCTGGCATTGCTACGGAGGAAACGAATCGAAGACTTGGCGTCTGCCACCGCCTCGTAGGGTGTGGTCTGGTGTCTGTTTTTGACTCTATAGTCCACCAATACGGTGACCATACCCCTCGACGCAAAATACGCTGCCTGAGGCTCAAACTGTTTGATGGTGCCGCCATTCCATCCACCCCCAAAGAAGAAGACGAAGGTCGGGTACTTCTTCGACTTCTTGTAGTCGGGAGGATAGCGCAAGATCATATCTAGCGTGTCGCCATCGATGATTTTGTAAGTGAGACGGATCGGCTCCTGACGATCACCCGCCAGCGCCTCCACATCCAGTGCTTGCGCCGTGGCGCCTCCGATGGTCCCCACTGACAACCAGACCACTAGGATTATGTTTTTCATGCTATCGTAGCTCATCGCTTGTTTACTATTTTGATATTTTGTCCTTTGTTTTCCAGCACCTCACCATTGGTCACGATCTTGCTGTTGCTCACCATCGAGCCTATTTTGATCGGCATGCCTGTTTGGTTGATCAATGTCAGCTCCGAGGTTTCTCCCTCGCTATAGGGCGACATAGATTCGCCATGCTCGGGGTGGGTATAGCCTACCAAAATCGGCAGCTGCTTTTTTCTTTCTTTTCCTTTTTCAGCCATGAGTTTCACCTTGTTGTGGTCTCCCTGGATCGTGACCAGCGAATGCACCATACGATCCGATTCGGCAGGGTCTACGATCAGCTCCACGTCTACTCCGCTGCCTTCGACAAACATCAATGGCCCATAGTTGGCATCTCCCCGGCAGTGTTTGACCACCGCACCATCGCCTACCCAGTAGGCACGCTCGGTACCGATGGTAGTACAGTTTTCCAGCCGTATGCCTTCGTTGGTGCGCAGTTCGAAACCCGCTCGTGTGTTTTTAGCTGTGCAATTTTTGAAATGGATGTTTTTGATCTGGCCATAAGTGCGAAAGCCATCTTCGCAGAGCGACTTCATGTATCCCGAGGTGACGACATACTCTCCTTCCCGATTTTGAGTCCAGGTTCTGAAGTCCACCTCCACCGCTGGCCCTGACGTCTCTGCCAGGATGTCGTCGGTAGAGCGCACCTCGCCCTCAGCATAGCAGTCTTCGAAATAAACGTTTTCGGCCTTCTTTTGCACGAAAAAGCAGTGACCAAAAGAGCGGTTGTAGATTTTGGAACGATAAACCTTGGTATTGCTACCAGTGATCAACAGACCACTGTGCTTTTTGTGTCGGATCACCGTTGGTCCTCCCTTGCCAAACAAATCGCCATAGCCATAGGGATACGAACCTTTGACATACAGCGTGATATCCTCCAGTACATTGGCCGTACCTGCCACCTGCAAGACTGTGCCACCAGGTGAGGTACCATCTCCCACGCATCGGATGGTCAGGCCTTTGATCGTGTTGTCGCTGCCTGTGACCAGGAACTCATCGCTATGGATAGGTGGTCGAAGCGCCGTCCGTAGCTCCGTATCTACCACGATCTCGACACCCGTCAAGTCAAAGACATTGTTGCTGCCTGTGAAGGTGATGTACTGGAACTGCTGGCGGTGGTGACGCACCCGCATCGAGTCCATCGACAGGTAGTCTGTCAATGGATATACGCCGGGCTCCATGCGGATCTCATTGTCACTTTGCGCAGCGTAGTGCATTAGCTCTGCCACAGAATTGATCTCGATCTCAGCAGCATGCAGCACCGAGGATACAAGTACCAGTACACCCAATATTAGTTTATTCAATGTTTTATTCTTTTAGCTTTCCTATTGTTCTGTTCTCACTTCCCTTTTCCAATCCCACATTGAGATCACCCAATTCGGATCGCGCCTGCTCTACTACGGTCATGATTTGGGCGGCCTTTTCGGGATAAGACCCAATCAGATTGTAGTTTTCTCCAGGATCACTGGCCAGATTGTACAGTTCCGGCTCGTTGATCACTGCCTTTTGTATCTTTCCTTTCGCTCCATCTTTGCCCGGGCTCACCAAGGCGGGATAGCTGTGAGGGAGCACCAGTTTCCAGCTGCCCATTCGTACTGCATTCAAGTGATTTTTTCCTCCGTAGTACAGGATAGTCTCTCTTGGACTCTTCGATTGAGGATCTACGAAAAGTCCGCCAATGTCGAGTCCATCGATTTTGTTGTCAGAAAGTTCCCCATCTGCAATGGCTGCAAATGTGGGCAGCAAATCCACCGCACACGCGAGTTGGTTGCAGACGCTGCCTTGGGGCACCTGACCAGGCCACTTGAGGACGAAAGGCACCCGTTGTCCTCCCTCCCAGCTGGTCAGTTTGCCCTCTCTCAGTCCACCTGCCGAACCGCCATGATTGCCAAACCAAGTCCAGGGACCATTGTCAGTAGTGAAAACGATGAGCGTATTGTCAGTAAGCTCATTGGCCTCCAAAGCCCTGACGATCTCACCCACAGACCAATCCACTTCCATCATCACATCGCCATACAATCCTAGCTCGCTTTTGCCACGAAAGTGCTCAGACACGCCCAAAGGGATATGTGCCATACTGTGTGCGAGGTAGAGGAAGAAAGGCTCCTCAGCCTGCCTATCGATGAAGTCAACAGCTTTTGCAGTGTAGCGTCGGGTGAGCTGGTCTTGATCTTGCAGACTGCTGATGTATCCTATCGGCTCATTGCCCTCGATCAAGGGCAACTCAGGGTATTGGGCTCTCTTGTGACCCTCGGGCACTTTCTCGCCAGTCAGGTCATCGTGAGGCCACATATCGTTGGAATAGGGTAGACCGAAAAACTCGTCAAACCCATGCTGGAGAGGGAGGAATTCTTTTTGCCAGCCTAGGTGCCACTTGCCGATACAAGCCGTGGCATAGCCCTGATCCTGAAACATCTCTGCCATGGTGTACTCCGCGTCGTTGAGTCCTACCTGGTCGTAAGGAAACAGTGCCCCGGTGATCCCCACGCGATTGGGATAAGCCCCTGTCATCAGCCCAGCACGCGATGCACTGCAGACTGCTTGAGCGGCATAGAAATGTGTAAACCGCATGCCTTCACTGGCTAGCTGGTCGATATGGGGCGTTTCAAACCCGGTCGCACCAAAACACCCCACATCGCCATAGCCTTCGTCATCGATAAAAATCACAATGACGTTGGGTCTTGATCGACTTTCAGTGGCATGACTGACGCCAGAAACCAACTGCAGTAAGATGTAAGCAAGAAAAACGCTCTTCATATTCGATTGCTATTAAAAACATCAACGTTCCTACTGACCGATAAAGTAGTAAGGCGTTGGCCATTACATAAGACTTATTGTTTGATAATTTTGACCTGTTTTATACTCTGTTGGCCCGTAAACACCAATACATATATGCCCGCATCGTATTGTTCGAAGTTCAGACTGAATGAGTCGGTACCTGCTGTGATCGCTCGCTTAGCAACTACTCGACCGTCCATGTTGTAAATCGCCACTCGATTATATTTTGCCGTTGGCACAGCCAGTTTGAGTTCGCCAGCCACAGGATTGGGGTAAGCAACAATTTCAGGCAGTTCCTCGATGATAGCGAGTACTTCTTCATTGCTCTCTAGGTTGTCAATATCTGCAGCTTCAAACTTCCACTGCTGATCTTCGCTGGTCTCGTCCAATTCACCAAGAAACACATTGGCTCCATCAAACCTTCCCATTCCTCCATCGATCACCAGTTCACTGCCTCGCTTGAGCAATCGAAAATGATCATTGCCCCCTCCTATTTTCATCCATTGCTGATTGGCATCCTCCATCGCGCATTTGACCAAAGTCACATGCTGATCTACTACATTTTCTTCCCCGCCATAGAGGCATAGATCAGTATCATATTGCTGATAGCTGTAGTACCCATTGCCTCTGTCTATTTCCTTCCAAGTCAGATTGATATGATTGCTGTGTCTCAGCAAGGTTATCTCATGGTCTTCTTCTGAATCCTCACCTCCGTCGATCGCATAGAGCGTCGCGCTTCGTTTGATCATCTGAATAGCACCGAATGAAGAAGCGGCTCCTTCGTAAACTTCCACTTCTGCCAAAGCCAGTGTCCCAACACCTTGGATTTGGACACGTACGATATCTCCCTCAGCCCCCTGAGCATCTACTATCAATGAGGCCTCAGACAATGACTCTATGTACTGGCTAAAACGCAGTTCACCTGACCGTGTCAATACCTGAACGACAAAATTGGCTAGCCTATCGGCGTTGCTGTCTGTTCGGTTATATATCTTGATTTCTCCAACGGTTCGGGTACTGCCTAAATCTACTTGCCACCAGGGGTAGTAGGTATTCGCGATGCTATGGGTCACCGAGTTGTTCAGAAAGACACCGTCTGTGCTACCATCTACGGCACGACTAGCGATTCCCTGATAGCCGGTAGAAGACTGACTCGCTGAGCGTTTGAAGGCCAAATTGGGGCTTTGACTTTCATCTAATACCTTGAGGGCCAATGCATCCGTCTTGTCGATGGTACTGCTCTCGTAGTACACTTCAAAGGTCTTGTCTGCGTTTTTCTCCAAGTATTGGATTTGCATCAGGTGACTACCCGCTTGCAGACAAACTTTGGCACTTACCTCCTGGAGCGACGATCCTTCATGGTTGATCACCACTTGGCCGTCGATCTTGAGTATGGCATGGTCGTCCGACTTGATGTAAAAAGTATAGCTATCATCCGATGGCGCTTCCAAAAAACCTTCTAAAACCAAGGCAAACTGGCTCAAACTATCCGCGGCACTGATACTGAGGTCGGCCATCTGTCCTACGTGAGTCGCTGAGATAGCCGCAAAATCAGGCATCTCGTCATGCTCTCCCGAATAGAGCTTGTAACCCACCCCGTCTTTGGTCTCAGTAGGCAGATCAAAACTCTCCAATTCGACGCAAATCTCGTCGCAAGGCACTTGAGCGATGGTATTGTCTGTACCCAAATCGTTGATCTCTCCACAGGATTGACCTGTGACATTGGAGCTCTTGTCGGATAGATTGATAGGAAAACCTGTGAGGTTTTGGATGTCAATGTTGTTAGCCACAAAATCGTTTTGGTGAGGCAGATTGCCATAGAGCAAGCGGATATTATTTTTGTCTCCGCCGACTTTGATCGACATGCCATCAGGGTAGTCATCCAGATCGCCACGCAAGATCAGTTGATGTTCGCTACCGCCAATATAGGCGACTGAGCCTGACCCATTGTAATAGTCATCGCTAGGAGGCATCACGGTAATATCCGCATTGAAACTTTTATCATTTTCGTAGGTAGAAGCATATACAGGGCCATAAATCGCGTCTGCTCTACAATTGATCACGTCACCCGACGCGAGTGAAAAGCCATTTTCACAACCAATAGCAGTACAGTTTTCTACGAATTTGGTCCCTGTAGCATGAGCGATGGTCACGCCTGTCCTCATGTTTTTGACCGTACAGTTTCTCACGACAGGATTGGAAGTTCCTCTCTCAATAATATCGCCATCTATCACAGTCGTACCTGCATTGTAGGCTCTGATACCTGCTTCTGCCAGACTGAGCATGTAGCCGGCTGGCAAACGGTAGCCCCATACGGTCATGAAGTCTACATTGTCGGCTGGGGATCCTGTCCCCTCTTCGAGGAGCATATCATCAGTGGTACGTACTTCTCCCTCTACATAGCAGCCCTCGATGATCGGGTTGCTGGCGGCCTGCATAAAAATCGCATGGCCGTAAGAATGATGGATCAAAGTACAGTCTTTGATTCGGTTGGATTCGCCTCTGATCAAGAGTGCACTGTGCTTTTGGTGACCAATCACAGGACCAGCACCTTTGCCAAAAGCATCACCATAGCCGTAAGGAAAAGAACCCTTGATGGTCATATGAAACCCCTCGATCAGATTGCCTAATCCGTCCATCACGATGTTGCAGGCTGATCTACCAGGATTGTCGTGTACAGATCCGTCATCTACCATCGTCAGGTTTTTGAGCACATTATGATTGCCAACAATCTGTAGCTCGTTGACACTATTACTGCCATAAGCACTGAGGACAGCCGTCTCGATCTTGATAGTCACATCTGTAAAGTCATAGGTACTGTTGTTGCCTTCGAAAAGTAGCAGCACCTTATTGGTAGCGCCGATTGCCGTTTGCTCTTCGTACAAATCATTGACCACATCCGCAGCGGTGATTGTGTATGTACCCGGTGCTAGCTTCACATCTACATTGCTCTCCTTGGTGTATGGTATGAACTCTGCCAGAGACTCTACCTCTACCTGAGCCTGTGTCACTGTAGTGGTCAGTAGTACCAAAACCAAGCAAAACAAACCCACCAGTCCATTGCTCATTCTATTGATACTCTGGTAAAATTTCATTCTCATAGCTTATTTTATTTAGTAATTAAATCGTCTTTCATACTCTCCTCATCACGGTAGTAGATCATGCACTACTCATGAGGATGCGCTCACTTAAATCTTTTCCACATCGACAAAGTAGGCTCCCAGTTCGGTTCCATCTTCCAGTGTAAACCATGTTTGGATTTGGCTATCTCCTTCTTCCAGCTCCACGGTAAACTCCACGAATTCGCTACAGCCATCTACTGCCGTACTCCTGTCCTTGTCCTGAACCAATATTCTCGCCTTTTGGATAGTAAGTGCTTTGCCTTTTTTGCTTTCGTCGACGCTGGTACCTGGTAGAGCTGGACGCACTGGATAGGGTGCATTGAGCATCATACCGGTCTCTACTGGCCACCTGCGCAGTCTTATTTTGTAGGTACCTGCCTCCGCAACTTTGATTTGCCAATAACCATTGTCTACATAGCCACTTCGGATATGGCGCTGGTGCCAGGGGCTCACCTTTTCTGTGTGCCAGTCGTGGCAGTATAGTTTAGTCGGATTCTCAGCCTCATGTCCTACGTAGATATAGGGCTGATCCTCGTAGCTGGGAGATATCTCTGCCCACCATTTGTCATAGTAAGCTTTGAACTCCGCCATTTTCTCAGGATGCTGATCGGCGATGTTGTTGCGTTGCTCGGGATCGGTCTCTAGGTTGTAAAGCTCAACGCCATCGATGAGTCGCCATTTGCCTTGCATGAGCGAAGTTCTGCGCCATGGTTCTGGCACCTCGATGCGCTGCGAGTTGGTGATCACGATGCGGTCTTCAAATTTCTTATTGTTACCCTTGATCAATGGCAGCAGACTCTGTCCGTCAAACTTCAGCCCTTTCTCCACTTTGAGTCCGGCCATATCCACTATCGTGGGCAAGACATCATAGTGTGCAGTGAGGGCATCGATGTCTGTGCCTGTGGTGATGCCACCATCTGCCCAATGGATGAACAGCGGCACGCGGTGTCCGCCCTCGTACTTGCTGGCTTTGATGCCACGCATACCGTCGTTGAAGCCTTTGTTGACAAAGCCATCCAGGCGGTGTCCCTCTACCCGCGCTCCCTGAGCCGTACCATTGTCAGTCATGAAAATCAAAATGGTATTGTCCATGATCTCGTTGGCCTTGAGGAAGTCGACCAGCTTGCCGATATTTTCATCTACATTGGCAATCATGCCATAAAAAGCCGCCATAGGGATCGTACCGTCTTCTTCGTACTGCTTGTAAGGCTCTAGGTATTTGTCCTCGACGAAATAAGGCGAGTGTGCAGCATTGGTAGGTAGGTAAACAAAGAATGGCTCATCTTTCTTGTCAGCCATAAACTTCATAGCCTCCTCAAACCAAATATCAGTACAATAGCCTTCGTATTTTTCCAATTTTCCGTTGTGGATGTAGGTGTCATTGAAGTAGTCATTGTCCCAGTAGTCCATGGTCTGCTCCATTCCCCCACCACCGTGAGTGAGCACTTCTTCAAAACCTTTGTCCTCTGGACGAAAAGGGTAATTGTCCCCTAGGTGCCACTTGCCAAAAAGCCCCGTAGCATAGCCATTGTCTTGCATGATCTGTGCAACTGTAGTCTCTCTCTCCAAAATCATCGAGCGGCCATTGACCGTGTGCCAGACCCCCGCTCGGTTGGCATTGTGCCCCGTCATGAGTGCGGCACGACTCGGTGCGCAGGTCGGATTGACATGATAATCGGTAAAACGTACACTAGTGGCGTGCAGCTGATCTATGTTGGGAGTTTGGATGATGGGATTGCCCAAAGCGGCAATATCTCCATAGCCTTGGTCATCCACAAGAATGAGGATGACATTTGGTTTTTCTTTTGATTGGCTATTTGACGCATGGCACGTCAAAGCCAATGCACTCCACAATACTCCGAGGTATGCTACTCTTCTAATCATTCGTAATTTGTCTTCTAATCTCTCCATCACTTCCACTCTCCAAACGAGCAAAGACCCCTGTCTTGAATATCACGTAAACCGAGAGGCAATGGCTTAAAAACAAATCTCTGAATCTGCGTACGCTTGGGGTATTAACTATGGTTCAGAAGTGATAAATTATGAGTCTACAATCAAAAAAAGGAACCATCCCTACAAACTCGGCCATCGCTCTTTCTAAACTCTACACACGCTAGGTCCCTTTTCAAACGAAAGAGGCTGTTTCAGTAAAATGAAACAGCCTCTATATTGTATTCAGTTGTTGTTGTGAATATAAATATCCTTTGTCTACTATTTGAGTACCTTCAATGAGAGAGGTGCTTGACCTCCGTACAGTTTCAAGACGTAAACCCCTTGAGGAAATGTACTGACATCCAATATTTCCTGAGATGAACTCGGAGCAATCTTGCCTTCCTTCATGACTTGGCCATGGATAGTAAAAATTCGGTATGCGCTGTACACCCCTTTGTTGATATTCATCGTCATGGTCTCACTGGCGGGGTTAGGATAGACTCCCACCCCACTGGCCTCAGGATCTGATGACAAAACCGGTTCTTCTATCGTGTACTCTTTCACCGATATGTCAGTCATTTGGTAAGTCCCGTTGGGTGTGCTGCTCAACGCTGAGATGATCACCCGTACATTGTTTCCTTTGATCTCTCCCGATGAGAATTCGCCATTGGAGTCCGCTCCTGTCGATTCTAGCATAGCCAATACTTCTCCACCATCGACTTGATAAGAGACCTTGACAAAATCATCAGCTGTCAAACCACTAGTCGCCAACAATTTGAGGTAAATAGAGGCGCTCGACACACAAGAAATATCTATCGGTTCCGAGGTGAATTCATAGGTTTGATTTTTGACTGCCACTGTGGGCATCGTCCAGGGCAGCTCACAACCCGCTACGCTATATACATTGAGTTCCTGAGACGTTTCTACAGGGGCATATTCCCAACTCCCCTCTTGCGAAGCAGTAATTATTGAAACCCCATTGCTGACAACATGAATTTTTCCCTCTACGATGGTAGCTACCGAAGGATTGGAACTGGTGTAACTCAGTGGACGTCCTGAGTCCACCGTAGCTCCTGGATCAAAATCATCATCTCCCACCACTACTTTTGGAAACTCAGGGAAAGTAATCACCTGCGCTATTTTTTCGTGTGCGGGTCCTGTATACACCTCTGAGATGAGCTGTTTCGCTACACTACCTCCTTCGTACATCACCGAGATGGAGTTGCCCCCTGTCGCCTCAAAATATTCGATGTACAAATGATGATAACCTGGATTGAGACATATCGTCCCTGACCGTTCGTCCTCGGCACCATGCAAGCCATCATGATCCACTACTTCCATATCATCGATGTAGAGTCTGGAGCCGTCATCAGAGCTGACATAAAAAGTATAATCGGCCTCTTCCTCTATATTGATATAGCCATCAAAGGTCATGGCGAAATAATTATCAACCCTACTCGGACTAAGACTGATCTGGTCCAAGTTGCCTGCTTCCACTGGGGTCAGTGTAGAGAAGTCCGGTAGCGAGTTCCATTGTCCTTCATAGTACACATAGCTGATCCCCTCCTCCAGATTATCCGGAGTCTCTACCGGTTCATTGCCGCAGGCACCAGTAGCATATGTTTCGCTAAGCACTTGCTTGCTCACGGTAGGGCCAGCGTACATGACAGCTAGCGCCTGGTCTCCTGCATTGTGAAAGTACTCTACCACTATCTGATGATACCCCTCGTCCAGACAAACCTCGCCAGAAGCCTCTACCGCATCATGTACCCCATCATTGTTCACTACTTCCACTCCATCGACAAGCAATCGAGACCCATCGGCAGATTCAGTATAGAAGGTATAAGTACCATTGATAGGAACAGAAAAGTGCCCTTCGAACACCAAAGCATATTGCTCTCCATCTACCCCTTCTATCAGCCCTATCTCATCAGCGATATCAGTAGCCGCTGGTGACAACTGCTCAAAATCTGGTAGATTGTCCCAAGTCCCTTCATAATAACTGTAGTTGACGCCATCGACAAAACGATCCGACGCGTCCACAGCTGCCAGTCCTCCTTCACATTCGTGTGGACTGCCATCTTCGATACTTATACTATTGAGCACAAAAGAATCTGAGGTTCCGCTGATGCTGATTTTCATAGGCTGTACGCCTTGCCTCAAGATCACATCATTGGCAATCGCCAAATCCTGCCAATCATCCAGGCCAGTTGAATAGCCCACGCCATTGGGGACCGTGATTTCCTCGGTCACCTCCTCATTGCTGAATGAAAATTTAATTTCCCCCCCAGCACTCGCCGATGCGTAGCGAATGGCGATATTATAAAGAGAAGTGGCTGGTACCTGTACAGTATAAGTCACCCATTCTCCATCTTCTAAACTTTCCACTTGGTAACCGCCCTCTGAGCAAACAGCGATATCCACTCCTTCGTCTGTACGATATTCTCCACTTGTATTGGAGTCATCTACGTCATGATACACTTTCCCCTCACCACTGAGCGCAAAGTGATCGAAATTTTCGGCTTCAATACTTCCCGGTACCACATTCATCTGATACATGGGCAACCCGTCCTCATCATAGCCACTCACTGGATCTCCAGGGCTGACACGACGAAACTTCAACCCACCCCAACCTGGGTAATCAACAGCATTCTTTCCATCTTCTACACCGATCTCTTCTGTCATCACATCAAATCCTCGCTGCATCCACTTATAGTCTTCGCTAGGGAGCATCATTCGGTCTTTGTAATGCCCCAAGTTCATCTCATAGATGGGCATCAGCGTATTCGTGCCTCTTTCAAAATTTTCTGGTTCAAGGTTATTCGCTACATAAGGATTGATTTTCAATGACCTCCATCTCCCTGATCTGTCAGTCCTTTGAATGTATTCTCCGCTTTCTACCGTAGGCTCCCAGGGCTCAGGTTGATCTGAATAGGCATGCTCCCAACTCAAATTGTATCGCATGGTAAACTCCAAGCCCAACAATTGTCGGTTATCTAGGTGACCGTAGAGATCATCCCCTTGATTCCATGCCATCTCAGAGATACAATTCATGATCAAAACTCCCACTACCGTATGTGTCTGGTCTCTTGAGCTTTCCTGGCATTGGCCATTTTCATAGATGTAGTTTTCTATTACTTCATTATAGCCATAATCCTCAATTTCATTACCTATACTCACCTGCCGAAACTCTTCGTAGTATTCATTGCCTGTCGTCAGTGGCTCGGTGACTGGAGGTCCTGATGGATAAGGCAAATCATCCGCTCTATGCGGCAATCCTTTGAGGTAGCGCAAGGCTCTTTCGTAGATTATTTCATTGTCTAGAAAAATACCCATCGCCATGAGTGACCGATAGGCAAAGAGTCCTTGGTTGCCATGTCTCGAAGGGTCTCCTTGATACACTCCCCAATAGAAGGTAGTAGAACCCGTCGGGGTTTCGGTACCGGACCATCCTGGATACACCAACATATCGCCAAATTTCTTTTGGTCTTCTTCTGACCAGCCATCATAGGTATGTTTGATGATTTCCGCACCTTCACACATCTTCCAAGGTCCACGTCCCTGAGAAAGGGCTATCCCTCCAGTACTGGTCAAATTCACCCAAGCATTGAAGATTTCAACGCATTTTTGCGCGTGCCTTTCGTCTCCTGTGATGTACCACATCAAGGCGTTGTGGTAGGCGGCATAGCCGTCATTCAAAAACCTACTATCAGCCGCATTGTCCAAAGTGGTGATGGTCAAATTACCATTGACATTGTAATTGTAGCTGGCCGAACCTTGCTCTTTGAACTTTTCGAAACTACTCGCCCATGGCTCCTCTCCCGCCTCGACCATGGCTTTCATCCGATCCAAATCAGACTTCTTGTGAGAAATACCTGGATGTACCAACTGCGCCATGGATTGGCTACCTATCAATAAAATAACTAGGATCAAACACAATCTGCTCCATACGGATTTTTTCATTACTTGTAACTTTTCTTTCATATCATACTCATTTTTTGTCCTCTACTAGAGAATAGTCAAACTCCGATCATACGATCAATTTCATGCTAATACTATAGTCCTATCAGATAGTCATGAATCATAACATTCCTCTGGTATTGTAGCAAGATCAGGGAAACTGGATTACTAGCGTATCCTTCATGGGTCACTACGTATAAATCATCATCCAAAAAGTATGTTTGGCTTGATAATGAATAAATATCATGGCAGATGTACACTACATGTACACCTACCATGATTTTCATTTATCTATTGTTTCATGACCTTTAGGGTCTTAGCTGTGCTATCACCCTCCAACTTGAGTATATACACACCCGAATGGAGTGCATTGAGATCAATATCCAAGGTTTGCAAATCGGGATCAATATCCCCGTCTTTATATACTTTACCATCTATGTTGTAAAGCACAAATGATCGATAGGCATGCTCTGATAACTCAACAGTCAAATGATCACTTGCAGGATTGGGGTAGAGCTTGAGCTCTGCTGATTCTAAAATCTCTGGTTCCAGATTTGAGATTTCTCTAGCGCTGGAGCTTACAGCATCAAATCTCCAGTGTTGATTCTGATTATTTGTGTTCATCGTCCAGAGATAGACATTTTGGTTTATGGCACCTCCACCGCCACCATCAATGGCATAGTTAGGTGCATTCCTTTTCTGCAAAAGATAATGACCACCCCCAACATCTACCTTCTTCCAATGCTGGTTTTGATTATTGTCAGAGCAACTCCATAGATAAACGTCTTGTCCATTGGCACCTCCGCTTCCACCATCTATACAAAAATTGGTTCCCTTTTTCTGGTAAGAATAGTAGCCATTACCTCTATCAATTTCAGTCCAGGTAAGGTTGTTATGATTGACATTTGTATACAATTCTATAGTAGCACCGTTAGAGTGATTACCTCCGCCATCCATCGCATAGCCTGTGGCATTGCGTTTAACAAAACGGAAATCTCCTCCGCTACTATTGCTACCGCCATCACAGCAGTTGAGCGGATTCACAATATCATATCCATTGGCACCTCTGTAAACACTCACCTCATCGTATGTAACGGTTCTAGTTTCATTGTTCACATAATTTGCATTATCATAAGCATATATACCCCATGAACCAGGCACAGAATACGACCCATTAACCTGGCCACTGGCGGCCGTCTGATCGCCGAACCCTAAAATCAGGTCAGATCGGTCTAACTTTAGTTCATCATCTATCCACACCTGAGCAATACCTTTGTTGTATTCCCTCAATTTGATACGCATCACAACTCTGACAAATTTGCCTTTTGGAAAGTTGTTTTGGATAACCTTGTCATAGGTGGCAGTGATATTATACCGGTGTTGCAGGATCAACTGCCCGTCACTATTATATTCAAGATGAACATAATGGTTTGCAGCGCCATCCGGTCTAAAACCCCAAATCTGAAACACACTCATTTCTGTATTGGAGCTATTTGCAAATGTATTGGTGTGAATTTTCATCCAAAACCCTGTCCAGAATTCCTGGGTATATGTCCAATCATTATTATCAATCCTGAATTCTGATTTTTTGGAAGTGTTGCCACCATCATACAACCCCTCCCACCAATCACATTGAATACGATTGCTTACAAAGTTTACCCTGTTAGACATTGATGAGTATGTACGCTCAAATGGACCAAAGTCTCCATTAAAATCATGCCCTACATATGTTTGGGCATTTGACTGATGAGACCACATTAGGCATAGCGCCAATGCGGTCAAAAGAAATAGTTCTTTCATTTTGAATAGATTTAAGTTAGAGATTATTTATTCAATAATTTTTTTAATTACTCCTTTATGATTCTCATGCTTCTACTGGCATTGTTTCCGCTGAGTTTGAGTACGTACAGACCAGCATCAAGATGATCCATGTCTATCGTCAGCTTACTCATATCATCCGCTACCTTGCCTTGATTCACCACCATGCCGTTGACATTGTAGATCACGAATTGTTGGTAGTTACTTTCTCCCAATTGCACCGTCAGTCTGGAACTTACTGGATTGGGATAAAAACTGAATGCGCTAGACGCCAACTCATCCAGAGGCTCATCTCGTAATCTTGCACCAGCACTGACATCATCAAACCTCCACTGCTGATTTTGATTGGTTGTGCTTGATGTCCATAGATATACATTCTGGTCTATTGCGCCATTATTTCCACCATCAAGAGAGAAGTTGGTACCGCGTTTTTCTAGCCTGTAATGTCCATTGCCAGCGTCTATTTTCAGCCAGTGCTGGTTGAAATCATTGGCATTGCAAGTCTCGAGCGTTACATCCTGACCATTGGTCCCTCCGCTACCGCCATCGATACAAACTGTGCTATTCAACTTTTGGTAAGAATAATACCCACCTCCTCGTGAGATTTCTGTCCAGGTCATGTTATCGTGCTGCACATAAGTGTACAACTCTACACTCCGGCCCTCTGCACCGCTGTTGCCACCGCCATCGATAGCAAAACCCGTTGCGTTCCTTTTGACCAACTGAAAATCTCCACCAACAGTAGAGGCGACTGTACCATATACCTGCACCTCAGCCAAAGACAATGGGTTGCTAGAACCGTTGAGTTGTACACGCACTGTTTCGCCCTGTGCCCCGCCTACTTGGATGGTCTGCGATGGATTAGGGTAGGCACTGTAGGTCTGACTCCAGGTAGTCGTGCTACCATTCATCACCGAGACGGTAAAGTTGCTCAGCCGATCCATACAGCAGTTGGTCCGATTGTACAAAACAATCTCATCGACCTCATAGGTACCTCGCAGGTCTACTTCCCACCATGGGTTCGATTCTGCGTTGGTATGCGTGACTGAGCCATGAGACCATACCCCACTCGTATTGCCATCTACTGCTCGGGAAGAGAGCCCTCCATGCGCGGTAGAGGATTGCGAAGTGCTTTTACCAAGTGCTATATTGTCGTTGGTGCAAGTTTGGTAATTTACCGAAGTACCTGTACCATTGTCTGTGACCGTGCCACAAGTAGTGATATCGGTATTCGTGGCTTTGTCTCCCACCACGATGGCATAGTTGGTATTGTTGGTAAAGGTGATATTGTTTGCGTTGTGATAGTAACCTTCGGTGGTAGAACCATTGCCAGTCATGAACCGATGGGCTTTTCGCTGACCACCGATGAGAATATCGATATTGCTCATCGTAGAAGTGGTCCCATCGTGAATTGTGACCTCATGATCTGTACCTGCAAAATAAATGGCTGTTACTTCACCGCTCAATGGGGTGACATGATTGTCCAAAAGTGTGATTTCAATGTTGGAGTTACTTCTAGCGACATCTTCTGATAGCAGCGCGCCGATAGAAGCGTCACCATCGCAATTCACCACATTGGTGTTGGCTCCTACCCAATAGCCTGTTTCGCATGCCAGTACCGTGCAGTTCTCTACATATTTGGTCCCTGATGCCCATCCGATCGTCACGCCTGAGCGCATCTTGACTACTGTACTGTTCAGTACTGTGGCGTTAGTTACCCCTCGGTCGTATTCCACACCATCTATGACAGTCTCCCCTGCATTGTAAGATCGGATGCCGTCTTCTTGCAAACTGAAATAATAGTTGCCAGTGATGTCATTCAAATTAAAGCCCCATATCGTTTGAAAGTCGACATTGTCAGCAGGGCTTCCCGAACCTTCCTCTGCCAATACTTCATTGGTAGACCGCAATTCTCCTTCTACATAGCAGCCTTCTACGATCGGATCATTCGCTCCCTGAAAAAATATACCGTGTCCATACGAGCGACAGATAAAAGTAGAGTTCTTCACATGGTTGGAATTTCCTCTAATCAAACAAGCGCTACGCTTATTGTGGGCAATGACATTACTTCCACCCTTGCCAAAAATATCTCCATAGCCATATGGGTAAGAACCCCTCACCGTAAAATGACATCCCTCCAATCGGTTATTGGCACCATCGAGTACTACATTTGTCGCTCTTTTGGTAGGCTGATCATTCACCGAACCATCATCGACTACTGTCAGGTTCAGTATTACGTTATCACTACCTATGACACGAAACTCATGAAAATCCACATTGCCTACAGACTGTGCTGTTTCGGTTTCGATGTTGATCGTGACACCTGTAAAATCATACGTGCTGTTGTCTCCTTCAAAGAGGAAAACATTGAAAGAATTGCCTAGGTGAGTCGTGCCTTGCCAGTACTTGCCAATAGCCCCAGTACTCACATCATTGGCTGTCACACTATACGTGCCAGGGGCGAGTTTGACGTTGACATTGTCGTCATCCAGATAGGGGATCAATTGACTTAATGAACTGACGGTAGTCTGCGCCTGGACGGTCGTCACGGCCAACACCAGCACACTCAGTGCCAGCAGTCCTTTCATTGTGGCCTGCACACAGTGGTGCAGCGAATGAGTAATAGTCTTTCGTTTCATGCTTCTTTTGTTTTAGTTAAAAATTCATAATATGCTTATCTCAAATATTCTGATAAGCACAGAAAGAATGCATGACTCATGAGTCAATATTGATAACACATGACTCACAAAAAACATGAAAACAACTCATTTTTAACGTGTTACAAGCATTGTATAACTAAAAACAGGAAAATCAATCGCGCATACTGATGTAGCAACGAGCATATCGCTCATGATTCAAAAACAATAATACATGACTCAGAAAAGTAGGTAACCTGCCACACTCATAGCCGAACATCGTCAAGACGATACTATTTTGGTTTTCCTTGGTCACATTTCATAGCGGAGTGGATGACAAAGTTGTGTTAAAATGCTTTGATAAAAATAATAACGAATAACCATGTCGACATGCTATACCAAAAATCACATATCTCCCCTCAATTCATTGATCCTCTTGTCTGCTGGATCTTTAATATGCCGAACATAATCTTTGGAATACAAGCTGGCCAACGAAGGATATTGATCCGACAACTTGCCATATTTGATCCATGCCAAGTCATATTCGTTTATCCATTTTTTTAAGGCATCCCTATCATTTTTTGATTCAGCATCGGAGATATGAATCACACTTCGATAAATTTCATAAAGGTGCAATCCATACAGCGATGAGCCAATGGCATGTTCCCGCATATCATCATGGGGCCAATTTATAGTCTTTGCCAGTTCCACAATTTCCTTCCAAATTTCCAACGATTCATCTTTTTGATTTAGGTTTCGTTGTTGCCTTTGTGGATCTTGGTTGGATTTGGGGAAACCAATGCCTTGATCTCTTGTCCACCATTCATTCATATCATGCTCTACCGAATTCCTACCTCTAACCACAGCATCGGCAGACAAAAGGCACATTTTTCTAAATTTTGCAACTTCTGATTCTTCCAACCCTAGCCGATCAACGGCATACCGCCTAAAGACTTCTTCCTCTTTCTGATCAGGTTTTTGCGCCCACTGCGCCATCACCCAGGCATTCACATCTGCCCACATTTCGTTTTTGATATAGGGGCCATCCCAGCCCCCACCTCTCGACCATGTAAATACCCCAGCAAACATCTCTGGCTTAGTTTGGGCAAACTGGCGTATGGAATTAAATTGTTCCTTTGGCATACCTCGATGCTCCTCAAACCCTTCTATAACACCGTTGGCTATATAGTTGGGATAAGCACCCTTGCCCTCATACTCTCTTGAGCACTGTACCTCTATTATCTGCTGGTGTCGCCCCATACCTATAACTTTGCTAAATGGTGTGGAACGATGAAAATCCCCTTCACAATGCTTGACACTCATGATCAAATTGTGATGTGGAGTTACCGCATCACTTATGGCCATGTAGGTATCTGCATCTACGTCAAACGATCTCCATGACCTAAAAATGAGTTGTTTATTTCTTTTGACACAAACCTCCTCTCTCAACAACTGCATCAAAGGAATAATGGTCTTTTGGGCATTGCTCTTGTCTTGAATGTGCCCTTGATGATAGGGTGCATCATGCAGGTAGGTTTCTCCAATCCGTACCACCAATCCATCCATCTTTGGAAATTGAGAAAAAATCTCATCAATCTGAATGCGAAGCAATTTCTGAGTAATACTGTCTTTAGGGTCACCAAAAACTTCTTCTATCCCATATTTTTCAATTAACCGTTTGGGGAAAAGCATAAGATCAGACATGGCATAGATCGACAGTCCCTGTGCTTCGCACTTTGCATGCATGGCGTGTATCATTCCAGCCTTTTCATCCACCCACTTTCGATCTGGTGTGCCTTTTGGTAGTATATCTGGATCCAGAGATTCCCAATTAATTGCCAAAGTAGGAGATTCAAACAGGAAATATACTTTCCCATTATACCCCATTTCTTTGATCACAGACGGATCTACATAAGCACTTTCGTAAGGAGGTTCACCTGGATTGTGATGCACCATATCCAGTATCAATGGGCTTCTTGTTTCTTTCTTCCCTTCACTAGAACATCCCAGAAACAATATCACTCCGAAACAACATATCACATACAGCCAGCTCGTTTTCTTCTTCATTATTCTGTTATTCAGTATCCACCAATGAGTCTTTTGAAATCACTCTAAGCTTAATCTTATTGACTTCAGAAGACAACTTGATTATTTCTTGCCTTTGTTTACTTTTCGTTGGTTGATATCCTTTTGGAACTATGAATATCCCTGACATGCCTTCTGGCAACTCGATCGTGTAGTTCACTTTTTCGTTAACCTGCTGATGCCGCGCGATTATATTCCCCATGATGGTAGGGGTTTTGATCTCAGAAAAAGTCAACTCCCCCAACTGGGGTTGAACCTCCACCTGCTTGAACCCTGGCTGAATAGGAGTGATTCCCCAAAGGTGTCGTACGACAGTGTTCAATGGTGCTGTGCCCCATGCGTGGTTCCAGTCAAGATTGGGTTTATACTTCATATCCCAGGCTTCTAGTGTCATGGTAGCACCCAGTTGGATCATGTTCCACCAAGACCGATCAGTGGTCGTGTCGGTCATTAGCTTGAAAGCATATTCGGTTTCTCCAGCCTGATATAGAGCTTCAAGCAGGTATTGCGCACCATATACGCTACAGGCCATACCACGGGTTTTGATAAAATCTACAACAGTCATTTTGTATTGATCAGGAACCAATCCAAAAACCAGTGGCATCATGTTGGCATGCAACGATGAATGTGAAGAACCCTCTCCATCAATATAGACTCCTTTTGCTTTGTCCAACAGCTTTTCATTGATCATTGTACGAACCATTTCAGCCTCTTTGGCAAACCTTTTGGCATCATCGCTTTCACCAAGCACCCTGGCAATCTCCGTCATCAAAACAAGGTTGTGGTAGTAAAAAGCATTCACCACGGTATTGATCTCTACCCCCATGTCATAGCCGTCCCTTTCACCCTCTTCTGTTGCTAGCTTCCAATAGGAGTCTTTTTGTGCTGGAGGCCAGTCCACAATATCCCGAACCTTCGTTTTGGGGTCTTTGAAACCGAGTTTTAACATGAATGCAGAATCCAAGCGATGTGATCTGCTGGAAATCAGTCCATCTTCCCTAGCCAAATCATGTAGTGTTCTGACTTTAAGTACTTGATAATGTTTCCTGATCAAGGTCAAATCGCCCGTGTACATGTAATCCTGATAAAAGAGCATTGCCGTATGTAACAGCCACTCCGTAGGCCATGTGGGATGGTCTATAAAATATTCGTTGGTCCGTTTGGCAATGGCATAGTTATCATCCACGCTATAATGACTGAGCTGGTTAATATAAGCATCTGCCTCATATGGAATTCTTTCCCTATCACCATCCACATAATATCCAGTAAATGTAGTCGCTTTGATGGTGTGCTTGCAAAGATTCCATACCTGATCCAGTGTTTTATTTGACGAAGAGAAGTAACCAGCCATGTCATCAAATTCCACATAAATAGCCTTTTGAAATAGCTCTATGTCTTCTATCGGAACCTGCAAGTTTTCTATTTCACAATATCTAAACGGCATCACCACTCCGAGTGAATCGGGTAGATGGATTGCTTTGTCATTTGTATTTCGTATATCGGGTTGAAGCTTAACAATGTAAGCCTGACCCGCCAACATGTTTTTCATTACCACCTTCTGGTAGCGTACCGTTGCTTCGGGATTTCTATCAATTCGATTGCCCAATAATTTTTCCCCCTGATGAATTACTAAATCCTTTGCATGATTGCTCTTTAAGCTCAGAGAGACCGTTCCAAAAAAAGACTTCCCGAAATCAATTAAGTAATGGCCTGAACCCAGTTTGGTTATTTTCTTGGGTTGGTTATAGGAAACTATAAACTTTGGATCTCTAATCTGCTGAGCAACGCAACATAGTTCCCCCCAAAAAAACATGAGGAAAATCCACAGAATTATAGCTAATCTAATAGAATGATGACAGCCCAGATTCATTTTATGACTTCCCATCGCTTGGATTGTCACTTCTTTATAATCTTCTCTTTGAAAATATGATTATTCTCTCCTTCGTCAATGACCTCCCCTGCGGAGACACCCGTACAGTTTCGACTGTTGTCGTCGAGTACGACAGGATAGCCAGAGAGATTGTGCAGGACGATATTGGAGGCGGAGTAGTTTTCATCTTTGCCTAGCATACCGATGGTGCGGTTGTCTCCTCCGATATTGATTTTGAGATTTTGGTCAGGATCGGGTACAGCATTGCGCAGCGTGACTTTGTGGTTGCTACCTATGATGATGGCTGCATGGCCACTGCCGTTGTTGCTCGCCCCTTCATAGGGCAACAGAGTGATGTCTGCCGTCATACCCTGGTCACTTGTATAATCCACACCCAAAGCCGGACCATGCTGGGTGTCGGCATAGCAGTCCACAATATCTCCCGTCCCTATACAAAACCCTCTTTCACAACCTATCACAGTCGTGCCAGATACATACTTCTGACCCGTCGCATGGGTCAGTGTGACCCCTGCGCGCATATTCTTGACTGTGCAGTTGATGATGGTAGGATTGGAGGTCCCCCGGCGGTACTCCACACCGTCGATGATGGTCTCGCCACCGTTGTACGCACGAATCCCCTCTTCGCCCAAGCACAGCATATAGCCTTTGGGCAGCGGATAGCCCCACACAGTCTTGAAGTCTACTTTGTCGGCATCAGATCCTGTGCCCTTCTCTGTCCACATGTCGTCGGTAGAGCGCATCGCACCTTCTACATAGCAGCCCTCGATGATCGGCCAATCGGCAGCCTGCATAAAGATCGCATGACCATAAGATCGGTGTATGATCGTGCAGTTTTTCGCGTGGTTTTTATAGCCTCTTACGAGAAAAGAGGAATGCTTCCTGTGCGGAATCACACTCTTCCCTCCTTTGCCAAAAGCCTCGCCATAGCCATAGGGATAGGCTCCTCTGGTCGTGATATGAAAACCTTCGACACGATTGCTCGCCCCATCCATCACGATGTTAGTACCTCGCCGAGTAGGCGCATCGTGGACAGACCCTTTGTCTATAAGGGTCAAATTCTTCAGCACGTTGTGATTGCCGATGATCTGCATCTCGTAAAATTCATCCCCATTCGGGAAAGAAGAGAAAACCTCGGTCTCGACCTGAATGGTCACATCCGTAAAATCATACACGCTATGGCTGCCAGTAAACAGCAACAAAACATTGGAGTTGTTCTTGATTTGCGTTTGTGCATTGTACTTGCCCTTCTTTACCTCTTTGGCAGAAATGGTGTAGACTCCCGGCTTGAGAACTACCTCCACACTATCCTGAGTCAGATAAGGCATCAGCTCCTCAAGGGAATTGACGGTGGTCTGGGCAAACGCATTCAGGCTCACCACCAGGCTGACCATGAAAACAGACAGTTTCATTTTATCATTCATCTTTGTTAAATCTAATCTCCTATTGATCCATTTTTCTCGATACGATACGTCCATACTCCCCCGAACCAGTACTCGATATACTAATTGATAATGAGTCGTTGATCTTGCTTCGCTTCTTTTATTATTTCACCCTTACTGTTTATTTCGGTATCCTTTACACCTGGATAAGAAAGGACTTTGCAATTTGTCTCATTATCGAGCACAACATCTGTGGCAAGGGGCGTGGCTTTTTTATTAAAGTTGCCATACCCTTGCCATGAAGCCAGCTTGATGGCCATCGACGAGGGGATGTAATCTTCGTTGGCCGTTTTCACGATCACGTGGTGGCCTTCTCCATTGATTTTGGCCAGTAGATCGTTGGCCATCCCGTTACGGCTGTCGAGGATGTTCATCTCTACATAGGCATTTTTAGCCTTGGTATAGGGCACACAAAAAGCCTCTGCATACTTGGCATTCGCGCTACAATTGATCAAAGTATCGGCATTGCCTACATTGTAGCCAGTGGCCACACAGTCGCGCACTATACAGTCGATCACCTTGTCGCCTGACGTGCTCAGTCCCGTGCAGATCCCGCGACGCATCTGGGTGACCGTACAGTTCTTCACGGTTGTGTTTTTTGTTTTGTGGCCGTTGTATTCTGGGTACATGCGTATGCCGTCCTCGCTCAGGGAGACGATCTCTCCTGGCATGATCTTGCCATCTTCGCGAATCATAGTGCCCTCCACATAGCCGCCTTTGCCGGCGTAAAAATCTCGGTCAAAAGCATAGCCTGAGGTTTCCGCCAGGATGGCATCAGTGGTACGGAGCAATCCATCCACGTGACAGTTTTCGATCAGCGTGTTTTCCGCTCCCTGCAAAAAGATCGCATGCCCCATGGCGCGCATGTGTACTTTGCAGCCCAGCAGTTTCACATCCTTGGCGGGATAGCCCACGCGGATGCCGTTCATCTTACGCACATCACCGCCTCCTAGGCCATACAAGTAGCCAAAGCCCCAGGGACTAGAACCGGTCGTGCGTACCTCCACATTTTTCAACACATCACCCTCTCCCACGATGTTAAACATCTTGTTTTTGCTTTGTCGGCCCGGTGTATCGCCATAGGTCTCGATGTACAAGCCTTCGAGGGTGACGCGATCGCCCGACACCTCTATGGCACAGTACATACTATTGCCATCGTCACTTTTGGTCAGATCGGGACGGCTAAAGAGCTTGGTATCAACCATGAATCTGACCCCACTGAGATCGAAATAGGCATCATCGCCTGTGATCCTGATGAATCGGATATTGTCCGCCTCGTCGATCTGGTAGTTGCCGGGCTGAAGCTTGACCCGGACATGGCTTTTGTCGAGATACTGCTTCCACTCAGCGAGCGTGTGTACAAGTATCGTGTCGGTTTCGCTTGGCTTTGCCTTGGTCTGGCACGAGGCGAGTGCTATACACACAGCCAGTGCCCAAAATATCTGTTTCATCGTTGCTTGTTTGATTTCAAATCCTTCTTGTTGTTTACTACTGGGATCACCATGTTCCATGTTTTCGTCCCATTGCCAAAACCACCTGGCCCGTCCATAGTGGCGAAAAAAATATGCGTCGGTTGGCCATCCTCTACAAAGACAAAAGGTCTTTCGAGCTGTCCTTGCTTGATGGTCTGGCCATTGTCCCAGGTGACTGTGCGGGTATAGGCCAATGGGTTGTCGTCCAGCACCCAATGGATCCCATCCTCGGAGTGCGCGAGCACGCCTCCATGATGATGACCAGTGCCGATGATGTCGCCCGTCATGTCTTTGGCGATCATGTGAAAGCCCTGATCGTCGCGCCACAGGTGTGGGTCTTCCACTTCTCCGAATTGCTCGGAAGAGAAAACAGGCTCATCCCCCACCACAGTGTACTCCCCATCGTAAGTTGGGGCTGTTGCCACGCCAATGAACTGATCGGTGTGAGTGAGCTCGTCCTCCCTGTAGCTTCTACCTTTGAACAGCAGGACGACCGATCCGTCCTCCTTGATGAGCGGGGAGGGGTTGGACGTAAGGAAGCTATAAAAGCTATCTGGCTTCACATCCAAAATGGGTTCGTCGAGCCGCTCCCAAGGGCCATACGGGCTGTCGGCTATCGCCAGGCCTACCCGCTTGCGCCAGCGACCAGCGATACACCATTTGCTCTGCAGGTCGAAATCCGCCACATTGTCTGGCGTGACCTCCTCAAAAGGATGGGTCGACCCCATGTAGTAGAGCAGGTATTTGCCGTCGTGCTTGACGATTTTGGGGTTGTGACAGGAGCGGCCGTCCCAGTACTGCACCCCACGATAGCCTAGCGCTACATCACTGAAGCGGTATGGTCCCTCGGGTGTATCCGATACGGCATGTACGATCTCCGACCGGATCATCCACCCCGGGTGAAAGGGCAGGAACTTGGGCCATCGCGAGGCGTACATGTGGTACTGGCCGTCTTTGCCTTTGACCACCGAGCTGCCCCATACCCAATAGTCCTCCATCTGCAGGCCTCCGTCTACAGGTGCTATGCCTAACTGGAGCCCACTATCCTCCTGAGCATCTACCGTCAGGTAGTTGACAAGAGACAAAATAACAAGAAGTGTTTTTAGTCTATTCATCGGTCAGTTGTGCATAATTGTAATAAACAGCACCCTCCATATCGCCAGCGGCATTGTAAAACCAAGTCTGAACGAAAGCCGGCCCTTTGGGCAGATTTTCGATCCTAAACGCTACACCATAGGCCTCTTGATCTGCTTGTTTAGTCTGGTCTACAAAGACCTCTTCGCCATTCCATATTTTGATCCGTGCTGTAGCAATATCCAGTGCTTGACCAGGGCCCGCAGCACTCAGGGTTGTTTCGTCCTCGATCTCTTTGGGCCAGCGGCGCAGATCGAAATCGTAAGTCCCAGATTGATCAAATTCGACCGCAATAAAGCCACTACCCGTCGATCCCTTTTTCACATTGTCCTGATTCCAGATGACCGTACCATGAAAATCATGCGCCAAAAGATGAGACTCGGGCTCTTCTTCGCTACCTACTATGATGCGTGTGTACTCGTCTGATCGCTCGTCGACCAATTGCCACCACTCTTCGTACTCCTGCTGTAGTTCAGCCACCACATCGGTATAGGCGGGATTGTCAATGATATTGTTTTCTTGTTTGGGATCTACCAGCACGTCGTAGAGTTCCCAATCTGTATCGCTACTGTTTCGGATCAGACGCCATTTGTTGACAATCTCGTTCCCCTGCCAGTTGTCTTTTTTGACCGATAGTTTTTTATATTTCTGAGGAAACTCCGTCCACATGTCATTGATTGTGACCGCTCTGTTTTTGTAATCTTCAGGGTCATTGGATGGGTCTTCATCCAAAAATGGCAGAAAACTGCGCCCCCTGATTTTGAGTTTCTCTGGTCTGTTTCCCAAATCCTTCAATCCCAATACATCCATGAAAGTAGGCAACCAGTCTATGTGGGCAGTCAGTACGTCGACCTCTCGGCCTTGGCCTTTGCCTCCCAGGTTGCCATTGGGCCATCGAACAAAACAAGGCACCCGTGTCCCTCCATCATAGTTAGAGCCTTTGCCTCCACGCAAGTAGCCGCCTGCGCCATTGTCAGTAGTGAAAACTACAATGGTATTGTCCGCAACACCTTTATCCTCCAAAAATTGCAACAGACGTCCATAATTTTTATCAATATTCTCAATGGTACCCACTTTGGCACTCACACCTTCGCGCGCATCTGGTGGCATCACATGAGGTGCATGGGCCGTACCTAGCGGTATGTAGGCAAAGAAAGGCTTCTTATTCTGGATGTTTTCTTCCATAAAATCCATGGCTCGGTTCATGAAGAAATTAGTCGTAAAAGCGCCTTCTATACCATCGTCTTCATCGGTCATTTTGACCAACTCATCGTTGACCCACACGCTGGCGGTTTGATTGGTATTGCCCCAATAGTCGGGCTGCTGTCCTGTACCACCACCTTTGATCCACGCTACATGCTCAAAGCCACGGTCTTTCGGACGGAAAGGGTAATTGTCTCCCAAGTGCCACTTGAAAAACAAGCCTGTCGCATAACCGTTCGCTTTGAAGATATCCGCCATGGTGATTTCGTCGGCCCGCATCATATTGCGGCCATTGATCGTGTGCCAGACACCTACTACATCGGCGGGCCTACCGGTGAGCAATGCCGCCCGGGTAGGCGAACAACTCGGCGAGACATGAAAATCAGTGAGTCGAAGCGACTCCTTCGCGAAATTGTCGATGTTGGGCGTTTGAGGTGCATTTTCTTTGTAGTATGAAAATGCACTGTGGCTGATGTCATCCGGCATGACGAAGATGACATTGGGTCGGGAATCTTTTTGCGGCAATGATGTCGACTCACAGCCTACCAAAGCCAGAATCCAGCTACCTACTAGTAGAAACTGCCCTATTGTATTTTTCATTTCTCTTTTTTTCATTTTCCTATCAAAGTAATCTGGTCACCAGACTGCATCTCGATATCATAGACATTGCTCTTAGGTGGTGTGTACCCTTCTAGCTTGGCCTTTTCGGAGATCAATGGCTGCTGGATCTCTGGCGTCTGGTAGAAAGCGTTGGGATTTTCTCCTTTCGCTTTCTTTAGTTTTTTTCCTTCCAAGGACAATGCACTGTATGACCGGACTCTGAGGTTGCCGTCTAGCGTAGCGCGGATTTTGGCCTCCACCAATTGTCCGTCTTTCCATTCCATAGACTCAATCACAAAACCTCCTCTGGCTCTGAGTCCAGTCACTTTGCCCTCAGGCCAGACATCGGGAAGCGCTGGCAGCAAATGGATCGCTCCGTCATGGCTCTGCAACAGCATCTCGGCTAGTCCGGAGGTGAATCCAAAATTGCCATCGATCTGGAATGGCGGGTGAGCGTCTAGCATGTTGGCATAAGTACCTCCCCCCTTTGGAGAGTCGGGTCTGCCTACAAGTTTGATCTGATCGCCCATGAGCTTATAAGCATGGTTGCCATCGAGCAGTCGCGCCCAGAGGTTGATTTTCCAGTTCATCGACCAGCCGGTAGATGGGTCACCTCTGTAGATCAGCACATTCTTGGCTGCCTCGAAAAGCTCTGGATTGCGATAAGGCGATATCTGATTGGAGGGCTGCAGGGCGTAGAGATGCGAGACGTGCCTGTGCTTGTCCTCGGGATCATCCCAGTCCTGGATCCACTCCTGGATTTGCCCATGTTGCCCGATTTGGATCGGTGCAAGCTGCGGCAAGGTCTGCGCTATTTCATCAATCATCTCGGCATCTTCTCCTAGCAACTTGGCCGCTGCGGCAGTTTTGGTCAGGATATCGAAGACCAACTCATTGTCCATGGTAGCACCGTACTGGATATTGACCATATTGGGGAAATGCGCTGGACGGTTTTCGGGCGAAGTGGAGGGTGATATAATCAGCCATCCATGCTCCGGCTCAGGCACCAAGGCACTCAGACAAAACTGTGCCGCCCCCTTCATGGCTGGGTATACTTCTCGCAGATAGGTCAAGTCTCCGCTATACTGGTACTTGTCCCATAGGTGCTGCGACAGCCACACCCCGCCCATTGGCCATACGCCCCAGGTAGCACCATCTACCGGTCCGCAGATACGCCACAGATCTGTATTGTGATGAGTGACCCAGCCGTCAGCGCCGTACATGACCTCAGCGGTCTGCTGGCCTGCTACGGACAGTTCTTTGACCATCTCGATCAACGGCTCGTGCATCTCCGGCAGGTTCGTCACCTCGGCCGGCCAGTAGTTCATTTCTGTATTGATATTGATGGTGTAGGCACTCTTCCACGGTGGGTTGAGCTCGTTGCACCAGATCCCCTGCAGGTTGGCTGGCTGCCCACCAGGCTGTGATGAACTGATCAGCAGGTAACGTCCGTATTGAAAGTACAATGCAGCCAGAGCTGGGTCGTTGACCGTACTAAAGTTTTTGATACGCTCGTCGGTGGGTTTGTCTGCCTCTGCTGTACGTCCCAGGTTCAAATCCACCCGATCAAAAAACTGTTGATAATACTTTGTGTGTGCCGTTTTTAGTTCTTCATAAGTTTTGCCTTCGACAGCCTTGAGATAGCCCACTGCCAGCTCATGCTGATCAGCAGAAACATCCTGATAGTTGACAAAATTGGTGGCAATCGATACATAGACCGTCACGCTGTTGGCATTTCTTACCGTGAGCGAAGTATCGCCTGCAATCAATTCTCCGCCTTCTGGCAAAAACTTCACCCTTGTTTCGAATTTGATTTTTCCTTCGGTACCTGCTGCATCTTCAGGCAGACGATTGCTTTTTCGGTCGTTGTTTCTACCGACCATTTTCAACAGGTCATTGCCTTCTGTGGATATCGTCACCAACTCCGGTTTGGGACGGTCCATGGTAGAAGTGAAGCTAATCTGCCCTGGCTCGCTCGCTGTGAGTCGTACGACCAATACCTGATCGGCAAAAGATGTAAAAACCTCGCGTTGAAAATCTACTCCACCTACTGTATAGCTTGTCCTTTGGATGGCCCGACTGATATCCAGCTCACGATAATAGTCGCTGTAGTTTTCGTGACCGTCAAACTTGAAATACAGGTTGCCAGCGGTCTCGAAAGGCATGCCGTGAGAAGTCTTGGATATCAACTTGTCGTTGGCCAGATGGTGTGCTTCCTTGTACTTACCGTCAAAAAGCAGTTGGCGCATTTCGGGTAAAACATCTCTGGTTTCGGGGTTGTCATTTCGATGTGGCCCTCCTGACCAAAGCGTACCTTCGTTGAGTTGGATATTCTCCTGCTCAGGCACACCGAAAACCATGGCGCCTAAGCGACCATTGCCGATAGGCAGTGCCTCGTTCCAGTTGGGTGCTGGCTCGTCGTACCACAGTTTCAAGTGCTCTCTATCTGACTTCACTTCCATGCTGGATGGAGCACAAGACCCCAATACCAGCAAAAAGACTAGCCCATATACGTACTCAATATTTCTTTTCATAATCCCTTAATCAATCTGCTCGATCAGCACCAAGCTCCATGGAGTCAGCTCCCGATCAATCTCTATATTCCCCTTTTTATCCGCCGTGACAAGTTCCGTCTTTAGGTTCTCTACATACTGCTTCATCACCTTGATCTGCTCACGTGTCGGTGGCTCTGGCTTGTCCATCGATTCCCAGTAGTTGTAGATATTACCGCTTTCCCAATCCAACACTTCTAGTTTGAACTGTGCCCCTGGTTTCAAATCAGTGAGTTTAAATTTCAGTTGTCTACTTTTACCATTTTCGTATTTGTCTATTTTTCGGATACTTGAAGGTACTGCTTTGTAGTGGTCTTCTGGGTAGTTGTAAGCCAGTGATACGATTTTTCCATCGCCAGAATCTCGGCTCACGAAGAGATAGTCATTTTTGTAAAGTTGCTCATCGCCCAGCTGGTGCAACATGCGGTAGGCATGATACGAGGGCTTCACCAGGCCCTGATAGTTGATCATACCAAATCCGCCATGAAAGATGCTTTCTCCACCGCCTTTTTCCTCAAAAATATCGGTGAATGTCCAAAAAGCCAGCGAGTTAGTCAGTCCAATACAATCCAAGTTGACCTTGGCTATGTAAGCTGCTGGAGGCAAGAAGTCATGCATCGCATCGCGGCTATTGGGGCTGGTATTCCACTCTGTGAGGTGGATTTCTGCATCAGGATAGGCACTTTTTTTGATCACCTCATTGAGCCATTCTATATCGTCTTTTGTGGAGTTTACATATCGTGAAAAATCTTTCCCTTTGCCCGTTGTGGGGTTGAATGGGTAATCCGTAGGGTAAGGGTGGGTAGATATAAAATCCATCGGGAGTTTCTCTTCTTCACAAAAGGCTAAGAAATCTTCAATCCAAGAGCCTTTCCACTCTAAGTCGTTGATATTGTCTGCAGTAAAGGTGATCAAATCACCATCTCTACTCTCCACCTCTCCGTCGTACCTGCCATCTGCTACGAAGTTGCTACTCGATGGCCCTCCTACTTTCAAACGCTCGTCTACCGATCGCACAGCAAGTACAGATTGTCTATACAACTCAAAGTACTGTGACTTAGTCCCGTCGAAAAAACCATAGTATAGGTTAGGTTCATTCCATACCTCGAAATACCACGTGAGTACCTCGTCAATACCATAGCGATCCACACAGTGCTGCGTAAAAGCCTGTACCAAATTGTGCCACTCATCGTACTTGGACTCATCGGGTGTGATGTTGGCTTTCCACCAAAACTGCGTCTTGCTGTTTTCGGCTGCTAGAGGGGTAGGAAAAAACGCCAACTCCACAAAAGGTCGTACGTTCAGATCCAGCATACGATCAAACAGATCGTCGATGTACTGCCAGTTGTAGGTGATCTTACCATCCTTCTCGAAGACGGGGAACATATCGTCGTGGAAGATGCCATGGAATCGCACATACTCGAATCCACAGTTCTGCTGTACCATCTCCAGCTGCTCCAGCCATCCGGCACGCAGGCCTTCGTTGGCTCGCCCTGCCCCTACACTCTTGCTCCAAAAGTGTTCGAACTTTTCTCCTTTGGACTTTGCACTTACAGTGACCGGTTTTTGTGCCCAGGTCATGCCAGCTTGCACTAGCACCAATAGTAGTATCAATATTTTTTTCATGTCTTTATCTGCTTTATTCTAATTCAAAATCAGCCTCTATAGCCATTCTACTTAGAGGCTTGGGGTTTTATCATTGCTCGTCCTCAAACACCTGCTCCAACTCGATGTAGTCGATGGCCAGCTGCCCTTCGGAGGGTTTCCAGTTTCGTTTGAATATTCTCACCTGATTGTCACCTGCTTTGAGCTCTACGATACCAAAATCGATCGTGGTGAACGCCGTGGATTGGGGAAACTTAAACTCCCGGTACTGGTGACTATTGATCAGGATGTCGTGGTTGGATTCACCATCAGGCGAAGCGTACCTCACTTTGAAACGGTACTTGGCCGGTTTGGCCACTTGCGCCAGCATGGTCACGTGATCGTAGGGGTTGTCAAAGTTGGTCACATAGCCCTTGCCACTGTAGCCTTTGATCCAGGTATCTACAAAGACATTGTAGAGTTCTCCGCCAGCAGCAAAACCATTCTCCGCCTCCAGGTGTATGGTCGTTTTGGTGCGCTTGGCTTTGCCCAAACCTTCTTTGGAAGGGACTATCGGGATGATGTTTCCTTTCTTGTCGTACTCCAGATAGTCAGCCATCACCGAACGAGTTTCGCTCAATCCCCCAGACAACCAGGCACTGTGATAAAACATGATGTCTTTCCCTTTGTAGGTAACAGTGCCTCCATGATTGGTACCACTTTGCCCTTCGAAATCGTCGATGAATACTCCCTTATAATCATAAGGACCCAACGGCTGATCGGCCACTGCATAAAACATCTTCTCAGGCCATCTGCGTGGGGTCAAGCCCGGATAGGTCAGGTAATACTTGTCCTGATACTTGTGCACCCAAGGCCCTTCGAATACATGTGTCAATTGTGAGGTCAACTCCACGTAGGTCTCTGGTTTGATAGACATCAAGTCCTCATTCAACTCTGCGGCGAAACATTTTCGGTCATGCCCCCAAAACAAGTAAGGTGTCCCTTCGTCGATAAAAATCGCCGGATCCTGACCAAACTCTACCCCCTTGACATAGCCCAGATCGGTGAATGGCCCCTCAGGCACATCGCTTCGCGCCACCCCAGTACGAAACAGCCCAATTCCGGCTTCTTTCATACAGTAGATGATATAGTATTGGCCTCTATAATAAGCAGCGTCCATTGCCCAGGCATGGCTTTCTGCCCAATCGACATTGTCTAAATGCAGGATACGACCATGATCCGTCCAGTTGACCATATCTGTAGTAGAAAAAGCATGGTAGTCGGTCATGCCATAGTGGTTGTTGGACCCGGGCTCGTCGCGTGTGGTATAGACCCACAGGCGCTCATCCTCAGGCCATACATGAGGCGATGGGTCGGCGGTATACAAGTGTGTGAATATGGGGTTTTGTGCTTGAGCTATCCCCATTGAAATCATGGCCATGAAGAAAAAAATATGCTTTCGAATCATGCTAGTTTGATGCTATAGTTTTGGCAACATGTCCTTATCAAGTTAGTTTCTTGATGAAAGTCCATTATCGCCCTCCTTTAAAATTTAAAGCTAGTGACGACCCATGGACGAGGGCATAACTTATGGCTCAAATAGCTACATATATGATCCAAAATAGCACTTATTGCTTTGAGAGCAATTGTTTCACAGAAGAAGACCCAAAGGTTTTGGCTTCACTCACCTAGCACTGGGAAGTTTTATTCATACGCGCAACGATTTTTTTCACCTCTCATAAGAATACTTCGAAGATTCTATTTCATTGTCAACTCCAAGATCTTCTACAGCTCCATTGGTTATTATCTTATTGCGACTCGCTTTTGCATTCAGCTCTACAGGCATATCAGTCGAGTTACGTAGCACTACACCAGAGGTAGGAGTCGAGCCCAGTGGACTAAAACCATTGTTGGCAGGTGGTCGTGTGGTGCCGATTCTGATGGGGTGCGATTGTCCTCTTGTCATATTTCTCCATTTGCTTAGGGTCACCTGATGGTCATAGCCAGAGATGAGTGCTAGGGCATGTACGGTAGTCTGAGATTCAGTGGGCAGAAGAAACATCTCCACATGGGATGGTTGATCTCCATACACGTACAACAAAGGACCATGGGCAACATCACCACGGCTATTTTGGACCGTGACTCCTCCTACATTGTAGCCCACTTCACACCCTATGGTTTCACTATCTTTGATCAACACATCGTCTGTGATCTTCCCAAAAGCAAAACCGATCCGCGTGTTTTTGGCCTTGCAGTTGACTGCTGTCACGGCTCCAGTTTTGATCCCTTTTACTCCACCTTTTCCGTACATTCGAAAGCCACATTCGTTAAGTGACTTGGTGTAGCCTCTTGGGATCAACTTCTCTCCGCTGTAATTAGTGTATACGGATGCGAAGCTATTGTCATAAGCCAATCCAGAAGTTTCGGCGAGCATCGCATCGGTCGTTCGGGTCACACCTTCAGCGTAGCAATTTTCAAAATAGACATTTCGACCGCCCTGCACAAAAAAGCAGTGACCAAAGGCTTTCGAATAAATAGAACTATCTACTATGCTGTCGTTGAGTCCTTCGATACACATCCCGCTATGCTTTTGTAAACGAACGAGTGCTCCTCCACCTTTACCCAACAAATCGCCATAGCCATAAGGTGACGAACCACTGATATTGAGTGTTACCTTCTCTATTTTCACATTCTCTCCTGCTACAGTCATGGAATGACCTCCTTTGAATGTAGGATGATTTCCAATATCTGTGACTGTAAGCCCTTTGATATGAAGATTGTTTCCTCTCACATATAATTCGATGACTCGAGCCTTAAAAATGCTCAAGAGTTCGGTATCCACTTCTATAGTTACTCCTGTCAAATCAAAAGTATTGTCACTACCACTAAAATCGATCATGGCATATCTGCCTACACCATCCGGTTTCGTTTTCTTCACCACTTTGTCGGTCAGGTAATCCTTCATTTGATACACGCCAGGCTGCATACTGACGATATTTCCATCCTGAGCTGCATATTTGGCTAATTCAGTGATAGAATGGACCTTTATTTCTGCTGCCTGTATTGCGCCGTGGCTCAACAGTAATCCAATGATCCAGTAACCTATTTTTCTTTTCATATCTTTCGTTATTCTGCTTTGCCCATGACACTTCGCAATCGCTGTTCTTTGCCCTCACTCCAATAGTCACAATCGAGATTAATAAAAACGGAGGTATACGGAATGGTCATATTGGTTTTTAGAATCAATACCTTATACATCTCCGACGCACGATCCAATTGCTCAATAATCTGTTCGTGCGACATCTCAGCAACTTCACTGCTACCCAATAACCTATCTAAATCCTCTTTGTAACTCCCCACTCCGGGTGCATTCTGATCGGTCACAAAAGCCAACTCTTGATCGAACATAATTTTTGGCCTCACATGAGGACTTAATTCGATTTGCTGCAATACGTAGGTCAAAATTTCTGTTTGGCTTTCCCCTGTTACCAGCGTGGTGATCCCTTTCGAATTTTGTGAAGGATAAGCCGAATCGGCAACCACAATCCAATTGCGATGGCCCAACTCAGCAAGCTGAGTATCAAATGCTGATTTCCAATCGTTTTGACATCCACAAAAAGTGATGATTATCAAGGCCAGCATCAGACCAATTTTCTTTCTTTCTATATTCATCAGCTTTCTAAAATCCGTTGTATTGTTTATCTGATATCTAAAACTGCCTTTTCGCCCGCCTGAATTTTTAGTGGCTTTTCGAATGTCAATTGGGTCTCATCGGTCAAAGAGAAAGAGCTCAATAACACCGACCCATGAGCCACTGACAGCTCTACTGTAGAATCGGACTGTGTACATACGCCCCACGCACTGCCATTGGACCAAAACATACTTCCTTCGAAAGGGGCAAAAGCCATCGACTGATCCACAGCAGAATATTGAAACCCTGATAATGCGACCACTGCCCCCCAACTCGCCATGGCGCGGGCATAATTATGTCCGCATTCTGCCTCATTGAATGGGTTTCGCTTTAGACCATCATAGCGATCTCTGATATTTTTGATATTCAATAGTCCATCTTCGGTTTGCCCTTCGTATAGCATCCCTACAGCCGCAGTGTATTCAAATCCTGTCATGGCTTCTGTGAAATAGGGAAAGGGGTGTTTCGGACGATCGCCCGGATAGCTGGCCATCACGAGGGATTTTTCATCTCCTAGCACAAAGGAACGCATGCTATTAAAATCCGAATTGCTATCGTCTCGATAGTTGTATTTCATGATGCTTTGCAGCGTAGTCTTTACGTTTTGCTCATCGGTAAGGTAGCCGAGTCCACATATGTGTGCGAGATATTGCCCTACCAGTTGATCCACCAGGCATCCCTCGCCTAGCTGGTAATCCGGATTGCCAAGATCCTTGGACTCTAGTCCCTTGAGGAGCGATGGTGCTATGTCATCTCTACTTTCTGGTGCTTCTATCAAATGGATATAATATTCGCCATTGAACAAGTTGTCATCGATCCATTTGCTGCCTTTCTCAAATAGTTTATGACAGGTTTTAGCAAATTTCACATCTCCTGTGTATCTGGCCATTTCTTCCGATGCCCGCAGTGCCCCCAGATACCAAATGCCCATTTGCGGATTGGGACCAAAATACTGCACATCCATCGTATTGTGCTGGCATCCATCCATCACGCCGTCTTTGTCGGCATCCCAGCCTCCATCTATCCAGCAGTATTCCATGGCCTTTTTTACATTGGGCCAGAGTTTGAGCAATAGTTCATCGTCTCCACTCAACTGCCAATCCCGGTACATACGCATGATGCTACCCATTTGACCGTCCGCTGCGGTGCGATCAAAGTAAGTGGCTCTCTCCAATGGCAATCCGACGCGAAAATTCAGCATACCCAAATCATCGGTGGCGTGTCCAAACTCGACCTCTCGCATCGAACGAGACAGTCCGCCAAACAAGAACGCTGTGGCCTGCTCGTAATTCCAAACATGGGTACAAGATCCATGACAAATCCCACCTACATTGCTCGTGCCTTCCCATCCAAAAAATTTGCCGTCTGCTGTTCTAAAACAAGTCTGGGTCCGAAGCGTACTGCTGTTGTACAGGGCGGATTCTTTGACTACATCTGGCAAATCGCTATTCACAAAGGCATTGACGAATTGCAAAGACTTCCCTTCAAGTTCGGGGATTTGAGGAACCACTTTTTCCGCTACGTCCCAGGCGTCAGCATACTGGGTTGCGTAGTAATTCGTCAACCCATTGTCGATACCATCGTCTAGTGGAGACCAGCTCATGCGGTTAGGAAAGTGCCAGGTGAGGTAAAAAGTAACCTCTCTACTGCTATTGGCAGGTACATTGACCTCCACTGCCAGCGAGCCCATAGGCCTATCCTCCTCATTGGGTGAGCGGCCTTCGAGCTGCCCATCGGCGCTAAAATCATCCCAGTAGTCCAGTCGAGCATTGCTCCACTCGTCTTTGCTCCAAGAGGTCCGATAGGTGATCTTTTCGTCTACTGAGGTAGTCAAGGCCATTGTCCCCCAGGCATCATCGCCTTGGTCTACGCCCTCAGAGCGCATGTATATTCCCTGTACTCCGTTGTCCTTGCGGAAATCGTTTTTATTGTCTTTTGCGCCAGTAGCGGTCCAAAAGCCTCTCCCTTTCATTTCCTGATCCGCCCCGTCCATACCTATAAAATTGGGCATGTTGCCTGAAACAGATGCCTTCACGGCTTGATCCGTGGGATTAGTCAACTCATAAGTGAGCACAGCTATGGGTATTCCACTGGCATCAGCGTCTCCAGGGATGTAGGGATTAAATGCTTTTATTCTCACATCCAGAGGCATATCACTGTCCGAAAGCAACACCTGTCCAAAGGGATAGGCTGCCTTGAACGTGCAAGAATCGAAACGAGGGAAACCATGGTTGGGTGTATTGCTCCCGAAAGGGCCTTCGTATAAAGACACGTCCAGGGGTCCTTCGAGCGCCCGAGTGGCACGCTGGCCATCGGCTGTTTGGGTGAATAATGCAAAAAATGGCCCTATGTATCCACGGTGCTCACTGGTAGGTATATAACCAATGGCACCCGTGTTCATAATCGCCCAATCTCTCAGGTCGCCCCGACCTCCCAGTGATACCGTACCCGTCCCGATACCACCGATCGGCATGGCGATTCTGGCGATATGGTCTTGATCGTAGCTAGTCAATACTGGCCAATCTTCGGCAGGCATTCGCACCACTTCTTGGATCACTTTGTGAGTCTTCCCTTCGGTGTCTTTCACAGCCTGTGCCTGTACCTGTACAACTGCCAGAAGACTCAAAATGTACAACCCCAATTTCCTTTGCATGGTTTCTTTCCTTTATTACCTATTCCTTATTCGAAAGACACATCTTTCACAAACTCATTGATCGTGATCTGATCAGCCGTCACCTTTTTGCCATCCAGCACCACATTGTCGAAAACCACCCCTTCGATGGTATGCTCATCGTCAAAACCGATGAGCTGCATACTGGCATGGTCACGGATGATGTAGGGCTTCCAGTCCGTCCCGTCCTGAAATCCCGTGAGGGTCGTATCTATGGGTGCGGAAGTCGCCACGATGTCTTTGAACAAGACGTTGCGCACATTGCCACGCTCCTCGCTCTCGGTCCATCGCGTCTTGCCGATCCAGCCTGAGATCAGCCTGCGGGCTTCCTCCACGCGGATGTTTTGGAAGGTAACATCGCTGATCAATGCATCATCGCAATGGTAAATGCGCAAGGCAGTCTCGCGCCCTACGTCATGGATCACGTCACAGTCTTCGAAAAGGACATTGCTTACATTTTCATGAATCTCCGCGCCTATGCTCAGGGCATGCGCCAGCTCGTTCCATACTACGATCTTTCGGGTATGTATGTCTCTGACCTCTCCCTTGCCGGGAAAAGACTTGACCACTACGGCATCATCCAAGGTGCGCATGAAGCAATTTTCGACCAGCGCGGTACGGCTATTGGAGATATCCACCCCGTCGGAGTTGCCTCTCCAGCCGATGATCTTGACATTGTCGACATGCAGATCGTCCGATGCCTGTAGAGGGATCGTCCAGTGACTAGGGTCGACGATCGTAACACCCTCGATGCTAATTTTTTCAGAATGCTGCGCAAAAATGGTGTATCGTCGTTTCTTTTTGGGGATGGCGGATTGATCGATGATCCCCCGTCCACGAATGGTCATATTCGTGCCCTCCAAAAAGAAAGTAGGCGGTGTCTGGTTCTGACCGATTACCTTCTCCATTTTTGCTTCGTCAGGATCTACCATGGCGCGCAAGTATGCCCCTCCAGCCAGGTAGACGGTCTGGCCATCCTTTACCTCGACGTGGGTTACCTCATGTACGCCCGGGCCATAATAGATCACATTGGGGTCGTCTGGACTCGGTACGTTTTGTTCCATAGGGTTGGCAAAAATGTGCAGAGACTCATGCCAGTCACCATTGAACTCGATCGTCAAATGTTGAGGTTGAGCCACCTCAAAGCTGACCGTATTACCTGCTATAGTCGGTTCGATCCCAAAAGAGCTAGGCAATATTTTTACTGAATCAACAGGTTTGGGATAGGTAACTGTCACCTGTACTGCTTCAGCGCCCATGTCGAAAGAACCAAAGGTGGCAAACCCAAACTTGCTCCTTGAATGATTGAGACGTGGAACGGGGTCTTTGGTGGCGACTTTGGTTTTGAAAATCGGTACTTCCTGCCCCTCCACAGTCACCTGATAGGCTGCGGACAGTTCAACACCTTCGGGCGCGGGGTATACTTTTACTTTTTCTACCTGCTCTACACATGCACTGAGCCATATCGCACATAGCCATAGCAGAAATGCCTTAGCTCCCTGTATCTGAGGACGCCAGGTATCACGCTTCATTTGTTTCTCTATTTTTTTCACCATTGTTTTATTGTTTGGTCTGTTCTTCTCTGATGAGTTTTCCATCCTTCCATTCCTGAACGGATACCTCTACCGCACCGTCCTCACTTTGCAAGTCCGACACCCTGATCTCCTGTACCCGTCCGTCGGTCAGGGTCACGGTGAGTTCGTTTTCGTTTTTGGCCACCACTGACTTGATCATCGATTCATCTTCGTAGGGCTCTACGACTGCCAAATACCTGGCACTCTCGCCTTTGCTCCTCACGATCATGTTTTTGAGCCTTGCGCTCTCGTCCCCCAGAGGATAGTCGCTTCCGATCTTCGCTTCGAACCTGACCACATCCAGTCCCGACAAGTCCACGGTGATTTTACCGGTTACTTGATTGCTTTCGGGCATACCAGGTGTAGAATGCTCTAACAGCTCGCCTTGGATCTTGACCGGCCCACCGTAGTAGTCCAGACCTTCCTTTTCAGGCCTAGTAATGTTTTCGTACCTGACCGGGAGTGTGGTCACAAACCGTTCTGTTCCATCCTTTAAGATCACTTTGGCATTGCCCCAAAAGATTGAATTGTTGTCGTAGCGACCGGGTGTCCGGGTTGTAAGCTCCAACTGCTTTGTCCCAGAGATACCTACAGAGATGGCTTTGCTACCCAATATCCAGGCACCCGTGCTATCGTTGACTACCATTTCACCATCTGCAGACACGGTGTACCACAGCTGCTTGTTGACATGGAAGGCCTCATTGGAAGTACCGATCATGATGTCGGCCTGCTTGGGCCAGGCATTGAAAACATCGATTTTGAGCGGACCATCGACACTGTGTGGAAAACGTACCCCTCTATTGTCACAGTCATCGCCAAAGCACATTTCGAATCTGGTGCGCGAGGTGCCCTCCACACTCCACCAATCACAATCGGTAATGAACTGTGCGCTACCTATCGGGTCGGTATTCCGCTGGTTGGTATGCTCCAAGTAGGTCGTCTTATCGGCTTCTATGCCCTTAAACCCTTTGGCATTGAAAGTCCAGTCAAACGTGTGCTCCTCATCACCGGTCAGGTAATCGACCAGCACCACATAGTCGTCCATGACCAGCATGACCCTGCGCTGCAGGATCGGCTCGGTAAACTGTGTCACCTCACCAAACTCAGGCTGATCCGCTGGCAGTGCGATGCTTCGACCCTCCTCCCACATCTTGTCGGCGAAAGTGCCCTCTCTGGGGATGCCGCCATAGGGTGGCTGGCTCCACTTGGAGACCGTCTCGATTGCAGTCGCCTGCATCATATCACCTGCATAAAATAGTAAACGCTTATTCGGTACCGGCTGCTGCATTTTTTCATCCACGACCACCATATTCTTGTTAATGGAGACTTGCTTCAAAAACTTGTACAGATAGCTACTGTAGCCATACCAATACATGAGCGTACCATAAAAGCTACGCCCGTAGCGGCTCATGTGTACCAAATTGGTACGGTCAAAATGACCGTGATAACCTCCATGCGAACCATAGTGCAAGGCGGCCTGAATTTGCTCTGACTGCTCACGGCCAGCCGTTTGGGAGCGCAGCTGCACTATCCCCATATTGTCTGCATAGGCAGACACTGTCATCTGCTCGGACTCATAATCCGGCAAGTCTGGAACCCCATAGAGCAGGTCTCTCCCCTTGCCACGACGGATGACCGCTGCATACTCAGGATCGCCATATAGATAGTAAGCCAGCTCGTAGGACTTGCCAGACAAGCGACCATCCACGGCATCATTGACCGCCAAGAGCACCCCACGATAATCGGTAAAGGGCAGAGAAGCATCCCACATATCCTTAATACTGACGCTGTTTTTCTCGATTTTGCCCCACTTTTCAAACTCCATGCCCATGATGCCGCCTTGTCTGCGGCTGGATAGTAGCGAAAAGTGTTTGGTCGTACCTATCGGAAACTCTCGATCTTTGAAATTAATACCCCAAGGCTTCAGCGCAAGCGCAATTTCTGAAAACTCTGTAGCCACCCAGGTGTTGTATCCTACGGCACACTCGTACCACCAGCCGTCGCTCATGATGCCATGCTCCAGATGTTTGTAGATACCCGTCGGACCGTCGAGCAGCTGATTGATCAAGTGCCAATCTTGCAAGTTGAGCGCACAGTAGACTGCCGCAGTAAGCTCGGCCACATTCCAGTTGCTGATCGCGCCTTTGGTATTGCCTTTGAGCGTTTGGGTCGCAAACAAGCGAAAGGTAGATTCGATCTGTGCTTTATCTTCTGCGGTGACCTGCGGACTGGTTCTGATCAGGTCGTACATTCGAGCTACCGACTGCCAAAACTTGCCTTCACCTACAAAAGAATTGCTTCCGCCCACTAGAGTAGCAGGATATCCAGTTTGTGGATCGATCAAACGGCGCAAGAGCTTCAGGCATTTGGTCACGTAGGCTTCATTGCCAGTCAGCTGATAAGCGATACCGCAATCGAGCGCTCCATAGGCACTGGTATGAAAGACGGATTTGCCCAAAGGCCTTCCGTCCACGTCTGAAAAATCTGCCGCTTTGGGTACTTGCCACTTGTCGGCCTTTTTCACATATTCATCATAGCCTTCTTTAGCCCAATCGTAAGTTTCTGCTTTGTCTCTGATCCTCTGCCAGCCCTCAGCGGTAAATATGATATTAGGAAAGGGCACACTCACCGCTGTGGTAAACGCCAAGGTGGCTTCTGCTGCACCCTCTCCATTGGCGATGGCTTTTACGATTTGCTTTTCGCGAATGCCGTTGGGCAAATGATCTGGGATATCGACCGTGAGCACGCAGGTCTGCACCTCACCTGGTGCGAGCTGTAGCGTAGCAGGCGCGATAGTCGCGTGCATCGACTCCCAGCCCATGGTTGCTATTCTCAACTGTAGCCCTTGGGGCTGATCGGTGGTATTGCCGACTTGTACTTCGTATTGCACTTGCGTACCCGCATCAGCGGACTTTCCTTGGATATCAGCTTCGAGGTAGGTATTGAGGCCTTTTACGACCTGCACGCGCCGGATTTTGTAAGTATCGTTGGCACCAGCATCTACGGATAGCAAAAGGTGCTTAACGGCAAACAAGGTTGCTTCCTTTTGCCCTGCATCCACATCAAACATGTCCCAGGGGATGTACACCTGATGCCAGCCCTTGCCCGCAAGCTCTATCTGTGCCGTACTCACAGGATTAAGATCACCGTAATCCAGCGAGTCTACCTTGAAAATGGCCGTTGCCTGTATTTTGTCTTCTTTTTTGAGGAAGAGCTGAAAGGATAGCCCGCTGTAAGGCGTCCAATCAGCGGCATCTCCTTTAAACGGTCGACTGATCCCGGGGAAATAAATGCGATCCTGGTCAGAATAGGTGTAGGATATCGTATCTCCTCCTGCTACGACGGCCTCATTCTTTTTGACTTTTGACACGCCAGTCCAATCTGAAAAATCCAGTGAACCTACCTGTTGCTTGGGCTGAGCCTGTACACTCGCTGCGAGCATCAAGATCAATAACACTAAAACCCAAGGCTTGCTTCTTCTTACTAATTCTTTGCGCTCTGTTTTCATTTGATCGTACTTTCTTCTCTTAGCAGTTTTCCGTTTTTGTATTCTTTAGTCGTGACTTTTATGTTAGAGTCATCTCCATCGAGGTTTTCTATGAAGACCTGCTGCACTCTGCCATCTAGTAGTTCTACCTCCAGTTCGTTGGCACTTTTGGCCTTTACCGATTTCACTACAGACTCGTCCTCATACGGCTCGATCACCGACAAGAACCTAGCTTCTTTCCCTTCAGATCTGATAGCTAGCGTTTTTCTTCTGGCCGATTCGTCCCCCAGCGGATAGTCTCCTCCGATTCTGGCTTTGAATGCCACGGCATCTATCCCCGACAAGTCGACGGTGATTTGTGCTGTTTCTTTGTGATTATCAGGCATGGCAGGCGTGGAGTTCTCCATCAGTTGCCCCGAAATTTTGATTGGCCCATCGTAGTAATCCATTCCTTTGGACGAAGGCAAAAGGGTATTTTCGTACTGTAGGTCCAGCGATGACAAATACACTTCTGACCCATCTGACTTGACCAATCGGGCATCTCCCCAAAAGATGCTGTTGTTTCTGATTCGACCTGCTACCTTAGTCGTCAGCACCAGCTGCTTTTTGCCCTCTACATTTACGGACACCTCTTGACTTCCCAAAATCCATGCACCTGTACTATCGTTGAGCAATGTTTCCTCATCCCCCTGCACGGTGTACCATAGTTGCTTGTTCACACCATGGGATTCGGGCACTGTAGCGGTCGCCATTTCATTTTCAAGTGGCCAGGCATTGAACACATCTATTTTCAGTGGACCGTCTTCACTATTGGGTGCCCGGGTGCCCTTGTTGTCACACCCTTCGCCAAAGCACATTTCGAATCTGGTGCGCGCTGTTCCTTCAGTTTGGTACCAATTGACATCTGTAAAAAACTGTGCCGCACCTAGAGGGTCGGTAGACAGCTGATCGTCATGCCTAATAAATTTCTTTTCGGGCGCTTTCAATTCTTTCAGGCCTTTCATCTGAAACAACCAATCAAAAGTGTGCGCTTGATCAGACGCTAGATAATCGGCTAGGACCACATAATCGTCCATCATTACCATCACGCGACGTTGGGTAACGGGCTCCGTAAAATCATTGATCTTGCCGTATTCCGGAGCATTTTCTGGCACATCGATTGAGCGCCCCTCTTCCCAGGTTTTCTCGGCAAAGCTCATCCCTTCTTTGTAGCTATACACTATACCGCCGTAGGGAGGATTGCTCCATCTGGCTCTGGTCTCCACGGCAGTGGCTTGCATCATATCGCCCGTGTGAAAGAGCGTTCTGAAGCTTTCTTTGGGTTCCTGCATTTTCTGATCTACTACCACCATGTTTTTGGTCATCGAGGTTTGCACCAAAAATTTATAGTTGTAGCTGCCGTACCCGTACCAGATCATTTCGGGATTGAAGAAACTGCGACCATAGCGCATCATGCTCAGGAAGCTAGTTCTATCAAAATGACCGTGATACCCGCCATGAGTACCATAATGAAGTACCGCCTGAATCTGATCTCTCTGTGTGCGTCCATCGGCTTGTGAGCGCAATTGAACCACTCCCATGTTGTCGGCATAGGCAGATTGCGTATTTTTCACGGAAGTAACTTGAGGCAATTCAGGCACACCGTACAGCAGATTTCTCTTTTCGTTTTTATTAAGTACTGCGGCATATTCAGGATCTTTGTACAGATAATAAGCCAACTCGTAAGGCTCTCCCGTCACACGGCTTTCTTGCGCATCATTCACGGCAAACATCACCCCGCGGTAATCAAGGAAAGGCACCAATGCATCCCACATATCTTTGATCGAAACACTGTTTTGGTGCATAGTCCCCCATTTGTCGAAATTCATACCGTACAAACCTGGCTGCATTCTTTCTGGTAATAACGAATAATAGGGTGTGGTACCGATGGGTACCTCTGCATCTATAAAATTGATGCCCCAAGGTCGCAGTGCGATACCTATTTCCGAAAACATGGTGGCGCACCATAGATTGTAACCCACCGCGCATTCGTACCACCAACCATCGCTCATGATGCCTTGAGAAAACTGTCTCAAGATACCTGAAGGCGAGTGAAGTGTCCAATCTACTAAGGTCCAATCCTGAATAGCCAAGGCACAATAAAAAGCCCCTGCCAACTCACTCAGGTCCCAGTTGTTGACGCCTCCATCATCATTACCCAACTGTGCCGTTTCGATGTACAACCTGAAGGTTTTTTCGATCAGCTTATGATCTTGCTCGGTCAATAGACCTGATGTTCTAATCATGTCGTAGGTACGCGCGATATCTTGAAATATCCCACCTTCCTTCACAAAATTATTTTGGTTGACACGCAACGTAGTGGGGTATCCCGTTTCTGGGTCTATCAGTTTGCGAAGAAAGTCCACACATTTTTGGGCATATTCTTCTTTGCCCGTCAGTTGATAAGCAATCGCACAATCCATCAATTTTCCTCCTTCATTGCTATGAAAAAGGTATTTGCCCTTTTGCGCATTCATTGAAGGTAATTTATCAGCGATATCGGGCACAACCCATTTACTGGCTTTCTCTTCATACACCTCAAGCTCAGCCTGGGCCCAGCTATAGTTTTCAATTTTATCGCGCACTTTCTGCCAATTGTCTGCGGTGTGAATCATGAAAGGCGACGGTACCGTGACTGCCGTGGTAAATTCCATTGTCGCTAAAGCACTGCCGTCACCATTGGCTATAGCCTCCAATCGTTGCTGCTCTCGCACGCCCGCTGGGAGTGTTGCTGGCAACTGTACCGATACTTCGATTGTCTTTATCTCCATCGGATTCAGGCTTACCACCGATGGGTTCACACTAGCCTGCATCGCTTCCCATCCTACTCTTGGGAAAGTCAGTTGGACCTTTTGCACCTCATTGGTAGTGTTGCCGATTTCTACAGCGTACTGTACGGCATCCCCAGCCTTCGCAGATTTACCTCGAATGGATGCATCCAAATAGATACGCTCCCCTTTGGTCAATACTATACCCTTGATTTTCAAGCTTTGATTCTTGGCAGAAGTAAGTTTGATGGAAAAATCCTTCACGCCTTGCAGCGTACCTCTTTGACCTTCTGCCAAGTCGAACAATTGCCACGGTACATAGACTTTTTGCCAACCCGAGCCATAGAGCTGAATGACGGCACTGCTTTTGGCTTGTAGTTTTCTGGTATTTTTCTCGTCTACCTCAAAGGTCAGCTCTATTTCCGCATTCGATTCTTTCTTCTGATATATATCGAACGATAGCCCCTGATAGATACTCCAATCCGCACCACTATAAAAATCCCTAAATCCTTTGTCTGAGTTTTCACCATCTGGATAGCTAAAATCAATGCGTTTTCCGCTACTTACCATGGCTTCATTGCCTTTGACTTTTTCTATGCCAGACCAACCCGAAAAATCCGAAGACCCTATATGCGCGATAGGCTGTGCCCTTGCCCCTATAGAGATGAGAAAAACAAAAATTAGTAATGCAGTTTGATTTAGTTTCATAATTGTGATGCCTTAGATGGCTTGCTGATAAAGCTCTTCTGTTCGTTTTCTTAATTCCTTTAAAATCTCCTGATGCTCTGGGCTATCGGCCAGATTGTTTTGTTCTGATGGGTCTTGTGCTAAATCATATAGCTCTTCGATTTGAGGCGTGTGCTCATAAAAAACAATATACTTCCAGCGGTCCATTCGGATGCCTCTGCTACGGTAGGATTTGTTCTCATCGATCAACTTTTGGTTGATCTCATCTACATTTTCCTTGTAGCGCTCTTTGAACATGTCTACTAAAAAAAGATCCTCCATCAGCACTGCATCGCGCCACTGTGTCATGTCTTGTGATTGATCCAAAATACCACTGATATCTCGTCCTTGCATACTGGCTGGTGGCTCCAGTCCTGCAAGTGACACAATAGTGGGTGCTACATCTACGGAAGAAATCAGTGCATCTTCTCTCCGCTGTTGTTGCGCTTTTGGTTTTCTTCCATCGTACACTATAAAGGGAGCTTTCACCGATTCTTCATACAAGAGGCACTTATCAAACAAGCCATGCGAACCTTGAAAGCGACCATTGTCACTAGTGTAAATGATTACCGTATTGTCCAGGATCCCCTTTTCTTCTAGCTTCTGCATCAAAAGTCCTACCTGCTCATCAACCGAATAGCCTTGGGCGGCAAATCGACGCACGAGCCGCTGATACATTTCGGGCGTAGAAGAACGCTGGCGGTGCAGATATACCCCCCTGGCATTCTCCTTGACTACCTCGGGCAAAGCTTCATTGTCACCCTCTACCCAATTGTCAGGCACGGCAAACTCATGATCCTTGTATGGCTCAAAATGCGGCCAATACACATCGTGATCTCTGTCGTGCTTGACCGCATAGAAGCTCACCGACAAGCAAAAAGGCTGATCGGCAGGCTGTGTATCTAAAAATCGCAGCATGGCCTCCCCAGTGCGCAAGGTTCGTCCAGAGTTTTCGCGCCCTTCGCGATAAATACCCGACAGCACTGAGTCTTCTTCCGGCCAGGTGACCAGCCCCTTATAATCATAGGTTTCGCTCCCAGCAAAAAAGTCAAATACCCCACCCATCTGCTCCCGATAGTAATGCTCCTTAGGCGTACTCGGGCGGGTTGCTTCGTTGGTTACAGTGAAGCCCACTTTGCCTACAAAGCCCGTGCGATAGCCTGCTGTTTTCAACAGTGCAGGATAGCTTTTGGTAAAATCCGCTTGTGATAACGTGTAATCGTTAGGAGCCACAAAGCCCACGTTGTGGTTGGAGTTGTAGCGTCCTGTCAGCATCGTGACCCTACTGGGCATGCATACTGCCACGGCATAATAGGCATTGTCAAAAGTCACTCCACCGGATGACAGCTTGTCGATATTGGGCGTGTTGAACTCTGGACGGCCGTAGCAACCCAGATTGTCCCAGCGCTGATCGTCCGTCATCAGGAAAATGATATTGGGCTGTGTGCTCGTCTCCTCTACCACAGTGGTAGGAGAAGTACAAGCACCCAGCAGCAACACCGTAAGTGCGAATATGTATGCCGGCTTTATCAACAAGTTTATCACCTTATAATCTTGAAAGAATCCGAGGCATTAGGTCCTTTCAGCATAAGGATATATATCCCCTCATCCATTGCTCTAAAATCCACCGACAGTTGCTGCGCTTGATCTGCAATCTGCCCCTGACGCACCACACGACCATTCAGATCATGGATCCAAAATTGTGAATAGGCAGCAGCAGGAAACTGAACATTGAGAACATCTACCACCTGATTGGGATAAACACTCACTTGTCGAGATGCAGAAGTGGAAAGAACTTCATCGTCTGTTTCAAGATTGTCCACGTCTGCAGCTTCAAACTTCCATTGCTGCGCTTCGCTAGTATAGTCCAGCGCTTCAAGGTAGATATTGGCTCCATCAAATCTGCCACTCCCTCCATCGATCACCAATTCTGTTCCTTTCAGTTGTAGACGATAGTGTCCCTCTCCTCCTCCGATTTTGAACCATTGTTGGTTTTCTGCACTTTCATCACATGTTGCCAGCACGAGATCGTCCTGATCATTGCCAGCCAAGCACAATTCGCTTCCGTATTTTTGATAAGAATAGTATCCTTCTTCTCGGTCTAGCTCTGTCCAGGTCATATTCTCATGATTGCTGAACTTAAGCATGGCCACAGAATGTCCCGCTTCGGTTTCTTGTGCGCCACCATCAATGGCATATAGGTCAGAATCTCTCTTACGCAATTGAAATTCACCACCGTGTGTAACCTCAGTGCCTTCGTACACTTCCACTTCGGCTAGCGCTAAGATCCCCACCTCAGTTTTTTCTATCCTGATTACTCGACCCAGTACACCTTCGGCATCTACTGTGACAGATGGCTCGGTGAGTGGCTCGATATACTGACAAAATAGAGTCTGGCCCTGCTCGTTCAACACGCTGATCGTAAAAGCACCTAAGCGATCCGAACAGCAATCTGTGCGATTGTAGACGTTTATTTCTCCGATAGGATAAGTATCTCTCAGTTCGACTTGCCACCAAGCATTCGTTTCTTCATATGTGTGCGTCACCGAATTGGAAGCGAAAGCCCCATCAGTATTGCCATCGACCGCCCTTATAGCTAAGCCTCCATCTGAAGTAGAAGGTTGTGTTGCATTGGCCAGATAGGCCAAATTATCGATGGAAGCAAAGTCATTACCAAATACATCCAAGGCCGTGGTCTTAGCTACATCGTCTGATTCGTAAGAAACGGAAAAGCTCTGATCACTATTTTTTTCGACTCGAACGACTTCTAATGAATGAAAGCCCTCAGCCAAACAGATCTCCCCAGATGACTCAAGTAGACCTGAAGCGCCATCGTAGCTCACTACTTCTTTGCCATCTACGATCAGGCTTGTTGGATCATCGGATGATACATAAAAAGTGTAACGACCATCAGCAGATACTTCGAGTGTACCGTCAAATGCCACCACAAATTGGCTTAAGGTATCCGTAGCGGAGATGTCCATATCTGCGACCATACCTGACTTAGCAGGAGTCATCGTTTCCAAATCTGGTATCGCATCGAAATCTCCCTCATATATCTCATAATTGATCCCTGAAGTGGCATAAGTAGGGAAGGCCACACCCTCTTCGTAGACACATGCCGTAGCACAGTCGACATCCGACACATCGTTGTTTGTGCCGTCATCGGTAATGGCACCACAAGACTGACCTGTCACACGGGCACTATTAGATCCCAAATACATCGGGTAATTAGTCAGGTTATTGAAATCGATATCAGTTGCTGTGAAATTAATGGGAGGAGCTGTACTACCTGACAAGAATCTGTGAGCCAATCTTTCGCCTCCAACTACAACTTCTACATGATCGTGCAAATAGGTCGTTTCGTCATATAGCACCACATTGTGTCCCGAACCCGCGTAATAAATGGCTGTAACCTCGCCATCCACGGGAGTCACATAATCATCCATCAGTGACAATTCGATATTGGAATTGCTACGGCTCACATCCTCAGAAAGTAAAGATCCAATAGAAGCATCTCCACGAGAATTCACCACGTCGGTATTCGCTCCGACCCAGTACCCTATCTCACAAGCCAGAGTCGTACAGTTTTCAACATACTTGTATCCTGATGCCCACCCGATAGTAACACCAGACCTCATTTTCACTACAGTACTGTTGGTGACGGTGGCTCCAGTTACTCCTCTTTCGTACTCTATGCCATCTACGATGGTCTCTCCTGCATTGTATGAGCGTATACCGTCTTCCTGTAGACTGAAGTAATAATTGCCCGTAATGTCTTTTAAATTAAACCCCCAGACTGTTTCAAAATCAACATTGTCTGCAGGTGAGCCTGTACCCTCTTCGGCGAGCACTTCGTCCGTAGAGCGCAACTCACCTTCTACATAACATCCATCTACCCTAGGATCAACAGCTCCCTGAAAAAAGATTCCGTGACCATAAGATCGACAAATGAATGTACAGTCCTTAACCAGATTAGATTTTCCACGGACCAAGCATGCGCTGCGTTTGTTATGAGAGATGACAGGACCTCCGCCTTTCCCAAAAATATCCCCATAACCATAAGGGTAAGAACCTTTCACCGTAAAGTGACAACCTACCAGCTTATTGTATGCCCCATCCAAAACCACACTAGTAGCTCTGCTAGTAGGTTTATCATCTACATCTCCATCATCCACCACGGTTACATTTTTTATCGTGTTGTTGCTTCCTAAGACACGAAATTCATAAAAATCAATACTTCCAACAGACTGCGCTGTTTCTGTCTTGATGTAAATCGTAACTCCGGTAAAGTCATAGGTACTATTGTTCCCTTCGAAAAGGAATACATTGAAAGTACTCCCCAGATACTGGCTACCAGTCCAGCGTTTGCCAATCACACCATTGGCCACATCGGCCCCTGTCACCGTATAATCGCCAGGTGCCAATTTCACATGAACATCGTCCTGCTCGAGATACGGTTGCAGTTCGGTCAATGAATTGACCGTCGTTTGAGCCATCAAACCCGTACTGCTCCAAAGCAACACGGCTAATAGTAATAGTTGTAATCTTCTCATGCTGATTATCGTTTATAATTCAATTTTTCTTCCCTTGTATTGTATTTTTTTCAAGTCTCCGTCTCCGACCACTTCTACCATCATGTCCATTGGGTTTTGTTCAAAATCGATGTAGTCTCCGTTTCCATTTTCGATGGTCAGGCTCTGATCGGCCTGGTCGTACGCAAACACAAGCTCTGAATACTCTCCCTGCTCATAGTCGTAACTTTCATTGTCGTCTAGGTACAGCACATACTCGGCATCCTCGCCTGGATAGATTTTGATCGTGAGCGGCTCATCTGTCTCTTGCGTGGCGTATTGTACTTTCGGGCCGAACGGTATGATCGATCCAGCTTTCACGAAAAGCGGCGTCTGATCCAGTGGCGCGTCTACAGTCACGGTTTGGCCTCCGGGTAGTTTCTCTCCTGTCCAGTAGTTGTACCAATCACCGGCTGGTAAATAAATGTCTTTTTCACGCTGCTCGTACTCGGTCACTAGCCCCACCATGATCGACTCGCCAAAGAAAAACTGGTCTTTAATCTCCCAAGTCTTTTTGTCCTCTGGATAGTGATAGGCCAATGGACTCATGAGCTCGCGACCTTCCCGCGTCACGCGCCATGCCTGCGAATAGATGTAGGGCATGAGTTGGTAGCGCAAATCGATGAACCTACGCGCTGTACTTTCGAAAGCTTCGTTGTAGCGCCAAATCTCCGTCTCTGACACATAGCCATGGATGCGAAAAATCGGGCTGAAGGCACCAAACTGAAACCAACGCGTCAGCAACTCGATAAACTCGGGATTGGTGTATTGATCGTCAAAATACGGATTGATGGATTTAATATCGCGAAAGAAACCACCAATGTCATGCGTCCAGTACGGTACACCCGCCATCGTAAAATTGAGTCCAGCAGCAATCTGTTCTTCGAACTGCTCCCAAGAAGCCTCTGTATCGCCCGACCAGGAGGTTGCCCCATAGCGCTGCTGTCCAGCATAGGCCGAGCGAGTCAGGTTAAACACCCGTTCATTGGGAAATTCCTTCCTTCTGCCTTCATACATGGCTCGGGTTACTTCCAGTGAATACGTATTATGTACTTGCTCAAATGGCCCTACGGCTGTCATGGCCTTGCTGTCTTTGACGCCCTCTGGCTCAGTGCCATCCAACCAGATCGAACTGACTCCCAAATGAAACATCGAATCACTTAGCATCCGATAAAAACGATCTGCAACGCCCTGATCATAGATATCTACATAATTGCTACTTGGGATTTTCGTCAGGTCGTACTTTTCTTCCAAAGCCTCATTTTTTACCTCAGGCCATACAGAAACCATCAGTTTCATGTTCAAATCCTTGAGTTCATCTACCATGGCCTTGGCGTCAGGGTATTTGTTTCTATCCCACTCTGGTCCTTTCGTACCTTTCGGCCAATAAAACCAGTCCTGCACGATGTAGTCTACCGGTATTTTTCTTTCACGCATCTCTCGGGCGTTTTCTAGGATTTCGGTCTGATCGTGATAGCGCTCTCGGCACTGCCAAAAGCCATAGGCACCTTTGGCAAACATCGGTGTACTACCTGTCAGTTTATGATTAAGTGCAATAGCCTCCGCTGGATTATCTCCCGCTACGAAGTAGTAGTCGATGGCATCACCAGCCTGACTGCTAAAAACTGTTTTGTTGAAATCCGGCTTGTTGTAAAACAGACGTCCGGGCATCTTAGCTCCTGTGTTTTGGAATACCACTTCGTAGGTCCTGCCTGCTTCTAGGTACTTTTTGCCAGAATACCTCCTCGGCATCCAAATCGTAGAATAGTTGATCACCTCATCGCCATCGATGGTCACTTGGATTTCGCCACGCATACGACCGTTGTTGTCGCTCAGTGCTAAAAAGGTGTACTCTCCTGTTTGATCCGGAGTGAAAGTGGTGCTTCTGATGTTTTTTTCTTCAGCCTCCACTGTAGCATAGGCTGCTACGTTCTCCTTTTCTCCTGTAGTTGGTACCTCTTCGTTTTCCTTCGAGATTTGAGCTTTCGCTACGGCATCAAACTCAATTTCATTTTGCGGTTCGTTGAAATCCGTCAGGCTGTAGTTGTTCCAGTAGATGCCGTAGCCTTTGGTAGAGACCAAAAAAGGAATCGCAATCTCTTGGTTGTATTGCTGGAGTCGGATCGGTACATTTTTCCAGTTCATGATGCCGCTCTGAAACTGCCCCAACCCGTACAAAGCTTCCTCTCCTGCTACGAAAGCCTGCGAAAGGACATTGCCTTCAGCTGTAGGATTGAGATAAGTCCTGTCATTGGTTTCGGACAGCAATGGCTTGCCGTTTTTGTCCTCATACTGGATCGTACCATCACTGTTGACCAACACTTTGATCTGATCAGTAGTGATCGTCAATTGGTCTTTGATTTCTTCGATGGTCCATTTTATGTCCTGAGGTTCCAGTACCGTCACATAATCCGGAACATTAGAAACAGCTGCTCCAGGCATTTGCTTCGTCACATGGACAATCGCCTCGTCTACTATTTCGATCTTTAGTTCGAGACTATCATGTTTGATGGTAAGCCCCTTGTCTTCTTTGATTACTTCATGGATAAACTTTGAATCACAAGCATTTAAAGCCAGAATCAATAGCAGACCTAAAAGCGTCTGGCCATGATAGTTCAGTTGAGTAATTTTAGTCTTCATGTGATTTTTTACTAGCTATCGTCAATCTTCTATTTTGGTGAGCCGGTACACTTTGAAATTGTCCAAAGTCATGTGGTTGTGCACGGTACGCAAACCGAAATGCCCTTCGGTGTAAGGTCTCGGATCTCTATAGTCATATATCAAGGTATCATTTCGATAGTATTGGATCACATCATCGAATGCAACGAGACGAATCTTCTTCACCGTATTGGGCTTGATGAGGTAAACTGCATCCGACAAATCATGCGCTGGCAGCAAAGGCTTTTCTCCATTGCCTGTATATCTTCTAAACCGGGTTTTGGTATTGAAATGCCCCCCCATACCTACATAATACAGGCTAAGTGTATCGTAGTTGGGGAAGCGACCCGTACGAAAATCAGATTTAGCAAATAGGTCGTCAGGGTTTTCGCTATCGGTAGCCATCCAGAAACAGTTGAGATCCGAAGCTCTATCGAAAATACCGTCTTCTTCCTGACTCTTGGTGGTGTCTTGCAAGACCACCGCCTCATATTCGATCATGATGGGGCCTTCTAGTTTTTCTTTGAACCATGCAGTGCAGCCTCTCCAGTCATTAATCTCTAGTTTTCCGTCTTTGTGATAGACACTGCCGTCTGGCATTTGCTCCACTTTCCAGTTGTCGATCCCATCTGTAAAATCATCACTATGTATCAGTTCGGCCTTTACTGTCAGGTCGTCGGTTAGTGCTAATGACCGCTCTGGCTTGGACTCACACCCTATCATCACCAGTCCTGCCATTACCACTATTAGTTTTATTCCTCTTACATTTTGTAGCATCCTTTTAACCTTTTATTATTAATTATTCGCCCTCACCTAATTGGCCTAAAAAACCCTCAGGCAGTGGCGGTATGTTTAGTACCTCGTCTTCGTCTTGGGTCCTGTTGGAGCTAGTCTGCCGATCTCCATACCAGTACATCCCTACAGTATAGCCCATCTCGCAATCTGTCCAGCTCCATACTTCCATGTCTAGCCGCAGTGAGCTACCAAAAGGCATCGTGTCTAAAGCTCGGCTTCTGGTCTCCGTACTATAACCCTGAGTATTTTTCTCTTCACCTTTTTTTCGATTCAGTTTGTTATAGACGTGGCTGTTTGGCTGTGCATGAAAAGGATGTTCGTAAAAATCCGTGCTTCTTCCTCCCCAGGAATATCCATAATAGTCCTCTGTACCCGTACCGAAAATAGAAGGAAAATCTTCTCCATCTACCCATATCTTTTCATCGCCTTCGCCCCACCATTTTTTTACGGGATTCATCACGGTGAGCGCATCTCCTACATAAACGCCACGCCCTTTCAAAGTCACGTAGTTCCAATCGGAGAAAGGTCGCGTTAGCACGGGATATTGCCCTCTCCAGGCAGCGTTGAAATACATACTTGCATCATCCCATTGCCAGTCACCCACGATAGCTTTGAGTTCCACCTCTACAGGGACTGCACTCAGATTAAAGACACTGATCTTTGCTGATTTTTTATAAGGCATGACCCATCTGGTAGTCATTGTACCATCCTTGTCCACGGTATTGTACCAGCCCTGCACAGGATTGAGTCCTATGCCGCTACCGAAAAAATCACCGATCGGACACCAAACGGTTTCTTCCCCATCGAACTCTATTTTGAGCACAACTGTGCGCGTCACTTCTGGATTAGAATAGTCACCCAATTTGACGCTAAGAGAGCGAATCGCTGCATTCCCCTTAGGTAGTTTTATTCCTTTTTCTACACCAGTATTCAAGGTTTTAACCATATTGACTTGCTGTCCGACCATAGGACTATCAGGGTTCAAAAGTTGTTGTCCCACCGCTTGAGCCAGTGGCATAGATTTCTCAAAATCAACTGAGCTAAAGGTCTTTACTGCTGTGCCTTCGTCATAAACTCTGTAAGTAAACTGATAGAAGAACGGCTGAGCTGTGGTGGTAATTTTACAGCTTTTGGCATAAGGTATCGGATAGAATGAAACTGCAGAACGCAGTGACTGGTGCGCTAGTGGATATGGGATTTCTCCCGTCCCATCGAATAATCCTAGCATATTCCCTTCTAAAACCGGTCGATCACTACCATCCAGATAAATTTTTATCTGAATGTCAGTATCGGGTTGGTTGGGTTTCATGAACGGCATCCAAGTACGAACAATTGCGCCTGGCCCTTTCTGATCCATGAGTACCCATTCTTGCCGCCCCTCATTCTCCTCTATTCTGATAAAGTTGTGGTCTTCATCACTTGAATTGTAGTCATGATTGATAAACCATCCCACACTATCCTCTGGGCTTTGAGAAGCCCTGTTGTAGCTGCTTTCCTGCTTCAATCTGAAATTGGACTGAGGAAAACGAGCGATAGCTTCTCGATCCACCATCTCCTGCAGCAAGGATGTGATACTTACCTCCTCTTGCTGAGCGACTGCAGCATAGCTCAATAGCGTCACAAACAGGCCAAAAAATATTTTTTTCGTTCTCATGCTTATCGATTGTTAAAATTGAGGTGAATTTTATCAAGGATCAGTTTTGCTTTTTTCACCGTTCCCAAACATGACTTCCCTCCAACAATGCCTGATACTCCTTGTTGAGGATCACCTTCATGCTATCTAACTGCTCTGGTCGATCAGCAGAGAGGTCCTTCCACTCGTTTTCATCTTCTGTCAGATTGTAGAGTTCAAAATCTACCAGCTCGGCATTTTTGACCGAATCGACATTGCCTGGGTAAACGTTTTTGATCTTGGGCAAGTAGGCAGTATCGTATTGGAGACGAGCCATCAGCTTCCAATCGCCATCGCGCATCGCCACCACCCGGTCGTTGAGCGCGTTGTAGAATGCCCATAGCAAGGGCTTTTCCCTTTCCACCTTACCCGTCTTCAGAAAATTGGTGAGGGACTGACCATCCAGTGTACGGTCTGGGAGCTCTGCTCCGGCCAGTTCGCAGAAGGTCGGCATCAGATCCAGTGCTGAGACTACAGCGTCCGACTCACCATTGTAGATTTCCCCTCCCATCCAATACATCATACCGGGCACTTTGAAGCCGCCATCGGTCGTCCAGAGTTTTCGACCTTTCAACCCATCCGTCGTGCCATAGGAATGTTTGGCTTGAGGATACCTAAGCAGTGTTTCCGGTCCATTGTCCGAGGTAAAGACGATCAAGGTATTGTCATGGCCATTGTCTTCGAGATATTGAACCAGGCGCCCTACGGCGATATCCACGTTTTCCACGTTAGCGAAATATTGGGCCTGGTTCTCATTTTGCGCATGCGCCAGATACTTCTGCACCAGTGCTGGCGGAGAGGCGATCGGCACGTGCGGCTCGTGAAAAGTCACCTGGAGGTAAAAAGGTTGATCTTTCTGCTGCTTGCCCAGCCAGTCCATCGCCTCATCTACCACGATCTGACAGCTGTAGCCTTCGATCTCTCCTACTTCCTGGCCATTGCGCACAAAGTTGCGCGGGTTTTCGTGGCTTGGCGCAGCATTGTTGTGCGTAGCAAACCAGTGATCAAATCCGAACTTGTCCGGCGTAGGTTGCTTTTCAGGATCGTTGAATAACGAGCTGCAATGCCACTTGCCAGACAAGCAGGTGGCATACCCCACCGACTTCAGCTTTTGCGGAATGGTCTCCTCATGCGCCTGCATGTGCACCAAGTCACGGTTGTTGAGGCGAGGGTTGTGACCGCCGACTATGAAGTCATATATACCGGCACGGTTGGGGCTGCGTCCGGTCATCAGCCCCACGCGAGAGGGAGAGCATACAGGAGCCGCTGAGTAAAAATTGGTCATGCGTATGCCTTTGGCCGCCAGCCCGTCCAGATTGGGCGTCTGAATCATCGGATGGCCATAAGACGACAAGTCTCCATAACCCAAATCATCGCATAGAAACACCACGATATTGGGTTTCTCCTGCTGTGTGGATTGCTGCTCCTGCTTTTGCTTATCGCAAGAAAAAACGAACAGCGATACAGTCAATAAAATGGCTATTTGTATTCTTTTCATAGTGTTGAATTTTGATCCCAGAGTCTATAGGGGTCATCATGTGCTATCATTTGCTTTAGCAGCAGTGCCTCCATCTCCTTTAGTTTGTCAGCATACTTTGGATTGTCGGCCAGATCAGTCAGCATCTCCCCCTCCTTGCCGTGCTCGGGCAGGTATTCGTTGGGGTTTTCGGCCAGATTGAAAAGCTGCGTTTCTCTCACCGCTCCATCCATCACGTCGTATTTGATCAGCTTCCAGTCGCCCTGGCGTACGCTGCGCATCCCCGGCTTGGTGCCTCCACAATACACACCATACTGTACCTCACGCACGGTCTCTTTTTGGCCCATCAGCACAGGCTTGAAGCTCACACCCTCCACGGTCTCTGGGATATCAATCCCCGCCAAATCGCACAGAGTAGGCAGTACATCTAGCAAGTAGATGTTACCCTCGGCACGCTGTCCGGGCTGGATCCCGGGTCCGCTTACGATGAAAGGCACACGCCAGGTATGCTCATACAAATTTTGCTTGCCCTGCAGACCATGGCGACCTATGGCCATACCATGATCAGAAGTGTAAATGATATAAGTATTGTCCAGCTCTCCCATCTGCTCCAACCTGGCCAATACCTTCGCCATCTGGCTATCGATATTCTCCGAGCAGGCGTACTCGCGCCCCAGTTCGTTGCGGACGGTGTTTTCGTCCCTTCTCTTCCACACACCGCTCACACGCTCTTCGTCGCGTAGCTCAGGGTGCCCATGATGAAATGGATGCGCCTGGAGATAGTTGTCCTGCAGCGGCGGTTGTTTGGGGTTGGCTGCCGGGATGGTTTCTTTGTCCTTGTGATTGGTCGCTCCGTATTTGGCCAGCAGCTCAGGGGTACCGTTGCGGGTATCATGCGGATGCGAAAAGCCAAAGTATATCATAAAAGGATCGTCCTCTCCGGCCGTCTCACGCTCTCCCAGATAGTCGAGTACCTGCTGGGCATGCCAGGCACTGCCCGACTCCTCGGTACCGCCGCGCTTGGTGGCGTCTTTGACCACCGCAAACTGGCGGTTGGCCCCTGGGTAGGAGTTGCCCTTCTTGCAGGTACGCATGGTCTTGTATCCGGCGCGATTGAAGATCGCCGGCAGTGACATCGTATCGAGTGGATGCGGATCGGTCTGCTTCTGAAACTCCGCACTAGGTGGCAAATGCCACAGCGTGCGCCCCGTCATGATCATGTGCCGCGAAGGGGTGCACACCGCGCCGTTCATCGAGCCCATGTGGCGTGCACTCTCGATCACCATGCCCCCAGAGGCCAATCGATCGATCGTGGGCGTCTCCAGGATCGAATTGGGATCGTACTGCTTGAGGTCAAATGGCGACTGATCGTCTACCAATACAAAGAGAAAATTGGGACGCTTGCTCTCTTGCTTTTGCTCCGATGGCTGACAGGCCACCAGAAGTAGCAGCAAGCCTGCGATGTACCCGATATTTTTGATCATGTCTTTCATTCCAATTTCTATTTTAGTCTATCTGCTGATCTATAGCTGCCGGATACTCCTTGGCCTTGCCTTTTTTCAACTTGATACGGATCGGCTGATCGGCACTGTAGTACAAATGTCCATCCTCCCATCGCAGCTCTGCTGTAGCTGACTCTCCCACTGCTTCGAGCTGATATTTACCAAACTGCAACTGCTTGCCTTGCCCGAGAAACAGGTACTCCAGCTCTCCCTCCTTCTGTGATACTACCCCCAATCTACCTTGAAACTGCTGTTTCTTTCCTCCTTTATGCACCTGGTCATCAGTAGCCTGATAGATGGTTTGCTCGCTCATCGCTGAAGTCACCTCCAGCTGCACGAAGGTCGCTGAAGCCACTTTTGTCTCCACTCGCTTTACGCTACTTTGATCTCCTGCGTAGCTGTCGAATACGGCTACAAACGGATGTGCTGCGCCATTGCTGCCGTACTGCTGTACCAGCAGGGTTGGAGTATTTTGTGGTGCCTTGTTGACCTGGCCTGGCGTCACATCAGAGCGAAGAGTCGTTGGTGGCGCATCCATTTGATACAGTGTACGCCCGGCTCCTCCTGTCATCCACATCGTGGTGCTGATAGATGGCGATACTCGGTCTATCGTCCAGGTGGCTTTGAAGTCTCCCTCATGAGCGACAGCCTTTGTCTGTTCAAAAAACGAATAGGTCTTGTGCGGTGGATTGGCGATCTCCGCGTCGGTCAGTACCAGTGGCTCTCCTGCCAGGCTTTGTAGGGTCAGCTCATCGCCCAAGTTGTGATGCAGGTAGTCATTGTCGTCCAAATCCGAACGAAATATATCTACATAGTATCCTGACGTAGGAGAAGTGCGAATCATGGCGATCACTCGTCGCTTTTCATCGGCCGATACATCGACAAACGAGCAGTACTTTGAGATCACCTCGTCATTGTAAAACTGCCCCTCGGGTACCGCCGGAGACATGGCATTGACAGTGATGTCACCTTTCTGATAACCTTGGATGATGGTATTACTACCGACGATGTTGCGATGATAGCCGGCATCCTTCGACCAGTAGGACTCATAGGCCGAGGCGTCAGGCGCCATCGCCCAACCCTGGTGGTAAAACTGCCAAGCCAGACCATTGGGCGAGAGATGCCCCCCTTTCTTGCCTCCGTAGAGGGTAAACATCATGCCATTGTCCTCGTCATTGCCATTGCGTAGGATCATGTGACGATGAAAACGCGAGTAAGCCGCACCGTAATAGGGCAAAGTCGTCTGGTTGGACTGGATAGGCTGATTGAGTACGATGCTGCGCCATTCGCCATCGGCACGGTCGTACTGTCCCATTTCGATGCCTTTGTTGATCACGGTCTCTACGTTGGCCACATACTCGTCGCTCCCTACCCAAGAGTAGTAGGTCAGCAGTCTCTCAAACACATCGAAACCCAGCGGACCACCGCGCATATCACCAAATACCACGAGGTTGCCTCGCGGATCCAGCCAGCCAATGTTAGCCATGGCTGCTTTCTGAATGATCGGATTGTCTCCTACTGTATTGACACCCGCCTTGTACAGCGGCATGGCCATCTGTAGTATCGCTCCGATCATGCCTGAGGCATAGCCAGGAGACTCAGGCCATAGCCCCGTGTCAGGATCATAGTTTTGCAGAATCTTGGGTAGTGCCGCGTGATACTCAGTGGATATCTCCGTATAGTAGGGGATATAATGTTCCTTGCCTTTGCCATCGGCATAGTAGTCGTCAGACTCCAGCACCAGCATACTCGGTATGATGTGACGGTAGCGGTTTACGTTCCAGTTGCCCTTGTCGCCACCGCGTACGAGTCCGATCTCGATGAACCGCTTGAACACCACGCTAGCCAAATCCGTGACGGTCATATCCAGCGTTTGGAGATGCTCGTGCGGGTGTGCACTCATATAATCATGTACAAAATCATACGTAAAAGCTGCCGGTTCCTGACGATCGTCATGGATCACCTCATAGTCGTAGTAGCCCAAGATACCACCCGGTGCATATCCCCCTGGGCCATTGGAAGACTCCTCTGGATCCAAAGGCGGCTCCATGTAATAGGTACCCAGCAGCCAGGCCCACAGAATGTCCGATGAAAATTTGGCGTATTTTTCGTCCTGCGTGAGATAATAAGCAAAAGCCGACTTCTCTGCCAGCTTGAGGATCTCCATATTGTTTTGGCGGATCATGTGTCCTGACTTCTTGTAGGGCACTAGTATACGGGTCGTATCTCCCGAGGATCGACTCACGCCCCACATATCACCCGTGGCATTGTATGGGGTACGCTCTGCTAGCGGCACATTGTAGTAGTCATTCCAGCGACGCATGCCGGGGAGGCGTACAGTCGGTACTGGAGCATTGCCTTCACCATAGTCCCAGTCTTGATTTTTGATATAGCATTGGGTGTATCGCTCACCATCTTGCCAGTACATGGCCAGGCGAGATACGATCCAGTCTGGGTCTGTCTGGTGCCTATTGGCAAAAGGCTCTACTTCCTGGAGCAGCTTGTCCCAGCTGGCTTTGGCCCAATCTTCGCTTTCGATTTTTTGTTGAATAACTCCCCGATCTTCTGTACTGACGTACAAAGCGGGATGCTGGCTTGTACTGGTAGTCTGTGCCAGTATAGGGAGGTGAAATAGGAGTACCAAAGTCCAAAGCATAGGTTTGAACCATGATGACCATGTCATATTTTCTTTCATAATAAATACAGCTTTACAGCCCGTAATTTCAGTCAAAAGCAAGGTTTTGGCTATCACTCATCGTTCGAGACCGATAAATTATGTGTCAAAATCTCCAAAATGAAGGCTTTTCTCTGATTGAGCAAGACAAATGAATTAGTATACGAAGTATGACTGACAAGCCAAGCTCCAAACACTTGTCCGCTTGGATAATTTACACTTAAACTGACTACAAAAAAAGGGCTTCCTCGTTAGAGAAAGCCCAAGTTCATCTAATATGAACCAAAAAGGGTATCGTAATGTGATGGTTTAGAAAAAGAGCAAAGTAGCCACTTTGCTCTTTTGTATTTGACTAAACTTTCACAAACCAATTAATGATTTTCAGCGTATGCTTCAAGCTCTTCCATCGTCTTGAAAGTAATCACCCAGTCCACAGAGATATCGGTACCAGGCACAAGCCCAACTCCGCCTCTATTCTGGAAGCCCCACTGATCAAAGGTCACATTGCCGTCAGCATCCTGCGCTGTGGCATAGTTGGCATCTGCTTCGATACTTGTCGATCCATCCCAGTAGTACACATCAGTGTATCCGCTAAGTACAGATGCATCTCCATAGTTGCCATTGCCAACACTTGCATCTGAATTGGACGCAGTGAGATAAGGAAGCTCTCCATAAAGATTGGCCTTCATCGCTATAATCGGGTACTCTGGAGAGTAAGTAACTGGTCCTACATAATCAAGAGTAGTCACACCATCAGGGTAGCCCGTAAGTGCGAACTTATTGCCGTCCCAGCATCTGAATATACCCACACGAGCTGCAGTCAAGGTGGTATAGAAAGATCCATCTTCTTGCCACTCTGGTGTATTTCTATGATCCATAAACTCTAGGTTGAGATAATCCTCTTCTGTCCAATCTGGAGCAGGACGAGTATCCATATCAAATTCCCAGAAAAGTTTACCCGCAGGGTAATTTTCAACTACCTCCGATTTCATCAATTCAATGGACTCGTACGATCTAATCCAATCTACATCGTATCCAGACTCTGAAGAGCGTGCTTCTATATGGAAACCAAACTCTCTGAATATAGTCAATCCATCCAGAGTCTCTTCACTACCATCGGCAGCTACAAGTGGCAAAGCACTCAAATCCCAATACAAGACGTCACCCGCTCCAGAAACATAGTTATGGGTATTGTACTCTGTTCCAAATACTCCAATATCACTAATGATCTGCAAATCAGCATCTCCTAATCTCGACATTCTAATAGCCAAAATAGGGAAAGTAGCCACATCAATGACGGTATTGCCATCATACATGAGGTCAGCCTGACTTCCTCCTGCGAATTCAACATGCAGTTCACTACCTGATACAGATTGAGTAGCTCCCTGCTGAGCCATCCACCCTTCATTGTCCGTATCAAATTGCGTTTCAATACCTACAAATGGGAAAGTAAACTCTTCGGTTTGAAACTGCTGAGGAGCCACTACCACAGTCAATGGTCCTGATATCGCCAAAGGCACTTCTACCTCTATCTTTGTGTCAGCAACTGACAGTACGGTCGCTTCAGCTGGTGCATCTATTCCCGAAAAGAACACCTGCACATCTGAGGCCACAGTGCCAAAATTCTTACCATAAATGGTCACTATATCTCCAATCACCCCAACAGTCGGTGCAATCGAATCAATCACCCCTCCAGGCAATACATTGAAGGTCTCTGTAAAGGCCACTTCATGCGTCCAAACTTTGACCATCAAGTCATCGTCTCCAGCAATGGCCTGAGAAGGAACTCTGACTTTTAGCTCTTCATTGGATACGCTTTCTATTACCTCTGCCTCGAACTCTCCAAAAGTGACTGTGACCGCATCTGCATAATCACCGAAGTCTGTACCTATAATCGTGACCAACTCATTGGGTTTTCCAACTTTAGGAGAGAAATCTCCTAAAGTTGGTTCTGGATACTCCTTGTATCCAACCTCTTCTGGTTCGCAAGCACTGTAGATCGCCATGATCCCAAACGTCAGTGCCAACAGTATGATATTATTTTTTATAATCTTCTTCATTTTTCATGTTTTTTCGTTGAGCAAACTGCTACTACCTTACCACTCAGGATTCTGAGTCAACGCTCTGTTGAGGTTCAATTGTGCAGTCGGCAATGGGAACAAATAGTCCTTTCTATCGAAGCTACGGTTAGATGCTGGGTCGATGACCGTAGCTCTAAGTAGTGAACCCGTACCGTTTTCTACTTCTAGTTCTCCATAGATATATACAGAAGGGTCATACAAACTAGGGTCCGCCTCGTACAAGGTTCCTTCAACTATTGCACCCAAGATTGGTGCATTCAACTCTTGCTCAGCGATTCCCCATCTTTTCAGGTCATTGTATCGGCTGTTTTCCAAAAACAGTTCTACTGCACGCTCTCTTCTTATTTCCTCGAGCATGTCGAGGTTATAATTAGAAACCAAAGCATTGGTCAAATCCGCTACTCCTGCTCTTTCACGAATCTTATTGATCGACTCATCCAGCTGTGCATCGGTAATCGTACCGTTCAACTCGAACAATGACTCTGCATAGATCAAATAGACCTCTGCCAATCTCAAGAACGGGTAATTGAATGATTCTTCATTGACATTTCGATAAACAGGGTAGTTCCATGATCTAAACTTCTGTCCTAAAATACCCGTTGGGTTTCCTTCACTAGTAGGAGGCGATAGCGCAGGCGAGCCATCCTCAGGAATCCCGTAGTAATATGACGTCATGCGGTAATCTCTATTCTGAATCTCATCAGAAACCTTGTAATACCCTTGAAAGCGTGGTGATTTGTCCACTGGCAAACCATCTGTACACAAGAACATATCCATGAATTTTCTACTTGGAGCAGTTCTGCCATCAACAACGTGACTTACATTGGCTCCTCCTTTTCTTAGGATAAAATCGTATACACCTTGGATGATAAATTCCTTGTTGGATGACTTATCTAGACCTGCAGGATTAGAGTCACCATCTTCTAGATTGAACAAATAGTAGCTACTCATGCTGTCCAACTCTGTATTATGGTTCCATAACTCATAGCCACCATTGTCCATCACGTCTTTGGACAAAGTAATAGCTCCTGTCAGCATATCCTCTACCGAAGGGTAGTTGTCAGGCTTGGCACTGCCTGCTCCTGTGTTTACACCATCACCATCGGTCGTAGTACCTACGTACTTCTCCCAGGTGGCTTCATAGAGCATTACCTCTGACTTGAAAGCCATGGCTGCCCATTTGGTGATTTTGCCTTTGTCGCCAGCGTCCAGCTGTTGCTCCGTGGGCAACAAGCCAATCGCTACATCTAGATCCGCCAAGATCTGAGCAATCACTTCGTATCGGCTATTTCTAGCACTAGACAACTCTGGAGAATCCAAGTCCAACACAGAAGTCACAATCGGCACTCCACCAAATCGCTGTAGCAATAGGAAGTGATGCCATGCACGGAAGAAATGTGCAGTTCCGATGGGCTGCTTGATTTCCTCTTGACTGCCATCGTATTCATCGGCTTTTTGGAGAATCATGTTGACATCACGCAACCAATAATAACAGTTGCTCCAGTACTTGTCCTGCTCTGGGACGATCAAACTACCTCTTCCTTCTGGTTGGACAAAGGCAATCAAATCTGTACCAAAATCCATGAAATCAGCATATCCTGTCTGGTAGTCATTGCTCAAACCAGACCCTTTTACCTTTTGCCAGCCCACCAATTGGTAGTACAGGTTATTGGCTGCTGCATCGAAGTGCTCAGGTGTCTCGAAATAAACCGACTCAGTCACACTGTCCAGTGGATCCAATTCCAAAAACTTATCCTGACATCCAAATATGATGGTCAAGACCACCATCATTGCTATTTTTATATAATTATTCATGTTTGTTCGCTTTTAAAGTTCCAAAAACTAGAATGTGATATCTAGACCCAAAGAATAGGTTCGGGTGAATGGATAAATATCGCTACCCGTTTCGCCCATTTCTGGATCATAACCATCTTTGATGGAAGTAGCTTCCCACAGGTCATTGCCAGAGAAGTACACTCTTGCTTTTCTCAGCTTGATTTTCTCCAACACTGACGATGGTAGTGTATAGCCTACTACAAGTGTTTTGAGTCTGATGTATCTGTTGTTCTGCAAAGCAAAATCATTGTTCAACCAGTTATACCCTGATCGAGTACCGTTGGTAGTCAAACGTGGATAATCAGCCCCTGTATTGGTTTCTGACCAAGTAAGTCCCTGATATGAAGTAGTACTCGTAGACCATATCGCTCTAAAAGGATAAGACATGTGTCCCGTTCTTTGTATATTTTGGTTGAGTACTCCTTGGAAGTTAGCGGTAAAGTCAAACCCTTTCCAACTCATGTTGGTATTGATACCGTAGTTGTAATGAGGAGCAGCATCACCCATATATTTCACATCACCGCCTTCGTCTGAAATCGCAGAAATGTACCCATTGCCATCCGCATCTACTTTGATGATGTCTCCTGGTCTGAGTGCCTGAGCCGCATTGTTTTGTACAGGCACCTCTCCTTGACTAGTAGCTGTATACTGTGCATAGTATGCGTCTACTGCTGCTTGATCAGCAAAAAGTCCATCCGTCTGGTACATGAAGTACGAATTGAGAGGATACCCCTCACGTTGAGCTACTTTGCCTGCATTGTAAGAATCAGACCCCTCTAGCTTGACAAGCTCATTGGTACTATTACCCATGTTGACAGATACACCAAAGTTGAAGTCTCCGATTCTGTCTTTATAGCCCAAAACAGCTTCCCAACCTTTGGTCTCCAAGGTTCCTATATTGGTTTTAGGTGCATTGCCCCCCAATATGGCTGACAAAACTGGTGTCGACAGCATCCCTTCGTTTTCTTTGATGTAGTAATCAAATGAACCGTTCAGCTTATGATTGAGCAGAGTAAACTCAGTACCGAAGTTGGTCATTTTCACACGTTCCCAAGTTCTCACATTGGTAGTAATCCCGCTCACACGAGCAGTATTTTGTATAGCAGGGGTAGATCCAAAAGGTATCGAACCTGTACTGATAGTAGATACATAGTCATTTTCACCAATCCCTACTTGGTTACCCATTTCACCATAACTGGCTTTCAATTTCCAGAAACTCAAAACAGGATTATCTCTAAGGAACGCCTCTTCTGTGAGTACCCATCCTAGTGATGCACCTCCATAGTTGGCCCATTTGAATCCATCAGCAAATCGCGAAGAACCGTCTCTTCTACCGATCAATTCCAACAGATATTTGCCTTGGTACTCATAGTTGAATCTACCCACATAAGAGTAGAGTCCCCAGTGTCCAGCTCCCCCTTCATTTTCCATGAGGTCTTTGGCTGCCACATCCAGGTCATACACTCCTTGATCTTCGAGACCTGTACGCTTGCCCATCAAGTCTCTATGTTCGTTGAGATCAGCAGTCACACCTACCATAGCAGATACGTAGTGATCTTCTGCGATCGTCTTGTCATAGTGTAGGAAACCACCATAGTTTTGGTAGGTAGCGTCATTGTAGGTGTTTTTAATTGATGAACTTGAATTGACCATTCCTATCTGATCTCCAGCCCACGTATAGAGAGGTACACTCAAATAAACCTCGTCGGTACGACCGATACGTCGGTTGATCGACCCCAACACTTTGAAATCCAACCCTTCGATGATGTTGACATTCAATCCCAAATTAACTTTCGTCAAATCTTCTTTGATGTCTTTGGTACCACCGTCGACTACTTGACCTACGGAGTTTCTGCCTCCTACATTAAAGTTGGCATACCACTGGCCGTAAGGGTTCTTGGCAGGAAACACCGGAGGGTCATTGTACACACCTCCTTGTATACCTCCAGATGGACTAGAGCTATTGGTCTGCTGATAAGTCATCCCTGACTGGAAGGTCACTCGATCAGAAAGTTTGTGCTCAAAATTGAATCGAACATTGTATTGTTTTTGTCCGTCATATGCGATTTTGAGCGGAGCTCTGTTGTCGGCAAAACCTCCAGAGACTCTATACTTGGTTTTCTCATCGCCACCAGAAATACTCAAGTTGTGCTGCTGCGAAAAGCTATCACCATAGAAATCATTGAATCTATCCGAACTCTCTAGATAAATATCTCCCCAAGCTGTCCCTGGATAGATTCTAGCTTCGCCATTGGCCATACCTTGCATGTTTTCCAGAGTACTCCAACCCCAGTAGTCGTTCGTTCCATCTTGCTCTACTGCTTCGATAAACATCGAAGCATACTCCTCCATACCTGGAGTCGGAGGACGAATACCTATCGTGTTGAGTCGGAAGTTGTTGCTATAATCTACAGTCATGCCTCCAGATCCTTTCTTGGTAGTCACCAAGATCACACCGTTGGCTGCACGTGAACCGTAGATAGATGCAGAGGCATCTTTCAACAAACTCACAGACTCGATATCGTCAGGGTTCATGTTGTAGAATTCACGAAGTCCCACTACAGGCACTCCATCAATGATACACAATGGATCACCGCCGTTGATAGAGGTAGCCCCTCTGATCTGCATTGTGATCCCTTCATTACCTGGACGACTCGATCCTCGAGTGACCACTAGACCTGGAGTCTGTCCTTGTAGAGATAAAGCTGGGTTTGTCACCGCACGATCTTCAAAAGTCGCAGCAGTCACTTGCTCTACAGCACCCGTCAATGTAGCTTTGGTTTTCTCACCGTATCCAACGACAATTACTTCTTCCAAACTCTGTGCATCGACCTGCATATCTACACTGAATTGAGTACGACTACCCACAGTCAAGGTCTTGGTTTCGTATCCAATAAAAGAAATAGAGATTTGAGAATTTTGACCCTCAACACTCATGTTGAAATTACCATCCAAATCCGTAGTGGTACCATTGTTGGATCCTATTTCCATCACGGTAGCTCCTGGTAATCCTGCTCCCGTTTCATCTAACACCTGTCCCGATATCTGAGACTCTTGTGCATATACTGTAGCTACTGACAGACAAGTCAGCAACAACATGATTACACTCCTCTTAAGAGGCAATCCAATGCTCTTAGTAATAGTTTTTTTCATAATTTAGTTTCTTAATATGCTTTTAATTCTTTCCAAGTGACACCTTATGGTGTTTACTTGATCACCCTCAAGCGGGCTTCTCTAACTTCTTAGTTCACTGAGAAGCTCATTCCATGCTTTGTTTCATACGCTCATACTTTTAGTTTTCATTCATTTCATGTGACAATCCACAGATTGACACCTCAATTCTAAATGTTTAAGTAATGACTGCATATAATTCATGATTCACACCTTATAAAACATGACTCATTATGATAAAAAGCAGTTATACGTGGAATAAAAGCACATTTTATCCGCACAACACGAATAAAATTCAATACAAAAGAATTATTATTTATAGGAAAATGAACGTATTTTCAAAATCAATACAAAGCTGATCAAGCTCCTGAACCGTCTCCGCTGGCAAACTCATTGGGAGTAACTCCAAACAACTCTCTAAAAGTCTTGGAAAAATAAGCGGTTGAGTTGAAGCCCGACATAAAGGCGATCTCTTTGATCGATCCTGTTTTCTTCTTCAATAATTCGGCGGCATGCTTCAAGCGAATGGTTCGTATAAAATTGCTCGGGTTCTGACCAGTTAGAGAGTTGATTTTGCGATAGAAATGAGAACGGCTCACGCCGATTTCGCTGATCAACTGCTCCAATCCAAAATCAGAATCGCTCACATGGTCAAGAATTACCTTCGTCACATCATCCAAGAACTTTTCATCCAAAGAGTTGGTAGTCAATTCACTTGACGCCATTATTCCTGTCTGGGACACAAATTTTTCTCTCAGACGCTTTTTGGACTCCAACAGGTTTTTGATCCGAGCACGTAGTACGTTGACATTGAAAGGTTTGGGCAAGTAAGCATCGGCTCCTATTTCATAGCCTTCTATCCTGTCCTCTTCCAAACTACGTGCAGTCAGGAGTATCACAGGAATGTGACAGGTATCGGTGTTGGTTTTGATATTGCGACACATTTCAAAACCATCCATCTCTGGCATCATCACGTCACTGATCACGATATCTGGATAAAATTTCTTGGCCTTTTCAAGGCCTTCCTGACCATTGGCAGCTTCCTTGATTTTAAACTGGTGCCTCAGTTCATTCTTCAGGTGTACCCGCAACTCTTTGTTGTCCTCTACAATCAGGATGGTTTGATACCCAGATGTATCTGCCGTTTCATCCGAATCCAATACATTCATATCCGAAATCGAAATTTCATATTCCAAGGACTTGATGCTATTCATGTCAAAATCCTTGATCGTACGCCTGACTTCTTGGTTTCCCTTGAGCGCGTCTTGAAGTTGCTTGCTTTCCAACGGTAGATTCACTGTAAAGCAACTCCCTTGTCCATAATCACTCTCTACGGTGATCACACCATCATGCTGCTCGACGAGACTTTTGGTGAAATTGAGTCCTATCCCAGTACCAGAGTTGGTATTGTCGATGTGAAAAAAGCGATCGAAGACAGCACTAAGTTGCTCTTTCTTCAGGCCTATCCCTGTATCCTTTACTTTTATTTCTACGGATTCACCCAATTTGCGTGTCCCAAACAAAGTCCCCCCAACATCTTGTTTGTGATCGACTATCACTTCTACTTTTCCTCCCTTCGGAGTGAATTTGAGTGCATTCGACAGCAGGTTGGATAGCACTTTCTCTATCTTGTCCGGATCGAACCAAATAAACATGCCATCAATAGTCGACGAAAACGTCATTTCAATCTCCTTTTCTCTAGCCAGATCTTCAAACAACTTCGTGATGTCCTTGGTGAAAGGCACAATGTCCCCTTTTATAGGATCTAGAGGAGCCTTACCCAAATCCATTTTCCTAAAATCAAGCAGTTGATTGACCAAGTTGAGCAGTTTACGTGCACTTCTTTGGATGACAAACGCAGAATTCTTGACGATCTCTGGATCATTGAATGAAGAAATGATCTTATCTACTGGGTTCAGTATAAGCGTCAGAGGTGTTCTAAATTCATGAGACACGTTCATAAAGAACTGCAGCTTCATGTGGTCCAACTCACGCTCACGCTCCTCATTCACCATCTTGGTGTAATATTTGAAAAGCATCCATGTAGCCAATGAGATCAAAAGAATATAGATCGTATAGGCCCACCAAGTTTTCCATGGCGGTGGAAGTACTTCGAGCCATAGAACGGTAGAAGCCGCGGTACTCCAGTCCCCATTCAAAGAGGCCTTTACCTCAAAACGATAACTCCCCGGCTGCAATCCAGAGTAATTCGCCATGCGGGTCGGTCCCGCCTGTACAAAGCTCTGATCTGCTCCATGTAATTTGTAGGCATATTTGACACGGTCGGGATTATGCATGTGCAAAGCGACAAAAGAAAGGGTGATGTACCCTTCGTTGTGCTTCAAGACTATTTCTTTGGACTGATCCAATGCGTGCTCTAAAATGACCCGCCCATTCAACTCCTCTCCAGCATGTATGGAGTGATTCAAGATTTTAAAATCTATCAATATCGGCAATACTTGTAGCGTATCCTGGGCAATGTTGCGAGGATCAAAAAGGTTGAATCCGTTGATTCCTCCTGCCAATATTCGACCGTCCTTGAGTCGGGCAATCGACTTACTTTGGTATTCCATCTCCTGCAATCCATCACTGACGTTGTAATTTTTGAAACTTTCTGTTTCAAAATCGAAACAACTCATTCCACTTTTGGTGATGAGCCAAAGCTGCTTTTGCTCATCCTCCTCCACTCCTATCACTAGATTGTTGGGGATTCCATCTTCGGTAGAGTAGGTCTTTTTCAAATTGAGATCAGCACTCAATCTGTGCAAGCCCAAATCAGATCCTACCCAAATATCCCCCAAATGATCTTCTACGATATCATTGATCAATATGCCTGTGACATTGGGTTCATCGACTTTATTAAAAACCAACCCTTCGCTCAAATCGCCAGAGATATCAGCCCAACACATACCTATAGACGTGCCTACCAAAAGTCTCTCTTGTGAGTCTATGTATAATGAAAACACATAATCTCCTAAAATACTGGTCGAGTCATAGGGTGTGTGTTCAAATTGTACAAAGCTACCCGTCCGAGGGTCCAATACATTGAGACCTTCCTCTTGCGTCCCTGCCCATAATCGGTGCTTTTGATCTTCTACTGCACACCACACTGAATTTTGGGCAATGCTAGTAGAATCAGATTGGTCATGTTTGTAATGGACATAGCGCTTGGTCTCTGGATCAAACTTATTTAATCCCCCATCCAAAGTACATACCCAAATATCCCCATCATAGCATTTTTCCAAATACAGGACCTTATCAGAACTCAGTGAGTTGGGATTTTTGGGATCATGTCTAAACTGCTCAAACTTCCCTGACATTTCATCAAAATAATTGATACCTGCACCATCCGTACCTATCCACAATCGCCCCTTTAGGTCTTGCATGACAGCCTGTGCTATTCTAATATCAGAATCTTTACTCTTTTTGTAGAAGTTGTGCCCGAAAGCTCCTTTGGACAAATCCAACTTAACCATCCCTTCGTTGTATGTCGCAATCCAGAATATACCATCCTGATCTTGCAGCAACTTGGACGCTTGATTGTTGGGTATAGAGAAGGGATCACTAGAATCATGCTGCATATGATGCAACAGTTTCCCTTGAGTATCCACTACATAGACTCCATGGTCGGAGGTAGCAATCCAGACGTTGTGATCTTGCCCTTGATAGATGTCATATATCGCTATGCTTTCCTCTGCAATGACAGGGTTTTCAAAAACCTGATTTTGGTCCATCACAGCCAACTGCGACAGGTTATTGCCTACCCATACCTTGCCTCCCTTATCTACCATCAACGCCTTAGGCAAGTGATCTAAAGATTCTCCTCCATTGTTGGGGATGGTGATTCGTTGAAAATTGTCCTGATCAGGTCTGTATCTATGCAAATGGCTTCCTCCGGTCACCAACCAAACATTACCTTGTTCGTCAATATCTATACGAGAGACATCATTGTCATCCAAGGAGGTCTTGTCCGAAGGATGGTTGACATAGTGAGAAAAATGAAGTGCTTGTTCATCGCCTGAGTCAAAGCGACTCAATTCTGTCTTGCTCACTCCATTTTTAGTAGCCACCCAAATTTCATTGGTTAACGGGTTGTAATCAATGTCATTGATGACGTCACGCGTATTGATGTGAAAAAGATTTTTGTCGTATAAGTGTATCCGTCGGAAAGCCCCCTTTTCGTGTCGATATATGTTCAACCCATTCTTGGTTCCTACCCACAGGTTACCATATTTATCTTCTTCGAGAGCATAAACTCTGTTGTTGCTAATGGATGTGGAGTCACCAATGATCGGACGAAAAACCTCAAAACCATACCCGTCATAGCGGTTGAGCCCGTCGATCGTCCCAAACCACAAAAAACCACGGCTATCCTGAAACACTTCCAGGCATGTACTACTCGACAATCCCTGCGGTGTAGAGTAATTCTCAAATTTGAGATTGGAAAATTGGGGTTGTGCCCATGCCAAACTACAACTCAACAGCAACCCTACGACCAAATGACACTTTCTATTTGCTTTCATAATCCCTCCAAATCAATGCTGCAAGCAAAGTAGCCTTTACCGATTGCGATTGTGTCCAATCTAATCTTTTTTCAATAATAATAAATCTCTCTGCTGCTAATGATGAAGTCATCCTGAAACACAGCATGACTTCATCTCACCTTAAAATTAGGAAAATCCTCGACTCGTTCACAACAAATTTGCTCCATTACTTGCAGCAACTGTGTTTTGAGCATTCCTATGATATGGTCTCCACCTTGGCTACCCAGCGCAGCTACGCTATACATAAAGCTCCTGCCCATGAAAGTAAACTCCGCCCCACTGGCCAATGTCCTTGCTACGTCTGGACCTGATCGAAGACCACTATCCATCATGACCTTGATCTGACCTTTGTATTTCTCTGCGATACGAGTCATCGGCACGATACTCGACTGCCCTGCGTCCAACTGTCTACCTCCGTGATTGGAGACGATGATCCCATCCAATCCCAACTTGATAGCCTTCTCAGTATCTTCTTCGCTGGCAACTCCTTTCAATACGATCTTTCCTTTCCACTTGTCACGTATGGCTGCTATTTTATCCTCGTTTAGCCTACCCGAAAACGTTTGATCCATGAATTTACCGAGTTGCTTCATGTTTAGATTCTTGGGCATATAGGGACGAAGTGTCTCGAAATTTGGCTGACCGTTGATCAAAGTTCTCAATGCCCACTCTGGCCTCCCCATGATCTGTAGCATGTTGTTCACAGTCATACTTGGCGGCATGGCCAGCCCGTTGCGAATGTCTCTGGGACGAAAACCAAAAGTAGGTACATCGGACAGCAATACTAATACTGGACAACCGGCTGTATCTGCACGTTTGAGAATATCATCTCTCACCTCATCCTTGGCTGGATGATAGAGCTGAAACCACGCCCGCCCCTCGGTCAGTTCGCTGGCCTTTTCGATACTCATGGTAGTGACAGTACTGAGAATAAACGGCACATTGTGTCGAAAAGCCGCCTTGGCTAAAATCTCAGGAGCCTTGGGCCACATCAAGCCCTGCAAGCCCACTGGAGCAATCCCAAACGGCGCATCGTAGGTATGCCCAAATAGTTCGGTAGACATATCCGAATGCGTGTGCTTGGTCAAGTACTGAGGGATCAATTCCACATCTCGAATCTCCTTGGTATTCCTCACCAAATTCACATCCTCGTTGCATCCTCCATCGAGGTATTCAAAAGCAAATCGAGGCACTTTTTTCTTCGCTCTTTTGATCAAATCGTCTATCGACGGGTAACTGGAGTTATATGCCCACTTGCTCATAGTTCAAATATTTTGTTCATTACTACCCATTTTTCTCCCTTAGCGGCAAAGGGCAATCGCTTTTGGTATTGATCCATCAGTTCTTCCCATTCTTGCACTTTTGGATTGTTCTGATCCAAAGCATTCTTCTTTTCGAACGAAAAATCATCCCTTGCCTCCACGGTCATCACCAGTCGATCTCCCACATGATAAATTTCCATCCGCTCGATACCGGAATCTATGATGCTTTTCTGCACCTCCGGCCACACAGCCTGATGATGCTCTTTGTAAGCCTGGATCAATGAAGGATCATCCTTCACATCTAAAGTGAGTGTATATTTTTTCATTTAATAAAAGCTTATTGGTCTTTAGGTCAACGCTCGGTTTAGAAAACTAGGCTACTTCATAGGTACCTACTTGCAACACGTAATCAAATTTTCCCTTTCATCACACGCATGCCATAGCTGGCGATAAACAGGAAGCACAACAAGGGCAGTACGAAAGAAAAATTGACTTCTGGAACACCGAGAATCTCAATATCCGAATACCCTGCTCCTCCCAAATCCAATATCATCCCTTGTAGGGTAGGCATCAAGGCCCCTCCCACTATCGCCATCACCAAACCTGCTGCGCCAATCTTGGATTCGTCCTCACTCAAGCCTTCCAAGGCAATACCGTATATCGTCGGAAACATCAGAGACATACAAAACGAAACCATCACCAAACAATACAGCCCAATCATCCCTTGGATGAAAATGGTCCCCAAGACAAATACAATAGCAAGAGCCGAAAGCAGTGTGAGCAATTTGCCCGAATTGATATACCTCAACAGAAAGGTACAAATAAAACGCCCCGAGAAAAACAGCACGAAAGCCGCAAACTGATAACTGCCTGCCGTGACACCATCCACTCCGATCGATTCGGCATACTGGTAGATGTAGGTCCAACACATGATCTGTACACCTACATAAAAAGCCTGAGCCAATACCCCCTGTGCGTAGTGTGCCCTTTGGACCAATGTCTTGATGATCTGCCAAGTACTCAGGCTATCTTCTTCATCTTTGCTCTCTGGCATTTTGCTAATGACAATCAGTACAAATACAGCTATCACCACCAAACCTAGCGCCACGTATGGATCACGTATGACCATCAAGTCAGACTGTCGGATCGTCGCTTTGGCACTCTCTGACAGCCCACCAAAGTTGACGTCATCGGACTGAAGTTTGGCTAGTACGAAATTTTGCGCCACTAACAATCCACCAATCAAGCCCACTGGATTGAAAGCCTGAGCCAGATTCAACCGACGTGTGGCGGTCTCCTTGCTTCCCATAGATAGGATGTAGGGATTGGCGGTGGTTTCCAAAAAAGCCAGTCCAAAAGTCAATACATAGAGTCCCATCAAAAAGAAACCAAACTGCTGGGTAACGGCAGCCGGATAAAACAACAAGGCTCCCGACGCATACAATCCCAAACCGATCAATACGCCTGTTTTGTAGGAGTACTTGCGGATGAACATAGATGCTGGTAAGGCCATGGTGAAATAACCACCGTAAAAAGCCAACTGTACCAGCGAGGCTTGAAAATTGTTCAATTCCAATACCTTCTTGAAAGCCGACACCATCGGGTCGGTCACCGCATTGGCAAAACCCCATAAGGCAAATAATGAGGTGATTAAAATGAAAGGTAACAATACCTTTCGCGATACTACTTTTTCATTCGTCTTCATCATGCTTTTTTGCTTTATGAGAAATGTTAGTCTTTAGTATTCATATGCTTCACATTCAACATTCCTCTTTCCCCTCCTAGGGGGAGTATATCACGTAACTGATCGGTCGAAGTGTACATAGCCACCATCCACAAACAGCCACTGTCCCGTCGTATGAGCACTTCGCTCGGAAAGTAAAAATACGCTCATAGCTGCTATCTCCTCTGCTTCAGTCATTCTTTTACCTAGCGGGATATTAGCTACGATCTTCTCCAACTTCTCGTCGCGATTCTCAAAGGTGCTTAACCAAGTCTCATAGAGTGGAGTCATCACCTCTGCAGGAATCACAGCGTTGACCCTCACATCGTAGGGAGCCAGTTCTACCGCCCACTCTCTAGTCAGTGCGAGTTGAGCACCTTTGCTGGCGGCATATCCAGATGTACCTCCTTGACCTGTTACAGCCGTTTTGGAACTTACATTCACTACCGACCCTTTGTGTTCTTTGAGCTGTGGCAGTGCGTAGTGCACCATATCATAATAGTGCATCAAATTGGTCATGACCGATTGACGAAACCGTGCCGGGTCACCCTCTTCTAAGCCAGCACCATCATTGACTCCTGCATTGTTGACCACACCATCGATGCGACCGAGTGTAGCGACGGTTTCCTCCACTACACGCTGGCAGACCTCTGCTTCGCCCAGTTCTGCAATGATATTGAGGCATTGACCTCCCGCTGCTTTTATCTTCTTTTCTATCGCCTCGCCTGCAGCGACGGATCGCCCGACTACCACAGGTATAGCGCCTTCGGCTGCCAGCTCTAGCGTAATCGCCTCGCCGATCCCTTTGGCTCCACCCGTCACGATGAAAACTTTATTTTTTAGTTTTAAATCCATGTTTTTCTTGTATTGAGTACTGCGTAATTAGTATTGAGGTAGGCTGTAGAATTTAGCAGCCGTGCCTCCCATAATATGCCCCTGTTCTGTATCTGAGAGTTGGGAGATATGGGACTGGAGTAAGTCGTATATTCCCGAATAGCTCCCTGCCAGCAGACATACAGGCCAATCCGAACCGTACATCAAGCGCTCTGGCCCAAAATGCTCCAGACAAAAATCGATGTAAGGAGTAAAGTCCTCCCTTTTCCAATTTTTCCAATCAGCTTCAGTCACCAGACCTGATACTTTGACTGTCACATGCTTTCTTTCAGCGATGGCCTTCATGTATTTGGCCCAGTGATCGAAAGATGCCTCTTTGATCTGAGGCTTGGCGATATGATCGATCACCAGCGGCATCTCTGGCAGTTGATCGATGAATTGCAGCGTCTCTTCCAGCTGTCCCTGATGCACCAACACATCGTAAGTCAAGCCAAAATCCGCCAGCTTCTTCACTCCCGCCATGAAGGCCGAATCCGTCATAAAATCATCCGGTTCAGCTTGCAAAATATGTCTTACGCCTTTGAAAACCACTTGTTCGGTATAACGCTCCAAGTCTGCAGACAATTGATCCGATCTCAAATCAACCCAACCCACTACACCTCGAATAAAGTCATGCTTATTGGCTAGAGACAAAAGGAAATCTGTCTCCGCCAATGATTGATCTGCTTGTACGGCTACACATCCATCTATCCCCTTGTCCTCCAGAAGAGGCTGCAAATCCTCGGGCAAAAAATCCCGCTGTATCACAGCCATTTCTTCGGTGATCCAGGTATCCCTCAGCGGATCAAACTGCCAAAAGTGCTGGTGTGCATCGAGTCTCATGCGTCTGGGTGTGCTACAGCTGTTTGCTTGGATGTACCCAGACCATCGATACCCAATTCCATCACATCTCCTGGTTTCAAATAGACTGGAGGATCAAATCCCAACCCTACGCCTGCAGGTGTACCCGTGGAGATCACATCCCCTGGTTCCAAAGTCATAAACTCTGACAAATAGCTGATCACAGTCGGGATATCAAATACAAAATCTGACGTATATCCATCCTGAATCTTCTCGCCGTTGAGCTTGAGCCATAGGTTGAGGTTGTGTGGATCAGCGACCTCATCGGCACTCACAATATAGGGTCCGAGTGGCGCGAATGTATCGCAACTCTTGCCTTTCACCCATTGACCACCACGCTCGAGCTGGTAAGCTCTTTCGCTCACGTCATTGTGTAGGGCATAGCCGCCAACATAATCCATGGCTTCATCTTTGCTCACATAACTAGCGGTCTTGCCGATCACCACAGCCAATTCGACTTCCCAATCGCTCTTTTCGCTTCCTTTTGGGATCACCACATTGTCATTGGGACCACATAGACTGGATGTTGCCTTGAAGAAAATCACAGGCTCTTTCGGTACTTCCATACCACTTTCTTCTGCATGTTTCCTGTAGTTCAATCCGATGCATATGATCTTGCCTGGGCGATAGATCGGTGCATCAAACTCAGGGGTCTCTATCGCTTCCAGCTGACCTTTTTCGATCAACTCCTCTACCTTGCTAAAAGCATCCGATGACTCGAAAAAATCCCTGTCGATATCTTGGACGTGCCCTGCCAAACTATAGTGTGTATCACCAGCACTTACACCAGGCCATACTTTCCCTTCTTTTCTATATCTAAATAATTTCATGATTCTTCGTATTTTTTGATTGTAAAAATTCTCTTTTCTCATAAACAGTCACTCGCTGTTTCTCAAAACATCTCTTTGCAAGTGACTAGTCAAACTAAAAAGGCCGCTCGGATCAATTGCCATTGAGCGTCACAAAACCTCCATCTATCGGGAAATCTGACCCTGTAATAAAAGACGCCTCGTCTGAGCATAGATACAGTACCAAGTCACCGATTTCTTGTGGTTTACCCATTCGACCAATAGGCTGTGTTTGTGATAATTTTTCGAACATTTCCTCTTCCTTTCCTGGGTAATTTTTGGATATAAACCCATCCACAAATGGCGTATGGACCCGAGCAGGTGATATACTATTGCATCGAACTTGTTGTCCTAGGTAATCTTTGGCAATCGACAAGGTCATGGTATGCACAGCCCCTTTGCTCATCGAATAAGCAAAGCGATCATTGAGGCCTACATGTGCACCAATCGAAGACAGGTTGACGATAGCTCCCCCATCTCTCATCTTTGCAACACCCGTTTGCAAGCAGTGGTACACGCCTTTGACATTGACAGAGTAGACTCTATCCAAATCTTCCGCAGTTGTATTTTCTACATTGCCTACATGCGCGATACCCGCATTGTTGACCAGTATATCAAGGTTTTCTTCGCCTACTGCTCGATCAAATGCCTGCTGCACACTCTCCAACTTGGACACATCACAAGCAATGGTTTCAGCGTCTCCACCAGCTGCCTTGATCTCATCGACGACCAACTGACCTCCCTCTTCGTTGAGCTCGAGGATGGATACCTTCGCGCCATTTCCGGCCAATGATAGTGAAATCGCTCTACCGATACCGCTACCACCACCCGTGACAATGGCACGTTTCCCTGTTAAATCAAATTTTTTCATAGTGACACTCCTCTTTTCCAAAGTATAAAATCGTTTTGTTCTAAGTCCATCGCTTTGGTTTTCTCACCACTAGCAACGGCTATTATTTTTTCTAGAATCTCTTCTCCTACTTGTTCTATGTTTTTTTCACCACGAGTAATTGGCCCTGCATCCAAATCTATGATATCACTCATGCGTTCGCGAAGGCTCGTATTGCTAGATATCTTGATTACTGAAGCCAATGGATTGCCTGTCGGTGTACCCAAACCGGTAGTGAAGAGGATAATACTCGCACCCGATCCTGCCAGTCCTGTGGTAGATTCCACATCGTTGCCTGGTGTACATAGTAGATTGAGTCCTGGACGGGTGACTGGCTCTGTATAATCCAACACATCGCTCACGGGTGCTCGTCCTCCTTTTTTCGCCGCACCGGCAGATTTGATCGCGTCAGTAATCAAACCATCTTTGATATTGCCAGGCGAAGGGTTCATGTCAAAACCTGAACCAGCCGCTTTGGCTTGTGCTTCGTAGGCCCGCTGAATATCCACGAACTTCTCTGCCACACGATCCTCTGTACATCGATCAATGATGTCTTGCTCTACGCCGTTCAACTCTGGAAATTCACTCAATACCGTAGAAGCCCCCAGCGCCACCAACAAGTCTGATGCATAGCCTACCGCAGGATTGGCAGAAATACCCGAAAACCCATCCGAACCGCCACATTCCAGTCCTACGACCAGTTTGCTCAGTGACGCTGGCTTGCGCTCGATCTGATTGGCTTCTTTGAGTTGCTCGATCGTATCAGCAATGGCCTTTTTGATCAATTTCTCTTCCGATTGGATGACCTGCTGCTCCAAATAGATCACTGGCTTGCTTGCCTGCGGATATAGCTCCTCTTGAATCTCTTGAAACCACTGCACCTGCGCATGTTGGCAACCCAGACTCAGTACTGTAGCTCCCGCGACATTCGGGTGCTGTAGATAACCTGCCAGCAAACGCAAGAGCGTCTCTGCGTCACCACGTGTACCTCCACACCCTCCGTCATGGTAGAGAAATTTGATGCCGTCTACATTTTCAAACACTCGATTTCGCAACGGTATCTCTTGTTCCATCACCCCGCCGATTAATTCATGAGCATACTGCAAATACTCGTTGGGCTTTTTGTAGCCCAACGAGGACTTCAAGGTCTCCTCAATGACTTTAAGGTTGCGGTTTTCGCAGAAGACCAAAGGGATGAAAAGCCAGTAGTTGGCCGTCCCCACCTTCCCATCTGGTCGATGGTAGCCCTGAAACGTCCTCTCCTCCCATGCCGAGACATCGGGAGCTTGCCATTCGTATTTTTTTCTATTGCCGAGTGAGATGGGATCAGCAAAGTGCGTCACATTCTCGGTGGTAATCATCGCACCGATGAGCAAGTCTTCATTGGCGATAGCAACAGGGACCCCATACATTATTACTTTTTCACCTCTTTTCAAAGACTGCAAAAGCACCTTGTGCTTTTGCTTGATTGCCTCGATGTGAAATGACTGGCCATTGATCTCTACTTTTCCTCCTTCGTGATCCTTAAGCGCCACGGCCACATTGTCTGATCGATCTATGATTAAAAACTCTTTCATCTTGTTCATGCTTTGCTTTACAGCTTCCTTACTCCCATACAAACCTGCTGTCATTTGATCCTCAGTCTCCTTTTAGGAGCCTCAGTTCCCTAATTTTCAGCAGAACAGAAAGGTCGTACGGAATGGAATCTTTTGCTTCCTTGCCTCTTGCATAATTACACGAAAGCTTCAGTCTCCACAACTAAATCGACCTAGAATCACATTACACACGTGTGCACTTATTGTCTAAACATAGAATTGGAGCCAAAGTCAAAAATGAAACTCGAAAAAAGGGTTCTCATTTCTATCTGGTCATAGCACAATCTAATCCAGTAGTCAAAAGAGAATTGATAAACTTCAGGATGGGCTATTCGAAGTTAGTCTAACAGACACTACAGCTAGTGAGAATTGATTCCTATGGAGAAATCAAGGTTATTATTCCATTGTTCGACGCTACAAAAGGGGTCAGTCGATATTTCTCGGGAGAGAAACCTCTTAATTAAAAACTAGGATTGATAAACGTAACAACTTTGCAATCATGGTGATCAAATTTCACAAAATCCTGATCGTCTGTTACAATCACCAAATCTTGTTCGGTAGCCAACTCAATATAATAGCTATCATTAAAATCAATTTCAGTCGTGCGCTCAAACACATGATCTAATTCTATTGACTCAAATTCATCTGAGATGGGGTCTGCGATAGACAGTATCCGATCGGTAGCGTCTCTAATTTCTTCTGCAGTTTCTTTGTACCTACTTGTCCCTACATAATCCCTTTTGTATTGAAGTTCGGTATCGCCTGCTCTCCAAAGATCAAAATCCATCCTAAAACATCGATTAGTAAATTCTGAAATAATCATACTACTCGTGTAAATGGTACAGCCTCTATCCCTGATCCGCTTTAATAAGCCAGAGTACAACTTTTGTTTATATGAATTATAGTCACCAATAAAGGCGTATAAGTACATCCAAATGTTGTTGTCAAAAAAGAAAAGGTCGTCGGAGTCTGGTGAGTAAGTCTTTACATCTCGGATACTAGCTGCCATGTATTGCTTGGTTGGCGGATTGGTCAAATTGTTTTTTATTGGCAAAGTACTCCTTGGCTCGTGCCACTACTTTCTTGAAAAGAATTTTATCTTGATCGGCTACATTCACCAATTTAAGTCTTGCATTTAATTGCTCACTACTATAGGCACTATACAGTTGGCCTAGTGCTGCATTCAAAAATGCTGTGGTCAATATTTCAATACCAGAAAAATCCAAAATCACTACTTGGCCTGCATCAAAATCCTTTTTGATTAGACCAAATATTTCATTGCCATCTTCGGTAGATACAGCTGCATCTCCTCCAATATTTTGAGCAATATTAATCTGCACTTCGGCTTTGTTCATAATACAAAATTACTAAAAAATATCGTCTAGTGATATTTCTCCTTCTAGGTAGTAGTCGTGTGTATCGGATAGATTGAACTCAATATTGACGATCGTACCCGGAAAACTCAAATCGAAATCGAGCATTCTTACCTCCCCTCTTCTGTATTCCCAATACCCATCAGACGAAATAATCTGTACTTTTCCCTGATTCAATTTGATAAACTGAAACATAATATCTAGTCCTAACCCTCCTGAAATATCACCTGTTTTAGTGGTGTTTCCATATTTCAGTGCCCATTCTATCGCCTCACTGCCAGTCATCTGACTTCCGAGATAATTGTTGACATTGTACTTAATCGACTGCCCCATGTCTACAATAGACAGGTCTAATCGCTTGATATTGTCCTTACGAGGAAAATACTGTCCACATGCATGTATCTGCTCGCACAATCCATGGGTTCTGGCATTTTCATATAATTCAAAAATACTTTCCCTGATTTTTTTCCCTAGATTGGGACTATGACTCGGAAAGTCTGGCTTGGCCAACAACTTGTTTTTGATATATTCTAGAAACCGATCTCCTTCATTAGGATTGAATCTGGTGTATGCAACCATGGTCTGGTGAATATCTCTCTTGGGCTCATATCCAAACTCACATAAGAACCTATTTCTCTGAAGCACATCTTGAATAGCATAATTGCACCCGCCTACCACGACATGTTTACCCTGATTAGTAAGCAACTCGCAAATGGCGCCTAGCACTGCCGAAAGATTAGCCTCAAACCATGTGGTATAGGTGAAGTCGAAAACTATAGAATCGGACGGTTCCTGCCTGGCCGATTCGTACAACGTCATGAGGTGAGTGTAGCCGTCATGCTTGCTCATCACTTGAGGGGCAACATATATTACCTTTTCATTGGCCATACTCCCCCCTATCCTCAGCAGCCATACTCAAATCCTGATCATCCACTAATCCTGAAAATCCCGATGCAGACAACCCTTCCCCCACCCTCACCTGACCATTCATCAGCATCGGCAACAACCAATCCCGCAACTCTGACAGCTTTTGGTTTTCTTCTGACGCAACTACTGTTTTATTAATAATTGGATCAATTTGCTCATGTAGGTTATTTATCAAATTCAAGGGAGGAATTACTATTCTGCTCTGTTTCAGGTGATCTTGAGTAATGTGACCCATTGTAGTTTTTCTCAACTCAGCAATCATTTTGAAATGTTGCAGATATTGAAGTATCTCAAAATAGTAATATGTCCTTGGATAGTTGGACGAAGTAATTTTAAAAATGTGCTGATTCAATCCACCAATTCCACCTGTCCAAATTTTTACATCTAAAGTAGCTGACCAAGAAAACAAAACATCACCATTAAAAACAATGACTTTCTCAGGTATTGATTTAGAAACAAATTCAGATTTGTCTGTAAACCCATCACCCATCTCTCTAATTTTAATGACTCTTAATGACTCTTCACCTTCATGAGGTCTATATTTCTGACAAGCAATCCCATTAGTGAAATTCGCTATATCTAGAAGTGTTCCAACATCCCACCCCTCAGGGATCTCTCTTTTCAACTGCTCATTGTAGACCATAGCGCCACCAGAGGACTTGTAGGGCTTGTCTTTGAGCTCTGGCTTGCCTATCGAAGAAGCATATGCTTCGGAGATAGGGAAATCGAACTGCACAAACCAGTAGTCGTACAGCAACTTCGCCATCCCCTCCAACTCCGCATTGATCTTGTTGTTGAGTTCTATTTTTGCGTCTAGATCGGAGAGGACTTTGGCGATTTTATTTTGCTCAGAAATGGAGTCAGGTAATCCAATTTCAAAATTTTTAATGTCATTAGAGTTAAGGTTTTTCCTCACTCCTGATGACAAATTCCTTAATTGATGATACTGTGTTTTTAGAAAGTAATAAACATATTCATAATCAGCCTTTTTGGAATCGATTACCACATTACAACACGCTTGATTAGTCGTCATTTCCTTTTTAAGGATAGACACACTTCCTCTAGTTTTCCCTTCCCCATACATTGCAATTGAAAGGGTGTTTTTTGGGTTTAATTTCAAGCCCGTCTTTTCAAAAACTAGTTTTGAAACCTTTTCATTAGAATCATAAATATGCTTTACACCGAGTTGTTCCGTTTTCACCCATGGAATATCTTGAGAGTCCCAAAAATCAGGATTAGAACGCAGTGGTGTTAAGCCACTTGAGATTTTCTTGGATATAGTATTTAGGGCAATCTTATACATATTTAATTTGCTCTAAATTCGTCTCAATCTCTTTCTCCAATTCCTTCGATTCTCCAAACAACCCTTTCAAAGAGTCCTCAAAACCTTTCATCTTAGCCGTAAACTCATCATGTGAAATATCCACATATTCGATCTTCACCTCGAAGTATTGCCCTGCGCTTAGGGAGTAGTTTTTGGCCGTTATGTCCTCATAGCTCACTACTACAGAGAAGTCATCGACTGCCTCCTTAGCGTTGAAAGTATTGATGATTTGATCTTCTTCCTGAGGGGTCAAGACTGTCCTTTGGTTCTTATCTTCCTTAACTGTCACACCGAGGTTGGATGCATCGATCAAGACTACCTCCTCTTTGTTTTCTTTGTCCAAGAAGAGGATACTCACGTTGGTACCTGTATTGGCAAAGATGTTGGACGGCATACTCACTACTCCTGCCAGCATTTTGTCTTCTACCAGCTTTTGCCTGATCTTTTTATCTATCCCGCTCTGTGCAGTGATAAACCCAGTTGGCACTACGATAGCAGCCTTGCCTTTATCCTTCAACACATGCATAATGTGCTGGAGAAACATCAAGTAAATCGCCATGGATTCCTTCTTCTTGGCTGGTACCTTAGGTATGCCAGCAAAGAATCGGACGTTGTTGGCTTTGGTATCCAAGTCTACACTGAAATCTGAAAAATCCAGCTTAAACGGCGGATTAGATACGATATAGTCGAATTTCTGAAGTGATCCGTCTTTTTCCTTGTGATAAGGCTCTAGGATGGTATTGCCTTTCACGATGTGAGGAATGGAATGCACCAAGTCATTCAAGATCAGATTGAGTCTGAGCAGACTCGATGATTTTTGCGAGATATCCTGAGAGTAGATAGTACATTTATCTTCACCTATCTGATGTGCTAAGTTCATGAGTAGCGATCCCGATCCTGCACTTGGATCAAAACAGGTCACACTTTTAGGTGTGCCATGCACCAGACATCTGGCCATGATCTTGGCTACCGCATGAGGGGTGAAGTACTCAGCATATTTACCTCCACTGTTGGTATTGTAGTCTTTGATCAGGTACTCGAAGATAGTGGCATAGAAGTCGAATTTCTCATGAAAAATGTGCTCGAAGCTAAAGTTGACCAGCTTGTTGACCAGTGCCTTACAAAACTCATCCCGATCATCAGTCACATACTTGCTCAAGTTTTCGAACAATACCACTCGCTCTCCACCAGCAGTCAGTACAGAGAAGATATCACTGTTCTCCTTGGCAATATCCAATAAGGTGTTGTCAAATATATCTGCAAAATTGGGTTCATTCTGTCGTTCATACAGACTAGAGATAAACTGACTGGGTTTGATGCTGGCCGTGCTGGCACTCATCTGCATCATGAGCATCTCATAGTCATCATCTGGATAAGATCTAAGTACTGCTTCCCAGTCGTCGGCTTTGGCTATTTTATCATCCAGTTTCTTTACCTCATGCACGAATTTGTCATTGAGGAATTTGTATAAAAATACTTGTGTGATGATCTTGAACTCATTGCCGTCATTGCCCAAGCCATAGTTGGCACATACACTCTTCAACCCGTCTATCAGTTGCTTGGTCTGCTTCTCAAATTCTACTGTCTTCGTCATTCTATCTTGCTACCTCTCTATTATTTGTCTGAATCAGGATTACCTTGATTTAAGGATTTTTTGGATTGAATATTTTCTTAAACTCTAAGCTCCTGGCTCCAAAATTGATCAATAATCCAACTTTCTTCTGATATGCTACCACATAATTTTTTGCCTGTGCCAAATGCACATCTTCCAATTTTATTAGTGCTTTAAGCTCCACCACAACTTCACCTTCCACCACAAAATCTGCTCTTCGTGTACCAACATCAACGCCTTCATAATAAATTGTGTGTTCACATTCACGTTCGAATCCCAAGCAAGCCTGCCTTTTCCAACTCCAGTGCAAGACACCTTTGATAAATAACTTCCTGAAAGCCATTACCAAGCGTATTATGTACCTTCATCGCACAGCCATTGATTTTATAAGTTACCTCATCTAAAGTCATCTTGTTAATCCAATAATCCTAACAATCCTGATTCAGACCACCTAAGCCACTTTACCATAAAATTCATTCATATACTCTTTCACCAGCAATCCATTCACTCGTCTTGTAGTAGCAGGATCTAGATTGATGTGATGCTTGTTTTTCAATTGATCTATCACCAATTTCATCGTCATCTTCTCTACAAAATTCTCGTTCTCCAACATCTTGGAATTCTCAAGAATTTTCAAATCTACCTCCTTTTTCAAACCTTGCAAGGCTTCAAATAGCTTACTTTCACTATCAGTCAAAGGATCCTTTTCCATCAGCCTTTTGTGCAATCGAGCGTACTTTTCATCATAGTCATACTTGGCTCTCAGTAGTTGGTTTTTGCGTTCCAATTCTTTCGCCTGATCATTGATGGCATTCAGAGCATCTATATTTTCAATCATCTCTCCTTGAGAGATTTCACTTAGGTTTTTCTTTTTAAACAATCGCTCCAGCTCCTCCTTCAAACTGACAAACACTGGATCAGCAGGATCAAAATTGCCACCTAGATTTTCTCTAGTTCTACGCAAAGTGTCTTTCAATTGATCAGCCAAGATCATCTCCTCTTCAGAAATTTTAGTAAAAGCAAACAAGATGTCTTCCAGTGCTACATTGAGTAGGTTGTTGGTATCTGCACCCGACTCCAATGCTTCCTTTTTATTGATCAAAGCCAAGTGGTTGTTGGCTTCTCTCGAAAGCACCGTGAGCTTTTTAAAATCTAGTTTCTCCAGTAGTTGATAGTTACCAGACAAACGAATCAGATTGTAAAGGCTCTTAGCAGCATTCAAAGCCTTGGTAATCTCCAACATCTGCTTTCGATCTTGGATCTGAGTGATCTGCTGAGAAAACACTTCTGCATTCAGCGTATCAAAATGAAAGAGTGCATCCTTAATTTGGTGTATCTCCTCTTCTATTTCTTCCTGAGATTTAAACAGGTTGGAATAGTGCTCCATCTCATCACCTAGCTCTGATTGGAGTTCATCAAAATATGCCTTGTTGGTTTTGTCAAATTCACTTTTGATATCGGCAAAGTCCACCACATAGCCGTACCTGAAATCCTTATAGGTTCTATTGACTCTAGTTAAGGTTTGCAGCAAGTTGTGCGACTTGATCACTCGACCGATATATAGTTTTTTCAATCGCTTGGCATCAAAGCCAGTGAGCAACATATTGTAGACAAATAGTAAATCAATCTTTCCTTCTTTGAAATCCTCTACTTTATCTTTTCGGTCTTCCTTAGTACCAATATCATGAAGAATGACGGCTGCACTTTTTACCTTGATGTCTCTTTTTCGTTTGTCTCCGTACCTCTCTACTGGATCTGCCGCCTGTAATAGTTCTGCCTCCGATTCAGCATACGTCTCACTGAATATTTCATACATCATCTTGGCCTGATCAGAAGAATCACAAACGACCATTCCTCCAATACTAGGATCATCCAAAGTCAAACGACTCTTTTCAAAATCAGTAACTACATAGTCAAGCATTGGCTCCACAAACTTTCGATGTGCATAGATCATCTTCTTATCTGCATTGCCTTTCAAGATTTCAATCTCCTTCAAGGCTTCAATCATCGTCATCTTATAACTGGTCTCTATCTCTTCACGAATAAGCCGCAAAGTATAGCCATCAGCTATAGATGCATTGTAGTAATACTTATGTATATAGTCACCGAATAGTGCTCTAGAATTGAAATCTTGTCCCAGTAGTGGCGTACCTGTTAGTCCTATTTTGACAGAATTTGGATCTGACTCTTTGAGGTTAGCCAAGAAACTTCCTTTTGGGTTATAACTACGATGCACTTCATCCAAGAAGTAGACACGCTGGATATTCAGATTATAATCCGTATTCCTAACCACATCAGGATCGTTTTCAAACTTTTGAATATTGACTACAGTAATTTCTGGCTTGCCCGAGGCATTATGGAGAGCTGTAGTTGATTTGATATTTTTAGCAAACTCCTCTTTTGAATTGACGTTGTGTACAATCAATCCTCGGCTTTTAAATTCTCTCCCAGCTTGTATCAATAGATCTAATCGATCCACGATGAAATAGAATTTTGGTATGATTGATTTCTTTTGATAGTAATCTGTGAGATAGCCCACATTGTAATAAGCCAAGGCGGTCTTGCCACTGCCTTGCGTGTGCCAGATGATTCCTTTCTTGATACCCGATTCCAAAGTAGCTTCTATGGCCTTGGTTGCAAATATTTGCGGATAACGCATCACATGCTTTTCCAGTCCCTTCTGCTCCTTCACATAGGCTAAAGCATACTGAAGCATAAAGGATAAACGATCTCGACTAAATAGAGAAGTGCTTACTCTGTTGGTTGGTGTGTCAGGATTCTTGTTGGTTTGAAATTCAGGCGCATGCTTGATACTGATGTAATTGGTATCCTTGAGTACAAAATCTTCCTCTTCATCACTCAGTGATTTTAGTATACTACCTAAGTCAAATTTCTTCTTTTCTTTAAAGTAGTTGAACATCGGCTTGCCATACGAAGTGGAGGCATAGTATGCGCCTTGCAGAGGTTCAGGATCTAGATCATCATATTCCATGTTATTGGAAAATACCATGAGCTGAGTGAGGTTTACAAACTTGCGAAATTTCTTATTTTGGAATCTCGTATTGATCCGATCTCGCTCAGCTAGAATACCATCACGATTATTTGGTTTCTTCACCTCTATAAACACTAAAGGCATACCATTAATCAGCAGAATAATATCTGGTCTAAATTCATCATCATCCTTCTTATAGGTCAACTCAGTGACCACATGAAATGAATTATTATCAAAGTCCTCAAAGTCGATCAATCTTTCTCCAGATCGATCAATAAGCTTCTCATAAAATGCTTTCCCTAGATCTTCATTTTCAAGGGTCAAAGACACTTCATCATAAAGTCTTTTGATATCGCCAGCGTCCATCTCAGGATTGATGCGTGCAATTCTTTCATTAAATATATCAGTGAAGATGTTGGTGTCTTCATCCCACTTAGCACTCTTCAAGGATAAATACTCATATCCCAACCTGATCAGGTGGAGAATGGACGGGATCTTTACTCTTGAGTCTTCGTTGAATTTCATTAATGTTCGGTTGGTTCAATTAGCTTCTGATGTATTCTTAAAATTATTGTTAATAAAATATTGTTGAGAGGATCTAACAATCTTCTTTGAGCCTCGACGTGATAGAGATTCATGAATTTATTAAAACTCCATGATAGTCAGTATCGTCAATAGATGAAACTGTTTGACTCCAATTATTATAAGAATTGATGTAGTATGAATTCACATTCCTTTAGTTCTAGTTATAATAACACCTGAAACTGAATTTGGACAAGACATTTCAAGTCTAAGTTATTATTCTCAAAATGCTTCACCAATTTGGAAAAAACCAATGTAAGTATCAATTATTACTAGAGAAATAACAGAAAACGTATGCACAAACCTGTTACTAATCTGGAAAATAAATCCTTATAGTTTGGGTATTCAATGAAAGGAATCTGTGATCATATCAATTGGAAGTTAATATATAATACCAAGCCCGTTTGGGCTTACAAAAAGCATTCCCTTTCTGCTAAAAAGCCCTTTTTCATATAGAATGTATAACTGTTAAATGAGGTAGCCGTCAAAAATTCGAAAATAAAAAAGACCCCCGGGGGCTGTTTATGTACTGTGGTTGATTTGAGACTTCTTGTTACTGATCATTTTTAATTCACTCTTAGCTTAGCATCGTCAGGTTGGGTCAAAAGCTTTTCGAAACTCTGAGAAAATGCAATTGTTAAAAAGTGAGACTTTTCTCAAAAATTACTAATTAAAATTTAATGGGGTATCAAACAATGAAATTGAATTCCATCTCCCTATTTAGGGTTTCAGGGAGAAGAAAATAGTTATGTGAAAATAAAAATCCCCTTATATTCGAGATATAAGGGGAAAATGTGGGCCCACCTGGGCTCGAACCAGGGACCACCTGATTATGAGTCAGGTGCTCTAACCAACTGAGCTATAGGCCCTTCAAAATAGTATTTACGACCACCTTGAATTTGGGAGTGCAATGTTACATATTTGCCAAACATTACACAAACATTTCTTTTGAATATCAATACAATAATTTTCGATCTTGGAGGTGTCATCATCGACCTCAACGAGAAGGCAACCGTAGAAGCGTTCGCTCAACTGTCTGGCAAGGATATCACCGAAGTGGTCAAATACTACCAAGAATCCGATACGTTCAAACAGTATGAAATGGGGCTGATACCGAGTGATGAGTTCAGAGCCTATATCCGTGAGATCCTAGACACTCCTCAGGCCACTGATCACGAAATCGATCGGGCCTGGAATGCCATGCTTGGAAACATCCCTCTGCGTCGACTAGAATGGATGATCAAGCTCCAAAAGACGTATAAAATCTGCATCCTTAGCAATACCAACGCCATCCATGAATCAGCCTTCAACCAAACACTCCTCGAAGTGAGTGGCAAACCCTGCTTGGATGATTTTGCTCATGAAGTCTATTTCTCCCATCGACTTCATCTACGCAAGCCCAATATGGACATTTACGAGAAAGTCTTGGAATTGTCTGGACAGTCTGCTGCAGGTTGTCTTTTCCTAGACGACAAACTCGAGAACTTAAAGGGGGCTGCTTCAGTAGGTATACAAACCATGCACATCTCATATCCAGACGAAATATTTAAACTAGAATCTCGTGTTTGATTTCAAAACCAACAAACAAGTCCTCATTCAAATCGGACTCTTCGTCACTACGCTGATCACCACCACCATCTCTGGTGCCGAATGGACCAGTGGCAAGTCTCTACTCTACGGCGAAGACACGGTAGGCTGGTCTGACTTCTTCACAGGATTGACCTTTTCGATTCCTTTCCTACTCATTCTCACGGTGCACGAGTTTGGGCACTATTTCATGGCGCAGTACCACAAAGTCAAAGTCACTCTCCCGTACTACATCCCGTTGTGGCTCGGTTTTCTTGGAGGGCCTTCGATCGGCACCATGGGTGCTTTCATCAAAATCAAAGACCGAGTAGACAGTCGCAAAAAATACTTCGACATTGGGGTCGCAGGACCATTGGCAGGCTTTGTCATTGCTCTTCTAGTGCTATTTTATGGATTTACGCACTTGCCAGACTTGGATTACCTCTACGAGATTCATCCAGACTATGCCCAATGGGGAGCAGACTACCCATCACATGCCTATACGGATCGAGATCTTTCTGTGATGGTTTTAGGGCCCAATCTGCTATTCAGTTTCTTTGAACACTTCGTCGTATCTGACCCTACTCTCTTGCCACATAGCTACGAAATGATTCATTACCCCTACTTGTTTGCAGGCTATCTCGCACTATTTTTCACCGCACTCAACCTCCTACCGATTGGTCAGTTGGATGGCGGGCACATCCTATATGGCCTGATTGGCCCCAAAAATCATCGAATATTCTCTCAGGTGTTTTTTCTTGCTCTGATGTACTATGCGGGACTCGGCCTGATGACACCCTACGATATTTCTCCATGGATGCTAGACGAACTTCTATACCTTGGCTTCCTCTACTTTTGCCTCTACCGGTTCACAGAGCACCGAACAGAACGAATCATGTATGCACTCGGAGTATTCTCCTTGCAGCTAGCGACAGTATATTTCTTTCCTCGGGTAGAAGGGTATTCAGGGTGGCTTGTCTTTTCGTTTGTACTGGGTCGTTTTTTAGGCATTTATCACCCGCCCGTGTTGCTTGACAGGCCGCTAGATGCCAAACGTATCTTCTTAGGATGGATCTCCATCGGTGTATTTATCCTCTGTTTTAGCCCAAAACCCTTTGATATCATCGAGATTCAAAGCAACGACAACAAGTCAGAGACTCCCAGTGCTCTGTCTGTCACGAACCCTTCGCCGTACTTGCAGCGAATCGACATCCCGAACTCTCGCCCTCTCGCCTCGAGCAGTTCCATGAATTCCGGTGAAGAGATTAATGTATTGCTTTCTTCACCTCCAGGGGTAAAAAACTGAGACTTGAATGCCCGTACCGCATCCATGCGTCGGTCCCAATACTCGGACACATCCACCACGAAATCGGGTTTGTGCCAATCCGTCTGAATGTAATGATACATATTTTGTGCTCGCCAAATGGGTTGAGACTCTCCGTCATGACTCGTTTCGATCTTCTGGAGCCCCGCCCAAAACAAGGCTCGTTTGACTACTTCCGCCGCTTTGCCATGATCAGGATGTCTGTCAGAGAGGGCATTCGCCAAAATAGTCTGAGGCTGGTACTGACGAATCTTCTCAACCACTGCCAATACATGCTCCTCATCATTTTGAAAATAGACATCCTTGAACCCTAGGTTTTCTCGAACAGTCAGCCTTAATATCTCTGAGGCTGCAGCTGATTCAGCCTCACGAATCTCTGGAGTCCCTCGTGTACCCATTTCGCCACGAGTAAAATCCACGACCCCTACTTTCTTGCCTTGTGCCGCCAAAGACAATAGCGTGCCTCCACAAGCCAATTCAGCATCATCTGGGTGTGCTGCAAAAACCAATACATCCAATTTCATAGTCTATTCTTTAAGCCTTCATCAAGTAATCCGCAACCGTTGCCCAATGCGCAAAATTGAATTTCGGCTGATTCCATTCAATCTGCAAATTTTGCTAATTGAAATCCCATATCGATAACTGATCCCACTCAAGGTATCTCCACTCCGAACCCGGTGAAAACGAATCTTGCGCGCTTCTGTCAAGTACGAGAAGGTAGATGCATTGATTTCTAGTTCTTCGCTTCGCAACGACAAAGACTCAAAATCAAATATCTCTGAGGGAGTGATCGCATTGCCTTGGTAGCGTGCCTCAAAATGCAAATGCGGGCCAGTACTTCGCCCCGTGCTACCACCCAAACCGAGTACATCACCTGCCTTTAGGATATCGCCTGGTTCTACGAGACGCTTACTGAGATGTCCGTAGAGTGTCTCCAGTCCATTGTAGTGTCGCACGAGGATATAGTGTCCATAACCATAGCGGTCGTAGCGCGCCAAACGTACAATACCGTCAAAAGCCGACCGCACAGAATCCCCGACATTGAGACGTAAATCATCGCCATAGTGCCACTTCCATCGCCGCAAACCAAACGGAGAAGTCACCTCCATTTTCTCCAAAGGCATACACCAATCCAATTCTGGATTCTTGTACACCAGCGGCAACCGAACCGTGTCTGCAAATTTCTCTCCATCCAACTCATAAGGATTGATCTTGTTGGCACTCCAAAGGCTATAGTACTCACGAATAGTCACCCATACCGAATCGATGTACAACTGCTCTGACACCTCTACTGGTGTGTTGTAAAACAACACCAGTTGGTTAGAGTCCTCCTTCGCAGCTGTCATCATTTGCTGTTCGACGAGGACTTGCTCCTCTTCCCAAGCTAGGCTATCCAAATAGGACTCATCGAGTGCAAACCAATCTTCCTCTACCACATTGACCGTGTCTGGGTCAAAACTGCTCTCTATTTTCTTATTTCTAAAACGAAAAAAATCCTTTCGCCGGTTATTCTCCTGACCAAAGGATTCTGATGATATGCATAAGAAAAGAAAGAAGCCTACAATTACACTTCTTCTCATGCTATAAAACTATCTTATTGTGCTGCTTCGAACTCCTTAGCAGCCAAAAAACGCTCTGCATCTAGCGCTCCCATACATCCTGTCCCTGCTGCAGTCACTGCCTGTCGGTAGACTTTATCTGCCGCATCCCCCGTCACAAATACACCTTCGACTTTGGTCTTGGTCGTACCAGGCTCGACGATCAAGTACCCCGCCTCGTCCGTATCCAAATACTCTTTGAATATCTCAGTATTCGGTTTGTGACCAATCGCTACGAAGAATCCACTCAAAGCAATATCCTTCTTCTCTCCTGTCACATTGTTGACAACACGCATGCCTTCTACTTCGTTTTCCCCTAGGATTTCTTCTGTAGAAGTATTCCAAAGGATCTCAATATTTTTGGTGTTTTTCACTCTTTCTTGCATAATGAGTGACGCTCTCATTTCGTCTCTACGGACGAGCAAGTATACTTTAGGGCAGATATTAGCCAAGTAAGTCGCCTCCTCAGCAGCGGTATCTCCACCTCCTACGACAGCTACATCTTTTCCTTTATAGAAAAAACCATCGCATACCGCACAAGCTGACACCCCCACATTCATCAGTCTCTTTTCCGATTCTAGGCCGAGGTATTGTGCACTAGCACCAGTCGAAATAATCACTGCTTCAGCTGTAACTTCATGTTTTTCATCCACGACAACCTTGTGTGGGTAAGAAGAAAAGTCTACCGAAGTGACCAAACCGTATCGTATATCAGTTCCAAATCTCTCCGCTTGCTTCTGTAGGTCTGTCATCATAGCCGGACCATTGATTCCTTCTGGATACCCAGGAAAATTCTCTACGTCGTTGGTAGTTGTCAGCTGTCCTCCAGGCTCACCACCTGTATACAAAACAGGATTTAACCCTGCTCTCGATGCATAAATAGCAGCCGTATACCCTGCTGGACCCGAACCTATGATTAGTACTTTTACTTTTTCCTCTGTCATTATTTCTACGCTTGAAATTGTCTTTCTTGATGAACGCAAATATAGATTTTCAGTTCACCAAATGCAGAACAAATCCCATCAAAAAAAGTTCATAGGATATTGAATTTATCGATCAATCTTAACCCAAAAACACACGAAGACTCTGAGTCTTGGTCGTATGTCGCAAACGACGAATGGCCTTTTCCTTGATTTGCCTGACTCGCTCCCGAGTCAACTCAATACGGTGACCAATTTCGTCGAGTGTCAACGGGTGTCCGTCCTCTAATCCAAAGTAGTAATTTAGCACTTGAGATTCACGGTGAGTCAATGTAGACAATACACGCTTCACTTCACTCTTCAGCGAATCTACTTCCAACTGATCGTCAGGGTCTTTTTCTGACTCATCGGCCATCACATCGAGTAGATTACTCTCTTCTCCTCCAGCGAATGGAGCATCCATAGACACATGCTTGCCCGAATTACGCATTGCCAAGATCACGTCATCTACAGACAAAGCCAACATCTCCGCGATCTCTTCATTGGTGGGTTCCCTCTCATAGTGTTGTTCCAATTCGGCAAATGCCTTGGATATTTTGGATATAGAACCAACTCGATTGAGTGGCAGACGCACTATCCGAGCCTGCTCTGCCAGAGCTTGCAAAATCGACTGTCTAATCCACCATACAGCATAGGATATAAACTTGAACCCTCGCGTCTCATCAAAGCGTTGTGCAGCTTTGATCAATCCCAAATTCCCCTCATTGATCAAATCTCCTAAAGTCAATCCCTGGTTTTGATATTGCTTGGCTACTGAAATCACAAACCTCAGGTTGGCCCTGATCAGTTTCTCCAAAGCCACCGTATCTCCTTCTTTGATTCGCTGCGCAAGGAGTACCTCTTGCTCGGCTGAAATCAATTCCACTTTGCTGATTTCCGAAAGGTATTTTTCGAGACTGGGACTCTCGCGGTTGGTGATCTGTTTGGTGATTTTAAGCTGACGCATCGATGCTGGTTTTGATGTTAATAACTTAGTGATCAATATTTTCCAGTAATATAGTCATTTCCTGAATTTCACAAATTGAAGAGAATTCCTTTTATTTCTCTTCTGAAAAAGATCAATCTTTCAACTGCAAACACACATAAAAACACCTCATCCCGGTTTTCATGAACCTAACCACTCCCTAATGCTCCTATTCACAACCTACTGCACAGACCAAAATTCGTCTGTCCAGACCTCCTCGACATGGTATTGAGCATGTGCGACCTCTATTCGCGCCAGTTGTTCTTGACTGGCCACAGCCTGTATCTCGTTGAACAACACGCGTTCTTCAAATCGAATATGATCATTCAACTCCTTTTGGATCATCCGTAGATGTTCTTCCTTACAATCTACTGCGGCAAACAACGTCTTGAGTCTAGTATGATCTGCAAGCACCTTGACCACATGTACATGTTCTCCTCCCAATATAGGGAAGAGTGCCTTTTCTTCGAGTTCAAAGTGTGGCACCAAATGATGCAGCCAAAACCAATCCACATACGCTTTGATGCGCTCGACAGATACTCCCTTTTTAAGTCCTTCTCGAATTTTCCAGCACAGCAGCAATCCCTGATGGTGATCACGACTGACAGGCTGAATGGAAGGGTGTCTTTTGATGGGTTTATGTATCATGGGCATCGGTTTTGATTCTGTATTCAAATTAACAAAAAAGGTCATTCCTCTTGCGAAGAATGACCTTTTGTATTTTTATATATGATCTATCCTTAGTCCTTTTTCTCAGGCTTAGGAAGAATCGCTTTTCTAGACAATCTAAATTTACCCGTCTTCTTGTCGATCTCGATCAATTTGACTTTCACTTCCTCTCCTACTTCCATGACGCCATCCATTTTCTCGACGCGTTCCCATTTGATTTCAGAGATGTGTAGCAATCCGTCTTTGCCAGGCATGAATTCAATGAATGCACCGAAAGGCTGAATCGACTTCACTTTACCGACGTAGATTTCACCTTCTTCTGGCATTGCTACGATGTTGTTGACACGTCTAACCGCATCCTCCATCGCATTGCCGTCTGTAGCGAATATGCTCACGATACCATTCTTGTCATCCTCGTCCACTACGATGGTCGCACCAGATTCTTTTTGGATTTCCTGAATGATCTTACCGCCAGGTCCGATCACAGCACCGATCAATTCTTTCGGTATTCTGATGACCTTAGATCTAGGCGCATGAGATTTCAAGTCCGCTCTAGGCTCAGACAATGTCTCGGTGATTTTTCCCAAGATATGCTCTCTACCCGCTTTGGCTTGCATCAACGCTTCGGTCAATACTTCGTAAGACAACCCGTCTACTTTGATATCCATCTGACAAGCAGTAATACCATCCGCAGTACCTGTTACTTTGAAGTCCATGTCACCCAAGTGATCTTCGTCACCCAAGATATCCGATAGGATGGCATACTTTCCAGTCACAGGGTCAGAAATCATACCCATCGCGATACCTGATACAGGCTTCTTCAACGGCACACCAGCATCCATGAGTGCCAACGCACCTGCACATACAGTCGCCATAGATGACGAACCGTTTGATTCCAAGATATCAGAAACTACACGGATCGTGTATGGATTTTCATCGTCTGGTGGCAACATTGGCTTCAATGCTCTCCAAGCGAGGTTACCATGACCTACTTCTCTACGTCCAGGCCCTCTATTAGGTCTTACTTCACCCGTTGAGAAACCAGGGAAGTTGTAGTGCAAGATGAATTTGTTGTATCCAGAGTGTACCGCTCCATCGATCATTTGCTGATCCATCTTGGTACCCAATGTCACAGATGTCAACGACTGGGTTTCCCCTCTCGTAAACACCGCAGAGCCATGCGCTGACGGCAAGTAATCTACTTCACTCCAGATCGGTCTGATCTCGTCCAATTGACGACCATCGAGACGTACTCTAGTGTCTAGCACTACATTTCTGATGGCTTCTTTTTCCACATCGTGGTAATATTTCTTTAGTAAGAAGGTGCTATACTCTTCGCCCTCTGGCAATTCTGGAAGCGCCTCTACATACTCGTCATAGATTGCTCCGAATTTTTGCTTTCTCAAGTTTTTGTCCGCCAGACCTTCTTTGGCTACCGCGTACACTTTGTCGTAGGTCTTCGCTTTGATATCGGCAGCAAGTGCTTCATCATGCGTTTCGTGGTTGTATTCTCTTTTGACAGATGCTCCGACCGCCTCAGCCAACTCTGACTGCAATGCACACTGGTCTTTGATCGCCTCGTGTCCCGCTTTGATCGCTCCGATCATCACGTCTTCAGACACTTCTTGCAATTCGCCCTCCACCATCATGATCTCTGTAGCAGAACCTGCTATGATCATGTCTAGCTCAGCGCCTTCCATTTGTGTTTTCGTTGGGTTGATGTGGTAATCTCCATCTTTGAAGATCACGCGTACTTCTGAAATAGGCCCGTTGAACGGAATGTCAGAAACAGCGATCGCAGCAGAAGCAGCAAATGCAGCCAATGCATCTGGAAGATCATCCTCTCCCAAAGAGATCAACTGGATAAAAACTTGTGTATCCGCGTGATAATCACCTGGGAACAAAGGTCTCAAAGCTCTATCTACCAATCTACAAATCAATACTTCTTGGTCAGAAAGTCTACCCTCTCTTTTCAAAAATCCTCCAGGAATCTTACCAGCAGAAGCAAACTTCTCTTGATAATCTACAGACAACGGGAGGAAGTCCACGTCTTCTTTAGCGTCTGGAGCAGACACTACAGTCGCGAGCAACATGGTGTTGCCCATTTTCAAAACTACAGAACCATCAGCCTGCTTGGCCAATTTACCGGTTTCAATCGTAATTTCTCTGCCGTCCTTTAACTTAACGGTCTTGTTTACTACGTTTAATGACATAAAATATGTTTTAAATTTTGACTAATGATTGAGTGTGAGTGATGTCAAAATTTCAATTAACATGGAGTGAGAAAGAACAAGAAAGGGAATCCGTAAGAATTCCCTTTTTGCGCATAATATTATTTTCTAATGCCAAGATCAGCAATTGTTGCTCTATAGCGTTCGATATCGCTTTTGTATAGGTAATCTAAAAGTTTTCTTCTTTTACCTACCAATTTCAAAAGACCTAGTCTCGTAGAGTGATCTTTTTTGTGTGTTTTCAAGTGCTCTGTCAAGTGCTTGATACGGAAGGTAAAAAGCGCGATTTGCGATTCTGGAGAGCCAGTATCTGTTTTCGCTTTCAACCGACCATGATTCGCAAACAACTCTTGTTTCTTTTCTGTTTCTAAATACATGATTAGTAATTTTTATAATAAGCTGCAAAGCTAGAAAAATATTGTACAATTACCTACTTCTTAGAGAAAGTAAATTTAGACAACAAATCCCCTCGTTGTGTCCACAGGCGAGTAGCTCGTTCGATGGCCACATTGTAAAAGTCTGTATCAAACAATTTGGCATCCTTCCACGCTTGTATCAAAAAGAAGATCCCAAAAGGTAGCAACACGACATCAGCCATCCATGCGGCATAAAACCCGTCTACAATTCCTCCTTTGGCCCATTTGTCACTCGCACTGGTAAACACGTAGAATATGATGAAGAATATCACGCCAACTATGACAGGCATCCCCAGGCCCCCACGCTTGATAATGGCTCCCAATGGGGCCCCAATCAAAAACATGACAATGCATGCAAAAGCTTGGGCAAATTTCTTATACTTCTCCACGGTGTGAGAATCAATAGCACGTTCAAAATAGCCCTGTCTGTTGATCGAACTGGTGATACTCGATCGGATGCTGCGAGCCTTGCTGAGGGCCTTAACTGTTGCCTGTTTGTACTTTTTGGCAGGCATGAAAAAAGTATCTACTTCCATTCGGACCGAATCCATATACTCCGCATCCACATAAAGCGAATCGTTCTTCAATTTCAACTTCTTCTTATTTTTGAGAAAGCTCAACGTACGATCCAAAGAAGTCTTCTCCGGCCCTTCGTTAATGGAGCGATCATTTTTCATATAAATCGGCAGGGTATCTATCGGATTTCTCGCTAGTCCCTCTGCAGCCCCCTTTACTTTAGGATTCTGCACGACGTCTGTAGAGTCTTCAAGCGACTCATCTATACCCAAGCTATCTTTTTGGGCTCGGGCTTGACGCAATGAATCGCGGTACACTTGCACAGCCATCAAATCATCCGTTGGCTCTACAAAACCACCCATAATCAACTGATAACTACTGGCTACCGAATTGAATAACTTGAAATGCACATCAGACTGCTCCATTTTCATAGAGTCAATACTCTCCGCAAGCTCATGCACACTCTTCATGTACCGGTTGCCTGAAAACAAATCCATATCCGTACGGTCCAGATCAAATGAAGATAGGCTAAACACCAAATCCATCCGATCAAAATTGGTACGAACAAACTGTGGAATCTCCTTTTTGCGGGAAGCTTTGTTTTCTTCCTCTACGTAATAATTGCCACGATACAACTCCATCATCAAATACCGATCATTGATAAAGGTGTACATTCGGCAAGAATCGGCAAATATCACTTTTTTGTTGCCATTGGAGTTGGTATGATCATAAATCACCACGTCGGACATCCCTACTCCATCCTTATGTTTTTCTCGAACCTTTATGCTAAAATTAGGGATGCCTGCATAAAATTGTCCCTCCTTTAGGTCTAGGGCGGGTTTCTGCTGCTTGATGTCGTAGAGCAAACTATATGCCCGCAAATTGGCATGCGGCACCAAGTAGTTGTTCAAAAAAAATGCACCTATAGATATAAAAATCACCAATACAAATGTAGGCAACAGTACTCTCGGGAGGGATATTCCTGCGCTTTTGATAGCCGTCAATTCAAAGTGCTCCCCCAACTGACCATAGGTCATGAGCGAAGAAATCAAAATCGCCAAAGGCAGTGCCATGGGCACCATGTTGATACTGAAGTACATCATCAGTTCTCCAAACACACTAAACCCTAGATCTTTGCCTATGAAATCATCAAAATACTTGAGCATGTACTGTATCAGCAGAATAAACACCGCTACTAGAAAAGTAAGGATAAAGGGCCCAATAAAGGACTGTAATATGAGCTTGTCCAGCTTTTTCATTTAGAGATTCATAGTCTGTGTCGTACTAACCATACCTGTATGCCGTCTAAAGGTTGTCCTTTTGGCAAAATCCACGACAAAAAAGATGAGAATAATCAGAAACAACAGGACGATAAGTAAAAATATTTTCTTTGACCGATTCATTTCTAGTGACAGGGTTCTAGTTGCAAACTTCACATTTAATCCTAGAAAATGGAAACTTCGCTCGATCATTTCGCAGACAATGCCTCATATCACCCTCTGCTACTCTAGAGTATACAAAATCAACCCATTGAAAATTAGTCTACTATACCTGCCGCTTTGTCGAAAATAATAGTGCTCAATTCAATTAGCTTATTATATTTGGGATTGTGTACAGCCGCGCATGAGAAAAATAATTGTTTGTCTACCTGAATGAAAGTCATCTATCCCAACAAAAAACTGGATGCTTTATTGAAAAAATCATTCGCTCAACGAGTGAGTGATCTCCCAGACGCCATCAAGATCGCTCAAAAAGTAATCAATCGATGTGCGCTCAACTACGATGATTATCATCAAGCCTATGCCAATTGCTATCTCGGCTACTACTACATGATCTTAAGTGATACACTTCAGAGTGAAATGTACACTAAAAAGGCCCTTACTTATTTTGAGAGACATGGAATTGACGCAGGTATCGCCATGTGCTACTACTCTTTGGGTAGCACACTCTACAAAACCGACAACTACCACAAGGCCCTCAAATACCTACTCGAAAGCCATCAGCTCTTCAAGAACAACGAAGATCTATTTGGTCAGGCTCGTTCACTCAAAGCCATAGCTTCGATCTACGAACTGTTCAACGATTATAAAAAAGCAGAAGAAACCTACCTCAAGTGCATCGATATAGCACATCGAAACCAAGATTACAACGGCATCTCCAATGCATACAACCCTCTGTCTGGAATTTTCCTCAAAAGAGGAGCTATTGATCTCGCCGAAAAAACAATTCTCAAAAGCATCGAGCTCAAGAAAAAAACCAAAGATGCTCGTGGCTTGGCGTATGCCTACTATGGAGAAGGCAAGGTCGCACTTGCTCGTCACCAGTTCGAACGTGCCGAAAGTCTATTCATCAAAAGCAAAACAATCCACCAAGAAAAAGGAGATCAAATTGGGCAAATGATGTCGCTCAACAAACTAGGAGTCCTGTATTCTCAATCGGGTGACATCAGCAAAGCCAAAGTCTCTCTGCACCAAAGCGTACAGATAGGCGAAATGTCCAAGCACTATGTCTTGCTTTACAAAGCATACAACGTCCTCTACCAAATCGCCAAATCAGAAGGTCGGTCAGAAGATGCCCTGAAATATCTTGAGTCCTACACCGATCATAAAAACGCTGTAGAAAAGAAAGATACACAAAACGTCATCAGCAGTATCAAGTCACTCTCAGAGATGGAGCTCCTAGAGAAGGAAGCGGTCTGGCAAAAGACCATCAACGAAAGTGTCGAACGAAAAAACAAAGAATTGGACACCTTCGTCTACAAGGTAGCACATGATCTACGAGGCCCTATATCATCCCTCATGGGGCTATATTCTGTCGTAGAGCATGATGTCTCTGATGAAAAATCCCTCGGCTACTTTGACATCTACAACAAAGAGATCAACCGACTCAACAACATCGTGTTGGATTTTATCAGTGTGACACAGATCAAGGAGAAAAAACTAGAGAGCACTCAGATCAATTTCGAGCCTATGCTCGACGAGATCATCAGTTCGTACCGTTACATGGACAATTTTGCTTTTCTGAATTTCAAGGTTCGTATAGACAAAAACTTAGACGTATACAGTGACGAGAGCACTCTCACTACAATTATTCAAAACTTGATCGAAAATGCCATCAAGTACGCCAAGCCCTTCGAAAATGGAGAAGTCACCATCAAGATCTATGGCAGAAAGCGTGACATGGTCATCCTCGTGCAGGACAGCGGAATCGGAATTGAAGAACGCAACCAAGACCACATTTTCGAGATGTTTTTCCGAGCCAACCACAACACCAAAGGAACAGGACTAGGGCTGTACCTGCTAAAATCAGCTGTCGAAAAGCTTAATGGAGAAATCACCTTTGACAGTACGTTGACCGTCGGGACAACCTTCAAAATCATCCTCCCCTATTGATACTCTTGGTAGAGTTTTCTCTTTCCTTTTTTAGTCACTCGGTACCACTTACCTACTTCTTTGCCTTGTGCATAGTTCCCTTCAAAACTGACATCCCCTTCCTTGTCATAGAATTGCCAAAAACCCTCTTCTAAATTGTGGTGATAGTCGCCCTTCTGCTTCAACGTACCGTCTTCACGATACACTTCCCAGCTCCCATGCGGCTCCCCTAGATGATAGGTCCCTCTGCTCTTGAGATGACCATTGCTATAAAAAGACAACCAAACACCCTCGTAGAGTCCATCCACGTACACCCCACTGCGATGCAACTGTCCCGTCTCGTAGTAGTAAAACGCACTGTCTGTCAATACATCCACTTCATAGTACTCTTCACTCTTGACTCCCCCCCCATGAAAATAATGGACAGACAACCCGCTAAGTAGGCCGTTCTGATACTGCTCTACTGCATTGAGTTGCCCTGTCGGGTAATAAAACCGCCATTCGCCTCTTCTACCCATGGTATCAGACACCCCTTCACTGCGAAGTGTCCCATCTGGATAGTAGTCTCGGACAGGCTGTGCAAAACCGCTTTGTGCCAGTAGTACTCCTCCCAAAACAACCACCCACAACCAAGCGTTCCATCTAGATACCGTCTTGGTATATATCTCATTATTCATAGCTCACCGTAGTTTCATTCTCCAATAAAGCAAAAAGCTCCACTGTCCTGCCAAATAAAACAAGTTAGTACTTTATTACTTTATAAAAATGCGTTAAAATTGACCTTAGGAAAATTCATAACAAACAATGATCAACACAAAACATATACTCAATCTTTTTGCGGTGGGAACTTTAGCGTTTGCAGTGACCTCATGTGGAAACGACAATAAAAAATCCAAAGGTGAACTGGAAGCACAAGCTGAGGTTTTTGACAAGGCCGAGCATGAGCTCATCGGTGAGATTGACAAAGTAGTGCACGACATGCCTCCTCCATCCGAAGTGCCTTACCTATTGATGGCAACTGGAGCAGATTTCAATGGAGACATCATCAACTCCGTAGACAATGCATCCAAGTACTTCAATTCTGCAGACAAAGCAGCTATGAACCTTGGAGCATATGCCACTGATATAGGATATCTTTCTTCGTACGATCAAGTACAAGATGCTTTGAAATACATGGAAACAAGCCAAAAACTTGCAGATCAAATTGGTGTTTCTTCAGCATTCGAACTGGACTTGATGGAGAGATTTGAGAAAAACTTGGGCAACAAAGATTCGCTGGCCAACTTGATCAACTACTCAATGGAAGTAGCCGAGAAAAAACTGGAAGAGACGGACAGATTACAAATGGTTGCGTTGGTATTGTCAGGCAGCTATATCGAAGGACTGTACCTCTCCTGTATGGTACTTGATACCTATCCAGAGGATCTACTCCCTGAGGCTCAAAAAGATTTGATTTTGGAACCTATTGTTCGAATCATCATCGACCAAAAAGAATCATTGAATGACGTCATTCACCTGTTGAAAAACCTAGAGAGTGATCCAATCATCTCTGACGTGATTGCAGAATTTGACATCCTCAAAGAACTCTACAAAGAAGATCTATCAAACATCGATCAACGTATCGCTGATCAAGACCCTACCTTGAAACTCAACAAGGAGTTGTTGGTAGACATCATCACTGAAGTCAAAAGAATCAGAGGAGAAATGGTTCTATAAATCAACCCTTTCATCCTTTCTAAAAAGCATTGTGTTTTCACGCAATGCTTTTTTTATATGCAAAGCATAATCCCTTATATTTAGACTCGTTTTGGCACATGCCAAAACAACCAATATCGACTACCTAGACTATGAGCGAACCACTACTGAAAGCCATCATCCATCTCCTTGCGATTGTAGCCAAAGAAGATGACGTCACTGAAAGTGAAAGAAGTGCCATCCAAGACTTCCTGTTAGAAAATCTAAATCAAAAGGACAGTACCCGCTACCTGACCCTCTTCGATGAGATGACAACCAACATGACCGAAGGCAGAGGTGTTTCGTTCAGCGAAGAACGTGAGATTGAACTCCTCGCCAATCAGGTCAATCAAGAACTCACACAACAACAAAAAATAGTCGTGATCCTCAAAGTGATCGAACTCATCGTAGCGGATGGAGAAGTATCCGAACGAGAAACCCACCTACTCCATCAAATTGGTGAAGACTTTCACTTCAGCAAGACTGTCGTGGATCAGGTGATGTTTTTCGTGATGAGCAAGACACGCACAGCCATGGATCAAGAGGATACCTTGCTCATCGATGGCACCCCAAAAGAAGGACTGCTCAAAGCCAAACATCTCCACCGTGAAAATCTCAGCGGACTCATCGCATTTTACCGCATTGCCGCACTCGACACCTACTTTGCCAAATACATCGGAGACGAACAACTCACCAACAACGGCGTACCTGTCCGTCCCAACAAAATCATGGTCTTCTCGGCGGGCAGTTCGATTCGTGGTGCCAAGATTGCCCCGATATTCTACAGCGACATCATCTCCTACTACCGCAAAGAAAGTAGTGATACCAGAATTTCATTCGTAGCAGAGAAAGTTGAGTTTGCATTCCCAAACGGCAATCTTGGTCTACGTGGCATAGATATCGCAGAGTCTTCTGGAAAGCTCATCGGACTCATGGGTGGTAGTGGTGCAGGAAAATCCACCTTACTCAATGTCCTTAACGGCAATGAATCTCCCTCGTCAGGCTCAGTCCGAATCAATGGGATTGACATCCACAAAGACAAAAAAAGCATCGAAGGCATCATTGGATATGTCCCTCAAGACGACCTGCTCATCGAAGAGCTCACCGTCTACGAAAACCTACACTATGCTGCACAACTTTGCTTCAAAGACAAGACTCCTGCAGAACTCAACGAACTCGTCGAAGGTACACTTTCCTCTCTCGGCCTCATGGCCACACGTGACCTCAAAGTAGGCTCTCCACTCGAAAAAACCATCAGTGGTGGCCAACGTAAACGCCTCAACATTGGACTAGAACTTCTCCGTGAGCCTTCTGTCATGTTTGTAGACGAACCGACTTCTGGCCTCTCTTCACGGGATTCTGAAAACATCATGGACCTACTCAAAGAGCTGTCCCTTCGTGGAAAAATGATCTTTGTTGTCATTCATCAGCCTTCTTCGGATATCTTCAAGATGTTTGACAAACTGGTCATACTTGACGTAGGAGGCTACCAGATCTACTATGGAAACCCAGTAGATGGGGTTATCTATTTCAAAAAAATAGTTAAAATAATTGACAAAGACGCGGGGTCCTGTATCGAATGTGGCAATGTCAACTCCGAGCAAATCTTCAACATCATTGAGACCAAAGTCGTCGATGAATATGGGCAACTGACCAACACACGAAAACTCAGTCCAAAGGACTGGAACATGCTCTTCAATGTCAAAATCAAAATTCCAGCAGCTGAAGAGGCCAGTGACAAACCGGAAAAAACCCTTTCGATCCCCAACAAACTGAAACAACTCTTGATTTTCTCCAAGAGAGACTTGGCAGCCAAACTCAGCAACAAACAGTACCTCACAATCAACTTGCTAGAAGCCCCAGTACTTGCTCTGCTGCTAGCCTTCATCATTCGCTACGCTGGCGAAGGTGAGAGCTATACTTTCAGCCAAAACCCAAACATCCCAGCATTCTTTTTCATGTCCATCATCGTGGCCTTGTTCATGGGACTGACCGTGAGTGCTGAGGAGATTTTCAAAGACCGCAAGATTCTCAAGCGTGAATCTTTCCTCAATCTGAGTCGCTACAGCTACTTGATTTCAAAACTCCTCATTCTATTCACTCTGTCGGCGATCCAAACGCTGATGTTTGTCCTAATTGGGGACTGGATCCTAGGGATCCAAGGCATGACACTCTCCTTTTGGCTTGTCTTGTTTTCTACATCCTGCTTTGCCAACATCCTTGGGCTCAACATCTCCTCGGCTTTCAATTCGGCTGTGACTATCTACATCTTGATTCCGCTACTGATCATCCCTCAACTCATCCTCAGTGGAGTAGTAGTCAATTTCGACAAGCTCAACCCGATGCTCAGCAGCCCCAATCGTGTACCAATCATCGGTGAAATGATGGCGTCTAAATGGGGCTATGAAGCACTGGTCGTGGATCAGTTTAAAAACAATACCTTCGAAAAACACTTTTTTGCATATGACCAACAGATCGCCAACTCGGAATTTAAGAGCATGTATTTCTACCCAGCAATCGAAAAAGCGATCGAATCAGCCTTCAAAAACTATCAAAGCGAGGATGCTTCCTTACGCAAAAGCGCTAGTCAGCAGCTTGAGCTGGTACACAAAGAACTGAGCAAAGAGATGACTGCATTCCACATCCCGAAAGAGAAATTCAGCGCGATCAGTGCTCTCAACCTAGAGCAGTTCGATCCAGCGATCTACGAGCAAACAATGCACTTCATCAAAGTCATGCGCAAAATTCACAACAACTCGATGAAGGAAGCATCCAAAGCTAAAGACGAACTGGCTCAATCCATGACCGATACTCCAGAAAAAGCTCGCGAGTTCGACAAACTCCGAACGGGCCATGAAAATGAGGCCATTACTTTTTTCTTGAAAAATGCGACGACCAAAGACCGCTTGCTCGTCACACAAGATGAACTGATTCAGAAAATCTACCCGATCTTTTTGAGCCCACAACCTGACGGCCCCTTAGATTTTCGTGCACACTTTTATGCGCCCGAAAAACAATTTCTTGGACGGTATTATGACACGCTGCCTTTCAATGTCGTGATCATATGGATCATGTCTTTTCTCCTGTTTGTCACTTTGTATTTTGATGTGTTGAAAAAAATCATCTCTAGTTTCGGAAGATAGCGACCATGTTTTTCGTCCTATCCAAAATCATCACATGGTTCTTGATGCCACTTAGTCTAAGTTGTCTTTTATTGATCACGGGGCTGACCTGGCGACATTCCCGACTCAAAAAGCCTCTCCTACGTTTGGGAATCGCTTTGTTACTATTTTGCAGCAACCCTCTGCTTGCCAAGTGGATGATGAACCTTTGGGAACCTCCGCCTGTGACCTATACCAGCATAGACCAAGCCTACGATTGGGCCATCGTTCTCGCAGGCATCACAGAGCCCAATCGGCCACCCTATGACCGAGTACAGTTCAACAAGGGAGCAGACCGCATCGTACACGCCATACAACTCTACCATCTTGGTAAGGTCAAGAAAATATTGATATCGGGAGGCTCAGGAACGCTGACCTTTGAGGGCGTCAAAGAAAGCCATGCATTGGCAGACTTTGCTCGAATGTGCGGTGTAGACTCCTCAGCAATCTATATAGAGGACCAGTCCCGCAACACGCACGAAAACGCCAGTTTCTCTGCTACACTCCTCCCCCCCAATGAAACGAGCATTCTCTTCACCTCAGCATTTCATATGCGACGAGCAAAAGCATGCTTTGAAAAAACAGGCCTCTATCCAGACGCCTTCCCTACTGACTACTATGGTGGACAAATCCGGGCCACACCAGACGCCCTACTGATCCCTTCCGTCTACAGCTTGCAACTGTGGTCCATACTCATCAAAGAATGGATGGGACTCACAGCTTATCGCCTAGCAGGCTACATCTAACTATCGTCTGCATAAGCGATACACCTCCATATCGTCTTTGTAGACGATACAGTAGGATATCGTCTACAAAGACGATATCTTAGCAACAAACACCCTACTATGATTGCCATACTCACCGGAGATATCATCAATTCACAAGCAGGTCAACCCTCTGACTGGCTACTCAAGCTAAAAAAAGTACTCAACCACTATGGCACCTCTCCCAAACAATGGGAGATATATAGAGGTGACAGTTTCCAGTTATCCGTGGCTCCTAAGGTTGCTCTCCTTGCGGCCCTACATATCAAGGCTGCCATCAAACAAACGAAAAACCAAGACGTCCGCATTGCCCTTGGTATAGGCCAAGAAACACATCATGCACAAAACATCACTGAATCCAACGGCTCGGCCTACGTACACTCCGGAGAAGCCTTCGAGAACATGAAAAAACAAACCCTTGTCATCCAATCCGAAGACCCACACTGGAATGACACACTCAACCTTATGCTCACTCTCGCACTACTGACAGCCAACCAATGGAGTAGTACTGTAGCAAAAATCATCACGACAGTAATCGAACACCCTACCAAAAATCAAAAAGATATCGCCAAATTGCTCAACAAGTCCCAAAGTACGATCAGTGAAGCATTGAAAAGAGGAGGATACGAAGAAGTAATGAATCTCAACCGCTACTACACGCAACAACTAGACACGCTATGATCTCCCTTCTACTCAAACTATTAATTGCACATACGCTTGGTGACTTTGTACTACAACCCGATGAATGGGTCGTAGACAAACGCCTCAAAAAACATCGATCTAGATTCCTATACCTGCATGTCTTGGTACATGTTCTCACCCTGCTTGTACTGCTACAGTTTGACTGGAACTATGTACCACTGATGGTTGTGATTGCTGTCAGTCATTTCTTCATAGACTTGGTCAAACTCCATCTAGACTCAGTCGTCAATACCCGCCTACTATTTGTCATCGATCAAGTCGCTCACTTGCTCATCATTGGGGCCCTAGTCTACTTCCATGAACCCTTCGCTATTGATTTTGGGGTTTTGTATGCCAACTCATCACTCCTCTTAATCTTTGCCTTGCTGTCCATCACATCGATCTCCTCCATCGTGATGCGATTGATCATGAGTCGCTGGACACTCAACGAAGACAGTGAGAATGACTCGCTAGCCCAAGCCGGAAAATACATCGGAATTTTGGAGCGACTCTTTGTATTTGGCTTCATCGTACTCAATCAATGGCAGGCCATTGGGCTCTTGATTGCCGCGAAATCCGTCTTTCGATTCAGCGACCTATCCAAAGCCAAAGACCGTAAACTCACAGAATACATCTTGATTGGGACACTACTCAGCTTTGGATTGGCTATCTCTATCGGTCTAGCCTACCGCTATGCTCACCAGTCATGGTGCTAAGATCTTGCTAGCATGCAGCAAAATGGATTACAAATGTCGTACCCTCCCCTACCTTTGACTCACAAGTCAACTGCCCATCTAGCAACTTGATATACTTGCTGACGATGGACAATCCCAATCCCGAAGACTTTTCTCCCGCTGTAGCTTTGGCGCTGAGCATCTGAAATTTCTTAAACATCTTCTTTTGATCCTCCTTGGAGATACCAGGTCCTTCATCCTTGATTCTCACTTCTACATGATTTTCTACCACGGTAGAGTTGACGTAGATACTAGCGCCTTGTGGCGAAAACTTGATCGCGTTGGATAGGACGTTATCAAATACATGAAAGAAAAACTCCTCCAGTCCCATCACAAAAGTGCCCTCCACCAAATCCTGCCGCAATGAAATTCCCTTCGACTCAGCCGTCGGCGCAAAATTCGTCACTACTCGCGACAATACACCATGAATATCCACCCTGACAAACTCTTCCTCCGTCTCTGACTCCATTTTTTCCACATCTAAAATACGTGTCACCATATCACTCAACCGCTTGGACTCATCCGATACATGAAGCAGCAGTTTGGACTGGTCGGGTTTCAAATCCTCCGCATCACTCAACAGGATACGAGATATCCCATTGATATTATTGATCGGAGCACGCAAATCGTGAGACAGGATACGGATAAAACTATTTTTATCCTCGTTGAGTTCGACCAATTTCTTGACGTTTTCTTCGAGCTGTACATTTTGATTTTCTATGATCTGACGCTGAGCGGTCAATTCCTGATTGGCTTTCGATTTAATCTTGTATCGATTGTAAAGAAAAAAACTAACCATTAGAACCATTCCCACACTCAGCAATAGAACATTCCTCAATCTCGTTTGCTTTTCCACTTGAATCATCTGATTGTCTATCTCCTCGTCCATAAACTTCTTCTCTTGCATCAGGAGTACGACCTCTTCGTTTTTATGATCTTCGAGATTATCAATGAATGCTTGAAAATCCGGCCCAAAATACTTATCCAATCCTCGGTCTCTGATACGGTCAAATTCTTGACTGGCGAGGTACTCATTGAACGGCACCTCCCAGTCCGAATTCTTATTAAAAATCACCCCCAAACCATGTCCCTTTACCGCGTAGGCATTGAGGCGTTTGACCGGCAGATTGTTATCCAAAGCCAACAGATAACGTGTCAAATCGATATAACCAAAACTACCGGGTGTCCGAATAACATGTTGAACAATCTCCGTGCTCTTCTCTATATATTTTATCTCAAAATCCAAACCAGCTGAAGATTTGATCTCTTGAAGGTTCTTTTCATAGGTAGTACCTGCCACAGTGATCGCCGTGTGATGATTGTAACTTTGAACAAAATCTCCTAGCTGAAGTACAGTAGGGCTGGACCGGTTGGCAATCAACACCTGAAAATCCGGAAAGTAAGGTTCGGAAAACTTGACATTTTTTTCGCGATCTGCGGTCCAAGAAATAATATCTAAACCAATCTCTCCAGGCTTATTGATCGTTTGTATGCGCTCAAATATCTCTACCAAACTTTGTCGTTCTACCCATTCGTACTTGAGTACAACTCCATAATGGTTGAGCAAATAATGCTGAAACCCAATCATCATATCGTACTCCATTCCCTCAATCCATAAGCTGTCATTGGCAATAAGAAACGGTTCATTGAGTTTGTACTGAATAGTAAGCAAACCTCCTCCATCCAACTGAGCTTGCTGCCATGTGAGGTCACTCGCGTGGCTAGGTTGAAAATGAAAACATATCGAAAGGAGTAAAAGAAAATAGAATGTAATCTTATGCATGGCACTGCTTGCTTGTTCTTTGACAGTATGAGCCGGTGCAGTATATCCACAGCAGCACTCCTCCAAATTAAATACAAATTGGATGATTCAATACCTCTAATCGAGAAAACCTTAGGTTACAGCAATTTTACGCACGATGCGCGAAAACAAACTTGGAAAGAACCGCTTGACATAGATCCCCATCACCTCTTTGAAACCACCAATGTAGACTTCCTCTTTCTCTGCAGCGATGGCCTTGGTAGCAATCTTGCAAAATTCATCAACGGACAGGCCGTTAGCTTGTGCATTGTCTAATTTCAATTGCTGAGAGCCATCTCCCATGAGCGCGTTGTAAGAAATATTGGTATGTACGTACCCAGGACACAACAGAGTCACTTTGACGTTGTTTTGATGCTGCTCGGCACGTAAAGCATCAAAAAATCCATGCAAAGCATGTTTAGAAGCAGAATAACCCGACCGATACGGCGTACTGATTATACCCACCGCACTCGTCACTACTACATGCAAACCTGACTTGCGCTCGACCATCTTAGGCAAGACAGCCCTAGACAGGTGTATTGCACCAAAATAGTTAACCTCCATGATTTTGCGCTGTACCTCCATCGAGGTACGAAGCACAGTATCTCGCTGACTTATCCCACCGCTTTGCACGAGTATATCGATATACCCCAACTGACGTTCTACATCTGCTACACACGCATCGATCATCTCTGGATTCGTGAGATCCAAAGGTGCAATCACAAATTTTGCCTTTCTACCTCGATTGGCATCCTTGACACGGTGAAGCTCTTCTTCTCTACGTGCCGACAAAATCAAAGTACAGTCTACATCACTAAGAAAATGAGTCAATCCTTCTCCTAGCCCACTCGATGCACCGACAATCCATATGTGTTTCCCTTCGAAGTATTTCATAATTCCTTTATTGCTAGTTTCTAATCAGTCACTTATCCGCGTTCGTAGGTCACAAAATCAAACGCATACTGATGTCGCTCATCCACCCCATGTGCTGTCCTCGTTTTTTCTAGCCAGTCGCTGGTCAGCTCAGGAAAAAAAACCTCTCCTCCCTCGATATCTGCATGGATCTCTGTGAGATAAATTTTATCTGCCAAGGCCTGTCCCAGTTGATATATCTGCCCCCCACCAATGATGAAAAGCTCCTCTTCACCGGTATTACGAGCAAACTCAATGGCTGCTTCGATGCTATCAAATCGTTCACATCCAGGGGTTTCATAATCCCCCTGCCTCGTCACCACCAAATTGGTTCGGTCCGGCAATGGACGAAATTTTGGAGGCAAGGATTCATAGTTCTTGCGCCCCATAATCACGCAATGATGCTTAGTCGTCTCCATAAAATACTTCATATCATCGGGCAAATGCCACGGCAGATCATTGTTGATGCCAATGACTCGATTGCTCGACATGGCCGCTATCATTGATATCTTCATCTTAGTCAAATTTGTATCCTCTGAGCAAATCGGTGATTCCCATACGCTTCTTGCCTTCCATCTGTATTTCTAAGACATCGAGAAACCCCTCTTGCGTTTTCACGCTAAAATAAGTCTTGCCATCTGTGAGGTACCCCCCCACTTTCAAAGCCTCTCCCTCTCGGTTCTCAGCATGCGTTGTCTTGTATATTTTGAAGACCTTTTCATTCCAGAGCGTCCAAGCTGCTGGATAAGGAGACAGACCCCGGACAAAATTACGTACGGACTCAGCGGGTTGGTCCCAGTTGATGCGACAAGTTTCTTTATGAATCTTAGGAGCAGAATTGAGTGTACCAGACTCCGCTTGGGGTTGAGTTTCAATCGTCCCCGCCTCAATTTTCCTTACTGTATGTAGCACTAGTTCTGCACCGTGATTCATCAACCGCTCGTAGACATCCCCGACATTGTCATCAGTGTGTATTGGTTCGTGGATTTGATCTATCACATTCCCCGTATCAATCTCATGTTGAAGAAAAAAAGTCGTGGCTCCCGTCTCCTTCTCCCCGTTGATGATTGCCCAATTGATCGGAGCAGCTCCACGGTACTGTGGCAACAGCGATGCATGAAGGTTAAATGTACCTCCTGAAGGCATGTTCCAAACCACCTCAGGGAGCATACGAAAAGCCACTACAACCTGTAGATCTGCCTGAAGAGCCTGAAGCTCCTCGATGAACTCAGGAGCTTTTAGATTGGTAGGCTGTAGCACGTTGAGTCCTACACTCACTGCATAATCCTTGACAGGAGTGCCTTGCAGCTTTTTGCCCCGCCCCTTAGGTTTGTCAGGAGCTGTGATCACTCCGACGACATCCAAACCGTTTTCTACCAATATTTGCAAACTAGGTACAGCAAACTCTGGCGTACCCATAAATACTATTTTCATACAATGGATTGTCTTATCGGCGTCTCCTGACTCGACTACCTAGTGTAATCCGAGGATTAGCAATGAACTGAATAATAACATTGGACCAAGACTTGTGTGTAAACAAATGATCATAAAAATCAGGCGCCGTTTTCTTGACCTCAGGTAGCCGTGTGCCCGGTACATTTGGAAAATCATGGTGTTCGTTGTGATAACCTACGTTTAGCGCAAAGATATTAAGCGGCCCATAGTACGAATACGTCTCTTGTCCTTCTTTGAACACATAGTGCTCGGCAATGAAATGCCCTGCCAGAGGGTGTAAACTACCCGCCAAGAAGATACTCAACAGCAAGTACAGAATCGCCCCATACCCTACAAAATACCAATAAACCGCTACAGCGATCAGCTGAAATACGATGTTGATTTTGTGCCATTTCTCATACTTGATCGGATGCACAAACATCGGCCTCAAAGCATAAAACAATATTTGATTGGTCGCCCAAAGCAGCTTCCCAATAAATCCTTGGAAAACTTTTCGTTCTCCGTCTGTTGGCAAATCAGTATCATGGTTTACATCTCCTTGCTCCCAGTGATGCTTGAGATGATAGGTCCTAAACGACATAGCATAAGGAAACAAAATCGGAATATTAGCAATTAGCGCAAGCCAGTTGTTGGGCACACGATTCTTGAAGGCCAAATCGTGACTAATCTCGTGAATGGCCAAAAAAAGTGTATGACTCACGGAAGCTCCAACAAGATAAGCCAATGGTATATACCAATACCATGCTAACTCTGCAATAAATGGAGCTGTGGCCAATTGAAACACCACCAGAGCCAAGGTTTTGAATTTGAGTCCTTTGTCGATCCCAAACAAATCACGTACCTGTGGATACTTTGCAAGTATCTCTTTCCTTCTGTTGAAATGAGGCTCTCTCTCGTCGGACCAATAAAAACCGTTCTTCTTTTCCACAATATTTCCTTTTAATTCTCCGGCAAAGATAGGTCGTAAATGGCAGCTTAGGAAAAAGCCCCGTGCAATTATTGACTAGGGAACAGGATCGTAACCACTCCCCCCCCATGGGTGACATTTTCCGATTCGTTTGATCCCCAACCGGACACCCTTCCATGCCCCATGTTTCATGATGGCCTCCTTCATATACTGCGAACAAGTTGGTGAATATCGACAGGACGAAGGAAACATCGGAGATATGCTGTACTGGTAAATCAATATCGGAAAGATGGCTATTTTTTTGATGATCGTTCTAAGCATATCTTCAAAGCGAGAGGAGTAACGTTCCTTCAGTTGGTGATTGAATACTCAAGTTGAGAATAAATTCATACGCTCTCATGAGCATAAATGTTTTCCGCTCATTCTTCAAGAATCCCCTCTAAACCAGTCCCCTGTAGCCTAATATACACCTAACTCAGGGTGCTTCCCTTTGACATCCAAGTACAAGGACTTAATGTAAGCCATGTCCTCATCCATATGTCCAGTCGGACTAAATTCCTCTATGAAACGAACAAGCCTTTTAGAATAATCAAACCCTACCAGAACAATAGGAACTTGAGCACGAAGTGCAATTCTATAAAACCCCGTTTTCCACTCTTTGACATAAGAGCGTGTCCCTTCTGGTGTGATGGTCAGTACAAGGCTCTCCCGAGATTGAAATTTCTCTACAACACTTCCAACAACATCTACCTTCTTGTTTTTGCGATCCACAGGAATCCCCCCAGTCACCTTAAAAAACCACGCAAGGGGTTTCAATTTAAAGAACTCTTTCTTGATAAGGTAATTGGCCTGAAAACCACAAATCGAACGGGACATCACACCAATCACAAAATCCCAATTACTGGTATGTGGAGCAATTATCAAAACACATTTTTTTAGCCCCTGCGAGAGGTTGCCGTCTATCCGCCAACCCACCAGCTTGAAAACGGCTAAAAAAATGAGTCTAATCATGTGTATATTATGCGTATGCGCCCATGGCGCTAAACTTATCTATTCTCGCATCGATGCGTTGACGTGCATCAACTTTACTCAGTGCTTTGATATCTTTCAATATCACTTTTTTTAGCTCTTGGGCTGCAGCCTTCATATCCGTATGTGCGCCTCCCAACGGCTCTGAGATGATCCCATCAATGAGCTTATTCCCCATCATATCGTTGGCGGTCAACTTAAGAGCCTCTGCTGCTTGCTCCTTGTACTCCCAGCTACGCCACAATATCGACGAACATGACTCTGGAGAAATCACAGAATACCAAGTGTTTTCCATCATGAGTACACGATCTCCTACACCGATACCAATGGCTCCACCTGAAGCTCCCTCACCAATAATCACGCAGATCACAGGCACTGTCAACATAAACATTTCTTTGACATTGCGAGCAATGGCTTCACCTTGCCCTCTCTCCTCAGCCTCCAGCCCCGGATAAGCTCCAGGAGTGTCGATCAAACATACAATTGGCTTACCGAACTTCTCAGCCATTTTCATCAATCGAAGCGCTTTACGGTACCCTTCTGGATTGGCCATACCAAAGTTCCTCATTTGTCTTTGCTTCGTGTTTCGGCCTTTTTGCTGCCCTATAATCATCACAGTCTGCCCATCTATGGATCCAAACCCACCAATCATTGCTTTGTCATCTTTGACATTGCGATCACCATGAATCTCTATAAAGTCGTCTGTGATTTCGAAGATATAATCCAACGCATAGGGTCTGTCTGGGTGCCTAGATAGCTGTACCCTCTGCCAGCGCGTCAAATTCTGAAAAGTATCCTTTTTCAACTTTTCTATCTTTTGTTCTAATGATTTTACCGTTTCAGAAACATCCACGTCATTGGTGCGAGCCAGTTGCCTCATGTCTTGCAACTTTTCCTCTAACTCAGCAATCGGTTTTTCGAATTCTAATAGCATATATCTGATATGAATTGAATTGCAAACCTAAAAAGAAAATTGAATTGGAACGGCAAAACACGCCGAGATATCTACACAATAATAAGATAAGGCCCCTCACGAATAGTACCAGTGGGAATGACGCCTTCTCAGATGCTTTCTGAAGTTCATCACGAAAGCCAACATCAAATAGACCACCAGTGGACTACCGAAGGTCAAAAAAGAGATGTAAATAAAGAACAAACGGATACTCGAAGAAGGAAGTCTCAATTTCTCCCCGAGCCTTGCACAAACTCCAAAAGCATGTTTTTCCAAATAATCTTGTAATCCTGTCATAGTGTGGCAAATTTAGGCTAAAAACGCTGATTTATTTGTGTTTATTAATTTTAGGATAAAAAGTTTTTTTCCGTATTATTGCAGTTCTATCCAAGATAAGTACAAAAAGTTATATCAGTTTTCAAAAAAACAATTTTTCAAATGAGAAAATCGAATATTGTGATAGCCATCGTTTTAGGCTTAACTGTATTTTCAGCGTGTAGTTCATTGAACAACATGGTGAAGCTTGCTGACAGCCAGCAGGTAGACATCGTGCCTAGTCCTTTAGAACTTCACGGTGATTCAGTAAAGTATGACATGGCAGTTGTATTACCAGCAAAAATGCTTCCAGAGAAGTATGTGTATAATTTGACATCATTTTACAAGTATGGTGAGTCTGAAGTAGAAGTAGGTACTATGACCTTCGACGCAGCAGATTTTCCAGATAGCAAAACTACCACCTCAAGAAAATCAGACACTTTCGCTTTCTTATATGATCCTGCCATGGATCAAGGCGATCTTCAAGTGATGGGGGTTGCTGTAGATGAAAAAGGCGAAAACAAGTCTACTCCACGTGCTACAGTTGCACAAGGATTGATCACTACTTCAGCCATGGCTGAGCCTGTATACTACAGTGCATTCGCTGATCCAGGGTACACAGACCAAGAAGAGCTCGCTCCTACCAACGTCAACATGTATTTTGACAGAGGCAGTGCTGTATTGAAAAGCTCTGAAACTAGAAGTTCAAAAGGAAAAGAGTTCTCTGCTTTCATCGCGGACAAAAATGTAACTAGAACAGTGTCAATCACTGGTACTCACTCTCCAGAAGGTCTCGAAACTGTCAACACAAACTTGTCAGAAGACAGAGCTAAGGCGATTGAGAAGTACTACAGATCTCAAATGAGAAAATACGACTACAAAGATTTGGCTGACTCTATTGAGTTCATCTTGAAGCCTGTAGTTGAAGACTGGACTGAATTCAAAGATTCGTTGGACGTATACGAAGGTGTATCTGACGACCAGAAGTCTGAAATCCTAAAAATCGTAAACGGTGCAGGCACATTTGAAGACAAAGAAAAAGCGTTGCAAAAACTGGACTCATACGATGCGATTTTCAAAGACATCTACCCAGGATTGAGAGCTGCTAGAACAGAAGTTCTTACTGTCGTTGAAAAGAAATCTAACGCAGAAATCTCTGTAATCGCAAAACAAATCGTAGATCAAGATTCTACAGCTACTGATTCTCTATCAATCGGAGAGCTACTTTTCGCTGCTACCTTGACTCCATCATTGGAAGAAAAAGAAGCTATCTACAAAGCAGCTACCAAACAAGAAGGAAACTGGGAATCTCACAACAACCTCGGCGCTACATACCTCGCTATGGCTATCGCTGCTGAAGGTGATGAGAGAAACCAAAATGTAGAGTTGGCTTTGACGCAGTTGGATATCGCTGCAAACAAAAACAACACTGCTGAAGTACAAGCTAACATGGCGACTGCTTACCTCCTACAAGGCAACAAGGCGCAAGCTTACGATGCGGCTGTAGCTGCATTGGCTAGCAACCCAGGTGATCACGCAAGCGGCATCAACGGCGTAAAAGGTTCTTTGGAAGTAATGCAAGGCGACTATGAAACTGCTGTAGCTACACTAAGCGCAGCTGACGAGTCTGTAGAAGTTGCATTTGACAAAGGTCTAGCGCTACTGTTGAACAAAGACTTAGAAAACGCTGTAACTGGATTTGATTCAGCTACTGAGTTGGACCCTGAGTTTGCAAAAGCATATTATGCTTCTGCTATCACTGCAGCTAGAGCCAACAAAGCAGAAGATGTACTTTCTAACTTGAAGACAGCTGTTGAAAAAGATCCTTCATTGAAAGAAAAAGCATTGGCTGATCTTGAGTTCAGAGCATTCGCTACTCAAGTAACGGAAGCATTGAACTAATCAAGGCGACTAAGGCACTGAAAACCCTGACTAGATTAGTCAGGGTTTTTTTATGCCCTTTTTAAAACCCAAAACAGCTATTTATTCAAAATAGATTGGGATATTGGAGCACTTGACATAATTTAGCACCTGCAAAAATTACGACAAGACACCCTCCTTTAGGAAGTATATATTAAACAAAAAAGTATGAAAGTTTTACAATTTAGAGAAGCCCTCAGAGAAGCGATGAACGAAGAGATGCGCAGAGATGAATCTGTTTATCTAATGGGTGAAGAAGTTGCGGAATACAATGGTGCTTACAAGGTAAGTCAAGGTATGCTTGATGAATTTGGCCCAAAAAGAGTCATCGACACTCCTATCGCTGAGCTCGGTTTTGCGGGTGTAGGTGTAGGCTCAGCAATGAACGGCCTGCGTCCTATCATTGAATTCATGACTTTCAACTTTTCATTGGTAGCCATCGATCAGGTCATCAACGGAGCGGCTAAAATCATGTCTATGTCAGGTGGACAATTCACTGCGCCAATCGTGTTTAGAGGACCTACAGGAAACGCTGGTCAGTTGAGTTCACAACACTCACAGAACTTCGAAAACTGGTACGCAAACTGCCCAGGACTAAAGGTTGTCGTGCCATCTAATCCTGCAGATGCTAAGGGCTTGTTGAAAGCATCAATCAGAGACAATGACCCTACGATCTTCATGGAGTCAGAGTTGATGTACGGTGACAAAGGCGAAGTACCTGAAGGCGAATACATCATCCCAATTGGTGTAGCTGATGTTGTCAAAAAAGGGACAGATGTAACCATCGTCTCTTTTGGTAAATTCATGAAAGTTGCTAACGCATCGGCAGAAGAATTGGCAAAAGAAGGAATCAATGCTGAAGTCATCGACCTCAGATCTGTAAGACCTATTGACTATGCTACTGTTATAGAGTCTGTAAAGAAAACAAATCGATTGGTAATCGTCGAAGAGGCCTGGCCACTTGCTTCGATTTCATCTGAGATCAGTCACTATGTACAGCGAAAAGCATTTGACTACCTAGATGCCCCAATCCACAGAATTACAAACAAAGACGTACCACTACCTTACGCACCTACATTGATCCAAGAGATCTTACCTAATGTGGAGAGAACCGTAAAAGCAGTCAAAGAAATAATGTATGTGCAAAAGTAATTGTCACATCATATAAGACTTAAAAATCCCAAGGCCTACGTCTTGGGATTTTTTTATCTTCAATACCCAAGACAAAAACTACTCTAGAGCTACACAAGAGGATTTTGATTTTGTTTAGTCTTCTTTGTTGAAGGTCAATCAAAACCATTTTTTACCATTTTGTACTTTTCTAAGAATTTCAAATTCTTTTTTCTCATTTCCGAGGACAGAAGTAGTTTTTAAAAAGTCAATATGAAATAGATTTTTTAATTCATTTTTTTTTGGTCAAATTTGAAATTCTCAAAAGAGAAAGCTACAAGATTTTATCGTAAACCTCCAACTACCAAAATCCAAATGCACAATAGAATATGGGATAACTGTCTGAAATTTATTGGGAGTAAAATCCCAGAACAAAGCTTCAAAACTTGGTTCATCCCTATTATTCCGTTAAAATTTGATAGTCCGGTACTGACGATACAGGTTCCTTCACAATTCTTTTATGAGTGGTTAGAAGACAATTACGTACAGCTACTTAAAGAAGCCATTCAATCTGAAATCGGTCCTGAGGGCAAATGGGAGTACTCGGTAATTGTAGACAAAGGAAATGCCAAAAACCAACCATACACCGTCAATTTGGCGCAAAAGAAGGATTTCTCCAAATTTGCACAAAACGGTGGCTATAAAAACCAAGTCTCGTCAAGTCCATTTGCCTTGCCAGAGATTGACAATAAACAGCAACTCTCCAATCTCAACGCAGAATACACCTTTGATACTTATATAGAAGGAGACTGCAACAGACTGGCTCGTTCTGCAGGTTTGGCTGTAGCCTCTAAACCAGGGATCACCTCGTTCAATCCTCTGATGGTTTATGGTGGTGTAGGATTGGGAAAAACACATTTGGCACAAGCCATTGGCAATAGAATCAAAAGAGAAAATCCAGAGCAATTTGTACTCTATGTCGCTTCAGAGAAGTTTGCAAGTCAATTTATCGAAGCACTCAAAAACAACAGCTTACAGGAATTTCAAAATTTCTATTTGAATGTCGACACTTTAATCATTGATGACGTTCAGTTTTTCAAAGACAAGGTCAAGACGCAAGAAATCTTCTTCCATATATTCAATCACCTGCATCAAAACGGTAAGCAAATCATCATGTCAAGTGATCGCCCGCCGACTGAGTTGAAGGGGTTGCAAGAGAGATTGGTTTCTAGATTCAAATGGGGACTGACTGCTGATCTGCAGCAACCAGATTTTGAGACAAGGCTAGCGATCATTCAACGCAAGTTGCAGGATGACGGACTAGAAATAGACGACAAAGTACTCGAGTACCTCGCTTACAGTGTGGACACCAACATCAGAGAACTTGAAGGAGTTCTAATTTCTCTCGTAGCACATGCATCACTCAATAGAAGTGAAATCGATCTAGAACTAGCCAAACAGACTCTCAAATCGATCGTCAAAAACATCGAATCTGAAGTAGGTATTGATTACATCCAAAAGACTGTCTCAGAGTATTTCAATGTATCCTCTGATGACCTCAAAGCGAAAACCAGAAAGAAAGAAATCGTCATCGCAAGACAACTGGCGATGTATTTCTCCAAAGACTACACCAATCACTCGCTCAAGAGTATCGGTAGTCACTTTGGGGGGCGAGATCACAGTACGGTCATTCATGCCTTGCAGTCGGTCAATGACATGCTAGATACAGACGCTAGATTCCGTTCCTCATTCACGGAACTAAAAAAGAAATTCAAAATGAAGGCTATCTAACGATAGCCTTCATTTTGAATTCTTCATATGTACTCGTCATCAAAAAATCGAGCCTCCAGTCTTTGTAGTCAATAACTCCAATGCCTTCATCCCTTTGCTCGAATTGCCTTTCTTATTAAGCGGCGGACTCCAAACACTCACGCAATACCGCTCGGGCAACAAAGCTACAATCGCCCCACCTACTCCGCTCTTGCCTGGCAAGCCCACTTCGAAAGCAAATTCACCCGATTCATCATAAAAGCCACAGGTCAACATCAGAGCATTCATACGCAAAGCTTGACTCATCGTCAGAATATACTCTCCATGACCAAAAGGTTTGCCCGTCTCCCCAAAGTTGCGAAAAGCCTCTGCCAATTCTACGCAGGTCATCTCTAGCGAGCATTGCAGATAATAAAAATCCAAAACTTCTTCTACATCGTTGACCAAATTCCCTTTCTCCTTCATCATGTAGGCGAGAGAAGTATTCATATAGCCTACACTCTTCTCCGACTGAGCGACTTGCTCGTTGTACTGGATATCTGACCCCGTAATTCCTTGTACGAAAGCCAAAAACTCCTCTTTGGGCCTTTTCAACTGACTCACCAATACATCTGCTATCACAATTGCCCCTGCATTGATGAAAGGATTGCGAGGTATACCATTTTCGTACTCTAACTGTACAATCGAATTGAATGGATTGCCTGAAGGTTCCACCCCTACACGCTTCCAAAGATCACTGCGAAGGATATTGATTGCAATGGTAAGTGACAGTACCTTCGAGATACTCTGTATAGAAAACTTGACTTGAGAATCTCCTATCTCGTAGCGTGTGCCTTCGACTGTGGTCAAACACATGCCAAACTGATTGGGGTCCACCTTGGCCAATTCAGGTATATAACTTGGGACTTTTCCCTTTCCCTCAAATTCTTTCAGTTCTACCGCTATCTCACAAAGAACAGCTCCATAATCCATCATATCTGTAAGCATACACATAAAAAAAACCTCTGACCAATCATCAGAGGTTTTGTCATTTTCAAATAAAATCTCTTATTCGATGCCTGAGCAACTCATTGCCCATTCCAAATATTGATCTTGATACTTTTCGTAGCTTGCTGGAGTTGCCAAGGCATAAAACATGTAATACACATCACTGTAGGCATTTTTCGCCACGACAGCATACATCATTTTGTCTCCTACCTCTGCTTCATAAACTTCCCACCAAGCAAAACCATTTTCGTTTTCACCCGTGTCTACAGCATCCCAACTAGCCTTTGCTATTCCTGATTCTTTTGAACCAAAATCGTAGATCTTAGATTTCTCTATCGCACCTACATATGCATAGGCATTGATTTTGGTATCAGATTCGGCATTGTATCCTTCGATTTTTGTGAACCCATCCTTTTGACTTTGTTTGAACCCATATCCCTCAGGGATAGCCATGTCAAACTTATATTTCTTGGTATCGATATTGCCTTGTGCAAATACACTTCCTTGGGCAACCAATGCCAATAGCGCTACAGCTAGTACGTATTTTTTCATCGTGTTATGATTGTGTTTTTGTATGATTAGTTAAAAATATAGAATTAAATCAAGTCACCAAAACAATCTTCCCTTTCACTTCTTTATTCGCCAAAGTATTGAGTGCCATCTCAAAATTTGCCAAAGGGAATACCTTATCTATTGGTACTTCTAACTTCCCTTCACCAAACCACTGCATCAACTGGCTCACATTTTTTCGATTCTCTTCTGGGTTATTTCTAAAGAACGATCCCCAAAATACCCCAACGAGAGAAGCACTTTTAAGCAAGGGCAAATTCAATGAAATCTTGGGGATTTGCCCAGCAGCAAACCCTACCACTAAATACCGACCAAAACGTGCTATACCTCGAAAAGCTTCTTCCGTATACTTCCCTCCCACTGGATCGACCACTATGTCTACCCCCTTTCCATCCGTGAGTTCCTTGATTCTTGTTTTCAAATCCACCTCCGTATAGTGGATCACCTCGTCTGCTCCCAGTGATCGACAATAAGCCAACTTGTCCTCTGTCGAAGCACAGGCCACTACACGCGCTCCGAGTAACTTGGCCAATTGTATAGATGCAGATCCTATTCCTCCAGACGCCCCCAATACCAAAACGCTCTCTCCTGCCTGCAAGTTTGCACGATCTACAAGCGCATGATAAGCCGTCCCGTAGGTCATCAGGCACCCAGCAGCTTGTTCCATTTCTAGATTATCAGGTATCTTGTAGACATTGCTAGCCAATGATCGCGCCTCCTCAGCCAACCCTCCCCAGCTAGTACCTGCCACAACATGATCTCCCTCCTGCACATGCCTCACATCTTCACCTTGGGCAATCACTACTCCCGCCACCTCGCCCCCAGGGGAAAAAGGAAATTCGGGCTGAAACTGATACTTACCCTGTATGATGAGATTATCAGGAAAGTTCAGCCCACAGGCCTTTACCCCGATGATCACCTCATTGGGCTTAGGTACCAAAGAAGGCACATCTTCTAAGACTAAGCGCTCTGGTCCTCCATATTCTTTGCACAAAACGGCTTTCATACTGCTACAACTTCTGGTTCGGAAAAATAAATCAAATACCCCTCTACCTGCTGGTATCCCATCTTGGTGAGGATAGCTTTGTACTCTTCGACTTGACGAATGTGCCCTGCAGACTTGGTTCCTGTTTTGTAATCAATGACTAGAGCTCGCTGATCTTTGATTACAACCCGATCGGGCCTTTTCATCTTGCCATCAGACAGGAGTATCGATGCTTCATTTTTGACCTCCCAGTCTTCAGTAAACCAGCGTGACACCCCTGGCAACTCCCAAATCTGACGCAAATGACTCTTGATCTGCTCCAATTCCTCCCCACTGAGACCAAACTTGATAGTGGCCATCTCGATGGCTGACCCAAAATCACTACGCTGTGCGATCTTGGAGTAAATCCAATGCACAATATCTCCATAATTGATCGATTCGAGCTGAGCCTCTTCTAGTATTCTCGATTGGTGACGTAGAGAGATATTGTCACCGAAGGCATTGAACATTCGGCGCGGTGTTATTTCAAAAGTCCGCATCAAATCCTCGTGATAATTCCTGATTGCCGGCAACACTCCAATTTCAACGGTGCGCCCACCCTCTTCTACTAACCCTTGCGTCAAGGCATAACGATACATCAGGTGACCACTAGTCTTCAATCGACCAGAACCGTATCCATCCGTCGTAGAAGTGATAATCAACACCTCCTCCGCACGCGTCATCGCTACATAGAGCATATTGAGATTATCCAAATGAATATCGTGTCGCTCAGTCCAATAATCCGGAGCAAAAACTGTATTCTTTAACCCTGAAGTATACACAATCGGCACCAACGGCAGATCCACCAATCCAGAACTCGCCGCACGTCCACTCCATAGAAACTGCGTCGTGAAACCACCACTCTTGTGCTCCAGGGTCCACTGACAATACGGGATCAGTACCGCTTTGAACTGCAAACCTTTGGACTGGTGTATCGTCATGATGGTCATAGCGTCCTGATCACCCGACACCTGAATCGAACGCCGCTCGTTCTCTAGCCACCAGGTGAGGAAGTCCACCAAGGTATCACTCTCGTACATTAGAAAATCCTCCACTGCATCTTGAAACGCCATGACATACGGCAAGTCTTCTCCTTTGGCCATCAAGTCAAACTCCCGTACGATATCATTGATCAACTCCGACAAGCGCAGCGTCAGCCACTTTGACCGATGGTCTTTGACCGTATTCCATTGGCTCTCCCATTCTTCCATCGCATAGCAGGACTGGAGTGCATATTGCACCTGCTTCTGATACAGTCGCTCCTTAGGTTCCATGAGGTAGTAGAGCAACTGTAGGATCAAGTGCACGGCTTTGTTGTTTTTGATAAACAACGATTCATTGGACAACACATCATAGCCAAACCCATCGTCTGGGTGATCCATCTGATACTTCATGAGTGCCTCAGCCACCTTGCGGCCTTCGTCATTTTTACGCACCAGTATCGCAATATCACTCAGGCCATAATTCGCCCGCTGTAGTGCCTGCACATCTTCGATCAGCTGAGTCAACGGATGCTCTTCTCCGTCCTCAGATTTCTCATAAAATCGCAGCTGAACCAAACCTTCCTCCGACGTATCAAAGTACTCCTGACTACTTCCCTCGTAAGCTTCTTGTATCCGCAGCGCTGCGCTTTCGGGTGCTTCGAGTTCTCCTTCCATCATCTGGGGAGCTCGCTCAAAAAAATCGTTGTTAAATGCCACCACGTTCTGCTTGCTCCTTCGGTTGGTCGCTAAGTTTCGTTCTTCCACTACAGTGGGATCGATGCCTTCTTTGACTTTCGTCAAAAGAATGTCCCAATCCCCCCCACGCCATCGGTAGATCGACTGTTTGACATCTCCCACGACCATATTGAAATGACCACTAGCCAAGCTATCTAGCACAAGTGGCTTGAAATTACCCCACTGCATGCTACTCGTATCCTGAAATTCGTCAATCAGAAAATGCTTGTATCTCGTCCCAATTTTTTCATACACATAGGGAGAATCACTATCCTGAATGATTTCGTTGAGGAACAGTTGAAAATCCGAAATCAATAGCAGCTCATTGTCCTCCTTGTAGTAGGCAATCTCTTGAGAGATTTTGGACAGGAGTCCAAAAGCATATAGCTGCCTAGAAATCTGTACCAAGGACTGGTAACGATCGATGTTCTCCTCGTAGTACTCCACCATCTCAGCTACGATACCCTGCAATCCAGATCCCACGACTTGCATCACCATGTCTCGATCCGGCGATTTCTTGGTGACCCATGCTTCCTTCTCTAGTGCATTGGTCACCCGCGCACCAGGTTCCTTCATCTCTCCCTCTTTGACCTTGTAGAAGTAGCCTGCCACACCTTTTTCTCCATAGACAAAGCTAGATTCATTGAGCCCATTGCCTTCGCAAAAGTCAACCGCATCCCTTCCCAATTTCTGATACCTACGCTCAAAATCCCTGACACTGCTGCGTACCTGGTCCAGCGCCTGATTCATGAATTCGGCATCCTCGAGTTTGGCAAACATTTCCTCTTTGTGTCGTACGACTTGCTCTTTGAACAACTCTTTGGACAAACTCAAGATGCTTTTGTATGTATCCCAAGATTTTCCTTCGTTGATCTGACTGATCGCAAAATCCGTCAACCAACGCAGCAACTGTGGGTCTTCGGAGAGCTTGAGAATCAATCGATCAATCACCTCTCCCAATACTTTGTTTTGATCCAGCTCGATTTTGAATCCCGTGTGTATACCTATTTCCTTGGCAAAAGAACGCACTACCTTCTGAAAAAAGGCATCAATGGTCGTCACCGCGAAAAAGGAATAGTTGTGCAAGATGGTATTGAGCACCGTCTGAGCACGATGCTTCAGCTGCACTCCGTCAAGTCCCAAATCCTCACACAAATCGACCGACATGCTATGCTCGCCCTTGCCCAAGTCGCGCAGTGTCTCTACGATACGAGATTTCATTTCTTGGGTGGCCTTGTTGGTGAATGTCACTGCCAGTACCGATTTGAAATATTCTGGGTAGCGCAGCACCAACCGCAGGTAATTGTATGTCAAGGTATAGGTCTTGCCCGAACCAGCAGACGCACGATATATACTAAAGTTTTTGATAGCTACTTTGAGATTAAATGAAAGACCAACTTAGCGTTTCGTCCTGTCAATCGCAAGATCCGGACAGACAAAGCCTGCCCCAAATCAACCAATCACAGGGATATAAATCACCTCATGTACCCACTTGATGTTCTTGATATACTGAAGTGTGATTTCGTGAATACCCGAATCCATCTCGATGATCTGACAAGCGATATCATTTTTCCCCTTGCGGGAAACCGTCATCGTAGCGATGTTGCAATCATCGTGTGAGATCACATCAGAGATGAAGGCAATACTCCCCTGTGCATCATCGGTCGTCACAATCAACGTATGTAGATTGGCTGTAAACCCTGAATTGAACCCATTAACGTGTGAGATTCGGATGACTCCTCCTCCTCTACTCTCTCCTTCGAGTTCGATTTTCTTGTCGCCTCTGCTGAGCTTGAGTTGTATCGTATTGGGGTGCTTCGTAGAAGCATTGCCAATCGATCGAAACTTGTAAGTCAATTTGCCCTGAGCGTGATCAAAAGACTGCTTGATCCGCTCATCATCGGTATCAAAATCCAGCAAACCCGCTACGATGGCACGGTCACTACCATGCCCTTCGTACGTCTGTGCAAAGGAGTTATAAAACGTGATTTCAGCCGTATCTGGCACGCCACCGAGGAGTTTGACTCCTACTCGACCGATGCGCACTACTCCGGCAGTGTGCGAACTAGATGGACCGATCATGATGGGTCCAATCATATCGAATACGCTACTTCTTTCCATTTGGAGGTATTGTTGTTTCCACTAAGGAAATGAATATTTGAAACAAATGCACTCCCATAAGGTCTAGCATTTGCGATAGATTAAACCAACATTGTCTTGCAAGGTTAAAAACAAGGTCTAAACGGCAAAAACAGAATATTAGACCTCTGACTTCAAGCACTACTGCTGCTAAAACCATGAACCAACACTTCCCTCTTGCCCTCACGAAGCCTTGTGCTCCCTATACAGCTACAGCGCCTTTGATGTGTGGGTGCGGGTCGTAGTTCGTCAACTCAAAATCCTCAAATTTGAAATCAAATATATCCTTCACGTCTGGATTGATAGTCATCGTAGGAAGCGGTCTACACTCACGAGACAGCTGCAATTCGGTCTGTTCCATATGATTGGAATACAAATGTGCATCACCAAGAGTGTGGACAAAATCACCTGGTTCCAAATCACAAACTTGTGCGACCATCATAGTCAAGAGAGCATACGATGCAATATTGAAAGGGACACCCAAAAACACGTCTGCACTACGCTGGTATAATTGACAACTCAACTTGCCTTCTGCTACATAAAACTGAAAAAAAGCATGACAAGGAGGTAAAGCCATCTGAGGCACATCCGCCACATTCCAAGCACTCACGATCAAACGTCGCGAATTTGGATTGGTCTTGATATCATGGATCAACTGTGAGATCTGATCTATAGTCTGTCCATCACTTGTGGGCCAACTGCGCCACTGCACTCCGTACACCGGACCCAGTTTACCGTTTTCGTCTGCCCATTCGTCCCATATCGATACGCCATTAGCCTTGAGATAGTCGATGTTATCATCTCCTTTCAAAAACCACAACAACTCATGAATAATCGAGCGCAAGTGCAGCTTTTTGGTGGTCACAAGCGGAAAGCCTTCTGACAAATCAAAACGCATCTGATGCCCAAATACACTTTTGGTACCGGTACCGGTACGGTCTCCCTTCTGTACCCCTTCATTCATTATCCTTCGCATCAGTTCCTGGTATTGCTTCATCGTGGTAGTGCTTGTTCTTAAAGTATTGTTTTTTTCAAAAGTAGTCGATTTATGCAAAACAGAATGCAGAAGAATCTATAAATGGCCACATTCTCGAGTACTCAATAGCGGTTGCTCAGCTCTATAATTCCCACTAGCTAGATGATCCACGACTTTCTACATCGAGGACTGTTGGGATTGATCAATCTGAGTTAATATTGCGACCTGATTTACTTCTTGCAATGATCAATAAAAAGTCCTCTATTCTCTCCCTTGTCATCACCTTTGTATTGGTTGTCTCTCTTGGGAGCCAGTTGATTCACCTCCGATTCAACAACGACCTAGACGCCTTCTTTCCACTGGATGATCCAGACCTGATCTATTACAAGTCCTTCACCGAGAAATTTGGGCACGACAATGACTACATCCTCCTTGCCCTTTCCAACAAAGCGGGACTATTCCAACCGGACTTCCTACAACGTACCGATTCGCTCATAAATGCCCTCGAAGATCTCTCAGGTACACAAAAAGTCATCTCGCTCGTCAACCTCAAAAAACTGGTCAAAAGTCCCATGGGCTATCTCGAACTACCCTACCTACACCTTGACAATCCTGACCTGCTCGCCAAGGACAGTGCCAAGATCTACAAAGAACCGCAAGTCCGTGACCAGTTCATCTCCGAACATTCAGAAAGCATCAAAATCATCGTCAGCCACCGCAAATTTGAGCAAAAAAAACAGTCTGACATCTACGTTACTCAACTCTACGGTACCGTCGACAATTACCGCTTTGACAAAGTCAGACTAGCAGGACGTCCCATTGGAGAGCGTGCCTACGTTTGGGCTGTGCAGGAGGATTTCACTTTCTTTCTCATTTTTAGTGGTATCACGATTTTGGTTATGCTCATCATTTTCATTCGTCGACCAAGTATGGTGGCAGCATCCCTACTCATCTCACTACTCTCAGTCGTCATGACACTCAGTTTCATGACTCTAGTTGGGAAAGAAATCGACATCCTCTCCACACTGATTCCATCTATACTCCTTGTGGTCTCAATGTCCGACATCATCCATCTTTTCGCCCATGCGCAAGAAGAAGCCACACTTGGAACACCCCTTCCGCAGGCCATCAACACAGCGGTCAAAAAAGTAGGATTCGCGACCCTACTCACCTCACTCACCACTGCAGTGGGGTTCATCACTTTGATCTCTGTACGTGTCCAACCGATCATAGACTTAGGCATGTATAGTGCTGTTGGAATCATGTTTGCCTTTGGATTAACCTACTTGCTATTCCCTCAATTGATGTTCCTCATTCGGCCCAAACTCAAGCGCAAGAAGTCCAACAAAGTGCTCAAGTCCGTCCTCATGACACTCCACACTTGGGTGATCCATCGCCCACAGACCATCATTATTTCGTTTGGTATAGCATTTGTCTTGGTGATTGTCGGCATTTCAAAAATAGAGATCAACGCCTACCTCATCGACGACTTGCCCAAAAACGACCCTGTCAAAGAAGACTTTAGCTATTTCGATGCAAACTACGGAGGCACCAAGCCCTTTACGATGAGTCTCTGGACACCAGACAGTGCCACCATCTATTCCAAAAAAGTCATCACGCTCATCGATTCTATCGAACAGGTTGCTCACCAGACTCTCAATGCCAACAACCTGATTTCTCCCGCTACATTGGTCAAATCCATCCACCAGATGCAACACAGCGGATTGGCCAAGAACTACCGTTTGCCTCAAACCGATCGAGACTGGTCACGTGTCTTTCAGATGATCGAAAAAGGAAAAATCGAAGAGCGGTTTTTCAAAGTTACAGATGGCAACTTGGCTCAAATCAGTGGCTTCTCTAAGGACTTTGGTACCAAGGATGCTACCGAGCGCAGTAAGGTCTTCTCTCAAAAAATCGACCAATGGCTTGACAAATCAACGCTTGATTACCGCATCACAGGTTCGTCACAACTCATTGAAAAAAGCCATGCAACACTCTCTATGAACTTGATGAAAGGACTCTTCGGTGCAGTCATCATCGTCAGTATGATCGCTGGATACATGTTCAAATCTTGGCGTATGATCTTAATCACCCTCATCCCTAACCTTTTCCCTATCTTGGCCATAGCTGCCGTGATGGGCTTCTTTGGCATCCCTATCAACCTCGGCACATCGATCATTTTTGCCATCTCGTTTGGAATCGTGGTAGACGACACCATCCATTTCTTGAGCAAAATGCGTGAAGAGCGCATCGCTGGCAAGTCCATGCATACTGCCATTCAACGTACGATTTTAGCAACCGGCGAACCCATCATCATTACCACCATCATTCTGACTTCTGGCTTTGCAGTATTTTGCTTTTCGCAATTTGCAGCCACGTTCAATACAGGTCTTTTTGTCAGTGTATCTTTTCTTGTTGCATTGATCGCTGACTTGACACTACTCCCAGTTCTTATTCTCAAATTCCTTCCTTCCAAAAAACTCAAGTAAACCACTCCAGGATCAATAGACTATAATCATCCCCAGTATAATTGACATTCACCCCTTACCCGTGGTAAGTCTATAAACTGGAAGAAAACAAATTCTATTCGAGTACTCATCATTTACACAAACATTCACCTCCAGTTGTTTGGAGAACACATTGACTTTACTAGATTAGCAGTGAAATTGTATCTTTCGTATACATTGAAAACAAACTACTTCCATATTGTCATTGCCTCGCTGCTGATTCTCAGTACCACAGAATTTTTCTGGTACCAACAGCTGACGGATGACAAAGAGCTCATCGAACTAGAACAGGAAGAAAAGTCTGAACTGAAAGAATTAGAAGAGGCCGACAAACAAGGAAACTCACCTTCGCATGGTTACGACGGCCATCCACCTACCAGTCTATTACGCTTATTCAGTATCCCTTTCGTCACGACCAAATCACTGTTGGGGAAAGTCGCTTTCCAAATAGAAAGCACTAAACTCTACCTGCTGTTTGGGCAACTCAAATTTCATTTATAATTATTGTCTTATTGTCTCGTCGTGACTGCTATACATCCGTACACAGCATAGGATCACCATGTCTCATCCTGTGATTTGCTGATCTCACCACGAGCTCATCACTACACGCTATTTTCCTCATGGACTGCTATCCCATGTAAATCACTTCAAGGTGTCCCATTTGTGTGTGTGTGTGACACAACAAGCCTTGCAGTAAAGATAGTACCCTTTTCATTTACCTGTAAGGCCGGTCACTAAACGGGTGACTGGCCTTCATTTATTGCTTCATCCAGTACTTATGCTATCATCTGTACATAGCAGTCACCACCAATAGCAGAGACAACTACAGGTCTCTCCGTTCGTTCCGTCCGCATGGGATTTTGGCGACTACCTCCTGTCACATAGGTGGACATTCATTTCATATCACAGGGTCATTTACACATTGCCCAAATTTGAACAGATAAATGACGCGTAAAATTCACGTTTCATATCCGATTGATATAAGTTTGGGAACGAGAGAAAGCTGAAAGACATACTATGAAAACACATGCCCTATTGATGCTCGTGCTAGGCACGATTCTAGCATCTTGCCACACCCAAATCTACGATGAGAACTCCCTGCCAGATGAACACCGATTCACACAAGAAGTGTTTCTCAAAAACCTCAACGAACCAGTAGAATTAGACATCTTGCCCAATGGACAAATCCTGTTCGTCGAGCGCAAGGGCAGCATCAAACTCTACGACCCTGAAAAAATGTCGATGGTGACAACAGACAGTCTCCCTGTACACGATGGGTTCGAAGACGGACTCATGGGGCTCGCTCTGGACCCAAATTATCGTACCAACCATTGGATATACCTTTATTATTCACCGATAGGCGAAGAACCGAAGCAGCATCTGTCTCGATTCGTTTTTGATCAAAACGGACTCTCTGACGAAAAAATCATGCTCGTTGTCCCAACACAACGTGACGTGTGCTGCCATACAGGAGGATCGATCGAGTTTGGTCCTGACGGGCTACTCTACCTCTCTACCGGTGACGACACCAACCCTTTCCAATCCAAAGGCTATGCCCCCATTGACGATGACCGTGAGGGATTCAAAGCTTTTGATGCGCGCCGTACCTCATCCAACACCAACGACCTTAGGGGGAAAATCCTACGTATCAAACCCGAACTCGACGGCAGCTATTCTATTCCTGAAGGCAACCTCTTCGTCGACGACAACCCCAAAACCCGACCTGAGATCTATGTGATGGGTTGTAGAAATCCCTACCGCATCACCGTCGACCAAACAAGAAACTGGTTGTTTTGGGGAGATGTCGGGCCAGATGCAGGAGACAATGACAGTATACGCGGCCCGAGAGGTCACGACGAAATGAACGTAGCGATGACACCCGGCTACTACGGCTGGCCGCTATTCGTCGGAGACAACAAGCCTTATGCAGATTGGAACTTCACCACTCAGGAAAGTGAAGGCTACTTTGATCCCAAAAAGCCCATCAACACCTCCAAATACAACACGGGTATTTCTAATCTCCCCCTACCAAGGCCAGCCATGATTTTTTACCCGTACTCAACTAGCCCTGAGTTTCCTCAGTTGGCTACAGGAGGCCGTACGGCGATGACAGGCCCCGTCTTTTATACCCAAGAAGGTATGAATAAGAAAACAGGGTTTCCCTCTTACTTTGACCAGCGTCTCTTCATTTATGATTGGATGCGCGACTGGATATTCACCATTCAGGTTGACGAATCAGGTTCCCCCTCAGACTTTCAACCCTTTACTCCAAGTAGTGAGTACAGCAACATCATAGACATGGCCTTTGGACAGGACGGTAAACTCTACATCCTCGAATACGGCACGGCATGGTTCAAACAAAATGAAGACGCTCGCCTGAGTCGTATTAGCTTCGATCGAGGCAACCGAACACCTGTCATGAAAGTCAACGTATCAACCAACCACGGCAGCAGCCCACTCACTGTTACTCTTGATGCATCACAATCAATCGATTACGATCAAGATGACTTGGACTATGTATGGAAAATAGGGGAAGAAGAATTTGAATCTCCCTCAATCACCTACACCTTCGAAGAAAATGGTATCTATTACCCCCGGTTGACACTCCGAGACCCCGCAGGCCACACGCTGATGGAACAGTTCAAAATAGAAGTAGGAAATGATGCTCCGCATATAGACATAGCTATCCAAGGCAACCAGACTTTCTACTGGCCCAACCGCCCCATCCGATATGAAGTCACTGTCACCGATCCACAAGATGGTCAATCTGGAAAAGAAATCGCACGTGATGAGATCAACTTCGACATCCTATACATGGATGGTTTTGACCAAGCACAGGTTCTAGGACATCAGATGCCTGTCACCAGCGGAGAGACGCTAATCAGCAAATCAGACTGTATGTCTTGCCACAAAATCGACGGAGTATCCGTAGGCCCTTCATTCGTCGAGGTAGCCCAGCGCTACAAAAATGACGACAATGCCATGGACTACCTGGGGGCAAAGATCATCAAAGGAGGGAGCGGTGCCTGGGGAGATCATTCTATGTCTGCTCATCCGGACTTCACCCAAGAAGAAGTACAAAGTATGGTGGAATACGTCCTCTCATTGGGCGAAGCTCCAAAAGAAAAAAAGGCTCTGAAGGGCACTTTTGAAGCAGATCCCATTGAAAACAAAAAAACCATCGTACTGAGTGCTCAATACACCGACCGTGGAGCAAAAGGACTCTCTCCAATCGCGAAAACACTGTCTGTGCCTCTCCAGTCCAATCTCATGAAAGCCAGTAAGGCTGACAGCCTGCATGAGGCCCAAATGAATAACAAAGGGATACATCGCATCTACGATCAAGGCTTTGTACGATACAAAGACATAGACTTGACTGACATTGAAGCAATTGTATTCCAAAGCAAAAAAATCACCGCTCTGCCTGTCACCCTATCCGTCAGACTAGGGTCGGCTACAGGCCCAGAAATTGGAACTATGTCTTTCGATACGGACCCAATGCAGCAGCTCACAATCCAGCCTACGACTGGCAAACAAGATCTATACATGGTCTTCAATAGTAGCGACAAAGAGAATAATTTATTACAAATTCGAACCCTAAAATTCATACCCAATGACTGATTCAACACGAGGAAAATCAAACTTCTCCATACTCGTTCTAGCCCTATTGACCTTGTGCTACAGCTGCAGTTCGCCCCAAGAAAACAAGCAGGAAGCTACTCTACATACTGCCCAGGCCCCATCAGGTATTGGACTCCAACTCTACACCCTGCGTGACTCAATGTCTGTCAGTCCCAAGGAAACCCTTCAGCGTGTTGCAAAGTTAGGCTATACTCAAATCGAGCTCGCGGACTACAAAGAGGGTAGATTTTATGGATTTGAGCCAAAAGATTTCACTCGGATTGCCAAAAGCTACGGGCTCACACCAGTCAGTGCCCATATAGGTATCGAAGCACTGCGTAGCAAACCCGAACTCGTCATCTCCTCTTGCAAAGTAGCTGGGATCTCTTATGTCGTCCTACCATGGCTTCAAGAAGAAGAACGTCAAAATATCGAGCAATACAAGGAACACGTTGCACTCATGAACCGAATCGGGAAAATGTGCAGTGAGGCAGGGTTGAAGTTCGCCTACCACAACCATGCCTTTGAGTTTGAAAGCATAGATGGAGAAGTGCCAATGGACATCATCATGGAAGGCACCAATCCAGAGCATGTCAAAATGGAGCTCGATCTCTATTGGATCTCCAAAGCAGGGTTTGATCCCGTCACTTACCTCCAAAAGTACCCCGGTAGATTTACCATGTGGCATGTCAAAGACATGGATGATACCCCCGACCAAAACTTCACAGAAGTAGGTAACGGAACAATTGACTATCAAGCAATATTCGAACTAATAGAATCGAGTGACTTGGAGTACTTTTTCGTCGAACAAGATCAATCTAGCAATCCACTCGGCAGCATCGAGACATCCATCCAATATCTCAAAAAAACACTCCTGACACAGTAAAAACACACATCAAGACAACATGAGGGGATTAGGCGTGGTGCTTTTCGTACTTCTTTGTACGTCAATTCAAGCACAAAACATAGAGGGCATGGTCCGTGATCTCATCAGTGGTGAGCCACTTGTCGGTGCGACTCTACACTTGGATGAGCAATCAGGAGGAGCAATCACGGATGCAAACGGAGCCTTTCGTATAGAAAAGGTAGCTCCGGGGCTACATCAGCTTGTCGTTTCCTATCTAGGGTATGAAAAACACCAAGAACAAAACATATGGGTCAAAACTGGAAAAACAATCTATCTAACGATTGATTTGACCCGACAACCGGGCCAACTCGAAGAATTGGTCGTGTCTGCCAATCACCCACTCACCCAAATGTCTTCGCTGGAAATCACCGAAGAGAAAATCAATCGCTACGCGGCTACCTACTACGATCCGGCCCGACTCCTCTTGGCCAGCTCAGACGTGATGGTCACCAACGACCAAAATAACCAAATATCCGTACGAGGACTCTCGCCAGAACTCAACGTATGGAGACTCGAAGGGGTAGAAATTGTCAACCCCAACCACCTATCCAATGCCGGCACCTTCAACGATCAGCCTGCTGCAACAGGTGGTGGAGTCAATATCCTCAGCGCACAACTGCTAGACATGTCTAAGTTTGACATAGGACAAATGGACAACTCCAAAAACAATGCTGTCGCTGGGCTATTCGACATGAATCTACGCAACGGTTATGCGGGGCATCATCAATTCACCGCACAAGCCTCTGTCATTGGTTTGGATTTTAGCGCCGAAGGCCCCCTTGCCAAAAATAGCCGTGCCAGTTACATCGCCAACTACCGTTACTCGTTCACTGGACTACTTGGACTCATGGGCGTAGATTTTGGGGGTGAGACGATTGGGTTTCAAGACCTTTCTTTCAACGTCAACCTTCCTATGAAAAACAAAAGCAATCTCAAAGTATTTGCCTTTGGTGGAATGAGCAGCAATGACTTTGAAGCAACCGACCCGCAAGACCGAAAAGTACAAAAAGATCTTTACGACATCTATTATCAAGGCAAAACGGGAGGTATCGGCACCACTTTCCAGACACCATTGGGCAAAAACCTCAACTTATCCTTGACCTCTGTCTTCTCTGCCTCTCAAAACAAACGAGACCAAACCTTCGCAATTGATAGCCCTTTGGTCATCCAAATGTTGAATTACAATCACATCAACCAAGAAATTTGGGCCAACCGTCTGAATACAACACTAGCCATGGGCAGGTCTACGTTACATTTTGGCAGTGCATTGAACTACTACCATTATTACCAAGACTTTAGCGGAGAGATATACACCCCGACCACACGCAAGACCATGCTACTCAGCCCCTATCTAAACTGGCACTTGCAAGTCACATCTTGGCTCAAGTTAGAATTTGGAACAACCTACTACTACGCCACGTTGGGTGATACTCAGAAAGACAAACTCGACTACCGAGGTACGCTGTACATAGAGGGTGATCATACGGCCATAGCCCTGAGTGCAGGTAAGTATACGCAACTCAACCAACCCAATGCGTATTATCTACGCTACCGCGAAGACTCCCCCATGGAAATCCAATTTTTCGACTTCACAGAAAGCTACCGCTACCTCGCTAGCCTTGCTCAATCCATAGGTAAGCTCACCCTGCATGTCGAAGGCTTCTATTACTATTTCCCAAAAATCTGGCAATACTCCTACTATAGCTATGCGTTGCCCTGGACCTTTGCCACGTATCAAGCACAAACAACTGGGGTCAGCCTATCCGCCGAAGGCAGTACACCACAGTTTTACTACCTAGTCAGCGGCACCATGTTCAATTCCACCTTTGACGAAACCCAAGACAATCCATACAACATCAAATACTCTTACAGTGGTGTATTAGGCAAAAAATGGAGCTTTCCCAAATTAGATCAAGATCGACAATTGGGCATCAACATCAAAGCAATCTATCAAGGTGGCACACGCCAGTATTCTTATGAACAGGACACCTATGACTACAAAAGCCAGCTCAACAACTATGCACGACTCGATATCCGAGTCCAATGGACCACTAGCAAAAAGAAATCCACACGAACATGGGCTATCGATATTCAGAACCTCACCAATCGAGAGAATGAAGCCTACCAATACTATGACAATGTCACCAAGCAGGTTGAAATGACCTACCAACTTGGGATGTTGCCCATACTCACGTATAGAATCGAATTTTGATGAAAAGAAAACTCTTTGGGTCCCTCTATTTTTTAACTTTCGGCGTCTTTGCCTATTTGCAGTTCAATGATCCCGATCCAGTATTTTGGATAGCAGTATATGCTAGCCTGTCGTTGTCTGCGCTTCTACATGTGATAGGAATCTCCCACACGCGAGTTTTTCAAGTCATCTCGCTCATTCTTGTCGCTATATCATGCTTCTACATTACTGGGTTCGTCGAATACCTCTCTCAGCCCAACAAAAATGAAATCATCGGTGAGATGGTCTACCAAAAATCCTACATCGAAGAGACGAGAGAATTCATCGGTTTGTGGATAGCGGCAACTGCAAGCTTCCATCTTTCCAAAACCTAAGATCATATCGAGCATAGGCAATAAATTCCCTAAAGGCACTGCGCATAACACAAGAATTGAACAACTTCGCATTGCCATCAAACATTACTTCGTAGCAAACCATGCGTGTATTTATACTTTGTACAGGTCGTAGCGGATCAGTCGCCATTATCAAAGCGTGTAGTCATATCAAAAACTTCAGTGCAAGCCATGAATCCCTGTCCAACCAATGGGCAGAACGCCGGATGGACTACCCAGATCAACACATCGAGTCAGACAATCGTCTCAGTTGGCAATTGGGTACCTTGGAGAAAAAATTCGGGGACGAAGCGATCTACATTCATCTCACACGAGACCGAGAAAAAGTCGCCTACAGCCTTTTGCAACGCTACTATCAACCTGCCAGCATCATTGATTCATTTTGCGAAGGCATACGTATGACTCCTCCCGAAAAACTCAACATAGACCAACGTATGCAAGCCTGCTATGACTATGTCGACACCATCACTGACAACATCGAAGTATTTCTGTCCAACAAGACCAAAACCATGAACCTTGCTCTTGAAAACATCCAAGAAGACTTTCCAAAAATGTGGGAATTGATAGGTGCGGAAGGAGACATGGAAGCTGCATTGGCTGAATTTGCTACACCACACAATTCCTCAAAAAAATCTGCCAGACTCAACTATCTCTACCGCATCAAATTGCTGTGGGTTAGAGAATGGAGACACCTTTTTCGAAACCTTTGAATAAAACTAGCTTTCTTGAGGTTCGATTGGCAGACTTACATAAAAGACACTACCCTCTTCCGGTTGGGATTCAAGCCATATCTTTCCTTGTAGGTCTTGAACGTACTTTTTCACAATCGATAGCCCCAACCCTGTAGAAGACTCATTCCCAGTAGGCTGAGCACTTAACTTTTGAAACCGATGAAACATCCGGCTCTTGTCCTCTTCCGAAAATCCAGGCCCCTGATCCCTCACTACAAAAATCATCCGCCCCTCATGCTGACTTGCTTCCAACCCTACAACACTGCCTTGTGGTGAGAACTTGATCGCATTGGAAACAAGGTTTTCCAATACCAAAAATAATAACATGTGATCCGTCATCAACCAACTATCACTAGACAAAACAGTCTCCAAACAAATAGACTTTTGTTGGGCAACACTACCGTACCGATCCGCTATATCTCCAATAACCTGACGTACATCCACTCGCTCGACCAGTACTGGGCTCTGAGTCCCCTCTAAAACTTCACGATCCAGTATTTTGCTCACCATCTGATTCATGCGTTCTGCCGCATCATGAATATGCCCCAAATATGTAGCATCCTCCTCTGGTGTCCGCTTCGAAGAACTTGACATCAAATTGGACAACCCCACTATCTGACTCAAAGGGGACCTCAAGTCATGAGCCAAAATACTGACCAGATGGTTTTTATCTTCATTGAGCGCATGCAACTGCACATTTCGATTGATCAGTTTCTCATTTTTATGTTGAATATCCTTTTGTTGTTCTTCGATTTGCCCTTTTTGAAGAGTCATTTGCCGCATGGTTTTGTCATACTTGATCAACAACACTGACATAGCCAATAGCAAGACCCCTACCGCCGACAAACCTATCACCAATATACGATGAGAGCGCTCCTCCTCAGCCAAGCGTAGATTGGCATTTTTGATCAACGCCAATTGCAACTCCTTCTCCTTGGTAAGGATAGAAGTACTCAATTGCTCCTCACTGTACAGCTCATCAATAAAACTATAAAGCTCGGCCCCCATATATTTAGAAATGAAGGGCTGAAAGGTCTTTTTGCTCTCCTCATCAGTCAAAAAAGCATTGAATGGTATCACCCAATCACTACCTTGCGGCAAAATAAAACCATAACCTGTTCCTCTCACGGTGAAGAAATTTTGTCTGGTCAACTCTCCCCCTCTCTTGACCTGCATCAAGTATATAGGAAGATCGATGAATCCAAACCGATTGTCCTCTTCATTGATGACATCCAAAATATTCTGTCCACTACTGATATAAACGATTTCAAACTCTCTGCCTAGGCGAACTTGCAAATCCTTCAACATTTTCTCATATACTGTCCCTCTGATAGTCACAGCCTGCATATTATTCATCATTGCCGAAATCTCATCAGTACTCCTTACGATTGGAGTCCCCTTGCTTGACACAAGTACCGAGATGTCTGTCAGATACGATTGGGTAAAATCTAAAAACTGCTTTCGCTCTTCTGTAATCGAAAAAGCAGACACCCCGATCACATTGGCACGGTCCGCCTCTCGAACTACCTCCATGACATTCGAAAAATTCTCTGCCTTTTTCCAATTGAGCGTGAGATTCAGCCCATGCGTATTTTTTAGATAATCCTGAAAGGCTTGTAAAATCTCGAACTCAACACCTTCGAACTCTCCAGCAGTGTTTTGATAGATAAATGGTCGCGAAGTGTACCAGTACACATCCAATGTCGCTTCCTTGGATTGCTGTGCAGTACTCCAATCTTGCCCATGAGCCAAGCTCAACCCAAAAAACAGAAACATCGCTACTAACAGATTTTGACGCATGTCTCAAGATGTTCATTTACGATGATAAACAAAAGAATAAACAACTAGATTAGCCATCAACAGCTCAATTTCTCCGATTATTTTTCTTTAAGCCAAAGAAAAGCATGGGAAAGCGACTGAAAGTATTCGAAATTTGAAATACGCTGATGGGCAAGTTTCTGGTGAATTCCATCGATAGAAAATTTCGCAAAAACATCATCGGGCAACACAGTAGCTGAAAATTTAACACCAGAACTAATCATGTCCTTGGTAAAAGTCCCTGAGATATACTTCTGAGACTCATCATCCAGTACTTCAATTTCACGAGCATCATAGAGCACTTTTTCCACCTGTTCGAAAATCACCGCATCCAAGATACGTTCTCCGACGGCTTTGATCTCTGCAAAACTGCAAAAGCCACTCCATTGACTGGTAAGCACACGATCTTCTGGGTTCCAAAACACCTTCACATAAGGCTTATCAAGATACAATTTTGACTTTTCGGATAGAACAGGGACTGTACTCATGTAGAATCAATTATGCTTGTTAAGCCAAAATTAAGACTAAATATTTAGAATTAAGACTAGTAATACCACATAAAGATGTACGAGATTTTCTTAAAAATGCTTCCACCCTTGAGCTTCTAGAGGTACCGCATTCCCGCCTTTGGTGACCATTTTATGTCCGTTTTCCTTCTTATCGATATACCCTATCGCTGTGACATCAGACAGGTTCTTAATTTTCTCAAAATCAGACTGACTGATAGTAAAAAGAAGCTCGTAATCTTCTCCACCATTGAGTACACAGGTAGCTGGATCCAACTTAAATTCAATAGCCGTGTTGTAGGTAACTTCGTCAATTGGCAACTTATCCTCATAGATGGTCACTCCCACTTGAGAATGCTTCGCAATATGAAACAACTCAGAAGCCAGTCCATCAGACACGTCGATCATAGAAGTAGGCACTACCCCTACATCTTCCAATTCATAGATCACATCCATGCGTGCTGTAGGCTTCAACTGTCGCTTGACCACATACTCGTACGCCGATATATCAGGCTGCATGTCGGGGTTGGTTTTGAACACTTCCTTCTCTCTCTCAAGTACCTGGAGTCCCATCAAAGCTCCACCCAAATCTCCGGTCACACAGATGATGTCATTTTCTTCTGCATTTTTCCGATAAACCACCTTATCCTTCTCTCCTTCACCTATCACCGTGACAGACACGATCATCCCACTTGGCGAAGAAGTCGTATCTCCACCAACCAAATCAACTCCAAAATCCTCACAAGCGTATTTCACACCTTTGTAAAACGACTCTACAGCCTCTACAGAAAAACGATTACTGAGTCCCAAGCTAATGGTAATCTGTTTCGGTTTAGCATTCATCGCAGCTATATCAGAGACATTGACAGCTACAGATTTGTAGCCCAAATGCTCGAGTGGCATATAAGACAAATCAAAATGCACCCCCTCTACGAGCATATCCGTGGAAACCAACTTGACATGATCTCCCCCGTCGATCACAGCAGCATCATCTCCAATCCCCACGAGTGTACTACTGTTGGTAGCATCAAAAGTAGATTCGATCCTATCGATCAAACCAAACTCTCCTATTTCTCCTATTTCAGTCCTTTTCTGTTTTTCCTCTGACATAACCCCTTTAAATTGTAGATGCGCAGTATCATGAGCGCTAATATTTTGATGTAAGGAAGAATCCATTATTTAAAATAATTCTACCTAAAAGCCTTACTTTTGCAAAGAGAATGAAACTTTTTATCAAGCTAAAGAGTTCCATCCAATAATATTGAACAGAGAATATTATGCTGAAAGTATCAGAAAAAGCGCTAAAGAGAATAGTACAATTGAAAGAGAACGAAGGACACTCTGAGTCTCACAACCTACGGGTGTCTGTGAAAGGCGGAGGGTGTTCGGGATTGATGTATGACTTATCCTTCGATGATCAAATCACCGACAAAGATGACGTCTTCGAAGACAAAGGTGTCAAAGTAATCGTCGACAAGAAAAGTTTATTCTACTTACTTGACACTACTTTGGATTTTTCGGATGGGCTCAATGGCAAGGGGTTTCAGTTTATCAATCCCAATGCCACAAGAACTTGCGGTTGCGGAGAGAGTTTTGCCGTATAAATAAGCCAACGAATTACATGTTTATACATGGTATTTCCCCTAATACTTAGGGGAATCACTTATTTTTCCAGAAATTAACATATTATAACTAATATTTGTTTGCGGATATCAAGGATTACAATACTTTTGTATCACGCTAAAGTTAATAACAAAGCAAAAAAATTAATCCTTTAAATGAAAGTTTGGCACGGTTCTAGCAATTAACCAAATATCAAATAAAGGTAACAAAGGTAAGTTTAGGTTAGGTTGGTTTAGGGGTTGCACCGCAAGGGCAGCCCCTTCTTTTTTATCCTCACTCTACTACTCCATATGAAAGATTTGAGGATCAGTCTGTATTTCTGGGGGAGAGATGATGGATCACTTCGTTATTCAACGATTCAATGTTCAAAACGGATCAGTCTGTAAACTTGGGGGATTGAAAAAATCACGCATAAATTTTAGATAGTCTGTAGAGGAAAAATTCTACGTTTTGAACACCTCTGAATTGAGATCTAAAGGCCTTGATCTTGGCATTGAAAGATTCTGCTGACGCATTGGTACTTCGATGATCAAAGAAATTGAGAATACTCTGATAGTGGTTTTGTATTGTTCTGGCCACTGTGTTGAAGGACTTGAAGCCTGCCTTTTCTACCTTGTCATACCATTGAGCCAAACGAGTAAATGCAACTCCTTTGACCTTGCTACTTTGATAAATGTAAGCGAGTTCTCTTGAGAGTTTGTAGGCTTTTTCCAGTGAAGGATAGTGTTTGAAGAGTATCTCTGCACGGTGGACTTGTGAGACAGTCCAGTTGTGTTCGCTTTTGAAAAGCAAGTACCTGCTTCTAGCCAAAAGTTGCTTCTCTGTATCGCCATTTTCGAGTCGATGGGCAACATAAGACTTACCTGCTTCACGACTCAATTCAATTTCTTTATTTTCCTGATCGATGGCTTCCCATCTGTAAGCAATGCGCATTTCTTGTACCGCATCATAGGCCAATTTTTGAACATGAAAGCGGTCTGTTACTAACTGGGCTTTTGGAAAGCTGCGTCTAACTATTTTTTCCATGCTAGCAGCCATATCCAGTGTGACTTCTTGGACTTTGCGCCTTAAAGTACTGTCAACTTGCTTCAATACCGCGTTTACTTGCTCACTATCAGTTCCTTTGACCAAAGCAACTAAGCTACCTTTCCTTCCTTTTGCTGCTTTATTGGTCACAATTGTATAAAGCTCTCCTTGTGAGAGAGCAGTCTCATCAATACTTAAATGAGTGCCCATGTTTTCGGGGAACAATATCCAATCAGAGGCGTGCTCCCGTTGAGGCCATTGCATGAAATTGCTCAAATAGAAGACATATTGGTGTTCGAGTTGCTTACTATTGAGATGAAATAGTTCGGCAACCAGCTTGCAGCTTATAGGCTTGGAATCCAGGAGTTCCGTTTTAAAAAAAGCGCGAATTCCTCTGTCATCCGCGTACCTGTTGCTACCATTTTCCAATCCCTGCTTACATTTTTGCCAGTATCCTCATTGAGCCACTTCCTACGCTTGATCTTAAGATAGCAGGGCTTGCCGCGAAGAGGAAAATCTTGAATGGAAACCTCATCAAAGAATCCTTTGGAGGTCAATTTATCTCCTTTGAACTGCTGAGGGTGGATATTCTTCTCTTCCAAATAAATGAAATACGTTTTGTCCTTTAGCCTCATGGACACTACTTCGAAATAATCCAACATACCCTCAGGTAATAATAGACTCAATAACTCCTTTTCCAATGCTTTTTTCTAGCAAAGAAAATTAATTATGACTTATTGCCCCCCAGAAATACAGACTGATCCAGATTTGAGACCAATCCGTATTTCTGGGTTCAAGATTCATCGAGAAATGGTTACTGATGTTGCTCCAAGCATTACTAACTGATCCTATAGTTGACCTACAAATCAACAAGCTCTCTTTCAATTCTGCAGAAGCTTAACACATAATTCATTCTAAACTAGCCTCTGCCCGATCTTGGATTTTCAATACAGTCTTCCAGAAAAGATTACATCTCTAACACAGGCATGATATTGCACAAAATAAACACAAAAGAAACTCATCAAAACAACCTCCAAAGCCTACGCGCCCCCCGAGCCATTCATAGTAACAATATTCCCTAAGAACCCCTCTATTATTCACACCATTCGAAAGGCTGGCTATGAAGTAAAACATAATTGCCACATATATACTAGTGCGGAGAACAGTCTACAACACTAGAGAATTCACATCCCAAATCAGCATCCTCAATTAAACAAAAACACCCACTCGCTACGAAAAAAAACAGGGATTGAGTGAAAATAAAGCAGATTGGCAGGATTTTAAACACATTTGGCAGGATTCGAAAGTGAGATGTTCGCAGCTTTACACTTGTAAATACGTATTGCCCCTAAGTCAACCAGTTAGGAAACCAACCCCAACCAAAAAAGGACAGCTATATGGCTGTCCTTTTGTATTTCATAGAATCAGGCCCCTCTACTCCTCTAAGATCCCCTTCAAATCTGCTGGTGAATAATCAATAGACTTGAGAGTCTTGTCATCCTCTTTGCGATAGACCAAATACAAGCCATCCTCTTCCTTGATATAACTCTCCGTCCCCTTATTCTCCCTATAGTGCAACACTGTCGCCTGAGCCTCTTCCATCGTCTTACAAGCCTTGCTCATATTAGAACGTTGTACTTCGTCAAACAACTCAACAAACTTGTGACCAAGACCAAACTCCAATACCGCACCAGACAAGACATACTGAATATCACAAAGTGCATCAGCTATCTCCACCATATCCTTGTCTTTGATTGCTTGTTCAAGCTCTTTGAGCTCTTCCGAGATCAACTCTACACGTAGTGCGCAACGCTTCGCATCAGGGATTTTAGGGCTCTCAACTATAGGATGTTTGAATGTCCGGTGAAACTCGGCAACTTGATTGAGTGCATCTATCTTTTTCATCTGTTATTAATAAGTCTTTAAAAATTGAACACAAGGGATTTAAACATATACAACCTCTCAGTGGGATTATAACATCCCATAGCTACCACGAACTACCCTTTGTCGTTCGCTTGGTCATTATTCTCTTTTCGTATGGCTAAACTCAGAAAAAACACGAACCCACCGACAACTGCCCCTAAGATACACACCATACTAATGATTGCTTGGCTACTCATTTTGTTGCAAATTTCTTATACAAAAATCGATTGAACAGTACACCTATCAACAACACGCCTCCCCACTGGGTAACGATCGAGGCGTTACTATACACATCCATCACATTCCAACTCCCAGATTCATCAAACCAAGGGTAATTACTAAAGCCTTGTGACATCCACCAGTAAATCAAAACACATCCCAATAGTAGATTACTCACCACACAAATTTGGAAATATAGCGTTGGAAATTTCAAATCCGAATCAGTATCGAGATACTCTTCCTTGAACCGCTTGATTCCAAAAACAAGCAAGCCGTACAAAATAAACATACCAGTCAAGATCAGCCCTAACCCCCAAACCCAATCTTGATTATTGAATACATTCAAAGAATACGCCGAAGGAAACCCAAACAAGACAAAAAAGAATGAAACCCACAGCATGACTTTCCTTTTATTCAATCCCAGGTCTTGCAAATTTCGCCCCATGAGTTCTAGCATCGGCAACAGCGAACTAAAAGCTGCCATAGAAAGCGCCGCAAAAAACAATACTGACAAATACCCCCCTCCATCTACGTGAGCAAACAACTCGGGTATGATCATGAACGTCAACGCTTGGTTACCTTCCTGCAGATACGCTATGGCCTCTCCCTCTGAACTTGCCAATGCAAACACCGCTGGCAAAATTGCCATTCCAGCAATCAAAGAAGCCGTATTATTCCCCAAAGCTCCAATAAATGTATTAAGAACAACGTCTTCTTTGACTCGGGAATAAGAAGAAATTGTAATCATCAGTCCCCAGCCCGCTCCCGTAGACCAAGCCGATTGAGAAAGCGCTTCAATCCATATTTTTCCATTTGAAAAATGGCTGACGTCAATGGCAAACATATACTCCAACCCCTTGACTCCTCCATCCATATTGAGGGATATAGCCACTATAACCAGCAACAATACAAACAAACTTGGAATGAGCAATCGGTTCGTCTTTTCTAATCCTTTTTGAATACCTCGAGACAACACCCACACCCCAACCATTACACAACAGATATATGTAATCACTGTCACCCAACTACCGTTGGACACGCTCTCCCAGTGCCCCCCCATATAACTCGGATCAGTAGCAATACGATCAAGCAACGGCGTGTCATCGAATAAATTCCCTACAGAGAAGCTTAAATAACGAAGTGACCATGCTGTCACCACTGAATAATAAAAGGCAATCCCTAAGGTACATACCGTAATGAAAAATCCCATCCAAGTGTAACGTTTCCCTGCCAAGGCGGCAAAAGAGCCAATAACACCCTTTCTAAAGTTCTTGCCCATAGAAAACTCCGCCAACAACAACGGTATGGACCAAACAAACAGAAACACAATCCAAAGAATGATAAATGAACCTCCATACTGACCTGCGAGACGAGGAAAGCGCCAAAGATTGCCCGCCCCTATCGCCATACCCAATGAGGCTAGTACAATCCCCCAACGATTACTAAAATTTTCTGTGTTGCTCATGAAGACCCGAAACTACACAAAAAGAGGCGGTCTCAAAAGCAATATCTACATAGACATACTTTGAACCGCCTCTCTCCAAATCCAAATAACCTCTGCTAAATCTTTATCAACTCTAAATTCAATTTGACATTGACATCCTTGCCTACTACAAGACTACCTGTGTCCAAAGTATCATTCCAAGTCAATTTGTAATCAAAGCGATTGATGACAAACTCAGCCTTAAAACCGCTGATCACTTTCTCTCCTAGTTTGGCCATACCACTGTACTCTGCAGGAAATGTAATCTTCTTGGTCACATCGCGAATTGTTAGCCATCCAGTCACTTGATACTTGGTATCACTTTTCTTTACAAAAGACTCGCTTTTGAACGTAATCACTGGATATTTCTCTGCATTAAAAAAATCATCCTCGCGCAAGTGTTTGTCCCTCGTTACGTTTTTAGTAGTCAAACTTTTAACTTGGACCAAAGCATCAACTTTGGCACCATCAAAAGAATTCCTCTTGGACTCTACTGCACATTGAAAATCTGTAAAACTGCCTGTAACGGTCGAAATAGCCATATGGTCTACTTCAAACTCTATATTGGAATGTACAGGATCTATCTCCCACTTGGTCTGTGCCCAGGATGTAAGTGATAGACACACCAATATCAAAATTGGATATATCGTCTTTTTCATAATCTTTAGGTTTTGCTTGATAAAATATACGAAATAATGAAGACAATTCCCACCGCATTTTGTGCTATGTCTATAATTAGAGTAGATTCGATACTCTAATAAATTTACCCCATGAGTGAATACGGTTTCTGGTCTTTAGTACCTCCCCTCTTAGCAATTTTCTTAGCGCTGCGCACCAAGCAAGTCTTCCTTTCTCTCTCCATAGGCATCTGGCTTGGGTGGATTATTCTCAATAACGGCAATCCCCTCGCTGGCACTATGGACACCCTAGCAGCCTTCGTACAGGTGTTTGCTGATCCTGGCAATACACGTACTATTATCTTCACCTTGCTCGTTGGATCACTCATTGCACTGATCCAGCGTTCGGGAGGAGTCGAAGGTTTTATTCAATGGGTTTCTCGACGATTGGAAAAATCCACCAATACTACCAAAAGTCGCACTATGATTCAACTCTACGCTTCCCTCACTGGAATGATTATTTTTGTCGAATCTAACATCTCGATACTCACTGTCGGGACGCTGTATCGACCCATTTTTGACAAGATGAAAATCCCTAGAGAAAAACTCGCCTATCTGGCCGACTCTAGTTCGGCTCCCTCATGTATCATATTCCCTTTCAATGCCTGGGGAGCCTTCATCATGGGGCTACTTGCAGCCCAAGGTTTTGACAGCCCATTTTCCCTCCTCTTTGGTTCTTTGATCTATAACTTTTATCCGTTTCTCGCTATAGGGCTGGTACTTTATATCATCCTCTCCGGCAAAGACTTTGGACCTATGCGCAAAGCCGAACATCGTGCCCAAACCGAAGGCAAAGTCATCGCCGATGGAGCAACCCCCATGATTTCTGACGAGATAGCCATGATCGAACCAAAAAGCACACACAACCTCAAAGCATTCAATATGACCATCCCTATAGTCGTGATGATTGCGATGATGCCCACCATGCTTATCTATACTGGCTGGGATGACAACAATACTACTCCCCTCTTTCAACGAGTATTTACAGCAATTGGAAACGGGTCTGGTTCCACATCTGTTCTATACTCTGTCACTCTTGCAATCTTGACCTGTATGGGATTATATAGTGCACAAAGAATAATGAAGATCAAGGAAATGATAGACCTCTCCATCCAAGGAATGTCTGGAATGGTTTCTTTGGCACTATTGATGGTATTTGCATTCACAATAGGGGCCTTATGCAAAGAGCTTGGCACAGGACTATATATCGCACACGCCACAGAGGCTTGGCTTTCGCCCAAATTCGTTCCTGCCATAGTCTTTGTCACCAGTTGCTTCATTGCATTCAGTACAGGCACATCATGGGGCACCTTTGCCATCATGATATCAATCGCCGTACCAATGGCTCAAAGCATGGACAGCAACGTCAGTATGGCTATTGCTGCAGCGATTGGAGGTGGAGTATTTGGAGACCACTGCTCTCCTATCTCCGACACGACAATCATTTCATCTATGGCCTCAGCCAGTGACCACATCGATCACGTCAATACACAACTCCCCTATGCACTTGTGGCCGGTGGTGCCACTTTCATCCTCTATATGATCATGGGGTCAGTTTCATAACTCTCTCGCTAAACCACAGCAGACTCTAGCAACTCTATCTTGCCAGTTTGAGAATCCATCCTAGCACGTATCCCTATAGGCAAGGTGCTATTGTCATCAATGTGCCCAATAGGCAACCCATAAATAACCGGCACTTTGAGCTGACCCAACCGATCCGTAAGTACTTTAGTCAATGTCACATAGTGATCATCATCTACTCCTCCTGATTTAGCTACACAGCTTGCAAAAACCCCTAACACCACACCTACACATTGATCAAGCTTTCCACTATTGAGAAGCTGTGTCAGCATACGGTCCACACGATAAAGTGACTCACCTACCTCCTCCAAAAACACAATCTTGCCAGAGAAACTGACATCATACGGAGTCCCCAACATCGAACACACTATACTCAAATTACCTCCAATAAGCTGCCCCTCGGCCACCCCCTCTACAAGTACATTGTATTGATAAGATTCAGCACTCTTGACCTCCCAACTAGCAGGGCGCTGAATACTCGGTTTGGAAGTAGACATCACTACATTTCTCACCCCTGCCGTAGTATAAGGAGTAAACTCTGAAGAAGCTACTGGGCCATGGAAGCAGGCCAACCCAGTCTGCTGATGTATCGCAAAGTGCAATGCCGTGATATCACTAAACCCCATCAACACCTTAGGGTTACTTTGAATCAAGCCATAATCGAGCATTTGCAGCAATCTACCTGTACCATACCCCCCTCGTCCACAAATCACACCAGCTATATCCGGGTTTGCAAACATCTCGTGCAAATCCTCAACACGTTGCTCATCCGTCCCCGCGACAAAACCACGGCGCACATTGTAATGCCTCGAATAGACAACCTCAAACCCCAGTGCGCGCATGTTTCGCTCAGCCTTTGCCACTGCTGCTCCTACCAACGCGCTCCCTGGTGTAATCAAACCAATCGTGTCACCAGGCTGCAGCGCTTTAGGCTTCAATACATGAGTAGCTTCCTGAACCTGTTCAACGGGCATTGCCTCTCCTGTACAGTAAGACAATAAACCCGTGCCACTCCATAGGGCGGCATTTCCAATAAACTTTCTTCGATTCATAGTAGGTTCTTATTTAGGATAAATCTAAAATAAATTGGGCATAAAAAAACCCCGACGATATAGTCGAGGTTCTAATCTCTATCGAGCTGTTGATTATTTCAATTGATCAACAACTGCTTTGAAAGCTTCTGGGTGATTCATTGCTAAATCAGCCAAAACTTTTCTATTCAATTCGATTTGAGCAGCCGAAAGCTTACCCATAAACTGAGAGTAAGAAAGACCATGCTGTCTCGCACCTGCGTTGATTCTCTGAATCCACAACTTTCTAAATTCTCTCTTTTTAACTTTTCTATCTCTGTATGAGTAGCCGAGGCCCTTCTCTACGGCATTCTTCGCTACCGTCCATACATTCTTTCTTCTTCCGAAATAACCCTTGGCTAATTTCAGAACCTTTTTTCTTCTAGCTCTACTAGCTACAGTGTTTACCGATCTTGGCATAATTTTTAACTTTTTTGATGCTTGGCGTCCATTGATATATGAATCTTATAACCAACCCTCTGGTGAAAATTTGAACCTAATCTAGCCCTAGGCTTGATTAAATATGAAGCATGTCTTTAACATTAGCAACATCTGACTTATGGACTTGACCCATTTTTGTCAAATTTCTCTTCTGCTTCGTTTCTTTCTTGGTCAAGATGTGGCTCTTGAAAGCATGCTTTCTTTTGATTTTACCACTTCCTGTCAACTTGAAACGTTTCTTTGCTCCCGCTTTAGTTTTAACTTTTGGCATTTTATTAATTTAACTATTTATTTCTTTTTTAAGATTTTAGGCGAAAGCATAAGGAACATTCTCTTTCCTTCCAGCTTTGGCAACTGCTCCACCTTGGCATACTCCTCGAGTGCTTGTGCGAACTTCAATAATAAAATTTCCCCACGCTCCTTAAAGACGATAGTTCTACCTACGAAATGAACATAAGCCTTCACTTTGGCACCTTCCTCCAAAAATTTAATTGCATGCTTCAGTTTAAATTGAAAATCATGATCATCCGTATTGGGACCGAACCTGATTTCTTTCAAAACAGCCTTATGCGCTTTGGATTTAATCTCCTTCTGCTTTTTCTTTTGTTCGTACTTAAACTTCGAGTAATCCGTAATTTTACAAACAGGAGGTTCAGCTTTCGGTGAGATTTCAACAAGATCCAGACCTTGCTCTTTCGCAAGATTCAATGCTTGGCTCAACGAATACACGTCTACCTGTACATTTTCACCCACGACTCTAACTTCTCGAGCGGTTATTTTATCATTTACCTTATAGGGCTCTTCTACTCTACCTCGAAAACCCCTTCTCTGATATCTTTGTTTAGCGATTTGTTTTAAAGTTTATGTTTCAAAAATTTCGAACTGCAAATATCGACTTTTATAGAGCAAAACCAACACTTACTATAACTAATAATCGATTATCAATAATAATTATAAAAGATTTTGAATCATAGAGCTAGCCTGTAATAAATATCTGTGTTTTAACTTGAGCTTAAGTCACTCATCATTCAGCAGTTACAACTAGGCTAATATAAGCCCTATTCACGCCATCTAAGATTGAATAAATTTGTTTGGCATTAATGCTTTTAATTCATTTCTTTGCACAGATTTTTAAACCAAACAATAATAATAATGTCTGATATAGCACAAAAAGTAAAATCAATTATTATCGACAAATTAGGAGTAGAAGAGTCTGAGGTAAACGCTGAAGCAAGCTTCACTAACGATCTTGGTGCTGATTCACTTGACACAGTTGAGTTGATCATGGAGTTCGAAAAAGAATTCAACATCTCTATTCCAGACGATCAGGCTGAAAACATTGGTACTGTAGGACAGGCTATCAGCTACTTGGAAGAGAACGCAAAATAATTTTAATTATACCTAAACAGGGAACTCACAAAAATGCAATTAAAGCGAGTTGTAGTTACCGGCCTTGGAGCTCTTACACCAATAGGTAACAATCCTGACGAATACTGGCAGGGACTATCTAATGGTGTAAGCGGCGCTGCGCCTATCACCCGTTTCGACGCGGAAAAATTCAAAACCAGATTTGCTTGTGAAATCAAGAATTATGATCCTTTGGATCATTTTGATCGAAAAGAAGCACGCAAAATGGACCCATTCACGCAATATGCACATATAGTAGCAGATCAAGCGATAGTGGACTCAGGTTTGGATCTAGAAAAAATAGACGTAGACAGAGCCGGAGTGATTTGGGGAGCTGGTATCGGCGGATTGAAAACCTTCCAAGACGAAGTAATGAACTTCGCTGCAGGAGATGGCACACCAAAATACAACCCCTTTTTCATCCCTAAAATGATCGCAGATATTGCCCCAGGCATGATTTCGATCAAATACGGTTTCCGTGGACCGAATTTCACTACGGTGAGTGCATGTGCATCAGGCACCAATGCGCTATTGGATTCATTCAACTATATCCGGTTGGGTATGGCTGATATATTTATATCGGGTGGATCTGAAGCAGCAGTAACGGAATCAGGAGTTGGCGGATTCAATGCCATGAAAGCCCTGTCCGAAAGAAATGATTCTCCAGAAACAGCTTCAAGGCCATTTGACAAAGATAGAGATGGTTTTGTTTTGGGAGAAGGGGCTGCTTGTTTGATTCTAGAAGAACTAGAGCATGCCAAAGCAAGAGGAGCAAAAATATATGCAGAATTGATAGGTGGAGGCATGTCAGCAGATGCACACCACATGACAGCACCGCACCCAGAGGGAATCGGCGCAACCAATGTCATGAAAAATGCGATCAAGGATGCAAACATTTCACCTACAGAAGTAGACTATATCAACGTACATGGTACTTCTACCCCACTTGGTGATTTGAGTGAGTCTTCGGCTATCAAAAATGTATTCGGAGAACACGCCTACGACTTGAACATTTCATCGACCAAATCGATGACTGGTCATTTGCTAGGAGCTGCTGGAGCGATAGAAGCTGCAGCTTGTATCATGGCTATCCAAAACCAAATGGTACCTCCAACCATCAACCACTTCACAGACGACGAAGCGTTTGATAGCAAACTAAACTTTACATTCAACAAAGCTCAAGAAAGAAATATCAACGTTGCACTTAGCAACACCTTTGGATTTGGCGGACACAATACGTCCATCATTTTCCGTAAATACGAGTCTTAATTGGTGATTTAAAGTTTAACGAATCTGCGTTTATTTAACAGAACTAAGGATACAAATTATTCTAAATTTGTAAAGCGAATCATTGGAGGATCTCCCTCCAATATAGATTTGTATTATCTCGCCATGAGGCATACCTCTGCGGCGAAAGAGAAACGTGAAGGATTTGTTGAATCCAATGAAAGACTAGAGTATTTAGGAGATGCTGTTCTTGGACTTGTGGTAGCAGAATACCTCTTCAACAAGTACCCGTTCAAGGACGAAGGCTTCCTCACAGAAGTACGCTCGCGTATCGTAAATCGCGAAAACCTCAATCAACTAGCCAAGAAAATTGGTCTCGAAGAGATCATCCAATACAACGGTCATCTCAAGGGAAATAGACAATCTTTCAAGTCCATCTATGGAGATGCCCTAGAAGCTCTGGTAGGCGCAGTGTACCTAGACAAGGGACATAAGTTCACCAAGAACTTCATCCTTCGAAAATTAATCGTACCTCACGTCGACATAGAGATGGTGATCAGTACCGATACGAATTTCAAAAGCAAGGTCATCGAATGGTCTCAAAAGGAAAACAAAAAACTCTCCTTTGAGGTAATCGAACTAGACAGCAAAAAGCACTTCAAAAAATTTGAAGCCAAGCTATTTGTAGGCAAAAAGCAAATCAGTATAGGGCATGGTTTAAGCAAGAAAAAAGCAGAACAAGACGCAGCTGAAAAATCATGTCAATTGCTTAATATTGAGTAAATCAAAAAATTCTATGGCTCAAGTCAGAATTGGTGGGGCCTGTCTCAACCAAACACCTATTGATTGGGAAAGCAATACTCGCAACATCCGCAGTGCCATTGATGAGGCCAAAGCTCAAAATGTTCAGATCCTTTGCCTTCCAGAACTTAGCATCACCGCCTATGGGTGTCAAGACCTTTTTCTCAGTGATTGGGTAGCAACCGAAGCTCTCGATCAACTCTTGGCATTGCTCAAGCACTGCCTTGATATTACAGTATGCATAGGACTACCTATCAAACTAGAGGACCACACTTTCAATACGACTTGCCTCATCTCCAATGGTGAAATCCTAGGGTTCTATGCCAAGCAAACTCTAGCCAATGACGGCATACATTACGAAAAACGCTGGTTTACCCCTTGGCCAAAGGGCTTGCAAAAGAGCATTGAAATCAACGAAAAATCCTACCCTATTGGTGATATCACTTTTCATGTTGAAGGGCTACATATCGGGTTTGAAATTTGCGAAGATGCATGGAGTAATGACCGTCCTGCTGCTAGACTCCAAGACAAAAACATCGACCTTATCCTCAATCCAAGTGCCAGTCATTTCTCCTTTGACAAAAAGGTGCTCCGAGACAACCTCGTCAAAACGAGCAGCAAAACCTTTTCCTGTCACTACCTGTACGTCAATCAACTCGGTAATGAGTCTGGTCGTGTAATATACGATGGTGACATCCTCCTGTCTCACCGTGGAGAATTCTTGATCAAAAATAGACGACTGTCCTTTCGGCCCTACCAACTACAATACTACGACATCAATAGTACAGAGGACCCTACCCCTAAAATAGAAGAAGATTTTAAGAGCTCTAATGAAGAATTTGCACAAGTCGGTGCTCTAGCTCTCTTTGACTACATGCGTAAGACCTACATCAAAGGGTACGTCTTGTCACTCAGTGGAGGAGCAGACTCATCATCGATCGCAGTACTTGTCGCTCATATGGTACGTATAGGGCTTCAAGAACTAGGAGCGTCACAATTTGCGCAAGCCTTACATCTTGAAAACATCGACCTATCCGGTAGCACAGAGTCTATCGCTCAAAACTTAACGTCTCGCATACTGTTCACCGCATATCAAGGCACTGACAACTCGTCCGAACAAACCTTAGAATCGGCTCGTGCATTGGCAGATTCACTAGGTGCCACGTTTCGCTCATGGACTATCGACGCAAGTGTCAATCAAGCGCACCTAATCGCAGAAAAAGCCATAGGAAGAAAACTAACTTGGGAACAAGATGATATTGCACTACAAAACATCCAAGCGAGGACACGGTCTCCATTGATATGGATGATCGCCAACCTAGAGAACAAAATACTACTAACCACTTCCAATCGTAGTGAAGGCGATGTGGGCTATACCACTATGGATGGAGACACCAGTGGCAGCCTAGCTCCGATTGCTGGTGTAGACAAACCATTTGTACTACAATGGTTGAAGTATGCCGAAACCAAACTGGGCTATACCGGATTACGCTATGTCAATAGCCTAACCCCCACTGCCGAACTACGCCCCAAGGAATATACACAAACGGATGAAGATGACCTTATGCCATATCATCTGATGGTTGCTATTGAACGCCTCGGTATCGCTCAACGTAAATCACCACTTGAAGTATTCTCCGTATTGGAAAAAAGCCTACAAATCGATCGAGAACTTCTCAAAACCTACATCATCAAATTCTACAAACTTTGGTCTATCAATCAGTGGAAACGAGAAAGACTTGCTCCCTCCTTTCATATTGATGATTTCAACGTAGACCCGAAAACGTGGTGTAGATTCCCCATTGTCAGCGGAGGATTCAAAAAAGAACTAGAAGACTTGAAATCTCTTTAATCGAAGTTCAATACTTCCTATCCAAGACTTCTTTGAGAATCATAGCTTGTCTCACTCCATCTTCATCTTGAAGTAGTGCACGAATCTTGTCTCCCTCCTCATTATCCTCTGCCTCAATAGCAAAATTACTATTGCGTGCATACCTATCTACCGACCCGACGGATCGCTTGGTCTGTTGGTCTTCTTTGTACACATAATCAGATAAGACAGGTTCTTCTGCAGGTTCTGGATCATAAACTTCCTCGATATCATCGCTATAACCAACAGGTTCTATAGGCTCATCCACTCGGTGCTTTTTCTCCTCCAAGCTCTCCCCTGTAATTTGTTTGAATAGGTCCTCAAAACTAGGTTGATTCACCGGTCGATTGGAGACATCTCCCCCCCCCTCTTCTGATGATTCTCCCTTAGCTGACTCAGGCTTTTTCTTCTTAAGCACACGTGACAAAACATATATCACGGCCAGTACAATGTAGTACAAAATATTAGAATCATCCATGAATCAAATCTAAGGAATTATTTTAAATTTGTCGATTCGGATATCCCCAAATACCACATGCAATTAACCAAATTAGAGATTAAAGGATTCAAAAGTTTTGGTGACCGTGTAGTCATCAACTTTGACGAGGGAATCACTGGAATCGTTGGTCCAAACGGCTGTGGAAAATCCAATGTTGTAGACTCTATTCGGTGGGTCCTTGGAGAGCAAAAAGTCAAATCATTGCGCTCCGAAAAGATGGAAAACATCATCTTCAACGGCACCAAAAACAGAAAAGCTACACAATTGGCAGAGGTCTCTTTGTCCTTTAAAAACACCAAAAACCTACTCCCAACTGAATATTCAAACGTCACCATTACGCGTCGATACTATCGCTCAGGAGAAAGCGAATACCAGCTCAACGGTGTAACCTGCCGTCTGAAAGACATCACAAGTCTCTTCCTAGATACCGGGATCGCTTCCAATAGCTATGCCATCATCGAACTAGGTATGGTGGACAACATACTCAATGACAAGGACAATTCGAGGCGTGGGCTCTTCGAAGAAGCTGCCGGCATCTCCAAATTCAGAATCCGAAAAAAGGAAACCATGCGCAAGCTTGGAGATACAGATGCGGATTTGGAGCGAGTGGAGGATCTACTCTACGAAATTGAAAAGAACCTTAAATCACTTGAACGCCAAGCCAAGCAGGCACAAAAATATTACCAAATCAAGGAAGACTATAAAGTGTACAGTGTCGAATTGGCCAAGAAAACGGTACACCATCAAAAAGTCGCGCTCGACGAGCTCAACAAATCAATACAGACCTGCAACGACCTCAAGATCAGTTTCAACAAGCAACTTTCCGAGCAAGATGCACAACTAGAAAAAGCTAAAGCAGAGCTCATCAACAAAGAAAAGCTCTTGGCAACACGTCAAAAATCGCTCAATGAGCATGTTCAAAAAATCCGAAGCTACGAAAGTGAAAAGAAAATCAAGAATGAGAGATTGCGCTATCTCAACGACAAAAGTGACAACCTCAAAGACCTGATCGAACAAGACCGAAAAAGCACAGAAAGGTCAGCATTTTCTATTGCCAGCTTGGAAAATGAAAAATTGAGCTCTGAAAAAATCCTCCATGAGATCACCTATAAGCTCGAGTCACTACAAAGTGAATACGAAAAGGAAAAGGAAGCCAATGCCGAACGTAAAGCGCAAGGTGAAGAGCTGAACGAAAGCTACTCTTTGAAAAAAGAAGAAGTCTATCAACTCACCAAGTCTGTAGAAATCAAACAAATTCAGCTGAGTACGCTTAAACAAGAACTGGAAAAAGCAGCCAATGATAGCAGTTCTCGCAGTGAAAACCTCAAAGGGTTTGAAGAACGAATTGCTGAAGTAGATGCCCAGAAGAAAATCAAACAAGAAGAGTTTGAATACCTCAAATCCAAAGATGAAGAGCTGAAAAACAGAATCAAGCATTCAGAAAAAACCATAGAAGTCATTCGCGAAGAGCTACAGCAGGTCAACCGAAAGCTGGATTCCTCTCAAAACGAATACAACCTCACCAAGTCACTGGTAGACAATCTAGAGGGATTTCCAGAAGCTATCAAATTTCTAAAAAAAGAAAAAAATTGGAGTAAAAATGCTCCACTACTCTCTGATGTACTGACGTGTCCAGAAGAGTACCGCGTCACAGTAGAAAACTACCTAGATCCCTACATGAACTACTATATAGTAGAAACAGAGGCGGAGGCATTCAAGGCAGTCAACATTCTCAGTGATGCAGCTAAAGGCAAAGCACACTTCTTCATACTTGATCGGTTCGAAGGATTCCGGCCTACCCAGTCAGAGTTGTTAGAAAATGCAATCCCTGCAACAGAGGTTGTCGAATACGACCAAAAATACCGCAAACTAATAGGACACATTCTCGACAATGTATACATCACAACCAACGAAGACGGAAAGGTCAATAGTAAAAACGCGGTATTGATCACCAAGAGTGGCAAAATCATCAACAGGCAATTTAGCATTTCGGGTGGGTCCATCGGGCTCTTCGAAGGAAAGAAAATTGGTCGTGCTAAAAACCTAGAAAAACTTGCGCAAACCATTAAAAGCCTCTCTTCGAAACTCGATGAAGTCAAACAAAACCTTGCAGAAAAGACCAGTGACCTAGACCGCTTCAAATCCAACAGCTATGGAGAACAATTGGAATTGGTCCAGTCCGAACTGGCCAAAGTCAACGAAGAGCATGTCTCATTGACCACCAAGCAAGAGCAGTACTCTACGTTATTGTCCGAAAATGCCATGAAGCGTGAGGACATCCTCGATAAAATCAATGAACTGCAAGATGAGATAACAGAGTTAGAACCTATACAAGCCTCCGAACAAAACTTACTTCAGGAGCTAGAATTAAAAAACAGTTCGTTCAAAGAGCAGCTCGCGGGATTCAATGATCAACTCAATGAAAAATCCTCAGCATACAACCAAGAAAACCTAATCTACCATCAGCAACAAAACAAAGTATCCAGTATCTCGCAAGAGATCACTTACAAACAGTCCAACTTAGACTCGGCCAAAGAACGAATAGAAAGGAATCAAAGTGATCTAAAACTAACAGATGAAGAAATCAAACAACTCATCGAAAAATCCGATTCGAATGACGATCAGTTGATCGAGATGTACGAAGAAAAAGAAAGCATCGAAATCGGGGTAAATGAAGCGGAAAAATCATACTACGCAGAGCGTGAGCAAATCGATACATTTGAGAAAAGTACACGTGACATACAACGTGAACGAGAAGCCAACGACGAGCAACTCATGGAGATACAAAATCGACTCAACGAAACTCGTCTCGAGCTCAGCAGTGTCAAAGAGCGTCTCTCTGTAGAGTTCAAGGTAGATATCGACCAATTGCTCATCAATAACGATGAAGAGAACGAAAAAAACAAGGAAATAAACGAACTCAACGAAGAGGATCTCAAGGATAAAGTAGAAAAGTTTAAAAACAAGCTAGAGAATATGGGACCAATCAATCCCATGGCAATGGAAGCCTATGAAGAGATCAAGGAACGCTATGATTTCATCACCGCACAACGTGAAGATCTCATCAAAGCCAAAGACTCTCTACTATCAACCATCAACGAAATCAACGAGGTGGCACAAGTGACTTTCATCGAGGCATTCGAAAACATCAAAACCAATTTCATTCGAGTCTTTCGCTCACTATTCACCGACGAAGATCAGTGTGACCTCTTCTTGACAGACCCTGATAATCCTCTAGACTCGGGTATCGAAATCATCGCAAAACCTAAAGGAAAAAGACCGCTATCAATCAATCAATTATCAGGAGGAGAAAAGACACTCACAGCTACTTCATTGCTCTTTGCCATCTATCTGCTCAAGCCTGCGCCATTCTGTATATTCGATGAAGTAGACGCTCCCTTGGATGACGCCAACATTGACAAATTCAACAACATCATCCGAGATTTTTCCAACGAATCTCAGTTCATCATCGTCACTCACAACAAGCGCACCATGTCTACCACAGACGTCATATATGGAGTGACCATGGTCGAACAAGGAGTCTCTAGAGTAGTCCCTGTTGACCTGAAAGAATTGGCATAACTCTGCATCTAAAGATCAATGCTCTCCACACATAACTAAAAAAGGCCACCCATAGGCGGCCTTTTTATCGTCATTCGGACAGAATGAATCAATCCAAACCAATCATAATGAATGGCCCCCAGAAAATGGGATCTTTGTATTCATCTCTAATTTCTTGCTTGGCACTAATAAATGATGCCCGTTTGTCTCCAGTTTCTAACCACTTGGTGTAAAACTTCACCATCAGCTTCTGAGTTGCTTCATCAGACACCTTAAAGAGCGACATGATGATCGTTCTAGCTCCTGCGACCAAGAATGCTCGCTGCAATCCATAAACTCCTTCACCCGCTTCAATCTCACCTAATCCCGTCTCACAAGCGGATAACACAACCAAATCTGTCTTGTCCAAACTAAGGTTCATCGCTTCATAAGCAGTCAACACACCATCTTCTATGTTAAAATTGGAAGCAGTCTCGTTGAAAATATCTCCAGCACCAGCCATCAAAAGCCCGGTCTTCAAGAGCGGGTTTTGTGCAGCAGCATTTTCATTGAGCGCGATATCTTCCATACTCAAATCAGCATCGGGTTGAAAGAAACCATGGGTTGCAATATGGAAAATTTTGGGGTTATCCATGTTTTTTACTGCTTGCTCTGTGGCATCTGCTTGCAAATAGTCCTTGGTGATCCATCCATCCTTTCGAAGCATATCTTTGAGACCTTCGACCTCTTCTGCAGTACCGAATAGCCTACCTACTACATCAGGGTTGCCTCCTCTCATCGCAGCTCGCCCAGTCCACTCACCTGGCGCAGTTGCCATATAGTACATCGGGTCTCCAAACATAGTGGCTGTATTGGCAGTTTGGGTAAGCCGTGTCGTCACTCGATCAAAATAGAGATCTTTTGTATTGCTAATCAAAATGATATTGGATCGATCCAACACGTAACTACCATCAGCCAACTTGATTGCTTCCAAATTGATCTGGTTGTATACGCCGTCTGCCGAGAGGTAGATTTTCCCTGGGTTACCTACTACATCTTGTATCGGCTTCCAAAAGTTCTCATACGATTTCGGGTCATCGACACGGTATCGAATACTGTTTCTATAATACTTCAAATACTTCGTTTCTAGATCCTTTCCATTCTTCAATAGTATCAGCCCTGGCGCACTTCGCTTGCCTTCATTTTTGACATAAAGTACCGCGTACATGATCGAATCATTGGAAAACTCATGGTCGAATACACGGAAACGAATCATTTCCAAAGCCACTTGATCTGGTCCCAATGCATCTTTGACTTCATTCCATGTCACGACTTTCCTGTCAAATCCACTGCTAAAATCCTCCGATTTATTACTCAATTGCTTTTCCAAATCTTCGACTTCTCCCAAGAGTAATTGTCCGTCTATTCCCGCCTGCAACATCTGGTCTGAGCTCATGGATAGCACTTTGGTAAGCAAATCCTTTTTGGCTTCCCAGTCATGGTAAATCGCCTTGAGCTCTTCATCTCCAGATGTTAGGATTCGCTGTCTGATTTTGATCGACGAACTCAACAACAAAGCTTTTGTCAAAAGAGCATTGTTGTACAGGTTCCCAATCATCTCATCGTTTCGGTTGTAATTGATGACCAGTGTATTGTAAAACTCATAATCCGATTTGATCGTATTCCAAAACTTCGCTTTCTCTCTTTCACTCAGCGCTGGAAAATAATCTTTGATAAAAACAGAATAGTTGCTTAGCACCTCCTCCAATTCCGCTTGCGAACGCTTGACATTGCCCTGCATAAAATAGGTCTTACTCAATTTGGACTGGACCTTGACATATTCGGGATGACTGGTGCTAAAAAACCTCTGATAGAGTTTTTTGGCATCACCGTAATAATCCTCCGCATCGTCATAGTCTCTTTTGCCGTAATAAATATCTCCCTTGAGAACAAATATCCCCGCAGCATTGACGTTGTTTCGTGCCCCTATTTTGCGACTCCAAATCGCACCTGCCTCATCCAAAAAACTAAAGGCCTCATTGTACCTTTCTTCGGCGATATAGACAATGGCCAAATTTTTAAGAACCATCGCATAAGTAGGGTTTGATGCTCCTAGCTTACGTCCGATAACTTTCTCTGCGCGCAAAAACAACTCTTCTACCTCTCCCACCGGTTCGTTGTTGAAGAACTTGACAAGCGCCAATTCGGACACTGCACGAGCCACATCGATGTGATCTCTTCCGAACTGTTTTTCGCGTATATCGATGACAGACTCTAGAATATCAATCGCCGTTTCATAATCCCCTACCAGGGTATTTATTTTAGCCAAAGCCATCAAACTGGGCGTCACCTTTGAAGACTCCTTTCCAAAAATACTGGTCGTGATATCATTGGCCCGCTGAGCATACTGCTCTGCAAGAGTATAGTCCCCCATGGTCATCTTCAACCTAGCCTCCAATACCAACGGATCATTGAGATGACGGGAATTCGCACCGAACCGGTTTTCCTTTAATTTAAGATCTCCTTCAATCAGCTTCTCTGCCTCACGGTATCTACCGATATCCAAGAACACCTCTGCCAACTCATCAGCGATTTCTATTCCAGAAGTCTCGACAGTACGTACTCCTTGGCTCTGCATTTTTTCCGATTTATTGATATTCTCCTCTGCTTCGTCATACTCTCCTTTGATTGCCAATAGGGTCGCATATGTCACCAATGATTGTGCATAATATGACTTGGCAAAGTCCGTATCTGAATTCTTGAGAATATCCATCGCAATATGAATATTCTTCTCTGCTTGAGCATATTCACCAATTTTATATTGCAGATTGGCAATTTTATCCAGCTCTAAAGCATACTCTGGATCTTGATCATCGTACTTCCTCCTGGATGCTTCCAAGGCGACAGACAATATCTCTGAGGCTTTATCGTACTGATCATTCTCCTCATAGAATATCGCTTGATGATCCAAGATATCTACATATGCCAAATGTCCTTCTGTAATTTCCTTTTTGACTATTCCATCCCAAGCATTGACGTAGATATCCAGTGCCTCTTCGAAGTTTTCAGTATAATCCACATAGTAATTGGCCAAGTGCACCAATGACAAATTGTATTCTGGCGATTCCTTACCATACAAGACCTCTTTGATGGCGAGTATCTGATCCAAATACTGGTGAGAATTGTCTGGTCGCCCATTGATCGTAGCGATTTTATTGGCAAACTCCAGCATTTCTATTCTTTTGGGATGATTCTCAGGGATGAGTGACTCTGACCCCAACAATTTCGCTACATCATTTTCAAGTCCGACATCCTTGCCGCCCATAAGGACGTCATACTCCAACGTCTTGAGCATGAGACTATACATACTGTTTTTACCATAGTCAGACTTGATCATCTTCCTAAATTTCTCTTCTTGCTCTCTCAGTTTACCTCGATTGCCATTTTTGATATAGCTCTTGATGAGACGCTCCTGAATCATCACCGTCACATAGTGTGATGGAGCATATTTTCGGATAGTATTGACATAGGCTTTCTCGTATAGGTCTACAACCGACGATATCTCTAGACCATTCTCTTCGAGCAGATAGGTATTCCAATATTGGTTTTCGGAGTACAAGATATCGGCCTTACCTAACCCCTTTCTGATCCAAGTATCTGCATACACAAATGCCGAATCTGCACGGAGGTAATCTCCCATTTTGCGGTATGCGTTTCCTTTGAAAATCATCATGCGAGCCAACTCTCTCTTGCGCTCCCGTACGGCGCTTCTACGTCCATCCTCATCCAAGGCACGCTTTTGATAAAACGACATCTTGTCGTTGATCAGAGCAATTGCTTCTGTATAAAACCCACGTCCCACTAGCACTTGAGCCTCGAGTACATCCATACTGGCTGCCAAATCTGCATCCATCCCGGCCCCTTCGAGTACGGGTCTCGCTTGGTTGAGGTAAGCCTTGGCAGTCACATAATCACCATATTGAATCATGACTTCTGTCGCTTCTTTGAGGAGCAACGCATGTACTTCTGTTTCGGTACCATTGATGGTCGCGCTCAACTCCAGTCCAGTATTGACGGAGTTGTAGATATTGCCCAAGATCCCTAGGGCTACGTCGTACTTGGCTTCCTTGATGTAGGCGATTGGCAAGAAGTCATTGTTGGCTCCTAACTTCTTGATGGACTTCTTTTTGATGCCTTCGACCTCAGCACGTGCCTCTTCATACTTCCCCAATTCGTAGGCTTCATCGGCTTTTTCTAACTTTTTATCGTACTTGGTCTGTGCCCCAACTGTCATCGCGAAAGACAGCAATGCAAGCAATAGGTAGGATTTGGCGATTCTCATTTGTAAATGTGTTTTTATAAAGTATCCAATCTATAAATATCAAAAATATCTTCGAGCTATCAAATTATCAACGAGTAAGTTATGCATTGATTGTGCATCACACTGGGTCTACATCAAAATACAATCGAAGTGAACTATACTCTTTCTTCTTTTTGAGCTCAATACTAAGCTTGTAGACCAGTTCCTTGACCTTTTTTATACTCACCCCCTTCTTTTCTATTTTGACAAAAATCTCATCAATGTAGAGATTTCGAATACGGCCGATGACTGGTGTCTGTGGTCCCAACACTCTACGCTTGCCTAGTTCGCCATGTAGCGATGCTACGTACTCATGCGCTGCTCGATGGAGCATCTGATTGTCCTTGTGCTTGAGTACTACTTTGATCATTCGATAAAACGGCGGGTAGTTGAAATTGCTGCGTTCCAAGATCTCCTGCTGAAAAAAGCCTTTGTAATCTCCTCGCAATATCAAGCCTAACAAGCCCCCTTCTGGCTCTCCTGTTTGAATGATCACCTTGCCTTGATCATTTTTTCGACCGGCACGACCACTCACCTGCGTGATCAACTGAAATGCCCGCTCATGTGAGCGAAAATCAGGAAAATGGACGATACGGTCGTAATCAAACACACCTACCAATGATACCTTGTCAAAATCCAAGCCTTTGCTCAGCATCTGCGTCCCCACGAGTATATCTGTTTCTCCTTTTTCAAATCGATCAATGATGTTTTGATAACCGTATTTGCTACGAGTCGTATCTTGATCCATCCGCTGTATGTGGGCTTCGGGAAACAGCAACTTCAGGTCTTCTTCTATCTTTTCTGTACCTACCCCCACCGTTTTCATCGCTGTAGAACCGCACGCATCGCACACCATCGGTACTCCTTCCTTGTGCCCACAATAATGACATATCAAACTATTGCTATGCATATGAAAGGTCAAACTCACATCACAACTTTGACACTTGGGGACATGGTTGCAATCGTTGCAAATCAGGTATGGAGAATACCCTCTCCGATTCTGAAATAGAATCACCTGTTCCTTCTTTTCCAATGCTCCTTCTATCTCAGCAACCAATTCTGGAGTAAAGTCGCCTTGCATTCTTTTGTTCTTACGAGCAGTAAGGATATTGGCAAGTTCAAAATGCGGAAGGCTCCCAGTGCCAAACCGTTCCAAGAGCTCCACCAATTCATACTTACCATCAAGGGCGTTCTGGTAGGTTTCCAATGAGGGGGTTGCTGTTCCTAGTAGTACATTTGCTTGATGCAAATGCGAAAGCCATATCGCCGTATCCCGTGCATGATAGCGCGGTGCTGGGTCGTATTGTTTGAACGATGATTCATGCTCTTCATCGATGATGATCAAAGACAGCTCTTTGAATGGCAAGAATAGTGACGAGCGCACACCTGCGACCAGATTGACCTTGCCTTCGTTGACTTGATTCCATATTTCCACCCGTTCATTGTCCGAATACTTAGAGTGATATACCCCCATTGCCGATCCAAAAACCCTAAATAGGCGCGTCACAATTTGAGTTGTCAGTGCAATCTCAGGCAACAAATACAACACTTGCCCTCCACTCTCTAGGGCCTGTTTGATGAGTTCTATATATATCTCCGTCTTCCCACTGCCAGTGATGCCATGCAGAAGTACCGGTTTATTGGCTTCAAAACCAGACAATATTTTGGTATAAGCCGCCTCCTGTGTCTCTGATAAACTTGCCTCATGCGCATCACTATGACGGGTAGTGTCGATACGCGAGACAATCACCTCCTGCTCCATAAAAACTCCATGGGCCACCAAGGTCTTGAGCGACGAAACAGACACGCCTGCCTCTACCAATACTGACTTGTCCACAGATGACAACTCTCCTGCCCCTTCATCTCTTCGCGTTTCGCTAAGGTACTTCAGTAAAATCTCCAGCTGTTTAGGCCGCTTCTCTAGTTGCTCGAATAGCCCCTGCAATGCCTTTTCATCTTTCTGATAGCGTGGATCGATGACGATTATCTTTTTTGTCTTGGGCTTGTACTTATCTTTGATTTGCTCATACAGCAGTATACACCCCTTTTGCATCAAGCCCTTGAGTACCGGATGAATCATCTTGATCCCTAAGACATCTGCTACATCCTCATAGGACAAGCGATCACTCGTCTGGAGTGCATCGAGTATCTTGTTTTCCTTATCAGAAAATGACATCCCTGCCCCTTCAAAATCAGGGTTGAGCTGAATAAACGATTCGCTGTTGAGTTTGAGTCCACTGGGGAGTCCTGCATTGAGAACTTCTCCGATGGTACACATGTAGTATTCTGCCATCCAGGCAAACAACTGCAATTGATAGGCATTGACAGAAGGTATGCTATCCAAACAATCCATGAGTAATTTGGCCTCATAGACTTTGGGAGCAGTCGTATGTACACGAGAGACAATACCTGTGTATATTTTTTTCTTACCAAACTGGACTATCACACGGCTCCCGACCTGTATTTGATCGGTCATACTACGCGGCACTCTATAGGTATAGCTACCCGGTAAAGCGATCGGCAAAATCACGTCGGCAAAATAAGTCACGAGCTCCTCGAACTCTCCTTCACCCCCGCTATTTAGCTCCAGTTGGCTCAATCAATCGACGCTATGAATTTCCTCGAGTGCTTCGTAGTTCGCTTTTACGATCTGCTCTATCTCTTTATCACCAATCGCTTTGGACAAAAATAGTGTTTCGAACTGTGAAGGCGCCAAATATACTCCACGCTCCAACATGGCATTGAAATACCGCCCAAAAAGGTCCAAATCGCTGGTCTTGGCCGTATCGAAATCCAAAACTGTCTTGTCGGTAAAGAAAAGACTAAACATTGATCCCACCGCATTGATCGTATAGTTCAACTCCAGTTTATCCAAATTGGATTGAAAACCGCTGACGATTTTATTTTGTGTGGCCTCCAATTGCGCATAGAGAGCTCGATGCTCATCGAGATAATGCAACATCGCTAGACCAGCTGCCATAGCGACTGGGTTGCCAGACAAGGTCCCTGCTTGATAGACTGGCCCTTTGGGGGAAACCAAATCCATGATCTCTTCTTTGCCACCATAGGCACCTACTGGCATACCTCCACCGATTATTTTACCCAGAGTCGTCATGTCTGGGCTCACCCCGTACAATTCTTGCGCTCCTCCTGGTGCCAATCGAAACCCAGTCATCACCTCATCAAATATCAAGACAATACCTTCATCGTCACACAATTTGCGCAAGCCTTCGAGATATCCTGCCACCGGAGTGACACAACCCATATTCCCTGCTACAGGCTCTAGAATGATCGCAGCTACTTGCCCCTTGTGTGCTGCCACGATCTCAGACATAGCCGTGAGATCATTGTAGGGAGCAGTGAGTGTATCTTGTGCAGTACCTTTGGTCACTCCCGGGCTATCTGGCTCTCCCATGGTCGCAGCTCCACTCCCTGCCGCAATTAGAAACGAATCTCCATGCCCATGGTAGCATCCTTCACACTTGACGATTTTGTCACGCCCTGTATACCCTCTTGCCACGCGTATGGCTGACATGGTTGCTTCCGTTCCAGAATTGACCATTCGTACCTTGTCCATCGAAGGGATCATCGAGCAGATCAGATCTGCCATCTCTACCTCTGCCGAAGTAGGCGTCCCAAACGACAAAGACTTGGTCACTGCTTCCTTGACTGCCTCTGCAATCAAGCCATTGCCATGACCTAGAATCATAGGCCCCCAGCTGTTGATCAAATCAATGAATTGATTGCCATCGATATCTGTCATGTAAGCTCCTTCTGCAGACTCCATAAATATGGGTTCTCCCCCTACGGCTCTGAATGCTCTAACAGGCGAATTGACTCCTCCTGGTATGTGTGTCTGCGCTTGTGCGAATATGCTCTTACTCTTCCCTTTTTCCATCTCCTGAATTGATTATTCTTAACTGGGCTCCGTCAAATCGGGTAATAGGCACACGTTGATTCGAATTGTATCCCGCGTACTCCAGTCCATTGTATATTTTGCCTTTAACCATCCCTTCATCCAGGGTTCCTGTCTGAAAATGATTGCCGTATTTGACCATTAGATACCCCACAGACATCATCATGTCGTAAGCAACCAAAGCATTTTCGGCAGGGAGCTTTCTGTATTTCTTGGTATATCGATCTCTAAATGCTTTGTAACTGTACTTGTCATCATCCAGATACATCGGATCGACAAAATACACCCCCAAGCGCTCCATCTCTTCGAAAGTTAAAGTCTCCGAATCCCTCCACTCTCCACGACCAATGATCTTGGTACTATCTGCACGAATCTCTACAGCACTAATATAATTGGATGCAAACAGCGTTTTGGAAGAAGCCACATAAAGGTGCCCGATACTATCCGGCGCTATCCTAAAAAATTCCTCGTAGTAGACCTGTACATCTTTTTCTTTAATGGATCGCTTTTCTTTGATGATACGTGTATCGTCCTCTCTGCGAATCGAATCTGCCTCTTGTTTGGTGTATTCTACTTCGAATTTTTCGGTCAGTAAATCATATGACGATCGCACAGTGGTATCTGTCACTGCCTCTAGCAAGACAACTTCAAACCCCTCCTCCATGATTCGCTGAGCATACGTGTAGGCACTGAGTGAGTCCTTCTGATTGTCCTCATAAAAAATCATCGCACTACGATTGGAAATACTATCTATCGCCAACTGCGCTGCGGCCAAGGCCTGAGTTTCTACTGTAGACTTGAATAGAAAGGAAAAGGGGTTGTTGCCTACCACATCCGAAGTAGTTGACAAGGGGTTGATCATATTGATCCGGTATTGGAAACTAAAATCTGCCACCAATTTACTCGGCACAGGAAACAACGGACCAATGATCATGTCCATCCCTCTCATTTCGGGCAAGGCCAAGAGCTGAGCTGTCGTACTCGAATCGCGTCGAGTATCATAGGCCAATAATTCAATTTTTTGTTCTTTCTTGTTGAGATCCTTGACAGCTTCCTCTATCCCTTGATACAGATCCATGATAAAACGGTTGCGTACCGTACGTCTCGGATCATTCAACCCGTCAAACATGAACGGTAACAAAACCGCTACTTTGTAAGTATCTTTGAGCTCACTCTCATTCACGTCCACTAACCCGAGTGCTTCTCTGTCAAATTCAAATGTATCAATCACATTCTCCAGCAAAACAACGTTGCGAGCTGATAATGGCAAGGATACTATCTTCTTGGCTAGAATCAATCCAATGATCCTATTGTCTGGAAACTCGTAATGCAGTTTCTCCAATTCAGCTACCGAGTCCACCTTGTACAGCTGAGCTTGCATCAGCTCATCAGATACTGTCAAACCAGATTGAACCGCATAGAGACAACCATTGTCCAAATCTGACTCAGCGAAATACACCTCGGCTAACCAGTAATACACATCAGGCATGTTGTTCCAACCTTTGTTTTTCATGGTCATCTGTAGCCACATGGATTTGGCCGTATTGAGATCTCCAGATTTGTAGGCAGAGAGCCCGTAGTAAAACGCCGCATAGTCCTTGTAAGGATGGGATGGTTTGCCAACAGTCAATTGACGAAAATATTCCATCGCAAAGGTGTACTCTCCTTGGTCAAAATAGTCCTTAGCCTTTTCGTAGGTAGCTTGATTGTCTTGTGCACGGAGGGCACCAAGCGAGAAAAATAACGGGAGAAAAAAAAGAAAGCCAAACTTTATAAGTCGCATCAAGCCGGGGTTATTTGGAATGAAATAAAACGGCTTAAAACTATAAAATTTGGCTATCGCAATCTATCAAAAGTGGTAAATTATTTTACCACATCGACTTTCATCATATTTGTTTTGGACTGCCAGTGAAGAGGCATAGCAGCAGTAGTCACGTAAGTATCTCCTGTCTCCAAATATCCTTTCTCTTTCAAAATAGCTACCAAGTCATCGAATGTCTCATCAATTGGCTTTTGTGCATCATAGTAAAACACTTTGATCCCCCATACCAAATTCAACGAATGCAAAACTCTCTTGTCATCAGTGAAGATAAATATATCAGCCTCTGGTCTGTTTTTAGCCAAGCTCAATCCGGTATACCCTGACTTAGTCATCCCGATAATCGCTTTGGCACCTACAGCTCTACTGAGTCTACATGCAGAACTCACCAGTAGACTACTCGCTCCAAGATCCGTTCTACCTGATTCTTCCCAAGGCTTGTTAAATACCGCATCAGAAGCTTTCTCAATCGCTGAAATACACTTGGCCATGCTACGCACAGACTCTACTGGAAACTTGCCCGACGCTGACTCTGCAGACAACATCACGGTATCCGCTCCATCAAAAATAGAGTTTGCCACGTCATTGGCTTCCGCTCTAGTAGGACGAGGGTTTTCTGTCATACTTTCTAGCATCTGAGTAGCCACGATGACAGGTTTACCTAGGTTGTTACATTTTTTGACGATACTCTTTTGAATAGGAGGCACATCTTCCATCTGCACTTCCACTCCGAGATCCCCTCTAGCTACCATGATCGCATCAGTCGCTTCGATGATTTCATCGATATCTGCTACAGCCTCTGGCTTTTCGATTTTCGCGATGATCTTGGTTTTCTTTCCTTTGCTCGTAATGATCTCACGCAGCTCTTCGATATCTTTTGCGTTGCGCACAAACGACAGAGCCACCCAATCCACATCATGCTCCAGACCGAATTCCAAATCTTCTCTGTCCTTCTCTGTCAAAGAAGGCGAAGAGATCGCCGTATCTGGGAGATTAATTCCTTTTCTAGATTTGAGGATGCCACCGTGGACTACTTTGGTAGTGACCTCAGTACCATTGGTAGACATAACTTCCACCTGTAGGTTACCATCATCAATCAAAATAAAATCACCAACTGACACGTCCGTTGCTAGTGGTTTGTACGTTGTACTTACCTTTTCGCTGGTACCCAAGATATCTTCGGTAATGATCGTCAGCGTCTGACCAGGCACGATTTCCGCCCCGCCATTTTCCATTTCACCAATTCTAATCTTCGGCCCCTGTAAATCTTGGAGCTTACAAACATTGGTACCTAACTCTTCATTGACTTCATTGATGGTGTTGATTCTCACTAAGTGATCCTCATGCGTACCATGAGAGAAGTTTAATCTAAAAACGTCTGCACCAGCTTCTATCAGCTTTTTGATCGTTTCCTTGTCTTCACTCGCCGGCCCTAAAGTCGCGATGATTTTTGCCCTTTTTGATTGCATCAAATACTATTTAGTTAAAATAAAAAACTCTCCTTTTCTTTAATCTTGTTTACGTCCAGTTTGACCAAGGAATCTAAAGTGTCGACACCCCTCAGCTGACTGTAGATAGTATCCAAATCCGAATCTTCTTCGAACTCTTCAATCTTCAATAAATAATCAAAGCTTCCTAATGACGGAACAAGTAGTTTTTGGGTAGCCGTTTGTCCTGTAATCAGCGTGTTGGATAGCAATGAAAAACGCATCAAGTCATTCTCAAACCGACAGTTTGATATACGAATGACTCCCTGTCCTTTCATTTCTATCTCTAAATCCTCTTCCTTTTTCAAACCGATCCCCAAAGCTTGGTTGATGGCCCATGAGACGGTGTACTCTTTGGATTTAGAAATCATACCTATCAAGTGAAAGTCATAAAGAAAATCAGTCTTCAGCTTTAGCTTTTTCACTCTACGTATAATTAAAATCCAAAAGTGTCAACAATTTCAACAATATCAAACTTTCATTGAAGATATTAACGCATTCCATGTTTTTATTGATAACAGAACTACGTAATTGCCCGTTTGATTGTAATTCTTTGGCTTCTCATGAGGTTCATTTTCTTCCTTTTGGACAGGTCTTTGCCTCATCCCAACAGCCACAACAAAATTAACACTTCCCCGATCATCTACTAATCCTTTCGGGTCTAATTCGTGACCATAGTCCCAATCCACAAACTAGCCTTCATTCAGCTTACTCCCTCTTTGCTCAACGGCAACTTCGCGACCTGAATCCCCACCATCGAAATCAAGCAGTAACCCGCAAAGTAGTAGAACCCACTGTGCAACTGCGCTTCGACCGAACTGTTGGACTGAGAGGATAGAAAGGACATAAAAACCCCCACAACAAAAACATCCGCCATCGACCATTTGCCAATCAGTTGTACCACACGAAACATGCGAAGCTTCAGTCCAAAATCCCTAACCAGCAACACAACCAATAGAATAACACCTTTGGTCACAGGTACTATCACACTAAACAGAAAAATGAGTACGGCGACAAATTCGTTATTGTGAGCCCACAAGTTTTTCACAGTCTCGAGGATACTCTGCGTCTGTTCGTAAAAGGTGGTTTTGCCAATGATTGGCAAATCGGCAGAAACAGTGATTTCCAATATAGGGTTGGTCAGACCTGGAAAGAGAAGGGCAAAAGAGGCTAAGGTAAAAATAAGTGCCGCAATATTACGTGTGAGCATAGTCGTCTAACAGTGTTTTATAGTACTACAATGATACGCATTATAACTAAAAGGATACACTGTTGATTCAGGAATCAATTCGGTGGTGTTTATTCCTTTAATTGGGAATAAATCTGTAATATTAGATCATCGATCAGCTATCGACCTATACATATAAACATGAAATCCGATGGAGAAATACGACGTCTGTATCATAGGAGGAGGACCCGCAGGATACGCTGCAGCCATGCGTGCAGTTGATTTTAGAAAGAAAGTACTGCTGATCGAAAAAGAAAGAATAGGTGGCGCCGGCATCCACAATGGAGCCCTATCCAGCAAAACTTGGTGGGAGCTATCCCGAGAGGCTTACGCACTACGTATGCTCTGTGAATCCACACACCTACCGACCCCACAGCACGACTACCAAACGCTCAAATCGGAAGTAGACAAGGCAGTAAGCACACGACGAGAGCTCCTAGAGCACCATATGCACAACCTCAACCTCAACAGTCAAGGTGATTACTTTCATTTTGTACGAGGGCTAGGAAAAGTGGTAAAAGACCGAATAGTGTCGGTCCATACAGTGGACGGTGAAGACATAGAAATCGAAGCGGACAACATCATCCTCGCTACAGGTAGTCGTCCCCGAAAACTAGATCATATTCCCATCGATGAAGAAACCATACTCACAAGTGACGGTATAGAAAACCTCAAAGAATTCCCCAAAAGCATGGTAATTGTCGGGGCAGGGGTCATCGGCTGTGAATTTGCGACGATCTTCTCCAATTTTGGACAGACAAGAGTACACATCATAGACAAAGGACAGCGAATCTTACCCTTCGAAGATGAAGATGTCGTTCAGATCATCGAAAAAAACTTAGAAAGCAAAGGCGTATTGGTCCATCGCAACTCCCAGCTCGTCGAAATGAAGGTTGAAAATGGACTGGTAGTCTACACCCTTGAGTATGACAATGGTTCCAAAGAGGTGTTTCATGTTGAAAAGGCTTTGGTATCGGTCGGTCGCGTACCCAACTACGAAAACTTAATCTCAGCTCAAGTCAAAGTCGACATAGACCATCGAGGAATCATCGACGACCTCACACAAACCTCCATTCCCAACATCTTTGCGATAGGCGACATCACAGCAGATATAGCCTTGGTCAATGTCGGCGAACTAGAAGGCCGGTATGCGGTAGAAAAAATGTTTGGAAACCCCGTCAAACCACTCCTATACGAAAACATATCCACGATCATGTTTCTCGCGCCAGAAGTCGCAGGTGTCGGGCTCAACGAAGTAAAGGCTAGGGATATGGGCATCTCATACAAAGTAGTCTGTCTGGACTACAGCTGTATCTCCCGTGCCATAGCCATGCGCAACACGACAGGTTTTATCAAAATCATCGTATCCAATGATGAAGAAATGCGCATCCTCGGCATGCGCGTAATTGGAGAACATGCTTCCAGTTCAATAGAAGCTGTGGCGCTACTCATCTCCATGGGCAAAGGAATCGAAGAGCTTGCCGAGCTGATTCACCCTCACCCTTCTATCATCGAAGGAATCCAAGAATGTGTACGCATGCTCCTCAACAAGTCCATGCTCAAACCAGGTGTACTTAGACAATCCATGCGTTGTGCCTGCTTCGTAGATGGGGAACTAAAAAATGTAGAATTTAACTAACAGACAGCGAGCACGATCATAGCTCCGACTATGACCAATATAGAAATCTGTTTCGTAGAGAAGAGTCACCTACGACACCAAATAGTATGCAAATAGGAATTTAGACGCGATTGATTTTGACCTGAAACGTGAAATACGAATACTCGCTGTTCACTTTGTCAAACTTATAGTTGAGCTTTTCGCCAGTCTTACGAGCCAATTGGATCAAACCTAGACCAGCTGTCCCTTTGTCCGAAAACTGCCCATTGCTCAATGTCTCTTTATACAAAGCTCTCAGACCATCTTTGTCTGTAGTGTTGACCTCATCGATTTTTGACTTGAGATCGTAGGTATTTTTGGTTGGGATGAAATTGCCTGTCAAGATGTTGTAGTACTTCTCCTTGGCTAGTACAGTGATCAAACCAGACTTGGCATCATAGTCAGATATATCCTCGAACTGCCCTTTGATCTCATCCATGTGATGATAAAGATTGTGCACCACTTCTACTGCCGCGCTGTAAAACGCCTTTTGTACCTTCTTGTCTGATTCTACCTGGGCGACTTTTCGATCCAATGTCTCAATGACCGACGTAACCAAATCAAAAGTGATCGCCCCTTTGTACATCAACAGTACGTTTTCATTGTATATCTTATTATACAAATCAAAACTACTCACACTCTTGACCTCTTCACTGGACTTGGTACCTGTTTTTGTCTGATCAATCATTTCTATTGTTTTCCGTTGTTCTTCCTTCCACTCGTCAAATGCCCCCAGCATATCCTTTGATAATTGATTCATCCCAGACGTATAGAAAGACCCACTTTCCTTTAAAAGTACAAAAATATGAAGATAATCTCTAAATTATCAAAAAGATTAAAAAACCAATCCAAAGAAAGACAAAAGTGACATAAAAATTTCTAAGCCAATATTCTTTGCAATACTAGTATAGGTTTTTACTTAATTTCTATCTTTAGGCCGTGATAAAAAGTACAACTATCATTTGGGTCATTATCGCCCTGTTTTTTATATCATTTTCGTCTCTTGGATCAAACTTGTCTTGGGGACAATTTCAAGAGAAAGGAAAGGGTGAGCTCCACGTATTTTATCGCAATACGGAATCTTTCATCACGATCTCGGACAATGGCACACTCAAAGGCCTAGAGTACGAGATGCTCATGGGCTTCAAGTATTACCTTCTCAATACCTACGGGTATGATCTTCAACTCAATTGGACACGTAGACAGGCCTTCAGGGACATCTACGAGTATGTACGGGATAGTGCAGCGTCCAATGTCGTAGGATTGGACATTATATCCAAAATCCCAGAGCGGGAAGTAGAAGTCACCTTCTCCAAACCCTTCTTCCCAGACATTCAAGTACTCATCACTCATCAAGACGCTCCGACCATAGAATCTTTGCGGGAGTTCTCCCAGACTTTTGATCAGTACACTGCTGTCACAGTCAAAGGCACGACCTACGACCTCTATCTCCAGAAACTCAAGCAACTCTATCGTGTGAATTTCGAAACAAACTATATTCGATCAAGCAACGACATCATCAAAAGTATCGCAGCTAACCCCATGCAATTCGGATATGTAGACTTGCCCAACTACATTTTAGCTCTCAACAAAAACCGTCCCATCAAACGCCAGAATCTCCTCTCCAAAAAGGGATTCGGCTATTGCCTCATATTCAACAAAAGCAGTGACTGGTACATCCCGTTCAATGAATACCTCACTAGCCAAGAGTTTGAACTACTCAAAACAAAAGGGATACAGAAATACTTGGGCTATGATGTCAACCAACTCATCAGTCACATCGCAGAAGGAGGAAACGAAGAAATTATTTTGCTGCAAAAAGAAAAAAGCCTCATCAACGAAGAGCTCTATCAGCGTGAAAAAGAAGCGCAAAACCAAGATCACATCCAAAACATCTTGCTCATCTCCATCATCCTCATCCTAACCATCGCATACTTCCTCTACAACAGCAACCGTGTCAAATCCAAAGCCAATGAAATCCTAACAAAGCACCGCCAGATGATCGAACAGCAAAACGTACTATTGTCACGTAGAAACGAAGAGCTCGTCAGTCACGATGAAGAAAAGAATAATTTCATCCACATCCTCTCACACGACCTGAGGGCACCTATCAACAACATCACTGCGCTTGCAAACATACTCAAAATGGATGCCGACACTCTCAACGAAGAGCAGTCCCGGATGATCACTCACATCGCTACCGAATCCAGTCGACTCAACAAGATGGTGACTCGTATCCTTGATATCGAAAAGATCGAGTCCAAGACCTCCGAACAATTCGAAAAAATTGAACTCAGTACCATTCTCAATCGAGTGGTCGAAAACTACCTCACACAGGCTTCTGCCAAAGAGATCGAGCTGATCACCGAAATCCAACCCCAGGTACACGTACTCGGTGACGAACAATACCTCTTTCATGTGTTTGAAAACCTGATATCAAACGGGATCAAATTTTCGCCACATGGCAAAAAAGTCTTCGTCACATTAACCGGCCAAAACCACATCGCCATAGTCAATATCTCTGACCAAGGTCCAGGCATGTCTGACGAAGATCAACGCAACATGTTCAAGAAGTTCCAAGTACTCACAGCCAAAGCAACGGCTGGTGAACGATCAACGGGTCTAGGCCTCTCCATCGTCAACAAATACATCGGTCTACTCGGCGGAGAGCTTGAGTGTCAATCTCAGCCGGGACAGGGCACCACATTCATCGTCAAGTTGAGTTTGGTGTAAATGATATTCGCCTCCAACCTGCCGCTCTATGAATACTAAAATATACTGTATACCAGGATTAGGGCTAGATGCTCAAATATTTGACAACCTCAATTTAGGCTGCCGCCCCCTCCTATTCATCCACTGGATAGAACCCTTACAAGAGGAATCGATCCAAGCCTATGCCAAAAGGCTATCGAGTATTCTACACAAAGAGGATTCAGATATCATACTAATTGGGCATTCATTTGGAGGGATACTAGCTCAAGAGATCTCCTGTTTGCACAACATAAAGTTGATCATCCTGATTTCAAGCGTCAAAAAGCCAAAAGAAATCCCGATGTATATGCGTATCATTTCAAAATTGAAACTTTATAAATTGATAACGAAAAACAATCTTCTTTATAGCTTCCCACTTTGGAGTGCCTCGCAAGGGTACTCGTCTTCTTCCTTAAAATCCATTTTCAAAAATTCGATTGCCAAAATATCCACCTCTTACATTCAGTGGTCCTTCCATGAGATTGCCAACTGGAAAGGTGTAGAAAACGAATCCACACCCATTGTTCAGATTCATGGAGACAAAGATTTGACCTTCCCTCTCCAATCAGAAAGTCCTCCGCACAAATTGATTCATTCGGGCGATCACTTGATGGTTTATAAACGAGGAAAAGAGATCTCTGATTTCATCCAAACCACTCTGAATGCTACCTAATGCTCAACCCATAAAAAAAGGCCACTTACTACAAGCGGCCTCAAAACTTAGACTATTACTCAATTCTATTTCTAACGGGTAAGCACAAGGCTCGCTCTAGATCCTAAGAAAATTTCTTCGTTGCTGAGTTCTACAGTTCCGTTGTAGAACGACTCGGTATACCCTGCTGAATCTACACCTATCGTGACCGACCGATCCGAGAGATTATGAAAGACCAGTGCTTTTTCCTCCATATACTTTCGTTCGAAAGCCAAAATGGCCTTATTGTCCACATCAATTTTGGCAATGTCCCCTCGTGAAAACAAATCTGTTTCTTTCAGTGCAATCAACTCCTTGTACACCGAGTAGACCGAACTCGGATTCTGCTGCTGAACTGCTACTGGTACGACAGTCGAGTCGGTCGTGTACCTTGGTGTCATCCAAGTGGTACGATACTTATCCTTGGCCTGTACGTCCCACAGCATAGGCTCTCTAATGTTCTCATCAGGTTTCATCCCTAACATACCGATCTCCTCCCCATAGTAGATATAAGGAGTACCTGGCAAAGTCATCAGAATCGCTGCTGACAGCTTGATTTTGCTCTCATCCCCTCCCAAGACTGACCCGACACGGTTCTGGTCATGATTACTCAAAAAACTCGCTTCTAAAAAGTCTTGGTTGTACTTTTTGAACCACGGCAAGGACTCGTTGATCACGTCCGCCATGTGTGCCTCTCCATTCATCTCATACCCGTGCCCAGCGATCTGAGCTGCTCTTTGTTCACCTGTATTGATCGACTCTAGAATACTAAAGGCTCTATCAAAATTAAAAAGTGAAGTGAATCCCGCCGCATAAGGTGACGCGTTTTTGGCATCAGACCAAACCTCCCCGATCAGATATACATCCGGGTTGGCCTTTTCCATTTCAAACTTAAACTCCTTCCAAAAAGCATGACTGTCCGTCGCTCGATCATCTGGATAGATGTGCTTCGCTGCATCCAGACGAAAGCCATCCACTCCGATCTCATCCAGCCAAAAACGACCCGCTTGATAAAACTCCTCCCGCACAGCAGGATTGTCATAATTGAAGTCTGGCATCCCTCCATAGAAGAATCCATAGTAGTGCTCCGAGACCGTGTCCTCTTCGGTGACGGGGTGCCACTGGCGGATATTGTCCGAGTCAAAGGAAGTCTCCTTCTTTGCGATTTGTTCAGCAATGGAATCCTTGTCAGCCCAGACATAGTAGTCACGGTACTGGGCTCCCTTGCCTGTTTTAGAATCCAAAAACCACGGATGCTCTGCCGAACTGTGATTGATCACAAAATCCATCACCACACGGATGTCTCTCGCATGCGCCTCCTCAATGAAGGTTTTGAAATCCTCCATGGTCCCATAATCAGGATGAATCCCTACGTAATCGGTCACGTCGTATTTGTGATAGCTTGGCGAAGGAGACATAGGCATAAGCCATATTGCATTGACTCCTAGATCAACCAAGTAATCCAACTTGGCTGTCATACCAGGTATATCTCCTATTCCGTCTCCGTTGGAATCAGCAAAGGACTGCACGAAGATTTCATAAAAGACGGCATTGTCATAGGATTCTCCTTTGGTCATGGCTTCTTCTGTCTTGACTTCTTTTTTTTCCTGACAAGAAAATAGAAAGAATAAGGCCAAAAGGCTAATATTTAGTTTGAATAGACAGTTCATTGCTTTTCGTTTTATTTAACTAATACTTTTTGTTGGATGAGCTGCTTACCATTGGACATGCGCAGCATATACATCCCCTTGCGCAACGGTGAGACTGTAAATGACAGCTGATCGGACTGATTTGTTCCACTCAGTGCTTCACGCCCCAATACGTCCACCATAGACCAAGTCACCTTTTGGTTGGCCCAGTCAAAAGATGACAGGTCCACCTGTACACGATCGCTTGCAGGGTTGGGATAAATCAGGACGTGACTCTCAGTTGCTATATCCTCCACTCCCAAGATCACGTCTATATCTGGTGTGTGCAACTTATGATCGGTATAGATGTGGTACTCACCTGCATCGAGAATCAACTCAACGTCCAGATTATCGATCTGGAGCTCATCCCCACTAAAAAAGTCATACCAGATACCTGTATGTGGAAATTCAGGAGCTACAGACTTAGATTTCAAGGCATAGTTGGTCACAATCACCACACTGCTATCGGTATTGGTGAGATGTATCGTCTTGACCTCTCCATCTGGCTGCCATGTAAAAGTACCGTCTCTAAAAACATGATACCTGTCCTTGAGAGCAATCATCTCTTGGTAGGTCTGATACAGCGATGCACGGTAGGGGTTGTCGAGATATTCCCAATGCGCCGGTTTGCGCCCCGTACGCCCATTCTCCTCCAAAGAGATATCGTACCCGTACTCGCCCCACTGCCAGAGCATCTTTGGCCCTGGTATATTGAAGAAGTAGGCCGCTGACATTTTCAATCGCTCGGTGGCAATCCGCAAATCTCGAATACTGTAAGTCCCGTCGCTGTTGCCGTAGGTCAACATGTCGTACATCTGGCGTTCTTCGTCGTGGCTCTCCATATAGGATACGACGTGGTTGTCTTGCCAACCTCGTGTCCCTGCGTAGGCCCACTCCACAGATTTGCCCTCAGCATAGCCGACATTGGCTTCTTTGAAATCATAGTGACTGTTGCCCCAAAGCATCATCCCATAGTCTGCTAGGATGGTCTCCTCACTGTTGTCAGCAAAATGCTCTAGAATCACGTAAGCCTCTGGATCATAAGACCAAATATGGTCTGCCATACGCTTTAGAATCGCGATACGGCTGTCATCTTGCTGTCCCCACTTGGCTACATCGTCTCCAGAGTCCACTTGCGTGAATCCCTTGGACAAATCAAAGCGATAGCCATCAAAATGAAATTCGTTGATCCAGTAGTGATTGATCGAATCCAACCAAGTCTGCGTGTAACTACTCTCATGATTGATATCAGCAAATACGTTGTAAGGGTGCTTTGGCACTCGATTGAACCAAGGGTTCTCCTCTGTCGGCGCAAAGGCATCAAAATCAAAATACATCTGTGCGTAAGGAGAAGGGATGTCGTTTTGGTTCATCACCATATCAAGAATCACCGCTATACCTCTGCCATGCGCCTCGTCAATGAATTCTTTGAGGTCGTCCTTGGTCCCGTAGGCTTTGTCTACTGCAAACATAAATGTAGGATTGTAACCCCAGCTATCATTGCCATTGAACTCCATGACAGGCATCAACTCGATGGCATTGACACCTAAGTTTTGGATGTAATCCAGTGTATCGATGAGCGCTTGATAGTTCATATTGGTCTCCCCGAGAAAATCCCGTACCAACAGTTCATATACAATCAAATTTTCCTGTTCAGGTCTTTCAAATGAGGTATTGCTCCATGCATAATCACTTTGCCCCGTCTCCAAGACGGCTACTCGATTTTCGTACCAGTTGTCATGCATCGCACCCGCTGGATACCCCATCAAGTCGGGGTAGGAATCATCAGTGATCCAAACATCATCTGGATCCAAAATCATGTCTGCATAAGGATCGGCTATCCAAATCGTTTCATCTACCAAATACTGAAAGCCATAGGCTTTGCCAGCCGTGAGACCATCCACTTCGAGCCAAAAATGCTCTCCGTCTTTCTTCATCAGAAAGGCTGCATCTACCTGCCAGTCCGTAAACTCTCCCACCACGTAAACTGAACTTTTGAGGGGCGCCCATACCGACAAGGTTACTTTATCGGTAGCAGTATGATAATTGATCCCGTCGACTATTCCTGTAGGTCTTTCTTGCTCGACAGTCACACCACGAACCGTGTAGGCAAATTCATCTGCAGATTGGTCTGTTCCATTGTCAGCCATGACGGTCACGCTATGAGTACCACTAGCTAGAGCAGTCAAATCATAAGTCAACTCGGTAGCACTGGATACAGTCGTTTCAGTTACTCCATCTACTTTTAGCGTAAGTGTAGCAGCGGTACTGGCAGAAGCTGCCACAGATATCGTCTCTCCTGCATCCACTAGCAGTGTACTCGTATTGGGCGTGGTTATTTTGACGACAAACTGATTGGACACGATCTCGATCGCGTAATCTGATGTTTGTCCATTGGCCCAGTCACGGCCTTTGAGCAAAAAGCCCATTTCTTCTATCTCGCTGGCTTCTTTGCCAAAGAAAGTGGTAGGCGTCAGCGTAATGGTGTACTCGTTGGCATCTGAGTCAGATCTGGTCATTAGTGCGTCACTCTGATCATCTGTAGCAGGATTGACATTGGTCGGCGCATCAGCATCTGCGGTGGCATTCTCCACCCAAGCCCATAGCCATATATCATCAGTATAGTCCGCCAGTGGGGTCCCTGTCACATCGACGGTCAATGTCATCGGTTGGTCGGCAATAGGTATCGCAGGGTTGGTAGTAAACTGCCCATGACACCAAGTGGTCATGCACATCAGGAGAATTATGAGCCGAATCGTCATATATCTTTAGTTATAAAATGAAAAATAGTATCCTATCGCCATGATCAATCCAACAAGTCTTGAGCAACGAACCCAGCCTGGCTCGTCCCTAAGTGATCTATCAACCACAACCGGCTATGGCGAGTAGTGAAAAGAAAAGACTACCTCAGAAAGTGTCCGAGGTAGTCTCTGTGCATGTTGTATTAGTTTTTGGTCATCGTGTAAGTCAACCCTGTCAAGTCGAACTGCAAGGTGTAGTTACCTGCTTCGGACACGGCAATGTTGGCTCCACCCGCTTCGAGAGTACCGTCTCCATTGTCATCTCCATAGTCGGACACCCACTCATCGTTGGCTCTGATTTTGAATTCTCCCTCGATCAAGTCTACAGTGATCTCCCATACTCTGAGTTGGCCATTGTAAAGCAAGTCCGTGTCATTGTCCCATCCACCTGGTGTAGCGCTACCGATGAGCCCCCAGTCGTCTGTCTTAGTCATCTCGATGGTCATCGCATCTGTATCTACCGAAAAAGCATAGACACCCGGTGCCACTGAGAAATCTCCTCCTGAAGGGTCTAGATCCCCTGTATATCCTGTTCCTGCAGCGGTCAACACTCCACCCCAAGCCAAGTCCCAAGCGGGCTCTGGTGTCACCTTGAAGCTCACATCTCCCGTGGGATTCGCAGCATCAATCACCCGGATGACTCCCGCATACTGCTTGTTGAAGTCATACGAGTACAATCTACCATTCTCCGCACCTGGAGACCATCCCTGGTATGCACCTGGTACATAGATCGTCGGGTAGTCTATCACCACCTCGTATGGAGTCACTGTTCTCACCATCTCTGTACCAGACAGGACAGACTCCTCTACGCCATTGATTTGAGAAACTACCATGAAATAAAGGTCCAATTGCTCCCCTGTCGCTGCTCCGAGTGCAATCGCACCATCATTGACCTGCTTCACAGTAGGACTGGCCAACAACTCCTCAGTAGTCACCAAATCCGTCGCGGTACTGAAGTCTTGGTTAACATCCATTTTGAGTACATAAGTAACCGCCACAGGCGCGCCATAATCTGCGGCCACCCATTCAAACACCTCAAACACTTCCGCCGCAGCATCCTCACTGAGATCAGCCGTACCACTGGCAGGATTACTTACTGTAGGAGCTGTCGAGTTTTCGCCCGAGAGATCTACCGTATATTTCGAATCTTCCTCTGCACAACTGCTCATCAGCCCAAGGCCTACGCACAGTGTCAAAGCGATATATAGTATATTTTTCATTGTCTTGTTATTTAGTCTTTGTTGATTAAAAGAAAGGATCAAGAAGTGCCCATCGCTAGGCACTCCGAGTCATTCTTATTTCGCATACCCATCGTTCTGCTTCAAGTTTGGATTGGCATTGAGGTCATTGGAAGGAATAGGATAGAGGTCTCTGTACGAGTCCGTCGGCACTCCTGCTTGCGTGTTTCCTTTCCATTCCCAAGTGTACGAACCATCCGAGAACTGTCCAAAACGGATCAAATCCGTACGTCTGTGTCCTTCCCAATACAACTCACGTGATCTCTCGTCTAGCAAAAAATCCAAGTCCAGGTCCGCAGAAGTGATTGATCCCACACCCGCTCTGGTTCTGAGGTTATTGACATAGCCTACCGCAGTAGCCATATCTCCACCACCCCCGCGCACTACGATCTCAGCATACATCAAGTAGGCATCTCCTAACCTAAACATCGGCAAATCTGTGCTCACAAAAGTAGGATGAGCATTGGGAGCTTCTCCTCCGTCTGCACGTATATTCTTGAACTTCGTCACACCGATCCCTTGGGTGAATGTCCCGACATTGGTGATGTCCCATTCCCAGCTTTCAGGATCAAAATAGAACATGCCCCTCTTGTCTTGAATCGCAGTAAACTGTGGGTCAGCAGACGAGAAATCCGACTCAGACACGTTGAATTTCTCTACCATGTCTTGGATCGCACGAATACCACCCCATCCACCATCGATTCCGTTGAGCGGCATGTCACCACCTACCGAAGCATGCAACAAGAAGGTCATCCCACCGTACTGCTGTGTATTTTGTCCATCAAAAGCAATCGGAAAAATAATCTCGTTGCTCAAGTGATTGTCGGCACGAAACAAGTTCTCGTACACGGGTTCTAGGCTGTAGCCTCCACCGATGATCTGGTTGACATAGGTCAAAGCGTCGCTGTATCTGTCAGTCCCAGTGTACACCTCAGCATTCAGGTACAACTTGGCAAGCAACATCCATACTGCTCCCTGATCGGCACGTGCATATTCATTGTTTCTCACCGAAGTGATTTTAGACTCCATGTCGAGCAATTCGGTCTCCAAGTAGTCAAACAAATCAGCCCGTACGATACGCTCAGGAAAAAATGCTCCTGGAAGATCAGCTTCTGTCACGAAAGGTACATTGCCAAACATGTCGATCGCATGCCAATACGAGAGTGCTCTGAGGTATCTCGCCTCTTCTTTGTACGCCTCTAGATCAGCCAAAAAAGTACCCGAGGCACTGCCCATCGCTGCGTCAGCATTGCGAATAAACTCGTTGCAGATAGTCACGGTATAAAATATACGTGAGTACATCGCCGCAATGAATCCGTCATTGGGTGCCCATGTCTGCCAGTGGAAGTTTTTGATCGTCGCATCGTCCCATGCCATGATCGCTTCGTCCGTAGACAACTGCTGCAATCCCCAGTACTGACGAATGTAATTACCGAACCCTTCGTCGATCCCAGAGATATCTGGGTCTCCACCACCGTTGCCCAGCTGACCACTGAGGGCATAACTTGCGTACAATTTGGCCAAAGCCTCTTTGTAAGCCTCTTCACTATCAAACACATTGTTGGGCGTATTGATATCTGGATCGATCGGGCTCACGTCCAAATCTCCGACACATCCTCCCAGTAGAATACTCGCTAGGAGCACTACGATATATATTCTTTTAGATTCTTTCATCTCTTATGTCTTTATAGATTCTTAGAAATTCAGATTTAGACCTACCATGTACGTTCTCGGTCTTGGATAGATGTTGTTGTCTATCCCACTTGATACCTCAGGATCCAATCCCGTGTAGTCTGTGATGACAAAGGCATTTTGTACGGTAAATGAAACTCTACCCGACACCTTGTCTGTCATCAAACGATCGAAAGTATAGCCCAAAGTGATGTTGTCCATACGGAAGAACGACGCGTTCTCCAAGTAGATACTGGACCAGTACTGAGCCGTCATAAACTGCGTCTTTTCGACATCCGTCAAAATATTGGCAGAGTACCCTGCTTGATTGTAGAGATTTTGGTAGATCCCTAGATTTGACGCATTGTTGTTGTACACGTAGTTGTCTAGATTGATTCTTCCGGAAAAAGAGAAGTCAAACGCCTTGTAATTCATCCGAGAAGAAATCCCGATCAAATAAGTCGGCGCAGGGTTCTCCATGTAATACTTATTCAAGTTATCCCCAGAGACAGTACCTCCGTTGCCTGTTTTGTCTACATACAAGCCTTCGATAGGCATGCCATTTTGATCATAGATCTGCTCAAACATGTAGAAGGTATTGACTGCATGACCGACCGAGTTGATCTGAATCTGGTTGTTTTCTCCTCCACTGATCCCTCCTGTCTGAAACCCTGGGTAGCTCGGATCTTCTACCAAAGTCAATTTGGTGATTTCGTTGACGTTGTAAGTCAAGTTGGCCGAGAGTTCCCAAGTCAAATCTGGGGTAGAGATGATTCCTCCTGTCAATGCCACTTCGACCCCTTTGTTGACCAAAGTACCGACGTTGGTCGTCAAGAAGTTGTTGAAGTTGGTTCCCGCAGCAATCGGCACTTCGTTGAGCAGATCAGCTGTCTCACGATGATACACATCTACAGAACCACCGATACGACCACTCAAGAATGCAAAATCCAATCCGATGTTTTGAGTCGTAGTAGTTTCCCATTGGATGTTGGCATCATAGGCATTGGGTCGCTGTGTAGGATAAAAACTGTTGCCAAACTGATAGTACGCTCCCGTCTGACTCCCTGTATACGTAGGGATATAGGGGTAGTAGTTGTCACCAATGTCCTGCTGACCTGTTTGTCCCCAACCTACTCTCAACTTCAACGTCTCCAATACATCTACATCTCTCAAGAAGCTCTCTTCGTTGATCTGCCATGCAAATGCCAACGATGGAAACAATCCCCATCTGCTGTCCTCTCCAAATCTAGAGGATCCATCTTGTCTCACCGTAGCGGTCAACAAGTACCTCTCTTTGAAGGTGTAGTTCAATCTACCGAAGAAAGAAATCAAATAATACTCGTTCTTGTACTCATTTTTGCTAGCGCCTTCGTAGCTTCCATTCGTCATGGCTGCTGGTCTGTTGCTGCTAAAGCCCTCGTTGTAGAAGTGCTGATACGAGTAGCCTGCGGTCAAGTCGATTTTGCTATCGATTCCTTCCAAGCCCTTGTTGTAGTTGAGGTAAAAATCCAACAAACTGTTTTCTTTCGTCTGCTCGTATTTTTTCACTTGGTTGCTCGGCTCTCTATATGACCATGAGGCCAATGTGTCCATCGCATCGTATCCTACCGAACCAAAATAATCATACCCTACATTGACCGTGGCTTTGAGGCCACTCACGAAAGGCAATCTATATTCTGCCTTACCTCCTAGGATCAATCGCTGACCTGTAGAAGTATTGTCTCGGTATTCCAACTGTGCAACCGGATTGCTCGTCGCAATCGTAATCGGCAAACTGTTGATGTCATTGGCATCAGTCGTCCAAGCCGTGTAACCACCATAACGAGAGTTTCCATTTTTGATCGGTTGTGTAGGATCAAACTGAACGGCCGATCCGATCGCATCTGGATTAGAGAAATCGTTTTCCACCAAAGACCCCTTAGCTGTCAAGGACAACTTCAAGTTGTCATTGAGTAGAGAAGGTGTCAACATGACGTTCAAACTAGTTCTCTCCATGTTGTTCTCCTTGAGGATACCGTTTTGATTGGTATAACCTACAGACACACGATAGGGCAGCACACTGGCTCCACCAGATATACTGAGGTTGTGATCCGTAGAAATCGCATTTCTATAAATCTCCTCTTGCCAATCGGTATTCTCTGTCCCTAGACGATCGAGTGCGACAGCAGTCAATCCATGATTGTCTACGCGGTCTTGCATCAGTGCGCGGTACTCATCACCGCTATATACGTCAAGCGTCTTGACTGGCACACCGACTGACACATTGCCGTTGTAACTGAACTTGAGTTTATCACTCCCCCCTTGCTTCGTAGTGATGATGATGACACCATTGGATGCTCTCGACCCATAGATAGCCGTCGCTGACGCATCTTTCAATACTGTGAAGGATTCAATATCGTTTGGGTTGATAGTCGAGAGTGGATTGGCCATGCCCGAGATGCCTGCGCTCTCGAGAGGCATGCCGTCTACGACGATCAACGGGTCGTTGCTCGCACGCAGCGAAGAGCCTCCTCTGATTCGGATTGTAGATCCAGTACCAGCTGCTCCACCTCCAGTAGTCACGACTACTCCAGGGATTTTACCCATGATGAGCTCTTGTGGTGTAGTGATCGCTCCGGCGTTGAAGCCCTTGCTATCCAGTACTATGACTGACCCAGTAGCGTCATCCTTTTCGATCTCACCATAGCCAATTACGACGATTTCATTGAGTGAAGCGACATCATACTCCATGCTTACATTGATAGACGATCGCCCTCCAACCGTCACCTCTTGAGCCTGATACCCCACAAATGAATAGATAAGCACCGCATCAGACGAAGGAATGGTAATAGAGTATCTACCTTCAAAATCCGAAACCGTACCAGTTTGAGTGCCCTGAATCATGATGTTTACTCCCGGGATGGGATCACCTAATTCAGCATCTTCAATCACTCCTGTGACAACACTGCTCTGCGCATAAATCTCCCCGATCGACAATACGATCATAGCAGCTATGGCAAACAGTATCCTGAAATTAAACAGGTAATAGTTTTTCATAATTTTCAATAATTAAGTTTTTCAATAATTGTACTATACTAAGTTTGCTTTCAAAGAATATCTATCCTTCCTCAGAACACCACAGGTATCTACTTTCCTTATTATTAAAAATTTTGCAACGATTTACAGGTGAGAACTCACCTATCAAGAGTGGAGTCTTAGTCTTTCATCACACTTCTTGACTTTCGCCAACACCCAATTATAGTGAGATAAATCAAAACAACAATGGTTTTTCAAGGGCTTGAGGACACTTTTTTCGCCGCAACCGTCACCGCAAACGTTTGCGGTAAAAACTTTTTTTCACCAACTCATTGAAAATTTATCAAAACCTGATTTTCTCACCCACGAACCAACATGTATACTCATACTCCAGCACAATTGTACTATTCACTCAACCCAGCGATTTTCGTCCTGACACACTTCCATTTCAAAATTCTTTGGAATCAACACGACGGAAAATTGCATTTCACCGTTTCTAGAATAATATTGTGCTAGAATAACACCATGAAACAAACACCAGTCACCATAAAGGATATCGCCAAAGCACTCGGTATCTCCCCTTCTACCGTCTCCAGAGCACTCAAGGATCATCCCGACATCAGCCCTGAGACCAAACGACTGGTCAACGATCTGGCACGCGAACTCAACTACGAGCCCAACACGATCGCGATGAGCCTCAGAAGCCAGAAGACCAATACCATTGGCATCATCATTCCAGAAATCGTACACTTCTTCTTCTCCACAGTCATATCTGGTATCGAAGAGGTCGCCTACAACAAAGGCTACACCGTCATGATCTGCCAATCCAACGAGACCTACGAAAAGGAAGTCCTCGACACCAAGGCCCTCCTTGCTCACCGTGTAGATGGCTTTTTGATCTCCTATTCCAAAGAGACCACCAACTTTGACCACTTCGACGAAATCAAAAAAAAGAACATCCCTATGGTGTTTTTTGATCGGGTCCCTCCGGTAGACATACAGTGCAGTACTGTCACGATCAACGATTACGACAGTGCCAAAATGGCCGTGGATCACTTGGTCGTCGAGCACCGCAAAAAAATCGCTCATCTGGCTGGACCACAAAACCTCACCATCAGTCAAGAGCGCCTCAAAGGCTACAAAGATGGTCTCAAAGCACACAACCTCTACTTCGAAGACGACTATATCCAGTACTGCGGCAAAGGCGATTTTGACGAAGGCTACCGATGCACTACTGCACTCATCCAGCTACAAAACCGACCCGATGCGATCTTTGCCAACAATGACGTGGCAGCCTATGGCGCCATGAAAGCACTCAAAGACAACCACATCAAAATCCCCGAAGAAGTCGCTATCATTGGATTTAGCAACTGGCAGTTTGCTTCCTTGACCGACCCACAACTCACCACCGTGGCACAGCCAGGCATCGAAATGGGTAAGGCCGCCGCACGCCGACTCATCACCGAACTGGAATCCAAAGAAGATGAACTCCCTCCCGTACACCAAGTACTCAAAACGGATTTGATCATCAGAGAATCCACACAGATAAAAAAACCTTCGAAATAACCCAAAAATCACCGCAACCGTTTGCAACGACTTGCAAGCCCCAAAAACCTGCGATTACACAGCCTGACAGACGATTATTCCCAGTCTAGCACAACCTACCCCTTGTCGTCAGAGTAGTTATTCTCTAGCTTTACTTCGCTTTTAAAGATTATCACCCTTCGTTAGGATTGCCACACGTCTGCTTTTGTTAACCTTATCTACCCATGATAACAAACAATAGCGAGAAGCTGTCTTCGTCTAGAAGTACAGCACTGGGCCAGTTGAATGAATATACGTTTACAGAATTTGGACTGATAGGTAAAACCGATCAAGAACTCGTAGAAATCACCGTCTACAGTGCCACGACTATCCGTGTCCGTGTCACTCGTCACGACGAGTTCAACGAATTGAAATACAGTGTCGTGGCTCTGCCACAAACGACACCTACCCAAATCGAAGACCAAGAAGACAAAATCGTCTTGGCTACCGAACGAATCACGTTAGAAATCGACAAGTCTGCGCTACGCTTTCGCTTCCTCAATGCCCACGGTGAGATCATCAACGAAGACGATCACGCCTTTGGTACCTCCTGGCAGGGCGAACAAGTCACCACATACAAAAAACTACAGCCCGAAGAAAAATTCATTGGACTCGGAGAAAAAACTGGGCCACTCAACAAACGGGGCTGGGGCTTTCAAAACTGGAACACCGACCACTTCGGGTACGGTACAGAAGCTGACCCGATATACTGTTCGGTTCCGTTCTACATCGGCGTACATAGCGGATTGGCTTACGGCATTTTCCTCAACAACTCCTACAAGACGCACTTCAATTTCGGCGCTTCCAACAACCGCTTCTCGAGCTTTTCGGCGGATGCCGGTGACATGGACTATTTTTTCATGCACGACGAGAGCGTGGCACAGATTGTCTCTGCCTATAGCACCCTGACAGGAAAAATGAGCCTCCCTCCCAAATGGTCACTCGGATACCAGCAGTGTAGGTACAGCTACTACCCAGACAAAGAAGTACTCAATACCGCCCAAAACTTCCGAGACAAAGAAATCCCAGCAGATGTCATCGTGTTGGACATCCACTACATGGATCAGTACAAAATATTCACATGGGACAACGAGAGATTCCCAGACCCCGAAAGCATGATCCTCAAACTCAAAAGTCTGGGGTTCGAAGTAGTCGTGATGTGCGATCCAGGCATCAAGACCGAAAAAGGATACGAAGCATTCGAAGACGGGCTAGAGCAGGACGTATTCATCAAATATCCCGACGGGACCAACTACGAAGGACAAGTATGGCCCGGCTGGTGCCACTTTCCTGACTTCACCAAGCCCGAGACCAGAGACTGGTGGCAAAACCAACTCAAAACCTACACCGCACTCGGTATAGCTGGCTACTGGAACGACATGAACGAAATCGCAACTTGGGGACAAACCCTCCCCGAATTGATGGAGTTTGATTTCGATGGTGACACAGCCAGCACACGCAACGCCCGCAACGTATACGGCATGCTCATGGCCAAAAGCACCTTCGAAGGAGCCAAAGAAAACTTGAATGGCAAGCGCCCCTTCAACTTGACAAGGGCGGGGTTTGCTGGAATACAACGCTATGCCGCCGTCTGGACGGGAGACAATGTCGCCTCAGACGAACACATGCTACTCGGCATGCGCATGCTCAACAGTATGGGACTCTCCGGTATTCCGTTTGCAGGATTCGACACGGGAGGTTTCGTGGGCAATGCCACCGAAGAACTCTTTGCGCGATGGATCTCCATGGGGGCTTTCACACCCTTTTTCAGAGGACACTCCAATGTCAACACACGTGATAGCGAACCTTGGGCATACGGTGAGCACACCGAAGAAATCTCACGAAACTACATCAACCTACGCTATCGTTTGATGCCCTATCTGTACTCGATGTTTTACGAAGCATCCGTCAGTGGCATCCCAATCAACCGATCCCTAGCCATCAACTACACCCACGACGACAAAGTCTACGAAACGGCCTATGAAAATGAGTTCCTATTTGGAGATGCTATACTCGTAGCTCCTGTATCGAGTCAAAAAGAATTGGAAAAAATCTACCTCCCAGAGGGCAAATGGTATGACTTATTCACGGATACAGTCTACGAAGGAGCCAAAGAAACCATCGTCGAATGCCCCATGGAAAAGCTCCCGGTATTTGCGAAAGCCTCAGGCATCCTCCCCATTCAATCTTTGGTCAAAACAACCAAAGACACACCCAATGACACACTCGAACTACACCTCTACCATGGCTCAGCTATCAACACCTTCCACTACTACGAAGATGACGGCACCACCTATGCGTACGAGCAGGGACACGTACACCAGCGTGACATTCGCTACGACCCTACAGCCCAAACCTTGACATTCGCAGCTGCACAAGGGGATTTTCCTTCGGTATTCACTCAAGCACGGATCTACTTTCATGGGTTCGAACCACAAGAACTACAATCCTTACCCATCAAACACGAACAGTACCGTTTTTTGGAGAAGCTAACCAATTTTGATCCCTTGGATTTCAACAACATCCACGATTTTCACATCAAGGATTTGGCATACACTACCATCGCCCTTAGCCACCAAGAAATCAAACTCTCATGGTGACCAGGTCGACTGTATACAATTGACATTTTGAATTAAATTATAGCAATGAAAAGAATCGCAATCATCGTCTTATTCGCAGGGCTCGGATTATTCTCCTGCCAAACCAAAGAAGAGAATTCGTCCACAGAGATCAGTTCTCCAGACCAAAGCACGGTCATCTCTTTCTATCTGACACCAGAAGGAAAACCAGCCTATACCGCCCAATACAAAAACAAAGTGGTCGTGGACAGTTCAGCGCTCGGCTTCATCCTCGGGGACGGCAAAGCCATCAACCAAAATTTGACTGTCGTCTCTACAAGCGAAACCACCTTTGACGAAACTTGGGAACAACCGTGGGGTGAACAACGCCTCATCCGCAACAATTACAACCAATTGACGGTCAATCTTCAGAATCCTGAGGGGCTACAACTCAATGTGATCTTTCGTGCCTTTGATCAAGGTGTGGCACTTCGCTACGAATTTCCAAAACAGGACGGTTTGACGGAATTTACGATAATGGACGAGCTGACAGAATTCAACATGTCAGACGATCACAGCGCATGGTGGATCCCTGCCTACGCGGGCAACCGATACGAATACATCTACACCAACTCTCCCATCAGTGAGACCAATTTGGTCCATACGCCATTCACTGTAGAGACCACCGACGATCTCTACCTCCACCTCCACGAGGCAGCACTGTATGACTACCCCAGCATGGTCCTCAAAAACGAAGGAAATAACTCACTCAAATGTGACTTGGTACCATACAGCAAAACCAATCCAATCAAAGCGTATTTGAAAGCGCCCTTCTCCACTCCATGGAGAACCATCCAAATCGGTGAACAACCAGGTGATTTGATGACCAACTACATGATCCTCAATCTCAACGAGCCCAACAAACTCGGAGATGTTTCTTGGGTCGAGCCCGGCAAATACGTCGGCGTATGGTGGGAGATGTTCATCAATGTAGGCACATGGCACCAAGGTCCCAAACATGCCGCCAACACAGAGAATGTAAAACAGTACATTGATTTCGCTGCTGCAAATGGCTTCAAAGGCGTACTCGTCGAGGGGTGGAACTACGGCTGGGATGGTGATTGGATGGGTGGTGGCACCAAATTCGAATTCACCAAACCCTACCCCGACTATGACATAGACGAACTCAGCAAATATGCTGCAGACCGTGGAGTCTACATCATCGGCCACCACGAAACGGGTGCGGACATCGAAAACTACGACGAACAACTCGACGATGCCTATGCCTTCCTCAACAAGTACGGAATGAAGGCCGTCAAAACAGGTTATGTTGAAATGGGCGACACGCTACCCAAAACAGGCCTGTACCACCATGGACAATACTTCGTCAATCACTTTCAGCGAGTCATCGACATGGGGGTCAAATACAAAACCATGATCGTAGCGCATGAACCCATCAAAGCGACGGGCAAAAGAAGAACCTATCCCAACATGGTCTCTCGTGAAGGGGCCAGAGGACAAGAATACAACGCCATGGGCGGCAACCCTACGAGCCACGTGACGGTACTGCCGTTCACCAGACTACTCGCCGGACCCATGGACTATACTCCAGGTGTGTTTGACCTAGAGGTGGCCACTACTTCTGAGCAAGTGCAAAGTACCATCGGCAAGGAGCTCGCACTCTACACGGTGATTTATGCGCCCATGCAAATGGCCAATGATCTACCCAAAAACTACGAAGGACACCCGGCATTCCAATACATCAAAGATGTCGTGACAGACTGGGAAACAACTAAAGTCCTCAACGGGAAAATCGGTGCATACGTGACCGTAGCGAGACAAGAGAGAAATGGCGACAGATGGTTTGTCGGATCGATCACCAACGAAGAAGGCAGAGACCTAGACCTCTCCTTTGACTTCCTCGATCCTAACACGACCTACATCGCAACTATCTACGGGGATGCTGCAGACACACACTACCGCACCAACCCCTCTGCGTACGAAATCAAAGAGCTAGAGGTGACTTCTGCTTCTAACCTTACCCTCACACTGGCACCCGGTGGTGGAGCAGCCATCAGCCTCGTGCCTAAAAAATAAAACCGCAGGATTCAAAAACCCACAGCGCTCAGTCATCACGACTTAGGGCTGTGGGCTTCCTGCTTGATACGAACCAAAGACTTGACAAACTACCGCAGATATGTCCTTGATCTAGGACTAGCTGCCAATTATCTGCTTAAATTATGGTGAAAATCGATTTCGAAGCTTCACTCATTTGTTTCACAAGGAATAGTGCATTGCGAAAGCATGATTCTGTTTCTACCAATTCCCGAATGTGATCATTCGGACTCTATACGTATGAAGACAAAGATAAATTACCTACTCGCCCTATTCGTGCTACTGATGGCTTGCCAACCCAAAGAAAGCACGACTCCTACCACCCCTGACACCATCACTTTTCCCGAAAGGGCTGCCAACATGACCGTCTATGAGGTCAACATACGCCAAGCCACTCCAGAGGGTACACTCGAGGCATTTGCGACTCACCTCCCTCGTCTGCAGCAACTCGGCGTACAGATGCTATGGATCATGCCCGTGCAGCCCATCAGCCTCGTCAACCGCAAAGGCACCCTCGGCAGCTACTATTCTATCGCCGACTATACGGCTGTCAACCCAGAGTTTGGAAGCATCGATGATTTCAAGGCGCTCGTCCAAGCCGCACATGCACTAGACATGGTCGTCATCCTCGACTGGGTGCCCAACCACACGGGATGGGACCACCCGTGGATCACATCGCATCCCGAATACTACGCCAAGGACAGCGTAGGCAATATCGCACACGAAGCAGACTGGACAGACATCGCCCTACTCGACCACACCGTCACTGACACTCGCCAGGCGATGATCAACGAAATGAAATACTGGATCGCAGAGACTGATATAGATGGATTCAGGTGTGACCATGCGGCCCATGAGATACCGATGTATTTTTGGGAAGAGGCTACAGACGCACTAGACCCGATGAAAGACCTCTTTTGGCTCGCCGAATGGGACGAACCGAGGCTACACACGACATTCCATGCGTCCTACTCGTGGGAACTACTGCACCTCACAGAACATGTCGCCCAGGGCGAAAAGAATGCCAACGATATCGCGGCATTCATCGACAAGGACATGGCGCTCTACGGACGTAGACCCTTTCGCATGACGATCACCACCAACCACGACGAAAACTCATGGGCAGGCACAGTGTTTGAGCGCTACGGACAGGGGCACCAGGCCTTTGCGACCTTCATTTTCACCGCCTATGGCTTCCCGATGATCTACAACGGCCAAGAAGTAGGACTAAACAAACGCCTCGAGTTCTTCGAAAAGGACAGCATCGACTGGAGCGATCCACTCAACCTGAGTCCCTTCTACCAGTCCCTCGTCTCCCTCAAGCGCGACAACCCCGCACTCTGGAACGGAGCCTACGGAGGTCAGCCCTTCCGTATCAACGAAGGAGAAGCAATATACGCCTTCAAACGCACAAAAGACGACAACCAAGTCATTGGCATCATCAACATGACCGATCAGCCTGCAGCACTACAACTCACCGACAGCAGTGTCTATGGAGACTACATCGACTACTTCACCCAAGACAACTACCAGTTGTCCGACAAGCAAACCTTGACCTTGAGCCCTTGGCAGTACCTGATATTCATCCAAAATCAATAAACCATGAATCAAACCACAGTCAAACCACGGCTCAGCCTCCTCGATGCATGGAACCTCAGCTTTGGGTTCTTAGGAATACAAATTGGTTTTGCTCTACAAAATGCCAACGCTAGCCGTATCCTACAAGCCTTCGGTGCAGACACCCACGAGCTCTCTTGGTTTTGGATCGTAGCACCCTTGACAGGACTCATCGTACAGCCCATCGTGGGGCACTACAGTGACCGCACATGGACCAAGCTCGGACGTAGAAAACCTTACTTCCTCACCGGTGCTTTGTTGGCAGCCTTTGGATTGATTTTCTTGCCCAACGCAGGATTACTCACTTCCATCCTACCCGCCCTATGGGTCGGGGCAGGCATGCTCATGATCATGGACGCTTCGTTCAACATCGCCATGGAGCCTTTCAGAGCACTCGTCGCAGACATGATGCCCAGTGACCAAAGAACACTGGGATTCAGTGTCCAGACCGTCCTCATCGGGATCGGTGCAGTATTCGGATCAGCACTCCCCTACATGATGACCAACTGGATCGGCATCAGCAACGAGGCGGGATTAGGAGAAGTCCCCCTTAGTTTGATCCTCTCCTTTGTGGTCGGAGCGATCGTCCTAGTCGGTAGCATCATGGTCACTATCCTGACCACCCAAGAATTCACCCCAGAGGAGCTCCGTCGCTACACCAGCGAAGAGCCCGCAGCAGCTGACCACCAAGGCAGCCTCCTCGACATATTCGACGACATCCGTCAAATGCCCACCGTCATGAGACAACTAGGCGCCGTACAGTTCTTCTCATGGTTTGCATTTTTCGGACTATGGGTATTTGCGACCCCTGCCATCGCACACCACATCTATGGCCTACCACTCTCCGATAGCAGCTCCAGCAGCTATCAAAATGCAGGAGACTGGGTCGGTATCCTATTTGGCGTGTACAACGGCGTCTCAGCGATCTACGCCTTCTTCTTGCCTGCCATCGCCCAGCGAATCGGGCGCGTCAAAACACATGCCATCTCCCTCATCATCGGTGCACTAGGGTTCCTCTCGATCTACATCGCTCCAGACGAAAACTGGCTCATCCTCTCCATGGTGGGGATCGGTATCGCATGGGCGAGCGTACTGGCCATGCCCTATGCTATCTTGATCGGCTCCATTCCTTCCCAAAAAATGGGCGTCTACATTGGTATCTTCAACCTATTCATCGTGACACCACAGATCCTCAATGCCCTCATCGGAGGCCCCATGGTACGCTACTTCTACGATGGCAACCCGATCTATGCCTTGATGACTTCTGGTGCATCCTTTCTCATCGCAGCAATCCTCTGCCTGAGAGTCAAAGACAAATAGTTTTTTAGTCATACATATAGTAATCTTTCACGCACCGCAGGACCCAATCGTTCTGCGGTGCTTTTTTTCCATCGCCCCATCCCTAGTATCATTGTATACTCCTATCAGGATTTATCTAAAACCTGTCAAGTCTTTCTAGGACGACCTCTTATTTGCACTTTATCTATATAGAATTATAATTTATTTATATGTAATTGTAATTTCTCTATACCGATTTGTACTTTATCCATATTCAAAATCAATTTCTCTCCTTCCATTTGTACTTTCTCTACAGCGATTTGCAACATCCCTACATGGATTTATACATTCTCCACACACACTTGTACATTCTTTGGATCAGACGATGTAGTATAGAGGAGATTTGTTTTCCCGATACATGTCTTCATGCGAAATCACCCACAAGTCCTTACTTACTCTTTCAGAAAAATGAGTTGATCCATAGAATGATCGCCTTGATATTTTCACCAATATGGTTAAAATTGAGCCTGAATTAAATCAAACCAACACATGGCATCAGGATTATTTGCACTATTAGATGATATCGCCACGCTCATGGACGACATGGCCGTGATGAGCAAAGTAGCCGCCAAAAAAACCGCAGGTATACTCGGGGATGACTTGGCTGTCAATGCCGAAAAAGCATCGGGTTTTGTCTCCGATAGAGAACTGCCCGTCCTATGGGCGATTGCCAAAGGATCCTTGCTCAATAAAATCATCATCCTGCCCTTCGCTTTTTTGCTCAGTGCTTTTATGCCCAAGGCGGTGACAATCATATTGATCTTAGGCGGACTGTACCTGGCTTTCGAAGCAGCAGAAAAAATCTATGAATTTTTCGTCCCCCATGCACACGACAAACTCCCCGAACTGACCGACGACTTGACCGCAGAGCAGCTTCTTGCTATGGAGAAGAAAAAAATCAAATCCGCTATCTTGACAGATTTCATCCTATCTGTGGAGATCGTCATCATCGCACTCGGATCGGTGGTAGACTCCCCCATCGTATCGCAGATCCTGATCGTGTCTATCATTGCTCTACTCGCTACGGTAGGTGTGTACGGTATCGTGGCATTGATCGTGCGCATGGATGAGTTTGGCTACCGACTCATCGCTCTCAACGAACAAAACGACAGTTTCTCTGACAAACTAGGGAGGATACTCGTGAAAGCGCTCCCTGTGATCATCAAGAGTATGGGGGTAATCGGCACAATCGCACTGATCACCGTATCGGGTGGCATCTTCGTCCACCACATCGACTTCTTGCATCATCTCCTCCCTTCGTTCCCTGGTATCGTACGAGAAGTTCTAGCCGGTTTAGCATTGGGCTTTGTGGTATTCCTTGTCGTATCATTAGTCAAGAAACTAAGAAAAACTAAAAAGGGATAATTTCAGTTTTCCTGTTTTTCTTATAGATCTATGCTAGGGGTCCAAAGGACTCATGTTCTCCCTGTAGTCTCATGTATCTCTCGCAAGTCAGATTCAGATGCATGTGATTTGACATCAATACCTATCACCAATTCCTTTTCCTTTTTGACAACAGCTCATACTAGTCTCACACAATCCCTCAAAAACATACAAAACAACCGAACTTGAACAACACGTAGACAGGGCCTATCCAGAGCCACCCTCTACTTCTATTCCCACTTCTTTCCCGATTCCTTCCCAATTGTTTCCTGATTCATGTTTGAGATTTATTGTTTCAATAATCCAAAAACATGAAAAGAAACACGCTACACTTATTTGTCCTTCTACTCACGATAGTTCACTCCTATGCTCAATCTCCTAAGGTACACCATGCCGAGCCGCTGCATGTAGACCTAGTACGTGACTTGGGGGCACGTCAGGGAGAACAAGAAATCAACTTGGGATGGGAAGTATCTAAAAGATCAAATTACTACGTACACCAGAATTTTGTAGAGTATGAATTTGCCCCAATAGACCGTCTAGCCTTTGAGGTGGAGATCCCCTTCGCACTCTACCAACCCAAAAACACAGAACCCACACCCTCTTCCATACCTGACAACCACATAGAAGGGGTCAAATTGGCTTCTCAATACACTTTCTTGGTATCTCCCCCGCTACAATTTTCGATGGCGGTAGGCTACATGCAGGAGTTTGAGCTTGGTAGTAGACACCCTTCTATACAAGGATACGTCTACCATCCCTTCTTGGTGGTAGCCAAACGCTTTGGCAAGCAATGGCATACGCTCTTCTACACAGGCCCCAAATGGTCCTGCGACCTTGACCAAAACACCGAGACACGAACCATCGCCAATCTGAGCCTACACTATACAATCCCACGAACCTCCTACCTCATAGGTCTAGAGTGTGATAGCGAGTGGCAAACCGAACTTCATGCAATCGTGCTTTACCCTCAAGCCAAACTACACATCAGTCAACCCTTGATGCTAGGGGTACTCATGGGCATCCCACTACAGCAGAGCTACAGTCGACAGAGTTTCATGCTACGATTGATCTACGAACTGTAAACAACCCGTCCACTGAACCCATTGCCCTGTCCTACGTCCAAACCGATCTACAATCAAAAAAATAACCACCCAAATTGTCGCGATTTTCAATACTTTACCTATTTTTAAAATTCACTTGCTGACACTTGATCTTCGAAGTGAATCATTTTGAACCAACCCACTGATCGCACCATGTTTCAACCTATAGCTCAACACCCGCCTACTACTTTGCGCCCAGTTGACATACATGCGACTAGTCCATGGTCGGGCCTAAAAAATGCAATCCACACTGACAATCATCAATACCCCTAACCACAAAACAATGGAGACCAGCGACCATTCCAAAAACGGGGCGTCATCGAAAAGCCTTATGAGTAGAAAACTATAAAACACAACTTATGAATTGGTATTTAAAAGTATTGAAACAATATGCAGACTTCAGTGGTAGAGCCAGAAGAACAGAATATTGGATGTTCATTCTGTTCAACATGATATTTTCAACAGTAGCGATGGGCTTGGATTACCTCATCGGGTCTTCATTGGGAGGCATGTCCTACGGTATGCTGTACATGATCTACTCCTTGGCAGTATTCATTCCATCTTTGGCAGTGACCATTCGAAGATTGCATGATGCGGGCAAAAGTGGCGCCATGATCTTTATCGCATTGATTCCGATTATTGGTAGCATTTGGCTCTTAGTTCTCTTGGTATCAGACAGCGACGGTGACAACAAATACGGTCCAAACCCAAAAGGTGTAACTCTCTAAACTTACCCTTTGATCAACAAAAAAGAGCTATCTCACGTGTACTGGGATAGCTCTTTTTTGTTGATTTTGTCATCTCTCCTGCGCGAATACCCGTTAACCTACATCTAGATCAAACAACTAACATCATGACAGACGCATGGCAAAAACGGTGGGACGATAGATACAGCACAGCTACCTATGCATATGGAGAAACTCCAAACGAGTACTTCAAGGCTCAACTCGCCAAATTAGAGCCTGGGACTATTCTTCTTCCTGCCGAAGGAGAAGGTCGAAACGCTGTATTTGCAGCCAAATCAGGCTGGAAGGTCTCTGCATTCGACATCAGTAGCGAAGGAAAAAACAAGGCGCTACAACTGGCTCGTACCCACAACGTGACGATTGACTATGCCATAGGTGAGTTGCCCAAACTAAACTATAGCAAGGAACAATTTGATGCCATAGCTCTGATCTATGCGCACTTCCCCGCGGACCTCAAATCAGACTACCACAAACTACTCGTCAACTGCTTGAAGCCTGGAGGCAAGATCATCTTCGAGGCTTTTAGCAAAGCACATCTTGAATACCGAACGAAAAACGAGAAAATAGGTGGACCAAGAGACATTGAATCACTGTTTTCAATAGAAGAATTGGAGGCAGATTTTGAACACTTCGAAAGCATAGAACTGGAAGAGCGCGAAATTGAACTAAAGGAAGGATTGTATCACAACGGCAAAGGATCTGTGGTTAGATTCGTAGGTAGAAAATTGTGAGCATCCAAATAGAAAGCAAAAAGCCCTAAACCAACAGGGTTCAGGGCCATTTGCTCCAATAATGATTCTTAAGACTACTTCAAGATCGCTTCGATGGTTTCGAGTTCTTGAGTAGTAAAGGCCGTGTTCTCTAGCGTCTCCAAGTTCTGCTGAAGCTGACGGACACTGCTCGCTCCGAGCAGGACAGAGGTCACCACCTCATGTCTCAGCAACCAAGCAATTGCCATCTGCGCGATAGATTGTCCACGTTCGTCGGCCAGTATTTTCAATTTTCTGACTTGATTGATTTTCTCCTCAGTGACTGCATCCTGCTGTAGATGCCCTGTCTCACGTGCGGCACGCGAATCCTTCGGTATCCCATCTAGGTAGCGATCTGTCAGCATTCCTTGCGCCAAAGGTGAAAACACGATTGTCCCCTTACCGAGCTTCTTCAAGGTCTCCAGCAACCCATCCTCTACCCATCGATCAAACATCGAATAGCGAGGTTGATGAATGATAAATGGCGTGCGCAATTCTTTGAAAATTTTCTCTATAGCCTCTGTCTGCTGGGGTTTATAGTTAGAGATCCCTACATAGAGTGCCTTGCCTTGCTTCACCAACTGATCCAATGCCAGCGCCGTCTCCTCCACTGGTGTCTCGGGATCAGGGCGATGGGTATAGAAGATATCGACATACTCTAGTCCCATGCGCTTGAGCGACTGATCGCAAGACGAGATGATATACTTGCGGCTGCCCCAGTCACCATAGGGGCCGTCCCACATCGTATAGCCTGCCTTGGACGAAATGACCATTTCATCCCTCAAGCCACCAAAATCCTGCTTGAGTATCTTTCCAAAGTTCTCTTCGGCCGACCCTGGAGGGGGGCCATAGTTGTTGGCCAAATCAAAATGTGTAATACCTTGATCAAAGGCGAACTTGAGCATTTCACGGCAGTTTTCATAGTCATCTACATGACCAAAGTTGTGCCATAGCCCGAGTGATATCTCGGGCAAAAACAGACCTGAATCGCCACATCGGCGATATTTCATCTTGTCGTATCGGTTGGTATTGGGTACGTAAGTCATCTCCTAAAATTATTGATGTTTCAAATTCCTTTTGGATAAAAATAGTGTTCTAGCTGTCCGATTGCACTACGGACATCCTGCCAGTCACCAAGCTGCAAACTAATCACAGCTACCCCACATGTGGGAATATTCTCTATGTTTTCTGCGGTCAGTTGGTTGACAAAATCGGTAAAGCCTGGATTATGTCCAAAGAGCATGACGGATTGGGTACTAGGGGACAACTGGGACAACACGGCTGATATCTCGCTCGGCCCTGCATGAAACAGTGCACTCGTCTCTCGTACCTGATGAGGCAGCGTACCCAGTGCTTGGGTAAAGTAATCTGCTGTCTGCCGCGCGCGTATAGCCGTACTCGTCACCACCATGTCAGGACGATCCAGGTATCTACAGAGATACTCCGCCATCCTTGGAGCATCCCGCATCCCACGTTTGGCCAATGGCCGGTCGTGATCCGTGAGGCTAGCATCGTCCCAGCTTGACTTGGCATGACGTACGATGATGAGTCGCTTGATGGACTGCCCTACCATGTTTACTTCTTCTTTTTCTTCTGCTCAAAAAAGGCCGTAATCTCAGGCAAACTCATGCTGTTGAGGTTGTCTTTGGCCGTCAATCCACCTTTACGTGCCACTTGCAGCCCGTAGTACATGTCTTGGTAGCCATCCATGCGGTGTGCATCGGGATTGATGCTCAGTTTGACACCCTTTTCCAAGGCATAGTCGATCCATCGCCAATCCATGTCCAAGCGATAGGGACTCGCATTGATCTCTATGACCACTCTTGTCTCTGCACAAGCTTCAATGATGGCTTTGTGATCGACAGGATAGCCTTCGCGCTGCACCAGCAAGCGACCTGTCATGTGACCGAGAATAGTCGTGTGTGGATTATATATGGCTTTGAGCAAACGATCGGTAGCCTTTTTGACATCCATATTGAGGCCTGAGTGTACAGACGCCACGATGAAATCAAATGACGACAAAATCTCCTCCGAGTAATCGAGCGAGCCATCTGCCAAGATATCCGACTCGATCCCCGAAAAAATCTTGAAAGGAGCCAACTCCTCGTTGAGTTGTTTGATTTCCTCCTGCTGGCGCGCTACATCAGCATCCTGAAGGCCTCCAGCATAGACCGCTGTCTGGCTGTGATCCGAAATCCCCAGATACTCATACCCCAACTGCCGGCAGTGCTCTGCCATCTGGCGCAGCGTGTGTTTGCCGTCACTGTAGGTCGAGTGGTTGTGCAATATCCCCTTGAGATCTGACATCTCAATCAACGCAGGGATTTGGTCATTTTTGGCCCATTCTATTTCCTTCAAGCCTTCTCTCAATTCGGGTACGATATACTTCATTCCCAACGATTGATACAACTCTTCTTCACTTTCGAAAGGCCTAATCAAAGACGATTTGATTGTTACTTGATCCGCGATGGGCATATTGATGTGACGAACTGACCCAGTCGTCTCGACCAGCCTCTGGACAAACTTGTCCAGACTCGTCAAGTGTAGTTTGAGAGGGGCTTTGATCCCAACATGACGACCATACCATGTCGTAGGTCCTGATTTTTTTTCTTCTTCACTCAATACCTGTAGGGCATTGAGTGAGGTACGTAGCGCATCGAAATCCTCTGCCGCTACGACGATCTCCACCAAGTCGATGACTTCCATCCTGCGACGCATCTGTCCCGATTCGGAGCAAGACTGTACTTCCTTGAGTCCTTCTATCGCTGACACCAAATTTGCGATCGCTTGATCGATGTTCCCATATTTTTCTTTGTATTGATTCGAAATCAAAAACGCCACTGCGGCCTTGAGTGTTTCTTGGGATTTTTCTGCAAACCCCTTGAGACTAGCGACTTTGCCTTGGAGACACAGTTCCATGAGCTGCTCTAGGGTTTCGGCTCCCCCCTCTTGCCAGAGAACGGCGACCTTTTTGGGTCCAAACCCCGAAATCCCCAACATCTCAACCACTCCGGCTGGTGTCATTTCCATGTACTTGTCGAGGTTATCAAACGACCCTCGCTCTAGCAAACCAGAAATATTAGTGGCCATGCCTTTGCCAATACCATCTATGGCGAGGATTTCGTCGGTACTCAGCGTACTGAGCTCCGCGTCCAAACCTCCCACCACGTCGGCAGCAGATACGTACGATCTAGTTTTGAATGGATTCTCCCCGTGCAGCTCCATGAGTTGAGCGGCCAGTTTTAGACTGTTTTTTATCTCTGAATTGTTCAAATCGACGATTTTAATTGAAGGCATAAAGCTACGAATTGCCCAAGGCAATTACTTAAAATATGACGGTAATAATTATCATTGTGCCCACACATCAAAACAACAAACCCCTTGGGAGTAGTCATCAAGCAAAGCAGCATTTCTGGAATCGTCACCTACCTCGGTGCCTTCATTGGCTTTGTCAACACCGTAGTACTTTTCCCCGCATTTCTATCCACAGAGGAAGTCGGATTGATGCGTGTCTTACCCTCTATTGCGTTCATGTTGCTACCTATGGTCCAACTCGGCGCGACTCAAGCACTCATCCGCTATGCGCCAGAATTTAAGAAAAAACCTGAAGGCCTACCGCAGCTACTCGGTCTCATTGCTATCGGTGTACTCATCGGTGCAACACTCGTAGCTACCGTACTCTTTGCCTTCCAGAGACAGTTTGTCCGAATGTTCGAAGAGAATGCTGCACTCATTAACGACTACTTGTATGCTATTGCTGCCTTGATTTTCCTCGTCGGCCTCTATTCGTTTTTCGAAACCTACTGCCGTGTCTTGCTCAAAATCATCGTGATGAATGTCATCAAAGAGATCTTGCTCCGTGTGATGACAAGTATCCTGGTCTCCCTCTATTTCCTTCACTATCTCAGCCTAGACGGAATGATCAACGGGCTGATACTCATTTATGCTGTGAGTTTAGCCCTCCTGATCGGATACATCGTCTACTTGCGTCAGTTTCGGTTCACATTTCGCTTTGACACCCTCGACCCTCAGCAGATCAAAACCATCGCCAACTACAGCTTATTCAGCATGGTCGGGGCGAGTGGCACCTACATCATACTCAACATCGACCAGCTGATGGTATCCAATATGCTCGGGCTAGAAGCCAATGGAATTTACACCACTTCGTTCTTCTTTGCGGTGATGATTGAGCTCTCCAAGCGCGCCATCTTGCAGATCACTACCCCACTGATCTCCGAGTCCTTCGAAAACAACCGCCTAGATGAAATTCAAAAAATGCACCGTCAACTCTCCATCAATCAAATGTTGGTTGGCTCTTTGTTTTTCATCGGTATAGTAGCCAACCTAGACAATATCTACGCCCTCATGCCCAACGGAGACATCTACGCTGCAGGCAAGTACATCATCATTCTCATCGGTATATCCAAGCTCATCGACATGACGTTTTCAAACAACAACGTGATCATCGTCATGTCCAAGCACTACCGGTTCAATGTCGTATCAATCCTATGCCTATCGGTCCTACTGATCTTACTCAACTGGCTCCTCATCCCGCTATACGGCATCAATGGGGCTGCCTTAGGGACTTTGATCGCGGTTGCTGTATTCAATCTAGTCAAGATGATTTTCATCAAATGGAAATTTAACATCACACCGTTTACCCTCAATACCGTCAAAATGCTGGCCATCTTTGCGGCAGTATTGCTACCTGCACTCTACATTCCACAGCTCCCCAACCCCTACTGGGACATCGTGCTACGCTCTAGTTTCATCTCTCTCCTGATGGCCATACTTGTCTTGTCCTTTCGGGTATCAGCAGAGGTCACGGGTATTTACAACAAGTACATCCGACACAAATTGCCTGGATATCGAGCCTAATCCCTATATCACTTTGCCTCTCTTCCCGATTCCCGTGTCAAGACAAACACTGCACAGCTGGACAGATTCACGTATGTTACATAAATATGAAATTTTGAACGAAGCACGCTCAACTTAGCCTATAGCTCAACAATTGGACTCGCTTATTGATGAATTTGTAGTAAAATATGGTTTACTTTGGGCACCAAAACAACTCAACCCAAGCAGTTAATTTTAAGGGCAAATCTTATAGAATTTTAATCTATGAAAAAAATCGCAGTATTTACATCTGGTGGAGATTCACCAGGAATGAACGCCTGCATCAGGTCAGTAGTACGAAGCGCCATCTATCTCGGTCTAGATGTATATGGCATCAAATATGGGTACGACGGGATGATCAGAGGAGAAATCACCAAAATGGAATCACACTCTGTCAGCAACATCGTGCAGACAGGAGGCACCATCCTCAAATCAGCCAGAAGTGAAGAGTTTCGTACCAAAGAAGGAAGAAAAAAAGCATACGAAAACCTCAAAAAACACGGAATAGAAGGCATCATTGCGATCGGTGGTGACGGTACTTTTACAGGAGCCAATTTGTTTTATGACGAGTACGGCATCCCTGTGATCGGAGCTCCTGGTACGATTGACAATGACCTCTACGGTTCGGATTATACGATTGGTTTCGATACAGCAGTCAACACAGCCTTGGATGCCATCGACAAGATCAGAGACACTGCCGCTTCTCACGACAGAGTGTTTTTCGTAGAAGTGATGGGACGTCACAGTGGCTACATCGCTATCCAATCAGGTATCGGAGGCGGTGCAGAGATGGTCATGGTACCTGAGACTTCTACCACAATCGACGATGTAATCGACAAGCTACGTGAAGGCAGAGACAACAAAAAAGGATCGTCTATCATCGTAGTAGCAGAAGGTGACGCACAAGGTAGTGCCCACGAAATCGCTTCTAGAGTCAAAGCACACACTCCAAAGATGGACATCAAGGTGACCAACCTTGGACACATCCAGCGTGGTGGTGGACCGACTGCCTTTGACAGAATCCTCGCTTCGAGACTAGGACTCGCTGCAGTAGAAGGTCTCATGAACGGTCAAAAAGGAGTAATGGTCGGTGTGATCGACAACAAGATCACCTACACCAACTTGAAACTTGCGATCTCTAAATCTAAACCGTTGAACCAGGAATTGGTTAGACTAACGAAGATATTGAGTATCTAGAAAACTCCATCAAACACATAAAAAAAGGGGGATCAGTTGACTAATCCCCCTTTTTTTATGTGTTTTTCTTCTTATCGGCCTAGCAGTGCATAGCCAATAGAAAGCTGAAACATCGCGTTTTTCATCGATTCGATATCTGACGCTTGAGAGTCTTCCACTACATCTGTGAACCCTTTGACATATCTCGCAGTGACATTCAAGTTGAAAGGCAAGTCTACACCTACACCTGCTGCGATAGAAAAATCCGTATCTGTCGTTTGTCCTTTGAGGTCATCTGCTATTCCTTCATAGTCCTCTGACACGACAATCCCAAACTGCGGACCTGCATGAATATTGAACATTTTCAAGAAATTGAACCGAACCAAAACAGGGATTTGCAAATAGTTTGAATTGATGGCTCCTTTGGCTCCATCGACGCTGATATCAGCTCCTTGTACCGAATAGTAAGCTTCTGGCTGGATACCTATCGGCCCCAACTTGATGTGAGCATAAGCACCAAAATGATACCCTGTCCGTGTATCTGCTACATCATCGTAAGACGCACCATTGGATACTGCATCTACTGTAGCAGAGTTGAAATTCAAACCCGCTTTCACTCCGAGCTCCAACTGAGCTGCTGAATCGAACGAAACAAGAGCTACCAACATCAAAGTGCTCATTGCAATAAATTGTATTTTTCTTTTCATGTCTACTTTGTATTTAGAGTTTAATCATGATGAGAATCCAATCTCACCTGCCAATAATACTAAAACATAGACATTTTATTGTGTCGGCTTTCTTAATAAATGTCAAAGCCTACAGAAATTTGGAACTGTCTGTCGCTGAATTGCGAGGATTGGATGGGCTGTAGATAACGAAAAGACAAATCAAAACCACTGGGTAACGAAAAGCCAGCCCCAACCATACAGGAGGAAGTCATATGCTTCTGTAAGCTCTTTGAGACATCCTCATTGTAGGCTTTATCCAAAGGCACTTCGGCCTGAAACCCTCCTTGTATATAAATAGGCTTGGCTATGTGATACTTGGCTAGCACGGGAAATTGCATCTCTCGAATTGTTATTGTCGACTGGTCATACTCGGCGCTGCGAAGCGAGTACAGGCCCTCTGTCTGGAGCGTCCATTTTTTCGAAACATCGTATTTGACATACAACCCTGCGTGATAATTCTGCGCGACATTCACAATCTCAGAACTGAGTTCCGATACATTCAACCCTCCCTTTATTCCTACATTGCTACGTTGTGCCATCAACTCTCCTGCCACACAAAACAACAGTACGACCAATACTCCCCCTACTATTTTCATTGCTTGTTTCCTCTTTTTCGTATGATTCGCTCTTTCACAGCGGACTTTTACAAATAGAGTGCCACTTTCAAAACAACGCATAGGTTTGGGCCAACCGCATAAGACCAAAACGCCACGATCAGAAGCGTCGAGAAATCAACAAGGTCCCGTACTTGTGTCTTTGGCCTCCATATACTTCCTTGCCGAGTACCGACCATAGGGCATGAAAATCAGTCTTACCTCCACTCAGCATAAGTCCAACAGTCTGAGTCACCACCCAAGGCACGGCTTCCTTGACAAAGGGAGAGTTTTCTCCTATCCAATTGCCCTCGATCGTAGCATCGTAAAACACACGTGAGATTTGTGTACGGGAGTAAAAGTATATCTCCTGGAGTTTCTTGGTTCGCTTCCCGCTCGAACCTACCCGGCTATACGTCAAAGTACTCTGGTGCTGCTCCAACTGCCGCCCTAACCGAAACATCAAGCCTACATCGGAGGCATTGCGCACACTGCCGAGTTGCAAATTGATGGCCGAAAGCATAGAAAAACCGGCAGTATGAACCCACTCGCGCTGTAAACTTGCAGAAGCATCCACCACTGGGGAGTTGTTGATTTGATACTCTCCCCAACCTCTCGGTCGTACCCAACCAAAAGCCTGATGCAAGCTATACTGGACCTTGCCCGTATGAGTAGCTGATCCCATCCACCCAAGATCCAACCCTAAACTGAGCGCATTCTTTCCCCAAAAAGTAACCATATCGCTCTCTACATACAGTAGTCCAGCATAGGGCCGATCGATTTCGTCCTCCTCCTCTCCCTTGAGGTTGTAAGGATTGTATATCTTAGAAACAAAAGAAAAGCTCCACAGTGACTTGTGCAGCTGATTAAATCTCAAGGGGTTGTATGCCCAAGTATTCGCTCTAGGCACCTGACGATAAGTCAAAAATAGGCCGTTGGTATAATAACGGTCCCCTGCATCAAAAAACAGCAAATCATTGTCAAACTGAAAGCTGATTTCGTGTCGCGTCAACGAATCATTTTGAGCAGAAACACTCAGAACTGCACACAACAAAACAAGGGTAAAAGAATACTTCAAGACAAATTTGATCAGCGTAGAAAATTAGGTAGCTGGTTTCATATTGATAAACTCAAAACTGTAGTAAAATTGTATCAATGAAGCTGGATTTCATAAAAAAACTAGAAGAAAGGAAAACCAAGGACAACCTCCGCTCGCTGACCACTACTCCTACTACTCACATTGATTTTTCCTCCAACGACTACTTGGGGCTGAGTAGATCCCGAGAATTATTCGACCGGATCAATAGCTACTCCTACGAAGGCATCACGACACTCAACGGGTCAACAGGCTCACGCTTGCTTGCTGGCAACTCGGACGTAGTAATGCAATTGGAGTCCAAACTCGCACGGCTATTCGATGGAGAAGCAGCGCTACTTTTCAACTCTGGCTATGTAGCCAATCTCGCGTTGATCTCTACCCTACCACAGCGTCAGGACACGATCATTTACGACAGTCTCTCCCATGTTTGCATCAAAGAGGGGGCTCAATTGAGTCATGCCAAGAGCTATTCGTTTCGTCACAATGACCCCAATGATCTGGAGACCAAACTCAAGAAAGCACAAGGCCAAAAATATGTCATCATCGAATCGATCTATTCCATGGATGGTGACATGGCACGCTTCGATGACCTCATCACCATCTGTCAACGGTACGAAGCTAAACTCTTGGTAGACGAAGCCCACGGCACGGGACTATATGGCAAACAAGGCAACGGCAAGGTCTGTTCACTCAACCTACAAGACCAGTTTCTGGCTCGTATTTACACCTTTGGCAAAGCCATGGGTGTACACGGTGCCTGCATCATCGGGTCCCAAGCATTGATCGAATATCTCATCAATTTTGCGCGCCCTTTCATCTACACCACTGCTCTCCCTATTCATAGTCTCTATTCGATCGAAGCAGCGTTTGACTATCTCTCCGAGCAGCCAGCTATGCAAGAACAAATCCAAGCAAAAACCCATTACTTCAATCAATACTTCGACCAACAAATCGGCTCCAACCCAGAATGCTCCAAAACAACTAGTAGTACCCCCATCCAGCCCCTCATCATACCTGGCAACACCCGAGTCAAAGCCCTCTCTCATCAACTACAACGAGAGGGGTTAGACGTCCGAGCCATCTTGTCACCAACCGTACCCGAAGGATCGGAGCGTCTCAGAATCTGCCTCCACCTACACAACACACAAGCAGACATCAAGAATCTAATCGATACCCTATCTTCGCAACTATGACAGCTACCAAACGATACTTCGTCACAGGCATAGACACAGACAGTGGCAAATCCGTAGTGAGCGCCGCGCTTGCCCAAAAACTACAGGCTGATTACTGGAAACCCGTACAAGCAGGTTTTCCTACCGACAGTGAGACGGTTCGATCGCTGATCGACGAAAGCCTCACCGTACACCGTGAGGGAATCATACTACAACTGCCCATGTCTCCTCATGCTGCGGCCAAAGCAGAGCACCTCACTATCCGACGGGATCAAATCATACTACCCAAGACAGATAACACCCTCATCATCGAGGGAGCAGGAGGACTGATGGTCCCGCTCAACGACCATGATTTCGTAATCGACCTAGCCGACGATTTTGACGCGGAAGTCATCCTCGTCTCTCGCAATTATCTGGGTAGTATCAACCACACGCTGCTCTCGATCGCATATTTGCAGGCCCGTGGATTCCGCATTGCCGGCATCATATTCAACGACGAGACCAACACCGAAAGCGAGTCTTTCATACTCAATCATTCTCAGTTGCCCTGTCTGGGCAGAATCCCCAAACTCGACCAAGTGACTCCCGAAAGCATCGCGTCACTGGCCAACAAAATTGATATTTCATGACCACACAAGAACTCAGCACACAAGACAAGGACCTCATCTGGCACCCCTTTGCGCCCCTACTTTCACCATTTGAATACATCCCGTTAGATTCGGCCAAAGGGGTCTACCTCCATACCTCCGACGGCAAAACAATCATCGATACTGTCTCCTCTTGGTGGGTCAATATCCACGGTCACTCCAATGAGACGCTAGCCAAAGCCCTCTACGACCAGGCCATGCAGATGGAGCACGCAATCTTTGCGGGATTCACTCATGAGCCTGCCGTTCGCTTGGCCCAAAACCTCATGACACTACTCCCAGAAGGTTTCTCCAAGGTATTCTTCTCGGACAACGGCAGCACATCTATCGAAGTAGCCCTCAAGATGTCACTACAGTACTGGTACAACAAAGGCAACACCAACAAAACCAAAGTCGTAGCACTAGACGGAGCCTATCATGGAGATACTTTCGGGGCGATGTCTGTCAGTGGACGTGGGGGGTTCACCGCTCCGTTTTTTCCTTTCCTCTTCGAGGTGGATTTCATTGATTTCCCTACCGAAGAAAACAAGGAGCAAATCTACCTACAATTTGAAAAACTGGTCGCACACGAAGACTGTAGTACCTTCATCTTCGAACCCCTCATCCAAGGATCTGGCGGCATGCGCATGTACTCTCCAGAGATACTAGACAGGCTGATCGCCATAGCCCAGCAGCACGACGTAATCTGTATCGCAGACGAAGTGATGACAGGGTTTGGACGTACTGGCAAAGTGCTCGCTACAGACCACGTCTCGCACAAACCTGACCTGATTTGCCTCTCCAAAGGCATCACGGGAGGCACTATGCCTCTGGGCATCACCGCGTGCAATGCCAAAATCGAAGATGCATTTCGCAGTGACTCCTATGCCAAAGCGCTACTCCACGGACACTCCTACACCGGCAATCCACTCGCCTGTGCTGTCGCCAATGCCAGCTTTGAAATATTCACAAGTGACACCTGTCAACAAAACATCCAGCGTGTCCATACCAAACATCTGGCTTTCGCCGAAAAGCTAAAAGCATATGACAACATCGAAAAAATCCGTGTACAAGGAACGATCATTGCATTCGACCTCAAAGGATTCGGAGAAACAGGATATGAAAGCAGTGCGAGACAAAAAATCTACCCCTATTTCCTCGAAAGAGGCATCCTGATCCGCCCTCTCGGCAATGTCATCTACCTGATGCCTCCCTACATCATCACAAACGAAGAGTTGGATACGGTCTATCAGGAGATCTTGACTTTTTTGGCTGATCATTAAGTGCACTCCCCATGTCTATCCTGTCACAGACCTTCCGATTCTCTTTTCAGAAAAAGTACCGCCGATGGCGTCTGCTGTTGGCGCTATGGTGTGTGATGGGGTTGCTATGCTACATGAGTGTATGGATACCTCCTCGAGACTTTTGGCCTGCTTCATTGGTCAGTTATGCCATTCCTGGCGTATGGCTGGTCAATTTCTTACTGGCCTTGACATTGCTTTTTGTGCGGTTAAAGTTCGTTCTCTACCCAGTAGCTATGATGATGATCGGAACGCCTTTCATCCAAGAGACTTTTGCCTACAACAGTCCCCTCCCAAGTACGACAGAAGAACTATCCATTTTGAGTTACAATGTCAAGCAATTTCGCAAGCCACATGGCTATGACTCCTTCTCCACAGCGCTGATCCAATCGGTGGTCGCTGATGCTACTGAAGTGAAATGCTTCCAAGAATACAGCACAAACCCCAAATGGGAGGCTCTAGATGTCACAGGACAAATGGAGAAGCAAGGCTATCATGGCTGCACCTTTGCAGCAAAAATCAGAGGAAACGACCACAATCCAGGAATGGCGATCTTTTCAAAATCTCCTATTCTCAACTCTGGGCAAGTGTGGAACAGTCCCAGGTCCAAAAACGGAGGGCTCTTCGTCGATATAGCCCCTATTAAAGACACAATCCGCATCTACAATGTTCATCTCGCCTCGATGCACATTGATTTGCAACAATACAAAAAAACAGGACATTATGGTCAAAAAATCCTCTACCTTCTGCAGGCTCTCAAAAATGGAGCCGTCAATCGCTCTGGGCAAATCGATGCGCTCGTCACGCACACCCAAAACTGCCCTTACCCATTCGTGATTGTAGGAGATTTCAACGATACACCGTATAGCTACAACTACCATCGCCTCAAACACCACTACACCAATGCATTCGAAGCAGTCGGTTCAGGATTTGGATTCAGTTTCAACAGCCTCCTGTTCTTCCTTCGGATTGATCACCACTTCACCGGCAATGGCCTAAAAGCTCGCTCATTCGCAGTGGACCGCAGCATGCGAATCTCCGATCACTTCCCGACAAGAGCACACTACGCCCTTCCCAAACATACAGATTAGTTGTCTAGACGTACCATGTATATTCGAGCATCGTCCTCGAGCACCTCTCCGTCTTTCATCGCGATGAGTATGTCATCCTGCATCATCCAGTACTCCTCGTCACTGGTCTGAAAACTATCTGTGTCACTGATGACCAACTGCCCATCCCTGTTGATCTCCCACCGAGCTTCCTCGATTTCAGTATCTGAATCAAATGCCGATACATACACCATGCAGCGATTGTCTGGTAAAAATTCAAACCGAATATCCAATTCATCTAGTATGCCATTGACAAAAGACCCCGTGGCTTGCAAGATCACACGCGCAAAGGCGTTGTCTTCGTCTTCCATCTCCTCCTCCAAAAACTCCTCTCCCAAATCAATTTTCAATTGCCAAACCCCATTCAAGTCTCTGGTTTTTACTTTTTTGGGTTGTGCCTCTACGACATAGCATGCCAGGACAAATACAAATACTCCGATGATACTTTTCATTATTATTTCTTTAGTTCAAACATATATTGACAGGTACTATGCATTGCAAGATACATAACAAATAAGAATACTCCATTCACAAAAAAAGGTTTCATGGAGCAACGAAGGACTGCTCCATGAAAGCCAATGAATCACAGCATAAACCCACGCCAACAGGCTGAAAACGGAAAAACACCTCTCTTCAAGAGAATTTCACTACAAGTAGCGATTGCGATAGCCACATTCATAGAGGTACATTTGCACCCTATTTATATCAAGTCTAAATAAAAACAATGTCTAAATCAGCGAGTTTTATATTACTCTTTCTACTCATCACCACAATCTCCGTCGCCCAATCTATCTCTGGAGTCGTAGCAGATGCGGATGGAGGAGCACTACCTGGTGCTACAGTCATGCTGCTTGGCAGCAGTGCTGGAGCGGCAGCTGACATAGATGGCAAGTTTCTCCTCCAAGACCTCCCCAGTGGCAAACACAAAATCCGTATCACAGCGATTGGTTATGAGCCTATCGTACGCGAGCTCATAACCAGCCCCGGCAAAACCACGCATGTAAACATACAACTCCAAGAAGGGGCAACCAGTCTTGATGAAGTGACCATCGTCGCAAAATCTGAAGCCACACAAGTTCGCGAACAAGCCTATGCTGTCTCCGTAGTGGAAGCCAAAGCCTTCAAAAATGCGAGTCAAGATGTCAACCAAATCCTAAACCGCGTATCAGGAATCAATATACGCCAGAGTGGTGGCATGGGCTCAAACTTCAACCTATCACTCAACGGGCTCTCCGGCAACCGTGTTCGGACCTTCATCAATGGTGTACCCATGGATTATTTCGGTTCATCACTCAGCCTCAACAACTTCCCTGCAAACCTCGTCAGTACCATCGAGATCTACAAAGGCGCCGTACCGATCCACCTGTCCTCTGACGCACTCGGAGGTGCCATCAATATCATCACGGATTCTCGACCGATCGACTACTTGGATGCCTCATATTCTTATGGTTCGTTCAACACCCACACCGCTGCAGTCAATGGTCAATGGCATCACGAAAAAACAGGACTAACACTTCGAGTCAAGTCATTTTACAACTATTCGGACAACGACTACCCCATAGACATCAATATCCTCAACACTGAAACGGGCAAACTCGACGAACAAACAACCGAAGTACGGCGCTTTCATGATGCGTACAATTCCAAAATGATATGGGCCGAAGTAGGCGTCATGAACAAAGCCTACGCAGACGAGCTAATGGTCGGTGTAGTACTCTCAGACAACTACAAGGAAATACAACAAAGTCCATTTGCCACAGGCACCTCAGCCTACCCTGTCGGCGAAGCTACATCCCAGTCAGACATCAAAATCATGAATTTATCTTATAGCAAAAAAGACTTGCTCGTCAAGGGACTCAATGCACGAGGATATGCCGTGTACTTAGACGCCAACGAGGAGTATCTGGACATTAGCCCAAACCAATACGACTGGTTTGGCAACTACACTCCAGACGTACACACAACCACTGGAGAACTCGGGCGCAAAACCCACTTCTACCTCAATCGCAAAAATCTATTGGCCAACGCCAACGCAGAATATGCGATCAATCCACAGCACAACCTCTCGATCAACTACTCACTCAACCGCCTAGAGTTGAGTGGACACGACGACTATCAACCCCAAAACAATACACAGTTTAGCAATCCCAACAACGTCACCAAGCAAGTGACTGGCCTTGGGTACACTAACAAAGCTTTGGGTGACAGGTTAAGCACCACGTTGTTTGCCAAAGGCTACAACTACCTGATTCAAACCAACATCGCCAGCTACGACGGTACCGAAACCGAATTTTTAGAAAATAAAGAACAACGCATGGGGTATGGATTTGCCACGACCTTCTTTTTGAAAGAAGGACTACAACTCAAAACATCCTTTGAAAAAGCCTACCGTTTCCCTGAGTCTTACGAGATGTATGGAGATGGCCTCAATGTCATCCCTAACCCCTCTCTGGTACCCGAGTCAAGCTTCAATTACAACTTGGGATTCCGTTTCAATTCACTCCCTCAGCGAAGCAACCGCTACACGGTAGAAATAAACACCTTCGTCAGAAACAGCAAAAACTATATCCGCTTTGAACCCCAACTAAACCGAAGCACCTATGTCAATGACAGAAGTGTCCTCGCCAAAGGCATAGATCTAGCTACTCGCTACGCACTTCGAGAGCGATTTACCATTGGTTTAGGAGTCACCTATTTGGACCTGAGAAACAATGACAAGAATAATTCTCTCTACGGTGATCGTCTACCCAACGAGCCCTACCTATTTGGCAATTTGATCATGACCTATAGCATCTCCAACCTCTTGAGCTCGCAAGATCAACTGACCTTCAGCAATACCAATCGCTACGTACATGATTTCTACCTCAAGTGGCCCAGCCTAGCCGCCTCTGGCAAATCGGTTATTCAGCACCGACTGACCAACGACCTACAGATGACCTACAGTATGCAAGACGGGCGCTACAACCTATCCCTACTGGTCTCCAATGTCCTTGACACCAAAGTCTACGACAACTTCAACCAACAAAACCCTGGAAGAGCATTCAGCATTAAAATCAGATACTTTATTAGCAATTAATTATTAGAAATAAATCATGAAAAAACAAATAGTAAACCTAGCAGCTAGCGTACTCAGCGCAGCGATCGTTTTGACATCATGTGTAGAAGACGATGGTGCCAGTGGATCATCTGGTGCAGAATTCATCGTAGGTATAGAAGCAGAATCAGGAACAGACGTATTGGTCAGCTCGGACGATTTGTCCACGGGCACGATCACACCCATCGACAATGGAATCGAACAACCAGCATGGATGTCCTTCTACCAAGTAGGCAACACCTTGCTCGCCTGTGGATACTCAACCGACAACCTCACTACTGGCTACCGCATGGTCAATGGTGTCTTGACAGACGTCGGGTCGTTCATCACTGAGCTCGGTATCTATGGAGTAGTCGAAGTAGATGAAAACACGGCCATTCTAGCCGGATTGACACGATCAGGATACGAAGACCGAATCTTCTACACCATCGACCTAGAAAGCATGTCCATCACCAGTCGTACCTACACGCGTATCGACGAACGTCAAGACGAAGGTCTCGTGGCTTGGCCAACAGGCATGAGAGTTCTTGGCGACAAGTTTTATGTAGCCTACCAACTCAAAGGATCAGGAGAGGATGAAAACGTACCGGCTTCATCTACACCTAACTCTGATCAGGCACGTGTAGCGGTATACTCATATCCTGAGATGGAATTTGAGAAAATCATGACGGATGACCGCACCTCAGATATCGGTGTATACTCAGGCGAAAACGCCCTGATGGAAACAGAAGATGGTGACCTATACACCTACTCTACTTCGGCCTTGGCCAATGGGTTTTACCCAACACCAGACAACCCCTCTGGTTTTTTGAAGATCGAAAACGGAACCACGGAATTTGACGATAGCTACTTCTTCAACTTCGAAGAAGTAAGCGGCGGATACAAACTCAACAATGCCGTCTATGTCGGCAATGGCAAAGCAGTCGTAAGAATGGCAAAAGAAGACGACACCAACCAAGATTACCTCTGGGCCACCTACAAACCTACTATTGATCCAGATCTCGCAATTTGCGAAATGGCAGTAGTAGACATGGAAGCCAAAACATTCTCTAAACTTGACATCCCTGCTCACGGGGGCGAGTGGGGCATGGCAAATTTGACCAAAGACGGTAAAGTGTATGTCAACATCAGCAACGCTGATGAAGCCTACATTTACGTCATCGACCCGACGACAGCCACCGCTCAAAAAGGAGCCAAAATCGAAGGAAACTGGACCAAAGGTTTCGCAGCACTTTAATCATTCTTATAAATAGTTGAATCCCGATGGGCACATCGCACCGTCGGGATTCTTTCAATTTTCACTCCTCACCCATGAAACACACAATCCTATTCCTCACACTCCTACTATCGAGTGTAGCTCCTTCATTCGCTCACTTCATGTGGGTAGAAACCAATCCTACAGGACATATCGACCAAAGCCAAGAAGTCCGTGTATTCTTTGGTGAATATACCTACGGCGTGTTTGAAAAAGTCGGAGAAGAGTCTTTCAACAAAATGGCAGATTTTGACCTTTGGGTAGTGAGCCCTTCGGGTAAAAAATCCACCCTCAAAACAACGGCAAAAGAAAACGCTTATGTCGCTCAATTCACTCCAACCGAAAACGGTACCTATACAGTCATCCTCGACAACAACAACATCGAAGTAATCGACTACACCAAATATGATTTTGGAATATTCAAAACACACTACCACAGCGTCGTACCTGTACAAGTTGGCACAAACATCACCGACTCGGTCTTGCAAAACGAAAAAGGACTGGCAATTAAAAAAATAGCCACTAACGACGATACCGTCCTGCTACAGGTCTTCTTCCAAAACAAACCATTGGCCAAAAACGAACTTACGGTATTCGTTGCTGATCAGTGGTCCAAAACACTCTATACTGACGAAGATGGCAAAGTCTCCTTTGAACTCCCTTGGGATACCAAATACATCGTCGAAACCACGACCAAAGAAGAAGTCCCAGGCAAATACAAAGGAGACGCTTACGAATTTGTTTGGCACTGTGCCACCATGCCTCTACTTCTTCATTGATCAAGTGATATCCTATGAACAGACGGCTTGCAAAATTCAGCAACATACAGCTCTCGGCAATACGCACACCGAGTCCTAGGTGCTACGCATTAGATGGTGGGCAAGAAAGTCATCAAGACTCTCGGACCAACAAGCCCCATAGAAACTGAAACAAAGCATCTCAACTGTATGGATACACACTTCTAACTTTATAAACACAGCAAAATGGTAACTCTCAATTTGATCCTCATCTGGATCAGTTTTTATCTCTTCTATTTGACCTCTACCAGAGTACAAATAGACCGCTCCTTGTCAATAGAAAAATGGATGCACAACCATGCACCCATCGCGAAGACTCTCGGTGCTATTTTGATGTGTTTATCACTTGCACTTTCTATCGTTCTGTGGGGCACGGGTTCTGGCAGCCTGTTCTTTTTCGTCATGCTTATGACCATAGGGAGCTTGGTGACCATCATCAGTCCTCTCCGCATCCTCACCTACCTATCGATCTGCATCCTATCCGCCTTGTCCTTTGTATTCGAAATCATACTGCCATAGCTCATGCCTGCAAACCCCAAGTACCTCACGTCATCCATTCACCAACGTGTAGCTAAAATATCCGCCGCTATACTCGGTGGCTACATCCTCAGTACAGTCACCCACCTCGCATTGGCCAGTTGGTTTGACAAGGCCACCATATTGATCACTGCTACTTACTCTGGATTCATCCTTTGGGCCATCCTGATGATCATCGCCTTCATTGGCAAAAACGGTTGGATAACCTGGGGCATCTACCTCCTCCTCTCAGCCCTATGCGTCGGCATACTCTATTTAGGCATCACACTCCACTCTGCTACAGTCATCTAATCATGGACAAACGGACATACAACATCTTCTTTCACCTCCATACCGTCAGTGGTATCGTCATCAGTGTCATTCTCTTTGTCATATTCTTTGCGGGGTCTTTCTCATTTTTCAGAGACGAGATCGTCAATTGGGAAAAGGATCACAGCATCGAACCGACCGAAAACCTGACCATGGACTATGATGCTACTTTTGATTCTTTGGATACCCAATACGAACTCTATAGTCGCGAAGTATCCATCGCCAAGCACTACATTGAGCGACGCATCAGTGTCAACCTCAGTACGCCCCAAGACACAATAGCCAACTCCCAAAAAGGTCGAAAATTTTTCTACCTAGACACTCAAAATTTTGAAACCAGTGATTATTATGAATCTTACAGTCTGGGAGAGTTTTTGTATCGTCTGCACTTTTTAGCGCAAATCCCTCATCCTGTAGGATACTATATCTCTGGTTTCACCGCCTTCTTTTTCTTATTTGCTATCCTGACAGGCATCCTGATTCATTGGGACAAGATCGTCTCCAATTTTTATGTTTTTCGACCTTGGGCCAAACTCAAGACTCTCTGGACCGATGCCCACACAGCTCTTGGCACCATAGGCCTTCCCTTCCAATTTGTCTACGCGGTGACAGGAGCTTTCTTCATGATCAAAGCCCTCCTCGTCGCTCCGAGTGTATTTGTACTCTATGGAGGTGACCAAGCCAAACTCTACGCGGATTTGGGCTATACAGAACCTAGTTTTGAGGCAGAAAACCAGAAGTCTCCTGAGCCCTACTCTCTCAACGCGCTCGTGGCACAAACACAACAGGACTGGGAGGATTTTGAAGTCAACCACCTCCATATATTTCACTACGGAGATGCCAACATGCACGTATCCATCGAGGGACAGCTCAAGCGCAACAGGCAGTTTACTGGCTCAGGCAAACGCGTCTACAAAATAGCAACAGGTGAAATCGTCGAACAAACTATCCCCTACACGAACACCAGCTACCTCGAAGGAGTCAAGAACAGCCTGTACCGTCTACACTATGGTGACTATGGAGGCTATGCACTCAAGGTCATCTCCTTTGTACTAGGACTTCTTTCTTGCTTTGTCATCATCTCAGGAGTCATGATTTGGCTCGTCGCACGCGACAAAAAGAATATTCCCGAAAAACGACGAATATTCAACCGTAACGTAGCTTTGGTGTACCTAGCCATCTGCCTAAGTATGTTCCCGGTGACAGCTTTGACATTTTTGGCAGTCAAGACATTACACCTCTCAGGCCAAACCCCTATCTACTCCGTTTATTTCATCACTTGGCTGATTGCAACTGTATTTTTCATTTTCAAGAAAGATCTGAATTTCATCCACAAATACGCGCTGCTCTCTGGTGCACTCCTTGGCTTTCTGATACCCATCGCTCATGGCGTCCAAACAAGTGACTGGTTTTGGATTTCATTCCTCGAAGGACGCATACAGTCATTCACCATAGACATGCTTTGGATCTCACTATCCATCACCGCACTGTGGGCCTATCTCAAACTCAACAGCAAAACCCAAAAAGAAATACCGCAACACCACGCCTAGGCACTGGATTGAAAAGCCAAAAACCTACTTTGATCGTATGGATTTTGGACTATGCGTCAAAATCACTCAACAGTTACAAGTTGTGATCCCTCATCCATCATGACCAAGTCACAACAAAATCCCCTTTTCCAAAACCTAACGCTAGACTTTTCCTTGTCTAATGATTAGCTTTGCCGAAATTCAAAATCGCACGGAGTATGTTTGATAATTTAAGTGGAAAATTAGATAAGGCATTTAAGAACCTAAAAGGACAAGGCAAGATCACAGAGATCAATGTAGCCTCTACTGTCAAAGAAATCAGACGTGCGCTAATTGATGCCGATGTAAACTTCAAGGTGGCCAAAAATGTCACCGACACCATCAAGGAAAAAGCCCTCGGACAAGACGTACTCACAGCAGTATCTCCAGGACAATTGCTTACCAAGATCGTATCGGACGAACTCACCCTACTCATGGGAGGAGCCAAAGAAGACATCAATCTCCAAGGCGATCCCAACATCATCTTGATTTCAGGTCTTCAAGGATCTGGTAAGACGACCTTCACAGGAAAACTCGCCAACCATCTCAAGTCACAAAAGAATGTACTATTGGTTGCATGTGACATCTACCGCCCTGCAGCGATCGACCAACTCAAGGTCCTTGGCGAGCAAATCGGTGTGGATGTATATGCAGAGCCAGAAAACAAAGATGCACTCAAGATCGCCCAAAATGCGATCAAATACGCCAAAGAAAACAACAAGAAAACCATCATCGTGGATACGGCAGGACGTCTCGCCGTAGACGAACAAATGATGCAAGAAATCGAGGCGTTAAAAAACAAATTGAACCCTGCAGAGACCCTATTCGTCGTGGATGCCATGACTGGTCAAGATGCAGTCAATACCGCCAAGACCTTCAACGAGCGTCTCAATTTTGACGGAGTAGTCCTTACCAAAATGGATGGTGACACCCGTGGAGGAGCTGCGCTATCCATTCGTACAGTCGTCGAAAAGCCTATCAAATTCATCTCTCACGGTGAAAAAATGGAGGCACTGGATATATTCTATCCAGAAAGGATGGCCAGTCGAATCCTCGGCATGGGGGATGTTGTTTCGTTGGTAGAAAAAGCACAGCAGAACTTCGATGAAGAAGAAGCCAAAAGGATCCAAAAGAAGATCCGTAAAAACAACTTTGGTTTTGACGACTTCCTCTCTCAACTCGAGCAGATCAAAAAAATGGGTAACCTCAAAGATCTCATGGGCATGATCCCTGGTGTAGGCAAGGCTATCAAAGACATCGACATAGATGACGATTCGCTCAAGCCTATCGAAGCAATCATCAAATCCATGACTCTCCAAGAAAGAGAAAACCCTGATTTGATCAATGGCAGCAGAAAGAAAAGAATAGCCAACGGTAGTGGAACTTCTATCCAAGAAGTCAACCAGCTCATCAAGCAATTTGATCAAATGCGTAAGATGATGAAAACCATGAACAAAATGGGGGGAGCCAAACGCATGATGTCTGGGATGAACATGATGGGCAAGTAAGTGAAAGACCTCCATGGCCGTGCCATATTAGACTACTACAAAAAGGAAACACCATCTCCTCTCATCCTGCACAACTCCTACGGAGAGCCCGAAGAAATGCCCGTTGAGGTATTTTTTAGAGAAGCAGAGGATTTCAGTGAGTTGGAAAACTGCGCCATAGCACACTGCTACCGCAAAGTACTAGATCTCGGAGCTGGTGCGGGTGCACATGCCCTACTCCTCCAAGCCTTGGATTTTGAGGTCACAGCTCTCGACAACTCTCCGGGATGTGTAGAGACCATGCAAAAATCGGGTATACAGCACGTCATCGAGACAGACTATCGCGACCATCAGGGAAAGTATGAAACTATCCTCATGCTCATGAATGGTCTCGGCATAGCAGGCAAACTATCTGGAGTCAAAGACCTTCTGCTCTACTGTCAGTCTCTCATGACTCCAAAAGGCAACATCATCGTCGACTCATCAGACATATCCTACCTCTACGAAGAGGAAGGAATCTCCAAACCTGAGGGCTATCTGGGAGAAGTACGCTACCGATACGAATACAAGACTGAACAAGACGAATGGTTTGATTGGGTATATGTGGACCCAGAGACCCTAACCCAAATCGTCCACGAGATTGGCATGGAGATCGAAATAATAATGACTGACGAAAACGACCAATACCTCGCCAAGATTCAGAACGTCTAACCTTGGATGATCAACTGACTCGTCAAGCGCCTAAAACGATACACATGCGCAACAGCGGCCAGCGTGAGCCCAGTCAGCAAGCCTACCCACACACCTGATGAGCCCCAGCCCATCACAAACCCGAGCACATACCCCATAGGGATCGCTACTCCCCAATAGGCTATCAATGTCACTATGGTAGGTACCTTCACCTCTCCCAATCCACGCAATACACCCAACCCCACAGTTTGTATCCCATCCGAAATTTGATAAAAGGCTGCAATAATCAACAAACCAGAAGCCAACTGAATCACCTCCGCATCGTCAACATACAATGAAGGAAGCAAGGTCCGTGTCGCTACAAACAAAACAGAAAAACATGCCATCAGCGAGGCAGCCATATAAAAACACGTCATTCCGGCCGTACGAAGATTCACATAATCTTTCCTCCCCAATTGATTACCCACTCGAATCGAGGCAGCCGCTGAGATCCCCGTAGCAGTCATATATGTCGCTGCTGATAGGTTGAGTGCAATCTGATGTGCAGCAAGAGGGATGGCTCCTAACCAACCGATCATGATCGCAGAAGCACTGAAAGCACCAATCTCAAATACAAACTGCAACCCCGTAGGGACCCCTATCCTCAAAATCTGTCCTACTGTATGCCATTTCAAACCAATACGTGCCCAAATGCTCCGGTACCTGGCCAATCGGCCATACCACAAGACAAAACCTCCCATCGCAAAGACCATCATCACACGTGAGAGCAAAGTTGCTACTCCCGCACCGATTACCCCCATAGGCTCTATACCAAAATGTCCAAAAATCAACACGTAGTTTAGTCCTATATTCACCAGATTGCTCACTACTGATACGACCATGGCTTGACGCGTCATCGACAAGCCTTCGGCAAACTGACGAAAAGCTTGAAACACCATCAATGGCAACAGGCTCACAGCCATGATCTGAAAGAATGGAATCGCACCCACCAATACTGACTCCTCTTGACCAAGGTGATCAAACACGAAAACAGAAGCTAAAGCCAACCCGGACAACAACACTCCCAAGACGGTATTGAGTACCAAACCATTCTTGAAATACCGACTCACGAGGTACTTGTCATTCGCGCCATCCGCTGCAGCTATCAATGGCGTCATCCCAAAGGAAACCCCTATACCGAAAAGCATAAACATTGTGAACACACTCACTGCAAGAGAAACAGAAGCCAATGGCACTGCACCAAGCTGTCCAACCATCACACTGTCAGCCACAGACACCATGATATGTCCAAATTGACTGAGCATGACCGGATAAGCCAACACAAAATTCTTCTTATAATGTTCTTTGAGCGTCACTGTATATTTCTATTTTCTATGAAGATGAGAACGCACTCCTTCGGCGTTATTTGTCAAATCTGACCATTCGCCAATAACCTATCCACTTTGAGCAAGCCAGCCATCGACAAACTATCTGTGATCTCTCCAGACATCACCATCTCTACGGCCTCCTGAAGCGGTAGTTTACGTATGGCCAAATCTTCCGTCTCATCAAACTCCGTCTCTCCTTGAGTCAAGCCCCGTGCCACGAAGATGAAACCCTCTTCGTCGGTCACCGAGTTAGATGTGTGTATCCTCGCGATATTGTCCCATCGTTCTGCTATCAACCCCGTCTCTTCTTTGAGCTCTCTACGTCCAGCCTCTACGATGTCTTCATCCAAAGGACCTCCACCCATAGGGACCTCCCATGAGTATTCATCCAGGGTATATCGATATTGACCTACGAGCCACGTGTTGCCTTCTTCATCGATGGGGATGATAGCGATCGCCTTCCCTTTGAAATGTACCTTTCCATAGATCCCCTGCCCTCCTCGTGGGTTGATGACCTGATGTTCTTCCAGTTGTATCCAGGGGTTGGAATAAATCTCCTTTCCGCTAAGTTTCGTCCAAGGGTTTTTCATAGTCAAAAAAAAAGGCGCCAAGATAGGCGCCTCATGTCTTTACGTTTCCTTTATTAGATCAATGGCCTTCTGGTGATTCTCCCGGTGCAGCATGTGCATACGAGTGAATGGTTTTTTCAGTAAACGACAACAACAGTGCCGAAACGATAAACACCATGTGAATCACAATCTCTACATAGATACCATCTGTCCCTTCGACTGCAGCAATATCTCTATAATCTACAAATTTCTTCAACAACTGAACCCCAGAAATAGAAGCCAATGAGGTCGCCAATTTAATCTTCAGCATCCCTGCATCAAGACCTTCCAGCCAGAGAGGTTTATCTTCGTGCATCTCTACATCGATTTTAGAGGTAAAAATAGAATACCCTCCAATAGACACCATGATGACCAAGTTCATCACCATCGATATATCCACCAAACTCAATACGCTGAGCATTACTTTCGTTTCTTTTTCTCCGCCTAGCACTTGATGGTACAAATGTGCCAATTCAGTAAAGAACGTAAACAAATATAGGACAGCTCCTACGATCAAACCACCGTATAGAGGTGCTTGCACCCATCTACTCCAAAATATGATCCCTTCAAATACATTTTCGAACCACCCAAAAGCTTTAATCTTTCCTGCCATAGTGTTTAAGTTGCTTATTTTCTATTTTTCAATGTAGTGCTAAAATTAAGACTAATTTTTCTTTTTAGACGACAGTCCCCTTCAATTTTCACCCGATTTATGCAAAACCCTCTTCTAAGCATCAGGAATTCCCCTTGGCCTCACCACCGTACCTGCGAGTAGATCATGCAAGCCTCTCCGATCCTCTCGGAAATAAATCATCATAAACCCACCAAACAACAGTCCTAGAGAAAGAAATTTACACAGAATCCTGAGCAATGCCCGTCCAAACCCAATCGGCTGACCAGCCGAATCTGTCACAACCATATGGCTGTAATGCTTTCCCAACGTCCCCTGCCATGACGAACTCTCCATGAGCGCATGGTACAAGCACACAATCGCAACAGCAGCTCCATAAAACAAGCGATCACTCTCTACCCAAAGTAAAAAAGGCAACATCAGCAGCATCATCACCGTGATATCGATGTTGTACGCAAATAAGCGCTTGGAAAAGCTCGCCGCTCCTTCGTAGATATTCATAGAGTCTAAGTATAGATCGTAATAGGTCTCAAATCTATTGAATGCTATGGTCTAATTTTCTAAATTCATCCAAACAAAAACTAGACTTATGAAGATTCTAAAAATTATTATTCGAGTAATTGTACTCGTACTCATCGTAGTAGCAGTCGTCGGATGGATACTCCCCAGAGAAGTAGAAGTCTATCGTGAAACCACCATCGATGCTCCAGCAAATCAAGTATTCGACTACCTCAATGATCTGAGCAAACTGGATCAATGGTCTCCTTGGTACCAAATTGACCCAGAGGGTACGACCTACACTGCCGAAGGGCCCACTACAGGTATCGGCTCCAAAGTCTCTTGGGAGAGTGAGCATCCAGACGTAGGTTCGGGCAGTCAAGAGATCATAGAGGCTGTACGTCCCGAATTCATCAAAATCCAAATGTACTTCGCAGGATTCGACGAACCCAACTATGCCACGTACCTCATCACCGAATCCTCAGGAGTCAGCAGCGTCAAATGGGGCTTTCAAGGAGACTTTGGTATCAACCCATTCTACAGATGCATGGGGTTGTTCATGGACAGCATGCTCGGCCCTACCTACGAAGAAGGGCTTGCTCGTCTCAAAAACGTCTTAGAGTCTCAGCCCTCTCCTCCCATCAAATCAGATCTAGAGAGTATGGAGAATGATTCGACTCAAACCAGCAGTGACACTACACAAGTCATGTAAAACTATATCCTTACACAAGATACAATATAATACCTCGGTGTGATGCGTCGCAACAGCGGCCTCACACCGATTTTATATGCAGGAGATGTCCACTTCTCTGCATCCACGATTTTCCAACCTGCCTTTTCTAGAAGCATATCAAACTGTCGAGGTTCAAACTCATGGTAATGTCGATCCCAAGGATCCTTTTCATTCCAGTAGGCATTGGCAAACCACAGTTTGAGAGGTATCGATGCGACGAGCTTATCTGCTTTGATTTCACGCAGCAAATTGAAAGGTGCCACCATGTGTTCAAATATCTCAAAAGCCGTCACTACCTCGTACTGTTCCTCTTTGACGATCTCGTACTCCAAATCCAAATCCACGCCTAGCTTTGTATTGGTGACTTCAAAACCCGCCTGAGTCATGATTTGACCAAAAGGGTTGCTCGGTCCCAAATCCAATACTTTGGCAGGAGCTTGTACATTGCGCTCCAAAAAACGGAGTGTTCGCTCAAATCTTACCTGGTGTGTTTTGCTATACTTAGGGTCAAATGACATCTTCTTCTAATTGCTTGTAGTAATTGATTAATCCCTGAGAGGTTGTCTCCCAGTTGTACACTTCGGAGACAAACCGCTTCCCGTTTGCTCCTAGTTCGGCGCGACGTTTCGCATGGGCTTCCAGTTCCAAAATACAACGGGTGTACTCCGCTACATTCTCCGCTTCATGAACCAATCCACTTTGGGCTTTTTCGACCACCGCCTCTTGCGAAAGGCAGTCACTCACCACCAGTGGTTTGGCGAAAGCCATGTATTGAAAAATCTTGTTGGCGTAGGTTGTATCATGGTGAATATTGCGATGCAGAGGACTGATACATATGTCACTGACCGTGATATAGGATTGAAACAAAGTAAAATCCTTCCATCCCTCAAAATCTACAAAATTCTCCATCCCAAGTGCTTTCACACGAGATTTGAGCACATCATCTGTTTTGTTTTTGCCTACGATGACAAGTCTAACTTTAGGGATGCTAGCCGATAATTCAGGCATGGCGTCTATGGCCGTCAACAAGCCTCTGCGCAACCCGGTATCACCGACATAAAGAATCACAAACTGATCTTGTAAACGCTTGATGATCGAACGGTCATTGTTCATCTCCTCACGAAACGCCGCTCGCACCGTATTGGGTACGACGATGATTTTGTCTGCATCCACTCCCAATTTGTCTACGTAGTATTGCTTTGCCTCCTCTGTGACCACCACAGTCCGTGTCGACTGACGAATGTATTTGCTCTCGAACTTCTCCCATCTTGATGGAAAAATCGTTTGCTTACCTGGAAACTTCTGCAAGTGTCCATAAAATTTCATGATCTCCGGTCTGTTCTCGTGCAGGTCCAGTACGATAGGTACTAGAACCTTCAATTCAAACACGGCCCTTGCAATCTGCAAGTCATGCACGTGAATGGCATCCAAAGCATTGTCCGTGATAAACTCCTGAATCCAGCGCTTGGTCACCCGATGATAAAACGGGAACGTATAAGCCCATGCCGACAATTTGTAGACGAGCGGCTTGCAGTACCTGCGTCGCACCTCTATCCCTTGGATCACTTCGCTTTCGGCAAGATCGCCTGTATAGTCCAGGCAAAAAAGATAGACTTCAAAGCCCGCTTCGATCAGCGTCACCGCCTCGTTTTCGACCCTTGGGTCAGGAGGAAACACCCCGTCCAAGATCATTCCTATCCGCATACTTAGGCTTCTTTACTCCCTCTAAAACTTACTACCACATACACCACACAACTCAATAGCAATATGACGTTGAAAATCCAAGTCATCGTATTGCCCACATAGTAGGCCTGCGGCGCAAATGTAAAAACTACTTCATGACGCCCTGCCGGTAGCTCCAGAGCACGTAGTACATAGTTAGCCCGTAGGATATCAATCTCTTGGCCATCGACAGTTGCCGTCCACCCTTTCGGATAATAAATCTCCGAAAACACTGCCAACCCAGCTTGATCGGAGTTGGATTCATACACCAATCGGTTGGGGGCATAGGACTTCAGTGCTACCTGAGCCGTTGAATCATATCCTGCCACAGCCAAATCAAACTTCGACACATCGACCACTGCCTCTTCCTTGGTATTCATTCCTACCAAAGCCATGAGTTCATCGTCTGGACTCTTGACCTCCAAGATATCTCTGACAAACCAAGCATTTCCATTTGCTGCAGGATTAGGAATCACAGCAGCTGCTCGTTCACCCGCTTTGAAGTATTTCGTATTGAGCATATTCAACACGTTGGCCTTCTCAAAATTGACCTTCCCCTCCTGCAATCCACCAATCACCATAGACACTTCTGGAGAGATATTCGCCTCAATTAGATCTTGATACCTTTGCATTTTCGCACCGTGATAGCCTCCAACAGATTTGTGATAGTAAGATGTTTTTGCATCGTTGAAAGGGTTCATCAGGTTAAGCACCCGATAGTCTAAATCCTCATCGCGCAAGATACGCTCGTCTGCTTCCGTTTGAGCAAATTCTGCAGAAGCTGTATCACGGACAAAGCTGTCACCATTGAGATAGCGCTTGGCCACTCCAAACATATCTACCAGTACCAAGGCAATCATTAGCCCGTAGGCCAAAGTCTTCGATAGTTTCTGCTTGTGATGAAACCAAATGACCGCCGCTGCTGCTGCAACGAAGAATAAACTCCGAAAAGCATCCACTCGTAGCAAAGACGCTCTATCTTCACGCAAAGCTTCTATAAACCACGCAGGGTAAGATGCCAAACGCACATCAATCGCTCCACGGTAAGCCCCCATACCGGCTGCCAGTGCTGCCAAAAGTGCAAAACCACCTACAATGGCTGTTGCCATCAAAAATCGCTTTTGCAAAGTTTTGTCCCACGTGCTCCCAAGCATTTTTTCCAAGCCCATGAATCCAGACAAGATCATAGCCAGTATAGCCATGATGATGGCAAAGGTCACGGATCTAAATTTGTTGTACCCGGGCAGATAATCAAAGATCAAGTAATTGAAGGTCTCGAAGTTCTTGCCCCAACTCATCAAAATCGATAGCACTACCACGACCATCACCCAACGGGTATACTTTTGATCAAGTACGAGCAAACTCAATACAAAGAGGAATACCACAATTGCACCTGCATAGTAAGGTGCGGTCAATGGCTGGTCTCCCCAGTATGCGGGAGCACGCTCCACTTGTTCTTTGATTTGTTGCCTGTTGGCTCCTTGCTTTTTGAGTGCCTGCTCTAGGTTGGAATTTTTGCCCAAATCCTGCTGCGACGAACCACCGAAGAAATTGGGAATAAAAAGAACGAGAGGCTCGAAAATACCGTTGCTATACTGAAAAGCATAATCCTTGTCCAAGCCACTCTTTGGAGCCTCTCCTTGTACGGTAAGCTCAGACTTGCCACGCATCGAATACGGACTATACTCCAAGATGGTCCATAGTCTCCCTAGGTTGGCACCTACCGCAATGACCACTGCAACCAGCAAAAAACCTACCGTCTTTAGAAAGTGAGGCAGTGTCTTCTCTTTCACACTTCGAATCAATACAAACAAGCCGTACACGAGTACCATCAACATCACATAGTAAGTGATCTGCAAGTGATTGACCCGCAACTGCAACGCCAAACCCAAAGCAGTCAATGCAAAGCCCAAAAATCGTCGATTGCTAAATGCAGCATGTACCCCAGCCAAAATCAGTGGCATGTAAGCAACAGCCGCTACTTTGGAATTGTGCCCTGCACCAATAGAGATGATACTAAAGGAAGTCAAGCCAAAAGCTAAAGCCCCAGCAATCGCCACCCAAGAACGTACTCCGAATACCATCAGCATGACATAACACGACAAGAAGGCTATCAAAATCAGCCCTGTAGGATGTGGCAAATAAAAGGAAATCAATTGCTGGACATCCTTTGTCAGTTCGCCCGAAAACTCCATATTGACGAGGTATCCTGGCATCCCTCCAAACATCGAATTGGTCCACAAGCCTTCTTCACCAGTCGCTTCGCGATACGCTTTGAGTTCTTGTGCACTGCCCTTCCATTGCATGATGTCATGCTGAGGAAGCACCTTGTTTTCGAAAAAAATTGGAGAATAAAAAACTACCGTAACGATCAAAAACAACAGTACGGCAATGAGGTGAGGAAACAAATCCTTTTTCATATCAAAATTCTTCATTGGGCAAACAGGAATTGAAAATTTTCAAGTCGTAATATTATACAAATTGAATAGGAATCATTTCTCAGAATCCAATTATCTGCCTTGCACAGGGATAGAACAAGTGGCTTCCTGCCCCTTTGTCAAGACATGAGGCATTTGGTAAGGCACACCGGCAAGTCCTGCCCTAGCATATAATCTAAATCCGGCAGGTTCAAATCATAGTCGTGGCATGATCTATCTCTCCCTGGTACTTGGAGCACTTCACACCAAAAGTCTCGAGAAAATCGACTCCCTCGTCGATATCCAACCCTTTGTACTCTGCATAGGACTTGAGATAAATCACTTCGGAGATACCCATCGAATAGATGATTCGGGCGCAAGAGAGGCATGGGGACAACGTCACATAGAGTGTAGACCCCTCAACAGAGGCATTGTTTTTCACAGCATACAAAATTGCATTTTGCTCAGCGTGTATGGCAAGTGAACAGCTCCCCTTGGAGTCCCTTGCACAGCCCTGCTCTGCAAACTCCTCATCACAGTTATGTGTACCAGACGGAGGTCCATTATAGCCTATCGAAATAATCCGAGTATCCTTGACCAACACTGCTCCCACGTGTCGTTTGATACAGTGCGATCGTTTGGCTAGGTTCACCGCCAATTCCATAAATATATCTTCGAAAGCAGGCTTGCTCATATCCATCCTATTTGATCATTGCTAAAATTATGCATCTCTCACAAATGTACAACAGCAAACCCTAAATCACGAGTGTCTTTCAAAGCACAGCGTAACATCTCCCATCATACCTACCCTCTCATCTTACATTATTCAATAACTTTAATACTTACATATCAAACAACTGAATAATAGATAGATAAAACATAAATATAAATTTTATCTATGTGCCAAAAACCCACACAAGTCGATGCAATTAGCATTTTTATAATGAGAATAAAGTATTAATTTGCAGCACAATCGAAAACTTTAATCTTCCTACAAACCGATGAGTAACATCAACATCCCTCTCCCTATCGACTATTCGTATCTCTACGAAATCAGCGACCATGACCGTGATTTTATCAAAGACATGTTGGCGACTATAGTCAAAAACACTCCAGGAAATTTGGGTGACATCATTGAAGCCAGCACGAAGGAAAACTGGACAGAAGTAGGTCGTCAGGTTCACAAGCTGAAGCCCTCTTTATTGCTACTCAACATTGAATCCTTGACAGCTCATATCAAGACCCTCGAAGGCAATGCCAAAGGACAAAAAAATCTCGAAACCATAGAAAAAGAAATCGCAGAACTCAAAGAATTCTGCGACCTATTAATTTCTGAAATCAAGAAGGACTTAGCGTCCGACTCTTACTAAGCTCTACTCCCACTCGATCGTTGCGGGTGGCTTAGAACTAATGTCGTACACCACTCTGTTGACCCCCTTGACACGGTTGATGATATCATTGGATACCTTGGCCAAAAACTCATACGGCAAGTGACACCAATCGGCTGTCATACCATCCACACTGGCCACAGCTCTCAATGCCACTACACGTTCGTAGGTACGTTCATCTCCCATCACTCCTACAGACTGGATTGGCAGCAGCATTGCACCTGCCTGCCATACATCATCGTACAAGCCTGCTTCTTTGAGTCCATTGATAAAATGAGAGTCTACCTCTTGCAATATTTGCACCTTTTCGGCAGTCACATCACCTAGGATTCTAATCCCCAAACCTGGACCTGGGAAAGGGTGTCTCCCCAATATGCTTTCATCTATTTCCAAGGTTCTACCGACCCTTCTCACTTCGTCTTTAAACAAAGTATTGAGAGGCTCAACAACCTTCATTTTCATTTTTTCTGGCAAGCCTCCTACATTGTGATGAGACTTGATCGTCACTGACGGGCCATTGACAGATACCGACTCGATCACATCTGGATAGATCGTTCCTTGCCCCAGCCATTTCACATTTTGTATCTCATGCGCTTCTTTGTCAAACACCTCGATAAACACACGACCGATAGCCTTGCGTTTGTCCTCTGGATCTGTCAATCCAGCCAAGGCTGCATAAAATTCCTTAGAAGCATCCACTCCTTTGACATTGAGCCCCATGCCCTTGTATGACTCTAGGACATCCTCAAATTCATTCTTGCGAAGCAATCCATTGTCTACGAAAATACAATGTAGATTTTTGCCAATGGCCTTGTGAATCAACATCGCCGCTACCGACGAATCCACACCTCCTGACAACCCAAGCACGACTTGATCCTCTCCTAGCTGTGCCTTGAGTGCTTCTACTGTAGACTCTACAAACACGTCTGGCGTCCAGTCTTGGCTGCACTGACAGATATGTACCACAAAATTTCGGAGAAGCTTCTTACCGTCCTCCGAATGAGTCACCTCAGGATGAAACTGAATCCCCCACACGGGGTGCTCAGTACTATGAAACGCTGCTACATTGACTGAATCTGTGCTCGCGATAACCTCATATCCAGCAGGCAAATCAAGGATCGTATCTCCATGAGACATCCACACTTGCGAACCTATGTTGACTTCTTTGAGGAGTTCATTATGAGAATCCACCTTGGCCAAATTGGCACGACCATACTCTCGGATCTCTGAGGGCAATATCTCTCCGCCAGACTTGTATGCAATCAGCTGTGCGCCGTAGCACACACCCAAAATCGGCAACTTGCCCACCAAAGCATCGAGATCGATGTCTGGGTTTTCGTCTTGTCGCACCGAACAAGGACTGCCCGATAGAATCAGTCCTTTGACACTTTCGTCAAGTTCGGGAATTTTACTAAAGGGGTGTATTTCACAATAAATATTGAGTTCTCTGACGCGTCTTGCGATCAACTGTGTGTATTGAGAACCAAAATCGAGAATGATGATCTTTTCTGCCATGCGCAAAATTAACACCACCCGCCATTCGGACAACTGTTTTCCAAAATAGATTTCCCAATAGGATGACCTTTTTCTATTTGACTACCATTTTGAGATCTAGATCGACAACTAAAAAACACTTCCATACTACCAAGAAGCATTCCCAAATGACTACCCTCATGTTGGCTGCAAGTACATAACTGGTGCAATCAAAAAGTCTCAACATTGTCGAGCACAAAAACACTAAATCACCAAACTGTGTAATTGGATAGTAACTGTTAGAACCTCTCGAAGGAGTACTTGATATAAAGATTGGCGGCAGGGACTGTATGATCAAACGTGCGACCGTACCCTGGTATCGAAAAAACATCCAATGGGGCTTGGTTGTCATAGTCAATCATCACGCGCAGACGCAGATTGAACCCCGCGTAGAGACCTTTCCAAATTCTTCGTTCCGAACTCAACACTGCTTCGAACCATTGCGCGTGGATATCCTCCCTTTCGAATGGATAAAGAAAAGTATCATATATCCCAGACTCACTTACTATCCGTACATTTCCCTGATCCGAATACGTCGAATGGCCGTACCTTATCCCTAGATAAAAGTTATTCTTCTGATTCATGTCAATTTTATAACCTAAACCTACACGATAGTAACTCCCCTCCGATTGATAATCCGCATTGACATAGGCACCCCTCGGGTTCAAAGTGGCTATCCCGTATTCCCCAACTAGCACCAACTTGTTGTAAAATACAACTTGGGCACCTACTTCATACTTTGTCTCAGTATCCAACACCAACCCTGCGATCAACTTGCCATAGTCAACCATCACCGACACCTCCGATAAGACGGGAACTTTGTCTACCTCAACCGTATCTGGCAAATCCCCAACTTGCGCACAAACCGGATTGACAGCCATGCCCAGTACTACGAGGAGACTAAAAATAAATGTATATCGATGATTCAATATCAACACAATCTGATGTTTTACAATTTAACTGGAGGCTATCAAACGAAGTAGATTCAATGTTCTGCTCATCAAATCCATAGCTACTCACCAATACATCGCCGTACTCATTGGTCACGATGGATCTTTGGTAGCCAATTTTGAGATCGTAGTATTTGTCACCTATCTCTATCGTGAGATCGGACAAGTCACTATTCATATCTAGAGGAATACGCCACACCGTGGCACTGTCGTCATAATAGACGACCTGATTGTTGAGGTTATTGGTAATGGAAAGTACTTGTACATTACCATTCTCGATTTTGGTTTCTACAGCTAGCCATTCTTGGTAGTCTATGTAGAGCACAGAATCTATCCCAAAGAAATAGCGATAATCTTGATTGATGGAGACCAATTCATCGACCAATTCTATAAGAAGAGAGTCCAAAGTAGTATCTCCCTGCTGAATCAACAGCCGTACCACTACCAAACTGTCTTCCACTGCACTCGCAGAATCCGCAAAGTAGGTCACCGTATCATCGAGGACTTTGAGGGAATCCGAAAGAGAATCTGTCACCACAATAACCTTACTCAAACTGTCCATGTTGTAAAACACTACATCAATCCCAGTATCATATACTACCGAATCGTCCTCCTCATCACATGCCCACAAGGACACACATATCAAGGATAGAATGACTCCAGCAAAGAGGTGTTGCTTAAAGAATTGCCTTTTATTCATCAGCAGCAAACTTAATTCATTAGACATACATATTCACTTTTCGTGAATCACTTCTTTGTCGCCCATCTCAAATTATCTTTCATTTTTACAGGGACCTTAGATGGACGTTATAAATCGAGAATTCCAATTATCTTGCGGCAATGGTCAGAAAGGTTTGGATATTGGTTTTCGCTTGCACGCTCCCCGACATAGGGTGGAGCCAAAACATGGTCATCAACCCGAGTTTCGAAGAGATTTGGGATTGTCCCTTCACCATGAATCAACTCGAGTACGTCAAGTCTTGGTTCCCTTTTGGAACGGCTGACCCCTCACCTGACTTCTTCCATGGCTGTGCGGCAGATGGCTTCATGGGGGTCCCAAAAAACCTATTTGGAGAGCAGCAAGCTCATAGTGGAGAATCCTATATCGGCATGATCTGCTACCTCACTTCGCGCTCTGGTAGAGGATGGAAAGTCCCCGCCAATCACAGGGAGTTCGTCATGGTCCAACTCACCAAACCTCTCGTCGCAGGGCACAAGTACTATGGAGAGTTCTGGGTCAACCTCGCAGATGCCTGCGAATTTTCGATCAACAGTATCGGAATGCACTTCACCAAAGACATGCCCAATATCGATTGGAAAGCCATGGATCTAGGCTACTACAAACCGCAAATCAACAGCAACCCCAAACACGACCTCAAAAACAACAACGGATGGACCAAGATATCTGGCGAATTTACTGCCAAAGGAGACGAGCTCGCACTCACTATCGGGACTTTCGTACCTGACTCCTCACTCCGTGTCAAGAAAACCAAAAGAAAATTCATCACTGGTCGTGACAAAAACCTACCCAAGCACCTCCAGCCAATGATCGCTTACTACTTCATCGATGACGTGAAAGTCATCCCACTTGACCCGAACGAATCCATCTTCCCAGACCCCGTCGCGCAAGCGCCTCTAGACGAAGAATACTTCGGTCCCGCCGAAATCGGCAATACCTTTGCTTTACAAAATATCTATTTTGAGTTTGAAAAAACCAAGTTGTTGCGCAGTTCGCTTCTTGAACTACAACGTCTCAAAGAATACCTGGACAATCACCCAAGGATAAAAATACAAATCGAAGGACATACAGACAATGTCGGTTCTCGAGAAGTCAACGAAAAACTATCTACCGAACGAGCCAAAGCTGTCGTGGACTATTTGGTTTCACAGGGCATCAGCGAGTTTAGACTAGCGTACAAAGGCTACGGCAGTAGCCGACCCATCGTCCCCAACAGCACTCCACAAAACCGTGCGCTCAATCGTCGCGTTGAATTTTTGATTTTAGAAAACTAATGAATGAGACCACAAAGCAGTGACCGATAGTAAACGAGAAAGCCCTTAGACTCATTACTGACATTCATTAAAAAGGAGCAGGATCATTGCTATTCGGCTCGTCATTGGCCTTGGACTGGAAAGTCATCGTACTCGGTGAACTATCGAAACTGGCAGCCCCATCCGATGGAAACCCTCCTCCATAGTCACCTCCCATCAATCCTCCATCGAGATTGGCAAACTTGGTAAATCGACCGATAAATTTGAGTTTCACATTTTCAAGTGATCCATTCCTATGTTTGGCAATGATCACCTCTCCCGTACCTGCCGTAGGCAAGCCATCTTCGTCCTCAGTGATATCATAGTACTCTGGGCGATAGAGAAACATCACCATATCCGCATCCTGCTCTATCGATCCCGACTCCCTCAAATCCGACAGCATCGGACGTTTGTCTCCTCCACGCGTCTCTACCGCTCTACTGAGCTGGGACAACGCAAGAACGGGTACGTTGAGTTCTTTGGCAATCCCTTTGAGGGCTCTAGAAATCGAAGCAATCTCCTGCTCACGGTTTCCTCCTCCGCCTCCACTTTTGGAGGTATCTCCCGACATAAGCTGGAGATAGTCAATGACTACCAGTTTGATATCATGCTGCGCCTTGAGACGACGGCATTTGGCACGAAGTTCTAGAATACTGAGACCAGGTGTATCATCGATAAATATCGGTGCTTCCGTCAATTTGGCTGTTTTATGCACGAGTTGTTCCCACTCATGATCTGCCAGATTACCCTTTTTGATTTTATCACTTTCGAGTTCTGCCTCTGCAGAGATCAAACGATTGACGAGCTGAATAGCCGACATCTCCAATGAGAATATCGCGACTGCTTCCCCGAAATCCACCGCAGCGTTTCGCATACAGGACACTACAAAAGCGGTCTTTCCCATACCTGGACGAGCTGCGATAATCACCAAATCAGAGGGTTGCCAACCTGCCGTGACACGGTCGAGATCGGACATCCCTGTCGGCACACCTGTCAGTCCGTCCTTCTGATCCTTGCGTGCTTCGATCTCTAAAATCGCCTCATGCATGAGTTGCTGCATTCCTGCATAGTTCTTTTTGATGTGAGACTCCGAAATCTCAAACAACGACTGCTCAGTCTTGTCCAGCAGTTCAAACACATCCTGTGTATCCTCAAAAGCATCCGTCTGAATCTGAGACGAGATACGAATCAATTCACGCTTGATGGATTGCTCCGTGATGATACGTGCATGGTATTCGATATTCGCTGCAGAGTTGACTTTGGTGGTGAGATCCGCCAAATAATACGCTCCACCAGCCACTTCCAGCGTACCATTTTTCCTCAACTGAGAAGTCACAGTCATCAGATCTACAGGCTCAGATTTATTGAAGAGCTGTACGATCGCTTCGTAAATTTTGGTATGTGCTTCCTTGTAAAAGCTCTCGGGCTTCAAGATATCAACGACAGTCGTCAAAGCATCCTTTTCGAGCATCAAAGCCCCCAAAACCACCTCCTCTAGATCAGTAGCCTGCGGTGGTACTTTACCCAACTGGACGGACAGCTCCTGGATACCTGGCTGCTTGCGGTTGCCCGCACGGCCTCTGTTGCCTCCTCTATCTGTCGCTGTGTCTGATCCCTTCACATTCATATACGCTGACTTTATTGACTCTAAGTTTCAAAAGGCAAACCTACATAATAGGCAGAGCAGATAGTCGCCCTTTACAATAAAGATTAATAACATTTTATCCACCTTGGCAGGCCCTTTCACTTCTGTCATTTTCTCGACTTGCGCTGCGACATTGCCAATCGAAAAGATTAATTTGCGCACCTAAGTATTTGTCTTAATTTTGGACAACACAGAAGAGAAAACATGAACGAGAACTTCCAAAACGTACACATCATCGCGATAGGCGGAGCAGTCATGAGCAGTCTAGCTATTGCTCTCCAAAACAAAGGGTTGAAGATCACAGGGTCTGACGACAAAATCTATGACCCGTCACTCAGTGCCCTCAAATCGAACAAGCTCCTGCCAGGGTCCGAAGGATGGGACGAGTCCAACATCACAGAAGATCTCGATGCAGTCATTGTAGGTATGCATGCCAAAGCAGACAATCCGGAACTAATAAAAGCACAAAACTTAGGGTTGAAAATCTTGTCCTACCCGGAGTTCATTCGTTCTCAAAGTGAAAACAAACAGCGCATTGTCATCGCGGGCAGCCATGGCAAAACGACGATCACGAGCATGATTGTCCATGTGCTGCAGTACTGGAACAAACCCTGTGATTATTTGCTTGGCGCAAAAATCAAGGGACTCGACAACACCATCCAGCTCTCTGATGCTCCTGTGATTGTCATCGAAGGGGACGAGTACCTCAGTTCGCCTATCGACCCCTCACCGAAATTCCTCAAGTACGACCATCACATCGCACTGATCAGTGGCACAGAGTGGGACCATATCAATGTCTTTCCAACCATGGAAAGTTATGTTGAGCAATTCGAAAAACTAGCAGACAGCTCCCCTAAAGCAGGGTCATTGATCTACTGCGAAGACGACCGCATGGCTGTCCTCATCGGCAGCAAAGAAAGAGATGACGTCAAAGCCATCCCCTACAAAGCCCCCAAGTATACTGTCAAGGATGGGCAATTCCTCCTCCATGGGAACATCCCTCTCAAGGTGTTTGGAAAGCACAACATGCAAAACCTAGAAGGAGCTCGCAAAGTACTGGATCTAATTGGCATCACCGACGAACAGTTCTACGAGGCGATCCCTTCGTACGAGGGAGCAGAAAAAAGAAACAATCTGGTCAAAGCAAACGACAGCACGGCATTGTACTCCGATTTTGCACACGCACCGTCCAAACTCAAAGCAACCATCCATGCCGTGAAAGAACTTCACCCAAATAGAAAGCTAACGGCATGTTTCGAGCTACACACCTTCAGTAGTCTCAACAAGGATTTTCTCCCGCACTACGAAAACAAAATGGCTAAAGCTGACGAAGCTATCGTCTATTACAACCCAAGCACTCTTGCTTCGAAAAACAACGACATGACCTTGACCGAACACGAACTTCAAAGCTTCTTTGGTAGGGACAACCTCCTTGTATTCACGGACAAGGCTGCATTGCAACAACACCTCACTAGCAAAAACTGGACAAACGCTGACCTACTCATGATGAGCTCAGGCAACTTCGGTGGCTTGGACATGAACCAATTGGCGAATCAAATCATAGACTAACCCCCTCCCAAACACAGCACATGGAACTGAAACTAAAAAACCCCTTGGCCATATTCGATCTGGAAACGACTGGCACCAGTACTTCACACGACCGAATAGTCGAGATTTCTATTGTCAAACTACTCCCAACCAACGAGCAAATTGTCAAAACAATGAGAATCAACCCCGAGATTCCTATCCCCTTGGAATCCAGCTTGATTCACGGCATCTACGACAAGGATGTCAAAGACGAACCTACTTTCAAATCCGTTGCTAAAGAGCTTTCAGCATTTCTAGATGGAGCAGACCTGGGTGGATTCAACTGCATGAAGTTTGACATCCCTCTACTGGTCGAAGAGTTTCTACGTGCGGATATAGAGTTTGACACAAGTCACCGCAAAATGGTAGATGCACAGAAGATATTCCACATGATGGAGAAACGCACCTTGACTGCTGCATACAAATTCTACTGTGACCAAGACCTAGAAGGGGCCCATGGAGCAGAAGCAGATACACTTGCTACCGCTGCTGTCATCAAAGCACAAGTCGAAAGGTATCAAGGCCAAGAAGCCGTTGATGCTTTGGGCAACAAAATCGGAAAAATCGAGAATAGTGTAGACAGCTTGCACAACATCTCAGCTTCCAAAATGGTAGACTTAGCTGGGCGATTCGTATTCAATGACCAAGGTGTAGAAGTATTCAACTTTGGCAAACACAAAAACAAACCCGTAGAAGACATACTCAAAGCAGAGTCGGGATATTATGATTGGATGATGAAGGGTGATTTCCCTCTAGACACCAAACGCAAGTTGACTCAAATCAAATTGAGAGGCTTCAACGCTCGGTAACTTCGATTACAAGTCCGACTCGTAACTTTCCTGATACTCCTTCCAAGGAGTATCCTTGTACTTGTCCTCCCCATAATAATGGATGATTTCGTCAAACACCCCTGCCTCTAAATAACCTGGCACTGGTAAAAGCATTCTGAACTCCTCGTCCATGAACACTACTGTAGGGTAGCTCATCTTCCCGTTGAGCAGAGAGTAGGCCAACTCATGAATACCGTTGCGTCCACTGTCTACCCATTTGAATGTATGGTCATTGAACTCTATGCTTTCACGTTGCTCTGCGTTCAGTTTGACAGGATAATATTTATCGTTGAGGTATTTAGCAATGACAGGGTGATTAAAAGTAGCCTTATCCATCTTTTTGCACCATCCGCACCAATCCGTATACACATCGATAAAAATCTTCTTTGGTTTCTTTTTGTTCAAAGCTACAGCTTCCTCAAATGTATACCACTTCACTTCCTCCCCCTGCTGCTCCATCTCAGGAGACACAAAAGAAGAAATAGCCAATCCCAATGCACACAGGATGGTCAACACCGCACTTATTTTTACCCTATTCATCATAACATTAATGCTTCTTTACAAAACTAGCGAATTCTAACAATACATCACATACACCCAAACGTTGACAAAAGTTTCATCCAACTTGATTTTGGAAATTCCTCCCAAAACTGTACTTTAATGAAAAATTCAACCATGGAAAACTGCAACAAATGCCAAAAGCGGGCTGTTTTGAAATGTAAAGGGTGTGGAAGAACTTGGTGCACTCAGTGCCACGAGGAGTTGGGCAAACCAGGTCTCTTTGCGGGAAAATGTGGAGCCTGTGACGGAATAGTCGTCCGTCTAGAACACGCCTAGACCTCCGTAGAAATCAGCCGCCAACTAGCTCTTTGAGGTTACTCATCAGACTACCCCATAGATCGGCTAGTTCTTGTTCATCATCCATCTCAGAGTAGTCTGTCACTCGAATAAACACTTCCTGAGTAATCTCATTCATTTCCAATTTGAATTCTAGATAATTCGGATCTTCATCCTCTGAGATAAATTCAAACTTCACCTGACTGTGCGTCCTATGCGACACGATCTTGGCACGGCTCTCATCCCAATCCCACACGAAAGTAAACACCTTATCTTCGTCGATATTGACATCATCAGCAAACCACTGAGACAATCCACTCGCAGTAGACAAATAAGGGTAAAGCATTTTTTTCGATGCTTTTATTTCATACTCTCCTATGTACTTGAATTTACTCATAATCAGATCGATATAAAGACACTGTTAATTTTTCCCGTAAGCTAATCCATTTTTTTTCTAATCAGCCATTGTTAAATCAACAATAATAATAACTTTGCACCTCCAAAATCAATGGCGAGGTAGCTCAGTTGGTTAGAGCGCAGGATTCATAACCCTGAGGTCACGGGTTCAACTCCCGTCTTCGCTACAAATTTCAACCCTTGTATTCTTGTAATATAAGGGTTTTTGTTTTTTTAGAAAGACTTTTCAAGCTTTTAATTAGCAAGCCCAAATCATCAAATTCTACCGAATATTATCCGATAACACACGGTGATATTTCTCAAAAAAAATAGATTTGTAGGGCAAAGATCAAATCCAGAAATCCTCATATCATGGCAGACTACAATCACTCCGAGATAGAAAACAAATGGCAGAAGTATTGGCAAGACCAAAAAACATTTGAAGCCCACGTCGACACCTCCAAACCGAAGTTCTATGCACTCGATATGTTTCCTTACCCTTCTGGAGCTGGACTACACGTCGGTCATCCATTAGGCTATATCGCTTCGGACATCATCTCTAGATACAAGCGCAACAAAGGCTTCAACGTACTGCACCCCATGGGATTCGATGCCTTTGGATTGCCTGCGGAGCAGTATGCCATCCAAACCGGACAGCACCCTGCCATCACTACCGAAGAAAACATCGCGCGCTACAAAGAGCAACTCAAGAACATTGGCTTTTCTTTCGATTGGAGCAAAGAAGTACGTACATGTGACGCAGATTACTACAAATGGACACAGTGGATTTTCATCCAGCTATTCAATGCATGGTACGACCAAAGCCAACAAAAAGCTCGGCCGATAGACGATCTCGTAGCGATCTTTGCGTCAGAAGGCAACAAGTCTGTCCAAGCAGCCTGCGACGAGGACACCGTGTCATTCACTGCGGCAGAGTGGAAAGGCTATTCTGAAAAAGAACAACAAGAAACCCTACTCAAATATCGCCTCACCTACCTATCCGAAACTTCGGTCAACTGGTGTGCAGAGCTCGGTACCGTACTGTCCAACGACGAGGTGAAAGACGGCTTCTCAGAACGCGGCGGACACCCAGTCGTCAAGAAACTCATGAAGCAGTGGAGCATGCGCATCACTGCCTACGCTGAGAGACTACTCGACGGCCTAGATCAACTCGACTGGTCTGAGCCACTCAAAGAAATGCAGCGCAACTGGATTGGGAAATCACAAGGTGCTGAGATGACCATGGATATCGAAGGCCATGATGACAAGATCACGGTATTCACGACACGTATCGATACGGTCTATGGAGTCAGTTTTTTGGTACTCGCACCAGAACTGGATCTTATCAAAAAAATCACAACCGACGAACAAAGAGCAGAGGTAGAAGCCTATGTAGAAGTCGCCAAAAACATCTCCGAGCGTGACCGCATGACCAATGTCAAGAAAGTGTCGGGCGCATTTACGGGAGCGTATGCGATCAATCCATTCAGCGGAGAGAAAATCCCCGTATGGATCGCAGACTATGTACTGGCAGGCTATGGCACAGGTGCTGTAATGGCCGTACCAGGCGGTGACCAAAGAGATTATGACTTTGCGAAGCATTTTGACCTCCCTATCCTACCTGTCTACGAAGGCATGGATGTGAGCAAAGAAGCTGACGCAACCAAAGAAGGCAAAATCATCAACGAAGGCATACTCAAGGGACTGACCTTCCAAGAAGCAACCGATAAAGCCACTGCCTTTCTCGAAGAAAAAGGCATCGGATCAGGCAAGATCAACTACCGCATCCGTAACGCCATCTTCGCAAGACAAAGATACTGGGGCGAGCCTGTACCCGTGTACTTCAAGGACGGCATCCCCTACCCTGTAGCCACAGAAGATCTACCGATCGTACTGCCCGAAATCGACAAATACCTGCCTACTGAGGACGGTGATCCACCACTCGCTAGAGCAGAAAACTATACCTATACACCGAAAGGAGAAAACACAGCCTATCCGCTAGAACTCAGCACCATGCCGGGCTGGGCGGGATCAAGTTGGTACTGGTACCGCTACATGGATGCCAACAACAGTGATGCATTCGTAGACAATGACGTACAAAAATACTGGAAGGATGTAGACCTCTACATCGGTGGTACCGAGCACGCTACGGGGCACTTGCTGTACTCTCGATTCTGGAACAAGTTCTTGTTTGACATGGGATTCGTACAGGAAGAAGAGCCCTTCAAAAAACTCGTCAACCAAGGCATGATCCAAGGGCGATCCAACTTCGTCTATCGCGTAAAAGGCACGAACCAATTCGTCTCCCTCAACAAGCAAAGTGAGTACGATTGTACACCGATGCACGTGAATGTAAGCCTCGTAGACAATGACGTATTGGATACGGATGCCTTCAAAGCATGGAGACCTGATTTGGCGGATGCCGAATTCATACTCGAGGACGGCAAGTATGTCTGCGGCTATGAGGTAGAAAAGATGTCCAAGTCCAAGTACAACGTCGTGAATCCAGACGATATCATCGAGAAGTACGGTGCGGACACACTTCGTATGTACGAGATGTTCCTCGGGCCGCTGGAGCAGTTCAAACCATGGAACACGCACGGAATCGATGGCGTATCGAAGTTCCTACGCAAGGCATGGAGACTCTTCCATGACGAGCAAAACGAATGGAACGTATCGGACGACAAAGCCACGCCTGAGGAACTCAAAATCCTACACAAGGCAATCAAGAAAATCGAGGAAGACATCAACAACCTCTCCCTCAACACGTCGGTAAGTACGCTCATGATAGCCGTCAATGACTTGACCGCTCTCAAGTGCAACAAACGTGAAATCCTGGAGAACTTGACCGTTATTCTGTCGCCTTTCGCTCCGCACATCAGTGAGGAACTCTGGGAGAAACTCGGACATAGCGAAGGCATCAGTCAAGTGGCATTCCCTGCTTTCGACGAAAGTCTACTGGTAGAGAATAACCACGAATACCCAGTATCCATCAATGGCAAGGTGAGAACGAAAATCAGCTACCCAGTAGATATGGACAAAGGTGAGATAGAGAAGTCTGTCTTGGCCGATGAGACAGTAGTCAAATGGACCGAGGGCAAAGCACCCAAGAAGGTGATCATCGTCCCTAAGCGAATCATCAACATCGTGCTGTAGAGACACGGAAAAAACATAACCGAAAAGGGAGAGCCGCTCACAAATGGCTCTCCCTTTTTTTATCTACTCTTCCATACCAAGAGTCAAAAACCTCAGCATTCCTTTCGTAATTCGTTGAAAACCATTGATTTTTAGGCCAATGACAGAGACATGACATCTAAATGTCGGCAAAAAGGCAGAAGGCAAAGGCTAAACTTGCTTCATCATCAAAATTCAAAATCATGAGCAATCAATCACTAGCTGATCGACTCAGATACCAGAGAAAAATCAAAGGGTTTTCCCAAGAAGAGCTCTCCAACAAAACGAGTGTCACTGTCCGCACCATCCAACGAATAGAAAACGCTGAGGTCAACCCCCACCTCAATACCATCAAGTTGCTGGCAGTAGCCCTCGAAGTAGAAGTAGGCGACTTGCTCCCCATCGATGATCCCAAAGTAGAAACGGTCAAGAAAAAATGGCTCCTACTGATCCATGCCACTCCTCTCTTAGGCATCTTCATGCCGCTGTTCAATATATTGATACCGCTGTTTCTATGGATCCACAAGCGAGAAGACAACCCCATCTACAACACCCACGGCATCAAGGTGATCAACTTTCAGATTACCGCCGCAATACTCGCCGTTCTCTCCTTTGTCAGCCTCGTCACCATCGAAAAATGGGGATTCTTCCTCTTCATCTTGACCGTCCCTATTTGCGTAGGTATAGTGATATGCAACATCATCTATGTCCTACGTGCGGACAAGTGCTACTACCCGTTCTCCCTCCCCTTCTTGAAAATCAAGAAAAGACATACTGCGGATAGTATTGCCTTACTTCTAGTGGCGCTATCTTTTGTTCAGTGTGCCCCTGACCATGCGACAATAGAACGCCTCGATGGCAGTACAGTAGCCAAAGACTCTATCACGATGAAAATCAACCAACTCACCGAGGATGCCCAAGTGCAGGGAATGGCTGTCGCCATATTCAACAGCAAACAACCCGTGTATCAACACCTCTCTGGATACAAAGACGCCCCTCAAAAATTAGCCTTGACCGACTCGACCAACATGTATGGCGCTTCGTTGAGTAAGGCCGTATTTAGCGTGCTGGTGATGAAAATGATAGAGGACTCCATCATTGATCTAGACACACCTCTAGAGTCCTATCTACCCAAAAAACTGCACGAATACACCCCGCAAACACGGTGGCACGACGATTTCTCGGATCTAAAGGATGACAGTCTCTACCACCTGATCACTGCACGCATGTGCCTGACACATACCACGAGCTTTGCCAACTCTAGAGGTATGGAATCTGACCATAAATTGAAAACCCATGGTACACCAGGTACCACATACAGCTACAGTGGAGAAGGCTTCATATACCTCCAAGTGGTACTGGAGAAGTTGACCGGCAAAGGGCTGGAGCAGCTCGCACAAGAGATCATATTCCAGCCACTGGGTATGAATAAATCCTCTTACGAATGGAAACCACGCTTTGACAAAGACTTTGCCTATGGCCACCAAACCAATGGCAAAACCTACCCCAAGGACAAAGACAATGAACCCAGAGGCGGCAGCACCTTGGAAACGACCGCAGAGGACTATGTCAAATTTTTAACCGCCGTGTTGAATCAAAAAATCATCCATCCCTCATCCTACGAGGAGATCTTTCGTCCACAGATCAGGATTCGCTCTTTGACTCAGTTTGGTGAAGGCACAGCAACATCTACCGACAAATACGACGACATCAACCTGAGCTATGGGCTGGGATGGGGATACCTAGAGACACCCTACGGCATAGGCCTGTTCAAAGAAGGGCATGGCAATGGGTTTCAACACTACTCGATCTTGTTTCCCGAGTCGGGCAAGGGTGTCCTCATCCTAACCAACTCAGACAATGGGGAGAGTATCTTCAAAGAACTGCTGGCCTACACCATGGCAGACACCTATACTCCGTGGGAGTGGGAAAACTACATCCCGTACTCGCACTAAAACACAGCGTTTTGATTTTCCTTAGGGATCGGTAATAAAAGACTGATAAAACTACACCTAGAGACATAAAGTCAAAAACTTCAAAAACAACACCATGCTGAATCTAAACCCATTCAATCCTCTGTTTGTAAACATTCGAACCCATCTGTACGCAACACTGATGCGTACGCTGGTGTGCTGTACCAGCTTTGCCTAGAACTCACCCTTGCTCATCAACAAACGACGCATTGATAACTTCTCTTCTTTGCCGATTCACTCCATGCTTATCCAAGAAAATAACGATCACTCTCTAGTTTGATCGATTCTTGAAAGAAAACGAGCCCCTTCCCGACATGGAATACCACGGAAAGTAGCCACCGGGAAAGCTTCTCGCAGGCTGCAGGGAGGTATTTAGTGTTACTTGCGATACGCCAAGCCCAATTCTAGCCCTCGCAGTTCAGCCAGGCCTTTCATCCTCCCGATGCAGGTATAGCCGGGATAGGTATCTTTCGACAAATCATCCATCATCTGAAACCCGTGATCGGGTCGCATCGGCAAACTCACCCGCCGACGCTGCATGATATCCAGCAGTCCGTCCACCACCGCGACCATATCGGTATCGGCATAGAGATGCTCCCCTTCTTCGAAGTTACCCTCCGAATCTCTGGCGGTATTGCGCAAATGCACAAAATGAATGTGTGCCGAAAAGCGGGTCAACATCCCCAAGATATCATTGTCTACCCGTACACCGAGCGAACCCGTACAAAAGCACAGTCCGTTAGCAGGAGAAGGAGCGAAGGACAAGATATCCGCCAAATCCTGCTCTGTACTCACAATCCGAGGCAGCCCCAGTACCGAATACGGCGGATCATCTGGATGGATGGCCATGTGGATCCCGCAGGCTTCTGCCATAGGGATCACAGCTTGGAGAAAGTGCGCCAAGTTCTCCTTGAGCTGTTTCTCATCGATGTGTTCGTAGGATTGGAGAGCGGTGAGGATCCCTTCGGGGGTAAAGGCCTCTTTGCTCCCTGGCAAACCGAGTAGCATGTTATCAAACAGTCTTTTCTTTTGATCCTCGGACATACGTCCAAATTTCTCCTGCGCTTGTTCCTTGTCTGCTACCGAATACTCCTCCGCTGCACCCGGTCGCTGAAGCAACAGCCAATCTACGATGACAAAGTCCGTCCATTCGAACCGCAAGGTACGCGTACCGTCTGGGCGCACATGAAACGGATCGGTTCTGAGCCAATCCAGTATCGGCATGAAGTTGTACGTCACGACCTCTATCCCGCAGCGACTCAAATTCTCTAAACTCGTTTTGTAGTGACTGATATGTAACGCACAGTCTTCTGAGCGCGTCTTGATCGCTTCACTCACGGGCAGGCTCTCTACTACCGTCCAGGTCATCCCCTCGGCAGCCACTATAGCCTTTCGCTCCTCGATCGCTTCCACAGTCCACACCTCTCCCACGGGAATCTGGTGCAGCGCCGTGACCACTCCACTACAGCCTGCCTGTCTGATATCTCTGAGGCTGACCGGGTCTCCAGGACCAAACCACCTCATGGTTTGTTTCATCAAATACATGTTTCTTCTCGGTTACCACTGAGGCTTGATGCCCGGTGCATATGGAAATCTCAAACGCTTGTAATGTGCCAACGACCCCTTTGGCGTCTCTATCTCCGCAGGAAACGGTCGATTGGAAATCGTCTGAAAGTACAGCAAACTTGCATCCTTCCACCATACAGCTTCTTTCTCATGTATGGTCAGGAGCATCTGCACCTCCTCAAAGCGCCGCGCATCGACCTTCCCTTCTAGGCTTTTCCATTGGGACGCAAAACGCCTCACTTCATCGACACCACTCTGATAGTGTAATCCCATTTCGTCCCAAAGCGTCCTACCCGATTGCATTTCATAGTCCCACGAGACATGGTGAAACCATAGCAGGTATTCTTCAGGGCAGGATTTCAGATTGCCAAACTTCTTGGCGATAGACTTCTGGTACTGAAGCACAGCCCCGCTTCCTTTTGCCGTACGGTCAAACCCTATCCCAAAACTATCTGCACGATGATAATAGACTGGATTCCACTCAGGTCTACCCAGTTCACTCACCCAAGGTCCAGGCCCGTAGTGGTGACCAGTCGCCATGAGGTGATGCAGCCCCAGTGGCGTCATGTAATTGACCGCCGCTTCACGCGAATGCATCATGATGTCCTTGATGGTCGCATGTACCTGTGGATCGTGATCGAAAGTCATCGCGATCCATTCGTCCGCAATAGCATCAGCACTCAAATCTGGATTCCATGCCAACCGCCCAAAGGCGTACCAGTTGGACTGTCCAAACAAATGCCCCGTCCAGTTGCGGTCTGTGCCGATATTGGCCACACCAGCAATGACACTATGCTCCTGCTCGTTCGACTGCCCCTCTATCACTTCGCTAACAGTCGCTTTCTTGATTCCTATCTGCGCATCCAAACACTCCTCATAGTAGGTCCCTAGGTACACAAGCTGCGTCGCTTGTCCCAGATACTCCTGCGTGATCTGAAACTCCATCGCTAGCCGCGTCTCCTTCATCGCGCTAAACAGCGGATGAAAAGGTTCTCTAGGTTGAAAATCTATCGCACCGTTTTTGACCTGAATCGACACATTGTCATCGAACTGCCCATCCAGCGGCACGAACTGATCATTGGCCTGCATGTGGCGATCGACGGGATTCTCTTCGCTGTAGACAAAGGCTCTCCAGATCACCTGTCCCCCATGAGGCGCGAGAGCCTTGGCGAGCATATTGGCCCCTTCGGCATGGTTGCGATGATAGTCGTGCGGGCCAGGCTGCCCTTCTGAATTGGCTTTGACCAAGAATCCACCAAAGTCTGGGACGTAACTGTATATCTCCTTTGCTTTGTCAGCCCACCAAGCCGCTACCCCTGGGTCGAGCGGGTCGGAAGTCGCCAACCCACCGATTTCGCTTGGCGCGCTAAATCGCGCCGTGAGGTACATCTTGATACCATAGGGTCTCAGCAGATCCGCCAAGGCCTTTACCTTCTCTAGGTACATGGGAGTCAAAATCAAAGCATTCGAATTGACATTGACAGGTACCATGGCATTGATACCAATCGAGGCGTTGGCACGCGCATACTCGGCATAGATGGGGTCGAGGTAGTCCGGCAACCTATGCCAATCCCAAATTGCAAACCCGGCATAGCCACGCTCCGAACTGCGGTCCAAGTTGTCCCAGTGGTTGAGCATACGGGTCTCGATGCGTGGATACTCCACAACATCCAAGCCCACCAGCGACTGCTCAGTCTGCATCAGTCGGAGCAGGTGAAACGTACCGTAGTACAGTCCTATATCCGTATTGGCAGTCAAGAGCAAAAAGGATTTCCCCTCTCGCTGCACTGAGCGAAGCAAAAAACCCTCTGCTCCGATTTGTTCTTTGATTTCCGCATCGATCCCGAGTCCTTTCACCAGCGAATGATCCGTTTTGCAGACCTGAAGCGAATGCTCCAACCCCTCAGTAGCAACCAACTCCTGCTGGTACATGCTCTTCAGTCCGTTTGTCAACTCCTCGTGGATCAGTAGTCCCGTCTCGCTACTCGTATGTACCTCGAAGTGATCGACGGTCTGTAGATATTGGGTCAACACAGCCTCCTGGCTAATGGGAGTATATCTGAGCCACAGTCCGTGTCCATCCTCCGCAGTGGCTACATAACTCCAAAAAACCAAATAGATCAATAGTATTTTTTTCATATGCTTCATAGTCATCCTAATGGAACCAACCATTCGATCGCTCCCAATGATCAACAAAAGAATAGCAACACAACAAGAAACACAATCGATTGCGTAAAATAAAGCAAGCAATGACAAGTTTAAGTCACCATCGCTCAATGGAGGAAGAAAATTCTCTAATTATCACTCCATCAAGCTACCAGATGGCAAGACTGGGCTTTTAGGCAAGAAGTCTACCTCCTCTTCTTATACTCCAGCAATGTCCCGTCATCTGGTTAGCTAGGGACAAATGCCATCCATTTCTTCCAACATTTTTCACTCCAATGCTGTCATATTAATCAAAAGAATTCTTAATCTTGCAACCGCTTTGCCCACGTGCTGAAATTGGTAGACAGGCTAGATTCAGGTTCTAGTGTTCGTATGGACGTGAAGGTTCGACTCCTTTCGTGGGCACCAAAAAACCTCTGTAATCAATGATCACAGAGGTTTTTTTCTTCCCCATTATACTAGCCAATTGTACGCTTGTTCCTGAAGCCTACGATGCATCGACCTCTCAATCACGGATCCCTCCGTATTTCTGGAGGATTGCCCCAAGATTTGATACCCTTCCTGCTATACAACTGACTACCAGCCCTTGTGTTTTTTCCTAGAGACTGATCATAGCTTGTTAAGAGAATCTAGCAAAGAAATAGTTACGGGTTTTGCGAATAATAAATGGCATCATAAGAATACACCTTTGAAGTATGATAGTATTTCAACTATGCCGGATATGACAGAGGATATCACCTCTTAGTAAAAACTTTCAACTATAAACACCATCAAGATGCTCAACATAAGCTATTTCAAAACTGTATTTTTCAACGATAGAGAATGGGAAACAACAACTGTGGATACGACGCTATCTGAGTACCCTCAATTCAAGAGAGATCTAAAGAGATTCTCAGAGACCAACGATCAGCTCAATTTGAGGGTACTGGTCCAGCAGTGGCAGCATACAGCCCAACTCTTGAATCAAGATGACCTATGGTATTTACTCGAGCAATTCCAAACTTCAGAAGAGATGACATCAGCAGACCTCGACAGGTGGACCCATCTCGTATTGAACGAACTTGAAATCATTATTGGTGAATTCCAATTCTGTAGAATTGCCTCATAATCTTTAGCGTTAAGTTCAATCTGATATGGCTAGGGTAGCCTTTTTTATCCTAAAAACAAATGGATAGTAGCAGGTTACGAGATTCTAGTAAAGAAATAGTTACGGATTTCCCGAATAATAATTGGCGCGGCAGCACTGCACCTTTGAATTATAATAAGTCATCAAGCTAACAACTATAATCATGAAAAATCTAAAGCAAATTATCTCAACTAGCCTATTAGTAGTTATGTATTCTACTCTCTGGGCACAGGATCTAAAACTATCAGTATACTCTACACCTAGCATGGGCAGGTCAGATTTCGGGACTGCGGTGGGCATATTGCTTCCAGGCGGAATAGGAGACATCGAAGTGGGTGGCTTCTTTGAGAAAAATGGATATCTAGGTGAAGGTTCAGACGACGATGTGAGCTCGATGATAGCTAAGGACTACACCGGCATTTACACTACAATATATCTAGTAGGAAATGAAAAAATCGGTTTCGGGGTAAACATGCGAGGAGGGGCTTTTGATGCAGAGAAGTTCTTGATCACCTTCGCTGCTGTAGCCGAGTACTACATCAACCCTCACCTAGCAGTAGCCGCATCGGCACGTTTCATTGATGAATTGCCAAGAATAGAAGGACGTTTGTCTATCAACTTGTCAGGAAAAAGAAATCGAACCAAGCGCCAAGAGAAGTATGCCAGCGCTTGGAGTCAATACAAAAACCACAGTTACCGAAGATTTTAGACTTCATGATTGCCTTTTTTGGCGATAATTGCTTAGACAGCAGCATGTATCATGTTGCTGTTTTTTTATTCATTCATTTATCATACCTAGGCCTTGTTGATCCCACAACTAATGACTAATTTCTACTAGGAACCGACCTAGTAATGGTCTTCCAATAGCGCTTTCGATAAAACCGCTGACATTACCCGACGAATCTGGCGAAGCAATGATGATCCTATGGAAGAAAAAACTATTCATTCGGAGCTGACTTTTCAGCTCATGATCGAGTCTACCCCTAATGCGATCGTTTTGATCAATAAAGAGGGAAAAATCGCTTATCTCAACAAACCATCCGAACAGCTGTTTGGGTACGACCGTACGGAGTTGATTGGACAATTGATAGAAACCCTCATCCCTCCCCGGTTTCACGAAAACCATCCCCGTTTTAGAAACATGTTTTTTGCTTCGCCTACTGTCAGGTCTATGGGAGCTGGGAGAGATCTCTATGCTCTGCGCAAAGATAAATCCGAGTTTCCAGTAGAGATTGGATTGAACCCATTGGTGACTACAGAGGGCACTTTGGTATTGGCCTCCATCATTGACATCACTGAGCGCAAAAAGGCCGAAGAGCGATTCAAGCTGGTCGTAGAGTCTGCACCCAACGCCATGATTCTAGTCAATCAGAAAGGGGTGATCACTCTAGTCAACGCCCAAACTGAACAGCTATTTGGGTATTCCAAAAAAGAACTGATTGGAAACAGAATAGAAATGCTTATTCCAATACGTTTCGCAGGCAAGCACCCCAGCGATAGAACGGGATATTTTGAAGCGCCCAGTACACGAAAAATGGGAGCAGGTCGTGAACTTTTTGGCTTGAGGAAGGACAAAAAAGAGGTGCAAATTGAGATAGGACTCAATCCTATCAATACCGATGAAGGTGAGATGGTACTTGCCTCTATCATTGACATCACCGAGCGAAAGATCCAAGAGAAGAACCAAGCAATAGTAAAAGAGATGGTGGCTAAAAATGAGGAATTAGAGCAGTTTGCCTACATAGCCTCCCATGACCTACAAGAACCACTGCGTACAATCAATAATTATATACAAGTGATTCAGGAAGACTGTCTCGAAAGTATGGACGCAGAGGCTATGCGCTATCTAGAGACGATCGGCAAGGCCACAGATCGCATGGTGATTTTAGTCAAAGCACTGCTCGACTACTCTCGAATCGGTACGGGAGATAGACAAATGACAAAAGTAAATTGTTCGGAAATCATGAAAATGGTGCGCAGTGACCTTAATGACCTGATTCAAAAAACAGAGGCCGATATCACGTTAAATGATCCGCTCCCCACTCTCATTGGGTTTGATGTGGATCTGAGGCAGCTTTTTCAAAACCTCATTACCAATGCGATAAAGTTTAGAAAAAAAACAGATATACCCAAAATCAAGATCTCTTGCCTAAAAAGAAAAGACTACTACGAATTTCAATTCCAGGACAATGGAATCGGGATACCCAAAAGAAATTTTGAACGAATCTTCTTCATCTTTCAAACCCTCAACCCCAAAGGAAAGTACGAAGGTCATGGATTAGGTTTAGCTCATTGCAAAAAAATAGTAGAACTGCACGAAGGCCGGATTTGGGTCGAGTCCAAAGAAGGTGAAGGCAGTATCTTTTATTTCACCATACCACGTATCACTCATGGCTAAGAAAGTAAACTGCATCATGCTAATCGATGACAACCCTGATGACAATTTCTTTCATAAGCGTGTCATCAACAAAAGTGAATGCGCCAATCAAGTGATTGTTTTCCAAAGCGGACAAGAAGCTCTAGATTATATGAAGACTCATGAGCAAAAAAATCAGGTCAGTCCAGATTTGGTATTTTTGGATATTAACATGCCCGGAATGACCGGGTGGGAGTTCTTGGAAGAGTATGATAAAACTACTCCTTCGAGCAGTCATCACATGGTCCTCATCATACTCACTACCTCGAACAATCCCGATGACATCAATAGAACCCGCTCCACAACCCGTGCGTCAGAGCACCATACCAAACCGCTCACCAAGGAAATGTTGTCTGATATCATAGACAAGTACTTTTAGAATGGTACTATCTGCCGTAAACAAAAAAGCAAAGGTAAAAGTCCCCCCTTTCCTCAGCTCAAGTGGTTTTCTCAACTATTGCTGCTGACAGCTTTCTCCTTCGGTTGGAATACTGGTTTGAATTCGTACTCCAACCAAATTTTAATCAGGTTCCAAGGTATCATTATGGAATCCTTGACACTCAATTTTGATCCCTCCATGTGCACCCATGTCTTAAGTGGTTTCTCCATGAAAATCCCTAAAAAAGAAGTTTTCCCCATTTTCTTCTTGAGTCTCAACAAGATTTCGACATCAAATAACCATCGTGAAAAGAAAGATTTGTCATAAATCATATGGATTAGGTCCCTATGAAAAACCTTTGCTCCACATTGAGTATCCGCAATCCTTAGACGAGTAATCATATATATCAGGATTCTGATCATATCACTAACGAATTTTCTAATAGGGTTCCTCTCAATCTCATTAGAGCCATCATTCATATTTCTTGATCCAAAGACTATTTTTATAACCCCTTTTGATTTCTCCATTTCATGAATCAGATCACCATACTCCTGAAATGAAGTGGACAGATCAGCGTCCAAAAAACCAATCGTTTCAACTTCTGTTTCTTCGTGCAAGAACAACGCTCCTTGTCTTACCGCATTGGCTTTTCCCGCATTTTGTTCTACGTTGAAGACATGAACATTTTCGTGAACAAGGTTTTTGATACCGGCCAAGGTTGATCGAGTAGGATCGCCACTACCGTCGTTGACAAAGCAAAGTGTGACATCATGATGCTTTTTGGCAAATTCAATGAATGTATTTAGATCTAATCTTGAAGATTCATTGTAGCATGGTATTACGATTCCGTGTTTCATAGTATCTTTTATTTATCAAATGATTACATCACAAATATTGCGGGATTTCAGACCACACTATTTCATTTAAAGTCGAGATACCGAAATCATATGATGACTAGCAGATTTTGATAGTTGAGTAGTGTTTTTAGAAAAAACACACATTCGACACTTGTTTGATTCAGTTGGACCAACAATGCTAATAAGAGACAGGTCAAACGTACCATCTTCGTGATATGATCGACGACAAAAGACAGACATACAATATACTGGCGCTTGCAGTGGCTATTGGATTAATCTTTCATGGGGCATCCTTTTTTAGCACACTAGAAGGCACCTATGATATTTATGTCCATATCTTCTTTGGTGATCACTACCGCCAATCTTGGTTTGATCCATGGGAGCCTAGCTGGTATACCGGATTCAGTCTGATCAGTTACCCTCCTTTGACCCACCAACTGATGGCTCTACTCTCTTTTATTGGAGGGCTCAAGTTCGCAGCTTTTTTACTTGCATTCGCGATTGTAGTCTTGTACGTCACTGGGGCCTACCGTTTTGCCAAACTCATCACCGCCAATGATGAATCAGCTGCCTATGCCGCTCTTATCGCTGTGTTTCTACCCAGTGTGGTAGAAGCCTTTCATGTATTTGGACAGATTCCTATGATGATGGGAATCAGCTGGCTATTGCACGCTTTGCCTGAGATTTACCTCTACGTACGCTATGGGAAATTTCGATATTTCTTCAATGGCATGAGTCTGATCGCTGTTGCTGTCTGTTCACATCACGTGACACCTATTTTTGGGATGGTATTTTTCGTAGTACCGCTCATGGGTACAGCAGTCATGGATGGTGCCAGACGTGAAGTTGGGAGCTACGAAAAAGTAGGCATTCTTCTCTTTATCAAATATGTAAAAAAGTATCTACCCCGCGTCATCTTCTTTGGGTTCATGACTATAGTAGTAGCCATGGTTGTCATCTTACCATATTGGATTTGGTCCAAAAGCGACCCTATCACACAGGTACCTATACCGCATGGATCACGTGACAACTTCACCGAAGTATTCAGTTCGGGCTTGGTCTTTTTTATCATACCCTGGGGGTTCTTGTTGATGATCTGGCCCTATTGCTTTTATCGCTATTTTTCTAAGCGAAACATCTTCTTGGGGTTGTCCTTTGCCATGCTTACTTTATTGGGTACAGGAGGCACCACTCCTATTCCTAAGATGCTATTGGGTGAAAATGCATTCAATATCCTAACCTTGGAGCGCTTCACCTTTTGGGCCACTATATATGCGATGCCCATGGCAGGGGAGTTCCTTTGGCAGTTTTCCAAAGGGGATCTTTATGAGCAAATCATACAGAAAAAATCAAAAGCAGTTCACTCGGTTTACCTCTTTATTGTGATTATCAGCATGTTTTTCAGTGCTGGCTTCACGATGAATCTCAGCTTTTTTCGCCCGCTACAACCAGAAACAATTAATCTAAAACCTATTCAGAACTTCCTTCAGAGTGACAAACATTACAAATGGCGCTATTTAACGCTCGGCTTTGGAGACCAAATGGCTTGGCTGTCTGCCAATACAGATGCACTGACCATAGATGGCAACTACCACTCTGCCCGACGTGTACCTGAGCTAACCACTCGTGCCATCGAAAGATTAGAAAACTCCAAATACCGAGGAGTCGAAGGAATTGCCACCCTACAGCAGTTCCTCAGTTCGCCAGAAACCTTTCACCTCAAGTATGTCTTTTCTAATGACAAATTCTATGACCCCCTACTTTACTTTTCGGGTTGGTTGAGAATCAAATCCCTCAGCAACGGCATCACAGTTTGGGAAAGGTCGGACGTCTCTGCTCTACCTGCGGTTTTACCTAAGAAAGACATTCCTAGATTCCAAAAAATCATGTGGGGAATAGTGCCACTATGTACACTTCTCATTGCATTTTTCTTCAATGTCCAGCTCCATTGGATACATCATGTCTCTGGATCAAAAAAATTAGACGATGACTATCGCAATCAAGAAACACTGCGCAAAATCCGTCCGATCTTTTACTATACCATCAAGTACTGGCTGCTAATGATCATCCTGCTCTCATTGGTTCTAGTGGCAAAAATCTACCTCATGAATGCCAAACAAATTGATCCAGAACGTGTCGTACAATCCTACTACGATGCATTAGACTTTAAAAGGTTCGACGAAGCGCACTCATATATAGATCCCGCCGACAGCCTGACGCTGGACTTTTTTCTCTTGGAAACTTCAGTAACCGATGGAATCGTCGATTCCTATGGAAAAATCAATTCAATCCATACGAAGGTATTGACATCCACCTCAGAATACGCCATGATAGAGACACAATTGGAGTGGATCACACCACTCGAAAGCTATCACAAAACGCAAATTCATGAAGTCATAAAACGAGGTATAAAATGGTACATCAAAGCCACAGAATTCAATAACTATATCCCCGCCGATCAGTTCTCAGATGTCCCAGAAGTGAGTTTTCATAATCAGGGCCGACGCAAAATCACTACCAAGGAAACTTTCCACGAGGACGTACTTGACAGGCCTGTTCTACGTATCGTACAAGCCAATATGGTCAAAAAAGGAGAAGAGTATCACATAGTCGGCTTGATTCAGAATGTAGACAGTTACCCCGCGGACCTCACAGTCAAGGCAACTCTTCTCGGGCAAAATCAGCAAGTACTTACAAGTTATTATGACAAATTCCACTTGACACACAAACTGCTCCCCAAGGAGATGACTGCCTTCCGTATCGACTTTGAGGCAGTGGCTTGGAACGAACTGCAACTAGATTCTCTCTCCCATATGCCTACCCCGGCTACTTTCAAACTCGAGGTATTAGGAACTGTCATCGTTCAAGACTTGTACAAGAGTATTGCTACGCAAGACTTGCATATCGATAAAGAGCAAATCTCTGGACGACTCTATAACTATGGTCACCTTACTTCCACGATTACCGAACTGGTGTATTCTTTCTTTGATCAGGATCAACAAATACAATGGGTAACAACCTCTCTCGCAGAAAAGAGTGTGTTCCCGATGAAGTATGCAAATTTCCATAGTCGAAACCTCTCACTAGATAGTCTGGAACTAATCCCTTTGCAGTCACAAGCCATCTTACAAGTCAACGGCCTAGACAATGACGGCATAGTGTCCAAATATGAGTCAAAACATCCTGTTCCTCTATTTCAACTCACTCCTTACCCAGGAGAACAATGTAGATTCGTAATGATTAACCTCAACAATTTTGTTGGTAGCCCTGGACCATTCTAATATGAGACATTATCTACTGACCCTGTCATTTTTGTATTCTCTAGCCCTGCAGGCTCAACCCGAATTAGAGGTGAATCTAGAGCCAAGCTATACCGCTGGTGAAACCGTCACACTTACTTGTCTTGGCACGGATTTGCCAGACAAAATGCTTCTCATCTATGCCTATGGAGTCGAAACAGTAGAAGGGCAAGTAGCATCAAAGAAAGTGACATTCGCACTACCTCAAAACATCAGCCTGATAGCAGGATTGATCAAAATAAAACTGCTGGCCGGAAAACAAATGGTATGGAAGGGAGAGACTCAAATCATGGCAGATCAAAAGGCTGAAGTAAGCATAGAGGCCTACTGTGGGCCAAAACACTTGATCGTAAACAAAACAGACTTTGCAATGATTACAGCCTCACTACTTGATGAATATGACAACCCATATCCGGACAATAGCCCATTGGAAATAGAATACTTACATTCACATCACATCTCCACCTATGCCATATCTATGAATAGTTTGGTCGCCTACAAAAGAGTATACTCCCCTCAAACCATTGGCACGGGCTCAGTCTCTGTCAAAAAAGGACAGGTCGGATCCAAAGAGTTTAGACTCAGCTACTACAGCAATGATCCCGTTGACTACCGACTGAAAATATCTAGAGAGCATGACTTTGCAGATGGCAACCAAATCATATATCTTGAAACAAGCAAAATAGAAGACGATAAAAACAATACAATTGAAAACGGTACAGCTGTCTATTTCTACATTTATGACACTACTGGGCAACTCAATGCTCAGTTGATTGGCCAGACCATATCCGGAGTAGCCCAAGTCAGCCTACCTGCGCCACTTGACTCCACCACATGGATACTCCACTCTAGCATACCTGGATACGCTACAGGACAGAGCGCTCAGCTCCACTTCAAACAAGCGATCAGATCATTACCAGTATCACAAAATGATCATGGAATCATCGTAGGTCCAGTACTCAGTTTTATGAATCAGCAAGTGAAGGATGGAATCAATATAAAAATGGTTCTAAAAGGAGAAAATTACCACTACGAGACCTCTTCCCCGATCAAATCAGGGTACGCCCACCTCACATGGCCATTGGACATGAAACCAGGTGACTACAAAGCCACCATCAGCTTGAGCCAACTAAGCACAACCATAGCAATAGAACGATGAGAAATTCCAAGAAACTATCGATCATATACATGTCAACCAGTTTTGTGGTCATTCTATTCCTATTCTTCTATGGTGCATCACAGTTCCTTACGTTTTTCAAAACAGGTGCCGAGCGCAGTGACATGTTGCTATTGGATTCTCACCATATCAATCACTTCTACCAACCCAAAATTCAGTGGGTCAACGTAGGACAGAATGAAGGTCGAATTTTTGAGCCCTATGCTCAAATCAAAATGGGGAAAGACTATTTAGCGTCCTACTTTTATCAGTTTCAAGCATTCAAAAAACGAGAAAGTCAAGGGCTAAATGATTATTTCACCGAGCAGTTTAGGGCGAAACTGTTGCCTCTACTTACGCAATTCATTGAAGACAAAAAAATGCTGGATGCAACCACCATCTCCCATGAGGTTGAGCTTAAATTTTATTCTCAAGATGGCACAGTGGCTACCTTGGAAGATCGTGTAGTCAGTTTTCATAAAATCAGACAACTGGATCAACCCGAAATCTCCTTCTATGATACCTCCCAGTACCAAGTAATGCTCCTCTTAGAAGACAATCATTGGCGTATTCGCCACAAAGTGAGTCAGCCATTGTCCAACCAAAACAAAGTCTCCTCCCCCTCCAATCAGAGCCAAAAAGTCAAAGACCTAGAGCTACTAGTAGAGGGCGAACCGTTTCATATCCAGGGCATCAACTACTATCCACAACAGTATCCCTGGCAAGAAATGTGGCTCAATTATACCTCGATCGATTTCGATTCGGATTTCACACTGATCCAAAACCTAGGGTTTAATACACTAAGGATATTCGTGCCATACGGAGAGTTCAGTGATCCTGGTACTTCAGGGCAGCATCTAGATCACCTACAAGACCTCATGGACAAGATAGACCGTCACGGTCTAAAAGTCATCGTGACGCTTTTCGACTTTTTCCTAGGGTATGACGTAGTAGACTGGAGCCTCTCTGATCGTCATGCAGAAAAAATCGTGATACGACTAAAGAACCATCCTGCCCTCTTGGCTTGGGACCTGAAAAACGAACCAGACCTAGACTTTGACACGAAAGGCAAACAAGTAGTACTAGACTGGCTCTTTTTTATCAATAGAAGAATCAAAACCTATGACCCACATGCTGTGACCACAGTAGGCTGGTCAGTACCAGAACGAGCACACCACCTTGCCGATGAGTTGGACTTTGTCTCTTTCCACTACTATGAAAAAACAGGACAATTGGCTGGACGAGTAGCCGCTTTGCGAGATAGTATGGAGGTATCCAAGCCACTATTTCTTGGTGAGGTAGGAAAACACAGCTTTTCTGCATTTTGGTACCCCTGGAGCAATAGTCCCGAAGACCAAGCCAATTATTACCAAAACATTCTATCCGAATCCACCACTCTGGGTTTGCACTTTGCCACATGGACACTTTATGACTTTTCGTCGGTCCCTGCCAACGTCGCAGGTAAATGGCCCTGGCAAAGGGCACCTCAAAAGGCTTATGGAATAATCGACACCAAAGGGAATAAGAAAAAAACTTATTCCATTATTCAAAATCATCTAAACGAAACAAAATGATAAATCAACTGAAAATTGGAATGGTATCTGCCTATCCACCTAGCAAGACGACACTCAATGAATATGGCTTTCATCTCACTCGACATTTCCATGAGAAAGAGGAAGTGACAGAAATTCAATTGTATGTGGAACATCTAACTGACAATCAAGAATATGAAACAGACAGTGACAAACTACAATTCATTCCATGTTGGCAATTCAACAGCATGAACAATGCCTTTTCTATTCTAAAGCAGGTTCGAAAACACAAACCAGACGTAGTAATCATCAATTTGCAATTCCTATTATTTGGTGACAAAAAAGTAGCTGCTGCTTTGGGGTTGATGCTCCCAGGCTTATTGAGATTGTTTGGTTACAAAAACATCGTCCTACTGCACAACATCATGGAAGAAGTAGACCTAACCAAGGCAGGGTTAACCTCTAACCCGATTTTGAAATGGGCTTACGGTCTGATAGGAAACATCCTCACACGATTTATTTTAACTTCGAATCTAGTAGGTGTCACAATTGAGAAATATGTTGACGTATTGAAAGCTAAATACAAAAAAAACAACATCGTATTGCTGCCTCATGGATCATTTGAAGTACCTCCTATTCCAGACTACAGTATCCCAGAGGGACCACGTCAAGTCATGACGTTTGGCAAGTTTGGTACATACAAAAAAGTAGAGGTACTGATAGAGGCCATTGTAGAAGTCAGAAAAAGAGTAGATATGCCCATAGAACTCGTAGTAGCAGGTACTGACAACCCAAATGTAGCCGGTTACCTCAAAGGAGTCCAGGAAAAATACAAAGAGGTGCCTGACATGGTATTTAGCGGATATGTAGAAGAGGAAGATGTACCTCGAATATTCAAATCATCGACAGTTGTTGTTTTTCCTTACACTTCCACTACTGGTAGCTCTGGCGTCTTGCATCAGGCGGGCAGCTATGGCAAAGCAGCCATTTTACCTAACCTTGGAGACCTAGCTCTATTGGTCGAGGAGGAAGGATACCGAGGGGAATTCTTTGAACCGGAAAATGTCGAAAGCCTAGCAAAAGCTATCGAACGCTTATTGATAGATGACGAATATCGCAACCAATTGGAACGAGCAAATTTCCGAGCTGCGGCCTCTTTGAGCATGGCGGACATTGCTGATTGGTATTTGATCCATATGGACAAACTATTGACAAGGCACTAGTCTATCTACTAGGCCTTGCTGACAAAAAACATCCCCTGAATGAACAACAAAATACTCAGGTTGACAATCTGTACATAGATAATTTGGATCAAACTATCATGAAAAAAGTAGATGAGAAGTACCTGCAAAAGTCCCATAAAAATGGCAATATACACAGGCAAATACTGATCTATCGACAGGAAATAATAGACAAACACATTGGATAGAGCAAAGAGCATCGTGGCAAAAGCATAGAGCCAGAGATAAGGAGCTATGCTTAAATATGCCTCTCCAAACAAAGTCAACACAATCAAGTCTGGAAAGAAAAAAGCAATAGCAGCTATGCCCACAGAGAAAGCTGAGATCACGATGATGTACTGTAACAATTGTGACTTAAATGCCTTACCTTCTTTGCGAAGCTTTACAATACGTGGAATCAGAATCATCACGACCATCCAGGTGACGAAATAAATCATGCGGCCAATCAAAGCCATAGACGTATAAAGACCTGCTTGATGGCTGTCAAAATAGTGCTTGACCATGAAGATGTCACTGTAATTTATTATAATCTGCGCGCACTCATAAGCAGCCGTCAAGAGGAAAAATCGCCACACCAATTGTGACTTATCAAACCGAACCGTATCCATCACTACCGTAGAAGTCCTACCCATGCTCTTATACCCTACCAAAACGGAAGCCACAATAGCAATAGACACCCAAGTAGTAGATTCTCCCCCCAACGAAAAAATAAGGGCAAAAGTCATCAACAGCCTAACCCACATTTCAGCTTGATAAGAAGTCGATAGTTCTATGAATTTCTCCTTCCCTTGCATAAACCCTCTCTTCACACTCATCAGGAAATAAAGCGGTAAAGCCAAAGAGAACACAAGCAATGCCCATATGTCATCTATATGAAAGTAGTCTGAAATAAATCCACTCCCGAGCATCATCCCAAATGACAGTACCCCGCCAGCATATAGGCTGATTTTGCTGACCCATTGCCTGAAAGCGATCTGATCTACTCCATCCAGTTCGATGCTAAACTTGGCAGAGACGATCTGAAAAGTCATCGCCAAAAAAGAAAATGCCAACAGCAGTGTGACCAAAATCCCTGCCTCCGAAAACTGTGCAGGTGTCAATACTCTACCTAGTACCAAATTATAGAGATAGTTGCCGCCATTGACAATCATTGTACTAATCAAGAATACTCTTACTGGCGTAAAATACGCTCTAAACTGTACTGATTTTGAGAGTGATTTAGTTGCTAAATACATGATCAAACTGGGTTTTTTGAATAAACTTTTGAATAGAAGGATGAGAGCAGTTGGTATACTTCACTTCTCTATGCTGTCTTCTAAGTTTCACATAGAGCATGACTAAGGCATTGAACTGGGCTAAATCAATTTTCTTACATTTCTCCATATTGATTCTAAATTCTTTTGCATCGATTGCTCTGCTACTGACCATGGATACAAGTTCTTTCCAATTAGATGGCTCCATGACGTCTCCTGCTGTGATTTGTATTTTCATTGTCCTTAAAGTTTAAAATTGCTTGTCCTCGTTGTGAAGACTTGAAGTAAAAGTATCTACTCCCAGGATGCTACACGGGTAGGAAAAGATGGAGCGCACGATTCACCAATTCAGTGGTCATTTAAGTCAGGTAAACAGATGAATCACACCGATTTACCATTCGACCCATGATACCTGCATTTCGTCGTAGACTCCCTCCCTCACCTTATTATAGATCTTACTTTTGAATCACCAATTAAATCACGATCACCATGCAGACCTGGAACACGAACACTCACAAAGTGGCATTAATCATTCTCTTATTTACTCAAGTATTACACACCTATGGTCAAGAGATGACTGCTGGCTTTGCTATGCTAGAGGCTGGGCAATTCCAATCTGCTGAAAAATTCTTCCAACAGACCTTGATAGATTATCCCGACAACAAAACAGCCAAACTGTGCTATGGGCGTGCTACAGGGCTATCAGGAAATCCCGATTCTGCCATTGCCATCTTTAAAGCGCTTTTGGTCAAATACCCCCGTGACATGGAAGTCAGGCTGAATCTCGCTGAAGCCTACCTTTGGAAAAAAGATGGCGAGTCAGCTATTGTTGACTACATTTCAATACTAAAAGAAGATTCGACCTTATTCGCCGCGCAACTCGGTTTGGCCAATAGCTATTCGATGACTCAAAACTATGGTTCTGCCTATTCAACCATCCAAACAGCGATCGACCTTGATCCAGACAGCCCGCAGGCTGCACTTTCGAGAAAATACATTACGCTTGGACTCGCCAACGAACTAGCATCCAAAAATCATCTCTACGATAGTGCCTTGGTGATGATCAATAAAAACATAGCTTTCAATCCCAGTGATCAGGAGTCGCTGCAACTCAAAGCAACCATCTATCTCGTAGCAGGCAAATTTGAAGATTCATCCTCTACATATCTTCATCTTTCGGACACCTTGGTTTCTCTGAAAGGTCAATCCCTCACAGCCCACTTGCTAGAAGACAATGAGATGGCCTTGAGCCTAGCAGATTCTTTGGTAAGCAAAGCTTCCATGCAAAAGGACACTGCCAAAATCATGGATGCCCACCTCCACTATGTAACTGCCCTGCTATGGAATGAGAAAATCTCAAAAGCAGATGACTATTTAGACTCCTTGTCATCCGTACTACCTTTTAGTCCTGAGATACTTGTCACCCAAGCTCAAATCGCGATGTACGCAGCAGACTTCAAGAAAGGATCAATGAAATATGATGACTACTTGGCTCTCATGCCAGGGTCCTTTGGTGGCAATCTTGGTAAAGCAGACGCTATGCACGCGCTCGGTTTAGATGATGCTGCCTACCAATATGGGTTTCGCACTTTGTCATACTACCCAGGACAAAAAGATGCTGCCAATTTCATCAATCGGCTCAATGCACAGCATAGTCCTCATGCGTTTGTAGGGTACATCTATACACGCTCTAGTGACGGAAGTGTATCCACAAGCTATCAACTGGGTGGAAAAATCAGCATCACTCCAAGGTGGTCTGCTACGATGGATCATCAAAAAAAATACTACAGTTCAGTGAATACCGAATCAAGTACCTCGTATACCGAGAGTAGCAGTATTTCTTTGAGTCACCAGTTGAATGCGACCATCAAACTGCAAGCAGTCTATGGCCTATCCAAGCTGCAGCTTAACGACACGACCAATGCAGACTACCGCAGTACGATGGGCCTGTCAGCACAGCTGAGAATTTCCAAATCTCAGTCGCTGACCATTGGGTACTTCAGCGAAGTGCAAGACTTTAATCAAGCATTAATTCAACAAAAACTGAAGGTCTCCAACTTTATGATCAAGAACTCATTCTTTTGGAAAGAAAGAAAACTGGGATGGTACTCTGAGCTATACAGAAGTTATTTTTCTGATGGGAATACCAAAAACCTTTTATTCACCTCTGTGTACAGAAGCCTTACTAAAAAACCAGCTATAAAAGCGGGTATCAACTATACGATCATGAGTTTTGGTGAGGCAAAACCCGCGCAGTACTATTCGCCCAGTTTATACCATCAGGTAGAGTTATTTTCTGGTTTGATGTACGACAAGTTACCGATTGATTTGAGCTGGGACTTGGCTGGTGGGTATCAGATCGTCGATAGCATGAAACAACCCACTTGGAGAACCCAACTAACACTATCAAAGACGATGGGCAGGTTGAATGCTCAAATGAGTGGAGCATATAGCTCCATCTCTAGTTCTCAATACAACGGGTTTTCTCACTTAGAATTGCGAGCACAGCTCACTTTCAGATTGACTCACAAGCCCCTCTTCTTTAAAAAGATATCATCTTCTACTATATCGGATTAAGTTTACTAAGGAGATGTGCTCGTTGACCTCTAGAAATAGGAATGACCTGCTCCTTGATCAACAAATTATTCTCCTCTATGTCGACCACCTTATTGACATTGACTATGTAAGATCTATGGACTTTAACAAACTGATCCGGATCCAGACTACTCTCTACATTTTTGAACGTAGTGTGTACGATGTATCCTTTCTCCTCTGTCTTGAAAATCGCATAATCCCCTTTAGCTTCTATGAATAAAATATCATCAATATTGATTCTCACTATCCGTGAATTGGCCTTAACAAAGAGACTTTCCCTATTAAACACTCCTTCATCACTGGACTGGGTGCTTTTAAAATTCTTGTGATTTTCAATGGCTATTTCTATCCCAGCATTAATATCCTTGATGCCATAGGGCTTGACAATGTATCCATAAGGGCTATGCGTAGATGCCTTTTTGATGGTCTCTTTGTCAGCAAAAGCCGTAGTAAAAATGAATGGAACTTTAAAATCAGAACGTATTTTCTCTGCCACATCGATTCCACTTTTTGTCCCCTTGAGTTGAATATCCAACAACACAAGTTCGATATCTTCCTTTTCTAAAAAGCCAATAGCTTGATCATAGGATTCGGCAATACCGACGACTTTATGATTCAGTATTTCTAGAATCTCTGATAGTGATTCTGCGATTTGACTGTCATCCTCGACAATCAATATAGTGTATGCATCCATATTTAGGTTGTTTTAGGTATTAATATAGTGAATATTGTACCCTTATTTAACTTGCTTTCTACATTTATCGTACCCTCGTGTAGTTTGATAAACTCATGCACAATGGCCAGACCAAGACCAGAGCCTTGAATATTCCCTACATTGGAAGCTCTAAAGAAAGAATCAAACAATTTTTCCACTTCATCCTCAGGAATACCCATACCAAAATCCTCAACATGGATCTTGACGACATTAGGTGCTTCAAAATCCACTAACAACTTCGGACTCTTTGCTTCTGGACTATACTTGAGAGCATTCTCCAATAGATTGCTCATAATATGCCAGAACAAATTTTTATCCACAAACACCGGACATTCTGTACCCTTGATAGCAAACTGAATTGGTTCTCTGTCATAAACTAAGTTGGCCAGTACTCTTTCCTTGATGTATACTGACAAAAGAACCTTCTCTGGGTTGAAGGGTACTTTATTAGAATCTACTTGCCCGATAATCAATATGTTATTTATCAATGTATTTAGCCGCTCAACATTGTCATTGATTCGAGTAATGTTCTTTTGCAGCCTCTCTCTATTCAAATCCTCATTGTTGATCAACTGAAAGGAAGCCAGCTCGGTATTGGATCGGATAGTTGTCAACGGTGTACGCAACTCATGAGAGGTCATGGATATAAATTGAGATTTCATATTGTTTAGCTCTCTTTGTCTAGCAATACTCCGTTCTAGAGTTGCTTGCCCTTTCTTTACTTCTGTAATATCTCGTACAAATGCGCTTATGTAATGTGTGTCTTTGAATGGAATAGGAAAAACCGTCAACTCAATAGGAAATTCATGACCTTTTTTATGCAACCCTGTAATCTCTATCCTCTTGTTCAATACCGGTCCCTCTCCTGTTTTGTGAAAGTGCGACATCCCTCTATTGTGAGCTTCACGATGTTGCATAGGGATAATCGTCTCGCTCAACCCCTTCCCCTTGACTTCCTCAAAAGCATAACCGAAGATCACCTCGGCTTGAGGGTTCCATTCTATGATTAGCCCTGCTTCATCTATAGTGATCAAAGCGTCCAGAGACATTTGAAACAATTTATCAAGTCTATAGTCTTTGAACTGATTGTCTTCTTCTAACTGCTTCTGATCACTAATATCCAGGTGGATACCAATTGAGCCAATCAATTCACCATTTTGATCGTAGTTTGGCGAAACACTGATAATCACCCACTTTTTATTGCCTTCCTTGTCATGAAGCATGACTTCATAAGAACCTGATTCTCCTTGTCCCCTTAGGTGATGTTCTTCTGAAAATTTCTGAATTGCTTTGCGGTCACTACTTCCAAGAAAAATATCAGAAGCCTTCTTGCCTTCAAGTTCTTGCCATTCGTACCCAAATTGTTCAAGAAAGGACTTATTTGCATGTTGAATCAAGTCATTGTTGTCTACTTCCAACAACCCCAAATCAATGTTATCTATAATCCTTCGATATTTATTCTCGTTGGCAATCACTCGTGCCTCTGCCAATTGACGTTGGGTTATTTCTTGCTGAAGATTTTGATAAGAAAACCCACTTTCAAGACTTATTGCAAACTGTTTGATTACATCACTAAATGGGTAGAAAGCCTTATAATTGAACTCCTCCTCTGGGATATTGTCACTAAACAATTCCAAAAGACCAAACTCTCTTAGTTTAAAATACCCGTACTTTCCTGTCAAGGTGACATCATCAAACAAGGAATGCTCACAAAAAAAAGACTCCTCCGTAGCAAAGGCTTCATTGAATGTTTCGAGAGAAATCTCTCTGAGGCATTCGGTTTTAGGCATAGAATAGATCTTGCTAAAAACAATTTTTTGATTGTCCCCTTTTTTTATTCGCCATACTGCACCGTATTGTAGAGATTTTCTTGAAAGAAATTTTCGAATGAATTTTCGTGCGGTATCCTCTGGATCCCTATAGTTGAGGTTGGTGAGACTCAGTTCATATAATAATGACAACAAGTCTAGACTTAAGTTCATATGGTCATTTAATAGGTGGCAGCTACGACTATGGTTTTGTTATATAAATCTAAAAAGCCTCCTTTTGATGTTGAAACCTCTCCAAGTGATAAAACCCCCTCCACTTTAAGCTGATCATTGCTAGCCTTTACCACTTCCTTTATCGCTAGGAGCTCTTCGCCAAACTCAGATTCTAGATACATAACCCTAGTTATACAATCTACTAAGAAAATATCAAGAGGAAAAATATCTTTGGTAGCCTTTTCTGCAGCTTTCCCAGCACTTCGGATCAAATTCGGTTTGGTTCCTGACAATATATTCAGGCTAGCATTTTGTGGGATTTCGCCGAGGCATAGCAACGCTCCTTGTTCATTCACAATGATTGGATCCCTAACCATATCTTCTTTCCCTTCTCGTGCAATCCCAAACGGATAGCCTTGCGATATTTCTCCGAATTCATTCTCAGAAAATTGATGAGAAGAATGTGATTCGACGATTTCCCGATAAGTATCATATGCTGGTTTCCAGTTCAGCTCTATGATTTCATTTCCCTCAGTCTTGTTGGCTACAAATGGCCCTTGGACCTCAGTCCAACCATGGTTTACTCCCAGGTTGATCTCTCGACCTATTATCAAAAGCAATGCGGCATCCTCAAAAAACCCTTCATTACTAATGATACACGGGTTTTGCACCAAACTGGCTGAGCCACATCCTGCCCCCACAAAATTCATTTGATTCCAATACTCTTCGTACAGACCGTCTAACAGCGTAGATACATGACTCATCAACCCATCAAACAATACTATACATGAATTCATATCTTCAGAAGCCAGAGGTAGTTGCTGAGCTATCGGTACTTTATTGAGGTCTTTGATGAGTACGGGTTCGATTGTGCACGCTTCCACATGCTTCAATATAATACCACTTTCAAGATGCTCATTTTCAAAAATGATCATTGGAAATACCCCTCCTGCAAGTTTCAATCCTCTCTGATTGGCTCCTTCGATAAGTTGACGAACATCTAAAGGAGTCTTTTCTCCTACAAGGATGAGGTTCACTGCACTTGGACTAAAGTGATCGAGTATTTCTGATATATGGCTCGTGTTCAGTAGCATGACTTAGTGTTTAAATTATGAAATCAGCTGAAAATTACTACAACCCAAGAGCAAGCCATAGACTCTACGACGAATGGTACTTTTAAGGGGTCGAGCTGTCGAAGTTATCGTCGAATTGCAAAATCATATGCACAGGCTCTAAAATGCAGGTCACCCTTCGATTTCTGCCATCCAACGAAACTCCACTCAAAGGCACTTCTGAGTATTATATCCTTGTATCCTCAATCAGGGAATGGAACACCCCTTCCTCTAAACACTAGAAAAATGAAAAAATTAATTTACACATGCCTACTGACCCTCCTGTATATCCCTCTCATGGCTCAATATCAATTCCTCGGTGGTTTCGACCGACAGGGAGTACCTGACTATTTAGATGGAAGAGATGCTCTTTCTCAAGAATTGCTCAACAACATAGATGCCTCACTCCCAGAAAGCAAACCTGTACCGACTTACAACCCACATCTGATCTCTTCAGGATATGACAATGATATCCAATTGCTGGATAGTGCCGATGTATGGGTAACCTTCGTCAAAGAAGGCGCGGGATACAGAAACGTATTGGGATTCTATACATACAACATGGATGCACCTTATACTTCTACTCCTCCCAAGGAAGACATTACCATTATCTTTCCCAATGTATCCGAAGAAGGCCTTGGGGGAGGCTTGCATGCTGGGGATAGAGTAAAAATCGGGACTTTCTCTGCAAACACAGGTATTGGCTGGGTACTCATTGCCGATGGATACAGAAACGACAATGTCACAGACGGACACTGGGTACTCTACTCTAACCCTGATTTTAATCCAGAAAGTAAAAAATCAGACCGTTACCACAATGTCCTGCTCAACGATCCCGAAGGTGATTTGATCATTTTGGGCTTTGAAGACATCCGAAGAGATTGGCAAAGCTGTGATCAAGATTTCAATGACGCTATATTCTATGTGACCGCCAACCCTATCGAGGCGATCGAAAGAAATAACATTGCTCAGATCGTGGATAGCCAAAACATAAGCTCTGGAAATGACGGAGGTCTAGAAAGCAATGGAGATCTAGCCACAGCTATTGCCAAACGTCAGCTGAACCGTGTCAAAAGCAACGACAACCACAACGTCAAAGCAAGACAGGTAACCATGTCTGCTCATATGCGCAGCGCAAGAACAAGCAGTACTCAGACCTACTTACCCTCCGAGGGTTTTACAGGACAAGAGGATGTAAGAGTATCAAGCCCTGAAGATCTGATAGGTCTCACTAACGCCGATGAGGTATTCGCAACCGACTACTACATGGCCGAGCAAAGAGTAGCCGCAGCCTTGCTTACTAAAACCTCCACTTCTGTATACAATCACTCCAAAAATGTATGCGATAGACTCAATGGTGGTAGCATAGAAGAACTACGCTCAGTTGAGCTAAAAGGCCATCAAGTCATCTTTGCCAAAATAAAACTTGACAATACAACTACAGAATATGCCTCTTGGTTTTCGGCACAAGACAATGACGAAGATTACAAAGTCTACAGCCTATGGAATATTGACAACTATCCTCCAGGTGACTATCTAAATTTCCAAGCATGGGGTACAAGCCCTGCTCAGGTCTTTCATACCATCTCCCATATACTGGATCAATTGGCCAATGAAAAAACTGTCCTGCCCAATGAGCAAGGAACACAAATACCCAAAGTTTTGGTCAAAAAGGGAAGTTACAGTCAAGGCAAACTTACCTTAGAAATCAACAACCCAGAGCATGTGAAGCAAATTGAGATATCTGGCAACCTTAGAGCGACTGAAAGCAGCAATTATTCACCCTATACTGAAAGCATTGTTCTCTCAGGTGAAAACACCGAGACCATCAGCTTAGATATCGAGAGTCTCTTCGACGCGGGCATCTCGGTCCAGGTACCTAACGAGACTGCCTTTGATGCTCTATATCTAGCAGATGGCGCCTGGGGCACTGACTACAACGAACAATACTCGACGTTAGATGAGTTCAACATCGCAGCACCTGAATACACAGACAGAAACAATAGCCAATACATATTGGAACGCAACATTGTAGTCCAAGGAAAAAGCTCAGATGTGGTGAATATTTTTAGGAATGTAATGGCAGGTCATGGAACACTTGACGTATCCAGATTTAGCTCATTATCATTCGACATCAATAGCAGCACGCAGTTGGAGGTAGTCTTACTAGAAAAGGGGCTTACTGACTGGTCTCAACGTCTTAAAACCACGATCAGTCGTACATCTAGCAACCAAAAAATAGTCTTACCATTTGATCAATTCAAAAGAGAGGGAGTAAATACTGGCCAACAGATCGAATCAATCCAAGCAGTCATCTTCTCCTATATCAACACCAAGGGCGAAGAAGAAAGTTTCGAGTTTGAGATCAGCAATCTACGTCTGGGCAATGAACAAGTAATCATGGCAATAGGTACTGAAAGCCGCCCTCTTGATTTTCAAATGTATCCAAATCCCGCCAACGGACAGGTCAACGTAGAATTTGTAGAGGAGACCAGTGGGCAGATCAGTGTCTTTGACATGGAAGGAAGACTGATGGAGCTACAAGAAATCGGACTATCAACCAAAAAAAGCTTGGACCTCAACCTAAAAGCAGGTCTGTACTGGGTAGTCATAGATGGATCATGGGGTAGACAGTCCAGAATGTTAAAAGTAAACTAGAGACACAGGATTAGATAATATATAGACAGCCTCTCTGAAGTGATCAGAGAGGCTTTTTTGTGATTCATCTCTCGTGATTGCCCTGCCCCTACGGCAGCCCTAGACTAAAACCACATGTTTTGCAAAAAATCTCTATAAGTATTGAACATATTATGCTAGAATCAATAGGCGATAACCCTGATGTACTTGAACGGAACACTGTATGAGAGCTAAAAAAGTATGAAGGGAACTACTTGCCTTCATATTTCAATAAGTCAGGCCTAGAATTTTCATAGAAGTATGAAGCAAAAAAAACACGTCTTTCAAAAGGATCAATTGACAATCCAATGGACATCAGTAAGAATACACAGCGAGAAACTCATGTCGTCGTTGTAAACCAAAAAACACGCTACAAAATCGAATTTAGAGAAATAAAGTGTACGATCGGCCCTGATATTGATCAGCGCAATCCGAACTGCAAACCTGTTCCTTGTTTGACCCAAGTAGCCATTAAACACTGGCGCAGAGGTTCTATTCAATCCCTAGATGGTGTGGGGAAATAAGGAAAATCAACTCTGCCTTACTCTCATTCTGTTCAAGATTAAACATGCAACAAACATCACCTGTCCAGACATGGACGGGAATAAAGATTGGCAAAAGCAAACAACACCCCCCATTGTCACAGATGGTAAAGGACGAATCATCACAGGGCAGAAAAGTCCATTTTGAAACTCCACACCATCAAGTAGTGCAGCTCTCACACCTCCAGATTCTTCTGAGCCAAATAGTTTTCAATCCCTACCCTACAAGCTGACTCTTCACTACCGACCCTGGCCATATATCAAAAAAAGTCCATAGCGAATGATCGCAGTGGACTCCTATAGCTTGTTGTAGATCTGTAAGGAATATTGCCATTGATGGCTTTTAATAATCAATCCTCAACTGGATTGAGATGTCTTGTGGTGCCTTTTCGTTACCTCCGAAGTATGGGTACAGCATATAATAAACGCCTACGTTGCAAACTCTACCTCTATCTATGGACACTGAAGGATATTGATCAAGCTTGAAGATGTATTGTGACTCTGTCACTTCAAGGCTATAGTTGGAAGGCTCATTGAGTCGCACTGCCCCGATTAATTCTGTTTTTCTTTCACCATCCACATAGCAGTAGGCATGAATTTCCAACTGATCGTTGGTCCAACACCAGCCAAATCTCGCACTGTTTTCATGGTGCATGCTGTTGCAATCCGAAAACCCAAGAAGCTTGTTGATGTCATATTGGTTTTCTGCAACTTCACATTTGTACATCGCTGATTCATCAAAAACCACAGTAAAGTTCAGTTGGTCCGACAAGAGGGAAGACTGCTTGTAGGTTGACCAATGTTCTCCTTTTTTGATGGTGTAGGTCTGGTATGGTTCTACCCACTCTTGCTCACACCCTACACTAAAGAGTAACAGGACAAATATCGATAGTAGTATAGATCGGTCCATAATTTTCAGATTATAATGTCCAAGAAAGTTTAGTATTGATGGCTGCTTCGGTGGCGCGGATACCCAGCCCTAAAGCGAAGGACAGGTGTCTAGAGACCTTGATCTCCGTCTCGACCGATGGAGTCACAATGACGAATCGTCTACTACTCAAGCCAGCTCGAAGCACCCCGTTCAAGATGAGCTTATCACATTTAGTCATTGGAACTGACAGAGCTAGCCCCGTAAATTCGTAGTTGGACTTGGTGGTTTCATTGAGCCCTGCTAGGTTCTTTTGATAAAAACCTCCTATCCCAACATTGTTTTTCAAACGGTAACTAATTTCAGTTCCTGTCTGTAATCCCATCGCAGTTTTTTCTACGAGAGCACTCACTCTCAATTGTTGAGCACTGCACCAATTGGCGATTAGTATAAAAATTATAATAGTGATGGTGATTTTCAAGAGGCGCTTCATGGCTATTGTCTTTTCGTTAGATTTATAATCCAAAAGTTGACAATTACCCGCACTCTTGTAAGCCGTAAATGTTGTAATATGGTTTTTAGGTGATTTCAGTAAAGTCCGCTTTCTGCCTCCCAAAAGGTAATTAAGCACTCACTACAGCGACGCTTTACTGATACTCAGAGTCCATCACAACTCCGTAAACCCGTTCTTGATGGCAAATTTGATGAGTTCTACAGTGTTTTTAAGACCAAGTTTTTCCATAATGTGACTCTTGTGAGAGTCCACTGTTCGAGGACTGATAAATAGTTTATCAGAGATTTCGATATTGCCCAAACCTTGACACACCAATGTGAGCACTTCTTCTTCTCTCTTGCTCAATTTTCCAGATCCCGCTACTACTGTACTGTTGTTGGTCTTCTTCTTATAGTAGTTCTTAAAAATGGCATCTGATACTTTGGCATCAAAATACTCTTCACCATCATGTACTCTATTGATAGCCTTGACCAATACATTTTTCCTCACATCCTTTGGAAGATATCCAGATACACCATACTCTAGGGCTTCTGAGATGAACTCCTCCGAAATCTCCATAGACATGAGGATGATTTTGGTTTCTGGAGCTGTATCCTTAATCTTCTTGAGTGCTTCTATCCCAGTCATTTCAGGCATCATAATATCCATCAGTACGATATCAGGAGTATGGTGCTCTACTTGGATTATTGCCTCCAAGCCATTGACCGCCTCAGCTACTATATTGATGTTATCCTCGTACTTGAGCATAGCAGTAATACCATCTCGAATGAGACCATGGTCATCTGCAATTACTAATTTTATTCTATTCATTCTTGTTTAGGTTTTCGTAAGGAATAGTAATTGATATTTCTGTTCCTCCTCTAGGTTTTGATTTGATATTAAAATACCCATGAAGCACTTTTGCTCTTTGACTTAGGTTGGTCAGTCCATTACCCTGTTTTACTTTGGGATCATTCAGATCAAACCCTACACCATTATCTTTCACACATACTAACAACCCGTCACATTCATCTTTCATTGTGACTAAACCTTTGGTGGCTTTGGAGTATTTCAGCATGTTGTTTATAGATTCCTGCAACATACGGTACACGCTACGTTTAGCATTTTCACTCAATTTAACAGTTCCTACACTAAATTCTGTATCTATATGCAAACCAACCAAGTCATTGGACTGAGTGCACAGTTCCATAACAGCCTTTTCTAAACCTAGTTCGTCCAAGACTTTGGTTGAAAGATTACGAGTTATCCTTCTGGCCTCATCAATTGTCATTTCTAGCGTATTGTGAATTTTATCCAACTGCTCATCTCTCGACGCTTCAGGCATCCCATCTAGAGCTGATAAGTTGAATTTGGTAGCAGCCAAGAGTTGACCAATTCCATCATGAACTTCTCGAGCAATCCGAGCCCGCTCCATTTCTTGGCCTTCTATCATGACATTGTCCATCTCTCTTTTGTCTGAAATGTCCTCAATAGTACCTAGCAAATGATCTGGTTGACCATTTTTATCCTTTTTCACTCTACCTATTGCTCTCACAGTTTTGACACTTCCATTCGGCAGTTGAATACGGTGCTCTATGTCATATTCATCCGCATTGGATAGTGCGTCGAATATTTTTTTTCGTGTCAGTTCACGGTCAGCAGGGTGAATTCTCTCAATGTAGTTGTCAAAATTGGGCCAAATGCTACTCGTCTGTAGCGCCAAGATGGACTGAAATTGATCCGTACAATGGAGAATATTTTGTGCTATGGTCCAATCAAAACTACCTATTTGTGCGATAGCTTGCGCCTCATTTAACAATTGTCTATTCATAACGAGGCGTTGATGAGTATTCCTTTGCTCGGTGATATCCTGCACAGTCCCGACTATTCTTTCTACCATATTATTTTCATTCAAGACTATCCTACCCTTGGTACGCACCCAAGCGACCCCATGCTCCTCTTGGATCACCCTATGCTCGATATCCATATTTTCTCCCTCTAGGATAGCATTTTGCAAAGATTTAAGGCATTCTTCGCGATCATCAGGGTGACATCTATTGATAAAAACACTGTAGTGCCATGTTCGTTTAGTCAATGACAACCCGAAAAGTTTCATGGTACCAACAGACCCCGTGATAAGTTCCCCTTTGATGGTAAATTCCCAACTGCCTATATTTGCGATATTTTCAGCTTCAATCAGTAAAGCCTCGCTTTGCTTTAGTTTTTCTTCAGCTTTCACCCTAGAAGTAATATCTCTAGCAGTACCCACAGTACCTATCACTTTCTTCCTGTTATTGAGGATAGGTGTATTGTGACAATCAAGGTAGACAACTCCTCCGTTTTCATTCAAAAAAGTAAGGGTAGACCTCACGTGCTCCTTGGTGCCTATCGCAAGTTTGTCTGCTTCCTCTAACTCACTCGCAAAACCTAAATTCATAAAATCCTTATCCTTACTTCCCAAAACATCCTTTTCTTTCACCCCAAACATGTCTTCAAAAGCTCTATTAACCATGACATATTTACCTAGTTGGTCTTTTTGATACACCACATCGGCAATAGTTGACATCAGCGTCTCCCAAAGTTGATTCTTCTCTCTCAGCTGCCTTTTGGTATTCACGCTTTCGGTAACGTTCTCAAACACCCCAATAAAAACTTCGTCACCTGAGGCATTTTGATATGGGATACATGTGCATTGAATGAAACGATCCTTTTTCTTATTTCGCAATATGATAGCGTTACTCTTTGCAGACTGCTCTTCCTTTAGCCACCGCTTAAGAGGTGCCTTTTCCTTAGCGTCCAATAAGTCATAAATGAAAGTCTTTGTCTCCATCATTTGATCTGTCATCCGAAACAAATATTTTCCGAAATCATTGATAAATAAAATACGACCATCCAGACTCATCTCACTGATACCAATAGGGGCAAATTGAAACAACTGACGCTGATGTTCCTTCAGTAATCTTAATTCCTCTTTATTCTTCCTATCCTGTTCACGCCTACTCAATTCTAACAAGGCACGTTTGACCACCATAGGTAACCGGGGCAAATTATCCTTGAGAACAAAATCTGTAGCTCCCATTTTCAACAAATCCACGGCCTTCTCTTCGCCAAGCGTGCCTGTCACGATAATGAATGGCATTTCGGGATTGAACTCAATGGCGTCTTGCAGTGCCTCTGTGCCATTGAACGATGGTAAATTATAGTCTGATATGACCAAGTCTGGCTTAAAAAAATGCAGTTGCTTCTGGTAATCCCTTTTATTGTCAACTACACAAGTTTCCATTTCTATTCCTTCTGTCGATAAACTTCGTTTGATCAAATCCACTTCAAACGGAACATCTTCTAATATTAAGAAACGATATTGGGGCTGTGTTAGGCTAGTAGGTTTCATAAATCCTTGTTATTCGATAGCTCTGTTAGTCATAGTCCAGTAGAGTCCTATCTGATTGCATGCCTCAGAAAAAGACTGGTAGTTTCCAGGTTTTACCACGTAACTATTGACACCTAACTCATAACATTTATTGAGGTCTCCTTCCTGACTGGATGAAGTCATCACGACGATAGGGATATTCTTTGTTCTGGAGTCTGATTTTAACAGACTAATAATCTCTACCCCATTGATTTTGGGAAGGTTGAGATCTATCAAGATAAGTTTAGGTTTTACAATTTGTCGTTTCGGTACATCGTCTTCTTCATTAAGCAACAATTCTTTTACTTCCTCTCCGTTCTTCAACCAAATTAGCTTGCTGTCCAATTCTGTTTTTTTCAAGGCGCGAATTGTAAGCTCAGCCTCCCAGTGATTGTCCTCGACAAGTACGATTTCTATGTCATTTACATTATCTATCATAACTCACTTATTTCGTAGTGTCATACTTAATCAACGAAAAATAAAAAGTGGCGCCTTGACCCAGAGTGCTCTCCGCCCATATCTTTCCTCCATGTTTTTCTACAATACGTTTGCACAATGCAAGCCCCACTCCCGTCCCTTCGAATTCTTCCTGAGTATGAAGTCTCTGAAAGACAGAAAATACTTTTTCATAATATTGCATGTTGAAGCCTGCTCCATAATCCTTAAAACTCAATTCAGTCATATTACCATGATCCTTCCAGCCAATGTCAATTCTCTTTTGCTCAGAAGCGCCGCTATATTTTAGAGCGTTGCATAATATATTGATCCCTACCTGCTTGAGCATATTTCGATCTGCATACAGTGTTGGCATATCCTGACTCAGGTTAATCTCAAATCCACTAATATCCTGTATTGACTTTATGTAGGCCAAGCAGTCTTCCACAAACTGCCCTCCATTGATCTCTACTTTATTTAATTCAGACTTGCTCAATCTTGAAAATGACAAAAGTGACTCAATCATATTGTTCATATTGGAAGCATTGTGTATGATATTGGAAAGCATACGATTGGCCTCTTCGTCCAAATTATCTGCATATTCTTCCTTTAAGATCTCAGCGTATGCATTCATGATCCTGAGTGGGGCTCTCAAATCATGTGAAACAGAGTAGGAAAACTGATCTAGATCTGCATTTTGAGCCTCTAGTTTCTCGTTGAGTTCTTTGATAGGTGTGATGTTATGATGTGCTCCTAACATTCGTGTAGCATTGCCCTGAGCATCACGAATAGCAAGTCCCCTACACCTTATCCATACAGTGCTTCCATCTTTGTGAGTATATCTCACCACTTGATCATACGGATGTGATGGATCCGCCACATGCTTATAAAAATTATCTGTAGCTAGCTGTAAATCTTCTTGATTAATGATATCTTGCCAAGCTGTTGCCTTGTGCGGCATTTCTTTAGGATTGTACCCCAACTCTGTCCAGAACTTTCCATTCATCCATTCATTTTCTGGCTTCTCAAGATCCCAAAACCACAACCCATCCAAAGACGACTCTTGCAAAAAATCAAAAATCAGATCTTCCTTTTTGATCTGCTCATACAGTTCGCGTTTCAAATAGTTCTCCATAGCACATACTTTACAGTTTTTTCAAGTATACAAACACCGTAAGCCATGAATCTATGAAAACTATACCTACCTGTAGGTATGTATGGCCCCATATGGCATATTCCATTTGAGTGCGCTTGGGCAAACACTCTTTGACACGAACTACTGATCATGTCAAATAGGATAATATATGTATAGACATAAAGAACATATATAATGTGGTGTTACATTAACATAAATTCTCTCATCTCGCTGCTTTAATCAATATAGCAAAAAAACACGAATTTCTTACACAAAAGAAACTGCATACTCGCAGTTTAACTTTAGTCTTGATTATTTCCTGAGCCTAATCATAGATTCCCATATAAATAGCTTTACGGAAATCACCTATACCAATTGGATGACGCAGAGTCTAGTTTTGAATCAAGCAATCAAACAAATAGAATCATGGACACTTCAATAGGATACTTTCAGATGCCCGGATTAATCAGCTCTGGGATATTGATTATAGCTACTCTCATTATGTTCCGCATATATGGTTCGATGAACGGAGGACTATATCGAATCATCTGGTGGGTATCACTTGTCCTTCTTCTCACTTTTCTGGTTTTCAATCTTAACCTTACCTTACAAGCACTGTTTCAATCAAACTGGGAGCACAACATTTCCCTCCTGTCTTTACAACTGAGTGCTTCTGTCTTTTCGCTGGTCGTCGTTTACGCAGGACTCAAGACCACCACCGAACTCAAAACAACCAACATATCCAAACGCTATTTGGACAAGGTGATGGAATCCATGAGTTCCTATCTCATTGTCACGGACAAAAATTATCACATTCAGAAGGTAAATGAAGCCCTGTGTATAGAAATGGGAGTTGACGAAACCCAAATGAAGGGAACCAATGTTAGCTCCATATTTTTTGATTGCAATATAGAAGAGCTCGTACAAAACTACTCTGAACAAAGTGAAGCTTATATCATGTCGCATAATACAGAGTTAAAATCTGTCATGCTGACTGGAGAGGTCATATATCGAAATTCGGGCGAGGTTGATGGTTACGTTTTCATTGCGTTCAACAACTATCAAAAGGAAATCACCAGATTGTATTCATACTTCAGATCCATTTTTGATCACTCAGAATTTGCCATCATCACTACTGACCTAGATGGGTCTATCACAGGAGCCAACCCCGCTGCTGAGCGGTACTTCGAACAGAGCGAAGAAGACATGGTCATGTGTATGACTCCTGAGGACCTACATTCTAGTGACTGTTTACATGAAATGGTAGAACAAATAGAAAGCGATAACGAGGAAAATGCCATGAACACCTTGCTTCGTCATGTGAATGAAGGAAAAACGATAAATCAAGAAACACTCATGCGAAGAAAAGATGATAGACTCTTCCCTGCTCTGGTCACTATCAATGCTATTAAGGATGATGGAAAGGCTATCGGGTATTTCGAAATCATCGCTGACCTTACTGAAAAGAAAAAAGCAGAGGAAGAACTACGCAAAGTAAATAAAGAGCTAAAAGATTTTGCTCATATCGTCTCACACGACCTAAAAGCTCCTCTTAGAGCGATTAGTTCTCTTTCTAGCTGGCTGCAAGAAGACTACGCAGAACAGTTAGGACAGGAGGGCCAAGAGCAATTCAAGCTTATCAACAGTCGAGTAACAAGAATGGAGAACCTAATCAACGGTATTTTGGAATACTCAAGAGTAGGCAGAGCAAAAGGAGAAGAAATAACAGAAGACCTAAACGAAATAGTACAAGATGTCAAAGATGCCATCGTACCCAAAGAGAACTTTGAGGTAAGCATCGAAACTCATTTACCAACTCTAAATATAGATAGAACCAGAGCTCAACAAATCTTTCAAAACATAATAAGCAATGCCGTAAAATACATGGACAAAAGCCTTGGAGAAATTAAGATCAACTGCCAACAAGACAATGGTAACTGGGTCTTTAGCGTCAAGGACAACGGTCCAGGCATTGAAAAACAATACTTTGATAAAATTTTTCAAATTTTTCAAACACTTAACCCTAGAGATGAATACGAAAGTACCGGTGTAGGATTGGCCATCGTCAAAAAAAGCGTAGAGCTATATGGCGGCAAAGTATGGCTCGAATCCATCAAAAACCTAGGAACCACCTTCTTCTTTACACTACCACAAAACACATCAAGATTAAACCTACAGTCATGAAAAACACACTACCCATACTTCTAGTAGAAGACGACAAAGTTGATCAAATGACAGTCAAAAGAGGTCTTTTTCATCTCAAAATGGAGAATGAATTGATCATCAAGCAAAATGGATTGGAGGCACTAGAGTACCTAAATGACAAGTCAAACACTAGACCTGGAATCATACTACTAGATCTCAACATGCCCAAAATGAACGGTATAGAATTCTTGCACGAAGTAAAAAAGGATGCCTCTCACCAACTCATCCCTGTCATAGTGATGACAACCTCTACACAAGATCAAGATCGAATTGACAGCTTTCAAGAACAAGCCTCTGGCTATATGGTCAAGCCAGTTGACTATCCACAATTCCTAAATACACTCAAAACAATCTGTACGTATTGGCTGACAAGCGAAATAGCACATTGTTAATTGAAACAAATTTCACACACCAAAGCAACTTATCATGAAAACGAAAATACTTTTAATTGAAGACGACAAAATTGATCAATTGGCATTCGAAAGATTTGGCAAAAGAAACATGCCTGACTATCATATTGATATAGCAGGATCAGTAGCCATCGCAAAGGAAATACTCTCTCAAACAGCATACGAAATTGTTATTACCGACTATCAATTGGGAGATGGCGATGCTTTTGATGTCATACCTGAATGCATCGATAGTTCTGTCATTTTTGTCAGTGGCGCTGGCAATGAAGACGTGATCATTGAAGCCATGAAAAACGGAGCGCAAGATTATCTAATCAAAGACAGCTCACGCAATTACCTCAAAGTGCTACCCATCATCATTGACAAAATCCTCAAACAGCGCAAAGACAAAAAAGCACTCAAAGCAGCTGAAAAACAGATCAACCAACTGTCTTTGATCTCTAAAAAAACGACCAACCCTGTCATTTTATTAGACAAAGATCAAAACATAGAATGGGTCAATGATGCCTATTTAGAAATCACCCAATACACTGCGGATGAAATCATTGGGCAATGCGCAGGTATCCTGCACCCAGAAACTAACCCTTTTGATGATGAAATAATCATCAACAAAGTCATAATCAACAAAGGGTCTCATTCTTTTGAATCCATCAATTACACTCGATTTGGCACTCACTATTGGGCACATAATTCTCTTACACCCATTTGTGACGAAAATCATAATATAACGCACTACGTTATTGTCCAAACAGACTTGACTCAAAACAAAGAAATGGAGAAAGCGCTCATTGCGGCAAAAGAAAGTGCCATAAAATCTGAAAAAGCAAAGGAGGCTTTTCTAGCCAACATGAGTCACGAAATCAGAACGCCATTGAACAGCGTGATTGGATTTACCAAACTGATGGCAGCTACACAGCTCAATATAACACAGCATAAATACATGGAAGCAATCAACTGGTCTTCCAACCATCTCCTGAGTTTGGTCAATGACATACTGGACATCAGCAAAATTGAGTCAGGGAAAATTCAGCTTGAAAAAACTGTTTTTGACCTTAAGCACACCGTTGATTCTTGTATGGAATCATTCTCCGTACCAATTTGTCAAAAGAATATTAACATCAAGATAGACATAGACGAGAGTTTACCTCAATATTTTCATGGAGACCCGGTTAGAGTCAACCAAATCCTAACAAACCTGATAAGCAATAGTATCAAATTTACCGAAAGGGGTACTATTGGACTAAAGGTCTTCAAGAAGAAATCAGACAAAAATGGATACAGAGTTGGGTTTGAGGTTTCAGATACAGGCATTGGCATTCCGAAGGACAAAATAGATCATGTGTTCGAAATCTTCACGCAAGCCAACTCCGATACAACCAGAAAATATGGAGGCACCGGGTTGGGACTACCTATCGTGAAACAACTCGTGGAGATACACAAAGGCAATATTTATGTCACAAGCAAGATAGGTAAAGGAACAAAATTTGATTTTTCTCTACTACTCGAAGAGGCTGAAAGCCTTGAAAAGGTCATCCATCAAAGTAAATTTCTAGATTCCGAGATTCAAACTAAAAAAATACTGATCGTTGAGGATCACGAAATGAGTCAATTCTTAATCAAATCTACACTTGATGGACAAAACCTAGATTATGACATTGCCAAAAATGGGAAAATTGCCATTGACATGTTGAACAAAAAAGAATACGACATCATTTTGATGGACCTACATATGCCTGTAATGGATGGAGTCAGAACCACTCAAATCATCAGAAACGTCTACAGTGAACCTCTCAAGAATATACCTATCATAGCCATGACGGCAAGTGCCATGAGTAGTGACATAGACACTTGCATGAATTGCGGCATGAACGATTACATTTCTAAGCCATTCAAAACAGAAGAGCTATTTAGTAAAATTCAAAAATGGTGTCACTCCCCCCTTATGCTAGAAACAAAAGAAGCGTCTTAATTCGAACCAATAACAACCACGATGATGAATCTCAACTATTTCAACACTCTTTTTCCAAATCAACCAGAAATAATCGAAACCGTCATAGACTTAACAATATCCGAATTTCCTCAATTCAAACGTGACGTAAAACGATGCGTCAAAAAAGTGGACAAAGTTGGCTTGAAAAAGCTTGCTCACAAATGGCAATACACTGCTAAAATTTTAGGAATAAATGAGGTATGGAATAATTTGGATGCCTTTCGAGAATGCGAAAAACTAGGTGAAAGGAGAATTAAACAATTGACAACAAGTGTTATTACCCAACTCGAAGTTGTCGTTGATAAATTGCATGAATTACGAGTCTCGGCTTAAATACCATAGAAGGAGTTGAAGCCGAGACTCCTATTCAGTCAAACAGATATTGAAAATTTCATGATGTCAGCAATGACAAATGATTGCCCAAGCGATAGTACAACGGTACTATCGCTTTTTTCCATGGGCCTATGATCCTCCCAGATGAATATTACTGCGTTATGCTGAGAAAATAAATCGATACAAAGCTCTCCGAAAGCTCAACTAAGAACTGACTACAATCATATACTCTGAGCGAATCAATTCTTGGTATTGTAGCCATCTTGTATTCGCAAATACTCAGTATATAACCTTTCGGCTACCATCTGGCATCAAGAAGCTGACTTCTTCCTCTACTCGGAACTCTTTCACAGGCATTAGTTCTTCTTTCGTCCATGCTTCACCTGATCGCTTCCAAAGCATCAGTACCGCATAAATATTGCTATCTGAGTCAAAAGAATATGATGAAACAGCATTTAAAACCGTACTTTGATGACTGGCCGGGTTCAAACCTCTCGACGTGACTACTTCTACACTATCCCAACCGCTAAGGGGGATCATCGCCAATTGATATTCGCCATTGTCAATGATGGACGCTTCATACTCTCTTACTGTCTGTGTACTACTGGTAATCTCCTGATCCAACTTCGGCAAGGCATAGTGTCCCAACCGCATGTCAATAGCCCTGTTGCTCAGGTTTCTGTCCACTCTCAGGATACCATTCGGCAGGGGCATTTCTGCCAATTGCATTTTGATACTTCCATCGGTTTCCAGTACTACATCTCGGTAGTAGATTTCCTCCTCGTACTTTCGGAACGTGTATAGTCTAAATGCCTCCCACTCTTCTTTGGCATTTTTGATCAGGTAGTTCATCGCTACTTCTCCATCCGGCCCATCCGCTTGCCATGGGAAAGCACTGTTGTACGATAGACGGTTGTAGTTTTCTGTGGACCGGAATTTTTGCCAGTCATCCGCTACTTTCTCATGACACCAAATCCGTACTTCCGAAGCACCAATGTTCGGGTAGTCCGTAATCAGCAGGTTGCTAATGTCCTGAAATTTATTGTAGACCTGACCTTTTTCGAATTCCTTTTCCCATGGACCATTATTTTCTTGGGCCGTCCAAAAAGGACTGTCCTCTGGGATCAGAAGCCCCAGAAAAGCTTTTCCCATCCAGTAGACACTACCGCGACAGCTATAGTTCTGCACCGCTGGCTCAAAATGATCATAAAAACCGAGTGTAGGCACACCGTCTTTCATGAATGCTGGGTTTTGCAAAAACTGCAGCAAGACCCCAGACGAGATTCGACGCAACCAGCCTAAATTGATATCCTTACCATCCAACTGCCCCATAAACGGAAACGGCGCGATAGACCCCATCCGATAACTGATGCTACGCCCAAACATAATCATCTCTCCATGCTCACTAAAGAGATAAGGATAGTTGTCCACCATGTCCTCGAAATTGCTAAGAAACTTCGCAGATATCTCAGGATAATACTGATTGCCAAACACTTCGCTCCACATAGAGCCGTAGAGTTGAAACGCCCACATGCTATAATAGTCGTAAGCTGGGGCATCATTGTACCAACCATCGGCCCGGTAGTGCTCGAGGGATTTGTGGAGGTACTCTACGAGCAAATCTTCGTTCACATCATATCCCTGACCTTTAAAGAAACTTAGGACAAAAATATTGAAGAACTTCCAGTTGCTGGGTACGGTCGGACCATCCCCATAGCTGAGCATGGTAGCCGCCAATTTGTCTTTGTCTTGCTGACTCAGTGGCTCCCAGAGTATATCCGGAGCTACGAAAAGCGACATTCCTAATGCTCCAAATTCCACCAAGATCTGAGTAGGCCCTTGCTCTTCTCTCCTATGAGGAATGTATGACGCATCTGTGGAGTCTAGCAAGTTCAAAATCTGATGACGGTAATACTCCGCTACTCCAAGCCCTCCTATCGTCAGCTCTGGATCGTCTTTGAGCAAAGGGGCCGCTACAAACAGCGTACGACAGAGCCCTTCGAGTTTCTCCGTTGGGACACTATTCTCATCATGGGGATAACTTTTACCAGGCAACTTCGGGAATTTCATGGGATCGTCCAGATCATCCACATAACTAAATGCCCCCTCTAACAAATATAAAGCTGCGTCCTTCCAATGCTGGCGGGTCATGCCCGTATAGGGACTTATTTCAAAATCGGGATTCACTACATCGAACACATTCTTGCTTCGATCTTCTTGTTCTACTACCGCTTTTTTTTCCTCACAAGAAAATATCCACACACTTGTAACAATTAGAACTAAGACACTGACACTAAGCCTTTTCAATTTCATATGTATATTTTTTCATTAGAATTATTTGATGAGCGAAACACTAAAATCCTCCGTCATAACCCATAACCAAACATGAACCCAAGCTCAAGATAAGGCTTCTGTCACATGATAAACCCTGCGAAGATCGCTTCACAGGATTTAAAATTATACATTTATTTTATCCCTTTTTGGGATGAATGAATCAAGAAGCAGATCAGATAGAAGAGGTCAAAAATTCCTTTGCGATCTTTCAGGACAAACGTGGTGTACCTCGCTCCTACCAAATCCAGTCTCGCATAGCGATACATCGTCAAGGACTGATAAGATACCCACACCTGCCAACAGGTAACTTGGAGTAACCTGTTGGCTAATCTTAGTACAGTCTTTCGATCATATGATTGAACCCCTCCACAACTTTGATGATTTCTCGGATATCTACCTCACCCTCTGGACTCTCCACTCTCAAGATGCGGTCACAATCGCCCAAGTCGAAATTAATACTCAGGTCAGGCCACTTGGCTGATAAATATCCCAAAATGCTACTGGCCTGCCCTTCATCGGTGACGTTGGTTTTAAATACTTCTACCGTAGACAAAAGCGGGTCATGAGGAATCAAGGTATCGCTTTGGTTCATTATTTCTCTCCACAGTTGAACATCCACTGCACTCCAAACTGATCAATGCAGCTCCCATAGTAGTCCCCCCAAAACATCTCCTGAAGCTCTTGGGTCACTTCTCCGCCTTTGGACAACCCATCAAACAAACGCTTGGTTTCTACACGGGTATCCGGCTGGAGATTGATATAGGCATTGTTTCCAAAATTCAATTGGAACCCCATCGACTCAGGAGCGTCTGTCCCCATGAGGTTGTGACAGCCCAATATTTTCAGTTCGATATGCATGATTAGATTCTTGTCCTCTTCGGACATAGGAGGCATCCCTTCTTGTGGGGGAATATCTCCAAACCGCATAGGACCATCTCCGAAGAACTCCCCTCCAAAAATGGACTTATAAAAATTGAATGCTTCCTCTGTGTTTCGAGAAAAATTGAGATAGGTGCTTACTGCTGCCATGGTTATTGGATTTAGTTTAAACTGATATATTTATTTCGCCAAGTTGGCGCTTAACTCCTCTACTGATGTGGGTATTGAGAGGTGAATACCTAGAACCTTCAATGGGTAGTTTCTATCACGTAAGAATGTATTTCTTTGATGATGGAGCTACCAGCACTGGCAAAGCGATACACATCACAAAAAGCGTAGGTCTTATCCGTCATCTTCATCTCCCCTTGGAGTGAAGCATCTTTGCCATGGGTGATGATTGTATGTATGATCACTTCATCAGCTACATAGTTTTTCATGGCATTGATTGCTTTGGAGAACTGTTCTTTGCCTTGGATGGATTGGTCTCCGTAGATTTCCCAACGTATATCATCGCTGACATGCTCGATGATGAAATCCACATTCCCTTTGGCAAATGCGATGTTAAAGTCTTTGAGAAAACCCTTCTTAGGAGCGTTTCCACAGTCTGGGGTTACAGTTATTTTAGTCATTGTATCATAGTTTTCATCAATGATCGCTCATGTATAAAAGATTCCACCGGTGCCCATCTAGATCAGCAAAGGCACAGCCGTACATCCATCCTTGAATGTCAGCCGGCGGTGAAAATACTTCACCGCCTAGCGCTGCTACTTTCACAGCCATATCATCTACATACTCCTTGTCTGGTGCCCCTACCGAGATGAGTACTTCCGTACTCTTAGAGGTATCTGTGATGGTTTGTATAGCATATTTTTCGAACTGTGCGTGAGTCACCATCATGACAGGCACACCTCCGATTCTGAATCCAATCATGTCGGGAGCATCACGCAAGGCTTCAAAGCCTAACTCACTAAAAAAGGCTTTCGTTTTCTCTAGGTCTTTTACCGGCAAATTGAGCCACAAATCTTGTTTCATCTTTTCTTGGTTTTTGATTGTATCAAAGTTCATAAAAATCATATTCAAACACGCAGTGTCAATACGACATTGTAAGGGGTTGATCACGACAAGGTTAATTCGTAGCTTGCTCATATGAAACACATCTCCATTCTCGTACCCGAAGGGGACACTAGCCTCAGCAACCTAGAAGCTACCCACAAGATGTTTACGATGGCCAATGGCCATTTGGAACGCACAGGGCAATGCCCTCTCTTTGATGTGCACTTGGTCGGTCAGACCAAGGAAAGTCAAATCAGCAACGGTATATTCAGTATAAAGCCAGACCTAACGATCGACGAGGTGGATCATACTGACCTCATCATCATCCCCGCCATTCATGGGGATATTCGTACGGTTTTGAAGCTCAACCAGGCTTTCGTCCCTTGGATCATCGATCAGTATCAAAAAGGATCTGAAGTAGCAAGTCTCTGCATCGGAGCTTTCTTACTGGCCCAAACGGGGCTTTTGGATGGAAAAAACTGTGCGACGCACTGGCTGATGACGAGGGAGTTTCGAGAGATGTACCCTGATATCAATCTCGTGGATGATAAAATCATCACCGACCAACAGGGTGTCTACACGAGTGGTGGCGCTTACTCCTCATTGAACCTCATCCTCTACCTCATCGAGAAATTTGTCGGTAGAGACATGGCAGTACTCTCTTCCAAAATATTCGAAATCGACATCAACCGACACAGCCAATCCCCCTTCATTATCTTCAAAGGACAAAAGGATCATGACGATGATGTCGTAAAGAAAGCTCAAGAATATCTGGAGACCCATTATGCTGAGAAAGTGATAATGGACGAACTCTGTGAGCGTTTCGCTGTAAGCCGAAGAACCTTTGAACGAAGGTTCAAAAAAGCGACCACAAACACAGTCATCGAATATATGCAGCGCATACGAGTCGAGGCAGCCAAAAGAGACTTAGAAATAGGCAAAAAGAATGTCACCGAGGTGATGTACAATACAGGCTACAATGACGCCAAGGCTTTTAGAGAGGTATTTAAGAAACACGTAGGAATCAGTCCATTAGAGTACCGGCAGAAGTACATGAGAGGATATGCTGAGCAAAATCATCCATAATATGATTCAGCTATAGATACAGTCGAAGCTAGTCAAGCCAGCAACGCAAGTGATGCGGAAACTTATCCTATCGAACCATTCGATAACAATGCCAACGCAATCACCTATTAGAAAATATTCAAAATACCACAAAAAAATAGTCCGCAATACAATTGCGGACTATTCATTCTCTATATCCAAAACTGTCAGGTTTGTTTCCTCCCTTAAAAAGGCCACTACAACTACATTCGCCTTTACTGTTTTCTATGGTAGCAAGCCACAGGTTGTTGTCCAATACACAAATATCACTGACGACCAAACGCTCGTCAATGCCCTCTCCTTTGATCTCTTCTATCCGCCAAACATCCCCTAAGAGTGCGTCTCTCATCAACCCACTGCCAAAAGCCCCCCATCACACGCTCGATACTCCTAACGTCCAGCCAAGATGATCCCTCGACAAGCAAAACACTCTCGCTGTGCTCATCAAACCAATACAGACCACCATAATTGGTACCTATGAGGGTCTCCATTGTCAATCTGATGAATCACCCGAATATCATCCACTAGCAATTCAGACATAGCTCCACCTTTCCGATAGCTCTGAACCTGATTGGACTTGAGATCGATCATGTACAACCCATCCTCATAGGTACCCGCCCACAGTCTAGATTGATCATCCTCCAATAGCGACAATATGGCTCTAATGGCCAATTGCTCTTGAAACCTGACGGAGACTTATCCGATCTTTGGATTGAGTGTGTTCAGTCCCTTTCCATCTGGACCTACCCAATACTCCCCATCACTGGATGGAGCCAGTCTCCAGATATTTTCATAACTCAGCGTTTGGTTATTGAATTGGCTATGGGTCAAATAGCGCACCTCTTCCCCCTCGGAGTTAGAAACATTGACGCCACTATTGTGAGTACCTGTTAGTGAGATCCTGTGACTCGTCTAACCTATGAAATTTATGTTGCGTGAATAAGTTTTGCGACTGCACAGAAGCACAGCTACACAGGAGAATAAATAAAATTAATCTAGTCTTCATTACTTATTAGAAAGTAGCTGTTCGAAAAATCAATACCTGGGTCATCCTACAAAACTAACCCATGACAACTCTAAAACTGAGAACTAACATGCAATGAAAGGGGGCTGATCAACCAGAATTTTGGTCCCCAAGCACTCCGTGCACAGCAGATACATACCTACTCTTCGGCCCCCAACAAGTCCCCAAGCAATCCAAACCACGCTTTAAAACCACCTCCACTTTCCTATCTTCCACTGCCTTACCACGCAAAGTTTCAGGCCAAGTCTTATGACATCTTTCAAAAACCAATATATTTACGCAATCGATTGTTTCAGTAAACGACAAGCTCTCTAGGTGAGTTCGATCCAAACAAATTCATCACTTTCATGACTATGAAGACAACGCGACAGTATCTCTATTTGTACCCCGTATTGGTATCCCTCGTGACCACATCACTCTGGAGCTGCCAATCCTCCCCTCAGTCTCCACCACGAGAGCGAATCTCCATCAATGACAATTGGCGATTCTACAAATATGAAAACATAGAGAAGACGGATAATCTCATCTACGATGTACGCCCTGAGATCACTGACACCAACGACGACAAACAGGCTGACTCTAAACCAACAGAAGCCGTCGAGGTAGAAGCCACCCAAGAAACGCTCAAAGCGTGGATCATGCCAACAGGCAATCGCTTCATCAAAGACCCCACGAAACACTACACCAGACCAAAAGGCAATCCCGGCAAAGACTTTCCCTTCGTTCAAAGTGACTTTGACGATCAAAATTGGCAAGCTGTGGAGCTACCTCATGACTGGGCCATCGAAGAGCCCTTCTACGCAGGATGGGACACTCCCGTAGGTGGTGGCATGGGACGACTCCCTAGTCCAGGCGTAGCATGGTACCGCCGAACCCTCGACATCTCTACTGCCGACCAAGGCAAATCCATCTTCTTGGATATAGATGGTGCCATGTCCTACGCTATGGTCTGGATCAACGGCCAACTGGCAGGTGGCTGGCCCTATGGGTACTCCTCATGGAGACTGGACTTGACTCCCTACCTCCACTACGGCGGACCGAACCAACTCGCGATACGCATCGACAACCCCGCACACTCCTCACGGTGGTATCCCGGTGGTGGCATCTACCGCAATGTATGGCTCGTCAAAACAGAACCTATCCACATCGCACAGTGGGGTACAAGCATCCGAACCAAAGACTTATCTGCATCCCAAGCGACCATTCTCCTAGACGTGACGATTGACCATGATGGGAATGAAAACCAAAACATAGCTATTCAAACAGACATCTTTGTACTCAACGAAGATGGGTCGATTGGAGACAAAACTGTCGCGGCATTCGCCAAAAAAACAATCAGCATGACTGCTCAAAACAGCAGTACGATCCAATCGACACTGACGCTCGACAACCCTCGACTATGGGGACCACCACCTACCCAATCCCCCAACCGATACGTAGCGATCACTACCCTCACCAGCGAGGGACAAACCATCGATGAGTACCGCACGCCATTTGGGATACGGGCCATTTCCTACGATGCAGACAAGGGCTTCTTCGTCAATGGCGAAAAAGTCTACCTCAAAGGTGTGAACCAACACCACGACCTTGGAGCTTTGGGAGCGGCTTTCAATGCCCGTGCGGCAGAGCGACAGCTCGAAATGCTCAAAGAACTAGGCTGCAATGCCATTCGTATGGCGCACAATCCTCCTGCTCCCGAACTACTGGAGATGACCGATCGCATGGGTTTCTTGGTCATCGACGAGATGTACGATTGCTGGGCGCGAAAAAAGACCCCGCATGATTTTCACTTGATCTTCCCAGAATGGCACGAGCAAGACCTCCGCGCACTGGTGCGACGTGACCGCAACCACCCCTCTATCATCCTATGGAGTACGGGCAATGAAGTCGGTGAGCAATACACAGGAGAAGAAGGGGCAAAAATTGCCCTGCGCTTACGAGAAATCGTCAATGAGGAAGACCCCACACGCCCTACTTCCGCATCGATGAACTATGCCAAGCCTGGCATGCCACTGCCAGAAACTATGGAAGTCCTCAACCTCAACTACCAAGGTGAAGGCATCCGAAATGCCCCAGCCTATGCCCACCTCAAAGGCATCAACACTTCGCCGCTTTACCCTCGCTTTCACCAAGCCTTCCCAGACAAAATCATCATCAGCAGCGAAAACGCCGCTGCACTCAGTAGCCGTGGCACCTACCTGTTCCCTGTCAATGAAGGTGTCAGCGCCCCTATCAGCGACGGTCTAGGTGGTGACCCCAAAACTGGCTATGTTAGTTCGTATGAGCTGTACACGGCAGACTTTGGTTCATCGGCGGATAAGGTGTTTGCTACTATCGACCAGCACCCCTATGTGGCAGGTGGATTCGTCTGGAGCGGATGGGACTATCTGGGAGAACCTACACCCTACTACCTCTCACGTAGCTCGTATTTTGGACTGATCGATCTCGCAGGATTCAAAAAAGACCGGTTCTACCTCTACCAGTCTCGATGGAGACCCGAGCTACCGATGGCGCACATCCTACCCCACTGGAACTGGTCAAATCGCTTGGGCAAAATCACTCCCGTGCATGTCTTTACTTCGGGAGACGAAGCAGAGCTCTTCCTCAACGGAGAATCTCTCGGACGCAAAAAGAAAGGAGCATACGAATACCGTCTGCGCTGGGATGATGTCCTCTACGAGCCAGGCGAACTCAAAGTCATCGCCTACAGGGATGGGAAAGAATGGGCTGAAGAGACGATCAAAACCACAGACTCACCTACTCAACTGACGCTCACAACAGACAGACAAAGCATCCTAGGCGATGGCAAAGACTTGGCGTTTGTCACAGTAGCGGTCACCGACCAAAACGGGCTCACAGTCCCCAATGCCATGAACGACATCACCTTCTCTATAGAGGGACCTGGAGAGATAATCGCCACGGACAACGGCGACCCGACGAGCTTGGTAGCTTTCCCATCCCTAGAACGCAAAGCCTTCAACGGAGTAGCACTAGCAATTGTAAAACCCAACAAAGGGCAAGCTGGGACGATTACGATCAAAGCAGTATCTTCTGGTTTGAAAAACGCAGAGGTCACGATTGAAGTCATTCAATAATTATCAATTTCAAAAGCATCATGATGAAAAAGCATTTTATTCTAAGTCTCCTATTACTATTTATACTATTTGGGGTATCCCAAGCGGAGATCCGTCTACCCAAACTCGTGAGCAATGGCATGGTACTCCAGCGCGATACGCCCCTCAAAATCTGGGGATGGGCAGACCCTAGCGAAGACATCACCGTCCGGTTCAAGGGTAAGAAATATACCACTACCACCAGTGCTACAGGAGAATGGTCCGTCACGATGCGCGCAACCAAAGCAGGTGGTCCCTACACCATGCAAATCCAAGGAAAAGACGACTCCATCACACTCTCCAACCTCCTCGTAGGAGATGTATGGATGTGTGCAGGACAATCCAACATGGTGCACTACCTCGGCGTACATCAGCAACGATACCGACAGGAGATCGCGGAAGCTAACTACCCCGAAATCCGTCAATTCCTCGTCCCTACCAACCCTCAGTTGCAGGGAACAGCGACGGATATTCCACAAGGAGAATGGAAAGAAGCCAATCCCGAAAATGTATTGAAATTCTCTGTGGTGGCCTACTTCTTTGCCAAGAACCTTTACGATCAGTACCAAGTACCTATCGGTCTGATCAACGCCAGTGTGGGCGGTACTCCGATTGAGGCATGGATCAGCGAAGAGGGATTCGAGCCCTTCCCCTCCATCACCAAGACGCTCACCCAAAACAAAGACACAGCCTACGTCAATCAGAAAAATCGTATCGCACAAAAATACCGAGCAGCTGCCCCTCCACAACCACAGGACGATGGGCTCACCGCCTCTACACCATGGTATGACCTTAGCTACAAGCCCACCCATTGGCACAACATCAACATCCCCGGCTACTGGGAAGACCAAGGCATCCGCAACCTAGACGGTGCGGTATGGTACCGTCGAGAGATCGATATCCCTGCCTCGATGACAGGCGTAGCGACCAAAATATTCATGGGCAGAATCATCGATGCGGATCAGATCTACATCAATGGTACCCAAGTAGGTGGCAAGACCTACAAATACCCTCAACGCATCTACGATATTCCTGTGGGACTACTAAAAACGGGCAAAAACCTCATCACGATCCGAGTCGTGAACTATGGTGGCAAAGGCGGTTTCGTACCTGACAAGCCCTACTACCTCGCTACCGAAAACGACACCCTAGACCTCAAAGGCACATGGCAGTACAAAGTCAGTCAGGTGTTTCGTCCAAAAGCTCCTCAGCCCTCTGGGGTATCCGCACAGCACCAGCCCACTGCTCTCTACAATGGCATGGTGGTTCCCTTCACCCAGAGCCCTATCAAGGGAATCGTCTGGTACCAAGGAGAAAGCAATGGCGGCAATCCCCAAGCCTACGAAAAACTCATGGAGACGCTGATCCAAGATTGGAGAACCAAATGGAACGACAGCAACCTGCCCTTCCTCTATGCACAGCTCCCCGATTACATGGATGTAGACTACCTCCCTACCGAGAGCAACTGGGCTGAACTAAGAGAAGCACAGCGACTGGCTCTCGATGTACCCAATACCGCCATGGCTGTCACGCTAGGCTTAGGCGAATGGAACGACGTACATCCAGACAACAAGAAACCGGTCGGAGACCGTCTCGCACTAGCTGCCAAAGCACTAGCTTATGATGACAAAAAAGTCGTCTACTCAGGACCGATGTTTCGGTCTGCGTCAGTAGAGGGCAGTCAGGTGACGCTTTCCTTTGATCATGTCGGCAGTGGATTGATCTCTCAGGATGGCGAAGCGCTGAGGTGGTTTGCACTGGCGGGGGTTGATCAAAACTATGTTTGGGCGGATGCCAAAATAGAAAACAATCAGATCGTCCTGTCTAGCGATGAGATCAATCAGCCCATCTATGTCCGCTATGCGTGGCAGGACAACCCTATGGACGTCAACTTCTACAACCAAGAAGGGCTACCTGCCTCCCCCTTCCAGACCCAACTGACCGATGCGCTATGGTTTGGCAAGAAAGCCACCGTCGTACTGACCTACGACGATGCACTCAACGTCCACCTCGACAATGCCCTACCCGTACTGGATTCGCTGGGGCTCAAAGCTACCTTCTACATCTCTGCTGATGCGCCTGGCTTCAAGTACAGAACCTACGAATGGAAGAAAGCTGCGCAAAACGGACACGAACTGGGCAACCACACCCTCTACCACCCTTGCCTCGGTGGAGACGGACGCGCGTGGGTATCCGATGACAATGACCTCAGAAACTACTCCGTGCCTCAGATGGTGCGGGAGATCGACATGACCAACCTCATGCTCCAGACGTTAGATGGGAAGTCAAAACGCACCTATGCGTACACTTGCGGTGACAAGGAGACAGGTGAAGGTTCATTTGTGAAGGAAATAGAAGGAAAGTTCGTGGCGCTACGTGGTGTCCAGTCTGGGCTCAACCACCTCGGCACCCTAGACATGACTGACCTCCGCTGCAACTCCATCGTCGATACCCCTGCATCAGATATGATTGCCTGGGCGGAGCAAGCCAAGAAAGAAAATGCCATGCTCATCCTCCTCTTTCATGGGGTCGGTGGAGAGCATTCGCTCAATGCTGCACTAGCTGATCATAAGGAGTTCCTAGAGTACCTCCAGGCCAATAAAGACGACCTATGGATCACCACTCTAGAAGATGCTGCAAAGCACATTCTCAAACAACAGAAGAAGTAGCGTGAAGCTTTTGAGAACCGAGAGGCAAGAGCCACAAATCAAGAAATAAGAGACTAGACTGACTGGCTCTTACTGCCTGCCAGTCTAGTCTCTACGAGCGGGAGCCCTTTTGCATTTGGGTTGATTTGAACGAAGAAAAATATGTCCCGACAATTACAGCGAAAAAAATTGCCGAAAGAATTCCAATTGAAATGGCGGTTAGCACCGAAAGCGACCATTGGAATAATCTCACATCATCTGATATTAGGACTGGGAATCTTGTATACAAAGCAGTTATAAAGTGTATGAAACTGAAATTTACAGCACCTTGGGGTTTGCTCCTGACGTCATGGGAAGCAATCCATGACGTCAAATATACCCCTACAGCCTGTAGAAAGGTCCCCGTCATCTATTTGATGGCCAATTGGTAATTCTTTAGTTTGAACTGTTCTTCGAACCCTAGACTGAGGTATAGGCCTCTGCCCATCTCAGAGGCTTGCAGTGTGACGTACTGACTGCCATTTTGTGTAGCAATGCAAAGCAGTCGTTTCATCAGTTGGTTTGCGAGTCCTTTTCTACGTCCTACCGGTGCTATCCCCATGGCATGGATTCCCGTCACATCTCCTGTCTGATAAGTAATCGCTGTGCCAATGGCCTGATTTCGATAGTATGCCACGTAGTAGTGAATCTTTGAATGCGTATGCATCACTAAGTCAGGGTGAATTTCATACCCAAAAGCAGCAACAAACAGCTTGCCCCATGTGATCGCCTCCTCCCTCGTCGAAACCTGCGCAATTTTCACATCTACTTGTTCTTCATAGATCTCATCCAGTTTCAGTAACATCCCTGTTTGTTCAAAGAGTTTGACAAACCCATTTTGCGCCAGCATTTGCTCCGAATCACTGCCATAAATATCCCAATAGGGTACGATGAGATTAGGGGATTCAGCGAAAACACTTTCCTTGGCTCGTTTCAGTGTTTCTTGATCCAAATCATCACGAAACCACAGTCGATTGGGCCAAAACAAATCGTCACATGCCACATGACTGTACCCTGACGAAGAAACAAAACTTTCTTTGAAGTGTCCCGCCTCTTCCCATAAAGAAGTCAGGTTAAGTATATTTTGAGCAGTTGTTTTAGCCATACTATTCATGTCCAATTGATCAAAAAAATCCCTCCCATCATCGCAAGCAAACCTGCGATCCTTTTCATAGATATCGGCTCTATGGGTAGGCTAAGCCAGCCAAAATGCCCTGCGATGACTGCAAAGATCAACTGTCCACACAGCCCAAAGGATATCATCGTCGACACACCTAATTTAGGGATCGTATAATAGTACAAGCTGATGCCTACTACACTACAAAACCCTCCTGCAAACCATAAATAAATGGGTACTTCTTTCAACTGATCGATGGTAGGATATGTCTTGACCCCTACGAGTGTCATGAGCACGGCAAAAACACTGCTGCTGACAAAGGCCACTACGGATGCCAACAGTGGGTGTCTAAGCCATACGCCTAGGTGGGCATTGAGACCACCCTGGGCAGCCAAGAAAATCCCTCCGACGAGTGCGAGTAGATAGAGTATGTATTGATTCATACCACAATGATGCATGATCCAATCGTCGATTGCATTTACATAGGTTGATGCGACTACTTTTTTAGCGCTTTTCTGATTCTACTTAGTTGTGTGGGAGTGATCCCCAGATGAGAGGCGATATGATGCTGTGCTATGCGCTTATCCAACAGAGGGTGTTTCTCGAGTAGTTTCAAATAGCGTTCACTGGCATTTTCCATAACGATGGAAATTTCTCTTTGCTCCTTCTCTATGATCCAATTCCGCTCTATATAAGCGATATAAAAGCTCTTAATATCTTCATTTTCGTCCATCAATTGCTTATAAGCCATGAAGTTAAAATTGATCAATACAGAATCTTCCAAAGCATCTATGGCGATATAGGAAGGTGCCTGCAGCAGCAACGAAACCTTGGAAGCTGGAAAACTATGTTCTAGAAAGATGTTTTTGGTGTAAATATTACCTTGGCCATCTGCGGCAAAAGTTCGTAAGATGCCCCTGCAGATAAAGTGGATGTCTTTGGCCGTTTGCCCAGCCCTTAGGATGGTTTCACCTTTTTTGACAGCTTGAAACCGTATGATCTCTCGAATGAGTGACCATGATTTTTCTGATAATTTAGCATAGCTATTGAACGCATCCTTCAGTGCCAAAATGTATTTCTCCTTTTCAGTTTCCATACTCTGCTTGTATGTGCTTATGTACTATTTGCATTGGATAGCGAAGGTACAAGATTAGTAGATGTTGAAGAGCTAAATAATTCCCTCCACAACAAACTTACTACCAGAAGAGGATAGAAAAGTCCCTTCTCAGAGTAGGGTTTTTCTTTGACTACTCGTTTTACATGCAAACACACGAGAACAATCCAACGATGCACTGGAAAACACCCTTGACAATAGTACTGGTACTCTTCCTCATTCAAGGGAGTGATGCACACGATCTAAAACTCGGCTTGTTCGAATGCTACGTCAAGAATGACCAACTCTATCTACAGGTCAAGTTGGATAGGGAGCAACTCCTCCACGCAGTGACCCAAAGCTTGCCTGCTGATAGCCGGCAAGATGATTTTGAGGAGGCTATCTTCGGCTATATCCATCAACGTCTCGCCCTTTCTTTCGACATGCGGCCTGTCCATTTGACGTTCTTCTACATCGAATATGATACAGATTTCATTCGTCTCAGAGCCAAAATAACGAACCACGATCCTGACGATACAATCCACGACATAGCGGTACATATCACATGCCTGACTGAAACAGTAGCCGGTCAAGAAAATATCATTCAGTTTCATCTAAACGAACAAAGGAGATCTTTCAGACTCAATAAAAAACGCCCCTACACTCAATTCACATACCCGAACAGTTAAAAGAACACCCCTACGAACTATGAAAAACATCTCACTCAAAACAATACTCATCACAAGTCTCTGGATATCGTCGCTCGTATTCTTCTCCTGCGAAGAAGAACCGCTAGCCATCGAAAACACTCCTCCAACTATAGAAAATGTCTTGGCTGACATCAGTCTGCAAGCTGGGTTTGAAGAGAAAACAATTCCCTTGGGGAGTGTGTTTGGGGATGCAGACGAGGACGAAATACAGATCACCGCTAGCAGCAGCGACACGAAGGTCATCACTGTATCTACAGATGTCAGTTCGCTCGTGATCACCGAAGAAGGAATTGGACAAAGTACCCTCACTCTGCGTGCAGATGACGGCAAGGATGGCACGGTTTCTACCACCTTCAAGGTGACGGTATCAGAAGTTGAGGTCAACAATGCCCCCATGATCAAAGTCGCGTTGGAAGATCTGAATTTAGAGTCAGGATTTCAATCCAAAAGCCTCCCTCTGAGTCAAGTATTCGAAGACATAGATGGGGATGAGCTCGTACTTTCTCTCGCGTCAAGCAACAAACAGGTACTCACAGTCACATTAGATGGGGAAAACATGACGCTCACAGAAATCGGCGAGGGCAGTGCTACGGTAGAAGTGACCGCTACCGATCCCGAGGGCGAAACGGCTACTGACAGTTTCACCGTCCAAATCACAGACCATGGACCAGTCCTAGTCACAGCTCCAACGGACCTTTCTCTCACTCAGGGGTTCGGATCTCATGACCTCAGCCTAAGCTCAACCTTTGAGGACCCGACGCAAGCCGGGCTCAGCTACAGCGTCAACAGTGACAATGTACAAGTCGCTACAGTCAGCCTCTCTGACAATACACTGGTGATCACTGAGGTCGGGACAGGTACCGCTACGCTCACCATAGAAGCCAGCAACAGCACGCAAAAGACTGTCTCTACGAGCTTTGTCCTATCTATCACTGCCCAAACAGACGTGGAAGAGCTGAGCATCAACTTTGGAGAACATACAGGCAACAGCGTCCATATTGACAGCTGGACGACACTTGAAGCCACAGGCTATGCCCTTGTGATCAGTGATCAATCGACTTTCAGCCCGTTGGTGGATGGCTATGAACCTACCTCTAGTATCACATACCTCGGATCTGGGCAGCAGGTCCTCTACCTCGGCAATCAATCCGCAGCAGTGGAAGCCCTACTCTTAGGTACTATGACAACATACTACTTCAAAATATACCCCTACAACGGCGACTATCTATGGGACACAGAAGCACACACTGTACAATCCGCCAGTACCAACGACTGCTCCTACTCGAGCACCACGATCAGCGAAGTGTGCTTCGACTACAGTACCCCAAATATCCGAACAATCTCCTCCAACCAATACCCGAGCCACACAACAGGCAACTTCCCCAATGCTGACCCAACGGCGATCCAAGTGACTCGAAGCTTTGGTACCCAACCGTCTATGGCTCAAACCGTGACCTATGTGTACGATGAAACTGGCCCGCCTACACCCAGCAATCAGAACTTCTACCAATTTGGTATGGCCATCAATGGTGTGGAGTTTCACCCCATGGGGCTCAAACCATGGACCGACCCGAGTACAGGAGAGGAAAATTGGAAATGGCAAGAACAGGTCACCGAAGAGGGCAGCACACATCTAGACGCTTACGGTGCTCATGTGACGTCTCAGGGCAACTATCACTACCACGGAGACATCACAGGTCTAGCCAGTGATGAGGACGGTAGCCAACACTCGACCATATATGGCTTTGCAGGTGATGGTTTCCCTATCTACTACAAGTATGGCTATGTCGATCAGCAAACAACCACAAGCGGCATCAAAGAACTCGTATCAAGCTACCGACTAAAATCAGGTTCACGATCAGATGATGGAGTTGCTGGAACTGACTACCCAGACGGCAGTTACGACGGCACCTATATTCAAGACTATGAGTACGTCTCAGGGCTGGGAGATTTGGATGAGTGCAACGGACGATGGGGTATCACTCCAGAATACCCTAATGGCACCTACTACTATGTGATCACGACAGACTTCCCAGTCACCCCCAATTGCTTCAAAGGCTCGCCCGATGCAGACTGGATCATCGGAAGATAACACACCTGATGAAAAGATGACCATGAGTGTTTAGACACGTATTGCTCTAACCACAAAAAACGCAAGATCAGGTCAAGAGTCTCCTCTACATCCGGTCTTGCGTCTTCATTTCTTGGTCCTTTGATCTACGTCCTAAAACCCCACGACCTTCCAGTAAGCCTCCTTTGGTTGGTTATCCTCATCAAACAGCAAAGGATAATCTTTTCGCCCATTTACTGGAAAGAAGTCCAGCCAGCTGTACTGATCCGATACATTCCAAAAAGTCACCGAGGACAGCTTCTCTTTGTTTTCTCTAAACACGCGAAAAATCATGTCGTATTGATCGATCTGTTTTTGTTTCAGTTCGTCTGTAAAGGTATCGTCATCGTCTTCATTCTTGTCTCGGGGAGCGTGCTCTTTTGGATAGATCGAGACGTCAAGTTCGGTGATTTGTACTTGCAGCCCCATCCCCGTAAAACGATCAATCGTCGCTCTCAAGGTAGACTCACTCGGTTCGTACACAGACCAATGCCCTTGTATCCCTACTCCATCGATTGGCACACCGGCATCTTGCAGTCCTTTGACCATTTGATATATCTTCTCTCGTTTGACAGGATTGATCACCTCATAGTCGTTGTAAAACAACTGCACGTTTGGATCAGCCGCACGCGCATATTCAAAAGCCTTGGCGATAAACTCCTCTCCGCATATCTGATACCATTTGGAATCCCTATAGAATTGACCCGACTCATCCGATATCGCCTCATTGACCACATCCCATGCATAGATCACGTCTTTGTAGCGGGTCACCACATCAGTGATATGTCGCTCCAATCGTTGGTACAGGATCTCTTTGCTCACGTCATTCCCCAGCGAATCAACAAACAACCAATCTGGTGCCTGATTGTGCCAAAGCAACGCATGTCCACGTAGTTTCATCTGATTTTCCTTGGCGAAGGCCGCTACCTTATCAGCTGGTGCCCAGTTGTACACCTCCTCCTGAGGATGAATCGGTCCAGACTTCATGACGTTCTCAGGTGTCATACTGACGAAGTTGTCCTTGATCAACTGCGCCTGCACGCCTTGAAGTGCACTGGGCGATACTGCCACCCCTATCGGGAAATAATCCTTGTAATAGGTACTCAATCCCAAATCCTTACCTTCTTCGGTGCCTGTATCCTGACTCGGACTGCAAGCCAACAGCAGTGCCGACACTGCCCATATTTTCACATCTACTTTCATCATTATTAATTTAAACTACACCCCACTAAAAGCACTAAAACCTCCATCTACTGGCAATACCACCCCTGTCACAAAAGAAGCCGCCTCCGAACACAAGAACTGTACTACGCCGTTGAGTTCAGTAATCTCTCCAAACCGCCCCATGGGCGTCTTGGCAATTACTTTTTCACTACGCTCTGTGAGGCTTCCGTCCTCATTGAGCAGCAATTTTCTATTTTGATCCCCTATAAAAAAGCCTGGCGCGATGGCATTGACTCGTACTTTGTCTCCAAAACGCCGTGCCATCTCTGCAGCCATCCATTGGGTGAATGAATTGACACCCGTCTTGGCTACTGAGTAGCTCATCACTCGCGTGATCGCCGTATATGTCGCCATAGATGAGATGTTGATGATCGAGCCTGCTCCCTGCGCCGCAATAGCCTCGCCGAAAATCAAACTCGGATAGATCGACCCTTTGAGGTTGACATCCATGGCATAATCGATTTCGCTCAAGTCGAGATCGAAAATCTCTTGATCTTCCTTTTGAGTTGCACCAGGGACATTGCCTCCTGCGGCATTGATGAGGACATCTATGTGACCGTACCGATCCAGTATCTCCTGTTTGGCCGATCGGAGACTATCGACATCCATGACATCACATGATATCCCAATGATATCGGGATTGATGCGTTGGAGATTTTCCACCTGTGCATCCAGTTTATTGAGACTCCTACCGATCAGTACCACTTTGGCACCCACTTGAGCAAAATGCTGCGCCATACTGCCTCCTAGTACTCCCGATCCTCCAGTGACCACTATCACTTTGCCCTTTATACCAAAATCCATATTACTTCCATTCATTAGTAGTAGCTCTCTGCCTCTTTTGTCAACCTTCTATGGTTTATTAATCAAACCTCAAAAGTAGATCGTTTTGATTCGCAACACAATCGATTGCGTTATTTTCAGTGCAAATATTTAGGTCGAACCAATATTGGGCGTATTTTTGCCCTTGACAGAGTGCCAAATGCTACCATGAAGAAATCCAAAGAAATAACCATCTACGATATAGCCCATGCGCTCAACGTCTCGCCTTCCACTGTATCCAGAGCACTAAAAAAGCACAAAAGCATAGGTAAAGAGACCATCAAGAAAGTAGAAAAAAAAGCCATGCAAATGGGCTACCGCCCCAATATCGTGGCAGCCAACCTCCGTACCCAGAAAACCAACACCATAGGAGTCATCGTCCCACGAATAGACCGCCCCTTCATCTCCACGATGATCAGCGGCATAGAATCAGAGGCCAAAGCAAACGGCTACCACGTCATCTTTACTCAATCACACGACCGCACAGCACTTGAAATCGAAAATGCCCAGTTGCTGTTCAACTACCGTGTAGACGGAATCATCGTTTCCCTCGCTATGGAAACAACAAATTTTGAGCATTTCCAAGCTTTCAAAAACAAAGGAATTCCCTTGGTATTCGTAGACAGAGTGACCGAAACTTTAGATACAGATCTTGTCGTGATCGACAACTTGCAGTCCGCCCAAATCGCTACCCAACACCTCATCGACCAAGGATGTCAACGTATCGCTCACCTCGCTGGTGCGCAGCAGCGCAACGTCTACATCAATCGCCGCAAAGGCTATGAAAATGCACTGGAAGCAAACCATATCCCAGTGGACAAAAACCTCATTGCCGAACTCAGTCACCTCACTGCCGAAGAAGGCTATGCTGCAGCCAAGAAACTCCTTACCCAAAAACCGCGACCCGATGGCATCTTCACTGCCAACGACACCACTGCGGTCAGTGTCATCCAGTGTGCCAAAGAATTGGGCATCAAAATCCCAGACGAACTGGCTGTGATTGGGTTCAACAATGACCCCATAGGTACCATCATCGAGCCTTCCCTCTCGACAATCGATCACCCTGCACGTCAGATGGGCGAAATCGCCGCAAGACAACTACTCTCTCACCAAAATCACCCTGAAATAGAATCCTCCAACCTCATCAAGCTCAAAACTGCACTCATCCAACGTGCCTCTAGCCGTAGGAAATAGATCCACACACCCCGTTCGAAAGTTTGCATCACAGCGTACCGATACTCTTTATGATAAATATCAAACAATCGATTGCGTAAATCGAAAAACTATTTAGTTTTGACGTGCATCTATTCTATTGATTATGAAAAAAAGTACCCTCTCACTGCTATTAGTGCTCTGCCTATGGTCTGGGTGTCAAGACCAACCTTCTCGTTCAGAATCCGACCTGCACCACAGCCCAGTGAGCTTCAGTCCCTCTATCGGAGACTTCCCGGTATTCAGCGATGGGCAATTGGCGACTCTCGTGGTGTCCGAGTCGGAGGACCAAGGAATCCAAATAGCTGTCACTAATCTACAGGACGACCTACTCTTACTCACAGGGCAAAAAGCCCCTCTGGTACATCGATTGGAAGACATTCAAACCGACAAAGCCATCATCATAGGGTCTGCACAAAAACCTACAATACAATCCTTAGGTCTTGAACTACAATTCTTGGAAAACAAGTGGGAGCAATTTGTAATCCAAGGCCTAGACCATCCAACCTCTCAGGTTTCCGAATGCCTGGTCATCGCTGGCAGTGACAAGCGAGGCACCATATATGGAGTCTACCAACTCTCTCAACTCATGGGAGTCTCTCCCTGGTATTGGTGGGCAGATGTACCTGTAGTGCAGCAAGAACATATATTTGTCCGAAAGTCCCCCTACACCATCGGAGAACCTCGCGTCAAATACCGCGGCATCTTCATCAACGACGAAGCACCTGCGCTCACCGGTATGGCTTTCGACAAATTCGGAGGCTTTAATGCGGAATTTTACAGCCATGTATTCGAACTGATTCTGAGGCTCAAAGGCAACTATCTTTGGCCTGCCATGTGGGGCAAGTCTATCTACGAGGATGATCCACAAAGCCCCATCCTCGCCGATCAAATGGGAGTAGTCCTCGGTACTTCTCATCACGAACCACTCTCCAGAGCCCACATTGAATGGAGCCTCCACGGACAAGGACCGTGGAATTACAGCAAAAATAAGGAGAACCTCAAGCAATTTTGGAGAGAGGGCGTACAACGAATGGGTACAAACGAAAGCATCGTCACTGTAGGCATGAGAGGTGATGGAGACGAACCCATGACCGAAGGCACAGCCATCCAACTGCTAGAAAATATCGTCAAAGACCAACGCACAATCCTCTCGGAGGTCACCGGTAAACCTGCCAAGGAAACTCCTCAAATGTGGGCCCTCTACAAAGAGGTCCAAGACTACTACGACCAAGGCATGCGTGTAGATGACGACATCACCCTCCTACTCTGCGACGACAACTGGGGCAACATACGCAAACTCCCCACCTACGGCGATACGACTCGTGCTGGGGGCTATGGCATCTACTATCATTTCGATTATGTCGGTGGACCGAGAAACTACAAATGGATCAATACCACCCAAATATCACGCGTCTGGGAACAAATGACCACTGCATATGCCTATGGAGTGGATCAAATTTGGATTGTCAATGTGGGAGACCTCAAGCCGATGGAATTCCCTATTTCCTTCTTCCTAGACTTGGCTTGGGACCCTAGGGCCATCACTGCAGATCAAATCCCAGCCTATGGCAGGCAGTGGGCCAAACAGCAGTTTGGTACAGTCTCCGCAGAAGCCATCGCATACCTACTGGACCAATACACCTTATTCAACAGCCGTCGCAAACCCGAGATGCTATCCATGGACACCTACAGTTTGACACACTACAGAGAGTTTGAGCGAGTCGTCCGCGATTACAACGCCCTGGTAGAGCAGGCCAGGCAGATCAAAGAAGAACTACCTCCCCGCTACCATGATGCCTATTTCCAACTGGTAGAATACCCTATAGCAGCCAGTGCCAACCTCAATGAAATGTACTACGAAGTGGCTAAAAACCACCTCTATGCCCAACAAGGCCGAACCACTACCTCTGAAACGGCGCTGCGTGCTCGACAGCTATACGAAAAAGACAGTTTGCTCACCCTGCAATACCACAGCCTCCGAAATGGCAAGTGGAATCATATGATGTCACAAACACACATAGGCTATACATACTGGCAGCAACCTGACCATCAGTCCATGCCCACTCTCGTAGAAAAAAGCCTTCCTCTCACAGGAGCACATGCGGGTATAGCTCTAGAAAACTCAGAGCTATGGTGGCCCAATAATCAAACATTGTCCCTACCGAAGTTTGACTCTCAAAACAACCCCCACTACTACATTGAGCTGTTCAACAGAGGAACAGATGCTTCTAGCTATGACATCACCTCAAACCACAGAGCCATACTACTGAGCAAAAAGTCAGGTAACCTCACATTCACCGAACGCATCGAGGTGTCGATTGACTGGGCAGCCATGGACGACCAATCGATGGATGGATCCCTCACAGTATCAGTCAATGGGGAAGCGATCCCGATACACATACATGCCGATAAGCTAGCTTCTTCCACTCCTCCCGTACTCAACAACGGCGCATTGGCTTTCGAGGCATCAGACTATAGCCGCAAAGTAGAATCAGAGCATGTCACCTGGCTCACCGTACCACAGCTCGGCCGAACAGGCTCTAGTGTGATCGCACAGCCTCCAATGGCCAAATCAGCACTTACTCCCAATGCTCCGCATCTAGCGTATGATTTCGCACTACTCGAGGGAGCTCAAGTCAAAATCAAACTCTACACGGCTCCTACCCTCAACTACCACAACGACGAAGGATTGAGCTATGCCATATCAGTGGATAGCCAAGACCCAGTAGTAGTCAACATCCATCAAAACGACACTTTCCCCGAATGGGAGAAGAAAGTAGCCAACAATGCACACTACACAACCACGACGCATATACTAGACTCTGGTCAGCATACGCTCAAGATCTGGCACATCGACTCGAAGATTCCTATGCAAAAGATCGACTTGACCGTAGGCGATAAACCTTATAGCTATCTCGGAGTGAGATAGCCGTCGTTGTCCCCCCCCCCGAGCAACAGGCATCACAGCAAACAAAAAAGCACTCACCGATACTACGGTGAGTGCTTTTTTGTAGTCTGAACAACCCTACTCCTCTAAAGGATCAAGATTGTATCTGTTTTATGAATTGTACCTTTAGAACCTGTACGACACAGACAACCTAGCCGCCGAGTTGGACAACCCAACAGAATAACTCGATAGGTCAGTTTCGGTCTTCTCTACATTGCCATCCCAAGTATCCTTGAGTATTTGTGTCCCCGTCGAATAAGTAAAACCTGGTAACAACTCCACCCCGAAAACTAGACTTTCTTTAAAGACGTAATTGAAACCTAATACTAGGTTAATTCCAGGGGTATAATGTGTAATCTCGGTTTGTCTTGTAAAGGGATCTACTCTCTTATTATCAAAAGTATGTTTGGAAGAACTGTAGCTAAATGATATGTCTGCTCCAACTCTCAACTCCAAATTATCCACAATCTCTTTCCGGTATTCTCTACCTATTTGAACAGAAACCCCATTTGACGTGTCCTTACTATCAATACTATCAGATTCATTTTTCGATTGATAATTTTTCAGTGATAGCGTGTTGAATCTCCACATGGCACGATCCGTTCCCATTTTAAAAGTAAGTCCGAAACTGTCAAGGTTACTAAAAAGTAGTCCAATTTCCTTCTGTTTGGTAGTGTCTTGCGCGATCGAAAAGTAAGACATAGAAAGACACAAAAGAGTTAACAATGATTTTCTCATGTTATTAAGTTTAGATTTTGATTGAAAAAAATATAAATACCCCTGAGCCGCTATATGCAATTACCACGCCAGTATATACACATGTCGAAAACATTCATCAAAAAACACCTCATATGTCCTAGTCCCCATACAATAACCGATACCCTAGCAATGCATCGATCAGGGATTATCTTCTCGTACCAGCAATTGGGTAGTATTAAGTAAGTACTCAGACAAGGAAGAGCAGTCAATACTGCAGCTATTCTGTATGGCAAAAAATATTTCTGTGAAGTCCCGAGACAGTTCTGGCACGAGCGACGTGTTTCTACAAAAAAATAGAGTCGTACCAGACGACTCTACCTTTCACTAAACTTATGAAAATTCTTAACTGTCTTTGCTCTTTCGCATACTTACACGCAACTGAAAATAATCGTAACAGATGATGAAAAACAAAAACACGCACACGATATAAAAGACTTGAAAGGATATCTGAAGATACACAACCCCCGCCGCGATCCCCCCGAGCAAGTAGGAGACCATGATAGAAACCTGAATCTTGGCTTTGTCTCGTAGATGCTTCTTTTGTCTAAACTCGCGCTGAGTAAACATCGAAAACAGCATACCCAAATCTGTCGTGAGACCTGTAAGGTGAGTAGTCTTGACCGTCGAGTTAGAAATACTCGCCGTGAGGCCGTTTTGTATCCCCATCGCCAGCAGCATAAATCCTACCAATATCTCAGTCTCCACCAACGTCTCTAGATAATAAAACTGCAAATACCCCCCTACTACCAAGAGGCACATGATTTCTAAAATCAACGGCAAAGCATGTGCATAGTAGACGTTGATCCGATTGACATTGATGATGATGAAGTTTGCCAAAAATCCCCCGAAGAAAAAGAGCAAAATCCAAGTAGCTACGATCCCTGCTTGGTACCAGTTGCCCTTGGATATCTCTTCTGCGAGTACGGCATAGTGCCCCGTCACATTGGAAGTATAAGCAAAAAAAACGATGACTGAAGTCACGTTGACCATCCCTGCGGACATGGCCGTCAGTGCTCCTAGTTTGATGTTATCACTTAGTGACCTATTGTTATCAAATTTCCTCAGCATATGTAATTGTATTCGGCAACTTCTCAAAAATCATCTTCACTACACCTCTTGCCCCAATATCTGTGGAAAAATGAATTTCCATACGGTTCTCACTTAAGCTTTTGATGCTATAATGCTCAAAGGAATTGTTCTCATCGACTAGTTTGAGGATGTTTCCTCTTCCCTTAAGTCTCCAATCCAGTTTTTTCCCATTGCCTGACTCATCGTACAAGCCGATCTCTCCATTGGACCGAAAATGCCATACCTCTGCTTTGTGTATTACCATTTGTTCGCTGATCTCCCGTTTCATTTGATGATCGATCTCTAGCGATATTGATCCTTCGTGATCCTCTTCTACATCGAGTTTCTCGTAGTGCCAAGCTGTTTCTTTCCAAGTACCGACCAAGTGGTCATGAGGGTGCTCCCCAGAAGTAAGCATCACGGTGATCAATCCGACCATTGCTGATGCCACCGCCATATATATTATTGCCAATTTCATACTTTCTCTTTTTAGTTGATTTGTGACCTGACCAATTGAACTGATCCCAGTCTTCAAAATCAAAAGTAGAAGTGCAACCTTAAGATGAAGTAAAAACGAGATTAAGATGAGATTAGAATCTCTAAGAAGAAGCTTAAATCAATACCCTTACTCCGTATCTATGGGTTTTGGGGAAGGTTTGAGAATCACTCGCACGACAGTCCCACGATTGATTTCCGAGTGGACCTGTAGTTTCCCTTGATGCATCAATATGATATTTCGAGCCAGAGGCATGCCTATCCCGTACCCTTCATGATTCTTGGTGTTGGATGCTCGAAAATAAGGGTCGTAGATGAACTGCAAATCCTCAGCAGGGATACCTATACCAGTATCCTTGATCAGTATGATGATCTGATCGCTAGACACACCGAGCGCCACCCGTACGGGTTGATTGCCTGAATACTTGCAGCCATTCAAGATCAAATTGCTCAAAGCCAGGTGCAACAACGCCTCATTTCCGTCTACTTTGAGTAGGTCTGGATTGGATGGCAGCAGATTAAAATCTATGTTGACCTTACTGTTTGGATTGATCTTTTCGACAGTTTCTTTCACATCTAGGATCAACTGATCGATCCGGAAACGTACGAACTCTTGCTTCTTGCCATCAAACCCTGTCTGAGCGAGCATCAATAGCGCATGGGTCTTTTTATTGAGTTTTTCTGCCTCCTCGAGTATGGTCATGAGCGACTCGATGTAGTAGTCACTGGTCCTCATCTTGCTCAGAGCCACATCGGCTTCTCCGATGATAGAGGTGAGTGGTGTATTGAGCTCATGAGAAGCATTGCTGATGAAGTTCTTCTGACTCTCAAACGACGTCTCAAGACGGTTGAGCATATCATTGAAGGTCTTCGCCAAATTCCCGATAGTATCGTCCTTGTCTACTCCCAGTTTCAGTCTCATGTGCAAATTGCCCGAACTGATTTCCTTCACTTTTTGGATGATGTCTTTGATGGGCTGGATGATTTTTTGTGAAAACAAATAGGCCACTAAGAAGATGATCACAAAAGCAATCAACAAAGAAATGATGAGGATATTTCGGAAATAGGAAATGTGATGTGTGATGAAATAATTCTCTGCCGAAGCAATCACGACATACTTGTGACCAGCTGCAGATTCGTAGATCATGCCAAAATAAAATATACGTTGATCGTTGTAACTCCCTTTTCCTTTGTTCAGAATATCGTTGATAAAATCCTTTCGAAAAGCACTGAGATCATGCTTGTGAGGACTATGGTACAGTTCGGTTAGCTCAAAAATATCGATCTTCTCATCAGGCAGTTTTTCCAAATACTCTTGTCGCAATTCGCTAATCACCTGTACCTCCGTCTCATGTTCTACAAAAATCTTGGCCGTCGTGATGGCTCGTATCTCCAGGCGCTTATAAAAATCCATGAACGCATAATCAAAAATCGAATAGTAGATAAACCCACTGAACAATAAGGTATACGAAACGAATACGACCAGCAGTACTGCGATGATTTTGTTCTGAATTTTCATTCTTCTTCTTTCAAGACATACCCCATACCAATCACCGTTTGTATCAGACGTTTGGGAGTATGTCGCTCCATTTTTTTGCGTAGGTAGTTGACATAGACATCTACGACATTGGTCCCCATATCAAAATCTACTCCCCATACTTGCTCTAGGATAGCCATCCGAGATAGCACCCTACGAGGATTTTTGAGAAACATAAGCAAGAGCCTATACTCTGTAGACGTCAAGGAAATCTCTACTCCGTTGCGCCGTACTGTTTTGGTCTCATCATTGACTTCTACATCTGCAAACCGATAGGTCTCTTCGGGCATAGCGTCCGAACTGTTGTGGGAGCGGCGTAGCAAGGTCCGCATTCTTGCCAACAATTCAATAAACTTAAAAGGTTTGGCCAAATAGTCGTCCGCACCCGAATCCAAGCCCATGACGACATTTTCAGTACTACCTAAAGCGGTCAAGAAAAGAATAGGCACTTCGATCTTGGCTTGACGGATTCCCTTGCAGACATCCAAACCGTTGAGTGTAGGCAGCATGATATCGAGAATAATCATATCATATGTATTGGCCAGAGCCAAATCCAACCCTTGCTGCCCATCCATGACCACTGTCACTTCGTAGGCCTCTTCTGTTAGTCCCTTGTTGATAAATGCACAAACATGACTATCATCCTCTACCAGCAATATCTTCTTCACCTATGCTTATTTTCTTGATTGATCATTTGTAAACTACGGCGAAAAGATACGCAGATTTTCCAAACTGATGCACCTCCGTCTTCTCATATGACAAAACCCATCTCCATGTCTTTGATTTCACCATAGCGGTTATTTTCATTCTTTGTCTCATTTGATGCTTCTATAAATTTTACAAGTGTAAAATAAACACTTTATTAAAAGTTGCTATATTTGTCTAATAAGTGTGAATCGTACACGAATAAAAAAGCAAACAATGAAAGGAGAACAATATACCATTGGGCTAGACTTTGGCTCTGACAGTGTCAGAGCGCTGGTCGTCAATGTGGAGACAGGTGAAGAAGTAGCTACTGCAGTGTGCAACTACCCGCGATGGGCAGAGGGTCAGTATTGCATCCCCCACGACAACCAGTTTAGACAACACCCTCTCGATTATATAGAGGCAATGACCGATGTGGTTACCCGATCCATGCAAGAAGCCGGGTCAGCGGTGAGCAAAAACGTAATCGGTATCGGGGTAGACACCACAGGGTCTACACCCGTGCCAGTTGACGCAGCGGGCACCCCGCTAGCTCTCAACCCTGCGTATGCAGAGAATCCAAACGCCATGTTTCACCTTTGGAAGGACCACACGGCACTCCAAGAAGCCACGGAGATCAACGCACTCAACACACAATCAGACGAAGACTACCTCAAATACGTCGGAGGGATATACTCTTCCGAATGGTACTGGGCTAAAATAGCACACACCAATCGCGTAGATCCTGCCATCAAATCTGCCGCATATACTTGGGTAGAGCACTGTGATTGGATTCCGTTTCTCCTCACAGGAGGAAACAAAGCAGAAAATGTAAAACGTAGCGTCTGCGCAGCAGGGCACAAGGCTCTCTGGCACAAAGACTACCATGGTGTACCACCCAAAAGCTACTTGACACAGATCGATTCGAGCTTTGCGGAGTTTCGCACCGAACTTTTAGAAAACACCTATAGCTCTGATGAAACTGTAGGCCACTTGTCTACCGAATGGGCCAACAAGCTGGGTCTTTCCACGGATGTGGTAGTTGCCGTGGGGGCATTTGATTGCCACATGGGAGCTGTAGGTGGCGAGATCGAGCCAGGCTACCTCAGCAAAATCATCGGGACTTCTACTTGCGACATCATGGTAGCTCCTTTGGAGGCCAAAGAGCATCTAGTTAAGGGGATTTGTGGGCAAGTCAACGGGTCAGTGATCCCAAACATGCTCGGTCTGGAAGCGGGGCAATCTGCTTTTGGAGATGTCTATGCGTGGTTCAAGCGACTGTTGCTCTGGCCCGTAGAGCACATGAGTACGGAGTTGAAGGAGCAATATGCTACAGAACTGGATGATAAAATCATCCCCGCCCTCGCAGAAGCTGCAGCACAACTAGAAACAAATGCCACTGACCCGGTAGCACTCGACTGGATGAATGGACGCAGAACTCCGGACGCCAATCAAGCACTCAAAGGTGTACTCTCTGGTATCAATCTCGGCACAGACGCGCCACGATTATTCAAGAGTCTGGTCGAAGCGACATGCTTTGGTGCCAAACGCATCTCGGATCGCTTTGCAGACGAAGGAGTCGAAATCAAAGGCGTCATCGCGCTCGGAGGGATCGCCAAGAAGTCCAAACTCGTGATGCAGACGCTCTCTGATGTCATGCAGATGCCCATCAAAGTGGCTAGCTCAGAGCAGACTTGTGCTCTAGGAGCGGCGATGTTTGCGGCAGTCGCAGCAGGCAAATATGAGAAAGTAGAACAAGCGATGAAGGCCATGGGGGGTGGTTTTGAGAAGACCTATCAGCCCAATGCGGACAAAGCAGAAGTCTATGCACAGCTGTACGTAAAGTACTGTCAACTAGGAGAATCAATCGAAAAAATAACCATGCAATGAGCCCATATCAGAAAATAAAACAAGAAGCCTACGACGCTAACATGCAGTTGCCTCAACTGGGATTGGTGCTGTTCACTTTTGGCAATGCCAGTGCTGTTGACAGAGACAAAAAGGTCTTTGCGATTAAGCCCAGTGGGGTGCCCTACGAAGACTTGAAAGTCGAGGACATGGTGATTGTTGATTTTGACAACAACATCATAGAAGGCAACATGCGGCCATCATCCGATACTAAAACCCATGCGGTACTTTACAAAAATTGGGAGAGCATCGGTGGGATTGTGCATACGCACTCGACACATGCTACGGCATGGGCGCAGACACAATTGGACATCCCAATTTACGGAACGACCCACGCCGATCACTTGGCATTTGACATCCCTTGTGCTCCTGTGATGACCGACGAGATGATCGAAGGAGACTATGAGTATGAGACGGGGTTTCAGATCATAAATTGCTTCAAAGACAAGCACATCACCCCAGAAGAAGTACCCATGGTAATCGTGGCAAATCACGCTCCATTTACTTGGGGCAAAGATGTAAAAAAAGCCGTGTACCACTCTGCCGTACTCGAAGAAGTCGCCAAGATGGCTTGGATTACCAAGACAATCCATCCAGAAGCACCACGCCTCAAAGAGTCTCTCAAAAAGAAACACTACGAGCGCAAACACGGCAAAGGGGCTTATTACGGTCAGTCGTAAACCACACAAACAATACAATAAGCTTTGTATACCACAGCCCCCTAATAATTTGAATAGAAAACGATTAACACAATGATATCAATAGAAAAAAATCAAGTTTGGTTCGTGACAGGGTCTCAGCACCTCTACGGTCCAGAGACACTCAAACAAGTAGCTGCTCACTCCGAAGAAATCGCAAAATCATTGGATGCACACAACAATATCCCTGTAGAAATAGTATACAAAGGGGTCGTGACGACTCCAGAAGAAATCACCAAAATCTGCCTAGAATCCAACAACTCAGAGCACTGTATCGGATTGGTGCTATGGATGCACACCTTCTCCCCAGCGAAAATGTGGATCAATGGTTTGAAAGCACTCAACAAGCCTTTTCTCCATCTGCACACGCAGTACAATGCGGAAATTCCTTGGTCTACGATTGACATGGACTTCATGAACCTCAACCAATCGGCACACGGTGATCGTGAGTTTGGATTCATCTGTACGAGACTTGGCATCAATAGAAAGGTAGTCGTAGGCCACTGGCAAGACGAGCGCGTCGTAGAGCAAATCAATGTATGGACTCGCGTCGCATCAGCACACCACGACGCACAACATGGCAAAGTCGCTCGTATCGGGGACAACATGCGCGAAGTAGCAGTCACTGAAGGAGACAAAGTAGAAGCACAAATCAAATTTGGCTACTCGACCAACGGATATGGAGTAGGTGATGTGGTAGCACACATCGAATCAGCCACTGATGCACAAGTCAAAGCCTTGATCGAAGAATACGAAGCAACATATACTTTGGCGGACGCCATCCAAACGGGAGGTGCACAAAGAGCATCCCTCGAAGATGCTGCAAGAATCGAAATCGGTATGCGAAGTTTCATGACTGAGGGCGGCTTCACAGCATTCACCGATACCTTCGAAAACCTATACGGCATGAAGCAATTGCCAGGTATCGCTTCACAACGACTGATGGCTGACGGCTATGGTTTCGCCGGAGAGGGTGACTGGAAAACAGCTGCGCTTGTCCGTACCATGAAAGTCATGGCAGCTGGCATGAAAGGAGGCAACTCGTTTATGGAGGACTACACTTACCACTTCAGCACCAACGGCGACAGAGTACTCGGGTCTCATATGTTGGAAATCTGCCCATCGATCAGCGGTGAAAAAGTCAAATGTGAGGTGCACCCACTTGGCATTGGTGGCAAAGAAGATCCTGTCAGGCTGGTGTTTGACGCGGCGGCTGGCAAAGCACTCAACGCTTCAGTGGTAGACATGGGTGGCCGCATGCGTATGATCGTCAACAACGTCGAAGGAACTGCTCCTGAGCAAGACCTACCCCACTTACCCACAGCACGTGTACTTTGGGACGCCAAACCAAACCTAGAGATTGCGGCGCAAGCTTGGATCTTGGCAGGTGGTGCACACCACACAGTATACAGTCAAAACCTAGGCAATGAATACCTAGAAGACTATGCCGACATGGTAGACCTAGAAATCGTGACCATCGATGAAAACACGAACATTCGTGATTTCAAAAACACACTCCAGCACAACAACGTCTACAGACAAGTAAAATAGAGTTTTTAGTAATTAGTAATATAGTTTGGAGAGGTGCTTGTAGAGGCACCTCTTTTTTATTGAGCGAGTAGAGAGACACCCTATGTTCGACTTCCAAATTGTCATCATTGGCTGCAAACTTCCCTCCCAAATCTCTGTGGTCAAACCCCAATAGCCATTAACTTTGGCAGCTCATTCTAACCCTCGGACATGGAAGATATGATATTCTACGATAGGCTGCAGTTTGCATTCACTATCACCTTTCACTACCTGTTTCCCCAACTCACTATGGGACTATCACTGATCATTGTCTACTTCAAGTGGCAGTACCTCCGTACCCAAACCGAAACCTACAATGATGCCGCGCGTTTCTTCATGAAGATCTTCGCCATCAACTTCACCATGGGAGTCGTGACCGGTATCCCAATGGAGTTTCAGTTTGGCACCAACTGGGCCAAGTTCTCCGAACTGACAGGAGGTATCATCGGGCAGACCCTTGCCATGGAAGGCACCTTTTCCTTCTTCCTCGAATCGTCCTTCTTGGCCCTGTTCATCTTCGGTGAAAAGCTCATGGGGCAAAAACTTCATCTACTCACCGGGTTCTTGGTCTTCCTCGGTTCTTGGGCCAGTGGCTACTTCATCCTCGCCACCAATGCCTGGATGCAGCACCCTGTAGGATATGAGATCCTTGCCAATGGCAAATTTGTCTTGACCCACTTCTCCGCGCTCTTCAGCAATCCCTGGCTACTCCCCGCCTTCCTTCACAACCAAATGGCCTCTGTCGTCACCTCCTCCTTCGTCGTGGCGAGCATCGGGGCATTCTACCTCCTGAGCGAATCCAACGTCGCATACGGCAAACTCTTCCTCAGGACAGGTATTCTCTTCGGACTCGTATCTAGTCTATTGGTGGCCTTCCCTACTGGTGACTGGAATGCCAAGAATGTAGCCAAACACCAACCCGCAGCATTTGCGGCGATGGAAGGCATCTTCGAAACCGAAGAAGGAGGTGCAGAAATCGTCCTCATCGGCCAACCCAACATGGTCGAGAAGAAACTAGACAACAAAATCGCTGTACCCAACGTCCTCAGTTTTCTCACCTACCAAGAGTGGGACAAGCAGGTCATCGGCATGAACGAATTTGATCCAAACGAACTCCCAGACAACATCCCTGCCCTCTACTACTCCTATCACATGATGGTAGGTCTAGGCACCATATTCATCGCTGTGATGGTCTTGGCTGCTTTCCTGCTTTGGCGCAAAAAGCTCTATAGTACTGCCCCTCTACTTTGGGTCATCTTATTTCTATTTCCCTTCCCCTACATCGCCAACATCACCGGTTGGTATGTAGCTGAGCTTGGCAGACAACCCTACCTTGTCCATGGACTCCTCCGTACCATCGAGGGCATCTCACCCACCGTCTCATCGGGCAATACCCTCTTTACCCTGCTCGGATTTGTAGGACTTTACCTATTGCTAGGCCTGCTGTTTTTACTCCTTGTCGGAAAAACCATCTACACTGGACCTCACCCTCAAAAACACTAACACATGGAACTCTTTTGGTTTATCATCATCGCCATCGTCCTGACCACTTTTTTTATCCTAGACGGATATGATTTCGGTACAGGCATCATTCATTTATTTTTTGCCAAAGAAGAAAAAGACAAAGAAGTCATCGCCAAGGCGGCGGGCCTGTTTTGGGACTCCAACGAAGTATGGCTTGTCGCAGGAGGCGGACTCATGTTCATGGCCTTCCCTACCTATTACGCCTCAGTATTCAGTGGCTTTTACCTCCCCTTGATTCTCGTGCTTTGGTTGATCATCTTCCGTGCCATAGGCCTAGAGCTGCGAGGACAGTTTGACTATCCCATGTGGAAATCCATTTGGGACAAGTCCTTCGGAGTAGCCAGCCTTCTCATGGCTCTTTTCTTTGGCATTGGGCTCGGCAATATCGTCCGAGGTGTCAATCTCGGTGGTGTAGAAAATGGTGTATCTATGTACGAAGCACACTACTTTTTCCTCCCACTATGGAACGATGGATTCAGTCCAAGTGGCGTACACCCAGGAGTCATAGACTGGTTCACTGTCATCATCGGACTCATCGCGGTAGTGACTCTAGCGATCCATGGTGCCAACTGGATTCGCCTCAAAACCAACGCCAGCATCAACGAACAGCTCAAAAAGGTCACCTTTCGGCTCAGTATGACGCTGATTGCACTGACGATATTTTCCCTACTCGTATGGCACGTCATAAACCCCAGCCCCTTTGGCAACTTCGCTGACCATCCTATCTATATCGTTTTTCCGTTGATCTATTTGACAGGGATCACTGGGTTATTTTTCGCACCGACCGATTGGCTCAGGTTCTGCAGCTCGTCTCTCGTAATCATCGGAGGTATCACCTCTTCACTTGCCTCGATCTTCCCGGTGATTCTACCCTCTACCAATGATCTCAACGACGCACTCACCATCTACAACACCACCACCTCTGAATACGGGCTTTCTGTGGCAGTCGGCTGGGTGATCCTTGGCATCCTACTCGTAGCAGTCTACACTGTAGTACAAAAGAAACTCCTAGGAGGCAAAATCGATGACATGGACTATGGCCACTGATCTAATATGCTAGAGTCCGGTCTATCCCTGCTCAGTATCGGGTGTGGCATCTTAGGTGCCCACCTCACCACAGTGCTATTGCCACGACTCAGCTTTGGCTTGACAGGCAACACCATAGCAGGCGTATTTGGCAGTGTCTTCTTGGTCAAAAGTCTGGGTAGACTGGGATTCAGTCCCTCCTACATCATCGTCGACCAACAGGTAGACAGCCCTCTTCTACTTCTCAACTTGTTGATTTCCCTAATCAGTGGTTTTGGTGCTGTGATCTTCTCCCGCTTCATCCAGCGACAGTTCCTCCCCTAACCCGTTCCCCTTACATTTAGGCAATACACCTAGGTCCCAAACCCGACACTTGGCCCCAAAGTTGTCATATCGTCATTATGTATTCTGCTTTCAATATAGTAATATTACAAATTATTATATGATAAGTAATATTTAACCAATAAATACAGCTATGATCACACTAAAGAAAAAGTCCTTCTATATCCTAAGCATACTCTCCATCTATTTCTTAGCTTCATTTAGCTCCTGTGCCTCACGCAAATACCAAACAGACTGGATGGATCTACCTCACGCTCGCAAACTTGACAAGAAAAAAGGCAAGCAATCGAAGAAATTGCAAAAACACGCAGGCCCCGCTAAACAATACTAGAGGCCAATCCATGTGTACCCCTCTATGGGTATCACTACATTGTCTTGGTGTGTCCATGCCCAGCTACTCACTTCCCGTCCAGCCTTGATCAACCGCTGATTTAGTAGCATCATACTTTGGGTCAGCCTGTTTCCCTATTCCACAGGACACTCTCATCGTCTCAATCATTTCAAATGAATAATTTTGCTTTTCTCACTTAATAATTAGATATTTATCTAAATGTTTAATTAATGAACAAACTATTCAAGGCATTGAACGACGAGACACGACGAGAAATCATTGAAATGCTGAAAGACGGGGAAATGAATGCTGGGGAGATCGCAGATCGATTTCAAATCTCCAAACCCAGTATCTCTCACCATCTGGACATACTCAAACAAGCTGACCTCATCACTGGAGAAAAGAAAGGACAGTTCGTCATGTACTCGCTCAACACCACTATTTTGGACGATCTATTGACATGGATCCTAACCGTAAAATCATGAAAAACTTCAAAAAGGAAGGATTCTATATCCTCATCACGCTACTGCCTATACTATACTTAGGCGTCATCTACGAGACACTACCAGAGCAAGTCCCTGTACACTGGAACATCCAAGGGGAGGTCGATCGCTATGGTTCCAGACTGGAACTATTCATCATCGCCTCGATCGGACTATTCACTTACCTGACTTTCGCAATCATGCCCTTGATCGACCCCAAGAAAAAGATCCAACAGATGGGAGGCAAATTCAATCAGTTGAGAAACCTCCTGACCCTCCTGATGACAATCCTAACAGGGGTCATACTCTATTCCATACAGCACCCTTCCCTATCTACCGTTGATTTGATTTTTGTAGTCATCGGAGCAATATTTTTCGTATTTGGCAATTATTTCCAAACCGTCAAAGCCAATTATTTCATCGGTATACGCACACCTTGGACACTCGAAAACGAAACCGTATGGAAAAACACCCATCGTCTAGGCGGAAAAATATGGTTTGCTGGAGGTCTAGTGATTATCTGTACCAGCCTGTTGTTCAACGCCCCATTCAACATGTATGCTTTCATAGGGATTACACTTCTGATCACGTTGATCCCAGTAGTCTATTCCTACGTAGATTTCAAACGGATCACAAAGCCCAGTTCATAGGTCTATTAGGCTGCATTCGAGACAAGTGCTAAGGCTTCACTTGAAACTTATTACCCGTTTTGAGTTGTTGTTGGTACTTGTCCTCGTCAAACTGATACAAGAAAGCCCCTTTCTTACCTGTCGTACGCTTCTTCTCATTTAGTTTGACCAAGATATCAAGTGAATCGATGCGCTTGATGAAGTTACGCTTGTCCATTTCCGTCTCAAAGATCGCTTCGTACAAGGACTGTAGCTCTGGCATAGTAAATTTGGGAGGAAGGAGTTCGAACCCTACGGGGTAATGCTCTGCCTTGTATTTGAGGCGCTGGTGTGCTCGATCGACCATCTCGTTGTGATCAAAAATAAGATCGGGCATCTCACCCAAATCAAACCACGACGCATCGTGTTGCTTGCTCAGCTCCTCGTCATGATCCTCGATATTGATGAGCGAATAATACGTGACACTGATGGTCCGCTCTACAGGATCTCTATCGACCTGATTGAAACAAAAAAGCTGCTCCAAAAACACATCTTGTAGACCAGTCAAACCCAACAAAATACGGCTAGCCGCATCATCCAAACTCTCAGACTTCTTGGCAAAACCACCCATCAAGGACCATTTCCCCTTTTCTGGCTCAAAATCCCTTTTGATCAATAGAAGTTTCAGCTTATCACCATGAAACCCAAAAATAATACAATCCACTGCGACCAATAACCGGTCGTACTCTTTGTAAAGTGTCATAATCACACAAGTATAGACGAATCTCTGTAGAGATGAAAGCATCTACAAAGGCAAATCCCTTATTGTTTGCCCTCTTCTACGGTCAAGGCATACACTCACCCTACCTATTACTGACAAAAGATTGCTGTTGTCGTATGGTGCGAAAACCGCATTGCCTAAGCAGATGGCCAATGTACTAAACAAGGAAGATACCTCTACTGGGCTCGGAGCATCCTGACACCATACACTCCGCCTGCTGTCTTCCCTGGTAAGGACTCGAACCGAATACTTACCTTTTGTTTGCCTTGGGTGACATTTCGGGGTAGTTCGTAGACTTCATCATAAAACTCATCTGGTCTGTTTCTCTCCAGTTTTTGCGTAGCTATGATCTGCCCATCTGCCAATACTTGAAATTCACGATTGCCGGCATCTCCACCCCAGTAGGTGACCATCAGTTCGTTGCTCGCCTGTGGGTCGACCGTCATCTGAAAGGCAAACCATCCGTCGGTAGCATGTCGCCATTTGCGATTGAAGGCCTCACCCGATTCGGTGTTTTCTCCTACTAGCTCATGATCTCTCTCGGGCTGCATTTCTCCGATGCGCAGGACATCCATCGTCCGTGTATCGAGGATTTCTTGTGCGCGACGTTCTGCTTCGACTTTTTCCTTGTGGTTGGCCCAATCCTCCTCGTTGTAGCGATCGAGATAGACGACATACGGCTGCTCATACAACTGATAAAATGGCATCATCACTACATCCTGCGGATATCCAACCTGAGTCTTTCCACTCATCTTGGCAGCATCCCAATCAATCCAGTCATACCCCTCATTATCTGCCAAAAACACTGGGTAGTTATGCGGCTCCATCCCCTGAGGCAATGCTCCCGCCAAAAGGGTAGGGCCATAAAACATGGCTATTTTCTTATCAGACCCGAGTAGCTCCTCAGCGTGCAAGTCCATGGCCAGGCTCAGTGCTATCTCATCGCCTGCGGCCCATTTTTCATCCAATTTCAAATATCCATTGGTTAGCAGCCCCGATATGGGCTTACCATTGAGGGTCACCTGATGCCCCCTGCTCCATGCCGGTATTCTTAAGTAAAGCGACTGAAATGCCTCATCCACGTCTTTGATTTCAATCCGAACAAGGGCTGACTCGGGGTAATCGCTTTTTTGCGTCAAGCGAATATGGTCTAACGTCAACGCCGATGCGATGTACTGATCGATCACCACGGATTGATCAGGGGCTTCATAGTAGATCAGTCCTCCATACTTGGCGTGATTTTCCCAACCGCTCCCTACGCAGCACCAAAACGAATCGAACGGGTCGCTGTAGGTCTTTTCACCGCCCGCATCCAGCGGCACAAAATAGCAGACCATCCCCGTCTCTGGATTTTGAGAGGCCAGGATATGATTGATTAGGGCCTTTTCGATGTAGTCACCCCACTGCCCGTCAAACTCCCATGTATTGACGTGCTGGGTGAGTTTGATCATGTTGTAGGTATTGCAGGTCTCTGAGGTGCTCTCTGACAGTCGATGCTCGAGCTGTCGCGGCGCACCAAAGTGCTCGTGCTCACTGTTTCCGCCGTTGGCATAACTGTGATCATTCAATACCGTTCGTAGGAAATAAGCAGCGATGGTGCTGTCTTTGGTATCTCCTTTCAACTCATAGAGTTTGGCGGCTCCTACGATTTTAGGGATTTGGGTATTGGCGTGCTGACCGGACAATTGATCCGTCTGGTTGGCGAGTGGATCCAATACGGACTGGTGATAAAATCGTCTCGCCAGTTTCAAATATTTTTCATCTCCTGTGATTTGATAGAGCTTGGCCAGGATGTCGTTCATCCCCCCAAACTCACAGGTCAGCATCTCTTGAAACTGCTCCTCGGTCAGTCCATCGAATGTCGTATCGATCCAATCCGAAAACTTGCGCGCAACGCTGAGCGCCGCGTCATTGCCGGCGAACGCATAGGCATCTACCAATCCAGCGAGCAGTTTGTGCTGGGTGTACCAGGGCACCCATAGTCCATTGAGATCAAACCCTTGCGAACGGATGTCGCCCGCTGCGACTTGTAGCCACACGCTGTCCTGACCCGGGATTGCGCCGATGTAGCCGGTAGCCATTGCTTCTTGGCATTCCTGCAATTCGGACGTGATGTAATCCACACGCTCCTTGTACACCGCCTCTCCCGTGGCTGCATACATCATGGCACAGGCACTGATATAGTGCCCGAGTGAGTGCCCCGAAATCCCCCGGCTTTCCCACCCCCCGTAGATTTCACCTTTTGGCTCCAGCCCAGCATACAGTCGGTATCGATGCAGCAGGCGATCAGGCTCCAGCGCTTGCAGCCACTGGCCGTCTTTGATCATCGCGTGTTGGTAGGGGCCATCGAGTAAGCGCACATCCTGTATGTCTACTGGTGTGAGCACCAACCTATCGTTGGACGGACTGGATGCCTGCTGTTGGCAAGCGAATAGAAGGAATAGAAAAGGAATAAAATAAATTCGTTTCATGCTTAGGGTCATCATATCAGCGTAGGTATAAAAGCCATGGCGTCATGCACAGATTTCATGGCTCATACCTCAATGTCTTGTTATCAATTAATTCGCAATGGCGCTCACGCCGGCAGTCGTACGGGTGATGGGTTGGATGGTTCCATCTTCGTTGAAGTAGAGATTTTCGATGCAGACCGATCGTCTAAACTCACCCCCTGTCGGGAGTTGACCGTTGTGGTATACAAGGTACCAGTTGCCCTTGTACTCCACTACCCCTACATGATGTGTGGGCGAATTGGGTAATGCACCATTGAGGTTGCCCTTGTATTCCCAAGGTCCCTCCGGGCTATCGGACATGGCATAGTCGATCTCCTCTGGAAATCTCGCCGAATAGATCAGGTAATAAAAAGCGCCACGCTTGAACACCCAAGGCGCCTCCGTAAACTCGGGCACAGGTATCGTCTGTATCGGACCATCCAGCTCGATCATGTTGTCTTTGAGTTTGGCCCATTTCAGCACGGTATTGCCCCAGTAGATGTAGGCACTCCCGTCCTCATCGACGAATACTGCCGGGTCGATATCATCCCAAAATATGTCCGTCTGCTTGGTCATATCGTTGGTGATCAAAGCCTCCCCTTTGGCATCCTTCCAAGGGCCGGTCGGGTGATCTGCTACCGCCACGCCAATGGCCTTGCCTGGAATAGTACCGTGCTCTACGGTCACATACCAATAGTATTTGCCGTTCTTTTGCTCTGTGTGCGCTGCCCATGCCTGACCATTGGCCCACGCAAAATCAGTGGCACGAAGTTTGGCGCCATGCTGCTCCCAGTTGACCATGTCCGTGGACGAAAACAACAACCAGTCCTTCATCAGAAAGCCTTCTATCCCCTGTGCCTGCTCATCGTGCCCTGTATAGATATAGAAAGTATCGTTGGCAACAAAAGGCGCCGGGTCTGCGGTGAATACATTTTGGAAAATGGGATTTTGGGCAGTGATGTCCTTGTCCTTTTTAGACGCTTGCCCTTGTTTAGTAGTACAGCCGGCACCAACCAGCACGCCCATCAATATTACCAATGTCCTTTTCATCATTTAGTTAATTTAAAAACTTCTCAAAGCATACTAAACCAAACAAAGCATAACCTGCATCTGCTCGTAAGCAAATGCAGGTGAAACCAACGTTACCTCAGTATTTGAATTTTTCTATTTAATTTTTGTTCGTCATTTTGTAAAACGATCACATACAGACCGTTCTCCAAATCACTTACATCCAGTGAATAACTGTGATCCACAAAGTCCTCGTGCTTCACCAGTGCGCCCGCAGTGTTGTAAAGCATCAGAGAGGTAGTCAATTCCTTGTTTCCCGGCATCTTGATCTCTATAAAGTCCTGCGCTGGATTGGGATATGTCTGTACCAATGACGCATCGGCAAGCGACTTGTTTTCAATGTCGTCGGCTGTCCTTGCACCGATATTCACTGGTGTGAGACTAAACTGCTGATTGTAGCTGTTGCTGTAGCAGGTGTATTGGATCATGTTGGCGCCATCGCTCGAAGACACACCATTTACATCCAGACATTTACCACTGGCTGCAGAGGCTAAGGAATAATATCCTCCTCCCCGATCTACCAGGTGCCACTTTTGGCAGTCATTGTTGAGCCAGGACCACAACTGTACGTTGGCCAAATTATCCGCGCTGCAGTTGGCCACATCGAGTGCCAATCCACTGGCGCTGGCAGGTGATATTCTCCATGTACCGTTGCCCGCATCTGTGAAAATCCATTTTTGGCAGTTGTTGTTGAGCCATGACCACTGATTCACATTGGTTCCATCGGTATTGCCACAGTTGACGACATCCACTGTTTTCCCACTGTGCCTGGGGGCAATGCGGTAGGTTCCTCCAGACACCACGGGGCTAGGAGGAGCGCCTACATAGGGCCATCCATTGCTGTAGCCAAAATCTGAGCGCGTCATTAGTTTTGCATTCCCGTTATCATTCCCATCGTAAAAGTGATAGGTCAGACGCCCTTCTCCATAGCCAAAGTGTCCCGGACCGATGATATTTCCGTTTTGATTAGGCAGGAACACTCGCTCGTTGGTATATGGACCGGTGATACTCGTAGCTCTCGCTACCACCATGTAGTACGAACTATTGACTCCTCCACAGCATAGACCTCTCTGATAGTAGAGATAGTAATATCCTCCGTTCTTCATCAATCCAGGACCTTCTACTTGACCACTCACCAAGTGCGTAGATGATGAAATAGGCTTACCTGTAGCGGTACTCAATTCGATGATATCAATTCCGGTTTGCCAGTTGCCCCACGACATCCATAGACGACCATTGTCTAACAACAGCGCAGGATCGATGGCATTGTTGCCAGCGACGACCATACCCTGATCAGTCCAAGGCCCAGCCAAGTTGGTAGCCGTAGCGACTCCAATAGCCGCCGGGGCTCCATTGCCCGCACATGAATAATACAGAAAATAAGTGTTTCCAACTTTGATCACATCCGGTGCCCAAAAGAAGCCATTGAAGCCACTGACATAATTGCTGATCCATCCTGGCCAAGTCCCTATGGCAAACGGTGTCGGCTCTGGCCGCCAATCAGTAAAGTCAGCATTGCTGGACGACATAGCCCACACCCCATCGCCAGTTGTAAAAATCCAATACCTACCGTCGCTATTGCGAATCATGGTAGATGGATCATGACTAGGTGCATATTGTGCCTGCGTCACATCCGTGATCCAAAGTAGCGAAAACAGCAGCATCCCACCGAAATACATCGGTCGGAAAATGCCCAGACCCCTGCGGGTCGATTGTAGTAATTGTCTTATCATGATTATTAAATTGTGGATCTATCAACAGATCCGTTATACATTGTTGACAGGTATCTCCTGCTATTCAATGCTAACCCATGGTACGGCAACAACTTTTCCGTTTACTTTTTATTCTGATTTAAATACATGTAAATCAACCGATTACAGGCTTTCTCAAGACTCTATGACATACTTAGAAATCCGTCGAGAGTATTTAATATTATGCCCCTTTCTACGCAGATCGTTGATCATTTTTCTGACGGTTCGCTCCGAACAGTCAAACTTTTCGGTCAAATCTCTAGGGGAAGCCAATCTCCCTCTCTGGATCAGTTCTAAGGTGTACTCTAAATGTTTCCAATAGCTGAAATAATCCATATTCAAAGCTTTTTAGGCATTCACCTTTCCACCTCGTCTCTCTCCCTTTGCCTATTTGTTTTTCAATTCAATTTTTTCGGGCCAGCCGTCTTGGCTCCATTTGATCTCTTTTATAATCAATTTGGCATGACCATCGGCCTGCATGTCATAGCCATGAAAGACCAGATAGTCTTTCCCATCAAAAGTATAGGCACTGTTGTGCCCAGCGCCTGCCCAGCGATCATTGCCTTCTACGACCAGGGTACCGCCTCCCTGATTCATCGGCTTGCCCTCTCGATCTATGAAGGGTCCCAATGGACTTTCGGAGCGCCCCACCACTACCTTGTAGCTACTTTCTTTGCCCCTGCAGCAATAGTCCCAGGACACGAAGAGGTAATAGCTCGTGTCTTTTTTGAAAATAAAAGGTGCCTCTATCGCTGCGTCGCCTGGATCCTTGTCGTCCAGTTCGAAACTTCTCTCCCTTCGGGCAATGGTTTTCCATTCTTGAGGTTGGGCTATCGCCGTGCGGTTAGGGATCAGCTTCACCGCCTTCATCCCATCCCAAAAAGAGCCAAAAGCCATCCATGGATACCCTTCCTCATCCACGACGATGTTGGGATCTATGGCATTCCATAGGTCTCGGTAGGGTACGGACTGAATGATCATGCCCTGATCCTTCCATTGATAATTTGGAGATTTTGGATCTAATGTAACATTGGTAGCCAGACCAATGGCAGACGTATTTTTAGCAAAGGATGAAACCGAATAGTAGAGATAATATTTACCATCATAGAAAGATATGTCTGGTGCCCAGATATGTCCGGTGAAATCCGTGACGGCCTCCTTGGCCCACTGCGGGGGCTTGTCGAATACTCTCGGCTCAGAAGTCCAGGTTTTCAAATCTTTGGACGAATAGGCCGTGATTCCCCAACCGGTGCAGTAGAGGTAATAGGTACCCTCATGCTGGATCATGACTGGATCGTGAACCCCTATATCATATACGCCTTGAGCGAATACTAGTGGATACCACAAACTCAACCCAAACCCTATTACAATCCCCTTGATACTTTTCATTACTTCACCATTTTTTTACCCCAATATGCTATTCCTTCAGTGGTCAATCCCGTAAATAGAAGCGTCTCTCCAACCTCATTTTCCCAGTCTCTGCCTCGTTCTACTTTGAGTTTGAATGGAGCAGACTCTCCCTCCAGATCGAATATCAACCACGGAGACTCGTAGGTCCATGTGCCCACAGATGCGCCAGACACTGTACCATCCGAATGAATCGCCAAATCCATGCTGACTTGAAAATCAGGAGATACTTGTTCGTCCCCATAGCCTGGAACGACTTGATAGTCCATGACGATCTGCTCCCAATCACCCGCAACCTCACCGTGCTCCACTGACCTCTCCTCCTCAGCCGCATAACGCTCTGGGCTGACCATCGGCCACCCATCTTCGCTCCAGTGAATCTGTCGGACATGCAAGAGCATGTAGTAGCTATCTTCTCCTGGACGCCCTTGATGTGCCATATAAAATTCTTTGCTTTCCTGATCGATGAAAACAGACGGATGAGAAACTCCTTGCCAACCAGAATGCCCCCGAAATTTGTAGGGTGCCAAAATCATCGGTAGGTCATCCACCTCATCGTTCATATTACGACCCAGCATGTCATAGAATGGTCCTTCAGGATAGTCGGACCGTCCGACCCGGACATTGTACTTGGTCTGCAACCAGTCGTAGGAGAGAAACATGTAGTACTTGTCGAACTCCTCGTTGTAAATGATTTCGGGTCCTTCGATGTTTCCATTGATGCTATGCCCCGTAAAGGCTCTTTGTGCTACTCTTGTTCCAATATCTCCCGTTTGTTTTGGCAAACCCGTAGATGGATTCAATTCGATTTTGTAAATACCATCCCATGCCGATCCATAATAGAACCAATGTACTCCATCCTCTCCCACCACCACTGTCGGATCTATGGCATTGGTTTGTCGCGTAGAATTGTCCAAAGAAGTCACAACAAGCCCTCGTTCTTCAAATGGTCCATAAGGCTTTTCAGAGACCATCAACCCGATGGCACTAAGTCGAGGCACAGCCGAAGATATCGAATAGTACACGCGATATTCACTACCTACCTTCATGACATAAGGCGCCCATAAGTTATCAAAAGGTTCTCCTCCATTGGATCGGATATGGTCCAACCCCAATGGTGGGTACCCTCTATCAGACACCTGATCTGTTGGTAGGTTGTCTCCTCCTACTACCCAACCGACAAATTCCCACTCCACTAGATTTTTGCTTCGCCGAATTTGATGCCCGGGTCTGACAGATGTGCCATAAGCTACATCAGTTGTATAACAATAGAAAAAATCCCCATTGTCGATGATGGAGGGGTCATGCACGTTGTAGTGCGCCCAATCGTAAACATTCGAAATAGGGGCTAGTGTCGCATAAGTATCATGAAACTGAGAGAAATCAATAGGTCCATCACCTAGATTGGAATCCAACGTATCCGAAGGATCTTTGGTCGTAATACCCGTCGGCCCTAGGTCATCATCACAGGAGGTAAATACCCCCAGTGATGTGATCAAAACTATTACTACTATTAAAAACTTATTACCTACTACGATCTTCCTCATTTCCTTCACGCGTTTCATTTTTGATTTATTTCACTTCCAAGACTACTACCGAAAACGGTGGCAAAGTCACTACCCACTCTTCTCCCTTTTTCTTGAAGCCTTTGAAGTTCTCTGGAGCAATTAGCGTACCCTTATCAAAGGAATTGTAATCCTGCAATTTGTCCGATGACAAAATCTCTCCGCTCATTTTTTTGCTATTCGTTCCAAGCAATTGTAGGCTCACTTCCTGTGACTCTTTCGAATCGATGTTGACCAAAGAGATGTGCGTCACACCTTTGCTATCAACTGAAGCCGAACCCGATACAGCTGGCAATTTTTCATCCTTGTATACATAATCAGCAGTCGTCAACTCCATCGGCAATAACGTCGCGTCCTGGTGTACGTTGTACATTCTCATGACGTGGTAGGTAGGTGTCAGTACTAGTTTTTCCTTGTCAGTCAAGATCACAGCTTGCAAGACATTGACGATCTGAGCAAGGTTGGCCATTTTGATTCTGTCCGCATGGTTGTTGAAAATATTGAGTGTCGTCCCTGCTATCATGGCGTCACGCATGGTATTTTGCTGATACAAAACTCCCATGGTCTGACTTTCGGGTGCATCGTACCACCCTCCCCATTCGTCAACAATCAGATCTACTTTCTTTTCTGGGTCGTACTTGTCCATGATGGCTATATGCTTGGTGACCAACTCCTCCATAAAGAGTGCTGACTTCATCGTAGCAAAATACAAGTCTTCGCTAAAGTCTTTGGCAGGTCCCTTTTTCCCCCAATCAATCACCGAATAAGAATGTAAGGCAACTCCTTCGATCAGTGGTTTAGGAATGTCACGCATCAATACCTCGGTCCAATTGTAGTCCGCACCATTGGCCCCAGATGCAATTCTATATAGCCTGTCAGAGTTGGACCAATCCGTCATGAACGTGCTGTACTGCCTGAATAAGTTGGCATAGAACTCAGGCGCCATATTGCCACCACAGCCCCACATTTCATTGCCTACACCCCAATACTTGACGTTCCAAGGCTCGGTGCGACCATTCTCTATCCTGAGATCTGACATGGGACTACCCCCTTTGTGGTTGACGTACTGCACCCAATCTGCCAATTCTTTGACTTGCCCACTCCCTACGTTTCCGGCGAGGTACGGCTCTGCTCCAATCCGTTCACATAGATTCAAAAAATCATGCGTACCGAAACTGTTGTCTTCGGTGGTGCCTCCCCACCATTGGTTGACGATACTTGGTCTATCTGCACGATCACCGATCCCATCCATCCAGTGATAAGTGTCTGCGAAACATCCCCCAGGCCATCGGAGCACAGGTACTTTCAATTCGATGAGGGCATCGATGATGTCCGTCCGGACACCTTCTGTATTGGGGATCGACGAGCCATCTCCCACGTAGATTCCATCGTAGATACATCGTCCCAGGTGCTCGGCAAAGTGACCGTATATGTTCCTATTGATGATGTACTCCCCTTCGTCTGCTTGGATCGTCACCGTTGCTTTTTGTGCGTGGCTTGATACAACCAGTCCACATGCTACGATTGCTAATAATGCTTTTTTCATGTCCTTACTTTTTCACTCCTACTTTGATGATTGACAGAGACAACGCCTCTAAATCAACTGTCAAACTCTTTCCTTTTCTTTTTGATTCTACTATCCTTGGGCTGATTTTGTCGCTTTCGTCGAACGAATTGACAGCCTCCAAATCCTGTGTAGCCAGTACCTCTACGACTACTTGATCTCCCAGTTCAACACCTACCACATCGAAATTGGCCTGCATCGCTGAATTGTTAGTATTCACGATTTTGATGATAAGCCCTCCTGCCTTTTCGTCTCGTGTCGCTGATGCATACAATCCATCCTGACCTGTCACTGCTTCTCCATCTCTCTGAAGTGGAATGACGTGCGTACCGGGATTGTTTGCATAGAGTTTCTGCACATAGTAATTGGCCGTACCGTATGCGTCGAGGTTGTTGAACCAGATCATGTCTGGAGTCCATTGCCAGCCATCCGCATGGGCAAAAAGAGGAGCGTAAGACGTCAGGTTCACTACTTCTGCATTGCGCTCCAACCCCGTCATAAACGCCGCTTCTGACAGGGCACACTCCCAGTTGTTTTTGTTGTCGGGAGAAGCTATAGCGACACTTTGTGCAGCATATTCTCCGGCAAATATTTTCGGGCCGTTTCGGTCATAGTCATCATAGCGTTTGGCATTCGCCAAAAACCACTCGGGACTGTTGTAAAAATGCTCATCGATGATTTCTACGTTCATCTCTATGAGTTCTTGCATCGCATAGTCAAACTGCTCTCCCTCTGGGAAAGGTCCCGATCCTGAGACCACTATCATCTCTGGGTAACGAGCTTTGATGGCCGCATCGAAGACCTTGTAGCGCTTGATGTACTCGGGCCCCCACTGTTCGTTGCCCACTCCGATGTATTTCATATCAAATGGCTCTGGGTGCCCCATCTCTGCACGCAGTGATCCCCACTCGGTATCAGTCCCTCCATTGGCAAACTCAATCAGGTCCAGTGCATCTTCGATATAGGGGTCCAGCTGATCCATCGGCACGAGTTCACCGCTATTGAACTGGCACGCAATTCCACAACTCAAGATCGGCAAAGGTTCTGCTCCCAAATCCTCCGACAACTGAAAATACTCAAAGAATCCCAATCCAAAAGACTGGAAGTAATCTGGAGCCAAACGATGGGCAAACTCGGTATTCCATCGATTGATGAGAACTTCTCGTTGGTCTATCGGCCCCACGCTTTTCTTCCATTGGTAACGTTTGGATAGCTCACTACCCTCCACGATACATCCCCCCGGAAATCTCAAAAATCCTGGTTCCAAATCCGCCAAAAGCTGTACAAGATCTTTGCGAAGACCTTTGGACCTACCCATCCAAGTATCACGAGGAAAGAGTGAAACCATATCCAAATCAACCAATCCAGTTCCTTCAAAGATGATATTCAATTTGGCTTTGGCCTCTGTCGCTGTAGCTTGGATAGAAGCCTCGTAGTTACTCCATATTTTCTGATTTGGATCTACTACCGATTCACCGAGTACTTTGCCTAAGCTATCGATCAACTGCACTCTCATCTTCGTATCTCCGGAGGTCTCTGCCGCCTCGAGGGTGAGGTCGTAGGTTTCACCTTTCTTGATCCCCATGCCTCTGAATCCTTCGTTTCGGAGTTCAAAAGCCCCTGATTTGTTGACCTCTACTCGCAGAAAGTGGCTGTTCTTTTTGTCATATCCTACATTGACCACTGAAGCGAACCCTGATGCTTCGTTCATCGAATGGCGGTCACTGTTGGGCTGAGTCCACCCCATCATCGGCGTATCAAATTCGAAGGACCTGTTTTTGATCATTTCGGCATAGATGCCTCCATCCGCGGCGAAGTTGATATCCTCGAAAAATATCCCATACATGGTCGGCTCTACTTTGGCGATGGTTCGTTGATAGTCGATCCAAAAGTCAGCCGATTGAGCCTGAGAAGCTGGCTTTTCTGATGTGGCGTTGCTACAGCCCCAAGCGAGTACTGCACCCATTCCTATACCCAAAATGTGGTTTAAAATTTTATTCATGCGTTTATATTTCTTACACCAGATCCTATGATCTGATTCCTTTTGACTTTTCTTCTTTATTCTAGCCTTCGTAGCTACTGTACTTTTTTCCCCCAGATAGATTCTCCGTATGAATTCAACCCAGCGAATACAAGGGTCAATACTCTCGGGCTTGCCTCCCAATCCACCTCACGTTCTACACACAGCTGGGTACTGCCAATGGTGAGGATCTGCTGAGTCTCGTCAAATGACCAATCTCCAGTCATGGCACCCGTAGCTTTCCCATCTGCTGATAGTGAGAGAGCCAAAGAGGTCTGCTGTGTACCGTATTCGTAGCGTAGTGTGATCTGCTCCCAGTCACCGGCGAGTTCATCTTCACCAATTGCTTGTTCAGGGACAGCGGTGTATCGTTCGGGCATGACCACTGGCCATCCGTCTTCTGTCCATCGTACTAGTCTTACATGCCCCATCATGATGGCATTGCTATAGGCATTCCCTCCTGTATTGGCAGGCAGTCGAGCTTGTGAAGCATACAACCAATCTCCAGATTCTTCATTCATAAACATGGCATTGTGCGCAAAACCAACCCACCCTGAGTGATTGTCAAACTTGTATGGGTGTGTTAGTATGGGGTAAACATCCCCTCCGTTGGTCACACTTGATCCATTGTACCCCTTGTAAGGTCCTGTAACATTTTCTGCTCGGCAGACTCTCGTGTTGTAGGGTACATCCAAGCCGTCATAGGCCAAAAACAGGTAGTAATATCCCGTCTCAGCGTTATAAATCACCTCGGGACCTTCTGATCCCTGCCACCTGGAGCCCTGGGTACGAGTGTAGATGTGTGTACCCCAAGTGGATTCATCTGTGCTATCAAATGTGTGCAAAGGCAGACCTGTACCCGAATCCATCTGAACCGCAGCAATACCGCTATGCCATGAACCATAAAAAAGCCAATGCTCTCCTTCAGGTGTAATGACATAAGAAGGATCAATAGCATTGTACTTAAAATAACCACTCCAATCGTTGGTCGATGACCTCTGCCAATCAGTTCCCCGATCGGATACTGAACAAACGACCATCCCCTTGTCTTCCCAAGAGTTTTGCGAAAGATCAGAGGTTTCCATCATGCCTATAAAAGCCCTTTCTGTCCATGTATTGTCAAAATTATCTTGAGAAAATGGCAGTCCATTCCCAATCAGATTGTCTACGACAATACTGTAATACATGCGGTAGACGTTTCCGACTTTTCGCACGACGGGGGCCCAATGTCCAAATACGGGATTAACTATTGGATCCAAATCCACTCTAGCTCTCATGTTGTTTAGGGTGTCCTTGACCCAAGCGGGGGTTTCTGACATAGATGCTCCTATATAAGACCAATCAACCAAATCCTTGGATCGACGACCATGAAAGTGCCCATGCCCGTCGTGAGCATTTCCATAGGATGCATTGGTACCATACATGTAATAGTATTCCCCGTCATATACAACACTCGGGTCATGTACATTGGCCAAATTCCAATCCGATCGGTCATTCCATGAAGCCATCGCTGCATAATCGTCCACGTATGAAGGAATGGTATAGGTAGTATCCGTTTCAGTCTCTTCCTCTGTCTCTTCTTTTATAGTGATGCCGGTAGGTTCTAAATCCTCGTTGCTACACCCTGCAAACCATAGAGTCGCTAGGCTGACGGATAAAAACAGTAAATACTTATGTCTCATTTCTCATCTATTTATCTTAATCTGGTGCCATGACCTGCTCTATTTTTAAAGCCTGCAAATGCGGATTCACCAAATTTCACCTCGTTGTGTTTTATCATAATAGGTCCGTCGGTTTAACCTGAAAGGCATCCCTATCGACATACAAACAGTACATCGATAAGGAGTCTTTGTTTTTTGTTGTTTAGTTCAAGTCTACAACTGGTCGAATAGACCACTTGGCTTTGAAAGCAGGTGCATTGTCCTCATTCTTATTGGCCGAGTTGCCTTCCAAATTTGGGTTGGCATTGAGTGTCCCTTGGAATATTGGAAAATACTCATGGCCGGGGTTGAAATACTCAAACGAAGAATCATCCGCTGTAGCAGCCGTCAGCTCTTCGGTAGAAGCCGTGCCGTCTCGCTTGTAATAACCGTGCTCCACCAGCTGATTGAGACGACCTGCATCGTAAAAGAATCCCCAACGGAGCAAATCAATACCACGACCGTTTTCGCAACCGAACTCTTTCGGACGTTCAACATTCGCTATTTGCTCGAAAAGCGCATCAGCAGACGAAAAATCAGAAAGCTGAAGGTCTTCGAGTGCTACACGTCGACGTACTTCGTTGATGTAATCAATCGCAACCTGTGTAGGCCCATTGATTTCATTTTCGCACTCAGCGGCACGCAACAATACATCGCTATACCGCATCAATCGTAGGTTTACTCCACATTGCAACCCGTTGGTGATCGAACTGTATATGTTGTTTCGTGCATTGGTAAACTTCGCTATGGATATCCCACCTTGAGCATTGTTGGATAGTGGAGTTTCCGTTACCTCTTGCTGATAGACCATGTTGTTGCGCGGGTCTCCATTGGGGTATGCTGCAGTATTGAGGTCAGTGTAGTTGCTGTACTCTGGCTCGTAGGTGACCAATGTCCAGTACAAGCGAGGGTCAAGACGACCATCCGTGCTGTTTTCTTTTTTAAACAAGTTGTACAACCAAGGTGAGCCTGCTAGATCACCCCAGCTACCCAATTCCTGAGAAGCGAAGTTGCTTTCTACAGCATGCCCTTGAGTGGCTTCTCTACTGATATTTACAGGAGTCCATTCTTCGTCTGTACCTCCTGTGCCAAAATCCATAAACTGAACTTCGAATAGGCTCTCGGAGTTGTTTTCGGTGTCTTCCCTGAAATTGTCACCATAGTCAGCTGTCAGTGCATAGGTTCCATACATACCCGCGATAATGTCTTTGAGTACTGGATAAGCCTCGTCAAACTTGTGACGAAACATCAGTGCACGAGCCAGATATCCGGCAGCAGCTCCACTTGTTGCACGACCTTGTGCCCATTCTCCTCCTTCATTTCTCGAAGGCAACATTTGCATCGCTGCAGCAAGATCGATCTCTATCTGGTCAAATACCTCGTCTTGTGTATTGTTGGCCGCATACATTGTATTGATATCCGAGTAATCTGCATAGTCTACGATCAAAGGCACCGTCTGGTAGTAAGTAGCCAAATGGTAGTAGGCCAAAGACCTGAGAAAGAGAGCTTGCCCTGCGATCTGATTGTAAGCATCTTCTGACATCTCTACTTCATCGACTTTGGAGAGCACAAAGTTTGTACGGTTGATGATATGGTAGTTGTCTCTCCATGGCCACTCATCTCCAATCCCGATAGTACCTGGGGAGTTGAGGTTGTCATACTCCAAATACCACTGCTGAGAGGAGTTCCAGACTTCATCCCCACGTACAGCATCCAAAGTATAACCCACACGGGCAAATGTACCATCAAGACGAATACGGTTGTAGCATGCTATGATAGTCTCCTGAAGCTCTGACTCTGAATCCCCAAAATCGAAGGTTGTCTGATTGTTTGGATTCTGAACTTCGAGTTGGTCGTGACAGGCCATCATGCCTCCCATCAGTGCCAACGTCGTTAGAATTATATATATACCTTTCATATTGATACCTTATTTTGATTAGAATGAAAACTGAACACCGGCCAATATGGTCCGTGGTGTTGGGTACGACGCATAGTTATATCCAGGTGTGAACGTCCCTCCAGCAAAATCCACGTTGTACCCTTTGTATTTAGAGAAAGTGAACAAATTTTGACCAGTTGCATACACTCGAACGTTATTGACATAATCTCCAAACCAACTTTCTGGGAAGTTGTACCCGATTTGAATGTTGGCAATTTTCAGATAAGAAGCATCTTGGATGAAACGCTGACTGAACATATCGTTGGTGATAGAACCCGTCGATCTATTGGCCACACGAGGCACATCTGTGTCTGTGTTGGTAGGAGTCCAAGCATCCAGCAGCTCTGTACTCTTGTTGAGTGCTCCGTATGAACCTCTCAAGGTCAAGTCGACAAAATCGACCGCTTTGAATCCTGCCGCACCATAGGTCATGATGCTCAAATCCAAGCCTTTCCATGCGGCACGTGCATTCAACCCAAAGTTGTATTTAGGAAGACCGCTCCCCAAGAAAGTTTGATCTTCGTTGGTGATCTCTCCGTCATTGTTGAGATCAGCATAAGCTACATCACCGGGTTGTGCTCCGTTCTGGTTAATAAAGTTGCCCTCTGAATTGACACGATTGTCAATCTCTTCTTGAGACTGGAAAATCCCTTCATAGACATATCCATAAAATGAACCTACTTCACGACCTACCTCTGTTCGAGAAAAGGCATCTGTACGTGGTTCGTTTGACACACCCAATTTTTTCACCTCGTTGTTGAGAGTAGAGAAATTGGCAGAAACATCAAACTTCACAGGGCCATTGTTGTTGTGATAGGTCAACAAAAACTCCAATCCTGTATTGACCATCGTCGCAGCGTTCATCACTACTGTACCGTTGGTAGCTCCGGCATTGGCCGGTACGGCTACATCAAAAAGCAAATCCTCTGAAGTGGATTCATACCAATCGAAAGTGAATTCCAACTGATCGTTGAACATCCCTAGATCAAGTCCTATATCAAGGGTTTTCTTTTTTTCCCAGCTGATCCCTGTGTTTACATAATCGGATATAGCTGATCCCGTGACCTTATTGTTGCCCAAGCTATAGGTATAGTCACCTCTCGCCATGAGCCCCATATACAAGTAATCACCGATATTTTCATTGCCTAGTTCACCATAGCTACCACGAACTTTGAGTAGACTAATCAATGATTCGGATACAGGAAAGAAGCTCTCTCGGTCGATTCTCCAACCTGCTGAAGCCGAAGGAAACAACCCCAAATTGCTCCCTGGAGGGAAACGGCTCGATCCATCCTGACGTACAGTTGCCGAAATCAAGTACTTCTCATCAAAATCATAGTTGAGTCTCCCAAAATACGAGGCGAGTACGTGTTCGCTTTCAAAACTCGATGCTTGAGTCTCTTGCGCGTTGTTTACTTGCAAATAGTAGGGTTCGGGCATGTTATTACCTATTCCCGTAAGTCTATGATGAAGCTCTCGTTGAAATGACTGACCTCCAAGCAAATTGATATGGTGACGTCCAATATGTCCATCGTAGGTTACCGTATTTTCTACTAGCGAAGCGCTGTAGGTACGGTACTCCTGAGTCAGAGTCTCATTGCTCTTGGTCAAGTAGTTGGTCGTACTCTGTATGAAAGCAGGCACGAAAGTAAAATCCTTTACAAACGTCTTGCTGTATGACAAGTTTAGGTTGTAACTCAACTTGTGATTGTTGCTTTCCACTCCAAGCATGTCCAAGAAGTCTACATTGGCTGAGCCCGAGCCCACTATACGGTCAACCTTTGAGTTTCTCTCCAGCAAGTTGTTGGTAAGCAAGACATTGGTCACTCGCAAGTCTCCGTGAATATCGTCATAATATGTACCGTAACCGTAAGAATCATATTGATATTCTGATGCCGCTGAAAGCTTGTCATCTAATACCCAAGTCGATTCATCGTATGCCTTGATTGTCGGTGGCAACAGCAGCGCAGAGGCCATCACAGGGAATTGTGACCCATACAGCCCTTGCACGTACTCGTTGGCATTGCTAAGGGCCATGTTGTCCTGGTCACTGTGGCTGTACACGATATTGGTGTTGAATTTGACAAACTTGACGTCCATCGTGTTTTTAATACGTGCCGTGTAACGGTCGAAATTCGGTCCGGCACCTTCCATTGTTCCTTCTTGACTGAAATAATCAAGCGCTACATTGTAGGTATTGTTTTCTCCACCACCAGACAAGTTGATGTTGTGGTTTTGACGAATACCTGTTTTGAAAGTTTCATCGAACCAATTCGTGTCCACTTTTGGTGTACCATCGGCATTGTACAAATAATTTGCACTGTTTGAGTCGTATCCAGAAGGCACATCCATGCCACTGTTGCCAAATGCCATGTTTATATACTCTCCATATTGCTCCGCATCCATCACGTCATAGACGTCTTTCTCTACTTGATCGAATCCCACATAACCGCTGTAATCGATTCTCATCGGCTGGTTTTTGTTACCCGACTTGGTCGTAATGATCACCACGCCGTTGGCCGCACGTGCACCATAGATTGCAGCAGCCGATGCATCCTTGAGTACTTGGACTGATTCGATATCATTTGGTGAGAAGTCACGTATCGTTGTACCCATGATCACACCATCGACAATATAGAGTGGTGAGGTGTTGCCAAAGGACCCCACGCCTCGAATACGCACGGCAGGATCTGCTCCTGGTTGACCGTCCGAGGTGATTTGCACTCCGGCCACTCGCCCCTGGAGCATAGTAGAGATGTTGGAGTTGGATACTTTCTTCATCTCTTCGGTATCCACGATAGCCACAGAACCTGTAAGGTCTACTTTTCGCTGTGTACCGTAGCCCATGACGACCACTTCTTCGAGTTCTTGCATATCGATGGTCAACACGATGCTACCCAGATCGGTCCTGCCTCCCACCGTGACTTCTCTAGTTTTGAACCCAATGAATGTCACCATCAAGGTGGCGTCTGAAGGAACAGTCAGTGAGAAATTGCCATCCACATCGGTAATGGTACCATTCGTTGAGTTTTTTTGTTGTACAGTAGCACCTGGCAGTGGCTCTCCCGTATCGTCAACGATTTTTCCTTGTACTGTGATGTCGTCTTGCTGAGCCATTGACATCAGGTCGGCATGACCAATTCCATCTGCGAATGCTGCCGGTGCGAGCACCAGCAATCCCAACAGAATTATATATATATATTTCATAATTTAAATGCTTTATACCTTAGTTATTAACAATCACGAGATATGCTCCCTCAAGGACGAGCGCACAGTTCAGATCAGAACTATCCACTACTATACCTGCATACTCTTGGAAGTGAGTTTCACCTGTCGCATAGGTCACATCATAACGTATATCCGCTGTATTGTCACCATTGTTCGTCACGGTGATGACTACCTTGGAGCCACTTATGCTTGAAGTGAAAATGTCCCAATTCCAATCAGATGTCGGAGTGACTATGCCGTCATATCCACTTCCCCAGCCAAAATTATCCATGCGTACGACTGCATATTCGGACAAATCCGCTTTGCGAAGAATTGTACTAGGACTGTGATAATTTGCGAGGTTGTTGGAGTAACAGTACATGGTAATTATCGTACTCGAACCAGACGTCACTGCATAATCATCCGAAAATGCCGTCCACCAACCCGTGGAGAAATCAGTAGCACCTACTTGACTCGTGCCCTGTACTAGTGTAAGTGGACATGTAGTGGTCACTGTACTCGTAGCTCCTACATAAGAGATCTCAACGGTCTGAGCACCTGCGGCAGCTGGTACGGTACCAAACTGAAGATTTTCATTGGGCACAATGCCCGTTGACCCGTCAGAATATGTAGCCGTAACGACAATACCTGTCGTATTGAAAATGATTGGGTCACTGCTATAGAAATAGTATTCGGATATGGTCGGCAAGGTCGTCACTTCCATGCTCACGACAGAGTTGGTCACCTCCAATGTGTAATAGGTTGATACCGCCGAAGTATATTCGCCCTGCTTCGTTTTGCTGTATGCCACAAGCACAGTCTTCTCTCCGAGTGTAGTCATATCAGGCACAACGGTAAAAGAGATATCCGTAGAGTCGACTTGTGCAGATGAACCATCCGCGAATGTCACCGTAGCGATGGCATCTCCCCAGAAGTTTTCATTGCCTATCTCCACAAACGCCGGAGCTCCTTCCACTGCTATAGAGACCGGCTCCACATCGTCTACCACCGTGACTTGAGACGGCAATAGATAGGCCGTTTCTATCTCAAAATAGCTGCCATCACAAACCAAGAAAGCTATAATATCATCTACCGCAGAAACCTCCTGCTGGTAAGTCATAACTAGCTCTGTACCATTGGTCCCTAGGGCAGTAGCGGTCACATAGACATTGCCAGTGACAGAGTGATCCACTTCGAGTGTCACGTATGCGCCTTGCATGGTCGCACGGAAGTCATTCCAGATATCTCCATCTCCGTCCGTGTCGGGATAGTTTTGAGTAATCAAGGCCACGTCGAAAGCATAGCCTTCTGAGACCATACCTCCCCCCCAGCCAAAAGCATCCGAACGGAGGACAAAATATTCTGCATATCCGTCTCCATCACGGTCTGCTACCTCATTGGTCACTGCCAAGTTCCAGTTGTTCCAATTTTCTGCACCTGAGTGGTTGACAAACTCTAGATGCAAGCGTTTGTTTGCTGGTATCGTGAGGTAATCCGAGAAAGCTGTCCACCATGCAGAGCTGTTGTCTTCAGCTCCAACTATCGCTGTAGCGATATCGATATAGGTTGTATCTCCAGTGTCTAAGCCTGCTTTGGCCGCTGCAATTGAGTCGATCTTTGCTTGTAAGTCAGAGGGAGCATCAATAGTATAAATATCTAAATCTTCGTCACACCCCACCAAGCTAAATACTACAAAAAATGCTGCGCACAAAGCGCATCTTATCAGTATAGTTGTTTTCATAAAATTAAATTTTATTGTTCATTCTTTTGTATATAGGAAACATGTAAGTCTTATGGTCTTATCGGATCATCTCCGATGGGGTGAGCCCCCACAATGCTTCCTTATTGATGATGTATTTGGCTAAGGCCGCTTCGCCCAGTAATGGGTCTTGACGATGCGTATCCGCTACGCTCCCAGACACTCCGTGGTGCTGAGCAAGAATGGCCGTGCTTACCAACGAAAGGAGTAAGCACACGAAAAAACTTCTAGTAAAATCTTTCATATCATACTTAGTTGTAAATAGTTAAAAATTTAGTCTACAGGAGGGATCATGACCTCCCGTATCGTAAAGGTTGGCAATGGGGCGAAAAACAAGGTGGAGCTATGTCTTTTTGGGTTGGACTATTGTCTAAACAATATGATTATCAATTCGTTACAACCCATTGTTTGACAACAAATCACCGAGAAACCACTCGTCCTTCTTGGTATTGTTTAGGAGAATACCCGTAGTATTTACTAAACAACCGAGAGAAATACTTCGGATCATTGTAGCCTACAGTGTAAGCCACCTCAGAAACATTGAGCTCCAGCGCCTTGAGCAATTCCTTTGCTCTTTTCATTCGAAAATGATTGATAAACTCGGAGGCTGATTGATTGGTTAGTGCGCTTAATTTTTTGTGCAACAAACTACGACTGATACCCAAAGCTTTGACCAGTTCCTTGGAGCTAAAATCAGAGTTGACCATCTGCTCCTCAACGATCGCTATGGCTTGTTCTAGGAATTTCTGATCCTTTGAGTTTTGCGTGAGGGCAGCTGGACGTACGCCCTCCTCTGTCGCAAACTGCTCACGGAGCTGTCGACGGGATTCGATGAGGTTGGCAATACGCGCTTCCAGTAGTTCAAAATTGAAGGGTTTGGGCAGGTAATCGTCTGCGCCGATCTGTAGACCTTCGATCTGATTCTCTACCGACGATTTGGCCGTGAGTAGCACCACAGGGATGTGACTTGTACTGAAGTTGTTTTTGATGGAAGTGCACATCTCGAACCCATCCATCTCAGGCATCATCACGTCGCTGACAATCAAGTCAGGATTGTATTTTTCGGCGAAAGCCAATCCTTTGACCCCGTTGCTTGCTTCTATGATATTGTACCGCTCGCTTAGACGTAGAGAAATGAACTTCCTCAAGTCCAAATTATCCTCCACGACCAGTATTGTTCTGCGCTCTTGATCCATCACTAGATTTTCTGGAGCCATGGGTTCGTCTTCTCGAATCAAAAGTTCGTTCTTCAATATTTCGATCTGTGACTGGATGTTGGGGGCACTGCCCTCCATCTGATCCACACCATGAGCCAAGACACGTAGACAAGGGAACTGGATCTCAAATACCGACCCCTCTCCCAGCTGGCTACTCACAAAGATGTCCCCATGGTGAGCTTTGATCAGCTCCTCTGTGATGGCTAGCCCTATCCCTGACCCTCCGATCTTGAAGGCGTTTTCGGACTCTATTCTGTAAAACCGCTTGAATATCAAGGGAAGGTTCTCTTCGCTGATACCCGATCCCGAGTCCGTGATTTTTATACTAATGATTTCCTGATCTGCAGCATTGTAATCTTCCTCGAGTTTCAACTTGCATTCTTCTCTGGACGTACTACTGATCATCATCTTGACTTTCCCGCCGTTGGGCGTATATTTGAATGCGTTCGAAAGCAAGTTGTACAGCATGTTTTCTATTTTCTGCACATCGAACCAAACCTCCTTTGGCACCTCTCCCACTTCGTACCCAAAATCAATGTTTTTGATCTGTGCCAAAGGTTCAAAGGCTTCAAAAATCTGGAGGCAAAAGTCTTTGATGTCTCCTCGGCTTACCTTCAACTCTGCCTTGCCTTGCTCGATTTTTCTAAAATCCATGATTTCATTGATGAGATGAAGCAGGCGCTTGGCATTTCGATTGATGACATCAAGGTTGTTTTTCACATCCTCTCCAAAACTGTAGTGTGACATCAGCCGCTCCAAAGGTCCTATGATCAAGGTCAGCGGGGTACGAAATTCATGAGAAATATTGGTAAAAAAACTCAGACGTAATTGACTCACCAGTTTCAGCTTGTTGTTGAGCTCGAGCAGTTCATCACGGCGGTCACCTATCTCCTTGTTCTTGTTCTCCAGTTCTTGGTTCTGCCCTTCGATATACTTCTGCTTATCCTCCAAAGATTCGTTAGTCTTTTTCAACTGGATGGACTGATACGTCAATGCTTCCTTCTGACGGTTGATCTCGTCGGTACGTTCTCTCACCTGCTGCTCTAGCACGGCCTTTTGGCGCTTGAGGCTGTAGACACGGTAGCGGATATACCCCGAAACCACAGATACCATGATGACCAGCAGCAGCAACTGAAACCATGCCGTCTCCCAATAGGGTGGCTGAATGCTAATTTTGAGTTCGGTCGGTATGTCGTTGTAGATGCCGTTGGGGCCAGCTGCTTTGACTTTGAAAGTATACTCCCCAGGTTTCAAGTTGGTATAACTCGCAAAATGTCTTTTGGAGCCGATGTGATTCCACTGCTGATCAAATCCCTCCAGATAATAGGCAAAGGTGATCAAATCCGAATCCAAAAAATTGAAAGTCGAAAACTCAAATGACACTATCTTTTCCTTGTACGACAACTTGATGCTTTTGGCACTAGAAAGCAGGTCCTCACTGACTACCACACCATTGTAATTCTGGTTGGGCACGACTGATTGATCCAGTAGCTTCAGGTCTGTGATGACTACATGTGGTTGATCGATCTCGTCACTGATCCAGTTTGGATGTAGGGCATCCACCCCGTTCATTCCTCCGAAATAAAACTTTCCTTCCTTGTTTTGAAAAGAAGAAGACCAGTAGTACTGGTTATTGAGCAGGCCGTCTGACACGTAGAAATTCCGAGACGTCTCCTGCTGAGGATCAAAGCGACTAAGTCCATAGTCCGTACTGAGCCAGAGTGCATGATCTGCTGCTTCTTCGATTCCAAAAATGATGTTGTTGCTGAGGCCATCTCTCGTGTCGTAGCGTTGGATGATGACCGAATCTTCATCGATTGATATTTTGTTGATCCCCTGACCGTAGGTACCTGCCCACATGTACCCTTGGTGATCCTCGATGAGCGATATCACGTAGTTGCCGCTTATCGAATTGGCATTTTGACTTTCGTGCTGAAATATTTGGATGCTTTCGTTGGGCTGTAAGGGATCGAGCCGAAACAAGCCTTCACGTGTACCCACCCATACTTTTCCTCTAGAGTCCAATGCCAAGCACCCTACGGCACTGATCCCTGTTTTGTGATTCACAGACTGGATTTGTATCATCTCTCCTTTGGCCCGATCCAACCGATAGAGTCCCCCTAAAGTGCCGATCCATACATATCCCCAATTGTCCTCCATGATCGAAGATATAAACGCATTACTCGCTATACCATACACTTCATTCATTCGTAGAAATGGAGCTTCATCCCTCCCCTTGGCTAGGATATTGATACCTTGACCCCAAGTACCGATCCAGAGCTCCCCGTTCTTCATCCGGTATATTTTAGTCACAAAATCACTCGAAATGGCTCCCTGATCTGTGGACGAAATCTTGAAATGCTCAAACTCTCTGCTTTTTTTGTTCATCCGATTGAGTCCTCCCCCAGCTGTACCTATCCATAGGTATTTGTCTCCCTCGTAGATAGAATTGACTGTGCTATGACTCAGACTATTTGAATTGCCTATTTCAAACTTGATTTGCTCAAAACTGTTTTGTCGTGCATTGATGATATTGACACCTCCTCGCTCGGTTCCTACCCATACATTGTCCTCGGTATCTATCAGCAGACAATTCAAAAAATCATTGTTGAGACTGAAATTATCCGAGGGGTTGTTTCGGTAGTTGCGAAATACACCCGTCTCCTCATCTAATATTGACAAGCCGCCCAAAGTAGCCATGTAAAGCTGATTGGCACTCTCAGCTAGATCCATTACCGAGTTGTGCAGCAAACTGTTGGGCTCGTCTGGCTGATTGTAATAGCGTACGAAACCATCACTGACAGGGTCGTAGCGGTTGACGCCCACTTCGGTGGCAATCCATACCTGCCCGTCACGTGTCAACAAAATATCCAAGATCAAATTGGCCGTGATGCTTGTCCCATTTCTCTCCTCATACTGATACACCTGTTCCAACTGGAGGTCGTGATTCAATCTAAACAGTGCTGAATCTGTCCCCACCCATAGTTGCCCTTTGGTGTCATGTGCGATCGCATTGACTACCGTTCCTTTGAGTTCATTCGCACCTTCCCATCCCAGGTGCTGGTACAGTTGGACATCTCCAAGACTATCTTGGATACCCAATGATGTCAACCCTTCGCTTGAACCAATATGGAGCAACTCATCGCTAATATGAAGAGAATGTACGGCAGCCACTCTGGGCAAACCATAGGATGTGAGGTCAATTTGACGAAAGGTCTTGCTGTCATACAAATAAAGGTAAAGGCCCTTGCTCGTACCTACCCAAATGTTGCCAAAAGGATCTTCTAGTAGTGCATAGACAAAATTATTCCCTAAGGTAGATTCACGGTTGGGTTGGCTGTCAAAAGTCTCAAAAGTATATCCGTCGTACTTGCAGAGTCCATTCCAAGTCCCTAGCCAGATGTAGCCTTGGCTGTCTTGCAGCATGCAGTCGACCATGTTTTGGGCCAACCCATTTTCGGTGGTGAGGTGTTGAAAACGAATATTTTGCTCATGGCTAGCCCACGACAACCCGACAGCCCAAAGCTGCAAAGCCCATACAAGTATTCGTTTCTTCATCATCTGCTGCTTCGAATAGAGAAAAACTCCCTCAATCCTATTCCCAAAAGTACAAAACAAGTGTAACAAATACACTATAACAAACAACTATGACCTGTATGCGTCATATGTACAGGTGAAAACCAAATGCTCTACGCTACCCAATCCATTGGCTAGACTCTAAATTTTAGACTAAAAGATCTAGCCTCAAAGGAAGTATTCAAATCCAAACTCTCACCCTAGATGGCTTCATAGCTCCGAGGACATGCTATTCCTTTTGGTACTTTTTGATCACCAGGTATTTGAGTTCTTGCTTCCCCACATTCTTCAGTCCATGTTTGGACATAGATGGGCAGTACAGACTAGTATGGGGACCTGCTACAATGGTCTTCCCATCCAGATAAAACTCTGCTCTACCCTCAAGGATGTAAAACATCTCATCCTCTAAGTGATGGTGAGGGGGATGAGTGGATTTTCCAGGCATCACGACACTCATCTTGAGTGTGCGTCCATCCAAAAAGTCTTTTCCTATAAACCAATACTGGTAACCACTGTCTTTGATCACTGCTCGGTCTAGATCCAGTTCATTGACACAGTCCTCCATGGTGTACTCTTGTGCTTGAACACAAAACACCATCAACATGCCCCATACAGTCAATGCCAATTTCCTTTTCATAACTAAATTCTCCTTCTAAGGTTAAAATTCCATCACCGAGGCTGCCATGAGAATCGCACAATAGCCATGAGCGTGCTGATGGTCTCGCTCGCTTGGACAATCCACAGGTCTGACCTTCACGTATTCTTCTGCGTTGTCTTTGATCCCCATCCCAGGGTTAAAAGACGTGATAAGCGGCATCCCATCCGAATAGACTCGGATATACCCCTGCAAAGCCTCCCAGGCACGATCAATAGTCCAATCACAATCGTTAGCCAACCAGCCCGATTGTTTCCCTTTCTGCAAGGCATACAACATCATCCCTGTGCCGCTCGATTCTAGATAGTTGCCCACTAGATTTGGTTTAAGCATCATCTGATACCACATCCCCTCATCGGTCTGGGTCGCGACGATTCCTTGGACCAACTCCTGATAGAGGTGCATCATCCGTGCATAGTCTGGATGCGTATCAGGCAGGTATTCCAGCATGTCGACGAGTGCCATAGAGAACCAACCTACACTACGGCTCCATACCTCCGTAGAAGTCCCCGTGATAGGATGGGACCAAGAATGGTGCTTGGTATAATCCCAACCATGATACGGCAAATGTGTGGATATATCGAAAGTATGAGAAGCGATCAGTAGGGTCTGGAAAACCGCCACATCTATACTCCGCGAATCACCAAACATTCGGCCGTACTTGACCAAAAACGGGTTAGCCATATAAGCTCCATCCACGGTCATGACCTGCTCGTAGTGATCGTTATTCTTGTGCCAGTAGCCTCCGTCAGGGGTCTTATTGAATACAGAAGGAGCGTCTATGAGACCGATCAGATAGTCCCGCATGCGTTGGGCCGCCACTCTGTACCGCTCTTCTCCTGTCTCTTGATATAGAAACAAGCACAATACTCCAGGATGTATCCCATCCAACTCCTCTTTCAACCCACTGACCTCTCCTGCCGTCGATACATAATCATCCACGAAAGACTGGATGTATTTGAGGTAACTCTCATCACCCGTCTGGACATATATCTTCTCCATACCATGCAAAATTATGCTATTGGCATGATCCCAGTTTTTGCCAGTCATTGTGTTGATATTGGGCTGATAGCGACGAATGATGGCGTCACTGAAGTCAACTCCCCACTGGGTCGGCTGTCCCCAAACAGGCACGGCAAGCACCCATAACACCAATACTATGGATGCTCTCACTCTTCCGATAAGAAGTCCCTCTAGCAACTGATCAGTACACTAAGTTGGCAGACACAGGATGGTTGAGTCTATTCACCTTTTCCTTCAAGTAATCACTGAATTCTTCTTTGGTCTTGATCCCAGCCTTTTCTTGTTCCCAAGCTCCTAAGAGATAATAACTGAACTTTTTTGTCGTGGGTTTGAAAACCACCAAGTGGTCGTAATCACCTTCTTTGACATACTCCACGTCATTGACACGGTAGAGGATAGCCAACCCCAAACCATCTCCTGCCAAACTCTGCTCTCCATAGGTAGCGATATAGGCCCAACCATTGGCTCCCACGATGGATTCGAGTTTTTCTCCCTTGGGGTGCTTGACGAGTCCCGTACAAAACCCGGACACTTCCTTGCTCAATTGGACCGAATGCTCCACAGCACGATCACCCGCATCGATACGCAACGTAGACTCTAGGTCAGTGGCATTGGTCGAGGTTTTCCACCCGAAGTAGTTGGTCCGGATAATGGACGACAAGTCTCCATTGAGAGCAATCTCACATGTCACAGAATCCGTCGATTGAAAATGCTCAACAGTACTATCAATGTATTGACCGATAGAACCTACACCAAGCGACTTGCCTGCCTTGAGCACATCCATACCCCAAGGGGCCGGCTCGTGATACGAGTCAAAACCATCTTGACCGACTGCCTGCAACACCAACGTGTCTACTTTTTTACCAAAAATATCCATGGCATTTCTCCAATCTAAGTAAAAACGATAGCCTATTTGTTCGTTTTCCCATCCAGGGCCTTCGTAGCGGATGTAATACGAATGATCAGTGTGCTCAGCAGGCACTGAGAGATGACTGATGTTCTCAAACTCACCTCCTACATACTTGCGACCTTCCCAAGTCCCTCCTGTCTTGACAGAGATTTCTGCCTGTGTCCTTTTTGCGCTCACTACACGTGTCGCATTGCTCTGATTCAAACCAATTTCTTTGGTCTCATTGGGCTGGAGTACTGTTTTTACAATCACTTGATCCAGTACGCCGTCTGCATCCTTGTCCACCCCTTCTACCCATGCACCATCTGCCTGGTACACACCCTGTTTGAGATATTCCAATTGGCTAGGAATGGACGCAGGCAAATCTACAGTCACGACTTCCTGTCTCACTTCGTTCGAAGGGTTGAGAATTTGCAATTTCAATTCAGATTTGGTTGCTGCTCCTTTGGAAACACACCCCCCCACTGTCGCAGCACAACAAGCCACCACAAGGGCCTTACTCCATGCTGATGCACGTACATTTTTCATCGATAACATAAATTCATCTCAATTAGTCTATTCATAATTTCACAACCCTAAACTAGACAATACCCCTTCACTCGAATATTCATTTTTTAACATATCACATCCCACAGGCAGGAATCAATTCCCGATGAGTCATTCGCTTGGAAACAAGGCCTCCATAAAGGATAAAATCTCCGCAACAGTGGGGGCAAACCAAGGGTCAAACAACCAAAAAGTATGCGGGGTAGTCCCAAAAGTATAGGACTGATGGTAGATACCATATGCGTCATAGCGCTCGATCACATCCTCACGTCCCGCCCGAAAGCGTCGAGACGAACTGTTGACAAACAAAATCGGCGGATCATCTGCTGACACGTGTGAGAGCGGTGAGGCTTCCTCCCATGTCTCAGGTACCGACTCATACGCCCCACCCAGCCAGAGTCCTGCCACCTGGCCTTCTTGAGAATCTGGATGATGAAAGGCCAAAACACCATCCATATCTATGACTCCCTGCACTCGAGAAGAAGCATGCAGCGTCGAGTCTTCCATATCATAAAGAGCAAAACCGCCTGACAACCCAACCAGTGCAGCTATCTGTCCTCCAGCTGAGCTACCAAGTAGCACCATTCGACTCGTGTCCACTCCATAGTCACTCGCTCGAGTTTTCAACCAACGAACTGCATATTTGACATCCCTCACACCCGCAGGGTAAATCGCCTCTGGGGACAACCGGTACTCCACCGTAGCAGTCACGTACCCTGCCATTGCCAAGGTCTGAGCGAGTGGTTCGAGATGATCTGGAGCTCCTGAGATCCATCCACCTCCATGCACCATCACAATCATGGGCTGGTGTTCTGCAGGCCGTGATCCTTCGTACACGTTGAGGCACAAATCACGACCCGTATGTGTGGCATATACGACTCCTTTGTACTGCCGCAATTCGGCACTAGGTATAGCCTGAGCAACCTCAATCTCTGGAAATTTCTTTTTGTATTTGGCGTATGTGCCTTGGACTGTGTAGGAGGTGTCTCTCGGGTAACTCTGCCCCCATGCTCCTTGTACAGCCCAAAACAAAAGTCCCACTATATACATAGCGGGACTTAACTTATTACTAAAATGAATGAATAACACTTCTATTATTTATTGCTTTTCGAATGGTCCAATATCTGGAGCACTGCCCTGATATACTGTACCCAGATCAGTCCCTGCGTCGATGAGGGTGCTGCCTACTTTCAATTTCATAAACGCCACATCTGGCAAACTACCGTCTGCTTGACGATCTCCCAACAGCAGGTCTATGTCCAAACTCTCATAGTCATCTGTCGTAGCACTAGCTACATTCCAACTGTTGAATTCTATATCCTTGACGCTCGCATTGAGACTCCCTGTAGCCCCCACTACGACACTATTTTTCACAATAAGGACACCAAGGCTATTGTTGGAACTGAAGTTATAGTTGGTGCCATTGTCATACGCACCTCCATGGTAGATCTCTACCGATCCTCTGTTGCTGTTGTGATCAAACCCGTCGTGCGTATTGCCTGCGGCTATACAATTGGTATAGCTTGCGTTGTGCTTGAGGTCTTTGTCGTCGCTCCCACCTGTTTTGAACCCATTGCCGTCCCCTGCTCCTTCGGTTCCATCTTTGAGGTAGCCATTCTTGACAGCCCAGCAGTTTTCGTAAGTGGTCTTGATGTTGTCATTGTCCCTGAGGTAACCGTCCCATCCGTCATCCAAATTTTGCCATGCACGACACCCTACAAACTTGTTGCCTGATCCGACGGTCAGCTTCGCAGCAAATCCATCGGCATTCTCCAAGCTAGAATCTGCATTGAAATAGGAGTCACAGTTGAGTATCAAGTTGTCCGCCGCCCCTCCATCGAGTTGCAAACCTGTATCCGAATTTTCATAAAAAGCGCAAAATTCAATGATGTTGTAGCTGCCTTTGACTTGCATCCCGTTGTCTCCTGCTCCTTTGATATCAAAGCCCTTGAAGTGCCAATAGTCACCCTCCACCAGCATCCCTTGGTTGGACGAGCCTTCGCTCATCTGAGAAAAATCCAGTAGGGGACGTTCTGTTGCTTCGGGATCGGCTTTCATGAGGATTGGGCTATCTTCCGTACCCGAACTCTTGATTCTGATACGCGATGACATGTCATAGACGCCTCCTGCCAATAGTATCCAATCCCCTGGTGCTACCGCCGAAACTGCCGCTTCTAGCTCCGCCTGGTTCGATACGTTGATTGTCTGCCCAGGCTCTGGGTCTGGGTCTGTCGTCTCTTCTAGGCTAGAGATCAAGAGTGTCAATGTCCCCTTCACCACTTCTTGATCCATCGCGATAGCGCTCACTGTCACTGCACCATTCTTCTTGGCCGTCAGCAGTCCCGAATCAGAAATATCAGCGATTTCCGTATTGGACACAGACCATGACAAAGACTGGTTTTCTGACTCAGCAGGCAAAACAGTCGCCTCAACCTGCCGGGTCACATCACTGATCAAATTGTCCGCACTCAACTCGATCGACTCGACATAAATCGTCGCTTCAGCGCTCCCTTCGTCCTCTCCACATGAGCACAACAGCACTCCACACACGCTTAAAATCCCCCACACACTTCTCATCACACACTTCATTGTATACTTTTCCTAATTATCAATACGCATTAATTCAACTCAATAGACTTCAGGTTCACTTCCGCCCCAATATTTACATCTGCCTTATCGATCTGAGAGTTCGCCAAGACAAAATTCTTGGTCTCTCCTCCATAAATATTGATCGATGGGCTATCTGATTCTTCGACTTCCAAGCCTGTCAACTGCAAGCCTGAAGTGTTGAAAGTCGTCAGTGCCGATCCCTTTTGTTGCTTGATCACTACATTGGTAAACACGATATCATCCGCGTCTATGAGTGTGATTCCTCTTTCTCCTTCCAACATCACATTTTCCAACTGGATGTTTTTGAGTTTCATCTCAGGCAAACCTTGAAAAAACGCTGCTACACCAGAACCTGTAGAGGTCACATTCTTGATATAGATATCTCTAAACGACGGAGTGGTACGCGTCACCGCTACTTCTTCGGCCTTGGCCATGTCTTTGCCCACTGATCCATCAGACGCCACTGGAGATTCTCCTCCATAAAACAAATTGAAACGAATCGCCTCGGCTCCTATGTCAATCATGTCTATCTCAGAGATGTAAATCTGCTCTACTACTCCACCTCTACCTCTCGTACTCTTGAAGCGCAACCCACAGTCCGTACCTATGAATGTACAATGCGACACGTGAACATTTTTGACTCCACCAGACATCTCACTCCCTACGACGAATCCTCCATGACCGTGGTAGACAATGTTGTCCCTCACAATGACATTCTCAGTAGGAATATTTCTTTTCAGCCCGTCTTCGTCCTTGCCTGACTTGAAACAGATCGCATCGTCTCCAACATCAAAGCTATTGTTGTAAATCAGGACGTTTTTGCAAGACTCCAGATCCAGACCATCACCATTTTGTGAATACCATGGGTTGCGAATCGTCAGGTTGCGTAGGATCACATTCTCACACATGAGTGGGTGTAAATTCCATGCTGGTGAGTTCTGAAAAGTAGGCCCATCAAACAGCACTTTATTGCTCCCAATAATGCTCACCATCACAGGTCGTAGAAAGTCTTTCACCTCTTCGAATTCGGCCAAGGAATTAAGGTCTGGCACATTGAAATTGCCTGCGGTATCTCCTTTCTTAGACTTTTCACTAGGGTACCAAGTACGGTTGTCATCACTAGTCACACCGCCAGACTTTATAAATTTCTTCCACTGCGCTTCAGTCAATTTGCTCCGCTTCACGGGCCTCCATGAGTCACCTGATCCGTCAAACACTCCTCCTCCTGTGATCGCCACATTGGTCAAGTTTTTACCGTTGATGGGGGATGTACATCTGAACGTCTCTAACCCTTCGAAATTGGTCTCTATGATCGGATAAAGATCAAAATCATCGCTAAAGAGTACCAATGCTCCGTCGTGCGTATTCAAGTTGATGTTGCTCTGCAAAGAGATAGGACCTGTGAGCCAAATTCCTTTAGGAATGACGACCGTCCCACCTCCTTTTTGAGACACCTCTCGTATGGCTCGATTGATGGCTTCCGAATTTTCGGTCAGACCATCTCCTACCGCACCATACTCCTCTATACTCACTGTATAATCTGGAAAGGAAGGTTCTTCCACTTTGGGCATATCAAACTCTAGGCCGTCATACAAAAACGCCGTCTCGTCGACCGTCTCTACCGCTACCGTAGCATTGGGCTGGCATGCCTGCATACCGAGTGCGGCTATCAATACTACCCCTACAATTCTTTTCATGTCTATTTTCATATTCACTGTATTAAATCTCTTTCTTAAGGCTCTACTGTTGTTTGTTCGTTGGGATTCCACCCACCGAGGACTGTCACTACATCATACTTCTGCATCTCCGACGGACTCAGCTGATGTGACCAAGCGACACGCTCATCGGGCGCTGCTCCTGACCCTCTAGACTCGTACTCGGCATAGTATGCGGTTGATTCCGCATTGGGTTTGTCCCAATTGTGCCATCCCTCTGGTGCAATGTGCTCGTCCATCGTACATCCGATATATACCGTCTGTGCATAATCTCTCCAAGGCCGTCCCAAATAGACCGATCCCTTGGGTGCATCTCCTGATAATCTACAGTTGAGGAAGACAAAACCATACGCAGAGGATTCTACTGTACTCGCCGCTGTAATGTATCTCCCTCCCGTCTTCGAGTATATCTCACATTGCTCGAAAACTGCTGTAGACCAACCGAATATGTAATCTGTTGTCCCTTCGATGTAGCAGTTCTTGTAGTACTGCCTCGAATTTTTTCCGTGTGGGTAGAGCGTATCTTGGTAGCCCAAGAACCTACAGCCCACAAATGCCACTCGGTCTCCATCGACCCGTACTGCCACTGCCTGCCCTACGGGTCCAGACGAATTCTCAAACGTGAGATTCTCCGCTCTGAAACCATCGCCATAAACATAAAAACTAGATGACCCTGACGTACCGATGCGTTCTCCGAATCGGTTGAGCTTGTCCGCAAAATCGTCATAGGTCAACACCGTCTCTTTCACAGACTCACCGATGAGTGTGACGTTGGTCTTAGAACCTGCCAAGACCAACTTCTCTTTGTACACCCCTTTTTTAATCAAAATACGTGTCTCTGCTTTTCGGATATCCGGCACGGCATCCAGTGCAGCTTGTACGGTCGTATAATCCCCCGAGCCATCCAGCGCCACGACGAAATCATACTGATCCGCCTGCGCACTCGCTCCCAAGGTGCTACCAATCCAAAACAACGCTATGACAAGAGGCAATCGCATGTTACAGTTCTGTATTGAGGTTTTCGTATAACAAGGCTGCCATGATGAATGGCCCTATGCCTTTCGGGTCGTTGTCTCGAATCTCTTCGCCCACATAGTACTCGAAAGAGGCATCTCTATAAGGATCTCCACCTAATCCTGCTACACCACATACTTTGGTCAGACTGACTGTCCCATCAGCATTTTCTACCACATAGCCATTGAGCATCCCTTCGTAGGCCTTTTTGGCATTCGCCAAATACGCTTGATCGATGTATTCATATTTGACAGCCTTTAGTAGTGCGTAGGCAAACATGCTCGTGCATGATGTTTCGAGGTAGTTGCCTTCACGATCGCCCTGATCCAACACCTGCCACCACAGCCCTGACGCATCTTGGTAGGTGACCAAACCCTCTACGAGTTTATTGAGAATGTCTATCACCTCGTATCGTCTCGGATGATTGGCCGGGATGTAATCCAGTACATCTACCAAAGCCATCGCATACCAACCCATCGCTCGTCCCCAAAAGTGTGGAGAAACGCCCGTCTCAGGATTGGACCATTTTTGTTCTCTGCTCTCATCCCATCCATGGTAGTAGAGTTTTTTGTCTTGGTCATAGGTGTACTTGTCTACCAATGTGATCTGATGGATCACTTCGTCAAACAAAGCAGGTTCGTCAAACTCCGCACCGTACTGAGCCAAAAAAGGGGAGCCCATGTACAATCCATCCAACCACATCTGATAGGGGTATCTTTTCTTGTGCCAAAACCCACCTTCCGAGGTACGCGGGTGACCGTTCATTTGATCTCTTAGCGTATCGATCGCTTTGAGGTACTTTGGTTTTTGATCGAGTTTGTACACCTCCATCAATACTTTACCTGGATTGATTCGGTCGATATTGAAATCTCTTTTTTTGTAGGTCTTGATACTCCCGTCTTCGTTGATCATCGAGTCCAAAAAGTACTTGGCATAGTCTAGATATTTCTCCTTGCCTGTTGACTCGTAGACTTGTACCATCGCAGAGCATACCAAACCGTTGGTATACTCCCATTTGGGTTTCTCCCGAAAATCCAACAACCGAGGGTCAGGATTGCGCTGCATCTCCGAGTCCGCCATGCGTACAGACATGGGAGCCTCATTGCTTTCGGTCACGGTTTCTTGCTTCTCTTTACCAGTCGTCGTACAAGCCGCCAGTAATACGGATAGAATATAGATGTATGTTTTGGTTACCCTCATTTGTTCGTCTTTTTAGCCAATAGAAATTCGAAATAATACTCGATGTTGGTATAGTCACTACCCAAGTCGTACGCTTGATGATCCTTTGGATCTTTAGGATCTAGCCCATTCTCCTTTTCCCATCGATCACTCATACCGTCTTGATCTTTGTCTTTTGGTGCTTTGCCTCCGACCAATACGGGCCAGTTGCCTACATCGCTCTGTGTATCGATGATCCCGTTGGACTCCTGTCCATACCTAGCAGTACCCTCGGAGACCTCCGTCACGATGCGTTGATCCAAGACATCTCGTCTATGGCTCGCCCCTGCCTGTGCCAGCACAAGTGCCAACGCTTCGTCCGCAGACTGCGTAGTGACTCCCGCTACATCGATAGGTTCAGTGAGTAGGCCCTCGACAGGAAAATCCCCCTTGACACCCAAACTGTTGTCAGCGGTAATATCATCTTGCCCCAAGATCCTGTTGCCTGACAAGTAAAATGTTCCGTAAGGAGCGAAAGGCTCTACGATAATCCTTGCTTTTTTGCCTTGCGTAGCTGGACCAGGTTTGTAGTAGTTGCCGATCATGTTGTGGTTCCCCTCTTCGCCACCATAAGCACTGTTGGCCTTCCAGTTGTAGATAACGTTGTTGCGAAAGTCCACTATTTCTTCTTCGGGTACCTTGTGATAGCGCGCCCCACAGAATCTTGGATTTCGGCTCTTGTGATGTGCCAATAGGTTGTGATGAAAGGAAGCTTTTTTCCCTCCCCAGATTCCGCCATAGCCATGCTCACCTTTTTTATGCACCGAGTTGTTGAGACTCTCGCTGATGATACACCACTGCAACGTAAAGTTCTCATTGTCATAGAAGGTAGCCGTCTCATCTGTTCCCCAGCTGAATGTACAGTGATCGAGTATGATGTCCTTCTTTCGGGTGATACTGATGGCGTCATCCTGCTCAGCAGCCAAATCCCCCATACGCACGCGGATGTAGCGTATGATGACATTCGATGCGCTCACCTTGAGAGCATAGTTTTGCAAGCAGATACCTTCTCCTGGAGCGGTCTGCCCAGCGATGGTGACATTGCCACTGTTGATTTTCAATTCTGACTCTAAGACGATGTTGCCACTGACTGCAAATACAATCGTTCTTGGCCCTTTGGTCTCGATGGCTTCACGCAAAGTACCTGCTCCACTGTCTGCCAAACTGCTCACAATGAGCACTTGTCCACCTCTGCCCCCTGTCGTGTACTGACCATAGCCCTCCGCACTCGGGAATGCCAAAGTCTGCGCTTGCAATCCTATTGAAAAGAAGGTACAAACTACCGCAAGGCAAATTTGAATGTGCTTGAATGAAATAGACAATATAGACTTTTGGTCTAGCATCAATTATTTGTTTTTAGGTTCTCAGCCTTCAAATATTTCACAAAGGGAAAGCCCTGATTTTTCATTTCTTTGATGGCCAGTTGAGCCATCTGTTGTGCCCCATATTTGGAGAAATGTGTATCGTCCTGTTTGCCCTCTGGCTTGTAAGAAGACTCCCCCGGCTCTAGCCAGAGATATAGTTTTTTTGATTTTGGGTCTCCCATACTCGCGACGAGTTGCTCGGAATACCACTGCATGTCCACGAATGGCACGTCTAGCTCGATGGCCAGCTGTCTCATCACATAAGGATACACACCGTGTGTATCGATGAGAACACCTTCTTCATTGAATTTTCGTCTGACGATCGAACTAAATAATACTGGTTTTGCTCCCAAAGCGTGTGCTTCAGTCACATAGGTCTTGAGGTTGTTGCGGTAGCCGGTATACGGGTTCGTATAGCGTTCGGCATCTTTGCTTTTTTGGTCGTTGTGACCGAATTGAATGAAGACATAGTCTCCGGATTTGATTTGTGCTTTCACACGGTCCCACTTTCCTTCTTCGATGAAGCTCTTGGTACTACGACCATTCACCGCATGGTTGACCACTGTCACTGCTGAGTCAAAATAGCTCGGCAGCACTTGTCCCCATCCGTGTTCTGGATTGAGTTCTGGATCCTTTTTGTCTGCCATCGTCGAGTCTCCCACCAAATGAAGCGTGTAGGATTCCTGCTGATGACATCCACTCATCCATATCGTGAGAAGAAAAATCAGAAAATATTTCAACATTGATGTTGTCAAAAAATGAAATTGAGAAAAGAATACAACCAAGGTGACAAGCACCCTGGTTGTATGTATTCTAAATTTTAGTTGAGGTCTTGGTAAACCACTTTGAAGTCCATGACATAGTAGTCACCTTTCATTGTGCTACTTTCTGGATTTTCCTTCACTTCCCTCAATCTCACTAGGCACTGTGCTCCCCATTGAGTTTCGAAGTAAACAACTCTTCCTCCTACGATATCGACATTGGAATCACCATCGGCTAAGCCTCTGATATCAGTATCTCTTGTACTCGCTCCTTCGTCTGTCAAGGTCATAGCCAAGATATCGTCTTTGGTAGCTGCATCAAAGAATGCTTCGTCTCCTCTATCCAACACAGAGAAAGTGGTAGTATTCAAGTTCAATTCACCATTAATCTCGCTTAGTTTGAATTTATCTCCATTCTGACTTGATGGTGAGTAGAATCTAACTTTTGGCGTAGTATTGTCTGCATTGGTGATCATGAAATCAATGCCCATACCGTCAGGATCTGCAGTGATAGTCGCCATGTCATAGACAGCTCCATCAATCAGAGCTATACCGATTCCATTTCCTTCTGTTTTTCTCTTATCCGTACCGTGCAACTCCTTGCCGATGTATTCATAGTACAAGAATACTGGAGAGGCTACTACAGACACAGACAGTGTGTTCGTCGTTACGTTTCCTCTTTCGTCAGATACAGCCACTTCTAGAGCTGTCATCCCCATCTCGAAAGTGAATACTTCTGAGATGTCATATGAAGACTTTTCTTCACCTGACAAAGTCACGGTTTTGGTATCTCCTCTGACATCACCCGATATCAGTGTGTAGTCCACCTGAGTAAGGATATCTCCTGCTGAGGTCACGTTGCCTGTCAACGCCCCAGTAGGTTCTACGGACAAATCAATGACAAACTCCGACTGCTCCAAAGATAAGTTTGGCCCACCTTTCACATTGATTTTTCGAGAACCCTCTACGATATCTCCTGCTGAGTTTTCAGCCACCGCTTTGAGTGATGACATACCCAATGCATAATCAGGAGTCACATCAAAATCGTACGAACGACCGTCTCCCTCGAAGCTAGTCGCTTCGTCCAACACCAAGTCGCCATTGTCTGTAACGATACTGATCGTGACTTTGACCAAACTTGATTTGGATGAAATGTTACCTGAGAAGCCCGCTTGATCCTCACTGTCCAAATTGACTGGAGCATAATCTATAGGGTCCTGATCGATGCTGATGGTGATGGTTTCATTGCTACCACTATCGTCTTCGCTACATGCCAATACCGTCAATGACAACAGTATAGCAAACATATATTTTATATTCTTAAACATAATTCTTCTATTTAGTGATACGGATTACTTCGCGTAAGCAGGGTTCTGATTGAATTCTGGATTTTGATTCAAATCCAATGCAGACTGAGGAATAGGTCTCAATATCTTTTGTGTTCCATTGTTTCCTGCAAAGTTTAGTGTAGATACTTGTGGGTTGTGAGCAGAAGCTCTTTCCACCAACTTGCCAGTTCTTTTGAGATCAAACCATCTCTTGTACTCTCCCATCAACTCTCTACCTCTCTCATCGAGGATGACATCAATATCGATAGCTGTCAAGTCAGCCACATTGGCTCTTGATCGTACTTCGTTGATTCGATCCAATGCAGTAGCATCACTTCCTGCTCCCAAATAAGCCTCTGCTGCGACCAAGTAAGTCTCTCCCAATCGAGATACTACTACGTCTCTAGTACTGGTGTAGGCATCGTTTCCATTCGATGCAAATCTAGAAGTAGGATCATCAAACTTCTTGACAATGATTGTCGCGTAGTTTCCAGAGATATCTCCACCTTCAGGATCGTAATCACCATATTTATGATACCTAAAGTTCACCAACTCGTCAGCAGATAATGCACTCACATAGGCAAGACTGTCCGCAGAAGAGTACCATGATGGCGCATAGAAATGTACCACTTCCAAAGACGAATGATCCGCTACGTCAAAGTAATCATAGTATCTCGCGTATACTTCTGTCATGAAGGTAGCATCCCAACGCTCATCTCCTTGCTCGAATAAATCCAAAGCAAATCGAGTTGGACACAAGTTGTATGACTTGTATGGTGCATCACCTGCTACCTCAGTACCTCCTGTATACGAACCAAAGTAATTTTGTTGCTGGTTGCCCAACTCAGTCGGTGCAGTACTGATACTCGCTGCATCAAACTGCACAGAGAAGATCACCTCCTCGTTCATTTCATTGCCTGGAGTCCATAGCTCTTCGAAAGATTGCGTCAATGACTGCCCCCCGATCGCTGCATCCGCATAAGAAGCTGCTTTGGAGAAGTCATCGCTTGCAGCGAAACTCTCATAAGCTCTCGTCAAGTGTACCTTAGCCAAGATATCTTGAGCCGCTCTCTTAGTCACGTGACCGTCAAAAGTGCCATCTGGCAAATTCGGCAAAGCCTCTTCCAAATCCTGAATAATCAACGCGTATACATCTGCTGCTTCAGCTCTATCAAACTCAGTGATTGCTTCGTCTACGAGTTCTGTAATCAAAGCTACACCGCCATAAGACTGCACCAACAAGAAGTAAGCGTTGGCTCTGATGAACTTCATCTCCGCGACATGCTTGTCCAAATCATCCGTAGGCTCCGTCAATGTAGCATAGTGAAGCGCCGTATTGGCTCTTTGGATGGCTACATATGCATTCAAATAAATGAAATCTACGCCCTCGGCTGAAGCATTGAGCTGTGTATATCCAGCCAATCCTACAGGAGACTGGTTTCTTCCATCAGTATATAGATCAGTACCCGAAGCAAACATCCATGGATCTTGCCCATACAAAGTTCTCAGTGATGAATAACCAGCGTTGATCAACGCAGAGTATCCTTCTTCCGTCACATAAAAATCCTCAGCGGTCACATTTGATTTATTTTCCTCCTCAAGGAAACTATCACAACCTGCTAGAAAGATCAGTGCTACTATTAGTGTTGAAAATATATTTTTCATCTTTCCTTATTTTAAAATTTCAAATTAAGACCCAACTGCGTGATGACGTTGCTCACACCACCTGTGCTAAATGAAGCTGTAGCCCACTCAGGATCAAACCCAGTGTAGTCCGTGAAAGTGAATGGATTCAACACATTGACATAAATTCTCAATTGCTGAAGTTTCAATCTTTCGAGTGCACTGCTTGGCAAAGAGTATCCCAACGAAATGTTGTTCACCTTGACAAACGAAGCATCTTTGTAGTAGCCTACACCTGCACCTGATTGGTTCCAGTAGGTACCTTCGTTTCGCGCTTGTGGGTAGCTGGTAGAAGGTCTTGGGGTCAATCCCACATTGTTTTCAGGGACATAAAAATCAATATCCAATTTCTGACGACCTCTATCTCCTACATTTTCGAAGTTCTCGTGGAACCTGCTATAAGCCAATACGCCTTGTACAGTCGATAATGTAAAGTTGAAATCAAACCCACCTACAGTCAATCTAGAAATCAAACCACCTGTCCAATCGGGGTTAGATGATCCAAGGATCTTTCTGTCATCATCTGGATCGATCACACCATCATTGTTGAGATCCTTTACACGAGCCTGACCTTCGGCTTGATTGTACAATTCGGCGAGTTCAGCCTCATCCGCTTGCCATACACCGTCAAACTCGTAGTTGTAGTAGGCATTGATAGACTCTCCGATAAACAAGTTGTTTCCAACATCATCCTGCTCGTCTTGTCCATAGATAGACTCTACTGTGTTCACGTTTTTAGAGAAAGTAAATGTAGTTTCCCATGTGATCAGGTCAGTCTGTACGTTAGTTGTCGTCAACATCAACTCTATACCTTTGTTGCGCATAGAACCTGCATTCGCTACGATAGACTCATATCCTGTCTCAAGTGGCAAGGTTTGTACAATCAAAAGATCGTCATGCAATCTATCATAGACGTCAATAGAACCTCTCAGTCTTCTGTTTGCAAAGGCAAAGTCCAAACCGATGTTGAGTTCTTTCATTCTCTCCCAAGTCAATGCCTTGTTGGCGATTGAGTTGGCCACCCATCCATTGGCTGATCCGCCATTGTAGTCATAGTATGTCTGCTGAGTCAAGGTATTCACTGTGGCATATGGGTTGATGTTGTTGTTACCCGTAGTACCGTACCCTACTCTCAATTTCAAATCGTTGACTGCAGACACGCCGCTCAAGAAAGCTTCGTTGCTCAATCTCCAAGCTACTGCTACAGAAGGAAATGATTGCCATTGCTTACCTTCTGCCAAAAGAGAAGATCCATCCCATCTGTTGGTCAAAGTCACCAAATACTTTTCATCAAATGCATAATTCAAACGCAACGCGTAAGAAGACAACTGGCTTTTTCTGAACTCATTACCCAAGTTGTAGCTTGACTGCAAACCAGAACCTACGTTGTAAAATTCAGTCTCAAACGGCTGATTGTTTGATGACATGAACGACTCTTCCGTCTGAGTCACAAAAATACTTTGGAGTCCCATCAAGTTGATGCTGTGCTTGTTGATCTGCTTGTTGAAGTTGACCTGGTTGTCCCATGTGTAGTTGAAGTTTTGATAATTCTCTACTTCAGAAGATGCCAAATTGTTGTTTCCTGCACCATCATTAGTCAATACACCAGAGTACTTCCCTCTTCTATACGACTTCAATCCACCAGAGAATGTTGATTTCAACATCAACCACTCGACAGGCTTGTACTGTAAGTACATGTTACCAATCGTGTTCCACTGACTCTGCAAATCACTAGAGTTAGCGATCTCCAACAGCGGGTTGTATGTACTCGTTTTGTTGATCAAGTAGTTGCCATCCACATCCGTCAATTTACCTGGGTTTGGAAACAACTCATCTGTCTCGTTGAGCGCTGCATCTACTGCATAAGGGTGCAAGAATGGATTCAAACGGAAAGCCTCTTGCATCGCATAGCGGCTACCTCTTTGTGTTTCTGATTTAGCTACTGTAAAAGCCGCACCTACTTTGAATTTGTCATTGATCTCTTGATCGATGTTAGACCTCAATGTAAACTTCTCTAATCCTTCTTTCTCGATGTTACCCGTTTCTTTTTGGTAACCTGCACCTATAGTATATGAAGAACCACCGTTTCTATGGGCAATAGACACGTAGTTGTTAGACTGCATACCGGGTTGCAATACCGCATCATACCAATCATATCCGTCCAAATTCTGTACACGCTCTCTCAGTACAGAGTTAGAGCTCGTTGGGTACACTTTGTCATAGTACTCCTCAGGAGTCAAATCATCATAACCACTCGTAGTAGCCATGTATGCAGACAAGTGATAGTCATTCCAATCGCTATAACTCATCATCTCTGGGAGACGAGCTGGATTTTTGAATCCATAAAAAGCATCAAAGCTCACTGTGGTCCCACGTGGAATACTAGATCCACCTTTGGTCTTGATCATTACGACACCATTGGCTGCTCTAGAACCGTAGATAGCTGCAGATGATGCATCCTTCAATACGTCGAGTTTAGCGATGTCCTGTGGGTTCAAGAAATCAATGTTGTCTACAATCACACCATCCACTACATATAGCGGAGTAGCATCGTCACTGAACGACCCTTGTCCCCTTACTACTACGTTGAAACTATCACCAACTCTACCTGTAGAGTTGGTAACCTGTATACCAGGTACAGCTCCTTGTAGCGCCTGAATCGGATTCGTGACCCCTCTACCAGTGATCTCTTCTGAATCCACACCAGTGATTGCTCCAGTCACGTCGGTCTTCTTTTGTGTACCGTACCCTACGATGACCACCTCTGTCAAGGTCTCTGCATCTGGCTGCAACGTCACGTCAATCGAAGATCTACCGTTAATCCCTACAGTTTGTGTAGAGTACCCAATGAAACTGACAACCAAATTGGTCGCTCCTTCTGGTACCACCAATGAAAAATTTCCGTCAAAATCGGTCACTGTACCTGCAGATGTACCTTGAGCAAGTATAGTAGCTCCAGGGAGTCCTTCCCCTAGATCACTGACTACTGTACCACTGATCTGTGTTTGGGCAAACGACGCATAACTCATCATTATCATCATTAGTCCCAATTGAACTCTTCCCAAGCGTCTCAGGAATGATCCAAATAGTAATTCTTTAATCATACTTCTTTGTTTTGATTTAGAAAATAAGTTTTAAATCTCCGCTACGCCCCCTTGTAATAGTCTTCATGCAGTTCGCAGCGGTTTCTCAAAAGTGAGGATTCATTTTTCATTCAGCTATTCATTAATTAACACATGATCTGCAATCTTTTCACCCTGCTGGAATAGTCGCCTCAGTACATCTGAAGATTTTCAGATCACTCACAACCCTCTCAAGGAGATGATATTGCTATTGAAATGTGAATTTTTGCATAGCCTAGTTTGGCAGGGAAGGGAGCGTCACCCAGACATGAAATAAATGGAGTGACTCCAAGGGATGGACAAAATAGAAAAACCACATAGGTTTCCCTTTGAAATGATTCGTTCCTCTTTCATAATTCTTCTCATTGCTTCACAGCAAGAAAACCAATCCCGCGACAAGAAATGGACAGAAATCAACCCATTATGGGTAAAAAATGTACACTTAGGACAAAAAAACTCTACAGAGCATACTGACCCCAACCCTAAGCAAGAGCAACTGTACAACTAGACAACCAAGACATAGTGCCATTCTGCTTCCCCTTGCATATATTTAAACACAAAGACGACAGATGATGAAAGAGGGGGCGGAAGGAATTTTACAGCTATGGAAAGATACATTTACCAACAAAATCAAAGGCTACACTGGTTTTGATGAGGTAGAGAAATTCAAATACATGGCCGCCTTGTTTTCCCCAGGAAAACTCTACTACTACATCATCAACTTCCACGACTTGAGTTTCGAATACCTCCATCCTGGAATAAAAGAGGTCCTCGGTCTGTCTCCCAACCAGACCACCATCTTTGACATACTTCAACTACTCCCAGATGAGGAAGCCAAGAGCATTCATCAAAAAGAGACTTTTGTCCTGAGTTTTTTCGAACAGGTGCAGCCCTCCGACATACTCCATTACAAAGCCCTATATACCTACCGGTCCTTAGACAACAAGGGCTCGATGCACCAAATGCTACTACAGGCCGTCACGTTGAGCACGACTAACCTAGGTATTCCTGAACACGTGCTTTGTATCCATACAGACATCACACACCTGAGACTCTCTCCAGTGGAGCAGGTAAGCTTCATTCATCTTCAGGGTGGGCCAAACCATTTTCGTTGCGACCCTTCTTTGGGCAAGTTTGACCCCACGCATCGCTACCCGACCCCAGAGCAATTGACGTCCTCATTCAGCCCTAGAGAACTCGATATCATTCGTCTCTTAGCTCTAGGCAAATCCTCCGTAGAGATCTCCCAATCGCTCGGACTATCCTCTCACACGATTCGCACACATCGTGCCAACATCCTACAAAAAGCAAACTGTAAAAACACCACTCAACTAGTCGCTCAATGCCTCATGGAAGGAGTCTTGGTATGATATAACAAACCATAGCATCTCGAAAGATGGTAAAAATTTCTTATCCAGACCTCACTACAATCCAGGATCACTCCATTAAGTTCGAGGGCAATGAATCAATATTTGACACTCCCTATTAGGATCATTCAGGCACTATACTTTGGAAGACATCTGCGATTGCCACATTTCAAAAACGTTAACGAATGTCGAACAATGAATCGTTGAATAACCAAGAATCCATCATGTCTTCTCAAAAAAATACCGAGGGGTCCCGAAATCCTAGCTAGGAGTATAAAACAAAAAACCTCCATTGGAATTCCAATGGAGGTTTAGATGAGGTCCCGAGCGGATTCGAACCGCTGTACGAGCTTTTGCAGAGCTCTGCCTAGCCACTCGGCCACAGGACCATTTTTTGGTGTTGCAAAAATAGAATTATTTAAGTGCTGCGCAAACAAATAACCATCTATTACAACTTAAATTCTCTAACGAGATAGGAATAAAAAGGGTACGTGATTCACGTACCCTTTTTATGATTTATTATTCTGCTGATTCTTCTTTAGAATCAGCTTCTTCTTCTTTCTTAGGAGCGGCTTTTTTAGCTGCTGCTTTCTCTCCACCTTCCATTTGCTCTTTGAGAGCAGTCAAGGCAGCTAGATCACCCAAAGTAGACTTCTCAGACTCCGCGTTCAACTTATTGATCGCTTGTCCTCCTCCACCTTTTCCACCTTTTTTAGCAGGCTTAGCAGGTGCTTTCTCTACGATGTGGTCACTGTACGTGCCTACATGAGACAGTGCAATTCTTCTTTCGTCTTTAGAGAAGTCAATCACTACGAAATCAAGGCTATCACCTACTACTGGAGTAGACCCATCCTCTTTCTTCAAGTTTCTTGTCGATGAGAATCCTTCCAACCCGTAAGGTAGCTCTAGGATAGCTCCTTTGTCTATGATCGTATTGACCGTACACTTGTGAGTTGTTCCTTTCGCAAATACAGTTTCGAACGTATCCCAAGGGTTTTCTTCCAATTGCTTGTGTCCCAAAGCCAATCTTCTGTTGTCAACATCAAGCTCAAGCACTCTGACTTCTAGCTCTTCGTTTACATTGACAAATTCAGATGGGTGCTTGATCTTTTTCGTCCAAGACAAATCAGACACGTGAACCAAACCATCAATACCTTCTTCCAACTCGATGAACAATCCGAAGTTAGTCAAGTTTCTCACCACTCCTTTGTGATCAGTACCTACCGCATACTTCGTCAACACATCTTGCTTAGTCCAAGGATCTTCAGTCAATTGCTTGATACCTAGAGACATTTTTCGATCATCTCTATCGATAGTCAACACAACAGCCTCTAGCTCGTCACCGATTTTGATGAAATCCTGTGGGTTTCTCAAATGCTGTGACCAAGACATTTCAGACACGTGAACGAGTCCTTCGACACCAGGCTGGATCTCCAAGAACGCACCATAATCAGCAACATTCACAATCTTACCTTTCACTTTGGTACCGATCTCCACAGTAGAATCTAGAGAATCCCATGGATGCTCTGACAACTGCTTCATACCCAAAGAAATACGCTTCTTGTCATCATCAAAATCAAGTACAACAACATTCACCTTCGCATCTAGATCCAACACCTCTTCTGGGTGATTGACTCTACCCCATGAGATATCAGTAATATGAAGTAGACCATCTACACCACCCAAGTCGATGAATACACCGAAGTTGGTCATGTTCTTGATTACCCCTTCTAGTACTTGACCTTTCTCTAGGTTCTCTAGGATTTGAGCTTTTTGCTTTTCAAGATCTTTCTCAATCAAGATTTTGTGAGAGACTACTACGTTATCGTTGGTGTAGTTGATCTTCACAACTTTCACTTCCATTTTCTTGTCAACGAAGACATCAAAATCTCTAATTGGCTTCACGTCAATTTGAGAACCTGGAAGGAAGGCCTCTACACCGAAGATATCGACGATCAAACCACCCTTGGTTCTTCTCTTGACCATACCATCGATTACAAGGTCTTGGTCGAAAGATTTTTGTATATTTTCCCAAGCACTTACGATCTTCGCTTTCTTTCTAGATAGTACAAGCTGACCGTTGTTGTCTTCTTGTTCTTCGATGAAAACCTCTACTTCGTCACCCGCTTTCAAATCAGGAAATTCTCTGAATTCTGAAGCCGATACCAATCCATCAGATTTGAACCCGATGTTGATGATTACATCTCTAGGAGTCACGCTCACAACTGTACCCTTCACCACTTCTTTTTCTTCGATCGTGTTGAGCGAGCCACCGTATAGTGCTTCTAAATCTTCTCTGTCTTTGCTAGAATATCCGTCTCCGAATCCTTTTGGCTGGAATGAATCCCAATCAAAATCCTCTTCCACTTCTTTCTTAGCAGCTTTAGGCTTTTCTGTTGCTTCAGCAGCAGTTTCCTGTACTACAGGTGTTACTTCTTCTTTAGCAACTTCTTTTTCTTCTTGTGCCATTATATTACGCCCTGTTTTACAATGCAGCACCGGGCGGTCGCTACATCATTTATGTTACATACCCTGACGTGTATCAGGAGCCATTCACTTGAATGGAGCGCAAAGTTAAGTGATTTAATCAATAAAAAGAATGCCTTGCCAGTGAATCTTAATAGTCCTCATCGTTTTCTTCAAACCCAGAAAACATACTCCCTATCAAATCATCGATACGAAGACCATTTTCCAATGTATGCTTACTGAGGTAGCTATATTCCACCAAGGCGAATAGGGCAAACTCCATCAAAAAATAACGCAGCGAATCATCTTTACGCCCTTTGATTTGTTTTTCGACCAAATCAGCCAAACCTGGCACTTTGTCCAATTCCTTTCTATACTCCTTGTCTGGGTAGTCATTGAGCAAGTCAATCACATTTTCATTGCCAAACCACTCAGAGATCTTTTTGTAGTGATCCTGTTTGTCTTTGCTCTTTCGCAGTTCGTCTGGATCCTCAAAATAATCCGTAAACAAGGTTCGTATCGCTTTGCCAATCAAATTATGTGCAACAATACCAGGCCCTTCCTGCTCTCCTTCGTAGACAAGTTCGACTTTCCCTGTGATCGACGGAATCACACCGACAAAATCCGTGACCCGTACCACACCTTCCTTTTCTTGATTGTGTAGCAAGCGACGCTCAATACTCGACACCAAATTTTCATACGAAGAGATGGTCAATCGCGCAGACACCCCGCTATTGACATCCACATATTCACTGGCACGAGCCTCAGCAGCTATCTGCTCGATGAGAAGCTTGGCAATTTCATTGACGTGTATGTATTCATTGCCCACATGCTTGGCCTCTTGCTGTGTGATCTGCAATCCTGTATGTATGGATTTGGGATAGTGGGTGATGATTTGACTACCGATACGATCCTTGAGTGGAGTCACAATGCTCCCTCTGTTGGTGTAGTCTTCAGGGTTGGCAGTAAACACGAACTGTATATCTAAGGGCAACCTTAGTTTGAACCCACGAATCTGTATATCCCCCTCTTGCAGAATATTAAAAAGAGCAACTTGGATTCGGGGTTGTAAATCTGGTATCTCATTGATCACGAAAATCCCGCGATGGGATCGAGGCACTAGCCCATAGTGGATCACTCGATCATCCGAATAGGGCAGTTTGAGAGCTGCTGCTTTGATCGGGTCCACATCTCCGATCAAGTCTGCTATCGACACATCTGGTGTCGCCAGTTTCTCGGTAAAACGCTCCTCTCTATACAACCACTCTACCGGAGTATTGTCTCCATGCTCAGCAATCAAATCTACCGCATATCTCGACAGAGGCCGCAAAGGATCGTCATTGAGCTCACTACCCGCGACGACTGGCACATATTCATCCAATAGATTGACCATCTGACGTGCCATACGAGTCTTGGCCTGCCCCCTCAATCCAAGAAAATTGATATTGTGACGCGAAAGTATTGCACGCTCTACATCAGGGATCACCGTATCCTCATAACCCAATATCCCTTCAAAAACATTCTTTTCCTCTCGAATCGCAGCAATCAAGTTGGTCCTCAGTTCATCCTTGATAGACTCAGATTGATACCCGCTCTTTTTGAGCTCTCCGAGGGTCTTGATCGCCAATTTAGCGTCGGTGCTTAGTGCTTTATATTTGCTTACCATCTATAGTTTTTTCTTCTGTTCTTTTTGAAATCCTCGAATACTATGTTACCCAACCCCTTCAAATCACTGTAATAGGCATTGCCATTATTGGCAGCTGTAAATTCCTTGACAAACTGCTTCAAATAAGGATCCGAAGCAATCATAAAGGTCGTGATGGGAATATTCAATTTGCGACAACTTGCTGCTAAATTGAGCGTCTGCTTGATGATTTTGGGGTCCAGCCCAAAACTATTCTTGTAATACTTGACCCCTACCTTCATACAAGTAGGCTTACCATCTGTGATCATAAATATCTGCTTGTTGTGGTTTTTTCGCTTACGCAAAATATCCATGGCCAATTCCAATCCCGCCACAGTGTTCGTATGATAGGGGCCTACACTTAAGTAAGGCAAATCCTTGATCTCTATCTGCCATGCATCATTCCCAAATACAATCACATCCAAGGTATCCTTCTTGTACTTTTTCAAAATCAGCTCCGACAAGGCCATGGCGACTTTTTTGGCTGGGGTGATCCGGTCCTCTCCATAGAGTATCATCGAATGGCTGATATCTATCATCAGAACAGTAGAGGTTTGAGTCCTGTATTCGTTATCCACGACCTCTAGATCCCCTTCTGTCAACATAAACTCTCCCGTACCGTGATTGATTTGAGCATTGCGAATGCTGTTGGTCATCGAGATATTGTCAGGGGAATCTCCAAATTGGAAATCTCTCAAATCCACTCCTTTTTCATCTCCTTGCCCATTGACAAAAGTTTTGTGATTGCCGCTCCCTGACTTTCGCAACTTCCCAAAGATCTCTTCCAAGGCACTCTTGCGAAAGTCACTTTCCGTCTTGGCCGTAATCTTGAGTTTCCCATTCTCAGGATTTTCACTGAGGTAGCCTTTCTTTTTGAGATCATCGATGAAATCACCGATTCCATAGTTTTTTGTAGAGATATGATATTGTTTATCCAAGTTAGTCAACCAACTCAATGCCTCATTGGGGTCACCAGCCGTGATCAACAATAACTCCTTGTATATGTTCCACAGACTATCATAGGTACCTTCACGTACGGTGTCTTCGGGAACAAAATCTGTAAATCGATATCCTTGCATGAGCAGTGTGCTTTTGGCTTCCTAACAATAAAACTAATATTAATGTTTAGGGTTTTGTCAACTTAATGACTAATTTGACTAAATAATCTTAGCACATTTAGCTCTCAAAATGGGAAGAAGACGTCCTATATTATTCACATTGGTAAACGACATATATATGTTGATCCGAAATTCTACTTTCCGGATCATCCTCGAACCCAAGGCGGGCAAATCCAAGAAGAAAACGGATCATATAGATGATCTCAAGAACTCCGCCAACCAATAATCATACTGCAGTTTCACACTTACCTTTTGGGCATCGTCCCAAATATTAAATCCCAAATCGGCGAACTCACACCAAAAGCTCTGTCTGGCTGCTTGTAGTGATGAATCCCATGATGTACCCACCAGATTTTAAGTGCATTTTTGGGTGGTTGAAAAGCATGCACCATGTAGTGGACCCAAAGGTACGAGGCATACCCCATCAGAAAACCAGGCAAAAAGGCATATGCTATGTCCCCCATAACAAACCGATAGATCAAGAAAAACACGAAGGACATCGCCACACTCACAGGAACAGGCATCGCCAAGCGGTCTTTGTCTCTAGGGTAATCATGATGTACTCCATGCATTGTGTAGACAATCTTCTCTTTGACAGGCGTATCCTCCTTCATATGAAAAACAAAACGATGCATCATATACTCTATAAGAGTAAAAAATAGCAATCCTCCTAAAAATGCAAACGCAACTGTCAGTGGAGTCAGACCTACAACGGCCAGAGCTCGATAGATCAAATAAGAAGATATCGTTGAAAACACGACCAAAGGAAGAGAAATATGTGTGCGAGTCAATTTCTCCAGGATGGGATTTTTAAACATCCGTGTAGTACCGGTAGTCTTAGGTTGATGCTTTTCCATACAAGATCAAATATATCAGCTATTGTTATTTTATTCCAAATTGTTCTACTAAAAATGCTACGACAAGTTATGAATTTAAATCTGTTTGAAAGGTCTTGATTGTTTCTTCGTAAAAATCCTCATACATCGGCAGGATGTTTTTCAAATCAAACTGCTTGGCACGCGCCAATGCCCGGGACTTGAAACCTGGCAAATTCTCATCAGCCAAAACCTTGAGCCCTGCCTCCGCCATCGCATCCACATCCCCCACTTTGCAGATATACCCCGAATCACCGTCTTTGTTGAGTTCAGGCAACCCTCCTGCATCTGTACTGATCAAGGGGACTTCACAAGCCATCGCTTCAAGAGCTGCTAAACCAAAACTCTCCTTTTCGGAAGTCATCAGAAACAAGTCACTCACACTCAACACCTCTTCTACTGCTTCGAGTTTTCCCAAAAAACGCACATCATCACCTTGACAAATCGTCTGCCGGGACAATGCTTCGATATGTGAGCGCTCTGGCCCATCTCCTACCAAGAGTAATTTTGCAGGGATTTTTTCTCTGATCTTGCAGAACACCTTGACCACATCCTCCACTCGTTTGACTTTTCTAAAATTGGATGTGTGTACAATGAGTTTTTCATTGTTTTGACAAATTGCCTTTTTGAAGTGATCCTTTTTTTGCTTTTTGAATCGACTCAAATCAATGAAGTTTGGAATAACCTTGATATCCTTTTGGATATTGAAGTGCTCCAAAGTATCCCTCCTCAAATCGTCAGACACAGAAGTGATGCCATTGGACTGATTGATAGAGAAAGTCACGACAGGTGCCAAGGAGGCGTCCTTACCTACGATCGTTATATCCGTCCCATGCAGTGTCGTAATAAACGGAATATTGACTCCTTCGGACTTCAATATCTCACGAGCCATATAAGCGGCAGATGCATGTGGCACCGCATAGTGCACATGAAAAATATCCAGCTTTTCGTGCTTCGCTACATCCACCATTTTGCTTGCCAAAGCAATCTCATAAGGAGGGTATTGAAACAACGGGTACGGCTTGATATCTACCTCGTGATAAAACAAATTTTGACTAAAAAAATTCAACCTACTAGGCTGAGAATAGGTAATGAAATGAATTTCATGGCCTTCTTGAGCTAATGCCTTTCCTAACTCCGTTGCTACCACTCCAGATCCACCGTACGTGGGATAACAAACTATTCCTATTTTCATATATTGGTTTTGTGCCCGAATCGCGAAGATGCAGCCAATTGAATACTCTACAAAAATCAAATTTGCGCTTACATCTCATGATTCACAACCTTATCCTGAGATAAAATCGCTTCATACATGAGATCATGAATCTTAGTACGTGTATTGTTCTTGATGAGTTTGTAATTTTGTGGATCTGGATAAATTCTGTTGGATAAAAAGATGTAGATCAGACCATTTTCTGGATCAGCCCACACCACAGTCCCAGTGAATCCAGAATGCCCAAAAGCATACTCAGAGGCGTATTTCGAACAATTCCCTACTGCATGGCGGGGTTTATCCCACCCAAAAGCCCGTAAATTGTCGGGATTGATTTTTTCGGTAAAGGTCTCCACAAGTGTGCTATCAAAAAACTGATGTCCTCCATAAGTTCCTGACTGCATCATCATCTGCATGTATTTGGCTAGATCGTTGCTATTCGAAAACAAACCGGCATGCCCACTCACTCCCCCGAGCAAAGCAGCATTACGATCATGCACCTGCCCACGCAGTAGATTGCCTCGAAATGTGTCGTCTTGCTCGGTCGGAGCAATTTGTGCTTCCGCAAAATATCGCAATGGATTGTAATGCGTATAATTCATTGCCAAAGGCTCATAGATCAAGCTATCTGCCAGCTCGTCCAACGAAAGATGCTCTTTCTCCTCCACTACCTCTTTCATAATCATGAACCCCAAGTCACTGTATAAATACCGATATGTGCTGTCAGGGTTTCGTAGACTATTGAATGTAGACGTACCAATCCAAGTACTGATCGAGTCCGCCCAGTTGACCGACGAATACTCGTACTTACGGCGCCTCACACGCTTCTTATACAAAAAATCGGCGCTATCTTTTACGTACTCGGCATTGGCCCAAAAAGGAATATAGGATCGCAATCCTGACTGATGCATCAGTAAATCACCGACACGCAAATTAGATTTGTCGGTTTCTCTAAACCTGTCCGAATAATCTCCTAAGCGCCCCTCCAAAGCCAAATTCCCTTTGGAAACTTCTTGCATCACCATGGGTACAGTAGCTACGGTTTTGGTCACCGAGGCTATATCATAGATATGGTTCCAACCGACAGCTTCTAGACTATCATATGTCAAATAACCAAAACTCTTGTTGTACACAACTGCTCCGTCTTTGACCATCATGATTTGACAACCCGGGAATTGTTCGTCTCGAATAGCCTCCTCCACTAACCGATCTATTTGAGCCAACTTGGTTTCGTCTACTCTGAGCAATTTTGGGTCCAGGTATTTTAATCGATGCAACGAAGGCTTCTGCACTCCAGCCTGTTGACCAGTTGCCGAAAGAAAGGCAGGCAATGCCCCACTCATATCCATTCCTCCAAAAGCCATCTGCACCATAAAACTCATACCCTCGGAAGACACATCTGGACTCCATAGTAGCACGGGCAATTGCTCCAAATATTTGAGATTGGATGGGACTCCTTGGTAAACCACTCCTACTTGATAGTATCGTGACATGTGGATTAAGCGCTCGACATAAGTCTGTACTTCTTCCCTTCGTACTACACCAGTCAAATCCACCAACAAATGACTGCCCCGAGGCAATATTTGCATCAAACTGTCTGGAGAATACGCTAACCAGCTCATTGGCAAATGCTCATTGTAAGTATAGCGATCCATCGTTTGACGAAACACCTCTTCATGACGACTTGTGGAAAAAGAATAAAATAAATTAGATTTCAAATCCTGGATCGGAAACAAATCCCCTAGATCCTTCACCAAAGTAATAGCCTTGACTTTGTAGCGATAGGTCATTTGAGGATTGAGAGGATCAAACGGCGTAGGGTATGCTTTTCGATCAGACTGCAGTACATGCCATTGCTGATAGTATGCTTTGACTGCTTGCTTGAAGTATGATTTTTTGATTATCCCTGACTCTATGAGCTCATCCAATACACTATGGTGATTCGAATAGTTTCCCATTTTGAGTAGTTGAATCCCATTATCCCATTGATTCTTCTTGTTGTCTGACAGACTATGGGTCGCAATATCCTCCATCACCAACCCCTCAAACCCCGTCACTTTGTCAAACTTCTTTCGCAATTTCTTCTTGACCAATGCATCTTTTTCCAGCATTCCCGACTCAAGCCATACCACTTTGCTCCAATCGATCTCGGACTGATGTTTTGTTACAAATTTTGCAGCACTATTACCAAAGGACAAATGAATCCCCTTCTCTTGCATTAACTTCATGTACAGTAACGCCTTCTCTACCTCCGCAGTCTTATACTCGGAAGGGAAATAATCGTACTGAAGGACAGAAACTCCCATACGGTGCAACAAAGCGGCATTGCTCTCCGCTAGCTGATGAATCATCGTCTGGTCTGTCCAGCACACCACCCAATCATCACTCGGTAGCCCCTCCAATTGCCCAAACGGCAAACCAAACACTCCACGTGCCTTGACCACAAAGATCGGATCGACAACAGAGGTTTGATTGATAGACGCAATCCACTGACTCACCTCTCCATACGCTCCATCCTGCAAAAAAACAGTCCCAACACCATAACTCAAGATCAAATCTTCCAAACGCTGACGTTGATACATATCATCAAAATGCAACAAATCAATCGCTACTACAGGCAGTTGAGATTTACTTTTGCTCCAAGAAACATACAAAGAGTCTCTATCCCCGGAAGACTCTTGATCTCTGGCCATCGTCGCAAAATGCATGGGGGCTAATAGGAAAAAGATTAACCCAACTCGCATTAGGAAAAGACGTAATAAACTATATTCTAAGTAAGTTTGCATACGCTCAATTGAAAAAATAAACTACAGGTGTAATCAGGAGGTGGATGGAAGTAATAAAGTGATTTTTCGTGATCTTCACAATCAATCTACTATAATACTTGCAGAAACAGTGCCAACAAATCATCAACGGTAGAACAAGACAATAATTATGAAAATCCCTTCTTTTATTCGAACCTCAAAACATAGTCGATTCAATTTCGAACCGAGATATTATGATCCGGTCAAAGAAGAAATTGAAGGTAAAATGAAAGCTGCACGTGAGCGACTAAAACGTAACGATGCAGACTCCCCTCTTCCAGAATATACCTCTAGCATCTCCGCAGCGTTCCAAAAGCGTGAGCGCAAATCAGGCCAAACTTCTCTGATTCAGATGCTCCTTGCAGCAGGGATGTTTGGATTGGTGGTAGGATGGTTCTTCTACGGGAATGATGTATTCTATGTTTTTCTATTACTCTCGCCATTATATTTCTATTTTCGCCTTAGAAAAAGAAAAGCGCCAAGAGACTAAGAATGCCCGATATCATCCACTTATTGCCCGATGCGATTGCCAACCAAATAGCGGCCGGTGAGGTTGTCCAACGTCCCGCTTCGGTCGTCAAAGAATTGCTCGAAAACAGTATCGATGCAGGCAGCACCAAAATACACTTGATTGTCAATGATGCCGGCAAAAACCTCATACAAGTTGTGGACAATGGCAAAGGCATGAGCGAAACTGACGCTCGCATGAGTTTCGAGCGGCATGCCACTTCCAAAATCCAGAAATCAGAGGATCTTTTCAAAATCCAAACCATGGGTTTCAGAGGTGAAGCGTTGGCTTCCATCGCTGCAGTAGCCCGCGTCGAACTCAAAACCAAAACCGAGTACAACGAGCTCGGCACCTCCATAGTCATCGAAGCATCAGAGGTAAAAAGCCAGTCCCCAGAGTCCGCCAATCAAGGCACGTCACTTTCGGTCAAAAACCTTTTCTACAATGTACCCGCACGACGCAATTTCTTGAAAAGCAATCCCGTCGAAATGCGCCACATCATGGACGAATTTCACAGAGTAGCTTTGTCCAACCCTCATGTCAATTTTATATTGACACAAAACGAGAAGGAAATATACAATTCGCCTAGTGGCAAACTGAGTCAACGCATCGTACAGCTCTTTGGCAAAAACTACCAATCACAGCTCATCGCATGCCAAGAAGAAACCGAATGGCTCAAAGTCAGTGGCTACATCGGCAAACCCGAACACTCCAAAAAGACACGGGGAGAACAGTTTTTCTTTGTCAACAATCGTTTTATCAAAAGTAGCTATCTCAACCATGCCGTACAAGGAGCCTTTGAAGGATTGATCAAAGATGATCAGCACCCGTTCTACACCTTGTTCATAGAGATGGATCCAGCTCGCATCGACATCAACGTACACCCCACCAAAACAGAAATTAAATTTGATGACGAACGTAGTGTATACGGCATCATCAAATCTGCAGTAAAACAAGCATTGGGCACACACAACGTCACTCCCTCCTTGGATTTTGACATGGATGTCAACTTCACAAATTTCGCAGCGCACAGTACCAAATTTGAATCCCAACAAAGCAGTACCAAGGACCGAGGATATGGCAATTTCAAATCGATAGACCAAAAACAGGGTAAATCTACTCGATGGGAACGTTTGTACGAAAGTGCCATCCATGAATCTTCCTTGTCTCCTGCTGAAATTCGTCAGGAAGAAATGGCAGGATTTGACCAGATCCAACCCGAAGAAAAACAAGAGAAAACACAACTCGAAATTTCATCCCAGATGTCTACGGACAACTACAGTTCGGAACCGATACTGATGCATGAGAAGTACATCATGAAGCAAGTCAAATCAGGTATCATGATCCTAGATGCCGTATTGGCTCACGAACGTATCCTATTCGAAAAATACATCAGTACACTCAACGAGCATACAGGCATGTCGCAAAAGTGCTTGTTCCCTGTACATATCGAACTCGGTCCTGCAGATTTCTCTCTGGTGATGGATTTGCAAGCTGAAATCACTGCTCTAGGATTTGAATTTGAGGTATTTGGAGACCACAGCATCGCCATCAATGGCGTACCAGCCGACGTGCAGAATATCAATGAAAAGGAATTGTTTGAAGGACTGATAGAGCAGTTTAAATTCAACAAATCTGAACTCTCGATCAATACACGGGAAAATATCGCCCGATCCATTGCCAAGCGGTCCTCCAACCGCACCAAAATTTCCAAGCAAACCCTCGAACTCAAAAGCCTGATTGATCGTTTGTTTGCCTGCGACCAACCCAACTATGCGCCCAACGGTACTCCTACATTTGTTATCTTAGGGCTTGATAAAATTGTAGAATTCTTTAAATATCAATAGATGTTCAATCTTACACCCATGGTCAAAAACATCCTGATCATCAACATCGGGATCTTTCTCATCGGCTATCTATTTCATTTTGACCTCTCTCATCTATTTGGGGTACATTATCTCTTTTCGGAGGGGTTCTTCATCTTCCAGTACGTCACCTACATGTGGCTCCACGCGTCGTTCATGCATTTGTTTAGCAACATGTTTGCAGTGCTCATCTTTGGCCCTATGCTCGAGCGCGTCTGGGGATCTAAGAAATTCTTGATATTCTACTTGATCACGGGAATCGGAGCAGGTATCCTTTACGGAGTAGCCGATACGATTGAGAAAAATAGCTTAACGCATGCGACAGAAGAATTCATTGACAACCCAGATCCAGATCAGTTTTATATCTACATCCAAAATCACGGTCGTGGATTTAACATGGCACAATTGGGTGATTTTTCGGATCAATACAATCAGCATCCAAATGACCTCTCCTACACAAGTCAGGCGGTCTCTTATGTCAATCAGATCTATCAAGCGGTGACCAACATCCCCATGGTTGGTGCATCTGGAGCAGTGTTTGGTGTTCTCATGGCATTCGGGATGCTCTTCCCTAATACTCAACTCATGCTGCTATTCCCTCCAATCCCAATAAAAGCCAAATACATTGTTCTATTCTACGGTGCGTATGAGCTATATTCGGAGATCAATCGCAGCGGAACAGACAACGTCGCGCACTTGGCTCATTTGAGTGGAATGCTGATTGCATTTGTTCTCCTCAAGTATTGGGCAAGAAACGGCAAAGACTTTTATTAACCTTAGGACCCTATTGATCTATGGACAATTTGTTTGATGATTTTAAGAATGCGTGGCGCAAACCCAACAATGCTCTGCCACAGATCATCATTATCAACATCGTAATATTCCTCGCACTGGCGATACTCTATGTACTCGGCAATGTATCTGGACTAGGCAACGTCTCGACCTTCATCATTGATCAATTCACAATACCGCCGGTATTTTCGGACTTCTTGATGCGGCCTTGGACGATCTTGACCTATGCCTTTGCACATAGTCTGAGTAGCATATTCCATATCCTATTCAACATGCTCGTACTCTATTGGTTTGGCAAATTGATCGTCGAGTACCTTGGCAATCAAAAACTCATCAACCTCTATGTCATGGGAGCTTTGGCAGGGGGGGTCGTATATTTGTTGGTCTACAACCTAGTCCCCTACTACATCGACCGATCCAACTTCGCTGGAATGGTCGGGGCCTCAGCAGCAGTCTATGCGATCACAGTGGCCGCAGCGACCCTATTACCGGACTACACCTTCTTTTTGATGTTTCTAGGGCCTGTCAAAATCAAATACATTGCAGGGTTTTATCTCGTTATCTCGTTCATTGGTACGGTGGGAGGAAATGCAGGAGGAAATATTGCGCATTTGGGTGGTGCACTCATGGGGTATGTATATATACGCCAATTACAATCTGGCAATGACTGGGGACTTTGGATCTCTGCCATCATGCGTTTTGTCAAAAGTTTGTTTGAGAAACAACCTCCAATCAAAGTATCACACAAACGGAGCAAAAAGACCAGATCGAACGATTCTTCTAAAAGCACTCCTCGCCAAAGCACCGCACACAATATAGCAGACCAAGCCGAAATCGACGCGATCCTAGACAAAATCTCACAATCAGGCTATGAAAGCCTCACCAAAGAAGAAAAACAAAAACTCTTCAACGCAAGCAACAAGAGTTAATCCTGAATTATTCAATTCAGGAGTTAAAAGAAAGTAAATAATCAATGTGCGCACAGCATTTTACCAAACCTATGCCATTGGGTTATGTCTATAATTGACGCTCGGTTCCAAAGAAAAACTCAAACATTACTAACTGCTTCAGCTTTTTCTATTCACTCCGAGGATGCTATTGCATCATTCAAGACAATCTGATCATAGTGTATAAAACAAAGAAGGCCATCCTTGTATAAAGGACGGCCTTCTTTGTTTATAAGCGAGCACCAATTAATCCTCTACTTCTTCCTCTTCGAGTTCAGAGACTGGTGTCAGATTGTCTGGAATCTGCTCCTCAGCCTCTGCATCAAACGGATACACCTCTACAACATTGGTTTTTGCAATGGCCGGGATCTCAAAAGGAACCAACATAGAATTGAGGCTTTCACTCACGCGATCAAATGCCTGCTTGACATCCTCAGCATTGACCAAAAAATAGGTATTGACTTTCACTTCCTTGTCACTATCACCATCCACCGTCGAATACGACACTTTGGCTTTGTACCAATAATCTGCATCTTCGAAATGCACGAGATCGCCAATATTTGTTTTACTAATGTTGGTCACCGAAAACTCACCACTCACATCACGCTCCATGGCTTCATAGATACGTGATTCAGCCTCTGTATAAGACATCGCATCTACTAGAAACACATCTGTGGTTTGCTTCATGATGCCTTCATCATTCACCTTGCCATACTTCACCTTGCACGAATACCAAATCTTCATTTTTATCGTTTTATGTTTTTTGAAATTTCTTAAATCACTGGAGCCCAAAAGTAGAACTTCGACTCACTAAATTCCAACTATACTCCAAGCTTCATCCAAGTATTTTTATAGTTTTACATTATATCAAAAAAGCAAGGCAGCTATGCGAATTATTCTAATTGTACTCCTATTCACCACCTTCCATTCATTTGGTCAAGTAGGCGATGTATTTCCAGACATGACCACCGAATCACTCACTCATGAGATCATCGAGATCCCTGAAGGCACCAATGGCAAATACACACTGCTGTGCCTTGCCTACTCCAAAAAGGCTGAAGAGGACCTCGGCAAATGGTTTTCTCCGATCTACAACAATTTCATTCATGAATCCACTAGTCCATTCGTTTTTCACTACGACATCAACACCTACTTCATACCGATGTTTACAGGTGCCAAACGCCCCGCATACAAAAAGGTCATGGCCAAAGTCCAAGAAAGCGTAGATCCACTGATACAGCCTCATGTTTTATTCTATGAAGGTACAATGGTAGAGTACCGAACGAAGTTAGAGTTTGACAGTCCGAAGATTCCATACTTCTATATCCTAGACACACAAGGGAAAGTGATATTTAGCACCAAAGGGAACTATACCGACGAAAAGATGCAAGAAATCATCAATGCCCTGGCTCCCTCCCTTAAGTAGTCACAAGCCTACATAACAAAAAAATTAAACCGACACTTGTCGGTTTTTTTATGCCCAAACGCAGGTAAAAAAGCCCTTTTCACCCTGATAAATATTTTTTTCATTTTTTTTGAACCGTTATGTGCAAAACAAAATTAAAATGCACATATTTGCGTATTAACTAACTATAAATCAAAGAGATGAAATTAATTAAAGCATTATTCGTAGGATTCGCATTGTTGTCATTTGTATCGGCTTGTAGCCAAGAAGAGGATTTGGTCCAGCCAGATTTGGATCTTCAAAATGAATCTATGACCGTGGGAGAGAGAGACTACGGTACAACCCCTCCTACTGCTCCTTAAGTAAGATGATTCAAACGAGCACCAACAATAAAGATGGAATATGTAGCAACATTGGCTTGCATATTCTATCTTTATTGTCATGAAGAAAAAGATAATCACACTGATTATTTTCACAATAGTGGTCACAGCAGTTGTCCTCTGGCACACAACTAATGAATCAGATTTACCCCCAGAACTAGTCATATCCAGTACTAGCATGAAGGACGGGGAATATGATTCGGCCATTCACTACGCACAAAAAATTCTATCATTCTCCACAAGCCCTAACAACAGAGCTTATGCTCAAAGTATCATTGGGTACAGTTGGTTCATGAAAAAAAATTATGATTCAGCTTATCACTACTATACTGAGTCTTTGAAATCAGAAAGAAATGTACAGACTCCACTCAAAGCGAGCTCTTTGAACATGCTGGGCATCATCTTTGAAATCAAAGAAGCACACCCTACGGCTGTTCACTACTTTCAAAAATCAATCTCAGTGTATGAGCCACTAAATGATCCGCATCTTGCCACTGTATACTACAATCTAGCCTATAATCAAAGTCAAACCAATAACATCGATTGTCTCGATTCATACTATAAAGCGTTATCCTATGCCTCGGATTTCAACAACGAAAGAATCAGAGCATTTTGCTTAAATGACTTAGGAAACTTGATGTTGGAGACCAAAAACTATGAGTCCGCCAAGGAATACTACTCATCTGTTTTGCAAGTTGAATACACTCATACCTCCCCCTTTATACTGGCATGTGCTATCCAGGGTCTTGGAGAGACTGCGTTCCACACACATGATTTGGCAACCGCTCAGAAACACGCAGTTGAATCATTAAACATCAAAATAGAAAACGGCTTAGACGAATCACTATTCACCTCATACTTGCTACTTGGTAGAATAGCTCGAGAAACACAAAACCTTGCTGAAGCGGAAACAAACTTCAAAAGAGCAATTGTCTACTACCCCATGAAGGAGCGTAATAAAAAATTCGTGGACGTATTTAAAGAGCTCAGCCAAGTAGAAGAAGCATTGGGCAATGTAAAACTGAGTGAATACTACAACAGGTTGCATTTCGAAGAACTCGAAAACATATTGGCAGATAAGAAAAAAACCTACGGGCTGAGCAAGATAGAAGTCTAACCCAAGTCTGGACCAGAATCTACCTTGCTCCTCTCCCTTAACTAACTCAATTCGTAATGCAAATAATCTTTTTGCTGATGCGCTAAGCTAGCAGCCCCTAGAATAGCAGCTCCTTGACTCCCCAAAGCAGACGGTAAAACTTGTACCTTTCCTTTGTACATATCGAGTAGATTCTCCTCCAAGGCTCTTCGTGTCGGATTAAAAATCAAATCTCCAGCTTGTGCCAAACCACCAAACAAGAAAATAGCTTCTGGGTTCATGATAGCCACCAGGTTTGCCAAATTCTTACCCAGTACTCTTCCTGTCTTTTGAAATGCCTTCTTGGCCAACACATCTCCACTTCGCGCTGCATGCGCTATATCCTTGGAGGTCAAATCATCAAATGACACACTACGCAAAGCACTTGCACAAGGGTGTTTTGCAAGCAAAGAAGTCAACGTACGTTTGATCCCCGTAGCAGACACATAGGTCTCTAAGCACCCTCTTCGTCCACAGTTACACAAACGGCCACCTTTGTCACGAACCATGACATGCCCAAATTCGGCAGCCATACTTTGACTACCTATGACCAACTGTTGGCTACTCACAATCCCACTGCCCAAACCAGTCCCTAAGGTGATCATCACAAAATCCTTTATGTCTTTTGCAGCGCCAAACACCTTCTCACCCATTGCCGTAGCGTTGGCATCATTGCTCAGTACTACCGGCACATGAAAACGATCATTGAGCAACTGCACAACGTCCAATGTGCCCTTCCAGGGTAGGTTTGGCGCATCAGTTATCGTCCCCGTATAGTAGTTTCCGCTAGGAGCCCCCACGCCAATCCCGGTCAATTCCAAGCCAGGATTCTCTACCAAATGCTGTCGCAGAAATGCAGCAATCTTATCAATAAACTCTTCGAAACTATGCGTACCACGCGTATCTACTTTCCCCTCTGTCAACACTTGTCCGTCGGGATCTACGAGACCAAACTGCGTACCTGTCCCTCCTATATCTATCCCTGCCGTTACCTTGATCATTTTAGTTCAGTTTAAGCTTGCTCATAACTTTGAACAACATCACCGTACCAAGCACAGCTACAACAGATAAGATAGTGCCTTGTGTCCAATTGGAGTACACAAACCCTCCAATGGCAAACAATGAAGAATAGATCACTGTACAGCCAATAAAAATCAACAATACTTGTCTCGGCATTTGCCAAGTAATTCCCTCATTCTCGTCACAAGGTTGTCCATCTTGAGCAGCTTCTTCTACTACCTTTTTCCAACCCGGACCACCTGGCCGTGTCAATTTGTAAAAAGACCTCAGGACCTCTTTGTCTTCAGGTGCTGTAAACAAGGCCGTCCCCAACCAAGCAACTGTGACCACCCCTGTAGTGATCAATATTTTCATCGTCATACCGTCCAGCAAGGCAGTCGCCACTGTAGCATCGTCTACAAAAAGCGTCAGTACAACAGCCAGTACGGTCGCTACCACCATCGCGACAATCTCCGTCAAAGCGTTGATTCTCCACCAAAACCACCTGAACAAATAAATCGCTCCCGAACCTGCTCCCGACAACAAGAGGATATTGAACGCATCCGTCGCATTGTCCAAGATGGTCAATGACAAAGTCCCCGCAAAAAACATCAGTACTACTGTAGTCATTCGTCCCATAGCAACCATTTGTTTTTCCGAAGCATCTGGCTTCACAAATCGCTTGTAAAAATCATTGACAAAATACGATGACCCCCAATTGAGATGAGTACCGATCGTCGACATGTATGCAGCGATGATGGATGCCACCACGAGTCCGAGCCACCCAGACCCAAGCTTGGACAACATGACGGGATAGGCAATGTCATCTTTCAAATAGGTCGGATCGATGTTTGGAAACTCTGCTTGGATGGAAGCCATGTCTGGATAAATAATAATCGAAGCAAGCGCCACGATGATCCATGGCCAAGGCCTCAAGGCATAGTGTGCAAAATTGAAGAGCAAAGTTGCTCCTACTGCATTTTTTTCGTCTTTGGCCGAAAGCATACGTTGCGCAATATATCCTCCTCCTCCAGGCTCAGCACCTGGATACCAAACCGCCCACCACTGTACCGCTATAGGAAACAGTAGCAAGGGCACCCAAACCGATGGATCAGTAAAATCAGGAACAACACTGAGTTTGGATTGGACCGCAGGATGTGTAATGAGATTGGTCAAACCACCAACCTCTGGCTGACTCAAAGCCACGTACGCCGCATACACAGCACCAAACATCGCAATCCCGTATTGGAAAAAATCCGCCCAAACGACCCCTTTGATTCCGCCCAGTGCCGAATAAATAACGACGACTATCGAAGCGCCCACTACGACAACCCAAGGATCCAAACCAAGCATGACACCACCAATCTTGATTGCCGCCAAGGTCACCGATCCCATGATGAGGCAATTGAAAAACACACCCAGATAGATCGCTCTAAACCCTCTAAGAAAAGAAGCACGCTTGCCTCCATATCTCAGCTCATAAAACTCTAGATCAGTACTGACGGCAGATTTTCTCCACAATCGAGCATAAATAAAAACTGTCACCATACCTGTGATCAAAAAGGCCCACCAAGCCCAGTTCTTCACCACGCCATTTTCACGAACGAAACCCGTCACAAGGTTTGGCGTATCAGCCGAAAATGTACAGGCAACCATCGAGATCCCCAGTAGCCACCACGGCATCCCTCTACCTCCCAAGAAAAACTCACTTGAGCTCTGCCCTGCCGAACGAGAAGCTTGCCAGCCAATCCCCAACACAATGACAAAGAACACCCCAATGATCACCCAATCTATAGTTTCTAATAACATATTCTTCTTTTCAAATAATTAACATCGAACAAACTCAAACCTACACCAAACTTACCGAGTCTGTTGCTTATTGGAAATGATATCTCACAAAGCCCTCTATGGCCTCATACTCCGGTAATCCGAGTGCATCGTACTCTGCGGCCGTCGCCCGATTTCGATCCTCTGATCTCTGCCAAAATTCGCGATCATCTTCTCCTTGAAACACCACACCATCCTTTTGAGATTGATGTCTCCAAATGGCCACACGTTTCTTCATCAATTCCTCTGGACTAATCGGTACGGCCATTTCGATCTCGTCGATTGGAAACTCATGCCACGCTCCACGATATAGCCACACCCAGCAGTCCTTCATGAATTTTTCTACTTTGAGTTCTTCGAGTGCCGCAAAAATCCCCTTGAGACATACCTCGTGCGTACCATGTGGGTCCGCCAAGTCCCCAGCGGCGTAAATTTGGTGAGGCTTGACCTCCTCGATCAAGTCTTTGATCATTTTGATGTCAGCCTTGCCCAGCGGGCTCTTCTCTACACGACCTGTTTCGTAAAACGGCAAATCCATGTGATGTACTTGACTATCTGGAATCCCGTAGTAGCGACATGCGCTGATTGCTTCTCCTCTCCGAATCAAGCCTTTGATTTTTCGAATATCTTCTGGCAAGACCTCTTTCTTAGCCTTGGATTTGAGCTGTTTAAACAATCCCTCGAATAGTTGGTGATCTGCCTGCTCTCCTGCCGTGTATTCGTACAATTGTTTGGCAAACTCTGCAAACCGATAAGCCTCATGGTCTGCTACCGCGATATTGCCTGAAGTCTGGTACGCCACATGCACTTCATGCCCTTGCTCTACCAATCGCAAAAAGGTTCCTCCCATCGAAATGACATCATCATCTGGATGTGGTGAGAATATAATGACGCGCTTGCGCTCCGGTGTCGCACGCTCAGGTCTATGACTGTCGTCTGCTTTGGGCTTACCTCCAGGCCAGCCTGTGATCGTATGCTGAAAATGATTAAACATCTTGATATTGACTGCATAGCTCCCTCCTTCTCCCAATATCTCGGACATGCCGTGATCATTGTAATCCCGGTCAGTGAGCTTCAATATAGGTTTTTTCACTTTTTGGCTGAGCCATACGACCGCTTTGCGCTTCAATGCTTCTGTCCAATCACAATCTCCCACTATCCACGGTGTCTGGATCCTAGTCAAATCCAGCGCTGCGGACTCGTCCATGACAAATGACACATCGTTGTGCTCTTGTAAGAATGTCGCAGGTACATCCGAGGAGATCTCCCCTTCGACCGTTTTCTTCACTATTTCAGATTTTTTCATCCCCCAGGCCAGGATCACAACTCTTCGGGCCTTCATGATTGTCCCGACCCCCATGGTTACAGCCTTTGTTGGTACCTCGGACATACTGTTGAAAGCAAAGGCATTGTCTTGAATCGTCAAATGATCCAGCGTGATCATTCGTGTCAGTGAGTTGATTTTCGAACCCGGCTCATTGAACCCGATATGACCTGTACGACCTATTCCCAGCAGCTGAAAATCAAGCCCTCCGTAGCTCTCTATTTTCTCTTCGTACTGCGTACAAGCCTCTGACATGTACTCAAAGGGTACTTTCCCATTGGGGATATTGATGTTTTCGGGAAGAATATCGACATGATCAAAAAGGTGATGATGCATGAAATAGATATAACTCTGCACATCCTCCTTGTCTAAACCGTAATACTCATCTAGGTTAAAAGACACGACGTTTTGGAAACTAAGTCCTTCTTGCTGATGCAAGCGAATCAGCTCTTTGTAGACACGGATCGGGGACGAACCAGTCGCCAAACCGAGTACACATTTCTCATTTTTTTCGGTTTTGTAACGAATCAATGCGGCAATCTCATGCGCTACGATCTTGGAAGCCTCGTCTGCGTCAGAAAATATCTCTGTGTGAATCTTTTCAAATTTGGTAGACTCCAACGTGTTCCACTCTTTTTTGCTTACTCGCTTCATTTTTGGTTTCTCTTGTAGTGTGATCATGACTATTCCATCTATCTAATTTAACCCGTTTTACACATTGAAAAATTGATTCTTTGCTAATTTTTCGATTCGCTCCAAATGAAGAAAAACAAGCCAGAAGCATGGCGACAATTCTGACTAAAACTCGACGGACTAAAAACACCTCCGGCTTATCTTCCCTTTCAACTCTAAAATGTATTAACTACTAAATACAATACTAAAACTAGCTCGGCTCATCGATATCGATAAATTATTTAGCTAAAGCGACCCACTTTGAAGCTAAACCGAATAGAATGCAATATAGACGTTTTAAATAAATGTGTCCGCACACACACAATAAACATACATCCATAAATGTGCTGAATCACGAGATACGAAATTTGAGACAGACCCCCTCTCGATCCTTCGTCAAAGTACAAGTACGCATAGTCGTTTCACTTTCTGTGGTCTCGCATAACAAACCGTAGCGCATCGCCCAGACTCTAACTCTGCCTGTGACCAACAAAAAGAGCCGTGTCTCCACGGCTCTTCTACTCAAACTCTATACACAATTTGCACTGTATATCGAAGGGGTATTAGTCTACATCCCACCAAAGCGAAGTACCACCTGTATCCGGTCCTCCAAGCTCTTGGATACCAGAAGCTACTCCGTCAGGGTTGGTAGTCAACTCGGTCGCTGAAAAATTGATCCTTTTGATCTGCTCATCCGTATCAATTGTCCCGTTGCTATAGTTCACCACATTAGGGAATTTTTTGGGATAACCTGTTCTTCTGAATTCTGACCAAGCCTCTTGACCGTCAGGAAATACAGCTATCCACTTCTGCGTGATGATTTTCTCCAACAGTTCTTCGTCCGTCGCAGCAGCATCCCACGCGATAGTCGCTGTACTCAAGTTAGGGTCACCCGCCAAAACGTCGTTGTCCGAATTGTATGTATCTACAAATGGAGCTGGCATACTCGTCGCATCTGTCATGTAAGTATCCGCTCCTCCTGCTCCATGTTGAGCAAAAGATAATGCAATACCTGCTTCGTAGTTGGCTTGAGCAGTTCCTGCATTCGCCCACCCAAGCAATGCTGCCTCGGCCTTCAAGAAGGCCACCTCTGCAGCAGTCATGAGTTGAACTCCGCCTTGAGTAGCGACAGCAGAGTGACCTACGTAAGTATCCTTGGATTCAATCTCGATTCCACTACGCACTCCTTTGTGCTGTCCTGCAATGGTAGCATCCGTAGCAGCAGCGAAATAAACCGCCATTCTAGGATCATTGTACCCAGTCAATATTGACTCCATCTCAGCACTCATGCGTGTATCTCCCCATGCACCACTGAGGGTGTTGAGTGGATGATCTCCTGCAGTAGGCGATAGAGTAAAATTCTCTGAATTATCTTCGATGAAGCCTGCGGTAGATGCCAAAGCTTCTTCTCCGATTGTTTTCGCGTAAGCGGGATCGACATCAGACATTCTGATTGCCAATCTCAACTTCAGTGAATTGGCAAACTTGATCCAACTGGTCACGTTTCCTCCATATACCAAGTCAAATTTTGTAAACCCTGAAAAGTCCTTGTACTGCTCTAGTACCGTGATCGCATCATCGAGATCCGCGACAAACTGCTTGTACACCTCTTCTTGAGAATCATACATGGCAGGGGACTGACCATACTGTGAATAAATGATCGGCCCGAATACATCCGACACTCTGTGCATCGCTTCTACTCGTACGATCTTGCCCCAAGCTACAAACTGAGGAAATTCATCGCCTGCAGTTTCATCCATAGTTGCCAATGGGTACATCACACTTTCGTAGGCCGAAGACCAGATGAATCCATTCCAACCGTCGACTAGACTGTAGGTATTGTTGTTGATGTTGCCAGCAAAAGGCGTAGGTGGAGCCAAATATCCACTGTAGATGTCGGCGTTCAAGTTCTGCTGCAACTGAGTCACCCATGCAGGAGTAATCACATAGATGTTTTGAGTAGCCTGTACGACGCGACCTCCAATATGATTAAAGTCCTGTGTCAGTGCTTCGTTGGAGATACCGTATGGATTGGTATTGATTTCCTCGAATTTATCGGTACAACCTTGCATCGCAACTGTCAGCATAGAGGCAGTTCCTAAGGCAAGCATTGATTTATATATCTTATTTATTTTCATGATTTGAAATTTTATCGTGAACAGTAATTATAGAGTCAAAGACAGGTTGAAACCGATGCTTCTTGTCGAAGGCAACCCGAATACATGAACCCCCTGCAATCCTGTCCCTGTGGACATAGACACGTCTGGATCGAATGGTGCGTCATTCTTGAAGAAAAACAAGTTTCTACCAATCAGTGACACTTTAGCCGTTTTGATTGGCCCCAATTTTTCCATCACTGACGAAGGCAATGAATACCCAATCGACATCTCTCTCAATCGGATGTTGGTCGCACTGTACACGTACTGTTCGGTGATACCTGCTCTACCTCCTACTGTGGTATAGAACTCCTGCGCTGGCAATAGACCTACATATGGTGTACCGTCGGCATAGACTGCATCCATGTCTACTCCACCCGCATCTCTTGCATCAGCAGTCTCCTTAGATACTCCATATAGGTCGTTCATCGCTTCGGTCATAGACATCACTTGTCCTCCGATACGAGCATCGATCAAGAACCCCAACGAGATCCCTCTATAGTTGAAGTTGTTGTTCCATCCCCACATATAATCTGGGTTTGGATTCCCTACATAGTCCAATCCACCTTCTTGGATTTGTGGACGTCCATCCGCATCTACGATGATCGCTCCATCGGCATTTCTCGCGAACTTCTGTCCATATATATCTCCAAACTGTGAGCCTTCGGTCAACATCATCGCGTAATTGTTGACTCCAGGAGCCGTCAACTGCAACTTGCCATCCTCCAACTCGTCAGGCAATTCCTTCACTTCGTTGTTGTTTTTGGTAAAGTTCAAGGTAGACGTCCAGTTGAATTTCTCTGTAGAAACGGGAACGACAGTCAAAGCAGCCTCAATCCCTTTGTTGATAATTTCTCCTCCATTGATGTAGAAAAATCCTCCACCTTGACTAGCAGGTGCCACAATTGGAATTCGCTGGTTCTCAGTCACCGTATTGTAGTATGCAAGATCCAAACTTACTCTCTGATTCAATACAGACACCTCTGCGCCTACCTCAAACGAATTCTGCATTTCTGGATCCAATGTCTGACCTGGCTCCACTCTACTAGTAGGAGTAGTCACCGTACCGTAAGGGATGATCGAGTTGAACGAACCAGACCCAAGGTCATATGCGTTCACCGCGTTACCCACTTGGGCAAAAGATGCTCTCACTTTCAATAGATCCACAGATGGGATATCGACCATTTCTGAAATCACAGCTGTCAACCCTACCGATGGATAGAAAAAATCCGTATCAGGCAAAGTAGAAGACCAATCGTTTCGTCCTGTCACATCTAAGAACAACATGCCGTTGTATCCCAAATTCAAACTACCGAACACTGACTGCAACTGTGAGTGGTACCCACCTTCGTTGAACAATGCTGTCCCCCCTACTGCGATGTTTTGGATATTGAATGTATTGGCATAAAACAAGCCTTCTACACCTTCATTTCTGATGTCATCTCCTCCCTTAGAGTCAAAGAACTGTGACTTCACTTCGCTATCTGTGATACTGGCACCCACTGTAGCAGACACGCTGAATTTCTCAAAAGTCTTGTTGTACATCAACAAAGCGTCTCCATACATCTGGGTTGCTTCTGCGTTTTGCTGTACGTATCTACCGTTGATATCAGACAAGGTAGCTTGGGTAGAGGCATGTACTCTCTGATCGTATCTATCGATCGACTTGTCGATGTTTCCTCGTACTCTAAACTTCAAGTCCTCGGTGATTTTCACCGTCGCTCCGACGTTTCCAATCACTCTATTTCTTGAATCTTCATTTTTGTTTCTATTGATAATCCAATACGGGTTCTGCTGTACGTCAATGTTGTTGACCCAGTTTTGCGTGTTGAAATTTCGGTCCGCGTTGAATACTTCATAGTGCTCCTTGTATTCATCGAAATCCAATCCTCTTGGGAAGAAGTACAAACCCGTCAATGGGTTGAAATACATCCCTGAGTTTGCTCGATTTTTGGTTGTCTGAGTGATCAAACTCACACTACCATCGAGTTTCAATCTATCTTTCCACACGCTCAAGTTCTCCTTAAACGTCACGTTGTGTTTCTTCAACTCGTTGGAAGGAATAATACCTTTAGAATCTGTATTGGCATAAGAAAAATACGTTTGCGCCATTTCGTTACCACCAGAGATGGATACGGTGTTGATCCATGTTTTTCCATTGTCAAAGAAGTCTGTCACGTGATCCTTGGCGTCCACAGCTCCGCCCCAGCTATCCAACGCACCTGGTGAAGTCTGCCCGTAGCTATACTGCATCTCAGGCATCATCAATACTGACTCTGACGTGAAGTTGGACGAAGCAGCTACTGTCACCTTACCCGACTTACCCTTTTTGGTAGTGATCAAGATCACCCCATTGGCCGCTTGACTACCATATAGTGCAGCAGCTGATGCTCCTTTCAATACGTTGATGCTTTCGATATCTTCAGGGTTGATGTTGGCGATACCATCACCTCCATCTCTACCTGCTCCACCTGTACCTGCGGATCCTGCTACGCCGAAGTTCTGTCCCCATACATCACTAGGTTGTGAAGGAGAGTAGTTGTTCATTGGCACGCCATCGATCACATAGAGTACAGAGTTGTTTCTCGTCGACGAGTTACCTCTCAATACGACTCTTGTCGATCCGCCTACACCTGACCCACTTCTGTTGACAAATACACCAGCGGCCTTACCAGTCAATGAGTTCATGAAGTTGGCATCTTTGACTCGAGTCAATTCATCACCTTCCACCTCTTGCGAAGCATAGGTCAAGGACTTCTTGTCCCTAGAGATACCCAAAGCCGTCACGACTACTTCGTCGAGCTGCTCCACATCAGCAGCCATCGCTACGTCCAAAACAGACTTGGTACCGACCAACTGCTCCGAAGACATGTACCCTATAAATGAAAACACCAACACATCTGCATCCGACACCTCTAGGGTATACGCCCCTCCAATGTCTGTCACTGTACCATTCGAAGTTCCCTTCACAAGTACATTCACTCCAGGTAGTGCATCTCCATTAGCGGAGTCTGTCACACTACCAGATACCGTACGAGTCTGAGCCTGCACGAACAGTGTCGTACACAGGGCTAAACTCAATATTAGTAACCTTTTAGTCATAGATCTAAATTTTAAATATTAGTAATCGTTTTTTGATTTTAACATCCTAATGTTCGTTACTAAATCGTAAAGCGTGTAATATTTTAGCTCAACGACATCAAATCTCCTCCGAACGAACACCTTCTTATCCGAACCACACAAAATGACTGTTATTTCGCTCTTTATCGACAAAATAGCACCAAATAGCGACTTCATAATGGGAACATATTTTAACTGATTATTATGCATAAATAAATATCTGTTTAACCATATTTTCTTATCTTGATTCTTTCAAATACATTCTTACTAGACCAGACTCCTCTGAAAATGCCTGAGAAATTGAAGTTCCTCAAACGCGAATGGGTACAGCACTTCCTGTTTTGGTCGGTCTACTTTTGTATCAATTGGCTGAGATGGGGAAGCTACTTCGACGACTATTTGTATTCTCTACAATCCAACTTGGTCGAATTCCCTCTGCACCTGGCCATCGTCTATTTCAACATCTACTTCTTGATGCCTCGGTTCATTCCCAAGCAGGTGTTTTGGTACATCATCCTGTTGGCCATATCCATCTTGGCTATCGTACTGATCAAGATCGTATTGACGTATTTTTTGGTCACCACGGAGATCTATAAAGAATCCAATCTCGAACATACCAATCTATTTGATTTCAACTACGTACTGGCGGCCTATATCGGTCAGATCTATGTGGTAGCGATTGCTATGGCAGTCAAAATGACTATCGACTGGATCGACTTCAAAAACAAAGCAAGCGAACTCATCAAAACCAATCTTGAAACCGAATTGGCATTTTTGAAGTCTCAAATTCAGCCTCATTTTTTTTTCAACACGCTCAACAACCTCTATTCCCTGACCCTAGACAAATCGGACAAAGCACCTTATACGGTATTGAAGCTATCCGAACTGATGAGCTATGTCATCTATGATGCCAAACAAAAACGCGTACCACTCGTCAACGAAATCAAACATATACAAAACTACCTCGACTTGGAAATGCTCCGGTACGGCGATCGCATCGAGATAGACCTAGCCATCTCGGGCGACATTGAAGGCAAAGTGATTCCCCCAGTCCTATTGCTACCGTTCATAGAAAATAGTTTCAAACACGGCACCAAAGTGGATAGTGATATCATCCCGATTGATATATCCTTGGATGTGACGGATAATATACTGACCTTTTCGACTGAAAACTTAAAACCCAACACTGTCATTCCGGACAACGGTTTAGAAACCTATAAACACGGAGTAGGCATGACCAACACCAAGCGACGACTCAACCTCGTCTATGGTGAATCGCATCAGCTCGATATCGTCGAGACAGATGAGAAATATAAGATAGTATTGAAAATACCCATTGAATAACTATGAGCATACGATGTTTGATAATCGACGATGAGCCCTTGGCAATCAATGTCATCAAAAATTTTTTGGTCAACTTCGAAAAATTCGATCTCAAAGGAACCTGTCCTGACGCTGTAGAGGCATTCAATTTCCTCTCTAAAAACGAAGTAGACGTAATCTTCCTCGACATCAACATGCCCAAGATCAATGGACTAGACTTTCTCAAAAGCCTGTCCAAACCACCAATGGTCGTGATCACTACCGCCTACCGCGAATATGCCGTCGAGAGTTTCGAACTCGACGTAGTGGACTACCTTGTCAAACCTTTTGCGCTACAGCGATTCATGAAAACCATCAATCGTATCGAGCATCGTCTGGAGGAGAAAAAGGTAAATCGATCCGAAGTGAACCTACCGGTAGAAAACGAGAGGGCACATGTATTTTTCAAAGTGGACAAGAAAATGGTCAAAGTCTATCTCGATGAAATCCTCTACATCGAAAGCCTCAAAGACTACATTCGAATCAAGACCTATGACGAGAGCCTCATCAACCACAACAACCTCGTGAGTGTAGCCGAACTGCTACCGCCAGATGAATTTGTACGAATCCACCGCTCCTACATCATTGCTATCAAAAAAGTCAAAGTCATCGATGGCAATCAAGTCGAAATCGGGGACAAGCTCCTTCCTATCGGTCGCAATTACCAAAAAGACATCAAAGACCTGCTGTTGGGTTTGTCCTAAGTCTTGTCTCACTCAGAAGACTCCCCTCTGCTCCAGCATATTCAATACAAAAGTAACTCCAGCGTATAGTTCTCCCTGATGGGGCTATCCCCCCACACGATAGAAGACAAAAAGAAAGGAAAGAGGATGCCCCTTTCCTTGATCTTTAACTCAACTCTAACTTAAAACTAATTATGAAATGCTATCTGCGCTTAGTTGGAATATTCACCTCGGGCCATTTCGACTAATGCCTGAATCGGCTCGATGACTTGAAGTTCCACACGTCCACTTTGATTTTGCTTGGCCTCTTCGAGATGCATGATACACTCCTTATACCACTTTTTGGGAGCCTTCTTGCCTGACTCTATGTATTCCAATGCTTGCATAGCATCTATCGCGATCACCTTGAGGTTAGCAGAGTGAGACACTGCTTGATCAAGAATGGGTGAAGTTTTGACCATGGACTGGATCAACTCATCATTATCAACCCAAGTGCGAAACATATCCTCAAGCAGATGTGATGACATACTACCTTGCTGATAATCCTCCAACAAATACCTCAACCTAACCGCATCTACTGCATCGGCAAGCGTAGCATCAGCCAGTTTAGTATAGGGAGAAAATACGCTATACATATAGCCTCCTGCATTTCTAGTGTACCCTTTCATTGGCTCCAGTACATTGACAATCGTCCTGACTGGCTCTATATTTCTTGAATTGGCGAGGTTTCGCAGGATCATTTCATGATTACGAATGTGCTCGATTCCATAGTGCTCCAATAGCAACGACACCTTGTCCATCCGGCTATACATGCTACGTGTATCCTTCACCTCAGATGGAGACCAATAGCGCTCTGCCAAAGCGGCCATTCTCGGCCAAATACGCGTATCAATCGTCAGTGGAGTCACCAACTCACTCCACATCGTCGCTTCACCTCCCAGGATATTTTCTTTCATAGCCCCCTCTAGCTCATAGCCAAAATATGGATCTACGGCGTAGTAATCCTCTGCATGGTACATCAAATCAATGTAGTAACCATTGGACAATACCGTCTTGTATCCCTCACGTGCTGCGCTAAATAGCGTCGTAGTATCCGTCAACCCCTGTCCTCTACCTCGCCAAGAATGCACTACAGTCTCCTTGGGTAGGTCTTCGGTATGAATCTCATCCCATCCCATCATATACTTGCCATGTCCATCTAGGATTTGATAGACACGATTGCTAAAGTAGGATTGCAATTCGTGATTATTTTTGAGTCCCCTTTCCTTCATGAAAGCTTGAATTTCAACATTTTCGTCCCAGTGTTTCCCCTCATTTTCATCTCCTCCGATATGAAAATATTGATCTGGGAATATCCCTGTCACTTCCGCAAACAACTCGTCTAGAAAAGCGTACGTTTCTTCTTGGATAGGATTCAAGGTGGGGTCAAACACCCCCGCATTTCGTGACAAATGGTAAACGGTATCCTTGCTACCGTATTCGGGATAAGCCTTGAGCAGCGCAGAAGCATGTCCAGGAACATCAATCTCCGGCATCACCCTAATCCCACGGTCTGCAGCATAGGCAATGATATCCTTCAGTTCGGCAACAGTGTAAAACTGACCATCCGAACTCACCTCATTCAATCTCGGAAAAGCTGCTGACTCGATACGGTAGCCGTGATCATCACAGAGATGAAAGTGTAGGACATTGAGTTTGACTGCTTCCATCCCATCCAAATTTCTTTTGATCACATCTACTGGCTGGAAATGCCTCGACGCATCGATCATCAACCCACGCCATTCAAAACGTGGAGCATCCTCTATCATTACGGCAGGTAAATAGTACCCTTCCTCATCGACGGAGATCAACTGAAACAACGTCTGCAGACCTCTCACCGCCCCTATATCTGTATTGGCCGTCAACGAAATCCTCGAAGTATTGATCTTGAGTTCATATGACTCATCCTCTCCCAACGCTACGGCACCACTCCGCTCTACCTGGATTTGCAACTGAGCCACACTACTGGTATCTGCCGCTGTGATCAAATCCTGAGAAATGAACAATCCCGTACGATCGGTCATCCGGTCGATATACCTGGTTGCTGCACGTTGGATACGCTCTGACTGATAACCTACTACCCCTAGATCAAATCCTTCGTCCAATCTAAATTTTTCCTCCCCCACAGTCATTTGCTTTGGCCATGGCATCAGGTTGTCAAGTCCATTGCTATTTTGCCCCCATGCGACAGAGCTATAGATGCACAGTATTGTCAGGTATATATATTTCATCTCCATTACTTTTCTTCTATCAATCAAAATCTGCGCGATACAGATTTTTACTTTCACAACTTAAAAGTATTTACCCACATCAGGGTGGAGAAATATATTAGCTAAGGGGGGTAAATCTAACGCTGAATGGTATTGAAAATAAATACGCACGTTTTGGAGCAGTACTGCTACTCACACACGGCAACCGAGAGCCAACTACTGGCTCTACCAACCTCGGTCACAGCCCCCAAAACATACGATAGCATGGGGTTTTGTATTTTAGGTGAGCTTGAACTTATCAACCATTCCTTTGAGATTGATGGTAATATCTGAAACCAGTTTACTCTTTTGGGTGTAGTTTTCCATGCCAGCAGACAACTCAGTGGCCGAGCTTGCTGTTTGTTCTGTACCCGATGCAGTTTGTTCGGCGATGACCACAATCTCATTGATCAAACCTACGATATTGCGTAAATCCACAGTTTGTTGCCCCGTAGCTGCAACGATTCTATCTGATTTATCCAAGATTTCGCTGTAGCCCTCTGATATCTGTTCAAATGCAGACAACGAAAGCTTGGTCGTTTCTCCTCCTTTTTTGATACTGTCTGACATCCCAGCAATCAAGCCCACCGTCGCAGAGGTATCTTCTTGTACTCCCGAAATCAACATTTCGATATCACCAGCAGATTTTTTGGACCCTTCTGCGAGCTTTCGTATCTCATCAGCCACTACGGCAAATCCACGGCCTGCTTCACCAGCTTGTGCTGCTTCGATCGCAGCGTTCAATGCCAACAAATTGGTTTGTGCTGCGATTTCCTTTATGATACTCAGCACCTCGTTGATATCATCTGACCGGCGAGATAGAGACTGTATGGAAGCGTTGGTTTTGGAGGAATAATCCAAAATCACTTTCATTTCAGCATCTAAATTGCCAATATGTCTCATCCCTCCATCACACATAGAAGCTCCATTTTTAGTAGCTTCGTTGATGGTACTTGCTTGATTTTTCATTTGCCCAGAAAACTCAAGCAAACTCTCGATCAATTGTGACGATTGATCTACTTTGAATACCTGTTGCTGCGCCCCACCACTCATTTCGGAAATAGCACTGGCGATTTCACCTGTACTGCTATTCATTTCTTCTGCGTTGACCAACATCTCGTTGGACGAAGCGCCTATGGATTCTACTTGATTGACAATGTCTCTCAGCAAGTGATCAATAATATCCAAAGCCGTATTGAACTTGTCCGCCATGGTCTTGATATCTCCACGCGCTTCTGCGTCATATCTGCGAGTGAGGTCACCCTGAGACATGTGCCCTACGATGGTGTCGATTTCCTCAAAAGGCCTCACGACAGATTCAAACATGGCATTGATGGATTCCGCAAATTCTTTCCATTCGCCGACCTGTTGGTTGGCATCTATCCGAGCTTTGAGATTGCCAGATTCTACCACCTCCTTCACCACAAATTTCACCTCGGTCATCACTGCCTCCAAACTGTCCTTTTGGTGTTGTAGTTCTTGATTTTGTAGCAGTACCTTTTCTGTGGCTTCTTTTACTTTTTCGTTCAACATAACCCTATCTGCTCGGATCTTTTGTTCTCTCCACTGGTACGCACGCCAGATCAAGACCAACGAGACCATGACTACCAGCGTCCTAAACCACCAAGTGGCCCACCATGGTGGAGATATCACTAGTACCAATGTCGTTTCTGTTTCATTCCATACGCCATCGTTGTTTGAGCCCTTCAAGCGAAAAATAAAAGTCCCGGGATTCAAGTTCGTAAAAGATACCATGTGGCTGTTTCCATGGTTGACCCAATGTTCATTTAACCCTTCGAGCATATATTTGAACTGGTTTTTTTTTGAATCAGTAAACTCCAATGCAGCAAAAGAGATCGATAGATTGCTCTGCTTGTAGTCGAGATATACTGTATCCATTTGATCAATAACCTTCCCAAACTGTACAGGATCATTGTTGACTTTCATCTCCGTGAGCACGACATGAGGCACATAAGCATTGTTTTTCAGATCCGAAGGATCAAATAAAGTCACACCGTCAGCTCCCCCTACCAGCAAGTCTCCTTGCGTACCGACCGCATGTGCACCCATATCCAAAGCATTATTTTGTGGAATATTGAAGTTTCTAATCGCTCTAGTCTCCAGATTGACCCGTGACAGCCCGTTGGGTGTGCTCAACCAGATACTGCCTTCGTGATCTGGCAGTATACCAAAGACAATATCGCTGGGTAAACCTTCGGAGCTAGTAAAGCGTTCGAATTTTCCATTGTCCACGTCAAAGCGAGCCAACCCACTGCGTGTCCCTACCCACAATGTCTGATCATTCTCTTGATACAATGACCTGACCTTCATCCCGACCATCGAAGAATCATTGCCTTGCTCAGGCTGCCAATTTTGTATTTCCAAACTACTGGTATTGATCAAGACCAATCCATCATTGGTCCCTAGCCACAACTCATCTTTTGACTTTTCCTCGATGCAGCTGATCACTGCACTGGACATCAGTTTGTCCGCCTCTCCCGACAGTTCTACTTTGCTGATCCTTTGTTCCTGCTTGTCGTAGGCCAATATCCCCATACCATCGCTACACAACCAAAGTACATCTGGGCTTTTCTCGTATATGCAGTTGATTTTTCTCATGTTGTGGGTCAGAGGACTACTGGCGTAGGTCGGGTCATGAATGAATCGATCCTCATCTGGCAAATACCGGTACAGTGCACCGCTTTGAGAAGAAATCCATAAGTCACCATTCTTTTCGCGATGAATCATACGAATCCTTGGTGCACTGACATCATCCTTGTAATTAAAATCATGGACGTAGTTTCTAAATGTATTGGTCTGCTGATCATGACGACTCAACCCAAAATTGGTCCCTACCCAAGTCGTTCCATCCGCATCTTGATGAATGGCACGCACTTCATTGTTGACCAAAGATTGCTCATTATCAGCCTCATGGACCCAATGCCCAAACATTTGATTTTTGAGATTGTACTTGTTTAACCCACCTCCCTTGGTGGCAATCCACAGGTTTTTCGAATAATCTATCAGCAATCCGGCGATCGAATTGCTACTCATTCCATGGTTGCTATCGAATATTTCAAACTCTTTGGTCTGTGTATCATAGTGGATGATCCCCTTTCCATTGGTGCTCAACCAAAGGCTGTTCTTGTCCCCGGGGGTTATTTGGCGAATGAAGACATCCAGCTCCTTTTGTGTAGCTCCTTCCTTGTACTTCTCGACGAGCTCATGAGTGACTGTATCCCATATAACCAACCCCTGAGCAGTAGCCATGTACAGCAGTTTTCCTTCCAAATGCAACCCATATAGAAAAAAAGAACCCGCATCATAGTCCGTCGAATTAGCAATATCCGGAACCGAAAATTGTTTGGTTGCGGTATTGAAATAAAACAACCCAAAAGATTCATCACCAATCCACAAATTCCCCTTGCTGTCTTCGACCATAGCTGTGATACTGTGAAAACAATCGTCGCATTGGACATATCCCTTCCAGTTGGAAAATGTCTCTTGCTCTGGATCAAACAGACTCAGGCCTTGACGTGACCCCACCCATATCCTCTGTGCACCATCTTCATAAATCGATATGATGTTTTCACTACTTATCGTGGACAAATCGGTAGGCTTGTGTCCATAGCGCTTGAACTTACCCGTAGCACTGTGGTAATAATTAAGCCCTCCTCCTTCTGTCCCAAACCAAAAGTTGCCTTGACTATCTTCGAGCAAACAGGTCACCCAATTGTTGGAAATCGTCGTACTGTCGTTATCATCACGAACGATGTTTTGAAATTGATACCCGTCAAATCGGTTCAGTCCATTGTTGCTCGCGATCCATATGAACCCTCTTCGATCTTGGATGATACCGTTGAGATAATTGGACGACAGTCCATCCTCTACCGTCCACTTTTCAAATGCGTGATTTTGAGCTTGGCTCTCAGAGACTGAGAATACACTAGCCACACTTAGGCATAGCACCAAAAAATTTAGTCGAATCATCTTAGTATCATGTTTAGAATGCATCAAACCCATACAGTCAGGGATGTCCTACACTCCTTCTGATTCAATGCCTAGTCCAAATTTGATATAAATCTACACCTTAATTGGAACACCTAAAACTGGTCAACCAATTTTATTTATTATATTTATATCAGACGCCTTCGTTTCCACGATTCTCTGGAAATATTCTAATATATTAAGAAAGAAACAGTTACGAAATAAAATAAATCCAAAAGGAAGCAACTCAAGGCCTATTTGGAGCATCTTCTATAGAAAAAATAAAGATTTTAGATTTTTTTACCTTTGACTGTAATAAACAGTCCCTAACCGATACTTATTGGCAAATGGTCAATTATATTATTTCATACCAACAACTCTAACCGATGATAGAAGTCAAAGACGTCCACAAGTCTTATCAGATGGGACAAAACTCCCTGAAAGTCTTGAAAGGAATAAACCTCCACATCCAAGAAGGTGAACTAGTAGCCATCATGGGCTCGTCTGGATCAGGCAAATCTACCTTGCTCAACATCCTCGGGATGCTCGACGAAGCAGACGAAGGACAATACATCCTCGATCAAGTCCCCATCAAAAATCTCAACGAGACCAAAGCCGCGCACTACCGCAACAAGTTTTTGGGTTTTGTCTTTCAGTCGTTCAACTTGATCAACTACAAGACAGCCGCCGAAAATGTAGCCCTACCACTCTATTACCAAAAGACCAACCGCAAAGAGCGGCATACAAAAGCCATCGAATACCTCACCAAGGTAGGGCTCGCCGACTGGGCGGGTCACCTGCCTAGCGAAATGTCTGGGGGACAAAAACAACGAGTCGCCATCGCGCGTGCACTGGCAGCAGCCCCTAAGGTCCTACTTGCTGATGAACCTACCGGAGCTCTAGACACCAAGACCTCCTATGAGGTCATGGACCTCATCCAGCAGATCAACGACGAAGGCAAAACGATCCTTATCGTCACCCACGAGGAAGACATCGCCAACATGTGCAAACGCATCGTACGCCTCAAAGATGGTGTGATCATAGAAGATGTCAAAGTAGAACAAGTAAGAGCCGCACAGTATGTTCAATAGAGATCGCTGGCAGGAGATATTCCAGACCATCAGCAAAAACAAACTCCGTACCTTCTTGTCTGGCTTCACCGTAGCGCTTGGGATTTTCATCTTTGTCATCCTATTTGGGCTAGGCAACGGCCTCAAGAACACTTTCGAATCATTTTTCCTCAATGACGCGACCAACCTCATATGGGTCTATCGGGGTAGAACCTCTATGCCTTACAAAGGGTACAAGTCCAACCGTCAGATTGAGTTTAGAAACGACGACTTGGTAGACATCAAACGCAACTTCGGCATGTACATGGACTACATTTCGCCGGGGATCTACCGCAACCAAAAGATCAAGTACGAAAACGAATACAACAACTACAGCATACAAGCCGTCGGATCAGGGTATCAGTTTGCAGAGAAGACATACATCATGGAAGGCCGGTTCATCAATGATGACGACACCAAAAACCAAGAAAAATACACTGTCATTGGGCGACTGGTCCGCGAGGATCTCTTTGACAACATGAGTCCTCTCGGCAAGTATATAGACGTGGGGGGCAGCATGTTCAAAGTCATTGGCGTGTTTCAAGATGACGGTGGAGACAACGAAGAACGTAGGATCTACATCCCTTACACTACTCGTCAACTTATGGAAAAAAACACAGACAAAGTTGATCAGTTTGTGATTGGCTTCAAACCTGAAATAGGCTTTGCAGGGGCCATGATGTTTGAAGAGAAACTCAGACAATTTCTCAAAGACAAGCACCAAATTCATCCAGACGACCGTAGAGGGATTTTCATTCGCAACGTCGCAGACGACTTGCGTCAAAACCAACAATTCGCTAGTGTACTGCAAATCATTGTGACCTTTGTCGGACTAGGTACGCTCATGGCAGGTATCATTGGAATTAGCAACATCATGGTCTTCGTCGTAAAGGAGCGAACCAAAGAGCTTGGAATCCGAAAAGCACTAGGAGCTACCCCTCGCTCAGTGATCGCCATGATTCTCCAAGAGTCAATCTTTATCACTACGATCGCAGGCTATATAGGCCTATTTGCAGGGATACTGATACTCAACTCCCTAGGAGTGACGCTCGAGCATTACTTCATCAAAAACCCCTATATCGATATGCAAACGGGTGTATTTGCGACGGTAGTCTTGATCCTATTTGGAGCGATTGCAGGGTACATCCCAGCACGTAGAGCCGCCCGAATCAAACCGATTGTAGCACTAAGAGACGAATAAGATGAAACTGATATTTAGCAGAGATACCTGGCAAGAGATATTCGGCTCTATCCGAAAAAACAAAGGACGTACCATCATCACCGTCATCGGTGTGCTGTGGGGGATCTTCATATACATCACTCTATCTGGTGCAGCCAAAGGGCTCAACAATGGGTTTGAACTAGAGTTTCAAGACATGGCCACCAACAGCATGTTCGTCTGGTCCAACCAAACGAGCGTCCCCTATGCGGGATTCAAAACAGGACGCAGACCTCAATTCAAGATTTCGGATGTTGCTCAGCTCAAATCCAAAGTCCCTCAAATTGAGTTCATCGCTCCACGCAATGTCAAAGGCATGTGGGGAGGAACTCCAGCACTGGTTGTATTTGGTCAGAAAGATGGGAGTTACAACATCTACGGAGATTACCCTTCGCTTGTCAAGATTGCCGCCAAAAAAATATTTGACGGAGGTCGGTTTCTCAACGAAGAGGACATCAAGTTGGCGCGAAAAGTCTGTGTCATCGGTGAACGTACCCAAACCGACCTATTTGACAAAGATGAGGACCCACTCGGACAATACATCCGAATCGACGGGAGCTACTTCAAAGTGATCGGAGTACACAAGTATGAGCCTGGAGGAGGATTCGAATCAGACAGCGATATCTACATCCCCTTCACCACCTTTCGAAAACTATACAACTCGGGAGAAGATGTAGGTTGGTTTGCTATCGCAGCATACGATGATGCCAATGTCACCCAGGTGGAAATTGATGTCAAAAACACCTTGAAGAAAATACACCAAATCGCACCTGAAGATGACAGAGCCTTGGGGTCATTCAACCTCGGGGAGATGTTCAACCGAATCATGGGATTCTCCAACGGCATGACCTTCCTCTCCTTGGTAGTCGGTATCGCTACCATCCTAGCAGGGGTCATCGGGATTGGCAACATTCTTTTGATCTCCGTCAAAGAGAGAACCAAAGAACTAGGAATCCGACGAGCACTGGGTGCTACACCAGGTGAAGTACGCGGATTGATCCTCTTGGAATCAGTGTTTTTGACACTGGTCGCAGGGATCATGGGCATTATCCTTGGTGCAGTAGTTCTCTTTGGAATCAACGCGGGGACTCAAGGGCTCGATTTCCCCTATGCCAACCCTACTGTCCCGATCTCCTTTATACTAGGAGCACTGGCGATCATGATTATATTGGGCACCTTGATTGGACTCATCCCAGCACAACGGGCCATCAGTATCAAACCCATCGATGCACTCAGAGAAGAATAACATACTAAAACTAGAGATAAAGCTTTAACCTCATAATTATATCAACAATGAAAAAAGTATTGAAATACCTTGCGATCGTAATCGCCCTGGGCGGGCTTGCTTTTGCGACCAATTTCTTCATCCAGTCCAACAGTAAGACTGTTGAAGTTTTTGAAACCGAAAAAGCCTTCATCGCCACGATTCAGAATGAGTCCGTAGCGACAGGAAAGGTAATCCCAGAACAAGAGGTGGAAATCAAACCACAACTATCGGGCATCATCGACAAGCTTTTTGTCAAAGAAGGGCATGTGGTCAGAACAGGCGACTTGATTGCCAAAATCAAAGTAGTACCCAATGAGGCAACGCTAAATAGCGCACAAGGTCGGGTCAAAAACGCTCAGATCGTTTTGAAAAACGCTCAGAATGATTTTGACAGAAACCAAAAACTGTACGAAAAAGGCATCATCGCTGATCAAGCGTACAACAACGCTGAATTGAACTATTCGCAAGCGAAACAAGAATTGGAGAATGCCAAAAATGACCTAAAAATCATCAAAGAAGGAACCGCAGGAGGAGGTGCTACCAACACACTCATCCGAGCCACTGTACCTGGTACAATCCTAGAGATCCCTGTCGAAGAAGGGGATCAAGTCATCGAAAGCAACAACTTCAATGACGGTACATCCATCGCCATGATCGCCGACCTGACCAAAATGATCTTTGAGGGCAAAGTGGATGAAGCTGACGTGAGTAAACTCAAAATGGATATGCCTCTGGTCATCAGTCTAGCTGCTATCAAGGACAAAAAATTCGATGCTAAACTAAAATTCATCGCACCCAAAGGAACAGAAGAGTCAGGTACCGTGCAGTTCACCATCGAAGCGGATGTATTCCTAGACGAAGGCTTCTTCATCCGGGCAGGATACAGTGCCAATGCTACCATGGTATTGGACTCTAGAGAAAATGTCCTCTCTATCCACGAAGTGCTGCTCCAGTTTGACAAAGAAACGGGCGAGCCTTATGTCGAAGTAGAAACGGCAGACCAAATATTCGAGCGCAAAGACGTAGAACTAGGACTTTCTGATGGGATCAATGTCGAGATTCTCTCTGGTATAACAGACGAAGACAAAATCAAGGTCTGGAACAAAACCGAACCAGTCAAAAGAGATAGTCAATATGCCAACGATTAAACAGCGGACTAAAAGCACAGCAATGAAATTAAAAATAACCATAGCAATCATCGGCTTGATCCTCAGTACCTCATCGTATGGACAAGTCAAAAAATGGACGCTCGAAGAATGTGTAAATTACGCATTGGAAAACAACATTTCCATACAGCAAAGTGAACTGGATGTGCAATCCTCGGAATATACCAAAAAGAGTGCAGTTGGTAACTTCCTGCCATCCGTCAATGCCAATGCCACCCACAATTGGAACCATGGTTTGACAACTGACGTCACGACAGGCAACTTGAAGCTGCAAACTACACAAAACACCTCCATAGGACTGACAGCCGGAGTAAACCTCTTCCAAGGGTTGTCCAACCTCAACCAGATGCACCGCGCCAATCTAGAAATATTGGCCAGTCGCTATCAGATCGATGGAATGAAGGATGATATCTCACTGATGGTGGCCAACTCCTATTTGCAAGTCCTATTCAATAAGCAAACCTTGGCAGTACGGCAATCACAGTACAATTTGACACAAGAAGATATCAAGCGTACCCGTGAACTCATCGCCAACGGACAACTGCCAGAAGGAGAAATCTACGAAATAGAAGCGAGTGCTGCAAATCAGTCACAACTCATCGTAGAGGCCGAAAACAACATCCGTATTTCCTTGATTTCCCTTGCACAACTCTTGCTGATTTCGGATTATGAAAACTTCGACATAGCTGGAGACGAGGACTATGATGTGAGTGCTTCGACAATCATCAACACCAACCCAGCGGAAATCTATCAAAAGGCACTGCAAATCCGAAACGAAATAAAAATCTCGGAAACACAGGTAGACATAGCTGAAAAAGACTATGACTTAGCTGTAGGGGGAGTCTCTCCTACCTTGTCCGCCTTCTACTCCTACAACACCCGAGCTGCCTATCAAGGCAGAACTGAAAGCACTTTTGATCAGTTTCGAACCAACAGTGGTAACGTCTTTGGTCTACAACTCAACGTACCCATCTTCAACGGTTTTAGCAATCATGTCAACATGCAAAAAAATCGACTCAATGTCGAGAAGGCAAAACTAAATCTAGAAAACACCAAAATTGATTTGGAAAGCACTGTCTACCAATCCTATTCGGATGCAGCAGCTGCTGCCAAGGCTTTCGAAGCGGCAGAGAAAACATTGGTGGCTAGAGAGCAAGCCTATGCCTACGCCGAAGAGCGGTACAATGTAGGAGTCATCAATTCCTTTGAATTCATTCAGACACAGCAAGCGCTTGAAGCTGCCCAATCAGAGGTGATCCGTTCAAAATTTGACTACATTTTCAAACTCAAAGTCATAGAATTTTACTTCGGCATACCAATCACTCAGTAGACTCACCCTCACGATACCATCAAGTATTCACGATGACAGATCCAGTTTGGACTGTCATCGTTTTTTTTATCCTACAAAAAAACCTAGATTAGAAGATGTAGACCGACACAATAAATGATATCGGTAAATCAATTAAGACTTATATTCGCCCCGACATTACAACCATACGAGATCAGTGAGAGAGTTTTTTTGCATATTCACCTTAGTATTTTTAATCCAATGGACTGGCGTAAGCCAGAACATCAACAAGTCAGAAGCACTACGCATCAACCAACTCTTGGAGCGTGGACGCAACAGTTTTGCAGAAGGCAATCACTCTTATGCCCTGAGTCTGGCCAATCAGGCAGAAAAACGAGCAGACAAAATAGAAAACATACAACTGGAATGGGAAGCACAAAACCTCCAGGGAGAGATATACTTGAGTCAAAAACAATACGACAAAACCGTTGAGCTGTTTTTGGAAATGGCGATACATGCCGAAAAAAGAGAGAACTACTCCTTTGCAGCCAATGCCAATTTTTCGTTGGCCAACACATTTTCGGCAATCAATGCCCACGACAAAGCCACGTCCTACTATCAAAAAGCTTACAATCAATTCGAAAAAATTGATTACGAACTCGGCATGATCGAAATCGAATTGGCTGCTGGCTACAATCACATCCGAGCACACCAGCTCGACAGTGCCGAACGTCAGTTCCAAAACTTGCTCGCCCTAGCTATCAAAGACAGCATCCAATATTTTGAATTCGAAGCATACGACGCATTGATTGAAATATACGACGCCCTCAATGCTCCAAAGAAAGGAGCACAATACGCTAGCACATACTATGAACTGATCAAAGACGAAAGCAACCCAAAAAAAGCAAGCCTACTTGCATACCACATATCGATGTTTTACGACCTCATGGATGAGACAGACAAAGCAAGTCAATACTTGAAAATCGCCATTGAAAAACATCCAAGTCAAAAAACAGCTTACGAAACAAAACAGATACGATTTGGGCTACCGCCAAAAATCACTGACGAAGCATCAAGCCAAGCCAAACGCTATGCAGATCAACTAGAAAATGACGCGCTCCAGCGCATACGAAATCAAGACGCCGATGCGCTATCTCAAGAAAACACTCTTCTAGAAAATGTACACAAACAAGAGAAACAACAACTGTCCGAACTGGCACACGGTCTACTACTGGGAGACAAAGAGATGGGACATTCGGCCTTAGAAACCGAATATACCCACCAAGACTTACTCATCTCTCATCATGAGTATGAAAACCGTGAGCGCCAAGCCGAACTGGCACGATACAAATTGGAGTCAGAGCGCAACCGTCTTGCCAAAGAAAACGCGGAAAACAAACGAAAAATTGCTGAAGAAGAAAACATCATTTTGGAGCAAGAACTGAAGATTCAAAACCAACAAAAGCTCTATTACATTACGATATTGATCGCAGTAGCCGTCCTCATCATCATTCTCAGTTTCGAATATGTCAGAGTCAGACGTCTCAACAAGATGCTCGCCAAGCAACAGGAGACCATTCGTCAGAGTAACCTTCAACTGACTGCTACCAACGAGGACATCAAAAAAGCTAACAATGAATTGCTAAAAGCTCAGGGAGATTTGCAGAAAAGTTTCCAAAAGGAAAAAACGATTAGACAAGCGCTCGAAAAAGCGCACAACGACCTCAAGTCAACGCATGAGAGCCTTATACAGGCTGAGAAAATGTCCGCTCTCGGCATGCTCACTGCTGGGATCGCACACGAACTCAAAAACCCAATCAACTTTATCTCCAATGGTGTTCAGCTAATCGAAGAAAACACAACGGAGGTGTTTGACCACCTGCGTACCCTCGAAGAGGAAAATGACAAGGTAAAAGAACTGAGAGAAGATATCAGTGAACTCATCAAGGATACCATCTTTGGTACGGTACGCATCCAAGAAATCGTAGAAGGTCTTCGCGTCTATTCGCGCAAAGACGACGTGACTTTCCAAAAAGCAGATGTTGTCTCCATCATGAATGCAGCACTACTGATACTCAAACCCAAGTACAAACACAAAGCAGAAATTGTAAAGAAATTCGGGGACAACATCCCTGAAATTGATTGCTTTCAAGGAGAACTCAACCAAGTATTTATCAACATCATCGGCAATGGAGTCGATGCGCTAGAAAAGTATGGAACCATCACTATAAGCATCGAAAACATTGACGACACCTATGTCCGTATCATCATCAAGGACAACGGGACTGGCATCCCAGATGATGTCAAAGCGAAGATGTTTAGCCCTCTGTTTACCACCAAAACACAAAGTGAGGGGACAGGTCTAGGACTATCTATCACAGCAGATCTAATCAAAAAGCATCATGGCAAACTACAACTCCAAACGAAAGTAGGAGTTGGCACTGCATTTGTCATCACCTTGCCGATAAGACAACTTACCTAATCTCCGTTTTACTTCACATCAAAATACATAGATTTACTAATCGAAGCTCCATCGGGAGCTACACCTTCGATTTGAAGCACATACCTACCTTTGACCTCTGAGGTCAGAAAGGACACTTCGAACACCGTACTATCTGTGACCACTAGAGGGGCCCAGTACAATAGGTCGTTCATCATAGGCTTGTGCAAATCCAGCACACCATCCGTCCCTACTACCTGAGCTTCGGGCTGCACTTCGATCAAATCCATCGGAGCACCTAGCGGCGCAGTGTCTCCCCCATCGTTTTCGAAGGTCTTGATGGAGATGATGCCATCAAACATCACACTTCCCATAAAATACCGTTTGTTCATCACATCGATGCGCTCGACCAAGTACGGGGAAAGATTGAGAATATCCTCTGCCGTCGAAAATGCCCCATCCAGCAACACCATCGTCTCGACATCATATTTATCATTGTAATCAATATCGGCAGTCCGCATTTTGAAATAGTACTTGTTTTCATTTTTGCTCACACCGACTTGATACACCAATTCGATAAATGTATCCCTCATCGTCGAAAAACGAGTATACTCATCCAATACATAAGAAACCATCCCATCTACTTCTGGAAACTTACGCTGAGCACTAGGCTCTTTCACAGAAGTGAAATAAGCATTCTCAATTTGATTGGCGATAGACCGTACAGTGATCTGCTCCAACCGTCCTGAGTCAAACTGCAAAGGTGCAGCAAGCCATGCGGGGTACTGTGTATAAAACTCGGGATATACCTCTATCAAATACCGCTGCTCCGGATCATTGAGTATCCGTACCACTCCCTTGTTGTTGGCAAAAGAAGGGTCGTACTTGAGAAAAAAAACTCCTTCACGGTTGGTTGCAGTAGCGTCTATCTCAAAATCAGCTCCTTGAAACGACAGGGCTACATTGACAAATCGCTCCAACTCCCCTACCCTAGCCTCTATTTTGCCTTGTACAATCCCAGAATTAAACTCTGGCAAGTAACGCACCGAATCGATACGTGCAGTATCTAGGTCCCATGTACTCGTCAACATCACGTCATCCATCAATGGAGCAGTCCATTTTTCACTGGCGATCCCTGGCCATGAAACAAGGCTATTTCGTGTGGCACCACTATGCATACTTTGTGGCGATTCACTGCCATATTGCTTCTTTGCAGACACCGTCACCCGCGACCCCTTGGGCAACTCAAACTGCTCCGTCACTTTAGTTCGACTGCTGTATGTCTTCACTCCTCGATCGGCATGAGCAAACTGCCCATTCCAAAACAATCTCTCGTTGACTTTGATCCCATCTACATAAAGCTGAGCAACCAGGGCACCTTGAGGCAACTGATCTTTGACAAGCAAAGTCTCAGTAGTCAAGGTAGTCTGCTGATCCAACAAAATCCCTTGCGAACTCACCACTAGCAACTGTCCAACCTTTTGCGACCACCCTTCCCCAGAAGATATCTTGATTCGAATCTGCTCCCCCATCTCATACACATGGAGCTGAGCACAGTCATCACAACTCGCTGGCAGATCCACAAACCGAAAGGTATCTTTCGTCTCTATGGCCAATTGATAGCGCTCGCCCAATTGGGGTTTAAGTACTACCCGCGCTACCCCGAGAGCATCAAAATTCACATCCTCTACTTTTTCTCCCGCACCATTGAGCAATTTCGCTTTGAGAGGTTGTACCTCTCCATATTGATCTCGTGCACAGATGAGTAGGACATTTTCGCGTTGTGCTAGTAGACGACCTCCCTCTACGAAAAATTGAAGTGCCACTTCAGGCTCCAACATGCTCCTAGAGGTATACACCTTGTAGGGATTCACGATCGTCAACTCTTGACGAGCGTACGATTCGAAATTTTTCATCCAACGTGTGTAAGCCATCAGTTGGTACCGCCCTGTCTCTAGATCTGTTGTCAAGAATATATCACCTGCGGCTCTTCCCTCTTCTTGATACACCTTGGTACGGTAGACGACATCTCCTGCTTCATCCAACAGTTCTATGTACACCAAACTACTCAAACCAGACAGCCTACCCGTGGCGACACTTCTTGTAAATACCGAAAAGTGCAAAGTCTCCCCAGCAATCAGGTCATTGGACGAGAGATGAACATATACCTCTTCTCTAATATTTTGTTGAGCAAACGACCACAAACTCATCTGCACTAAAAGTAGGGTCAATAATGTTGATCTATATTTCATCAATCCCAAAAATCTGGTTTATCCAATGTTCCTTTTAATCGGCAATCGCTACACTCCTTGGGCATCAACAGCGCTGTATCAGGGATTGGGTAAGTCAAACCAATCACTTCTTTGCTGTACCCAAGTTCTCCACCTACCAAACTCCTCAAATCTGTCAAGGCAACAGAATCTACTTCTTGAGCATAAATGCAATCAAAATATGTAGCTGTTGTACTAAACCCTTGCTGACGAAATTCTCCTGCCGTGAAAATTCGATAATTCTCGCTGACTCCCGACACTTCAAAATAACCCAATACTGTATAACCGGGATCATCCACATGTTTGACATTCCCCACGACCGTTCCTTTTTGTTTGTCAAAGAAACTACCTGACGACTCATTATTCTCCTTCAAGCTTTTGTAATACTGATACGCGCCAGAAGTAATGGCAAACTGTCGCACAGTTAGAGAGTATCTGCTTCTCAGCGGTGCTTCATAGTCTTCTACATAAACTATAGGATATTCGGACAGTCTATTTTCAGACAGGCCACTGGTCGTTTCTGTCAAGAGCTGATTAGACACGCGAAAATTGTAGCACGTACCAATCGCTACACTTCGCAATACCAACGTGTCTGCTACCACATCCCATTCATAGATCGAAGGGTAGGGCACCTTGATCTCATAGTCCTCGACATACTCAAAGCGATAACTGGAAAATTGCTCCGAGGCGTTGTGGTTATCTACCATGAACTGAATCCCCTTTTGGTAGCGATCATCCTCGGTGGAATTTTGCTCCATATAGCGACCATATATACTATCTATCGCTACAGGTACGGGCAGAATTTCCGCAGAGGACTGCAATTCATCTCCCTCCGGGGTAATCACCCTGAGTGTGTATTGCTCCCCAGGAACTCCCGCAAACTCCTGCATTGACAAATACTCCCCTGCGACATTTGTCTCATCAAAAGTATACTTCTTAGATTGGCCATCTTCGACCCACACAGTAGCTCCAGAGACGGATTTGGATTCTCCCCCCTCTATACTATAGCTTTTCGAGAGGTGTACTCGATGGTGCGTCTTCGCATTGGTCAGCAACCCTTCTACGACGATGAACTCCTCGGTATCTTGAACTGTGAAATCAAAGGGTTCGACACAAGCCATGGCGCCAGACAAAATCAAGACGATATATAAGGTTCTCTTCATGATTTAGAAGGTGAAATTGTAGGTAATAGTGGGAATTGGATTAGAGAAAACGCTCATTTTATAGCCCTTCACTTCTCCATCTTCTACTTTGAAAAATACCGAGTACACATTGTCCCTACCTAGAACATTGTATACCGAAAATGACCAAAACGAATGGGCTAACTTCTTAATTTTATGATTCCCTTCGATGTTGACTCCTAAATCCATCCTAAAATAATCTGGAATACGATAGGCATTCCGTTTGGAATACAACAGATTTTCAGAAGATTGAAAAGTATACTTACCCGTAGGATATGTCGTAGGCACTCCCGTAGCATAGACAAGGTTGAGGGTCATCGTCAATCTCCTGGTAAACTTATAATTGGTGACCGAGTTGATATAGTGTGGTTTGTCATACCCGGTAGGAAAAAATGACCCACCATTGATGACCTCATCAGGGAAGTTCCCGTCCAATCGAATCATAGACCGTGAATAAGTGTAATTGATCCATCCTGTCAACCATCCCGAACTCTTTTTGAGTGAAAGCTCCACACCGTATGACCTCCCGTCCCCTTGCAGCAGATCCGTCTCTATGTCCTTGTTGAACTGGAGATCAGCCCCCACTTTGAAATCAAGCAAGTTCTGAATATCCTTGTAATACACCTCTGCAGAAGCCTCCAAAGTATGTTTGCCATAAAAATTGCGATAGTACCCTACTGATACCTGATCAGCAATCTGAGGTTTGATGTGGGCATTGGACAAGCGCCACATGTCTGTAGGAGCGATCGACGAAGAGTTGAGAAGCAAATGGATGTTTTGACGTGTACGGTTGTAACTGGCCTTGACCGAACTCGTCTCGTTGAGCATGTACCGTGACGAAAATCGGTATTCAGGCCCCTGGTAGGTCTTGATGAGTTGGTTGTCATCATAGTGATCGACTCTCGTCAAATAATCCGGGTCTTTGGGTTGGCCTTTTTCATAGCGATTGACATCCGCAGGTCCGAGGACATTGAAGACCGAATACCTGATTCCTGCTTCGAGAGATATCTTATCGTTGGGGCTGTAGAGCGCCGAAAAGTAAGGCGCAATTTCAAGGCCTTGCTCTTGTCCCACTTCGTCCTTGGTAATCAGAGACTCTGACCCCGTGGGTGTCTTCACGCCTGGCACGACACTCGTATACTTCACCTCTGTCCCAAACTTGTAATTGAGCTTCTCATTGACATAATAATCCATTTTGGCCGCTACATGACTCTCTTTGACCCCATAGTCTATACGAAATGCCTGCGTCGGCAATACATCATATCCAATATCATAGTCATAGTGACTCACTCCTGCCTGAAAATCCGCTTGCAATCTCTCATCAAACACATGTCTCCAATTGACAGACAGTAGCTTGTTGGTATATGAAAAATCCGTATACGACAACAAGGTGTCCGATGACAACTGAAACCGATCGTGACTAAAGTAGCCAGTGACTGACACCTCATTTTTGTCATTGATATCATAGGCTAGCTTTCCCATAAGGTCATAAAACGCAACCTCGTTATTTCTAAGTGGGGATTTTTTGATTTGCTTCAACACATAATCCGAATAGGTCGCTCGACCACCAAGCATAAACGTCGGACCATTTTTAAACATTGGTCCTTCCAGCATTAGTTTAGAAGTAATCGGTCCTATACCCGCTGATCCCGAAATCTTATCCGGATTGGCCTCCTTGGACTGGATGTCAAAGACCGAAGATAGCCTACCTCCAAACTCTGCAGGCATGGCACTTTTGTACAACTCCATACCTGATAGAGCATCCGAATTGAATACCGAAAAGAATCCAAAAAAATGATTGGTATTGTATACTGGCGTCCCATCAAGCAAAAACAAATTTTGGTCTGCCTTTCCTCCACGTATATTGATACCTGCCGACCCCTCTCCCAAGTACTGTACGCCTGCCGTAGTAGTCGCCACCCGTACCATATCTCTATCTCCCAAGAGAGCCGGTACAATCTTCAATTCTTCAGGATCTATTTTCGTCATACCCATCTGGGGACTCTTGGTATTGGCCTCTCGCTCTGCACTGACGACTACTGCATTGAGAGCGATCACATCTACCTCTAGATTGATATCTAAGCGTCCATCCGAGTACACCATTAGTCTCCGGTATGTATTTTTCATATGGACAGATTGAATGAGAATGCTTCGCTTTCCATTAGGAACACTCAGTGAGTAAAACCCCTCTGCATCAGTAGTCGTACCGACGAAAGGGCTCTCTATATATACATAGGCATCTTCCACGGGCTTACCTGACCCGACTTCTGTCACATACCCCGCGACTGTACTTCGCTCTCCTTTGACATACAGCTTTCGGTTACCCACATTGATGAGGGTTTCTTCTATCCCCAAGTCTTGAGCGCGCTGTTCTTGGGCAAAATACACCTCCTCACCCTCAGTAGACTGCCCTCCCTTCTTTAGGGATCTGACCATCACTGGGTCCGTTATGATTTCGGTATTGTCCAGCAAAATGATCTGTTTTCCATTGACATAAAAGGTCAATTTCGTGTCTGCAAGTACCTCTTCGAGCCTAACGGTCATATCCTCACTGCTCACAGTCGGTACCGATACGTAGACACCTTTGACCCAATCCTCTTGGTAGGCAAAACGATAATCACTGTCAGCTTCCATCCCTGCCAGTACCGCCTCGAGAGCTACCGAATCTGATGGTATCACACCGACACTGAGGTCTTGTGCCTTCCCTCCTATACTGACAAGTAGTATCCCTACAATAACTATAGCTCTTTTCATAAGTCAGTCACAAAACGCTCACAATACTCCAACACCAAGACTGCTCCTTGCTCGTCTTTTCTACTCAGTGTTTTCAATTTGGATTTCACAAATTGTTTGATCTCTTTTTTCCTTTCAGGAAACAATGTGTAAAACGTCTTTTTACCTACATACTTCACATACTCTCCATATGCTCGGACATATCTCACGTTCTCAGGCTCATACTGGATACTCCGACTACCTGTGACGCTCTTTTTGGACCTCTTGGCATAAAAACCAAGTGACTCCCCTTGGTATATCTTGTGATAAAAACCACGCCCACGGCTAGGCACAGATGACTCTTGAATATTGACGAACTCTGCTCCATGGATTACAAATTCAGAAATCTTGCGTTGATTAGGTTCTAAAGTCAAATAACTTGCCCGATACCTCCCCCGGTTCTCCACGAGCAAAAGGTCTTGGTATATATTGTACAACAAACGTATCCCCTCAAAGGATTCCCCTGAGATCGTAATCTCCCCCTCTGTCCATACTGCGCTTTGATAAAACTGATGTTCACGAAACGATTGAGAAGCAATGACATAATACACCCCTTCGCCTAATGGTGAATTGTCTAAGGCATAGGTATCATAATACCAAACGGATAGATCCCCGTCCAAACTGAGATCTGCCACAGCAATTTGAGAAAAACTAAAATGAGAAAAGAGTACCGCTATTGCGACCATCAAGCCACATCTAATTCCATTATTCATAGGTACATAGTCGTCCACGTTAACTAAATTAAATAACAACAATGTAGAGGGCACTGCAATATATAAAAATAACTAACAACCAAAAATGAATCCACAAGCTACCACAAAAAACCAGCCTATCACAGCTAATAAAATGCAATAACGCATCTCTACAAAAACACCCTTAACTTATGCATTATCAACTAGATACGAATAAAAAATCTATATCAACACTTGTTTCTATTCAGAATTGAACTATACTAAGATTATATATTCCTCATTCACAATTATTCAAACGTGGACAAACAATTAGTCTCAAAAGCACTTGATATTACTTAGATAAAAACTAGATTTGTCTCACATGACAAAGATTATTACTGTGTAAGTAGCGATCGAGGAAAGAACTGAATTTGCTAGGGAGTGCTTCCATCCCAACCGGAAGTGTTTCACCAAGTTCACCAATACAGCTTAATACAACCAGCTATTCTAAATACCTGAAAAACGTTCAGTCATTTACAATAGATCAACTTAAACATGTACCTACTTAGAAACCGCCCTAACCAAAAGAAGACCGTCTTGCTTGTTGACGATAACAAGATGATGTGTCAACTGACCACTAAAATTCTTGAGAAGAATTTTAATGTTCAACCGTTCCAAAGTGCCATAGATGCCATCAAATGGCTATCTGAATCCGCGCACAAACCCCATGTAGTCGTAACTGACATCACCATGTCTGACATGAGTGGTCTCGAGTTTGGACAGTACCTTCAGTTCAATGGCCTATACAGCAACATACCTTTGGTATACATGTCTGGTATTCCAGAATCTGAAGTCAGTAGCTATCCGGTCTCTGTCAACTATAGTGCATACGCCCAAAAACCGTTTTGTCCAGAAACCTTGCTCAAAACGATCGAACGTGTTACTAGCCAAGAACTACCTGCAGTACAGGCTTAAGTTATCCGCTATTTATTTTTAGAAACGATTATTCATGGACGCAATAGCTGAACCAGACGTCATAGATGCGCCTGTACAGAATTCAAAGATTCCTCTTTCGATACTGTACTTAGGCTCGGAGATTTTGAGCAACCTCGAAAAAATCTCTTCAGACGACTATACCCTTTCAGGTGTAGAATCCGCACGTGAGTTAATCCGCTCTCTACACAACTGGACAGGAGCTCCTCCTGAAGCCATTTTGATACACGATACGCTTGCTTCACAGCTACTTCCCGAAGATGTATACAACATCAAAAAGAAAAACAGCTTCAGAAACATCACGATCATCGTATTCTCAAATGTAGAAAATCAAAGAGCAAAAAACTACGCAGAAGCCATCAAAGCAGATGAATACATTCATTCAAAAATCAAATTTAGTGCCTTAATCCCTCGAATTAAATTCTGCAAAAGATTAAGGGCTGCAGGATTCTCTAGACAGGATTCTATCCTCAAGAAAAACAAGAAGTACAAGATGTATTTCTTGAAACGCTTCTTTGACATAACCGTGTCTTCGTCTATCCTACTGCTGTCTTCGCCCATCATGGTATTGACAGCCATCATCATAAAGCTCGAATCCAAAGGGCCTGTATTTTATATCTCAAAGCGAGCAGGCACCAACTATCAGGTTTTTGATTTCTACAAATTTCGATCTATGAATCAAGGCGCAGACAAACAGTTGGAATCGCTCAAACAAAGCTCCAACCAGTATCAGGATGGCAACCAGTTTGTCAAGATCAAAGATGACCCCAGAGTCACAAAATTTGGCAACTTCATCCGCAACACGAGTATAGACGAACTCCCTCAATTGATCAATGTACTGAAGGGTGACATGTCGATCGTAGGCAACCGTCCCCTACCCCTCTATGAAGCGCAATTACTCACTACAGATGATCACGCCGAGAGATTCCTAGGGCCTGCAGGTATCACTGGGCTATGGCAAACCATGAAGCGTGGGAAAGACAACATGTCTTCCGAAGAACGGATCATGCTCGATAGAATTTACGTCCGCAAAAATTCACTCTTTTTTGACTTCAAACTCATGCTTCTAACTGTTCCAGCCCTCATCCAATCAGAAAAAGTATAAAACATGATTCTTCTTGAACTCATTCTATTTTCCTATTTCCTTTATTGTGTGAGCTATGCTCTATTTTTTGCTATTGGAGGTTTATTTTACCGCAAAAACAACCTTCGACCTGCTACCGAATTCAACCGTTTTGCGGTACTTATCCCTGGATACAAGGAAGACGCCATCATTCTCAATTCGGTAAAAAGCAATCTAAAAACTGATTACCCTACAGCGCATTTTGACTTGATCATTATAGCCGACTCCTTTGCAAAGGACACCATCGAAAAACTACAATCTCTACCTGTCATTGTAGAACAGGTACATTTTGACAAAAGCACCAAAGTAAAGTCTCTCAAGTACACCATCCAAAAACTTCCAAATCAATATGACTATATAGTCATCCTAGATGCAGACAACTCCATGGAAGTAGATTACTTGACGAAAGTCAATAACTATCTACAAGCTACACATGCCAAAGCCATACAAACACAGCGTTGGCCCAAAAACCACAACACAAAATTAGCGGTCCTCGATGGGATCAGCGAATCCATCAATAACCAAATCTACCGACAAGGAGCTCATGCGACGGGGTTCTCTGTGTCTCTCAGTGGATCAGGGATGGTTTTTGATCGACAGCTGTTCGAACATACCATCACGCAGATGGAAAGCATCGGTGGTTTCGACAGAGAACTAGAGTTTCGATTCATAGAACAAGGCGTCAAAGTGCAGTATTTCAAAGAAGCCAAAGTGCTAGATCAGAAAACTGACAACCCCAGCAACTTTAAAAACCAACGTACGCGATGGATTTCTAGTCAATATGTATATCTATTCAAATACTTCAAAAAAGGGCTTTCTGCTTTATTCAGAGGCAATCTGGTATACTTCCACAGCACCATTTGGAGAAACATACAACTACCTCGGTTGATCAACCTAGGACTATTGACGATCACTACTCTATTGGCGTTGACTTTCAACTCTATCACGCCTTTTCCATCCTACTACTGGATCACACTTTGGACACTCAATATTCTATCCATGTTGATTTCTATCCCTAGAAGTCTGTATAGCAAAGACCTTTTGCTGTCAATATTGATGCTACCCAAACTGTTTTTATCCATGTGTTTGATTCTATTCAAATTGAAAGGAGCCAACAAAAAATTCATTCACACCGAACACAAAGCCGTATCCTAATGCCAGCCAAGCAACCTCTGATATCAATCATATCGGTGAACTACAACGAACCCGAGGAAACCCTTGCATTTTTGGGGTCAGTGTATCAATCGGACTACCCTTCCTTCGAGACCATCCTCGTGGACAATGGGTCCAAACGAAAGATCGACCGATCCTTAGAACAGCAATACCCCAATCTCACCTGCATTATTCACGAAGAGAACTTGGGTTTCGCTGGAGGGAACAATCTCGGTATCAAAGCAGCAAAAGGAAAATACTTGGTTTTCCTCAACAATGACACCTTGATTCCAACCGATTTCCTAACGAAGATGGTAGCCTTCATGGTTGATCACCCAGAAGCAGGTATTGCATCGCCAAAGGTGATTTACCCCAACGGCATGGTACAATACGCAGGGGCCAAAAAGATACATCCTTTGACAGGGCGAGGAAAACGTATAGGGTTGATGGAAACCGACCGTGGGCAATTCAATTGCACTCATCCAACAGATCTACCTCATGGCGCAGCGATGATTATCCCAAAAAAAATCATTGAGCAGGTAGGACATATGCCTGAGGAGTATTTTCTATACTATGAAGAGCACGATTGGTGTATGAAAATACAACATGCAGGGTACAAAATGTTCTATTTTGGTGACACCCACGTCGTACACAAGGAATCCATCAGTGTAGGAGTGAATAGTCCACTCCAAGTATACTACATGAACCGAAATCGGCTACTCTTTCAAAGAAGAAATACCAAAGGGCTACCGCGCGTCTGTGGTATCCTATTTTATGGCATTTTTGCTTTCCCAAAACAGCTCATACAATACGTATCAAAAGGTATGTTTCATCATGCTGAAAATCTCGTACGGGGCACCCTCTGGCATTTAAACAAAAATTATGATTACAAAGGTTAAAACCAGATGGCAACAGCTCAAGCAAGAAAACCCCGACATAAGTGACATTGCTTTGATCCAATTAGCATGGGGGGCTACTTTCAGATTACTCACTGGTCGACTACATCTATCAAAATGTACTCAAATCGGTAGAATGGTTAGTACCAACAAAAAGCCATTGATAGACAATCAAGGAGAAATCATCATCGGAGATGAGGTAAGGGTCTGGTCTAACATCATCCAATCCAAACTCCTATCTGGCAAAAAAGGCAAACTTATCATTGGTAAAAACTCTAGAATAAACGGAGCACATATCGACGCACAGCATCTGATAAAAATAGGAGAAAACTGTAGAATTGCACCGTACACATTGATTATCGACAGTGATTTTCACGATACCAAAGATCATTTTTCCAATGTAGAAGGCCAAGCCATCATTATTGAAGACAATGTCTGGATCACCTCCCGAGCGACCGTATTGAAAGGAGTCACAATAGGCAAAGGGGCTGTGATCGCAACAGGAGCTGTGGTCACGAAAGACGTGCCCCCCTACACATTGGTAGGAGGGGTCCCCGCAAAAAAAATTAAAGATCTAAACTAACAATATATGTGTGGCATTTCTGGATTCATAGATTTTAGACATTCGCTCGAAGAGAAACACCTCATCTCCATGACTGATGTCCTAGAAAAACGAGGCCCAGATGCCTCCGGGTATCATTTCGAAAAAACGAATGATGGACACATCGGACTCGGACACCGTAGACTATCTATCTTGGACCTATCCCCATTGGGCAACCAACCCTATTACTATGAAGACTATGTGGTCGTCTTCAATGGAGAGATTTATAATTTTCAAGAGATAAAAAAAGAACTTGAGCAAAAAGGCATGACGTTTAGTTCTACATCTGATACTGAAGTCATCATCAAAGCATACGCATGTGAAGGACTAGCATGTATAGAGAGGTTCATTGGCATGTTTGCAATTGCGCTCTATGACAAAAAGGAACAAAAAATACACTTGATACGTGACCGTGCAGGTGTCAAACCCATCAATTTCTATTGGAGAGACAACCTTTTTTTATTCAGCTCCGAGCTAAAATCCTTTCATCAAGTCCCTGGTTTTGGTGCTCAACTCGATGAAAAAAGCATAGTTTCCTATTTCAAATACAGCTATGTCACCTCTCCCAATTCCATTTATAAAAACACATACAAGGTTAAACCTGGCCATGTGGTTACTATTGATGTGCCCAAAAAGGAAATAAAGGAAACGCAGTATTGGGACATTATCGAAGTATATAATCGTCCAAAATCAAAGCTATCTTATGAAGAAGCAGTAGAAGAACTAGAAGAACTACTGATATCAAGTTGCAACTACCGCATGGTTTCGGATGTACCTGTAGGTGTTTTCTTGAGTGGTGGATATGACAGTAGCACAGTTACATCCATCTTGGCCAAACATCACAACAATACCATCAAAACTTTCACAATTGGCTTTGAAAACAGTCAGTTTGATGAGGCGCCTTATGCAAAAAAAATATCCGAATATCTCGGTACTGAACATACCGAATATTACTGTACCCAACAAGAAGCCCTAGACTTAGTACCTAAGTTGCCTGAGATATTTGACGAACCCCTTGGAGACAATTCGATCATCCCTACTACACTGGTCAGTCAATTGGCTAGAAAACACGTCACGGTAGCCTTATCATCAGACGCTGGAGATGAGATATTTGCTGGCTATCCACGTTACACCCAGGCGCTACAATACAGTCAAATCATGACTCCCTCCCTACAAAAAATAGCGAGCAAAAGCATGAATTTGCTCGACCCTAAATACATACCTTACTTCAATAAGAAAAACAACTTCAAGACCAGGTATAACAAAATAAGAGAGATATGGAAAACCAATGACCCAGTCAAAGCCATGGAAATCGTCATGCAATTCAATACCAATACCGCTTTGACAGAGATGATTCCAGGTTGCAACCCAAATTCCAAAAATTACTTTGGGATTTCGGAACAACTATCTCAACACAACGATCCGATCAATAAAATGCTTGCCGTAGATTACCTTACTTTCCTTTTGGACAATAACCTTACGAAAGTAGACCGAGCTACCATGTCTGCAAGCCTTGAAGGAAGGGAACCTCTCCTCGATCACCGTCTAGTTGAATTTGCCGCTCAACTGCCTACCTCATACAAATTGAAACAAGGCCATACAAAGCGAATTCTTAAATCCGTCCTTTCTAAATACATCCCCAATGAACTGATGGAACGTCCTAAACAGGGCTTTGTCTCTCCTATCAACGATTGGCTCAAGGGGGATTTAAGAGAGTATTTGCATGAGTTCATGTCACCCCAACTTCTCAAGCAACAAGGGATTTTTGCTCCACAAGTCATTACAAGAATGATCAACGATTTCCTCATGAACAAGGGCGAAAACGCACAAAAAATTTGGCACTTATTGGTGTTTCAAATGTGGTATTATAAATGGATCGAAAAGAGGTAAACTTGTTCTATGTTATTTAATTCTTTTGAGTTCATCTTTCTTTTCCTTCCTATCGTTTTGATAGGGTATTATGCCATTAGCAAAATCACAGTCAACTCCCTGCTGGCAAATCTGTGGCTATTATTGGCCTCTCTTACATTCTATGGATGGAATACATGGTCCAACGTAATCTTAATACTATCTTCTATCCTCATCAATTTTGCCATAGGCATGGCAATGGAAAAACTCAAGCAACGAAAAGCACTCTTAATTTTAGGGATCTTTTTCAATATTTTCCTCCTCTGCTACTACAAGTACACAGATTTTCTCCTCTCCAATATTAACGCTGCTTTTCATACAGATTTCAACTTATTACACATAATTCTCCCTATAGGCATTAGTTTTTTTACCTTTCAGCAAATCGCCTTTTTGGTTGATACTTACAAACGGGAGATATCAGAATACAACCTATTGAGCTACAGCATATTTGTATCCTTCTTTCCTCAATTGATCGCGGGTCCTATCGTGCACCACAAGGAGATGATGCCTCAGTTCAAGTCCAGCAAAAGTGCTCAGGTCAGCTGGTTCAATATCTCAAAAGGAGTTTTTGTATTCAATATGGGCCTAGCAAAAAAAATCATCATCGCAGACACATTTGGTAAAATTGCGTCTAGAGGATATGCACATACAGCTCTTTTGGACACCGGAGAAAGCTGGATAACCTCACTGGCCTATTCTACTCAATTGTATTTTGACTTTAGTGGTTATTCTGACATGGCTATTGGTCTCGGACTCTTGTTCAACATACAACTCCCAAACAACTTTTGGTCACCATACAAATCGACTAGTATCAAAGAATTTTGGAGAAGGTGGCATATGACCCTCAGCCGATTTTTGAAGGACTATATTTACATCCCATTGGGTGGAAATAGAGTCAGTACATCCCGCACCCATATCAACTTGCTCCTTACATTTCTGATCGGTGGTTTTTGGCATGGAGCAGGCTGGACTTTTATCTTTTGGGGTTTTCTGCATGGTGCAGGGCTCGTCCTTCACAGTATGTTTCAAAAGACCGAAATAAAGCTACCAACTAGCCTTTCCATCTTACTAACATTTCTTTTTGTGAATATCACCTGGATCTTTTTTCGGGCAGAAAACTGGAATGACGCACTAAACGTCGTTCAGAGCATGTTTGGTCTTTCTCATGCTCACAATGATTTCTCACTTATCTACCAATTCTATGATGTGCCGATTTGGTGCATAGGTCTTATTTTACTGTTTGTAAATAATTCCACTCAATTTTCAAACAAGTATACTATCAACTGGAGATTCGCCCTTTTTACTATATTCCTAATTCTGATCAACCTCATCTTTCTTAATTCTGATATAAAACAAGAGTTTCTCTACTTTGATTTTTAACCCATGAAACCACAAGCAGAAAGAACATATTTCTTCACGACCTGTATCAGTGCAGTCCTACTCATTGCCCTATTGATATCTATCAATGTATATGTAGACATGTATGGGTTATACCGCGAAACAACAGACAAAACAATTTATCACAACGAAAAGCTATCTAAATACCTCCTAGCTCACCGCTATATCCCTGAAAATTTCAATCGTGTAGTGATCGGCCCGTCACTCTCTGACAACTTGGACCTTTCAACGCTTGGGGACAATAGCAAACGGTATTACAACGCCAGTGTAATGGGGGCCAACATCACAGAATTAAACACCATTCTTAAAGAAATAGTAAAACATGGAGAGATTGACCAAGTAATCATTTGCTTGCACCCCTATCTCACCAAAGATGCACAAAGCAAGGGGCAATCTTTGAATAATAAAACACGCTATTCAGCCTTGGGGTCACTCAACCTCTATCAAACCTACGTATTCTATTTTATTCGAACGCTCAACATTCTCCCTACCAAATACCCCCAAAACCAATTTTCTAGAGACGGCACAAACAACTACTACAATCAATTCCGTGTCGAGAACGTCAAACAACGAATCAAGGAAGAGGCAATCGCACACCACGATGAACCCATTGTGGTAAACCGTGATGCATTGAGAGAATTGAAAAAATTATTGGTGTACTTGGACGCTCAAAACATTCAGGTTTTGGGGTATTTTCACCCTGTACCAAGTATCATACTTGAAGCCAATAAAATGGAGTATCTAAAATATCAACAAATGATCGAGAGTCTCTTTCTACCTAGTCAACACATTCTTGACTTCAATCACCCAAGCTACCGTTTTTTTAGAGACAACGCCACAAACTATATTGATCATGGACATTTGAGTAAAAGAGGGCAACAATTCATTGTCAAAGAACTACAACCATTATGAAATATGTCAATAACAAGGAAATAACAACTACAACGATTCGACTAAAACTATTTTTAACTAAATTTAGTCTAAAGACTTCATACAGTACATGATCACTTTTGAGTCTTTAAATAAAATTCCAAACCTAACTATATTCATCATCATGAAATCCACCCTAATACTCTTTTCAATAATGGCCCTGAGCTTTGCGCTCAAAGCCCAAGATTGTGACTTTTGCGATCACTATATCGACCCTAAAAGCACAGGTCAAGCATTCTGCACCAACCCTGAACTAAAATGCGACATCACGTGGGGGACCAATATCGACGTGAAAGCTGGAGAAACCATATGTCTAAGAGCTGGAACATACCCAGGTTATATGACATTCTATGACCTAACAGGCACAAAGGACAACCCAATAACCATTACCAACTGTGGAGGCCAAGTAATCATCAACACTACCAGTCAAGGAATGGAAACTAGAAACAGTCATAACTTCATCGTCACGGGAACGGGTGATCCCGATCACTTTTATGGTTTTGTCATCGATGGGGGAAGTTCTGGTATCGACGGTATGCGCTTAAACTTCTTTTCTAGCAATTACGAAGTGGACCATGTCTCCATCTCTAATGTTTCCAACCATGGTTTTGATTTGAAAAATGACCCCCTGTGCAACGACCCTAGAACATGGAGAAGCAGCGGCAATGTAATTGATTATATCAAAGTCCATGACACCTATGTATCTAATACAGGTGCAGAAGGCTTTTATGTAGGAGACTCTCACTATCAAAAATCTGTACCCTGTGTAGGTGGCGGAGGTACGACCGTCGAAGAGCAATCCATCCTAAAAGCGGAAATATACAATAACATAGTAGAGAATGTTGGAAATGACGGCATACAGGTAGGAAGCGTGATCGAAGAGGCTCTTTTATACAACAATGAAGTAAGAGGCTTTGGAATAAAAGACAACACAGGCGTGCACATGTCTGGTTTCCAAATCAACCCAGGAACCAAAGCTGTCATATATGACAATATAGTCGTCGATGGCAAAGGCACTGCATACTACCTCTCAGGTGATGGTGCCAAGGTCTACAACAACCTCTCCATCAACACCAAATCAGCCGTCGAAGGGTATGACGGAAACAGTCAATTGACTAGCCCTGGTTCAAAAATGGAAATCTACAACAACACTTTTGTAGATATCTTTGAATCAGGTGTATCCATACAAGCGGCCCCTGCTTCGGTAAGTTCAAACGTGTTTTACAACAACATCCTGCACATAGGCCCCAATGCTGTCAACTACGGTACCAACAGTGACTTGGCCTGGAAGGATGAAAACAACAAAAACAACATCTTCACCAAAGACAAAAGCTCATTAAACTTCGTAGACCCTGACAAACAAGACTATCGTCTGACCTCAGCATCTACACTTGCTGTTGATTTAGGCGACTGCAGTATCAATTCGGATATTAGCACGGATGCATCAGGTTATACACGTTCTGAGGGCAGTGCTTGTGATATTGGTGCACACGAGTATACTGTGGCTACCTTAAAGATTGACAACACAGAATTTGATTTTGGAGAACTCGCCGAAGAGTTCGATGTAGATGACGTTTCTTATACCATCACTGGAACTAACCTAAGAGATACAGTAAAAATCCCCATGCCAAAAAACTTTCTACTCTCTCTCGACGAAACAAATTTCGAAAAAGCTGACACACTAAAAGTAGTGTACGGCGATCTCCGTGCCTTGAATAAAAAGATCTACGTCAAGTTAGCACCTCAAACTTTAGGAGAAATCGAAGAAGATATCATTCACATATCTGAAGAAGTAGAAAGTGTGACACTTAAGTTAAAAGCTGAGGTTGGTGTATTGTCCACCGAGGATATTTTTGTGGAAAACATTAAAATATATCCGAACCCTCTCAAAAGATCTACACAAGAGCTACAAATAGAACTAAATAAAGCACCTCACTCTACTTCTACATTGGTCGTTTTCAATTCACTTGGTATGAAAATCCTAGAAGTGGACAATCTCAACAAAAAATTCACTATCAATCTCCCAGAGCAAACTCCGCCAGGAGTATACTTTGTAAAAGCTCGCATAGATGGTGAATGGGATGTGACTAAAAAAATACTCATTGCCAACTAATTGAATTAACACAATCTTTCAACCCAACGGTTCCATGCAATCGTTGGGCTGATCAACTTGAATCATGTTCTATTCTCAATGAACAAAAAAATCGCGCAGTATTTCCAAAGAAGAACCTCTGGAAAATATATTGAAGAAATAGATGGCCTTAGGTTCTTTGCCATATTCCCTGTATTGATCCACCACCTAGCAGAGAGGTTAATTCGACTATCAGAGACATCAGGACAGGCTACATCATTAGACATCATGTATTTTGAAGCCATTCCCAACGGAAAGCTTGGTGTAGAATTGTTTTTCATCATTAGTGGTTTTGTGATTTCATTGCCTCTGATCAAAAACTGGTACACCCAATTCCCTAACCCCATCAAGTTTGACTATCTGAAGTATTTTCTACGAAGATTGACACGCCTAGAGCCTCCCTATCTACTCGTAATGTTGATGAGTTTTATAGCCCTGTCTATCATCCTTACTCACAATCCGCACGCCTTCGATGGCACTCAATCTCTGTCTATAAACTCCATTCCTCTCGTCCAGAGTTTTTTGGTCAGCCTAGTCTATTTGCATGGGGTAGTATTCTACACTTATCCAAGAATCAACCCTCCGGCCTGGTCACTTGAGATTGAGTTTCAGTTCTATATACTTGCACCTATCCTTTTACTTGGTGTCTTTTACCTTGTCAAAAACTTGCCTTCCAAAAAATGGTTCATCCCTACTTTAACTGTTGCCGTGGTACTTATTAAACTAATTGCGCTCAATACGATTCCCAGTGGCAAACAAATCTTCTACGTGATGGATTACATCCAATATTTCGTGTTGGGTTTTGTCCTATGTTACCTATACGTTAGTGGAGTTTTTTCGCGGTACGAAAACCCCATCACTGGAAGTATCATGTTTCTAGTTGGTATCGGGATCTTTCTATTTACTAACCATCTGATGAAAGATTACTACCCCAATATCCTTAAATTCCCCTTGGAGGACAGAGTATACATCACTCTTCTCTCATTGACAAAACTTGTGGGATTTCTGACCTTTTTTATGGGCGTATTTCTAGGGGGTATAGGTAGGGTTGTTACGAAAAACACGTGGATTGCCACCATTGGTGGCATGTGTTACTCCATCTACTTGTTACATTTGTTCATCCTACAATTGGGGGTACCTTTACTTTTTCAACTTGACATACTACCTAAAGGATTCATGTTTCAGCTGATTTTTATGTCGACAGTTCTAATCCCTGTTGTACTTATCTGTTCAGCGATATTCTATGTACTGATAGAAAAACCATGCATGGATCATAGCTGGCCCAAAAAACTATTCCTGTGGTTTAGTTCCATATTTAGTGCGACCAATTCTAGTAGTAAAAACCCTATTTCTTAAGAAAACAAAATGAACCGAACTTACTTGCCAAACAGACCTTCTCACCATGTTGACTAATAAAGAACTTACTCAATTTCTCAAACAGACCTCAGTCAATCTCTCTTTTATAGACAAACTGAAAGTATACTATAGACCGTTAGTATGCCCTCTCAACACGCTACTATCTTATCTCAAACCTGGGGAAAAAGTATTTGACATTGGTTGTGGTTCTGGACAGTTCTCATTGTTAGTCGCACATTACTGCAAACCAAAAAAAATATTTGGAATAGAAATTTCCCAGACATTGGTTACAAATGCTCGGGCTCTACTACACCCCTACCGGGAGACACTAGATTACACATTCGAATACTTTGACGGAATCACCATACCAGATGCCATCAATGAGTACGACACCATTTTCATGATAGATGTCGTTCATCATATCCCTAAAGATGGCCAAAGAGCATTTATCAAGCAGCTTTATGAAAAAATGTCACCAGGAAGTAGACTTATTATAAAAGACATTAATGCAGCATCTCCACTGGTCTATTTCAATAAATTTCACGATTTAGTTTTCGCAAGAGAAATCGGGAATGAATGGACAAAGCAAAATATGCTCACATTATTATCAGACCTCAACCTAACAATTACTCTTTACAATGAAACCAGAACTCTACTCTACCCCCACTATACCATTATTGCCCAAAAAGAACCTGTATAAGGTCTTACTTTTCGCGGCAATAGCCTTCGCTTCTTTCCATTCCATATACACTACTTTGTATAGAGGAAAAGGGCTGGACAACTATGACCGTCACAGAGCTGTCATGGAGCAAACTACGATGTTCTATAACCCCTGGCAATACCGGATCCTTGCGCCTTTGGCTGTTGAAGGGGTATATCAAGTGATGGATCATACCATCTATCAAGCCATTGATTTCGAATTGATAGCAAAGCGCATGCAATCCGTAAACCTCGAAGGAAAAGATGATATCACCACCACACTGATCACTAGAGCTCAAAACCCAGACTATATCAAATACTTAATTGTATTCATCCTCGTTCGATGGGCTCTAAACATCCTCCTTTTCATCGTTCTGATACTCTATTGGAGACTATTTACCGACAATAAGTATCTTCTTTATTTAGCTCTGTTATTTTTCAGTTTAATACTTGGCAACTCGGTAAATGACAGTGATTTTTCATTCAATACTATTATTGACAACTTACTCTATCTATTTGCTGGAATTGTAATCCTGCAAAAACGACACCCCATCTACATTGTTCTGATAGCTATCATAGGGTCATTCAATAGAGAAACATCGATCATGATCCCTGGGCTCTATTTTTTAAATCAAGTTGATTTCAAAAACTTGAGTATCCATAACATCCTTGGTATGAAAAAACCCATCACGTACACGGCTGTGAGTTACCTACTGTTTTTCGCCATATTTATCGGTATTAGAATGCACTTTGGGTATGTCCCTCAAGAACAATGGAGAGTCCCTGCTGGTCTACCTATGCTCAAGCTAAATATGCTAAGCCTAGTCAGTGTAAAATCCTATTTCGAAATGTACGGTACAGTTCTTTTCCTTCCGTTCCTTATCTTCTTTGGTCTCAAAAAATACTCACACTACCTTATCATAGGTTTTTTCTACCTTGTACCCGTATGGTTCGCCATACACTTGGTAATGGTTGTTGCTTATCAGAGTAGGTTATTCTTAGTTCCAACCTTACTGATACTTATCCCTATGCTACTTCAATTGGTGAGCACCGAATCCAAACGCCTATACAAGCTAAACTAGGAGACACTCATCAACTTCCGATCAACCATCGACTGTATTTTCTAAATACCAATTGGACTATACAAACAATCAGAAATGAAATAACCATAACACCTATGAAAGAAACACACCACATCCATATCGTAGATGGGTACTCCGTGTGCAGATAGTACAAGGACAAGTATCTGACTCCCAGTACCACGTAAAAATGGATAAAATAGATCCCAAAACTAGTATCAGCCAAGTACTGCAACGGTCGATGGATCCATCGACTCCTAATATTTCGAAGGAGAAAGATCAATACAGGAATACAGAGGATCTTCTGTACAAACACAACTTGACTAGCATACTGCCAATCCATATAAGACAACCCCGTAAACAGCACAAAAACTGCTATTAGAGAATAAATATGTTTGAACACATAGACATCAACTACTGCTCTATACCTACTATAAAACATCCCTAGAACATACACTGATAAGAAGTGTCCTGCCATGACAAATATTTCATTGATGTTATAAGGGTCTCTAGGTAGACAAAAGGATAGTATAAAAAGAAGAGGGAGTATTCCATACCCTCTTCTTTCATCTATAAATTTGAACAACGGTGCACCCAAAAAATACAAAGCAATCATCGGTATATACCACAAGGGCAATAAATGAGCTCCCGTCCCCAAATAGTAGACAACCTGAAGTGCAAACGGCGAGTCCCCTATCGTAGGCCAATGATACAGAGCCATATAAGATGGTCCACCAGCCCAACGAATACCTATGGCAGGGATGGAAACTAGCAAATAAGGTAGAATTACGAATTTGGCCTTCTTTGTCAGATACTTAGCGTATTCGTATCGTCCCAGTAGATGCTGAAACAAATACCCCGAAATGAAAGCAAAAAAAATAGTAGAGTTTAAAAAAACAATACGCAACACCCCATACGATGACGATTCTAAATCTGCATACAAAATATGGCTTGCAACTATCAATAGTATCGCAAGTCCGCGAAAACTATGCAGCTCTGCTAAGTAGTTTTGCTTTTCATCCATATAAAAAATAGTGATAGTTTGGTAGAGACATACTTCCAATCGACAAGCGCCAGGCATATAACCTGATAGTCTAAAAACCCTAAGCCCATGAACACCCGAATGGAAAAATGGAAGAGTACGGCAGATAATAAATATAGGGTTCGGTAAGGCAACCAAAAAAGCATGAATATGGAACCTAACTCAAATATCAATGTAGCGATAGAAAGGAATATCATCATCACATCATTGGAGGCGACCCATTTTCCAAATTCAATAAACTGTGGTCTTGTCTGAAAGTTACCATACGTATACGCGACTATACCATCACTACCCTTCCAATCCAAATCCTCCGAAACTGGAATAAACTTTTGTGCTGGACTATTCACAAATGAAGCTCTACCCGATAAATAATATTGTAGAGTTTTACCATCTAACCATTCTACTCCCCCATACCTGATCTTGGAAACCCCTGCCGTAAAATACCCTACCATGACTAGCAGCAATACGAGTTTCAACCCCCAATCACTATACGAAACGATACTTTTGGTTGCACGATAACCATATTTGATCCATCGATCCAAAGACCAGTTTTGAACTCCGGGTGCAAAAATCAAAACGAACAAAATTTGAATAGTCAACCCAGCCTCGTGATTGTATATCCCGAGGCTATTATCAAAATAAAATAGAACGGAATACAAGAGAACATATACAGCCAAGCTGTACCGTGCCAACAAACCGACTGATGCAAGTACACCAAACAGTACTGCACCCCATATTAATACTTCGTGGTAGGTATACAAAAAATCGTATACAAAATCTGTCACTAGGCCTTCATGATAAAACAGGTACTCTGAAGAAAAGTACCCTCTCATTTTATGCCCCACGACAAGCACTTCCTTTAGGCTCACCAAAGTCAAAAATATCCGAAGACATGGAATGATTGGCTTAGATATTGATTTAAACATCAAATGATACAATTGATCTGTCCTGACTAGAATCATTTCATGGAGAATTTACCCTGTATAGGCGAATATGAACCGATGATTTTACGATTTTCAAGTTCATCCTGAGCATTGAGTTGGTCAATGGCTAGGTACAACTGGTTGTGCTGTACATCATTCGAAGCTAAGATCAGTGACAGCTTTTCAAAAAAGTGGGTATTTGCTTCAATAAACTCCTTTTGGCTTTTCCTTTCCCCCTGAGGCGAATGCTCTTGAGACGAGCCATAGACATAAGTCATATAATACCTCTTTAGCCTCACTTCCCATAGTCCTATCTCTTCGTACTGCAGACTAGATAAAGAATCATTGTCGGAGACTAAAAAGGTAAAAGTGACCAATCTATCCGTATCTTGTACATAATGCCCAAACATCGGATTATTTGAAAATGGAAAACTCTCCTTTTGAAATACAATAGCATAAATGTTGGGTGACAGCACCACAACAAAAAAGAACAGTACCAGTAAAGAGGTCCACTTTCGCATAATTTAGATGACTATCGTTTTTCCTCTTTTATCGTTTTGCCATTTTGAATACTACCACTTTACTGGATTCAGTTTGGACTTGAACAAAATAGAGTCCTGATCTCAAGGCAGCAGTATTTACGTTGATTTTCTGACCTATTGTCTGCAATCTATCACGATAAACCGTTTTACCCATCTGGTCGAATATCGCAATACTCAATTCCTCATCAGAAGGCATTCCACTGATGGTCAAACTATTATCAAATGGATTAGGGTATGATTGCAATTCTTGACTTTCAGTTTCTTGATCCACGCTCGAATCACCCACTGTCCTAGCAGCATACTGAGCATTGTCACCAAAAGCACTAGACGCCCGGATAACTATTGCGTTGATGTAAGCATTACCCAATCCTGCCATAGAGGTCATATCTACATATACATCTCCTAGCTCGTCTGATACTACATTTCGAATAGTCACCGTCTCAGAAGTATTGTAGGAGACATTCAATGATACAGATTCTCCATCGATAATAAACGTAGATCCTCTTTCTGGCCCAGCTCTACTACCAAAAAATTCAAAATCAAACTGCTGATTCAATGGAAGACTACTGAACTTCAAAGAAACATAGTCCCCTTGCACCCACCAGTAGTAGGACTGTGTCACCACATCGGGAAATACGCCCGAATCATCGCCTGTGATTGCTCCCAAATTCCCCGCAGCATCAAATTTGGTGTTATGCACATTTTCGATGATCTCCATGCTAATCCCCGTATTGTTACCTTGATCATTTTTCAGGTTAGCAGTCACATTTCCTACAAAAGGATCTTGTGCGGTATTGTTCCATGGTGCAGCTGCGATAGCACTTTCATCACCTATGTTCAAGAGTACTACATATGAATACGTTGACTCTCCGACTACCTCACTATACAGCGATGGACTCACTTCATTGAATGCCCTCACTTGGTAATAATAAACCGTATTAGGAGTCAAGTCACTATCCTCATAGCTTGTCACATTTGCTCCTACAATCGCTAGTAATTCCCAAGGCCCATTAGCATCATCGGAAGTATAGATCTCAAACCCATCTTCATTTCCGCTATTGTCGTTCCAGCTTAAGTCAATGGCTTGTTTTGATTTTGCATTTGCAACTAAGCCAGATGGAGCATCTGGATATTCTGGTTCCTCATAGTAGCGAATCTCTAGCGCATTGATATACTTAAATGGTGCTCCAGACAATTTGTTGACAGTGAAACGAATCTCACCATCTTCATTCGGCTTAATTGCACTGATAGTGGCAGTCTCTGAAGAGTTATTGGACACATTCAAATTGACCGAAACTCCATTGACCGTGTAAATAGAGACCCTAGCATCAGATACCGCTGCTCTACTACCAAAGAACACCAGCTCATACGTCTTGGATTCATCTAGACCTGATAAAACCATTTCTTTATTTAAGGTAGAGTTGTCAGCCAAGTAGGTATTCATGACTACATCAGGATAAACACCAGAATCATCTCCAGTAATCACTCCATTGCTATTGCCACCTGCCCAACCATCTATTAGAGTCAAAGCCATACCAGTATTTTGACCTTCGGTATCGTTGATGTTACTGATTGACAAGCCCGCTTCAGGCGTCCCAATCAAATTATTCCATGGCGATGGTGCCACTATATTGACCTCCGACAAATTGACCAATGCGACCTCATATGCTACATCTGTCACTGCCAGCTGTACAGTCACTATCGAGCTATTCCCTTGGTCATCAGAAGCATGTAGCTCAAACTCATAGGCCCCTAGGTCATATATACTCGCCAAAATATCAACACGTCCATGATTGGCATCTATCTGCGTAAACTCTGCAAAATCTGGTAAGCCTATTACCTCGATAAACATCGGGTTAGCCTCTGGATCAGTCACCTCGTAAACCAACTCTGCTAATACATTGGGATTCACGATGATATCTGACACCTCCCCAAATACAGGAGCTCTATTGGTATACGTATAATGAACTGATGCTGAAAAACTTGAATAACCAAACTGATTGACTGCTCGCACCTTGTAGAACTGATCCACTTGTCCAGTCGCATTGTCTACATAAGTATTATTGGGGGTCGTGTCGATGAGCTCATAGTTGTTTTCATCAACTGATGATCGATATATCTCAAAAGCCGTCTCATTGTAGGAATTATCTATCCACTCCAATTCAACTTCAGGGCTGCTTGAAAGCTGAAGGCCTGTAGGAGCTAATGGAGCTAACCCTTCTTGCGAAATCGCTTCTATTACCATTGAGTTCAAGTAAGCGACACTATACCCTGAACTACCAGAGATATTTTCAACAGAGATTACTAATTCTCCATTTTCATCAGGAATCACTCCTTCAATTCTTGCTACATCATTCGTGTTAAAAGCCGCTTGTAAAGAACTCGTTTGTCCTCCCACACCAAATATAGTCGTCCTATCTCCAGACTTGTTTCTACTTCCAAAAAACTCAAAATTATAGGTAGAGGATTGATCAAGTCCTGAGACTCTGATATACTCAGGGGAATTATCCGTCCAGAAATACGACATTCGTACTGGGTCCTCATAGATACCTGTAGGCATCCCACCTGCAACCCCCACTCCGTTCCATCCCGACTCCAAAGTGATCGATACATCCATAGGGAACCCCTGATCATTTATCAAACCCGAAAGTGCTGTACCTGACCCTGGCCAACCTATCATCATATTATTCCATGGTTCTGGAGCTTCGGATTGGTCTCCAAAGTTGACGTACAGTTTATGCTGAGGGTCATACGCCACTACCTGCAGTACAAGCTCTATTTCATCGACCCCTGTTCTAATCGGATTGTCATCTTCGACATGTATCGTGATCACATGCTGTCCACCATCATCAGACAAACTTGGGTTGAAAGTCAAGTTTACACTTTCTCCTGATTCACTGACTTCATAAGAAGCAAATGAAGGTAGATTTGAAAAAGACCAACTCAGGTTTTCTCCATTTTGATCTGTAGCAGCAACTTCCACACTCAGAGATTCCCCTCCTAGCATATTGTACGTTTCTAACGGAACGATGACCGGGTCATGATTACTAATCACGCTGACATCAAAGTACACCATACTATCCTCAAAACCATCATTGACGACCACTGCAATTTGCTCATACACTCCTTCATCAACTGCCTGTGGCGTGATACTCAATAGTGCAGTATTGTCTCCATTATCAGATAGATCGACAAAACTCGGAAAATTCACCCCTTCAAATGAAACTATGTCATTGTCATCATCTTGAGCTGTCAACAACAACGAGATATTCTCTGAGAAAAACAAACTATAGTCTGGAATCTTAGTCTCTAGGGCTGGCGTAGTGTTCAATGTACTCACCGATACTGTATCCGAATTGACAGAGTATCCAAATTCACTAAATGACCTGACTACATAAAAATACTCCATCCGAGGAGTCAATGTCGAATCCCTATAGTTCAACAGCCCTCCTTGTCGTACGGCAGCTAATGTGAAATTTTGATCATTGCCTTCAGATCGATAGACAAGATATGCGGAAGCACCCGTACTACTCCATGTCAACTCTACCGAGCGATTACTTAAGGCCGCTGCCTCCACATCAACTGGAGGATCTGTAGGCTTTGGCAATTCAAAGGTGGTCGCCTTGGAGGTATCCACTGAACGCTGAATCAGACGAGCTACTTCTACTGAAGTGATGGCTTGATCGAATACAAACAAATCATCTATCCAACCATTGAAATTATTGTTTGATTCATCAAAGGCATTGCTTCCATTGGTAGCACCTAACCCTCCCGCATCACTGTGAGCACTTACTTCGGTATACCCGACATTCAATTCCTCGGCTACCAAAACACCGTCCAGATATAGTCCCAAATATCCTTGTTCAAAAACTCCAACAATATGAACCCACTTATTGGATTGAATGGCCCCTGATACAATCATCATGTTTTGATCATCTCGTACTGCCAGCTCCACCGTACCATTGTTTATTCGTATACCAATTCCATTGGTACTCCCTCCCTCGTCAAACAAATCTTGAATACCGCTTGTAACATTGGCATACACCCAAAATGCAACTGATCGCTCAGAAAACTCCTCATGTATGAAGCGATTGCTATTGTCTAAGTTTACATAGTCTGCACTACCATGAAAATAGAGAGAATGTGAGCCTTGAACTCTTTGGTCTTCATCAAACAAAGGTGTTTTGACTAAAGTGGAAGAACCATTTTGTCCTGAATCATCGTCCAAATTATTATCTAACTCCAGTTGCAACACCACACCTTCAAATGTCTCTTCCAACATCTCTGATTGACTATATTCTCCTAGCGCGACTGCTTTATAAAAATAAGTTGTACCTGGCGCTAATCCCGAATCTGTATACTCTGTTGTCCCTGCCGGCAATACAGCAATGGAAGAATACACACTCGCCTCCCCTTGGGCTCTAAACACCTGAAATGAAATTTCATTATCACTGTTATCGTTCCATGTCAACAGTATCTCTTCAGTAGAAACAGCAGTTGCTACTACTTCAGAAGGGGACTCTACAAGCTCATTAGGCAGGTTTACTTCATCAGCAAATGCACTACTTGGCACAAGCTGCCTTGAGTTTCCAATCCCGTGGGCAGTATTTTTCCAGTACACCCGCATGGTATTCCCTCCCGTCTTCTCAAAATAAGTAATGACAATTGGGTAAGCTCCCGCAGCAGGAAAATCATAAGTCCCTTCTCTATACCTACTCCCGTGCAAGCCGTCATTGTCAACCAAAGGCGTAACATTATACCCATACTCTCCTATGTACAACCTGCTCCCATCATCCGAATAGGTCTCAAATGTATATTCCCCAGCAACAGGTATTTTGATATATCCCTCCCAATAAAAGGCAAAATTATCTCCTTGCTCTGCCGTTGAAATATCAACGTTCTCAGTAACTCCAGTTTTAATAGGAGTCAAAGCATCAAAATCAGGCAAGGCACTGCCCCATGACCCTTCAAAATATTTGTAATTAAGCCCGGCAAACACTGGAACGGCTATCACCCGATTGCTAAAGGCCGAAACATTGTTGGATACATCTACCGCTACCACATTGAACTTATAACTGACTCCCTCGGTCAAGTTGTATATGGTCATATCAGTATTGGTCGTGGAGAGTACTTTTACTCCATCTTGGTATACATCATATTTTTTGATTCCCACATCATCTGTAGATTCTTCCCATTCCAAACTCACACTAAAATTCGTCGTAGCTGAAATTCTCAAATTAGAAGGGGCCGATGGGTTTACCTGATCTCTATCTGTCAAACCAGAAATTTCAGGCGTCAAAGGCGAAGCGCCATTGACATTAATTGCTCTCAAAGAATAGATATAATCTGTCCCAGGTAGAAGTTCCTCGTCGGTATAACTAACTGCTCCTTCTCCCAAAACAGCAATCAAGGCATAAGGTTCATTTATTGTACCTCTTCTATACAATTCAAAACCCGATTCATTGTTTGAATTATCATTCCAGTTTATAATCAATTCCGTTTTGGAAGCTGTACTCACTGCAAGGTTTGAGGGTACTTCAGGAATATCCACACCTGTACTCCCTAAAACCTCATAGGGCTCAGAAAACTGACTCGAACAACCATACAACTCCTGCACAAGTGCTCGGTACACACCAGGAGTCGCATCAAGTACTTGATTGGTACCTACCAATATCTCACCTCTGTACCATTCATATGTCTCATACCCTTCTGGCAAGGTGAGCTGCACAGTAGTACTCCCATTTGGATCAGGAAGTACAGTACTACTCATCACTGTCTGAGAAATTGGCGGTGTTTGTGTCGGCTGTCGTTCTTCCACAGTCACCGTCTCAGCCCAACTCGTCCATTCATCATCTATCAGTACTCGTACTGAGTAATCACCATACTCAGTGACATGCAATTCATGACCAGATTCCCCTTCGATCACTACTCCATTTTTTGTCCACTCATAGGCAGCATTGCCTGGACTGACCCCCAAGCTAACATCTACCTCGTCCTCAGGACAGACATCCTTGTAGTCATATCTAACAAAAATCTTCTGAATGCTTTGTTCCAAAAACCAAGGAAAAAAGTCATTTCTATTGTACATATTGTTCCATGTACCATGCCCCGAATTCTCTAAATAAAAGTATTCAATATGCCCCCCTAAGTTTTGTATCTCTGTTACTTCACCGTTGGTAAAACTTGGAACCGGATTCTTATCCAAACCTCCCTGCACCAATCGAATAGGCGTATAAATGACGTCCGTATAATCTTCGTCCACGGCACCAGACATAGGAAATGCAGCTGCAACCAACTCAGGGTAATCCAACAGCATCTTCCAAGTGTAATTGGCTCCACCTGATAATCCATGTACATACACTCTGCTCTTATCGATAGGTAAACCTTCCTCAATGAGTCGATCAAACAATTTCTTCATGGTAGCCGCATCAGCATTCTGTGGAAACATAAGAAAGCCTGGAAACTTACCACTTTGTACGGCCTCTTTATGGATTTTCCCTCCATGCTTCAATTGCAGGTTATTCCCATTTCCTGCTTCGCCACGCCCATGAAAGAACATAATAATAGGATACTTTTCTCCTTCCTCAAACGCCCATGTCTCAGTGGCTCCATCATAGGTCACACCATTTGGAGGCATCAATCTAAAGGTCACATAATCGTGAATAAATGGAAGATAAGGTGATGTATCCCAGTTGGTGCCATCATCATCATAGCCCCACGGCTCTATTTTAGTTGGATCTGGGTTCGTTGGAAACGGAACAGTTTGTGTCCAAGCTACATTATACGAATATAGCACCATACACAGTATGACAAGACAGGTTAGGTTAAGGTTCTTCATTTCAATGAAAATAGGCTAGGTAAAAGGGTATGTTGAAAAACTTAACTGGTTGTTCTTACGAAAGTAGATTATTATTAATCTCGATAAAATGAATATTCTAAGAAAATTTCAAATTCTAGAAAATCATTATACTAATTATACACAAAGTACAAATCAACTCAAACAAACACTACTCGAACAACAGCTTGTATCCACTCATTCAGCTCCCCCTTACTGTATCATAGTAAAAAAACCACTCTCAAACACTGTATTACAAACAGTTATACACAATACATAAACAACATCAATCGCACCCTCACTCTCAAATCACTAAAACAAAAAACATATAACCACAGCCAAACAAACCTTATCTCACGCAATACTCTCTCGCTTTACCCTAACTATTTATTCAAAAAATCCAATTTAACTACTTTTAACAAAAACTATTTGACACAGGATAAAAATAGGCTACTTGCATCTCTTGTGAATCCCAGTCTACTTATTAATTTAGCCTTATCAACCGCGCTAGTTAACTAACACCAAAGACCTAACCTACATGCCCAACACATCCTACTGGCTAAACAAAGCCAGTTTCTCACTAATCAACAGATTCATTATATTCTTTTTTGGGTTTGCCGCATACTTTGTATTGGTCCGAGTATTGGACAAGAGTGATTTTGGGATCTATACTTTATACACCATCATCATCACATTTGTTGAAATGTCCAGAAATGCCTTCATTCAGAATGGCTTTGTCAAGTATTTTTTGGACAAAAATTATAATAAGAAAGACATTATTAGCTCCTCCATCTGGCTCAATACAACGCTAACCATTGTCACGACTTTCGCCTTGTACCTTTTAGCTGACTACATAGGTCATACGTATGATTCTAAGGTACTTTCTCGAATGATTCGTCTTTACTGCCTCTTTTCACTCTGCATGGTCCCCTACTCTCAGGTCATGTATTATTATAGTGCTCTGGTCAATTTCAAAATACTTTCTGTTCTCTCATTTATCCGCTATGGCTCATACTTTGTGCTTATTCTGGGAGCAATACTCTTTGATAAGAGTATTGACCTAATGGATGTTGCTACTTTACAAGTTGCATCCATCTTCTTAGGTGGGTTTTTCTCTATATTCTACTTGATGCGTATCGAGTTCTTGAGTTTCTCGTTTTCAGCAAAAGTCATTAAAGAACTACTTAACTTCGGAAAATACACATTCGGTGTAGGGCTTACTTCCCTTCTAACTCGGAGCGTAGACCAATTGATGATAGGTTATTTCATCTCTGCAGAAGCGGTCGCTAGTTACAACGTGGCTGGCCGGTTCATGAATTTTATAGAAATCCCGATCGCTTCACTATCGCAAGTCTTGTATCCCCGTTTTGCCGAAACCGCAAACCATCCAGAACCACAATTAGCAAGAGCTAGGTTATTCGAGAAATCATCTGGAACTATCCTTGCTGCAATCACTCCATTTGTATTAATGATATTCATCCTCCCATCCTTCTTCATCTCAATTGTTGCAGGTCAAAAATACCTTGATGCAGTCCCCATCCTCCAAATATTCATGCTTTTGAATCTTCTCAAACCATTCTCAACACAAGCAGGTTCTGTATTAGAAGTAAGTGGAAAACCGAAAGTGGGATTTTATGCTCTACTAACCAGCACAGGTATCAACATTGTCTTGAACTACTATTTTATTCAAATGGACAATTCTTTCGGAGGCATACTTGGTGCAGCCATTGCTTCTGTTATATCTGGGGCGTCCTTCGTAATGATCGCTTTGCTGGCCATCAACCGAGAATCACCATTCTCTGTAACCAATACTTTCGAGCAATTTCTCAATGCTTACCGCATCGGATTCAATTTTCTTACCAATCAGATAAAAGCTAAACTATAACCTATGCCTGTTCAAAATTTTGTAATTATTAGTTTGTCCCCCTGGGATTTCGAGTATGGAAGCAACATCAGAGACATTGCTCTGGAACTATCACAGAAGCATAAAGTGTGGTTTGTTAACATTCCAGTCAAACGCTCTGAAGTATTCAGAAAAAAGAAAAAATGGATCAATAGCCGCAAAGAAGTAATCCGTTCAAAAAAGCCTTCTTACCAAGAAATCAACTCCAATTGCACAGTAGTCACTCTTCCAACGCTTTTTGAGTCCATCAATAGAATTAAACCCAAGAGAATATTTGATCTACTCAACCAACTCAACGGCAAAAGGTACGCCAAGGCCATTGAGCAAATGCTAACCGAAAAGGGCATACACAACTATTATCTCATCAATGACAATGATTTCTATTCAGGGCTTTATCTCCCAGATTACTTGTCTGCCAAAAAGAACATCTACTATTTGCGTGACTACATGCGCGCCATGTCCTACTGGAAGACTCATTCTGAGCGGATCGAACCCCTACTGATCAGCAAGTACGACATAACCTTGGCCAACTCTACATTTCTAGCACAGTATGCCGCAGCCTTCAACTCAGAATCATACTACGTAGGTCAAGGCTGTGACATAGACTATTTCACAGATCACACCCCTCCCCAGGCTCCTCCTATTGACTTGGCCTCAATAAAAGGTGAAATCATAGGATATGTAGGTGCACTAAACTCCGAACGGCTCAATATAGATCTCATTGAGTATATAGCACAAAACAACCCTAGTTATCAAATTGTATTGATCGGCCCTGAGGACAGTGGCTTTCAAGTATCAAATCTGCATCACATCTCCAATGTACACTTTTTGGGCAAAAAGGACTTCTCCGAATTGTATGCCTACATGTATTATTTTAATGTTTGCATCAACCCTCAAAACATCAACGAAATAACTATTGGAAACTATCCACGAAAAATAGACGAATACTTGGCTATGGGCAAGCCCACAGTAGCAACTCACACCATCAGCATGGAGCCGTTTCAAACAGTTTGTTATTTGGCAAAAGACAAAGAAGCTTTCTCTCAATGCATTCAAACTGCCCTTGAAGAAAACACCTCATCGAAGGAGCAGACTAGAAAACAACTTGCCCAATCTCATACATGGAAAAATTCAGTACATTTAATGACTCAATACCTCAACCTATAATGAAAAGAATACTAACACTCATTCTTCTACTTGGCACTTGCCTCCCTCTATTGGCTCAATCTGACGACAACCTATTGATCATTCAAGAAGATTTAGACAGGCTCATTCTTTCGGCCATTGAGAACAGTACAAAATTGGATGTACACCAACTGTCTCTAGAGTCTGCAGCATATCAAAAGAAAATGATCAATAATGAGCACCTTAGTATCATTTCGCTCTCAGGGAACCTAAACGAATATAGTATACGTGAACTGAGCGGCGATCAAACAGTTTCTAGCTTTTATCCGCGATACAATGTCGGGCTAAGCTTTCGTCTTAATCATTTTTCAGAAATTAAGAATCGAAAAAAGCTACTAGAAAAAGATCAACAGGTCATCCTCAAACAGGCCGAAATTTTGGAACGGGATCTCATAGAGGAAGTCAAGAAAAAATACATTGAATACTTAAAAACCAAGCAAGTACTCAACATAAGAAAAAGGCTGGAACAGTTCAGTGTAGCGGATTTCAATGCCGTCGAACAGAAATTCAGTGAAGGATCCATCGATCTGCCAGAGTACTCCGCAGCTAGGCGAGATTACTACAGCACCAAAATGCAAGTACTGGAAGCGGAAAGCCGCTACCAACAGGCTAAGACGGAACTAGAAACTGTCGTAAATAACTCATTGGAAAGCATGGGCATAGAATAAGGGCATACATATAGAAACATGACATACACCCTACTTCTACAGGACTCCATACTTGACTGACTATAGCCAAACCTATCCATTTGTAGGGAGTGAGGTAAGCAGTTCGGTATCGATACGATCCAATACACCTTTGTCAGTAGTCTCATCAAATTTTCTAGCAAATAGGTGAGGCAAACTTTTCAACTCCTCAAAATGCTCACTAGTCAAAACAGCAGGATGCGGGACATCACCCTGGGGCCATTTAGCATACGTTAGGCCTGGACGTACAGCCCCCATTCCCTTTTGTAGGTTACCCAATACTGTGTGTAAATAAATCTCGTCTGAAGACAAACAATGCTGTACATACTTCATTAAATCGGGTCGCATTGCATGAAATGACAATACATCTCGGACTGTTTCTCTACTAAAGCTAAACCAAACCCATCCACCATATGCTACCAAGCCCTTTGGGAATTCGCGTGTCTTTGGAAGTATCAAGCTCAACCCCATATCAAGCATCTTTCTCAACAAACTGGGACTATTGGGATTGATTGGGTACTCAAACAGCTTATCCTTGACAAAAAAATAATACTTCCTAATCCGCTGTATTTTTGCTTCTGACCAGCCACTCTGGTCAAAACTCACGATATCAATGAAGTCACTCGATGGATGCTCATCAAAAAATTTCAAGATTCGCTCCACAGGTTTTAGAGGGTAATCCATACCACTCAATAAAGTCACTCTAGAGATTCCGGGTATCAACCTAATCGCTTCGAGCCCGCCCATGATAGCCTTTATCATTCCAATACTACCCCATTGAGAGCGACTCCTCTTGAGCCAGACGACCTCTACATCATCCAGTGCATATTCAAAAGGTTTAATGTCTACTTTCTTATCCACGTGAATAAAAAACACAACACGCTCAGAGACCAACCGACCTACCAATCTCCTCAGCTGTTCGGGGTTCTTGTGAGCGATGATCAAAAAAGCTACTTTATCCATTTTCTACTTCCTGTTTCATTTGACTTGAATCCAAACTGATGTACGCCAAACACAAGGCAAACAATATTTTTAACGAACCGATATTCATGATCTCCTGAGGGTACTGTCCCAACAAGAACATAAACAACAATGCGACCAACACCATCCTAAAATTATCAGAGAAGTCATCCACCCGAATCTTCAAGGAATCCAAGGATCTTTTGATCGCATAAAAGTTAATATACAACCATAGTGCGAGCCCTATAAACCCTGTCTCTATCACTATCCTGACCAGTTCTGAATCAGGGGGAAAGGAACCTAAAAAAGTATGTGGAGAATACTTCATACCCAAATACCCTGTACTCCCTAGCCCATACCCAATAGGTGACCTGACTAGGTATGTTCTCAACCTCATTTGATTATTGTATCGTACTTGCATGGATGGATCTTCGTCCGGGTTGAATGCGGTCGTCATGACATACAAAGCCTGACCACCTCCTGTCACAGCGATATAGGCTACCAACATACATGTCACGAAAGCGGTATAAAGTAACAACTCTCTCCTCCTACTCAAAATAACATAAATCGCCGCACCAGCGACAAACATCACTGTCGCTGTACGTGTCCCTGTATAAATCATCGCCCATGCCGAAAGCATACTCAGTACCAAATACCCATACTTATGCCACATTTTCATCCCCCGTTGAAAGGCCAGCCCCAAGCACATGACCCCATTGAAAGCTAAAACCACCCCATTTTCCATAGGCCCAGAAAAAAAGGAGATTTTTCTCATCCTACCAAAAGTATTGATGAGTGACATGGCATTTTCATCTCTAGCGATATAATTATAATCCCAAGGAGGGTACCCTCCAAACTCTTGAACCAACGTATACAGTGCCGCCAACGTGGTAAACAATACCCACGTTCCCAGCAGATAATTAATGGATTTTTTTTGATACAACAGAATGGAGTAAATGATAAAAAAAGGGATGATATTGTTGACAACCTGTCTAATCGCATGAAACCACGCACCGCGTGATGCAGCAAATGGATTAAACAATTCAATAAAACAAAGCAACAACCACAACAGCAACAACCCTCCTATTCGCTGTTGATGACCACTCAGTTTGCCCCGAAACAAGAGAACAAATAAGGCCAAGAAATTCAGCCCCTCCAAAGCAAAACCTAATGGAATCGAGGTAACTTTCAGTACTCTATAAAAAAGAAAAAACAACAAGAAAGTGCAAAACCAATTGATAATAACGGCATAGAGTGGGTTCAAATAGATTGAATAAATAACCATCAATGCAATCAAAAGCCCAATAAAGAATATCGCCAGTGTCAAGCTTAATGCCCCCAATAGATTAGCACATAAGGAAACACCACTCGCGACTAACACAAATACCCAAAAGCTATTTTTTATCTTGTCTAGTATGAAATAATACATCTTAAGCTTAGAGAATCATGATCTTCAACCAGAAAAAAAACGCTATCACCGCAGCACCTAACTTCATTGACACAATCAAAATCCTCAAAAAAGGGTCTTTATTTTGATCAAATGACATCTTCACTACGAACCTTATTCAAAACTTTTAGGCTCAGTTTTCCTTTCACCTCTTCGAAAAACTGCATGGAATTCTGATCACGTGATGTAAATTCATCTTCAACCGAAAACACCGGCACGATATAATCTGCATATCTCGACAACTCCTTCGAATCAGAGTACAGATTCAATGCTGCTCCCTCTATAAATATAAAATCAAAGCGCTCCTTCAAATAACCCAACAAATTGCTAAACTGCAATTTGGAAAATATCTCTTCAGGTGACTGGTGAATATTCTGTCCTTTCATCAGGAATACATATGGATTATTCGTTTTGGATATGATATCTCCTTCTGAAAAATCCATCTTATACTTCTCATTCACGACCATTGGCTTGCCTCCCAATGATTTCAAGATCACATTAAACCCTTCAAACTCCTTTTGGAAGTCAGGGTTTCCTAAACCATTGGTTAGGGCATTGCTCCTAAAATTTGTATCGATTATTAGGACCTTCTTCTGCACCAAACTCAACGAAAAAGCCAGTGCGGTGAGTAAGAACGACTTGCCCGAACCTTCCCTTAGAGAAGTGAACAAAAATATACTTCCTTTCAAGTCTTGGATATTGTACCGGAGCTTTCTCAAAGACTGCAACAACACGGTAGAGTCTCCCTCCTTCAGCATACTAAAGTCCCCGACGAGTATTTTCTCCAACTTTCCAATATTGGAAAAACTCTGTATGTACCCAGATGCGTCCATCTTGGTCTCTCTCTTAAACTTGATTGGGTTCTTGATCCGCTGGTCCAAAAACTCAAAAGCCAAAATCATAAACAACGTAATAACAAAACCAATCACCAGACCTAACGCCGTAAACATAATCGTCTTTCTAGACTGAGGATCCTCTGGTATATCCCCATAATACGACAATTTGATCGCACTACTTCCAGCCAGAAGCTCACTCCTCGCTTGGTTGTATTTATCCTGTGCAGCAATCATTTCATCACGGGATTGCTTAACTTCTGTTTCAATATTCTCCAACACAGATTTTGTATTGGCGAGACTCTGTACAGCTCCCTTCTCTATCGCAAATTGATCGTATAGCTTTTGCAAATCCACCAGAGCAATCTCATACTCTACCTTCAATTCATTCTCTTTATCGAACAGAGCATCTAGGTTTACTTTGTCTCCACTTGTCGAAGTGTGCATATACATTTCAGACTGCAATTTCCCTCTCAATAAATCCAATGAATCACGTACTACCTTGTTTTTAGGCTCGGCGATTAACTCAGAGCTCAATCGATCAATGTCGTTTTTCAACTTGATAATTCGTTTGCGTCCATTGTACGAACTTGTCTTATCTGTCTCTGCGATCTTTCCTCGTAGATTTTGCAACCTATAGTTAATGCTTCGAATATTGCTTTCCTTCTCCCTGATCAGTCGCTCATACTCACCAATAGGATCAGAATCTGGGTTCGAAGACATGAACATATATCGAGATCTATACCGGTTCAACTTCGCGATATTCTGACTAAGTAAGTCCTGCTTATCCTCAAGGATCTGTGACAATACTCCCAGTGACTCATTGAGACGATTGTTCTTTTGAAAATCATAATAATCAATAAATGTATCTGCCCATAGATTGACTACATATGCTGATAGACCTGGTACTTCCGAGGAATACCTTATATTGATAAAATCAGTGTTTCCAATTCGACTGATACTGACATTAGACAACAACTCCTTTTCATCATATTTGTACATCTCCAATAAATCAAAAATATACCTCCCAGTAGAATTGGTGCGATTAATAATCTTGAAGCCATCCTTGGCATCAGCCAATTGACTCAACACGCTATCCAATACTTCTCCTGTGGGAGCTGAGATATACTCATCTTCCTCAAACTTAGGTCTTCGAAACGGCTCGTCGCTAGACAAATCACGATACAGCAACTTATACGACAGGTTATTCACAACCATCTTGGAAGCCATGTTTTCAATCAAATTACCAAAATTCAACGCAGTCTGAAATGGACTGATATTGTTCTTCTCATTGGAAAAATCATTGGCAATCGTCAATCCTGTAGAGATCTGAGACTCCGACACATAGTATCTCTCTGATGCGAATCGAAGCGCAAACGCAATCGCTGCTGATATTAAGGGAATGATAAAAAGAAGCAATTTCTTTCTATTCAGTACTTTGAATAATTCTTGAAACTCCATAAATAGATAATGAACAGTTGTGTTTCTATAGACCAACCGTCCATACCATATAGGTCCAAAAAAAGAATGTATCCCTCTTCGTTGATGAGACGGATACATCGCTTATTTGTAGAGATGAGGATAGGTTTAGGATGGTTATCTCTTTCAGTAAACGCATGACATTGCACCTGTTAGCAAATCATGCGGCCAATTTACAAAAAAACTTAGCTTACAATCACTCTTACCTAGAGAGATTCAAGACTTTTTTCAATGAACTAGAATCAAATAAAACATTACGGAGAACAAATTGTACTTATCAACAATTCCCTATCAACTAAGACTTAGTTCTATGACTTTTCAACCAATCAATTTTATATTGCAATCAAATACAAATTGACCTCCTAACCTAATGCATTACCTAATCTTACTTTACCAGGTGTTTCGTGTCAAACACTGGATCAAGAACACCTTTATCTTTATCCCAAGTTTCTTTGCAGGACACTTTTTCTTCGAGGGTGAAATTCCACGCCTAGTAGCGGGATTCTTCTCGTTCTCGCTAGTGGCCAGCTCGATCTATATCATCAATGACATCCGCGACCGTGAGATGGATCGCCTCCACCCCAAAAAGAAAGAACGCCCATTTGCTGCCAACAAAATCACTCCTACTCAGGGCATCCTATTGATGCTGATCACCTTATCCATTGGCCTGGCATCTGCCTACTACTTGTCGGTAGACTTTCTGATACTTACAGGTATCTACCTTCTGCTCAATATCGGCTATTCGATGGGACTCAAAACCGTCCCAATTGTCGATCTATTGATTGTATCCTTGGGATTCATCATCCGCATCTATATGGGGGGAATACTCTCCGGAGTAGCTGTTTCTCACTGGCTGTCCATCATGATCTTCCTACTGTCTTTATTCATCGTACTGGCCAAACGAAGTGACGATATACGCATATTTGAAGAAAACGGCACCATGGTGCGCAAAACATCTTCCAAGTACAACGCGAGCTTCATTCACGCCTGCATCACCATGGTCAGTGGTATCATCATTGTCTCTTACATTCTCTATTGTGTATCACCTGAGATCACGCAGCAGTGGGACTCCCAGTACATTTTTGTGACGACCATATTTGTCATCGCTGGGATCATGCGCTATCTTCAAATCACGATGGTCGAAAAAAACACAGGTTCACCGATCCAAATTTTATACAAAGACAAGTTCATCATCATTACCTTGATCTGTTGGCTGGCCAGTTTTGGAATCATCATCTACCTCTAGATTGCCATGAAAAAACTTGCACTTTTTGATTTTGACGGCACCATCACAAGCAAAGACACCCTCTTTGAGATCGCTAAGTTCTCTACCACTCCAGTCAAATATTACACCAATCTCCTCTTGCTCTCTCCCGTTTTCGTAGGAGTCAAAGGAGGATGGATCTCTGCCCAAAAAGGAAAAGAACATTTCTTGAAAATGTTCTTTGGTGGCATGGACACGCTCGCATTTGCGGGGCTGTGCGAACGATTTTGTGACAAGCACTTGCCTCAAATCATTCGTCCACAGGCACTCAAAGAGATCCAAAAACACTTGCGTGAAAAAACGGACATCTACATCGTCTCAGCTTCTCCTCAGGATTGGATCAAACCCTGGACAGACCTATTGGGCATCTCCTGTATTTCTACTGCTTTGGAGACAGACCAGTCCGTGATCACTGGAAAAATCCTAGGAACCAACTGCAACGGAGAGGAAAAAGTCATACGAATACGCAAAATCCTGGACCTCACAGGATACGATACCATCGAAGCATACGGAGATACCAAAGGCGACATTCCGATGCTCAAACTCGCCAATACCAAACACTTCAAACCTTTCACCTAACATGGAACTTTTATTTTGGATCTTGATCGCTCTAGTAGGCTACACCTATGTCGGGTATGGCATCCTGCTTTACATTCTGGTCAAACTCAGAGGGTCAAAAATCAACCCATCCGTATATACCTCCAATCACGAAATCCCCATCACCCATATCGTAGCTGCATTCAACGAAGAAGACTACATCGAAGAAAAAATCAAGAATGCACTCGCACTTGACTACCCAAGTGCGCTCAATGAACTATGGATCGTGACCGATGGCAGCACAGACAGTACTCCTGATTTGGTCAAAAAACACGAAAATGTGAAGCTCTTTCATAGTCCCGAACGAAAGGGGAAAATCCATGCTGTGAACCGCGTCATGCCTCTCGTCAAAACACCAGTAGTCGTCTATTCAGATGCCAACACCATCCTCAACGCAGAATCACTCCATCACATCACACGACACTACCTTGACCCTGCGGTCGGGTGTGTCTCTGGAGAAAAAAGAATTCGCCAAGAGGATAGTGACGAAGCATCCAGTGCTGGGGAAGGCATGTATTGGAAGTATGAGTCATTCCTCAAGAAGTATGACTACCACCTCTACTCAGTCGTAGGTGCAGCAGGCGAACTCTTCTCTATCCGCACCGACCTCTACCAAGAGATCCAAACAGATACGCTCATCGAGGACTTTTACTTGTCGCTGAGCATCGCTAAGAAAGGCTACAAAATCGCATACGAACCCGATGCCTACGCCCTCGAAAACTCCTCCGACTCGATCAAGGAAGAATCCAAACGAAAAATAAGAATTGCTGCGGGAGGACATCAAGCCATCTGGAGATTACGAGCTTTACTCAATGTCTTCAAATATGGCTGGCTCAGTTTCCAATTCATCTCTCACCGTGTCTTGCGATGGACACTGACCCCTCTAGCGCTACTAGGACTACTCGTACTCAATGTACTCCTGGCACAGCACAGCCTACTCTATCTTGGTCTGCTCTTTGCACAAGTAGCGTTCTATCTGTTGGCTTACTTGGGCTATTTTTTCCAAAAACGAAAAATCAAAGTCAAAGCTTTCTTTGTCCCTTTCTACTTCACCTTTATGAATCTATCCGTGTACCAAGGGTTTGCACGTTTCGTCCGAGGCAGTCAATCCGTGCTCTGGGAACGGGCATCAAGAAAAAAGTAAAGACCTAGAAAATTAGTGCATCCGATCAGAGCGCACTTCGAGATTCTTCATAATTTCGGCCTCTGCCACGAGAAATTCCGACCAACGTTGGGACACATGCTCCTCACTAGTATACTTCTTGGCGAGATCCAAAAACGTGTGATAGTGCCCTGCCTCTGAAACCATCAGTTCGTAGTAAAACTTGGACAAATCCTCGTCCTCGATGTGCTGCCAGAGCAACTTGAAGCGCTCACAGCTTCGTGCTTCGATCAGCGCATTGAGTAGAAGTTTCTCTACGAGCTGCTCGTCTCTAGACCCTCCCGTTTTGAGGATCTGACTGATCGCCGCGACGTACTCGTCCTTGCGCTTGCGTCCGAGGCTTACACCCCGTGCTTTCATCTTCTCCAATACGCGCTCAAAGTGTCCCCACTCCTCTGCGACCAACTCTGTCATAACCTCCACCAAATCCTCGCGCTCGGGATATGTCACAATCAGTGAGATGCCAGACGAGGCAGCTTTCTGTTCACAATAAGCATGATCAATCAATATCTCAGCGATATCTTTCTCGGCAATATTGACCCACCGAGGGTCTGTAGGAAGGTTCAGTCCTAATGTGGTCTTTTCCATATGGAGTCATTTCTTTTGGCTCTCCTGACTTGAGGAGAAGTACCCATCTTACATTCTAATCAAAAAACATCCACCTCAGCCCCAAATCAATGGCTCTACGCTGACCTGGGTAATAAGGGCTAGCAAAGTAGCCCTGGTCACGGCCTTGGTTGAGATACTCTACATTGATGAAGAGCGAAAGGTCGTTGGCCTTCATCACGAAAAACACATCTGCCGTAAAGTACGACGGCAATTCAAAATCGTCCTGTAGATAAAACTGCTGAGTAATCGGGTCATATGCCTTCGCCTGATACGCCGACTGCCATCGCAAATTGAACCCCAGCTGAAACTCCATGAAATCATTGAATACAATATTGGAGTAATAGAGCTTGCCGAAGTAATTCCAATCTGGCACTCTCATGGCGTTGGCTCCTTTGCCCGACACGTTGTTCCATACGAGACGATTGTCAAGATGCATGTGCTTCAAAAAAGTCAAATTAGCCTTCGCCGAATACTTATTGACAAAAATGGCATCACTCTCCTGTTTCGCCTTTTGGTCATAGCCAAAATAAACATACTCATCAATCGTCGAGATCGTCACCTCTGGCTCTACATACAAAAACGGCAAAGTGAAGAAAATAGAACCGTTAATGCTATTGGCTAAGGTCGAATTGAAGCTATTGTCCCATTCATAGTGGTTGCCATAATAGCGGTCAGCCAAAAACGAAGGTTCGTACAAACTGCTCGTGTAGCTAGCTCGGAGAAATGAATTTTTGAAATAGCCCGTAAAATAGTAGTTGCCTTGATCCATCACTTCAGCCCGTCCCCCCAACTCGTTGGTTTTGGTGACCAGCAGCTTGATATCTCCTCCAAGGTAGTTTTCTCCCACATTTTCAAAGGGGCTGATGTATCGATAGCGAAAATCCAAATCTCTACGCTTGACATAGGCCGAATAATAAATACGATCCGACACCCTACCTTTGATTCCAGCTTCGATTTTGGTCTCTGTCATGGTCGATGCATCCTCAGTAGAGTCCGTCCTAATCAACAAGTCTTTGTAATAATCCACAGATTCGTCCAACGGCGTATCGGTGTATTCATTCGTCACCACCGATCGTTCGATCGTATTGTACACCTCAAAAAACGGCTTCAAAGAATACTCATGATAGAGATACAAGCGTCCACGCTTGTCAAAGCTCTGTGCATTGCGCAAATAAATATCTGCATCCTGATAAAGATAGTAATCCGTTTGGTCCGTTGTCTCTACTATACCACCCGTCTCTAGGATCACTTGATCGTTGGTATAGGCATGAAACATCGCATGATACTTTTTGTTTTTGGTCCGGTAGTATACATAAAAATCCGCCGCAGTGCTCTTGACCTGATTTTCTTTGAGAGACGAAGTTCCAATTTGCTTTTCGGACGAAACGTGAGTGATATCAAAGCCTACGTTCCATTGGGGATTGATATTGCGAGAAAACGCAAAATCGACCATATTCCTTCCCTTTCCACCAAAGACCACATTGAGATCAATGAAAGGGGACTTGGTGTCGTAATACTTGAACTGCTCCGGTGTCTTGACATAGGGATCGTAGGCATGAAAACCCGTCGTGCGCCCGATCATTGTAGGGATGTCATAGTACATGGGTTTGAGTGCTGTCCCGTTGTTTCCCAAGTTTTGGTAGTCTACCTCAGAGCCTCTCGGCAAGAGAAATTTCTCCAAGTTGTACAGTGATGTATCCATCGTATGATACAGCGTATCGCTCTGCTTGAGATCATCGACGGTGATGTACTGCGTAGAAGTCGGTCCATAGACCAAGCGAGTAGAATCATCCAAAATTTGTGCCTCAGCCACTACAGATAGTGCTACTAGCAATACAAACAGACCAATATTTTTGATTCTCACTCCGATGGTTTAGTTCTAAAATAGCGAATTTATAAACAAGCGCTCAAAGGTATCATGATCCTCAATATTTTCTGATTGATCCCCACAATAATATACCGATTGCACTAGAGAGTGCTCTCCTGACGACATCTGGATCAGTACAACCTCCACCGACGCATGGCACCAACACTGCGCTTGCTCTCTCCAATACACCTCGTCAGGACGCTCTCCCGTGTAGGTATAGAGCACAAAATCAACCGAAGACAACATGCGAGTGGACTCAAAGCGAGATCCTATCGGCCACATTTCCTCTTCCCAAAACAGCCGGTTCACACTCGTCACCAATATCACCCGCTGGTGGCGTACTTCGCTCATGAGCTTATGCTTGGTCAGTACAAACACATCTCTCCCTGGGTACAGAGACACGGACTCAGACATCGGTAGTACAGGACTTCCCTTGTAGACCAACGCATCACTCGTCGGACTCATCGCTGACTGGGTCACGTACTCGGCTCCTTCTACAGGCAATCCTACCAGTCCCAATTCTTTGGCCGTCTTCTGCTCCACCATCACAAACTCCCCGAGCCCAGCAGATCGAAACAACTCACTCAAATACACCAATACTGGACGGGTATTTTCGTCTTTGATACTCAGTATGGCCACAGTAGGGAGCTCAAACTCCACCGATTTCCAAGTACCCACATCAAATTGACGCTTTCGCCAAAAGGCAAAAAAACGAGTCAGTAGACTCAGAGGGTACAATATCACATGCGAAAGCCAATTCATGGTCGCAAAAATATTCATATTGGACGGTAAAAAACCTTAGTTTTGACCCCTAAGTTTAATCAAGTATTGGAACCAAATCCCGAACACATGCAGATCAGTGAAGTAATCGGACACCTCAACCAATGGGCCCCTCCTGCCTATCAAGAATCCTACGACAACTCCCGATTGATCGTCGGTGACGCTCATACAGCAATCACAGGCATACTCATCTCTCTTGATTGCACGGAAGCAGTCGTCGAAGAAGCCATCACCAAAGGCTGCAATCTGATCGTTTCGCATCATCCAATCGTATTCTCTGGTCTCAAGAGTCTAACCGGCAAAAACTACGTTGAGCGAACAGTCATCAAGGCCATCAAAAACGATATCGCATTGTTCAGCATCCACACCAACCTCGACAATGTACACACCGGTGTCAACAAAAAGATCTGTGACCTAATCGGGCTAAATCAGACCCGTATCCTTGCTCCCAAAAGCGGCCTATTGACCAAACTCACGAGCTTCGTACCTCTGGACCACCGCGAAGCAGTACTTCAAGCGCTGTATCTAGCAGGAGCAGGCAGCATCGGCAACTACGACCAATGCAGCTTCACCGTCGAAGGCACAGGTACCTTCCGTCCCAATGCTTCGGCCAATCCATACAGTGGACAAGCCGGAGAGGTCAGTACAGCTGCAGAATCACGTATCGAGGTACTCCTACCCCGACACCTTCAAAGCCAAATCGTACGTGCGCTACAAAAAAGCCACCCTTATGAAGAGGTAGCCTACTACCTCACAGAGCTCAGTAACACCCACCAAGAAGTAGGTTCAGGAATGATCGGTCAGCTCACCGAGCCGATGAGCAGTACCGCCTTCTTGCAACACCTCAAGGATACATTCCATCTCTCGGTGATCAAACACACCGCGATCCACCGCGATCAAATACAGAAAATAGCAGTATGTGGAGGAGCGGGTAGCTTCCTACTAAGATCAGCCAAAAGCGCTGGCGCTGATGTATTTGTGACAGGAGATTTCAAGTACCATGAATTTTTCGATGCAGAGGATTCAATACTCATTGCAGATATCGGACACTATGAAAGTGAAGTCTTTACAAAAGAATTAATTTATGATTTTTTAATAGAAAAATTGGGTAATATTGCACTCAATTTCTCCGAGGAGAACACAAATCCGGTTAAATACTTTTAGAAAATTCATGGAAAGTACTGTAGCGCAAAAGCTTGAAGCTCTCACTAAATTACAATCAATAGATTCTAAACTTGACGAAATCATAAAGGTTCGAGGTGCATTGCCAGAAGAGGTAATGGACTTGGAAGATGAGGTCGCAGGGTACGAAACAAGAGTGGGAAACCACAACAGTGCTATTGAAGAACTAGAGTTGTCGATCACCAACAACAAAACTGCCATCAAAGATTCAGAAAAACTGATTCAAAAATACGAGGAGCAGCAGATGAACGTGAGAAACAACCGTGAGTATGATGCCATCACCAAGGAGGTAGAATTGCAACAACTAGAGATTCAAATTCTCGAAAAAAGAATCAAAGAAGCTCACGCCAAAATCGAGTCTAAAAACTTCGAAATCGAGGACACCAAATCTGCCCTCTTGGAGAGACAAAAAGACTTGGACAACAAAAAAGGTGAACTAGACAATATCACTGCCGAGAGCGAAGAAGAAGAAAAGAAACTCTTGAAAAACAGAGAAAAGGCATCTGGTCAGATCGAAGAAAGACTTTTGACCGCCTACAACAAAATCAGAGGAAACGTGCGAAACGGCCTTGCAGTAGTCCCTGTCAAAAGAGACGCGTGTGGCGGATGTTTCAACGTCGTGCCTCCACAAAAGCAAGCAGAAATCCGGGAGAAGAAAAAACTCATCGTGTGCGAGCACTGTGGCAGAGTCCTCTCTGATGTAGAGGATGTGATCGTTGAAGAAAAGAAGCCTACAAGAACAAGAAGAACGGCGGCTAAGAAGAAAGCATAATTTGAACTGTGTAAGCAGACATATTGAAAATATAAAGGTGAGTTATGCTCACCTTTTTTTGTTTTTACTCTGCTGGACCTGTCGTACAGAGCTCATAGCTCAAAAATCCATAGACCAACATCCCAAAATCTATTCGGCGTACCAGGACATCCTCAAACTCAAGCTGAATTCGGGAAGGAGTAAGCTCAAATCCATCATCCCCAGTCACGAAGAGCTCGGCCACTACCATTATACTCAGAGTCTCGCCGACGTGCTAGAGATTCTCGTCTCCGAAGATGCCCGACTGTTCAAAAAATACGAGGACAGTGAAGAAGACCACTTGGATGGAATCGACGAGCTAGAAGGAGACGATCCCTACAAAAGATTCTATTCGGCAGAGATCAAGATACAATGGGCTATCGTCAAAACGATGTTTCAGGATGACATCCGTGCGGGCTGGGCACTAAAAAGTGCCTACAGCGACATAGAAGACAACCTTGAGCGGTACCCTGACTTCTCACCCAACTACAAATCTCTAGGGACCTTGCATGTACTCTTTTCGGTCGTACCCGAAAGCTACCACTGGATTCTCAAATTCTTTGGACTCAAGTCCAGTACCATCCAAGGATGGAACGAGCTGTCCAAAATTGAAGAAAATAGCCCCTACTGGCTCGAAGCAAACCTAACCAAGAGCCTCATCGCACTCAACATCATCAACCAAGAAGAGGTCACCATGGAGATTCTCGACGATCTACTGCGCAAGAACAAGGACAATTTGATCGTCAACTACTTTTACAACATCGCTCTGATCAAATATGCCAAAAGTGAGCAAGCTCTAGCCTCCCTCACTCGGCTCAACTATGTAGGTAGCAGCTACTATTCCATCCCAAACATCTACTACAAACTCGGGGAGATCTACATCCAAAAGCAGCAGTACGCTATGGCGCGACTCAATTATTCCAAGTTTCTCAATCGTCAAAAAGGAAGCAATTTCGTCAAGGACACTTGGTTCAAGATATTCCTCACCTACTGGCTAGAGGGACAAGACAAGATTGCTGAAGTACATTGGCAAAAAGCAAAAAAAACAGGCAGCACGATAGTCGCCGCAGACAAAAATGCCGCGGACCTGCTAGCCAACGACCATTACCCAAACAAGAACTTGATCAAAGCTCGGCTCGCTACAGATGGCGGCTACTTTGCGCTGGCACACCGCACACTCAAAAACATCCAACAAGAGAGCATCAAAAACGAACGCGACGAAGCAGAATACTTCTACCGCTACGGTAGACTCTACGACAAAGAGGGCAAAGAAGAGGATGCACTATTCAACTACCTCAATACAATCAAAAAATCTGGGAAAGAAAACTGGTATTTTGCTCCATCGGCCTGCCTACAAACAGGCTATATCTACCAAGCCCGACAGGACACCGAAAAAGCCGAATACTACTTCCGAAAGGTCTTCACCTACAACAAGTATAAATACAAAGAAGACATCGACTACAAAGCCAAAGCAGCATTGGCTTTGCTATAACCGACCAGCTCGGTAGCCTCCTGACTCAATAATCACTTCTGCTCAACACGATGACCTACTGCCCCCCCTTCTTGGATTGGGTATGCAACCATTATTTAGCACTGGACGGTGAGTTGTCAAATAGGCTGCCCTACTGACAGTCATCGCGATCTTCGTATCCTATGGTATCAATCTAGGACAGGTTACCTTTTCCAAAACTTACCATTACCAACCCCCAAACTTCGCCTAATCTGGGGGGGGGTACATGACACTTAACCTCTTCGCCCAAGGCCAGGGGTTAAAAAAGCTTGACTTGCCAAACGCTAGCTTTCCGAAAAAATCAAACATAAAAAAAAGGGACACTGACGTGTCCCTTTTTTTTATGTTATTCATTCTGAATCTTACTCCTCTACCTTCACGAAGTTTTCCCCATCATATATCAACAGGATGTCACTCGCTCCCGCAGGATTGTAGGTCGCATATGTGATCAAATATTTCTGATCCACCTCTTTGATGAAAGTACTGCTATCCAACATAAATTCGTTGAGTGCAGCGATGATTTGCTCCTCCGACCATAGCGATAGATCAAAGTTACCGTACTGAAGTACACTCGCTGATCCACCAGGATTGCTCTCAGCCGTATTGGTACCGATGACTGTAAAATCAGCTCCAGACAATGTGTACTTGATTGTGTTGTCAGGTACCCATGTATCTCCCACTTTGCCAAAAGACAAAGTTACGTCAGTTGTCTGGAATGCGGCTCCATATGAGATCCAATCCATGCCATCAAACTCGTAAATCACAAAAGCTGGAGTCGTAGGATCTGTATCTTCACCATTGTCATAATTGAATTGGATCAACTTACGATCCCCTTCGTTGACGAATTTATAGGTATCCTTGAGGTAAACTGGAATTTTCTCAACTCCCTCGTCCTCGTTGCTAAAATCAATACCACTTTCGCCGAAGTAATCACCGTACACATTGTCAGGCAATATCTCCGCATACATCCAGCCATACGCTACCGTATAACCTGCTCTACTCGTCGTATCAGGCACTGCTCCCGTACTAGAGCTATAGAAAGCATGCTCTATATCCATGTAGTCACCATCTCCAGCATCCGGCTGTTTGTAAGTCGCATACTTAGGAATATCAGCAGTCAAGTTGCTGAAGTTACCGTATGTAAAACCAAGCTCGGCGTACTCTGCATCTGTCACAGTGTACGCATTGTAATCGCCTCTCAAATCTGGCGAACTACCATGGTACAAGGCGTAAGTCACCACTGCAGATGACCCAGCACCAAAGGCTGGAAATGCACTATTCAAAGCAAACGGCACATACTCTTTTGCCTCGTCTTCTGTACTGAAAGTTCCATAACCTGTGCACTCACATTCATCGTTGATCAGATCATAATCATCCTCGGTCAACGTATACGTCACATCCTTCACAAAACCTGAGCTAGAAGCATTGATCTCTTCCAAATCATCTTCCATCGGATCACAGGCAAAACACATTGTCAGTGCCAACAAAAAGAGGGTATATATATTGAATTTATTCATCTCTAATTTTCTTTTCTATTAAAATCTCATTTTCAATCCGAGGTTCCAAGTAGTCCCTGCTCCATAGTACACGCTAGACGATGCTGCATCATGGTTTGATCCATCATTGGCATCCGATACATATTTGGTATTCGCTACGTTGTAGACGTTACCGTAGAGCGAAGAGTTGAAGCCAGCGATCTCAAAATCATAGGTCAAGTTCAAATCAACCAATCCAAACGCAGGAATCTCCCATGAATCGATGTTGTTACCATCGCTATCCTTTGACTCTCTAGAAGTCGGATCAAACTGCGCATAATATCTCGCTGCATAATTGTAATCCACTCCGAATCTGAGGCCTTTCAACAATTCGTACTGTACTCCGAGAGCTGCTGTAGTCTGCGCCGCATCCGATACGTGTACATCTTTGATGAATATATTGACCGTTTCGATCAAGTTTTGCTCCTCATCGTAAAGATTTACGTTCTCTAGGTCATTTTGCCATCTCCAGTCTCCGATAGAGATCATACCTGTGAATCTCAAACCTGCGTAAGGCTCAAAAACTGCATCGAGTTCTACCCCTTGGTGCAATGCATCTACCCCAAGCAGGTTACCAAATATAACGGTACCATCTGGCTGATTAGAGGTAGCCGTATAGGTTCTGTCTTTCCACTGTGTACGGTAAGCATTCAAGTTCGCATTGAACTTAGAGCTTCTGAAGTTATAGCCTACTTCGTAGCTGATCACCTTTTGGTTCACTGCATCTTCGTTGATATCGTTTTGGAAGTTCAAGAATACCCCGTCAAAGAACGGTGCTCTTTGAAAATATCCGACATTGAAATACACACCGTGGTTATCCGTCAAGTTGTAGTTTGCTCCACCCTTGACACCATAAGCGAAAAAGCTAATCCAATCTGTCTCTTGTTCTGGATCAGAATCCAAGTAGTTGTAATAATCGATACGCTTGTACGAAGTATTCGAAGCATTGACTGTGACAAATGCAGAGAGTTTTTCTTTCTTATATTCTACCTGTCCAAATACTCCACCCCAACCAACGAGACCGTCGTTGTAGTAGCTAAATTTGTCTCCAGTTTTGACCACTTTATTTGGATTATTCTCATCACTACCGTCGATGTAGTAGTCAGCACCCAATAGGTCGGTAACTTCCTGATAGTGCTTACCTTGGTAGAATCTACCGTCCACACCTCCCATGACAGAGAATCCATTTCCGAGATCCTTGGTCAAAGTAGACAAGATACCGTACCACTTGTGATCATTGCGCGAAGCTCTCAAGAAAGCCAAAGCATTGCCATCTACAGTCGCTTCGTTTCTATCTACCAAGTAATCCAAATCGATCGGGCCATAGGTACCGCCTACTCTGTTTTTGACAAAGTCAGGTCCGCCTGTACCTCCACCTCCACCAGAACCAAACGAAGCATAGACAGATGTCGCCAACTCCGTATCCTGATTGATCGTCCAGTAGTGGTTCAATGAAAGTTGTGGTTTGTGGTAGAAGTTATCTTCTACATGTACCACTTGACCATTTTTGTATCCCCAATCCGCATTGTATCGGATACCGTCAGGACTGGCGTCAAACGTAGACAAAGACTGCATGTTTTGTCTCTGACCGTGTCTTTGCAACGCGCCCACTGCGGTAAATACCAACTCGTGCTTTTTATTGATTTTCTTTGCTACGTTCAAGAAGTATGAGTAGCCCAAAAACTCTGTACCTTTGACGAAACCATCGCCTTGAGTTCTTGATCCTGAGAGAGTCACCGCCCAGTTTTTGTCTGTCAAACCAGTCGACAAGGTCAACCCCAGTTTTGAGTAGGCGTTGTTGCCAGTCGCCATGTACAAAGAGCCACCTTGCTCTCTATCTGATGCTTTGGACACGACGTTGATTGTCCCTCCTATAGATGGCACAGCGATCTTAGAAGCTCCCAATCCACGTTGTACCTGTACATTTTGAGCGATATCCATGATCCCTGCCCAGTTCGACCAATACACACGGCCGTTTTCCATATCATTGACCGGCACACCATTGATCAACACCGCTACGTTTTCGTCACTAAATCCACGGACATTGACACGTCCATCACCGAAACCTCCACCAGCTCTGGTTGCATACACTCCTGGTGTTGCTTTCAGAATCTCAGGAAATTCCTGGCTACCAATCTTAGACTCAATCTGCGCTGCTTTGACTGTCGACACAGCAACTGGAGTCTGTCGGTCTACCGCTACGGATGCCAAGACCATCACTTCCTCTAGTCCAATAGATGAAGAGTTCAACGCTACAGGCTCAAGGCGTAGAACAGAATTATTGAGTTCAACTGTTTGCTTTTTTTCGGCATAGCCGACGAAATTGAATAACACGGTATACGAACCGTAATCCAGACCTTCGAGGGTAAACTCGCCCGCTACGTCTGCAACTGCACCTGTACTAGTGCCCTGAATCGTCACGGTCGCTCCTATCAAAGCCTCCCCAGATTCTTCATCAATGACTTGACCTGAGATCGCTCCCGTTTGAGCCCAAGCCGTCATGGATGTTAAACATAATAGTAGTAAAAATGTTTTCTTCATAGTTTAAATGTTGTAGTAGTTTTAAAGAAACAATTTATAAGTTTCTAGGCTATCCGTCGTTGAATAATCCTCCTAAATGTTTCAGTTCGCAATTTTACATATTCATAACTGATAAAACACACCCTAAAAATTACCTCAACGTTAATTTTTTATTAGCAGGATAGATTCCTAATTTTGTCCCGCAATCAGAAGCATACATAGGTGTATTACATTATTACAGACGAACTACTACAACAGAGCTTTGAGAAGGACAAAAATGTCATACTCAAAGCAGCACAAGAGGTTCACTTCACTGAGCTAGCCAACGTGTTCGTTGCGAAAACAATTGAAAAATACACCGACCTATTCAATCCTCTAGGTCTCGTCGATGACACGTACCAAAAAATCATGGATTACCCTTACCACAATCTCGATGAGATCAAAGGCATCTATGACAACCTATGTGTGACCTACAGATACAAAAACAGTGACAATCAGTTGGAAATCATATGGGACGGATCGTCTCAAGAAGAAAAGTATGCCAGCGAATGGAAGAAAACCTTTGAAGAATGGGTCGACACACTGACCAACACCCCTTCTTTTGTCAAAGCTATCCTGCAACTCACCGTATTCAATGACGACCACCGCAATCTGGTTTTCGTGCGCAACTCCGTCAAGGCCATGATCAATGAGCACTTTGAGATCAAAGTCTTGACACGAAAAGGCATCAAAAAGGTAGTAATTCAACAAAAAAGAAAGAAGAAAGTGGCCTAGGCCATGCTAGTAGCGAATCTCGAAGGTATCGTAGGATGGTTCGTATAGCAAATCACTTGCCACTACCTCCTCCACATGCGAAAACTCTGAGCCCGTCCCGCACCAAACCACCAACTCTGCCAAATCAGCAACGTCACCGTGAGCTTCAATCTCTACACTGCCGTCTGGTCGATTCATGACCCATCCTGTCAGGCCGAGTCGCTCAGCTACTTCGTATGTAGAGGCTCTAAAAAACACCCCTTGCACTTTGCCTTTGACGATGATTGATTTCCCTATTTCCATACTTGACATTGGCCTTTACTACCCCTCGGTCAGTGCTTGATCCCACACTCTTTACACATTTTTCGTTTGCCCACAGGTCGCTTCTTGGGTGGGCGCTTGTGACCAAAATACGAAGGGTCGGAGTATTGAGGCTTTTCCATTTCTTTCGCTTGCTTCTTGTACTTCTTCTTATTTTGCTTCATCAACGCCTCATAATCTTTGAGCGCTTGATCCTCTTGCTTACGAAAAACCTGCTTCGCTCCTTTCTTGCTTTGAGAAAACTTCGCCTCTGACGAAGACTTAGACCTCTCCGAATCTCGAGATGTCTGAGCCCTAAGCTCTGTGGTCAATAGGAATAACAAGAAAATACTTACTAGGGTGAAAAGCCTCATATTGAATGATTGATTTTACAAATAAACGAAAAATACACAGATTAGTACCTAGTCTCCCTAGAGAAAAAGGGATTGAAGCAACCTGCCGACTGCTCCTACTAGCTAAAACTTTGCCAGCTTTTCTTTAGTCAGAAAGTTCTTATCATTGCGTACTCAAACTCTAAAATTAAAATTGAATGAAACCCACTTTGCTCATATTGGCAGCCGGTAGAGGCAGCAGATTTGGTGGAGCCAAACAGGTATTCCCTATGGGGCCACATGGTGAAACCATCATGGAATACAGCATATACGATGCACTCAACCATGGCTTTGGCCAAGTCGTACTCGTCATCAACAAAGACGTGGAAGAAGACACCATGAACCTCGTCCACAAAATGGCGGGGGTCAAGGAAAAAATATCCTATGCCTACCAAGACTTGCACACCAGTATGATACCTGCCGAGATACAAGCCAAACGACTCAAACCTTGGGGCACTGCTCATGCCATCATGAGTGCAGAGACACTCATAAACGGTAGCTTCGCAATGATCAATGCCGACGATTTCTATGGCGCTGCAGCCTATCGCACCATGGCAGACTATCTCTCCACTCATCAGCAAGATGACCAATACAGCATGGTAGGCTATGATCTAGAAAACACCCTCTCACTCAACGGCACAGTATCTCGTGGCATATCTATCGGTGATGCAGCGGGCAAACTTAGTTCCATCACAGAGACGCACGGCATCTATGCCAAAGAAGGTAAAATATACTGTCAAGGAAAAGATGGACAAGAAGCAGAAATCACCGAAGGATACGCTTCCATGAACTTCTGGGGCTTCCAAAACAACCTGTTTGAGGAAATGAACCAACAGTTTCAAGTATTCTTGCAACAAACTAAGGACCTCTCCAAAGACGAATTTCAAATCCCTACGGTCATCGATCAAATGATCAAAAAAAACATGATCCAAGTCGATTTGTTGCATTCGGACGCCAAGTGGTTTGGTGTCACATACAAAGAAGACAAGGACCACGCTGCTGCATCGATCCAGCAATCTGTCAAAGCAGGAGATTACCCTTCCCCTCTTTGGGGTTGACAAACCAAGATTTCGACATAAGAAGGGCCAATAGTCAAACTATGGCCCCTTCTTATGTCGTATAGATAATGGCTAAAACCGCCCTATTTTCATCATGAGTGTATAATTCCAATCGTCAAACTCATCATGTTCTGTACCAATCAGACGCAGATCCTGCGTAAACCGCTTAGAGACAGCAAAATTTAACCGGAAGGCTCGCGACAAATTCAACTCCACAGCAGCTCCTGGCTCCACATACCAAAAAACATCATCATCGAGTAGGTCACCACTATTGAGATCGCTATACATATCCGGCACATAGCCTAACCACCCCGCACCAGCAGACACTGGAAACGTCACATGTATCACTTGATTGGAGAGCACTATTGGCTCCAAAATAATCCCACCATATCCTCCGACAAGGTTGACCTGAGACACGCCAAGGTTAGGGATACTGTTGTACTCGCTCGTAGGGATCACTCCCCAAATATCTGCGCCGAAAGCTAGTGCTCGATTGATCACCCATGCACCACGAACCCCCAGCATGGCCAATGACTCTTTGTTGAATGAAGAGATCTTGACGCCTACCCCACCATATCCTCCACCCTGATTTTTAGAACCCGAAATCGTTCGAATTTCATCCTTCTTCTCCATTTTATCTTCTTTTTCAGCCGACTCTCCTTCTTCTTTGGGCTCTTCGGTCTGATAGTACTGTACCACTATGGCCTCCTGCGAGGCAGTATCTGCTACGACCGATTCTGGCACAACAGCTACTTCCTCCACGGCCGGGGCAGTCTGAACAGGTTTTACAGGTTCGGGTTGCACTTCTTGCACCTGAGCAGTAGACACCGTATCACTTTTCACATCAATTTGCTGAAAATAAGAAGCGAAAGAAGCAGGTAAACCCAAAACAAAAAGTACGGCGGTTAGTAGTAGATGATTTTTCATAGATATGTGAAAATTGAAACAATAAATTGACCTAAAGACATGCAACTAACGTTTAGGTTTCCTGTTCGTATAATATTTAACAAATTAATTCACTCATCCTTGTTTACAGAAAAAATCCAACTAGTTTTGCAGCGGCAAATCGATACGACCAGCTCCTATCGAACTCCCCCAGGGCCGGAAGGAAGCAAGGGTAGGTAGTCGTAGCGGTGCGATATTGGTTTGCCACTTTTCTTTCAGATACTACACCCCTTCTGAATGCACATCATCAAAATCAAAGGCAAGGCAAAAATTCCGGATTATATCCAACTCAGGGATGAAGATTTTGTACTAATTGCCTATTTTCGTGCAGATCGCCCACTCAAAAAACTTGAAAAATACGGTCTAGAAGGCAAGGAGGAGCAATTGAAGCAGATCATAGACACCCTTGCCTACGGAAAGATTCAACTTTTAAACCTCTAAGTATGGAAATAGATAGTCGCCCGGTAGTAGAAGTCAGTGAAGCTGACATCAAACAAGAAAACCACACAGTACTCAGCGGCATCAATTTCAAAATAGAAAAAGGAGAATTCGTCTACCTCATTGGCCGTACTGGTAGTGGCAAGTCATCGCTCATGAAAACTCTCTATGCTGACCTTGGGTTCGATACGGGGGCAATCGAAGTAGCGGGACACAACCTCTCTAAAATCAAAGCCAACAAAGTCCCCTACCTGCGTAGAAAAATCGGAATCATCTTTCAAGACTTTCAATTGTTTCCTGATCGTACGGTTACCGAAAACTTGATCTTTGTCATGAAGGCAACTGGCTGGAAAGACCGCATCAAAATGAAAGGAAGGTTGGCCGAAGTACTCATGCGCGTAGGACTAGGCGCCGCTGCAGACAAGATGCCACACCAGCTATCAGGAGGAGAACAACAGCGTGTCGTCATCGCCCGTGCGCTACTCAACGAACCAGTCATACTCTTTGCTGATGAGCCTACAGGCAACCTGGATCCCGAGGTATCCAGTGGGATTTTCAAGTTGTTTACCGAGATCAACCGAAGTGGCACAGCCATCATGATGGCTACTCACAACCACAAATTCATCGATGATCATCCAGCACGTATACTCAAATGTGAAGAAGGCAAACTACTCGACTCAGCCAAGGATGAGTTCAACTGGAACAGCCACTACTAATTACCTCAGTTCTATATTGCCATAGCTAGTCTCAACCCTGACTTCCCCACCCTTTCCGCTTCCAATGCTTCCTTTGTACTCCGATCTCGCATCAGAGTGATCACGGTACGATGCATTCATCTTGGTACTCGAATAGTCAATATCACCAAACTTAACCCGTGCCTCAAAAGTACCGTTGGCCCCTTCGTCGAACCCCAACTCGAAACTAGTGAACTTCCCTTGAAGTTCAATGCGCTGAAAATCATGAGCGATGTGTTCGACCTCAAAACTACTTGAGTAAGATGCTTCCATAACCATCTCTATCCCCAAGGATTCGATGGTCATATCAGAAAAACCAACATAGCCCTTGATCCCATCCACACTTTGGATATCTACCTCACCGTACTTACTTGTCAGGTCCATAGTCTTGACACGACCAATCTCCACGTCCGAAAACCCCTGCTCCATCCTCACTACACCCAATTGCTCAAACGACACATCCGAATACTTGATCTCTAGATCGCCCTTCGCTACATACTTGAACTCTCCATTGCCAAATGACACTTTTACCTTCGCATCCCCATTGAGCTTCTCTACTTTCACGTCTCCGTAGCGGATCTCCAACGCTACGTCCCCCTCTCGATCCGATACGTAGGCATTCCCAAAACTATTTTTGAGTTGAAGAGGGTTGATTCGTGGCATACTGACCATATAGTTGATCTCAAAACTCTCAGAACTACGACTCGTTAGCTTACCATCTATTTCTGTTTTGAATGAAATCTCATCGCTACTCTCGTCGATCTCGATCTCGATCATATCAAGGAGCTCCATAGCTCTCTCCTCATTTTTGCGCCGTGCAATTACCTCCACTTTCACATCGATCGTATGACCACTGGTCGAATTGACATGCACCTTCCCAAAACTATTTTCTATATTGAGTTTCACAAAGTCCTTGACCGTGTACGTCTTTTGTATTCTACGGACCTTTTCCACATTATTCTTTGCATGAGTTTCTGCCCCCACAAAGAGCACAAAAACCAACAGAATTACTTTATATTGTGATATTTTCATCGTTTTCGTATTTAATCAGCTGATCCAAAATCTTCAATTGCTTATTTAGAATCTCGACTCTTAGTTGAAGATTGCGAATCATCGCATGTATCAATTTCTCATTGTTCTGGTTTTTGGCCAGATCTTTTTTCAATTCGGCGTACATCAGATCTAGATCATCCAAATCATCTAGCAGTTGCTCATCCATCACATCAGATTGACTCATCACCAAACGTATCTCAGCCTTTCGCTCCTGAATGAGTGCGGTATAATATCTCTCGACCTCCTGTATATCTTCTTGCTCCACCTCGACTGGACCCGCCACATCGATCGGCTGTTTCAAACTACGCTCTACAAGAAGCCCTAAGGTCACACAAACAAAAACTACCGCAGCAGCCTGCCAAACCCAGGCATATTTCTTGAGAGGAATCGACTCGGCATTTCGTTTCTCCATGTCTCCTGCGATCCTGTCCCACAAGTCAGATCGTGGCTCTAAGTCATCGAAATCATTCCGATGCTCTACAACCCATTTTTCCAGTCTATCTTTCATAGTTGTACATCGTTTTTAGTATTTCTCTCAATTTGTCTTTGGCACGTTTATACTGTGACTTGCTCGTTGACTCGGTCACATCCAATATTTGAGCAATTTCCTTGTGATCATAGCCTTCGAGCAAGTACAAAGAAAACACCACTCGAAACCCATCAGGCAGTTGAGCTATCGCTGCTTTGATCTGTTCCAAACTGAGACCATCCCATACCTCTGATGTCTCCTCAGCCAAATCCTCCTCGATTTCATTCGTACCGTACAATTCCTTTCGCTTTTTGAGGACATTGAGTGCCCCATTTACAACAATCCGTTTGAGCCATGAACCAAACGAAGCATCTCCTCTGAATTGATCTATACCACTGAATGCCTTGACGAAAGCCTCCTGCACCACATCTTCTGCCTCAGCAAGATCATAGACAATACGGTAGCTTGTATTGAGCATGGCTTTGGCATACAGCTGATAGATCCGATGTTGCGCTGACCGCTCTTGTCTACGCACACCTTCTATCAGTTCAAAATGGAGCTCCCTATGATGATTAGTTTCCTTCAAAAAGTTTCGAAATTCTATACCAATGACCAGACAAAATCGAAAGAGTTGCATTAGGCCAAACAATTCTGACTTTTTCTTTCAAATGATAAAGTACACACGATTTTTTACTAATTTGATCAAAATTGAATCTAACCTCTCCCGACATGAGAAGACAGTTTATCGCTTTTTCTATTTTATCGCTTGTAGCCGTAGGCATTACCTATTATTTGTATTGGCCTCCAATCCTTTGGTCGTTGATAGTGATCCTCCCACTGATCCTCCAAGGCATCTACGATTTGTTTCAACACAAACACACTTTGAGAAGAAATTTCCCCGTCTTAGGTGTTGGGCGTTATTTGATGGAAGACCTTCGTCCCAAAATCTACCAATACTTCATTGAATCAGAAACAGACGGTACACCTATCAATAGGATGTTTCGATCGATCGTCTACCAGCGAGCCAAGGGAGCACTCTCTACCAACCCTTTTGGGACCAAAATCAACGTATACCAAACAGGATACGAATGGGCCAATCACTCCATCATGGCTCTCAATCACGAAGACTTAGATCCACACCCACGTACACTCGTGGGTGGACCAGATTGCAAACAACCATACAGTGCGAGTATATTCAACATCTCGGCAATGAGCTTTGGTGCATTGAGTAAAAACGCCATCTTGGCCCTCAATGGAGGAGCAAGCAAAGGAGGGTTCGCGCACAACACAGGCGAGGGCAGCATCAGCTCCTACCACCTCAAGTATGGTGGAGATCTCATCTGGCAGATTGGCACAGGGCATTTTGGTTGCCGCAACGAAGACGGTTCGTTCAACGGAGAGAAATTCAGAGAAAAAGCTCTCCTCAACAATGTCAAGATGATTGAAATCAAGCTATCCCAAGGTGCCAAACCCGGACATGGAGGTATACTCCCTGCTGAAAAAAACACCCCGGAGATTGCAGAGATACGAGGTGTAGAGCCCTACACTCGAGTCGACTCCCCTCCTACACACAAGGAATTCACCAATGTAGAAGAAATGATGTTCTTCATCCAAAAACTACGAGACTTGTCTGATGGCAAACCCATAGGCTTCAAACTTTGCGTCGGCAACAAACTAGAGTTTACAGACATCTGCATCGCCATGCAAAACACAGGCATCAAACCAGATTTCATCACAGTCGATGGCGGAGAAGGAGGCACAGGAGCGGCCCCACTAGAATTTTCTAACAGCATTGGGATGCCATTGCGAGATGGGTTGGCATTTGTACATGACGCACTACAAGGATACGATCTCCGCAAAGACATCAAGCTCTTTGCATCAGGCAAGATACTGACAGGATTCCACATGTTTAGGTTGTTTGCACTCGGAGCAGATGCGTGCTACAGTGCACGAGGCATGATGCTCTCACTAGGCTGTATTCAGGCCCTTGAGTGCCACAGCAACAATTGCCCAACGGGTATTGCTACTCAGAAAAACCACTTGATCAAAGGACTAGATGTAGAAGACAAAATCAACCGTACAGCCAAGTTTCATAGCGAGACAGTCAAGAGTTTTGTCGAATTCATGGGGGCAACAGGTGTCAACTCAACGCATAAAATCAAAAGACACCATGTCTATCGACGTGTCTCTCAAGATAAAATCAAAACTTACGCTGAGATTTACCCTCAAGTCAAGATAGGTGAATTTGTTTGATTCAGTCTGTTTTCTATACATCAGACAGCTGAATTTCTAAAGCCAGTGATTTGAAAAAAGTTATTGTTTTCTATCCAAACCAACTTTGGCAGGAGTATTGCATAGCTCTGACCAACACCTATTCATCCAGATATGAAATCAATAAAAAAACAAGTGAAATTCGTGATCAGTTTTGTTTTCTACATCCTGTTTCTGAGTTTTTTGGGGTGCAAGGAAAACCTCCTCACCTACAACCCTTTCTCCAAGCCCAACACCTTCGCTAAAGCGGACTAAAAGGAACAAAAACATATCGTCCCCCCTTTGGGTAAATATCTTGACCTGCTGGCAAATATAGAAACCCGGTGCTCTTGCCTAAATTGGCCAAGTCACCTGACCCATTTCCTCCTTGAGGATGAGCCAACATTTCTCCATTGACCATCTTCATCGTCACTTGTAGAAAATACCCCAAATCAGGTTTGAATGTCACCTCCTCAGTCAGCGTGGCAAAAGGAAAATCTCTCCCCAGTCCCAGTAATCGACGCATCCAAGGCAGAAAATACACTTCGAAACACATCATCGCAGATATCGGATTGCCTGGAAAAGCAAACACCGAAACTCCCTCCTGTATTCCATACCAAAATGGCTTACCAGGCCTCTGCGCTACCTTGTGAAATTTCTTCTCCACACCTAACTCCTCAAGTATCTCTGGCAAGTAATCTGCCTTGCCTTTAGATACTCCTCCACTCAATAATAGGACATCGAACCCCTTCAAAATCCCTGGTAACCGCTCCCTCAATTCCTCCTTGTTATCGGTGAGGTGATACGTCATACACTCAATCCCCAAGTGTCTCAATACCGCCTCTATCATCACCACATTGGACTTCCGTATTTGATAAGCTTTCGGTTCTTCTCCCACCTCTACGAGTTCGTCTCCGGTAGAAATCACTGCTATTCTGGGATATGTATGAACCTCTACTCGCTGACAACCGACAGTAGCCAATAGGGCTAGAGTACCTGTATGAATTGGCTGGCCACCCTTCATGAGAAGTTCGCCCATATACTGATCACTTCCTTGACGATGTACATTCTTCCATTGGAAAGCCGCTTCGTCCTGGACCCTGGCTATTTTCTTCCCCTCCAAGGTGACAAACTCTACATCTTCGTAGCGAATGACCACATCACCTGTCCTATCCAACATCGCACCAGTCATGATTTCTATACAGAGGTTGCTCCCCACTAGTGCCATCGGCTCTTCCCCAGCATACTGCGTACCGATCACCTCATACTCCCGCTGCCCAGCTTGATAATCCTCATAACGGATAGCAACTCCATCCATCGTCACTCGATCAAATGGAGGAAAATCTCGATCAGCATACACATCCTGAGCCAGCACTCTACCCAAACTTTCCGATAATGGAACCGACTCTTGCCCCCATTGCACGGCTTGCACAGCAATAATATTTCTAGCTTCTTCGACACTAATCATCCGATGATATTATAATTTTGATGCTAAAATTAACACTTCTCCCCCTTGTAATCATGGATACCAAAGGACTTTCGCACATCGATGACCACAACGCCCCTGCCATGGTCAATGTCTCCGAAAAACAAATCACCCTACGTACAGCCACCGCCAGATCGATCGTCACAGTATCTGATGAAATCCTATCTCAAATCGATGATCAAGGCGATATCCAGTCCAAAAAAGGCTCCGTGTTTCATACCGCCATCATCGCAGGTACTATGGCTGCAAAAAAAACCGGAGAACTCATCCCTCTCTGCCACCCGATTGGCATGGATGGCTGTGATCTTGTCATTGAGATTAAAAACAAAGAAATCGTCATCCTATGTACCTGCAGTGTAAAGGCCAAAACAGGGATCGAGATGGAAGCGCTAACAGGTGCTAGTGTCGCTGCGCTCACGATCTACGACATGTGCAAAGCCCTCTCTCACGACATAGTTATCAAAGAAACACGACTCATCTCCAAAACTGGGGGCAAAAAAGATTTTCAGCACCATGAGTAAAAAACATCAAAAACACGCCAAAATCACCAAACCTAAGCTAGGTGTATATGCAAGAACCGAACTATCGCTCCTAGGCACCCCCTGTGGAGCAATAAAAAATATCGTAGCGCACCTCCACCACGTACTCTCTCCAACATCAAACATCGCCTATGTCGATGCAGATCACCACAATGCCGACGAAGAGACTCCTCTCGCTAAGAGCAACTTGTCTACTGGCAATCAATTGGCATTCACAGACAAAATAGGCTACCACCAAATCGAAACCCTCGCTCTACTTAACCCTTGGACACAGAAAGAAATCTTCAAAGACCAAGACCTAGTTCTAGTGAACGGCAACCACTTCGAGGCAGCCTGTCAAATTCTCATCATTGATTCACGCAAGTCCCTCGAAAAAAAACTCCACAAACTGACAGACGTCCGTGCCATCATATTTCAAAAAGGAGAACACGTCATCCCAGATTACCTACTCAAACACAACCCTAACCTTCCAAACCTTCCTGCTTTTGATGTGGAGAACCTTACAGCTTTGGCAGAATGGGTCAAAAATTTTGTAGCCCAAAACAGCCCCGTATTGCATGGTTTGGTACTATCAGGGGGCAAAAGCGAACGTATGCAACGTGACAAAAGTCTCATTGACTATCACGGCAAGAGCCAAAAACAACACATGTACCAACTACTCCACCCGTACACCGACAAGACCTACTATGCCATCCGAGAAGACCAAGCGGCAGACACTGAAAGTATCCAAGACAGTTTTACGGGGTTAGGGCCATATGGGGCAATTTTATCGGCTTTTCGGGAGCATCCTGACGCAGCCTGGCTTGTGACAGCTTGTGATCAACCCTTCCTCACCGAAGAAATCATCCAGCAACTCATCACCCGAAGAAACACCTCCAAAGTCGCTACCGCCTTCTACAACCCAGACACGGACTTTCCAGAGCCTCTCGTTACGATATGGGAACCCAAAGCCTATACATACATGCTGGCTTTTTTGGCTCAGGGCTACTCTTGCCCAAGAAAAGTACTGATCAATACGGATATCGAATTGGTCCATTTAAAAGACGCCTCCGTCTTACGGAATGTAAATACGCCTGAAGAATACCAACAAGCCATCCATGAACTAAAATAAAGAAATCAAGGGTGTGCGGCAACCCAAACATCACCATCTTCAAACACCTCTCTTTTCCAGATGGGAACCGTCTTTTTGAGTTCGTCAATGATAAATTTGCACGCAAGGAAAGCATCCTCACGGTGAGGCGTAGATACAGCGATTGCCACTGCTTTGTCTCCTATCTCCACGACCCCTACACGATGTACCACCGCATATTTAAGGATAGACCATCGTGACGAAGCACGGTCTACAATCTTTTGTAGTTCTTTGAGAGCCATCGGTTCATAGGCTTCAAAATCCAACTTGACAACCTTCTTTCCATCGGTATTGTTGCGGGTTGTACCCACAAACACGTCGATTGCCCCTGCTTGGTCATCCTCCACTTGCTCCATGAGCCAAGCCACATCTATTTTCTGCGCTGTAATTTGAATCATTTCACCCTCCACTTACTGGTGGTATAATCGCCAGTTCATCCCCTTCTTTGACGACATAATCGTCCGGTACATAACTTTCATTGACCGCCACTAGCATGGACGACAATTTGGCTAAATCATTGTAGCGCTGCATCAACTCAGCCACTACAGTCCCTACGGTCTGTCCCGTGGCTAGATCTAGATCCAGCGTACGTGTCCCGAGTATATCCCGAGCGATCCCAAAAGCCAAAACACTTACTCTCATTTGTATAGATTTGACTCCAAAGATAACAGGTCTAATTAGAGTACAAACACAATTAAAAACTAGATTTGATTCATAGAAGGTCAAAGAAGAAGTAATTTTGAGAATGAAATTGAGAATACTAAACAATTCCATTCGACTCAGACTCAGCCAGACCGAAGTAGACACCTTCGCAGAGACTGGTCAGGTCAGCGCGCAAACCCACTTTGGCACACAGACGCTCACCTATACCCTCTCTAGGGCAGAAGTTAATGACGTCCAAGCAAGTCTTTCACACAACGAAATAACAGTCGCAGTACCTATACACATCGCTGACAAATGGCTGTCACCAGAAGAAGTTGGCTTTGATAATGAGGGTCAAACCGAAACAAGTGTATTGGTGGAAAAAGACTTTCAGTGTTTGCACAAAAGGCCCAACGAAGACGAGTCAGACAGTTTTCCTAACCCTCTCGCTACACACTAGATATATCCAGATGTCAGCTAGCAGCCAAACAAGACTCACCGATCAATGGGGCAGACAAATGGACTACCTCCGCATCGCTGTGACCGATCGTTGCAATCTTCGCTGCTTCTACTGTATGCCAGCAGAGGGGATACAGTACCTTCCCAAAAAGGAACTTTTGACCTACGAAGAGATTCTAAGGCTCACACGACTCTCTGCGGAACTTGGAGTGACCAAAGTACGCATTACTGGAGGAGAACCATTTCTCCGAAAGGATCTCACAAGCCTACTCCACAACATCAAAAACACCGAAGGGATCCAATCTCTCAACCTCACTACCAATGGGGTATTGACTCTTCCTTACCTCGACGAATTACAAGAAATTGGTATAGATCACGTCAACTTAAGTCTTGACAGTTTAGACAGAGATAACTTTCGTCGAATCACGAGACGTGACGAATACGATCGTGTGCTTGACACCCTCCATGGTCTCATCCACCGGGGAATCAAAACCAAAATCAACATGGTCGTGATGCAAGGCAAAAACACGCACGAAATCATAGACATGGCAGCACTGACTCGTGAGCATGACATCAGTGTACGATTCATTGAGGAGATGCCCTTCAACGGATCAACCGACATGCAGAACACCTGGACGGCCACACAAATCCTACAAGAACTCAGTACTCGTTTTGGTACACTGACCCCCATCGTCACTGATGCCAATGCCCCCTCTACAGACTACCTCATCGACGACCATCTTGGCAAAGTAGGTATCATTGCTGCATTTAGCCGCTCCTTTTGTGGGACTTGCAACCGTCTAAGATTGACCGCTACTGGCTCCATCAAAAACTGTCTCTACGATGAGGGAGTGTTGGACATCAAAAACTTGATACGCAGTGGCTATTCGGACGAACAGTTAAAAAACGCCCTAGTATCAACTGTCAAGCATAAGGAAAAAAATGGATTTTTGGCAGAAGCCAAAAGAAAAAAGGGCGGACAAATCACCGAATCTATGTCGACGATTGGAGGTTGATCTAAACCTTTGGACACTTCATCCTTATACCCAACCTCATACGAAGTAGGATATTAAAATACTTTTCGAATTGAAATCATTGCTTCGTTCTCCATGGGCACGAACCTTTTCTCCTCATATTGATAAAACTTCACTCCGATCACTAGCACGGTGGCAGCATTTTGAGACAATGGCCCGCTCTCCATCAACCTCAACTGAGAAGTCATCGGCTGGGTGGAGGTTTTGAGTATCGGCAACATTGGTGACTGGAAACTCCCTCGCTTGCCATCTGCATTTGGAGAAATCATTTCGAAAGCATCTGATTTGCGCATATAGTCCGATACAGAAACGAGCCGTGCCGCTATTTTAAAATTCGTCGCACCTTCAGGCACTTCTATATCATTGTTGGGTACAAAAGAAGGGATATGAAAAATCGCATGTCCCTTATGGGATCCTGCCTTGATGCAAAGCTTGATGTTGACATGCTCGTCAAAAGACTTCTCGTCGTTCAAATCAAAGCCTACCAAGTCTTCCGAAATATGCGCCAGAGACAACTTACTCGATTCGTCAAATGCACCGTTGATTTTAGACGCCAGTTTTTTGGTATTGTAGGCACTCGTCATGGTTGCCAACTCAGCCCCCAACCCTTGATGGATGGTCTGACTCAAGTGAGTAGCTAGGGCAAACTTATTTTTAAAACTTAGCCTATCTACCTCTACTTGGGGCGACACTTCCGATGTGGGTTTAGAAGTCACATTGGGAGTAGAACTGACCGACCCCAATCCCTCTGAGTATAAGTATGTGCTGCGTAATTCTAAGTTTGTAGGCATAGCTGAATTCTCAATTTTTCGTGCTTCGACTCTCTGTCAAAAGAATAATTATATTTCTCAATGAGTGAATATATAAATTTAATTCAAGAACACAACACGAAACACCTTAATACCAGCACTTTATAGGTGTTTACATTATCAAATTACGCAAATACCCTATACGTTTTCAACACACCTGCGATATCGCATAAAAACAACTGATTCATGAAATACTACAATTTCAAACTCTCCCTCAAATATGCAGCAACCTTTTTCACTCCAGTCGTGGCTTTCTCTGGGTACAAGTATAGGTTGTCCGATGCGGGCAATGGAGGCATGTTTGGATCAATCACAAACTTAGGCACCTCCGCACCCACATAGTTTATCAATCCGGCAGCAGGATAGACTGCCAGCGATGTGCCCACCACGATGAATACATCAGCAGTCATTGCTTCTCTCACGGCCTCTTCCATCATAGGCACCATCTCTCCAAACCAAACAATGTGTGGTCTGAGTTGAGAACCTTTATCACAGCGATCTCCGAGATTCATCTCCCAACCGTCCAGATCATATACCAAAGACTCGTCAATGGTACTCCGTACCTTGAACAATTCACCATGCAGGTGAATCACCTGACTCGATCCAGCCTTCTCATGTAGATTGTCCACATTTTGTGTGACTACTACCACTTCATAATCCTGTTCCAGCTGTGCCAACTCGAGGTGTCCGGCATTGGGTTGAGCTGCCAAAGCTTGTTTTCTTCTTTGGTTGTAAAAATCTAGTACCAAAGCTCTATCCTTCTTCCACCCTGCAGGAGAAGCAACTTCCATCACGTCATGTCCCTCCCATAATCCATCAGCATCTCGAAAGGTACGTATCCCGCTTTCGGCACTGATCCCTGCCCCAGATAACACTACTATTTTTTTCATAGAATATTAAAATAAGATCGACCTATGCAACTAACAAAACGTTACTATATTTATGTGAAATCGCACTTTTTCCATTCTCAAAGTGCCTACCAAAAGTACACTTATAATATGTCTAATTCCGTATTCATCTCTACCATAGAGCCCAATTCAGGAAAATCACTGATTTCGCTGGGGCTTATGGAACTTCTCCTTCGCAAATCAGATAAAATTGGGTATTTCCGCCCCATCATCAAGGCCAAGCCAAACAGAAAAGACAGTCATACTGATTTGATTCTTTCGTATTTCAACCTAACCCAAACCTACGAAGACACTTATGTATTTTCTAGCGAGGAAGTCAATACGATGCTGGGATCAGGACAAATGGAACAGGTCATTGACAAGATCATCGATCAATACAAGAAAATCGAGAAAGATTTTGACTTCATACTGGTAGAGGGAACGGATTTCGTAGGTGAGAATATTGCCTTTGAGTTCGAACTCAATGCTGCCATCGCCAAAAACCTCGGCAGCCCAGTACTCATCGTCTCGTCCGGGCAAGACAAGACCCCCACTGACGCGACGAGCACACTCAAATATGCCCTAGACTCGTTTGAGGTAGAGGAGTGCGAGGTGATCGGTGCAATCATCAATAGGGTGAAAGAAGAAGAACACGACGCTTTCAAAACCGTACTCAAGAAAAAGCTAGGAGGTACTGGCAAAAACAAAGAACTCGCCGTAATCCCCAACAACATACTCCTGAGCAGTCCAAGCGTCGCAGAAGTCGCCGAACAACTCAATGCCAAGATACTCTTCGGAGAAGACATCATCCACCAAAAAAGCGTCTACCGCTATTCGGTTGCTGGCATGACATTGGCCAACTACTTGACCTTTATCACTGAAAATTGTGCTGTCATCGCCTCTGCCGATAGAGCGGAGATCATCATGGGCTCACTACAAGCCCACCTCTCCGACACTTATCCCAACATCTCTGCCCTCATACTTACCGGAGGGTTCGATTTGCCCGAATCCATCTACAAATTACTCAAAGGGCTCAATACTTCGGTCCCAATCCTAAAAGTCAGCCCGAATACCTTCCAAACAGCCATTCACCTCAATGATGTCAAATCCAATCTCAGTGTAAAGAACCCTGACAAAATCAAATTGGCTCTTAAATACTTCAACGATCAAATCGATGCGACCAATTTAGAAACCAAAATCATAGACTTTAGACCTAGAGGCATGACGCCAAAGATGTTTAAGTACACGCTCAACCAAAAGGCCCGTACCAAAAAAATGCATATCGTATTGCCAGAAGGCAATGACGACCGCATCCTCAAAGCAACAGAAATGCTACAAACCCTTGACCTGGTACAGTTGACCCTGCTCTACCGAGATCCAGAGCAGGTCATCCAAAAAATAAAGGAAGCTTCTCTCAACATCGATTTGGACAAAGTCAATATCGTAGCACCTGCTTCTTCACCGAAATTTGCCCAATATGTCAAGCAGCTCTATGCATACCGCCAAGCAAAGGGATTGACCCTAGCTGCAGCGGAGGACCTCATGAATGACGTTTCGTACTTTGGTACGATGATGGTCCAACTCGGTGATGCCGACGGCATGGTCTCTGGAGCCGTCAACACGACGCAGCACACCATTCGTCCCGCCTTGCAATTCGTCAAAACCAAGCCCGGCATCAAGGTAGTTTCTTCAGTGTTTTTCATGTGTCTCGACAACCGAGTCCTGGTCTATGGAGACTGTGCAGTCAACCCCAACCCAACGGCCGAACAACTCGCAGAGATTGCTATCTCTTCGGCGCAAACAGCCAAGGCTTTCGGAGTAGAACCAAAAATCGCCATGCTATCGTACTCTTCTGGAGCATCTGGCAAGGGGGAGGAAGTTGAAAAAGTCCGTCATGCTACCGCTATCGCCAAAGAAATGGCTCCTGACCTACTCATCGAAGGCCCCATCCAGTACGATGCGGCGGTCGACCCTGTAGTAGGTAAGAAAAAAATGCCCGATTCACAAGTAGCCGGGCAAGCCACGGTACTTATCTTCCCAGATCTCAACACTGGCAACAACACCTATAAAGCTGTACAACGTGAAACAGGCGCCATAGCCATTGGCCCTGTCCTACAAGGTCTCAACAAACCCGTCAATGACTTGAGTAGGGGCTGCACGGTCGAAGACATTGTCAACACGGTCGTCATCACAGCGATACAATCACAAATGAAATAAATCACTCAAGCTACTGCCACTAGAAGGTGGAGCTGATGACTATAAATAACACACGAATGAAAGTATTGGTTTTAAATTCGGGAAGTTCATCCCTCAAGTATCAACTGTTTGAAATGCCTGAGGGCAAAGTACTTTGTGCTGGGCTAGTCGAAAAGATTGGAGAATCCACTGGAAAACTCGAACTCCAAATCGACGACAATCGTATCGAAATCAACGAACCCTTTGCCGACCACAAAGTCGCCCTCCACAAAGTTGCGCAACTCCTCACAGACCCGCAATATCAAATCCTCAACTCAGCATCAGAGATAGAAGCCGTTGGTCACCGAGTAGTACATGGTGGCGAACGATTCAGCGCGACCACATTGATCACTCCCGAGGTAAAAACAAACATCCAAGATCTATTTTCGTTGGCACCTCTCCACAATCCCGCCAACTTGCAAGGAATCGAAGTAGCAGAAAAGGTATTTGCAGAAGCCAAACAATACGCAGTCTTTGACACGGCATTTCACTCATCGATCCCTGAGCATGCTTATCGGTTTGCCATCCCCAAGGAGCTCTATAGCAAATACGGCACCCGTGTCTATGGATTTCACGGTACTTCGCACCGCTATGTAGCCAACCAAGCCATCAAGCATCTCGGACTCATCAACCAAGACAGTAAAATCATCACAGTCCACTTGGGCAATGGGTGCAGCATCGCTGCGGTCAAAAACGGCCAAAGTATCGACACATCGATGGGCTTGGGACCTCTATCAGGGCTGATCATGGGGACAAGATCTGGAGATATCGATCCATCGGTTCTGTTTTACCTACTCGAACAAGGGTATGAAATCGAACAGATCAAAACAATACTCAACAAACAAAGCGGCATGAAAGGGCTCACTGGAGATAATGATCTTCGAAACATCAATACCCGTGCACTAGAAGGCGACCTAGATGCCCAACTCGCTCTAGACATGTATAGCTACCGTATCAAAAAATACATCGGTGCCTACATGGCTGCCTTGGGAGGGGTAGACGCCATCGTTTTCACAGCTGGTGTAGGCGAAAATGATGCCGCTACACGAGCTAAATCATGTGCAGGGATGCACGGCTTTGGTATAGAAATTGATTCTGTAGCTAACGAAACAAGAAAAAAGGGAATCAGAGAAATTCAGCATGGAAAAGTCAAAATACTCGTGATACCGACAGACGAAGAGTATGAGATTGCCCGCCAGAGTTACAACCTCATACTCGGCAAGTCGCCGTATTGACACAAACATATTGACTACAGTCAAAGCATGAAATCTCTGATTTTGATTATATTACTTTAAACCGATTGAAAGATGACACACTTCAGAACAGAACTCTTCATAGACGAGAATCCAGATAAAATAGCCTACAAATCAAAAATCCTATCCATTGGATCCGGATTTACGCGGACGATTACAGATCCTCTATTAAAGTACAATTTCAATGTCCTAAACAACCCATACGGCACAATCTACAATCCTATTTCGATATTTAACCTACTCCGGATGACTATCAACAATAGTGAAGTAGATCAATCATTGGTCACTGAGAGTGAAGGGTTTTGGAGTCACTACGACTTCCACCCCAAAACCAAAGCAGGGACACGTGCCGAGTTGATCAATGGTCTACAAGACAAAGTAGAAACCACACACGAATACCTCAAAAACACAGACTACCTCGTAATCACACTGGGGTCAGCCTTCGTCTATCGACTCAACTCCAACAATCGCATAGTTGCCAACTGTCACCGTGTCGAACGAAACGAGTTTAGCAAGGACCTGCTCACCCCACAAGCGATCGTAGATGGCTTTCGGACCGTCTACAAATCCCTCAACAACGTCAAGAACATTATCTTGGTCGTGAGCCCCGTACAGCACACCAAAGATTCGCTGACACTCAATGCCGTCAGCAAGTCTGTTTTGCGTTTGGCTTGTCACATGATCATGAGTGAATTTGCCTACGTCAAGTACTTCCCTGCGTACGAATTCCTATTGAGTGATCTGAGGGATTATCGTTTCTATCAAAAGGACTTGATTCACCCCAATGAATTGGCTACCGATTACATCTTCAAGAAATTCGTAGAGAGTTACATCCATCCGGACATCAAAGACGATATCTTGTCAATCGAAGATTTGCTGAGTGACATGCATCATGCTCCTTACAATCCGCAAAGCAAAGAGTATCAAAAAAGTCTCAAAGATGTCATGACACGCATCGACGGACTGACGGATAAAATGGACCTTTCAGAGCTCCTAGAAAGCCTCAAGGATCGAATGATTTAATGTAGACATAAAAAACCCCTGTTTATCACTATGCTAAACAGGGGTTTTAATCTCAATCTTATTCTCGGCTCGAGTTTGGTACTATTTCGACCCAAACTCGGTCCATCCAAGTGCTGCACCACCTAAGACTGCTGCATTCTTATCCATCAAGGCTGAAGGCCTCAAGTCTACCATGTTTTTGAATGGTTTGAACATCTTCTCCTCCATGTAATGTTTGGCAGGGTCAATCAAGTATTCGCCTGCCTTCACCAACCCTCCAAACAAGAAAATTGTCTTCGGGCTAGTGTGCAGTACCGTATCGGCTAACTTCTGACCAAGAATTTTCCCCGTGTATTCGAAGGCTTTGATCGCGATGTAGTCATGATTTTTGGCTGCCTCAGTGATGACACGCCCGTCGATTTCGTTGTACGGCACGTCACGAAGGACACTCGGGCGAGTATAATCCGCCATCAATTTGGACACAGTACGCTTGATCCCTGTCGCAGACACGTAAGTTTCCAAGCACCCCTTGCGCCCACAAGCACAATGACGACCGTCAGGATTGACACTGACGTGACCAATCTCTCCTGCCATCCCAGAGTAACCATAGACCAACTTGCCATCCACGACGATTCCGCTACCCAACCCTGTACCAAGGGTAAACACCACAAAATCTTTCATGCCTCGAGCTCCTCCAAATAGCATTTCACCAAGAGCAGCAGCATTGGCATCATTGGTCAACGCCACTGGAATCTTAAACTTCTCCTCGAAGAGCTCTTTGAACTCCACAATTTCCCCCCAATTCAGATTCGGAGCATGCTCGATTGTCCCCTTATAGTAGTTGCCATTTGGTGCACCTACCCCAGCACCGATCACGTGATGATCCGCTATCAGAGTAGCAATATGACTGTGCAACAAGTCCAAAAATGCATTGATATCAGCGTCTGCCTGTGTTGGAAAATGCCCTTCATGTAGGATATTTCCTTCCCGATCTACAAGACCAAACTTGGTATTTGTTCCACCAATGTCAATTCCCAGTACGTATTCAGCCATATTATTCTTATTTTTAGCTGCCAAAAATAGATCACGAATGAAAAGAAATGGAATAATGCTGTTCTTTTTTAGATCCTAACCGAAAAAAAATGCCCATCATCACAAGCTCTACTTATGGAAATTTCTTACCTCAACTGAGAAATGGACACTTGGAGACAATCCTACCGAGTTTGCTTCGCAAAATAGAAGGGATACACTACGAACGAGAGCGCATCGGGACACCAGATGACGATTTTCTAGATCTAGACTGGCTCAAAAACAATTCCAACCGATTGGTCATCCTCTCTCATGGACTCGAAGGGAACACCACACGACACTATATCAAGAGTGCCGCGGCGTATTTTCATCAGCGAGGATACGACGTACTGGCTTGGAACTACCGCAGTTGCAGTGAAGAAATGAACCGCAACCTCCGACTCTACCATCATGGCGTCACTGACGATCTGGAAACCGTCATCAATCATGCTATTGATACACGCTGCTACAAACGCATCGGGCTCATTGGCTATTCTATGGGCGGCAGTACGACTCTCAAATACCTTGGTGAAAACGGTGTAAACACCCCCAAGCACATCGTCGCTTCTGCCGTATTTTCTGTCCCCTGCAACCTCTGGAACAGTGCCCATCAGCTCACTTTTATGCGAAACTCATTTTACAAGAAACGATTTTTGAGAAAACTCATCGCGAAAGTCAAACGAAAACACGCGCAATACCCAGACCAGATCAACATCGACGGCATAGATAAAATCAACTCATTTGGCGTATTTGACGAGGTGTATACCGCTCCGATACACGGTTTCCGCAATGCACGACACTTCTACAAGACGGCCAGTTCGGACCTACACTACGCCAGTATCAAGACTCCCTCTCTCATCGTCAATGCCATCAATGACCCCATGCTCGGGGAGAGTTGCTACCCTTATGCTGCTTGTCGACAAAATTCCTTTTTGACCTTAGAGACCCCTCGCTGCGGAGGACATGTAGGCTTTAGCCTTCGCGGCAAAGACTATAGTTGGATGGACGTACGTGCATTTGAATACATCAACAGCTTCATGACAGAGTGGTCGCTACATTAGTCGCTACAGTTCCCCAAAAGAAATCAGATATCCTACCGTGATGCTGAGCACATAGTGATTGGATAAGGTGGGCAGACCCGAGTCGAAGGTCTTAGGATCAATAAAGTTGCTCAAGCTATAGCTAAAATCAGCCGACACCATGAAGGTTCCAAAATTGAAATCGTAAAAACTCCCTACTCCTCCTCTAAACCCATACCCAAACTTCGGATCACGAGACTCCACATAGGGATCAAAACTCCAATCTCCCGTATCCTGTGGAGCGGCACTCTGCTCTACATTGACGAGATACTCAAAAAAACAACCCGCATTTGCGAACATATGGAAGCGATTTTTGCCCGTATAGACATTGACCAAAAAAGGCAGCTCTAGATAATTGAACTGTGCACTATAGTCGGGCTGTCCTGGATCAAACTTCTGTATGTAGCCCTTTTGAGTATAATTGAGCTCTGCTTGTATTCCTACGTGATTGCGCAGAAAATTCATCACCACAATACCTGCTTGATACCCTGTCTGAACTCCCTGATCCATATTGTAACCATAGAAAGCATGGTATTCGTTGACCTGAGACAAATTGTAGCCTCCCTTGACTCCCAGATAGGTCTTGCGGTCATCTTGTGACTGAGCACTGAAGCACACTCCTAAGATCAGTATGACAACATATGAAATGAATCTGATTTTCATGAAGGCCAAAATTATAGAAATGACTGGAATAAAAGGCAGAGATTCAAAAGCTATTCTGCCCGTTTCACACTTTGATTGAGAATACGACTCACCTCCTCTGATCGATCCATGACCATGAAATGTCCTGCTCCTTGGAGCAGAATCGCTTCGTCTGGTGTCGTACACCTCAAAATTCGATCCGCTGTACCATGCACTCTCAACAGGTTGCTCGGCGACTGATGGTTGTTCCACTGCAAGATCACCCCGATAGCCCACCGTAGAAAATCGGTATCCGTATCGTCCACGACATCTTGGAGCAGTGCTTTGTACTTGGCATCAGAGACTCCAAAAAACCAGTTGTTGACGAAAGCTGGTGGTTTCATCATAGGCTTGGGAATGACACGAAGCAAGCCAGACTGCCCAGCGATCCGAAACGACCGAGGGATATCCTCTCGCCGAGTAGCAGAGGAAAGCAGTACAATCTGTACTGGATCTAGGATTTTGTTGAGTTCGATAGCCATCATCCCACCAAACGACACTCCTACAATCGAAAATGGTGTATTACGATCGATTTGTTCTGCAAACCGACGCGTGTAGCTTTCCAAAGACTCCTTGTGCAGCGGAACTATCCACTCCAAGGGAGTCAACTCAAAATCCAAATTAAGCTCTGCAAAGACCCTATTGTCGACCCCCAGTCCTCCGATACCGTACACTTTCATATATGAAGCTTTTGCCTATATGTATGCATCAAGACTGCATGGCAATGGGTGCTGCCAAACAACTATCCGGTATTCCAAAAGCATCCACGAGAGGGACGGCATTTTCGCGTACGACAGAGCACAGCTGGTTGATCTCTCGTCGTATAGCTTTGGTTTTGACCCCTTCCATATATCCATTTTCGAGATACCACCCCTTGTTCTTCTCTATCAGAGACAGCGCAAAAAGTTGACACAACTGAGTAAGCACAGCTTGACAGCCCGTGTCAGATGTCTTCTCTACCTGCTCTACAAACTGCTCCAGCACCACCCGTTCGACATAGGCTGTACCGACAGCAAGCATATGATTCTGTGTCTGGTTGAAGGCGTCAAACGAATCCATGCCCTCATCTATGTGATGTTTGATACGACGAGCAGCCGAAGACAAAATTTCCTTTTCGCGAAAGCGGAAAGCACTCAGATGAAAATCAAAACTCAAGAGATGTTCTGCGCTGGTGTTGCGCACTATGATCGGGTTGCGCTCGGTCACAGAAGTCTTGGCTTGGTCCGCGACATAGCCGATGATCCCAAAGAGGTTGATGTCCGAAAATTCTTTTTTGAACTCCGACAGACGACTCTTCGCTACGAGCTGCATCAGTACGGTATTGTCTCCTTCAAATGTCGTGTAAACGTCTGTATCATTTTTGAGGCGATCGATACGGTTTTCCGACAAGTAGCCCTTTCCTCCACAGGCTTCTCGACATTCTTGCAATGCAGCTGTCGTGTGCCATGTGGTGAAAGATTTGAGCCCTGCCGCCAAAGCTTCTATCTCCTGCATGTCATCCTCTTTGCGGTGGAGGTAGCGGTCCGTCAGGTGCTGCAACGCGAAATGCAACGCATAGGTCTGAGCCAACAGCGGCATGAGTCGCCGCTGATGTGTACGATAATTGAGAATAGGCACTTCGGGTTCATTTTCAGGACCAAACTGTGGTCGCTGATCACCGTATCGAATAGCGATCGCCAGCCCCGACTTGGTCGCACTGAGTCCAGACCTAGGAATGCCGATACGCCCTCCCACCAACGTGCCAAGCATCGTAAAAAAGCGACGATTGTCACTGGTGATCGGGCTCTCAAACTGACCATCGACGCTCACTGAGGCAAAGCGATCCAACATCTGATCGTAAGGAATACTCACTTGGTCAAACCATATTTTACCATTATCCACGCCATTGAGCCCCATTTTTCGGCCACAATCCTCTATACGAATACCTGGCAGACAGTTTTTTTGTTTGTCCCGTAGTGGGACCAAGAAGGCATTGACCCCATAGTCCACTTCATCAATGACCAACTTGGCAAACACAGTCGCCATCTCTCCATGCATGGCTGCATTGCCAATGTATTCCTTGCAGGCCTTGGCATGCGGAGTCTGAATCGTAAAACTACGCTTTTCGTGATCATAAGTCGCAGTGGTTTCTATTCCCTTGACATTGGAGCCATGCCTCGTCTCGGTCATCGCAAAGCATCCAGGCAGCTCCAAACTACCAATATCGGCAAGGTACTTCTCATGATGTTTTTTCGTCCCAAGTAGATTGACACTCATCCCAAACAATCCAAACTGCACTCCAAATTTGATCACCAAACTCAGGTCATGGTAAGACAAGGTCTCCATGATGCTGAAGTACGAACGCATGTCTCCTCCCCCACCGAATTCGCTCGGATATGCCATCCCTCCAAAGCTTTCTTCGGCTAGGCTTTTGCACCAGTCCAAAACCTGCTCGCGGTACTCCGCTAGGTTGTCTGTATCGAGATAAGCAAAATCTGGCCGTGAGATGACCGACTTCACTCGACGAATGATCTCCTGATCCTGACCGTCCAACAGCTCTGCCAAAACTTGAACTTCAAATGTCTGATCGGTACTCTGCGTACTGGTCTCTGTCTCTCGATGACCTGAGCGCAAGTGATATACCGCCTCGTTGCTGATTACTCCGAGGGCTTGTTCGACTTGTGTCAAAGACTCCCTCGTCTTTCGTATAGACTCCTCCTCTTGGCTGTCGGAATTGAGCGCTGCGAGTTTCATCCCGATATCCACCAGCGAGGTGCGCATCTTTGGGCTGATCTGGTCTGCGATACGGCGGATCTCTACCAGCCAAGCCTTGAGTTGCTGTGGAGAAGGGGGATTACTCGGATCCAAGTTGGATAGCAAAAATGCCCGCTCATCTGTGCTGAGCCATGTCTGCTCATCCATTAGTTCACGGACTTTGGCTACTTCGCTAGGTGTCAATACTGCATCGGCCCAAACCATATAGAGCATGGGCAAGAAAGCATACAGAGAAGGATTGTTATTGAAATATGGAGAAGCTAAAAAATCGTCTTTCATAGGACTGAGGATCGTATTTGTAGTATTGATTTAGTTCGTACCGAAGTTAAACGGATAATTGTGAGAAGCGATGGATTGAGATTAGAAAAAATGAACCCAGCCTACGAAATCTTCCCTGCAATAAGGCCTCTCCGCTCCTTTGATCCCTGACTAACCTCTGCGGGAGCGGAGGTGCATGTGCAAGAGCCCCTTACTTGCAAACCTATCTAATGTTGTACTTTAGTTTTTTCTCCGTTCCAAAAATATTGTTCCAATAGTTCGTAGAATAGCCTTTCAATTCATCTAAAGTCAATGTGTAATCTTCCCTTAGTTTGAAGCATTCAAAACTAATGATTTCCCTACTGCTCTCATCAGGGCTTGATGTTTAAAGTTTTTTTTTAAATCATCCAAGCTTTTATAGCCCATATTCTCGGCTGCTACTTCTAAATAAGAGTCAAGCATTAGATTGTCCAGATCTTTCTTCAAGAGTAAGTCTTTGAGTTGCTGGACTTCTTTTTGGAGCTCCTTAATGCGCCCGATTTCGTCTGTTGTTTCCACGGTTACACGAGTGTTCATAAGGTCTTTCCGGTCATACTTTTCGATCCACTTATTGAGGGTGGTGCGGTTTGATCATACCCCAAAAAATGGGACAGTGAGTTTAGTTCAGAAATGACAACTAAATTTACTGATATGACACGCAAGAAGTACACATCAAAATTCAAGACAAAGGTGGTTTTAGAAGCCATCAAAGAGCAATCAACCGTTGCAGAGCTGGCACAGAAATATGAACTGGCCCCTCTACAAATCAATCTCTGGAAAAGAGAGTTTTTAGCCAATGCAGAGGGCGTTTTCGAGAAAAAGGGCAAGAGCAAGAAGTCGCAAGCTGACGATGAAAAGGATCAATTGCTCAAGGCTATCGGTCAGCTAAAAGTGGAAAATGATTTTTTAAAAGACGCCTTGCGGTAAGACCATTGCCTGAACGGCGATCAATGATAGGCAAGGGTCAATTGAGTATGTCAAAGCAGTGCAAACTGCTGTCCATACACCGTTCAGGGATTTATTATAAGCCCAAAGGGGAATCAGAATTGAACTTAAAGCTAATGCGCATGATTGACGAGCATTATCTGCACCACCCGTTCAAGGGAGCGGGCAGGATGCATACTTGGCTGACCAAAGACAAAGGGATGCTTGTGAGCAAGAATAGGATCGAGCGCCTCTATTATCGGGTGATGGGTTTACAAGCTGTGATGCCAAGGAAACATACGTCCAGACGTCATAAAGCCCACAAGGTGTATCCTTATCTACTTCGTAACCTGACAGTGGAGCGCACCAATCAGGTCTGGGCAATGGACATTACCTACATCCCCATGAAGAAAGGGTTCATGTATTTGACAGCCATTATTGACCTCTACAGTAGGTATGTGGTCAATTGGTCAGTATCTAACTCCATGGATGCAGAATGGTGCCAACGGTGTCTAGAAGAGGCCATAGAGACGCATGGAAAGCCTGAGATTATTAATACCGATCAAGGCTCTCAATTTACTGCCGAAGTCTTCGCCAACTTCGTCTTAGGACAAGACATCAAGTTGAGCATGGACGGTAAAGGCAGAGCTATTGACAATGCCTTTATTGAGCGGTTGTGGAGAAGTGTAAAGTATGAAAAGCTGTACCTCAATCCACCTAAGGACGGTATGGATCTGTACCTACTTATAGCGGAATACTTCAACTACTACAACATGGAAAGAAGGCATACAAATATCGAGGATCAGAGACCGATTGATCTCTATCAAACCACCCAAAAACAGGCCGCCTAATGAGCAGATCATTTTTGGGTTTTATTGTTAATGAAAGGAATATTAAACACTATTGTGGAACTTAAAACCGAACAAACCCTGTCCTAACTATTGGGGTATGATCATTCCTTCTTCGAAAAGTCTCGCAGGTCTTTTCCTGTTACATGGTAGCTTCTTGCCATTTAGTTTCTTCGTTTCAGTAATGCACGCCAACGTTTAATATATGAATTGTAGTGGACTTAAAAGCGATGAACTTTCAGTTTACTACATAGCCAAATTTGTGATTTGGTATTTAAATTTTCAATTCCCTTAAATGCCAAATCGCAGATTTGACGGGATAACATGTAACCACAAAACTTTGGTAATCCAACGGACCCGCTATAATTTCATATATAGTGTTGGCAATCGTTTATTTTATGACGTTGACGAATTTACTTATTATTTCAAGGCTGTCTTTTACCTTCAATGCTTGTTCGTAGACTAGAATGGCAAAATCAATTAGATAAATTTCCTTGTGAATATTTACTTTTTCCGGAGCCTTATTTGGGAAGTATTTTATTAATTGATTTTTAGCCTCATACTTAGTTTTTAGATGTCCAATTCCATTTCTTAATTGACTATTTAATGTATCAATGAAGTAATCATTTAAAACGTTATGCTTTTTAATAATATCTTTCTTGATACCATTGTCTTTTTTGAAATAATCGGATAATTCATTGCAATCAGGAATAGATCCAAAGTCGTCAAAATTATTTCTTTCAGCCAAATTGATTAAACCAAAATACAGGGCTGAGATTCGAGATAAATATTCAAATTGTTCAATGTAAAGTTCTTTTAAGTCTAAAAATTCGAATGTTGTTAGACTGATTTTGTCCTCGTATTGTTTTAGATAATTACCGTTATACGATAAGGCTATTACAGGAAAAAAACTTCGGATATTTTGGAGGAATTTACCGACCAAATTAAGCCCTTTACTAAATTCTAATTCAAGGTTAATAAAGCTGTCTAATTGTAACTTTAGATTGACTAAATCTGTTTTTTTACCTAAAACCTTATCAATTGATTCATTTTGAAGCTTGGATGTGAAATCTGTCTTATACTTATCTGTTGCTAAGTTTGAAAAGAAATCTTTATTAATTTCCTTAGCTATAGTTGTACAATCTTCGAATGTTTTTAGGTCTAAACTAATATTTTTTCTAAAGTGCTTTTTTACCTCCATTAGATAATGTTCCCAGCTGTTGCTTTCAAAAAGTTCGAATGAGGTTATTAACGAGTTGTAATGTTTCTCATAAAAAGAGATAAACTCTTTCGTCTTTAATTCGAACTTCTTAACATTTTCAAAACCTAAAATTTGTCCAATCCCAATAAATGGAGACAAAGCAATAGGCCCATCAATATTTGAAACTCCGTTCAATACAGGTAATTCTGTTGATATACTAACTGTTTGCGTTGTTTCTTCATATTTAGCATGGAATATATCATTTGGAAAATCAAAGGCAGGGTTTGCTTTTCGAACATGTCCTTTAATAATCTTACCACATCCATTACAAGCAATTTTAACCGAAACAGGATAGATATAACCTACTTGATGGCGAAGTCTTATTTTGTGCTCACAAGTAGAGCATTCTATTATTCCTGATATTGTCATTGTCTATATTATGATTGCCAACGTCCGCGTATGGCGATGTGCCCACACGGATTGATAAAGTACTAAAGTAGCCGAATTGCGACAAACTACAAAAGTTCGTTTAGCCGTTCCTGTTGATCGGGAGTGCTTGAGTCACGAATGACCATTCCTCGGTATTTTATTGATTCTAAGCGAAGCGGCGGTGCTGTTCCCCGCATATATTCGGTTATGCAGCATGGGCATTCGCTATACGCATTGTTAGGCATATTTTTAGAATGTTGCTCGAAGCGTTTGCCCAAGTAACTGTAAGGTTCGATCGAATTGACTTGATGTGGTTACTAACCGATCCATTCCTTCATCTTTAGATTTAGCAATAGGAATGGTTGCAAGGTCATTTTTTATTTCGGTAAGTTGATTCCTCAAATCTTGCTGTTCAACTCGCTCAATAAAACAAGTTAATTCTCTAAGGGAATAGCTCAAATTATCAGCAAGCTCTTCATTCAATAAGCTGTCATTATTGCTTCCTCGTTCCAAAACAGCCCTTAAGGTCAGTCTAAAGTGATGGTAAAGCTTCTCTTGGATTACTAACAGGTTATCTCTTTGAAAATCTTTCGCCAAATTTTCTCTTCTTACTTTTTCCAACTTCAATTGAAGTTTCACGGAATTTCGAGAGTTGATTAATGTAGTTAATATACTTGCTCCAGCACCAATCAATGCTCCAATAAAACCCCAAATTGCCTCGTTCATTAGATTCTCTTATTATGCCTAACGCTTCGGGTAAGAACCGTGGCGTGATTTAGTAGTAGTTCGTTTCTGTTTTCAAAGTAGCGAATTCTTCGAATTCGCAAAGTAATTTTGTTCGTCTAATTTGCGAATTCGAAGAATTCGCGGGGCTGGCAAGTAACCACAAGACTCTCGTGACTTGCTGACACGCTATGGTTTCTTACCCATTGTTAGCATCATTTTAATTCATATGCTATACCTCCTAGACAACTAATTGCCCACTCTTTTAAATCACCATCATCTTCAGAATCAGGTTTAAAATACCATTTATAAAATTCGTGTGGTTCTGCTGGGAACTTACTAAAGTTCCATGCCCCATCTTCTGTCCATATGAATCCTCCAGTCAATTCAGCAATTGAAGCACTAATGATTCCATAGGCCACATTGATTGATGCTCTCTGCCCAGCTGAACGTCTAAGCCTCCAATAAATATTGAGTTTTTTTGACTTATCTATTTTAAGTTCAAAATCCTTGATGGTCTTATTGTTTAAAATCATTTCTTCGAATATCCCCCAAGGATTAGACTCGTCAAAATCATCTTTTATTCGTTCACAATAAGCATCTGTTCCTCCTGGAATTCCATTAATTGTAAACCATACATATTCATTATCTGTCCAAAAGAATTCAGAATCCAAGTCAACTTCTTTAACGTACCGTTCTGAGATTTCATGAAGATTGATTTCTAACTTGATGTTTGATTTGATTTTAAGCGAATCAAAAAATGAGTTGATTCTTTGTTCAGATAAATCAATTACTTGCCGAAAAGTAATGTTCTTTTTTTCTACTGGTATGATTTCAAAAGTAGTGCTCAAGGTTAAAATTTATTGTGTTCGCTATTTGAGTGAAATTATTTCAATAGTTTCTGTATAATCATCAATAGAGCAAATATCAGTTTTAATTCGTTCGTAAAGTCCAGATTCAACGTTCTTTATAAACTTGTTAACCAATTCTATAATTGACTGATAGTTGCAGGTAATTCGTTTTTCTAAAAGTTGACAATTATGCCAGTTGTTTCCTCGATATAAGTACAGAATGAAATGTCCTTTTTTACCTTCACCATACCAGCCCAAATCTAGATTGAATTCCCCGCTAGATATCCAAAAAAGGTCCTCTTGGAAGTAAAGATCATTGAACTTTCTTTCGTCATCTATAGATTTATCTAGAGGATCAATCTCATAGAATACGTCTCTTTTCACTTCCCATTTATCTGATATTAATATTGATGGGTTTTTCATCTTATTGATGCTAACGCCTAACTATCGGTTTGTGTGCCCACAGTTGGCAAGTACAGCTAAAATAGCGGAAGTGCACCACAAGCACAACGGTATCTACGAAGAGCTGCGTTCCACAAGTCAAAATCCAGAAGCACTGAACTATGAGGTGACGATACAGTATCAGAAGGTGCACTGCAGCGGTCGAGTCCCACTAAAGCCAGCAAAGAGGCAGTTTGGCACATAACCGATAGTGACTGTTATCCACAGTTTTCACGACATCCAGAGATTCATTTGATAAATGATTTCCCAGGTTCCGTTGACGTTCCTCATGAAAATTATATCTCCACTTGCATAGAGGTTCGCAACATGGTGGCCCATGTAGAAACAGGCGAAATCACCATCATAAACTACTTGACTTAGTTCGAAGAATCCAAAAGTTGAGGGGTACTTCCGATAAAACTTCTTCCAAAGTTTATCAACCTTGTTGGCATTGAATTCTCTGTAGTTCGTGATTTTGGTTGGCAAGGACAGACTTAATGTTGAGTCGTTCAATGTTGGAGGTTCTGTGAATACACGATCTAGTTCAGCGATCAGTCTAAAAAGTTCAGGGTTATTGTTGAAGAGTTTAATTTCATCTTCTTTGTAGTAAATGGCGGAATAGAAAAGATTTTTGTCTTCTTGTGTTAGTTCGTTTATGCCACCAACGGCAGCATGTGCAAATTCAAGCCAATCTCCCTGAAACTGTTCGATGAGTATTATCGATGTTAATGAGTCACGATCTTCGTCGACATAGTTCAATCGCTGCTCAATTGCCAGTTCGTACAATTTAGAGTTGTTCGGCTGTTGAGCAGAAAGTTCGATCGCCAAAAGTGTTAAGAATGCTATGATGAGTGAAATCTTCAATCTGAAGGCTATTGTGGATAACGCCCATGTATGAGGCGTGTGCTCTCACTTTATGGATAGCACTAAAGTAGTGAAGTCTGCCGGTGCTTCCAAAGTTTGTAGAAAGCACTGCGTTCTGAAGTGAAAAAATCCCGCGAACTGAAGCCTCCAAATGACATAAATCTTTCTCGGTGGCAGACGAAACGGTCAAGTCCTGATGCAGATTGTAGAAAGCACTTAAGCACATGCCTTATACATATTGTTGAGTGCCGTTTAGTCTATATCCCACGTCTTGTTGCAGGCGTTACACCACCAGTAAGTCCTTTCATTATCTTGAAGTCTCAATCTTGTTGATGTTCGGCATTCTTCACATGGACGTTCATAGGATTCATCTTCCATCGCAGAATAACCGCAATTTCTACAACCCCATCTTGTAAGCGGTGATTCTTCTTCATCAATCGACCAACTGAATTGTTCTTCTTGACAAGATGGACATTTAAGTTCGGCCATTTCAATGTTCAGTTTTAAAGGTCACAATCTCAACCTTTGGTTTTTCGTTCGAATATGACTCAATGGCTTGTGGAAGATCAAGTGTTGCTAATAAGTAGTTTGTCTCCTCGTTTGTTAGTCCAACGGCTGCAACTTTCTCGGTTAAGATTTCAGTTAGTTCGTCAAATGCATCCTCCAGATTTTCTTCAGGTGTACCTAGATCAAAGTGGTTATGGAGTTCGTTGATACCAACCATTAATCCATCTTCATCTTTGGCTATCCAAGTGTTATAACGAGAGTTCGAAAAGTCCAAGGTTATGGTAGTCTGATGTTCGTCCGACTCAGTTCTTGCCTTGGTTATCAGTTCTGGAAATCTTTTCTCGAATTCAGTTTGCAGGTTCATGTGCGGTTTGCAGGTATGGCACTCAACGCCCAGCTATCGGGCGTATGTCCGCAGCTAGTGAATAGCACTAAAATAGTGAAATCTGCCGAAGCTCACAACGGTTCCAAATGGCACTGCGTTCCGAAAGTCTAAAAATCCTGCGAGCAAAAGATAGTAGAAAGCACTGCCGTATCTCAGCGGCAGATATCACGGTCGAGTTGCACAAAAACCAGCCAGAAAGCACTGAGACATATGCCCGATCAGCGTCTGTTAGCGATCTGCTATTTTCGAGTTGTTGATACAGAGAATTCCCCGTTGCTCGTATTGATGGTTATTTCAATTAGTGCCTCCGAGTTGCTCTGCCTTTGGTCAATTATGTAGCGCTCCATAAGTTCAGCACTCTTGAAAAAGCAGGTTTTCATACGTTTAGGAGAAATTGTTTTTAGGAATTCATTGTTATCGAATTCTGAAATGTAGTACCTACCAAATGATGTTAGCACGTAGTTACATTGAGAGTTCAGCTGGAATGAATAGATTATTTCGCCGTTAAAGTAGCCGATGATGTCATAATTGAAACCACAGAATAATGCATCTTCGGTACTTTTAAAATTCAGGCTTGTCATAAGTTGGAGTACCTTATCTTGAGAGGTTATGTGGAAATTCGGATGTTCAGGGTAACAAAACTCAGACAATCCTTTATTGACTAGTTCACCCGGAAAGATTAGTTCTTCATCCTCAAAACCTTGATCTATCATTAAAACCGAATCGGCTTTCAGAAAAAGTTCTTCGAGTTCAGGAGTTGACTGTGAATAGCAAGAGTTCCAGTAGATGATTAATATGAGAAAAAGAAGTTGTTTCATCTTGCAGAAGTGATCGCTAACGTCCAACTATCATACGTAAGCTGAACTTTTCAAATTTCTATAAAAGTATCTGCTCCTCACTCACTTTGCAAATAGCTCAGTTAGTGCGGCTGGCTAGGCTTATGGATGATAGTGTTTGTTGTGTGGAGTCTTTTCTACCTTTTACCTACCCAATGCGGATAAAGTAGGTTAGGCTGTGTTAAGGTATTTAACTCCTCAATATGTTGTGGCAGTAATGACCAACCAACCGAATCCAAATTATCAATAAGTTGTCTTTCATTTCTAGCACCTATAACTATACTTGAAACCGTATCATTTTGCAACAGCCAATTGATGGCAACTTGAGGAATGCTTTTATCCATTTCTAAGGCAATACGTTCTAGTGAATCAACAACATCATATACTAGCTCATCATTAACAGGAGGGGAACCAATAGCACCTCCTGATTTTATTCTTCCTTCACCAACAGGCTGATTTCGCTTGATTTTCCCAGTTAATCTTCCCCATCCTAAAGGACTCCATACCATTAATCCCAATTCTTGGTCTTTGACTAAAGGCATCAATTCTTGTTCGTAATCCCTACCAATAACTGAATAATAACCTTGGTAGACTATGTATTTCTCCAGATTCAACCTATCAGAAACTGACAGAGATTTCATGAGCTGCCATGCTGCAAAATTAGAACATCCAATGTAGCGCACTTTTCCACTATTAACCATTTTTTCCAGTGTTCGCAAAGTCTCCTCAATGGGTGTATTAGTATCAAACCCATGCATAATGTATAAATCAATATAATCTGTTTGCAAACGCCTTAAGCTGTCTTCCAAAGCATTTGTTAGATGAAAGCGTGATGCCCCCTGATCATTTGGCCCTCCTCCCATTTGAAATGTTGCCTTTGTTGAAATAATACTGTTTTGTCTTTTACCTGATAAAGCTGCACCGAGAATGGATTCAGAATCTCCCTGAGAGTACACATTTGCCGTATCAAAGAAATTCACACCGCGCTCCAAACATATGTCTATGAGTTTGGAGGCTTCTTTCACATCAGTTTTACCCCATCGACCAAAAAACTCGTTGGTACCACCGAATGTCCCTGTTCCGTAACTGAGTACGGGTACTTTTAATCCTGACTTGCCTAAATTTCTGTATTCCATAATTTTTACTGAGCTTGTTTTCAGCAAAATTCAGATATGCAGTACTCAAATCACAGGAGGATTGTCACAGAGATGATGTGCGGATTGTCACACTAAGCAGGAATTAGGCGACTAAGTGTTTCTCTGGAAACGCCTAAATATGAAGCAATCATTGTTTTTGGGATGCGCTGAATCAAGTCAGGGTATTGCTCTAGTAAATTATGATAGCGATCGCTTGCGCTACTACTGATAAAACACATAATTCTTTTTTGCAATGCAATATATCCCGCGGTTGTTTTCTTGCGAAAAAAATATTCCATTTTTTGCAAGTCACGACACAGTTTCTCCTTATTCTCCAGAGTTAAGGAAAAAACGACTGTATCTTCAAGGCAGTCTACAGATAAGCTTGCTTTGGTGCCATAATGAAATGCCTCCGGGTCGGTTATCCACCAATTTTCCATGGCAAAGTGAATTATATGCTCTTTCCCTTCAGAACTTATACTAGCAGCTTTCATCAATCCTTTTGCAACAAAATAGTCATGTTGTACATAATCGCCCTGTTGGATAATGAGGTGATGTTTTTTAAATGCTTTTTGCTCGAAGTGACATAATACACATTCAAACTCTTCATCAGTAAGAGAAACAATTTCTTCTATCTGCTGTCTAAGCTTTATTTTCATTTGAACTAAGGGTGAATTTTTAGTCGTAGATTACACACAACGATCCTGTATGAATCGTGCGTTTTGGTGAATATAATGTTTCGTCTACTAAATAGCCAACTCTGCGAAATGGGCTATTACATTTTTCATTTCTCAATAGGCCAATTCGCAGAATTGGCGGGGCATCCAGAAAGCAGAAAACTTCCGTCTTGCACTGCCCACGCATGATTTCATCACAGCATGTTATGTACCTTTTTGAACATTCCTAATGATCTTCCCATCTTCAAATACAAACTCAAACCTTAACATTTGATTGTTTGTGGATTCTAGAAGGTTTACTTGAGTCACATCTTCTATCTCCAAATATTCATCCGACAATTCGAAATGGAATTCAGTCGACCCAACCTCCTTTTCGAATACCCAGAAATTCTGCGTTATTGATATGTATGGCATTCCGATAACGCTTTTTACGGTTTTAAACACCCTGTAATCTGAATTCACTTGAATTGAAGGTTCATTAGTTAGAGCAAAAGAGATGGTTGATAAAACTGGGATTCCCATTGGGAATAGACCTAAGATTGTGAGGGCGAATAGAAAGAATGCGTAACGCTTTGCCCATCTGAATTTAAATTGAGAAATAATCAAGTAAATCGTTCCAAGAAACCATACCCAAAATACTCCTTGATCGAGTAGTCTTCCTGGAAAGGAAATGCTCATTGTGAGATATAGAGTTAAATCGATCAAAAGAAGCAATGTTATACCTATGTAGATTTTGATCATTCTATTCATTCTTCATAATGCTCATCTTGGTACATAACGCCTGCGTATAGTGCGTGTGCGTGTCGTTTGATAATACAGCCAAAGTAGTGAAAATCTGCCGAACCTACTAGCGAATCGGTGAGAGCTGCGTTCCGCCGATCTTCCGGTGCGGCGAACTGACCTCACTATAAGCAGAAAAGAGATTTCCGCCGGCAGATGCACGGGTTCGTTCCGCCGAGGCTGGCTAAATGCTCAGTTCGCACATGCACTATGACGCCATGTTACAGACCGTATTTTTCGATCTGTTCAGTTAGGAGTTGCCTAAGCAGGTTAGCATCTTCACGTACCCTCCAAATAACAACTAAAAGTTGAGCAGTAAAGGCTATTGGTAGGTAGATCAACCAATCATTCTGATGTTCAAGGTAAAAGTAGATAGATAACGGCCACCAAATAACGATTCCAAAAATCAGAAGGTTTCTAAGGCCATTCTTCACTTGTACCGTTAAGTTGATGGAGACAGCATCTTCGATTGGTTCGTATTCACCCGTTACGACGCTAAACCACATTTCGAAGAAGTTGTCCATTGAATAGTTCTCCTTCTTTTGAAACCAGAATGCTTTGTTCTCTCGGCTTCCCATCAAAAGTTGGTTGGTTGCAGCGAATTGATTTCCTAAGTTGTTAGGGTCAGCTACAGACGTTCGAAACCAATGGATGAATTGACTTTCAGCCACTTTAACTTTAAAATCTATCTGTTTGCTGAAGATTGACATGTTCGTTCTGGCATGGTCTGTAACGCCTAGCTATCCTCTGTGGTGCTTGACGTGTGTTTTGTTTCGGTTACAAATTAGGAAAATCTTCGATTTTCATCACTACCTTTTTTCAACCATGTGAGGAAAAGCGAAGATTTTCCGGTGCTAGTAGAAACCGCCAACCTCAATTCTAGCAGGAATCACCATGGAGGATAGGTGATGTTAGCGTGTCGTTATTTTTGTTTGCCAATCCATGTGTTTCCCCGTTTTAGTACAAACGCCTTTTCTATTCCATCTTCAGTTTGTATCGTTCGGGTTGGTGTATTGTTTTTCACAAGTTTCCTATATGATCTAACGTCATCAAAAAAATCTTCAGGGCTCCAATAATCATTAATATCGAGATCAGAATATTCAGACTCAAACACTAAATCCTCATCTTCTGTTGAATCCCAATGAAACATAGAAACTCTATCTTCTTCGTTGTTAAATAGTTTGATAGGAAATTTCAAAGGTTCTTCATGAAGGTTCCACATTTGTTGATAATGTTCAGCTCGGTCGCCAATTGCTGATACTACTTGAGAATCGATAAATCGTCTATCGTTTAACCAAATCGCAAGATAGAAGTCATCAAAGTTATCTTCTAGTTGTTTCTTCCAAAGTTCGTAGATACTCAAAAGATGAGAAAACAGCTGTCTTCTGTAATTCGCAGGATAATCTACTTCATAGTAGAGGTTAGACCAAGGATCTACTTTTGACTTGCAATAATAGTACTTCGACTCCTTTAGAATTTCAAGGTTAATTCGTTGATGCCCTTCGAACCATTTATCAATATTCTTTTGTCTTCTTTTAAGCCCTCTTAGTTTTTTTGATCTCAATGTATGCGGAATTATTGTGTTCTGAAAATACCCCAAATAATTGTCGCAATTAAGGCTACTATCGCAAGAATGGTTACGGCAATTAACTCTGTTTTTCTCGACTTCTCTCGTTCCTTGATGACAAGTCGTTTAAGTTGATGTTCACTTAGTTTTTCTTCTTCCATTCTGGTAGATCTTCGGTCTTTCGCCATGCACGCTAACGCCTCTGTATCAATCGTGGCGTGTGATTTAGTTTAAGTTTCGGCTACAAGATAGCCAAATCTCTGATTTTCGCTATCCCTTTTTGATTACATAGAGCTAATCTGAGATATGGCGGGGCTTCCAGAATGCAGAGAACTTTCTTTCACAACTGAACCGCCATGATTTGATCACAGCATGTTAGACACTTTTTAACTTTTCCGTTTGCTTCTAAATTTTCGATACAGATAAATGCCAGCAATTATTAGAAATACAAATGGCCATAACGTTGTTACTCCAACTAAAAATGATAGAAACCCTTGCCAACCGTTATCTAGAGCGCTGAAAATTCGTGCCCAAAACCCCGTTCGTTGAGATGAATCATATACATAAGGTAGAATTTCATAGAATGATACATTAATGGTACTTAGGTTAACCTGCTTACTAAGATAATTGAACTGACCTTGAAGACGTTCGATATCCGTTCTCACTTCATTAAGGTTCCGTTCAATTTCCAGAATATCTTTGATTAAAGAGGCTTTTTTTAGAAGTTCAACGTATCGTTGTTCTAAGGCTTTTTTGTTCGTGATTCTAGATTTAAGGTCATAATAACGAGCTGTAACGTCTTCAATGTTCGAATACTTATTGTTAAGGCGAATTCCAAAGCTTGAAAGTAAAGAATACAGAGTGTCGTATCCAATTGAAGGTACTCTTATAGTTAGATTATAATTGATTCTTTGGTCTGATTTGGTCTGATTTTCATTCTCAATATAAGCATCATATTTTGGTAATATTGCTCGGATTTTTTGATAGTCATTTCGAATATTCTCTGATTGAAAGTCAATACCACCTGTTTTAACAACCTTCTTTGTTATTGATTCAGACTTATTTTTTTGAGTTGGTGCAGGTTGTTGAGTCATGGGTATCTCCATTATGTCCTCGAATTCCGCCTCGACATCACCATACATCTCTTGGTTGGAATTTTGACAGGAGAGAGAAAAAAGTAAAATGATAATGAAGAAGAAGTTTTTCATAATGAAGTAGTTGTGTCTAACGCTTCTTGTATGTGATCGTAGCGTTTTTATTGTAATATAGTTAACGTTTGTCTACATAGTCAATCCTGCGGATTGACTTGCTAAATTTTTCTTGAGAAGCTAGTCAGTCCGCAGGATTGACGGGGCGTCCGAGTAGTACCGAAGCTACGATAACATGCGAACTAGCTATGACATCATACAAATTGTTGTATGCATTTTTAAATCTTTTCGAAGTAGTCTTCATCTGTATCAATGTTTAAGTGGACTTCTAGATATTTGGCTTGATTATAAACATATCCGACGTACCCAACGCTCTTAAGAATAAGCTTACTAATAAGAGTGAATAGCTTTGCAGATACATAGGTCATGTAAAGGTTCGTCATATCTGTATTCCTATCCTCATTGTCTTTGAGTAATATATTTCCGTGCAACAGATCGTTACGATGTTCAATGATTTTTATGTCATGAAGTGTTAAATGAATTCCCAGTTGTTCAAAAGGTCTGGTTAGTTTTTCATTGTTTGTTAAATGTTGCTTGTTTATTGGTTTGTTTATCTCGTTTAGGCGTCTCTTCAGTTTTAATGTTGATTCGGGAGAAAGAGAGGGCTCTTGGTCAATTACTTTATGAAGATTCTCAATAATATTAGCTTGCAATTCTTGGTCATTGATAGGTCTTTCTAAGCCACGTTCTTCAAAACTAAGGTGTTTTGAGAGTTGCTCAATAATAACAGCGAATGAGCTAGGAATAAGAAGTAATGATCGGAGGGATGTGGCTTCTAGAATTACCAAAATCGCTGAGGAAAAGTCTGGTTCCCTGTGGATTCGTTGAACTAAATTTGATAATTGACTCAATGATATTCGCGTTAGTTTATTCAAATATTCTTCCGCAATATCCCTGTCTATATCAAGGTATGAATAAGGGTTTGTTGTAATTGGACTATACATTCCTTTGATCTTCGGTCTTGCATAGTTACTATAAAGTAGTTCTCCTGATTCGTCGAAAATAAATCTCTCCCCACCGAGCATCAATCTTGTTATAAATCCAATGGCTTGCTGAATAGAAAAACAAGCTTCGCTAAAATCACTTATTGTTTGTTCTTGAAGACACTCGAATACATAATAACCAAATCCATTATGTTTCAACTGGGTTACATCATATTGCCTGTCGTTTAAATTGATTCTTAAACAATCATAGAAGTATTCCCTGTTGTTTCTACTATGGGTAATTGTTTCGAATTGGTCATGAAAGGTATTGGTTTCTTTTTGGCTAGTTCTGAAAAAAGCTTTGAACAAGCTACTAGCCTTGAAACGGTTGGATTGAAATGAGTTTAAATCAAAGGACGTTTGAAAGTTGCTTGATTTATCAGCACTGAAATTGGCATGACTAGATCTATTTCCAATATGAGTCGTCTTATACTCTTTCTGGTGCAGGGTGAAGGAGAAATTAATGTTGTCATCTAAGTTTTCATCTACTCTAGCAAACACTTGAACCTTGTACGACTCTTCCGTTTTGGTAATGTTGGCTTCAACATCATCGTTATCGGTTATTTTTATTATCGAAGTGTTTAGGTCGCACAAATTTTGAATTGATCCTATTTCAGAGTCAAAGTTTTTGTCGTTATCTAATCTCGTAGTAGGAGTATTCATTAAATAGAAAGGATGCTTGAAACATCATTGCATACAACGCCTCTGTATGAATCGTGCGTTTTTGGAAAGTTAATCTATCTGATTCTAAATAGCCAAATCTGCGAAATGGTCTATAAATTTTTTCTTCTCAATAGGCCAATTCGCAGAATTGGCGGGCATTCCAAAACCACCGCCCTCTCGTCTAGCACCAACCGCGCATGATTTTATACACCATGTTGTGATTTCGTTATTTCGCCGTTACTTCGATTGATAGGTTTAGCGCATTTGCCACTAGCGTTAGATTTGATATTCGAATGTCTTCGCCGTTTTCGATTCTTGAAATATATGGGCGCTGTTTTCCAATAAGTTCCGCTAGTTGATTCTGGCTTAGATTCAGTTCCTTTCTTCTGTTCTTTATTATCTCTCCAAAATAATATGAGAAAGCTTCTTCTCTAAATTCCTCTCGTTGTTCCGTACCTCTCTTGCCGTAACGTTCGTTCAAAAGATCCTTTGCGTTTATTGCTTTCATGATTCAATTGTTTTGGTTCAAATAATCCTCAAGAATGCGTTCAGCCTGTTTAATTGCTTTTGTATAATCTTTGGTTGATTTTTTTAGAAATCCACAAAGGCAAACGGCTTTTTTACATTCATTGAAATTCAAGTGATCGATAGCAAAAATTACAACTCTATATTCGCTTCCAGCCTTTATTCGGAGTTCATAAAACTTACTTGATTCGAGTTTCTTTATGAAATTTGAATGAACGACTCTTACTTCGCCAATTACTTCAATTAGCTGGAAAAATTTATCAACTACTCGTTGATCTTGGCTGTCAATAAATTCTAGACAATCAGTTGTAATGTCGATTTCTCTCACATCACAAATGTAACGTATTCGTTACATAAATTGTTCGATTCTGGAGATTTTTCTCTTTACAAGACATGAATCACAACGCCCGTGTATGGCGCTGTGTGCGCCCCACTGGCTAATGGTACTAAAATAGTGAATCTGCCGGTGCTTCCAAAGTATCAAAGAGGCAGTGCGTTCAGAAGATAAAAAATCCTGCGAACTGAGCTTGGTAGAAAGCAGAGAAGTTTCCTCAGCGGCAGATTCACGGTCGAGTTCCAAGGAAACTGGCTAAATGCTCAGTTCGCACATGCGTCCATACACAATGTTGTGCATCGTCTTAAATAATACCGATCAGGAGTTTGAGAGTTAAGTAGGCTGTTAGGATAACTACTGCAGAAATTGAAAGTTCCAGGGACTTCTTCCTAAATGCCAGAAACGCCAAAGTAAGAATTTGTCCTATTGAAGTTAAGTCGGCATTAAATTCAGGTGCCTGTGCGCTCGCTCCCCATCCCAATACCAAGAATTCGAAAAACACAGAAGCATAAATTAGTACGACAAATAGGATTAAGTTCGCCGTTACTATGATTCCAGTTCTCAATGCTATGTTCTGAGGCAATTTCATTGGCAGTTCAGTTGGCTATTCGGTAAAATATTACGATACGGGTGATGATGCACAACGCTCTGGCTATGCACCGTGGCGTGTTTAAGTTCGTATTTCGTTTCGTTTATCTAAGTAGCGAATTCTTCGAATTCGCATAGTATTTTCTTTTTTACACTAGGCGAATTCGAAGAATTCGCGGAGCTTGTAAGTAATCACAAACCTATCGTAACCCACTGACACGACATGGTGTCATAGGTGTTGTTGGCGTGTCGTTTTTTATTTTTGTTCATCCCACATTTTTTGAATGCTGTTCCACCATTCGGTGCCCCAACTTTTCATTTTGTCTAGAGTCATTTCATTCATTTCGTTATCATAAATTCGGTAGTCCTTGGCATTCAATTCTATTCTTCCAAATTCTATTTGTCCGATTTGGTCTCCATGTGAGCTTGAACTGTTGCAATGAAGTATAAAGTTGTCTGGTTCTTTAAATTCATGATTCTGAACATCTAATTCAAGTTTTATTATTTCATTTAGGTCAGTCGTTATATATTCTTGACTTGGGTAATAAACGCCCTTTTCCCATTCTTTAAGTTCATTACTAGTTCGCTTCCAATAATGACATTTTAGGCCATTGCACCCATCAAACCGAAACGTCATTATATAATCTTCTATACCCCACATTTCACTCCACGGAAGAAGAATCTCAAAAGTCAGAATATTGCCATCCACTTTTAGTCCAACGATTTCAAAGTCGTGGAACATGGAAAACAATTCATCAATTTCTTTTATTCGGTCTTTCATTTATTAATCAGCACATGTACTAACTCCTTTTTGTTCAGCAACGAGTCGATTTAGGATCTCCTCCATTTTGTCAACTGCTGTACTAGTAAATCCTGAAATCTGTAACACATCGTTTTTTCGATCATCAAATCTTTTTTTGATTCTGATCACCTCTTCATGTGTAAGAACAACATCGTCAAAGTACGGTAAGCTCTCAACAGGGTCAGGTAAATGTCCAGTTTCACCCGTCATCAGAAATCCATTTTGCTGCAGCCAATAATGCTCATCCATTTCCATTTGACCGATGTATTCGCCTAAATCGTCAATTCCTCCTTGTCCTATATGAAATCCTAATCCCATTTTTTTAATGCACGCCAACAGCCAGCTATGATGAGTGGGGATTAGAAAGCACTAGCCTCTCGTCTCGCACATAGCCACGCCTTGATTTAAATTTAAAACTTGTGGCGGACTTTCCAATCCCCACGAAACTATCCTGACAGATGAAACCCCATTCATTCATAGCATATGTTATCTTTCTTTTCAGATTTTTAGCAGTTCTTCGTCTTTCCAGATGTCGATGTAGCCTGAGTTGTCCGTTAGAAACCGATACCCTGGTTCGAGCCCGAGAAATTGAATAAGTTCTGGCTTCATCTGAAGAAGATGTTCAACACATAGTGGCTTGAAGAAATCAGAATCTTCGGAATAATCACCTGACCAAATGAACCAACCTGTCGTTCCGGGTTCAGCTGGATGTCTAAGTCCATGAATTGGTTCTTGGTTCAAGTTCCCTCCAAGTCCGATGTTCAGTTTCTTGTTAATTGGAACCCATTTAGAGTCATGATTTCGGCAATTTTTTTTCTGAGGTTCGATGTGAACATTCCAGATGTTATGCTTTTGAAGTTGGTTGTCACCAGATTCGAGGAAAAGTCTCCACAGTTCAAGGTTGGTTCTTGTTACCGGATAATCAATGGTTTGGTTGTTCCAGTTGAAAAGGGTTTCAGAAATCCTGTCTGAGTCCCATTCAAAATAGTCAGAGCCAATCAGAGCAAAGGAAATTATATCAAGATGTTCTGGATTGAGTTGACCATCGAACGCATCATTGCAAAGTTGAATCAGATGACTTTCCAGTAGTTGAAAGTTACCGTTGGTTAGGACGTCTACTTGATGGGAAAATACATCATGGCTGGTTTGTTGAATCGTTCCTTTCAGATTCTTCCTGAGTTCGTCAGTTGATAGAGTTCCTTCGAAATACTTTTTAAGAGCTGATTCTGTCATGATGCAGATATGAAAGATAACGCCTAGCTATCGGGCGTATGTCCGCAGCTAGTGAATAGCACTAAAGTAGTGAAATCTGCCGAAGCTCACAACGGTTCCAAATGGCACTGCGTTGCGAAAGTCTAAAACTCCTGCGAGCAGAAGTAAGTAGAAAGCACGGCCGATTCTCAGCGGCAGATATCACGGTCGAGTCGCACTGAAATCAGCCAGAAAGCACGTTGACATATGCCCGATCAGCGTTTGTTGGCATGCGTGTTATTTCACCAAGAAGTTGTAAATCAGCGTTATTGCAATGATGACTAACAAAGTCGCTCCAAAGATTGTATTTGTCTGAATGTCATATCTCTTACTTGGAAGTTGATGTTCAGGGTAATTCAGTTTCCATGTTCCAGTGTTTGCAAATTTGAGAAGAAGTTCAGGAGTTACAGGAATTCGAGTAACACGTTCATATGGTGGTTTGAAAAAGAGAGCCCCTGGAAAATTAAGTCCTTCTTCATCAGCATGGAAATACCAAATGTAGGAGTCCATGTTGACGTTAAATTGCTTCTGATATTGTTCAATGAGTTCGTGGAAGTCGTCTCCAACCAAACCCAGATCTTTGAAAATATCTGTACTGGGGTTTAAGGGTTCGTTCGAAATGAAATAACGAATTTCGGAGTATATATCTTCAAGTTGGTAGTTTCCTGTGTTCATGTGGATCATGCATGCCAACGATCCTGTATGAATCGTGCGTTTTGGTGAATATAATGTTTCGTCTACTAAATAGCCAACTCTGCGAAATGGGCTATTACATTTTTCATTTCTCAATAGGCCAATTCGCAGAATTGGCGGGGCATCCAGAAAGCAGAAAACTTCCGTCTTGCACTGCCCACGCATGATTTCATCACAGCATGTTATGTACCTTTTTGAACATTCCTAATGATCTTCCCATCTTCAAATACAAACTCAAACCTTAACATTTGATTGTTTGTGGATTCTAGAAGGTTTACTTGAGTCACATCTTCTATCTCCAAATATTCATCCGACAATTCGAAATGGAATTCAGTCGACCCAACCTCCTTTTCGAATACCCAGAAATTCTGCGTTATTGATATGTATGGCATTCCGATAACGCTTTTTACGGTTTTAAACACCCTGTGATCTGAATTCACTTGAATTGAAGGTTCATTAGTTAGAGCAAAAGAGATGGTTGATAAAACTGGGATTCCCATTGGGAATAGACCTAAGATTGTGAGGGCGAATAGAAAGAATGCGTAACGCTTTGCCCATCTGAATTTAAATTGAGAAATAATCAAGTAAATCGTTCCAAGAAACCATACCCAAAATACTCCTTGATCGAGTAGTCTTCCTGGAAAGGAAATGCTCATTGTGAGATATAGAGTTAAATCGATCAAAAGAAGCAATGTTATACCTATGTAGATTTTGATCATTCTATTCATTCTTCATAATGCTCATCTTGGTACATAACGTCTCGGCTAAAAAATCGTAGGGCACTTCGGAGTGAATAACTGTCCACCAGCAGAAAGTTTGCTATGTGGACTAACCCTTCTGTAACCCTTAACTGCCCTATGTTTTTTAGCCATTGTTGGCATACGTTATTTTTTTATTACAGTCATTAATTTGTCAGAATTAAAAATCGTACTTGGTCTGATTTCAAGTCTCTCAACTGAGTCAGTTTTTATAGTGTCTAATGTACCAAGTTCGATATTAAAAGTCCTTTCATATAATTTCCAAATGAGTTCTGAATTGTACATTTTATCATCAGACCAATCATTCGAATTGTCGTATTCTTTCATGATATTGTTCCGAACTTGTTTTGTTAGGTTTTGAATGTCTAAACTCGTAAGCAAATTGTCTGCGTTTCGAAGCCTTTTCGCAACATATTCATTGTTCTTTCCATTCTCTACCCATTTTCTAATTGATACGTATTGAACTTGGTCAGTAGTCTCAAGTAGTGCATAATTATCACCGTCAATAAATGCAATTCCAATGTTATTATAGTCAAAGTCAGAAGTTAAGGAGTCGTCCTTATTTACCTTCTGAAATAACAAATCTCCTGTCTTGAGGTGATGGAAATCGGCTTCGTCTCTTTTATTGTTCATTGCTATTCGTTCGTCCCGTTCTTTATTTCTTGAATAGTCGGTATACACAATAATAATTGTCAAGAGGATTAAAGGTACGGTTGAAATAGTCAGGAACTTTATTTTGTTTTTACTTGATTTAAATACCCTAATTATTGGGCTAATCAACAAGGATAGAGCTCCCCACAATAGGAGATAGTAAAGATAAATCAATATAGATGCTCCGCCCGTGAAGCCAATTCCAAATGGGATTAGATGAAAAATGAAGGCAAAATCAAATGCTACGGACATTGCATGACCAAATGCAATCCATCCTGTCACTAAAATTAATAGTGCTGAAATTATGCTACTCGTAATTAGTACTGAGTATTTCTTCATTTCGTTCTAATGTATGCCAACATTTGTGTATAGTGCACAGTGCACTTTATACGCACTGCATCAATCCAAATCTAATGGATTTTTTATTCCTAATAAATTGGTGTTCGCTACATGTGTGTAGATTTCTGTAGTACGAGACGAATTATGCCCCAGTAGCACCTGAATGTATCGCAAATCTGTGCCAGATTCCAACAAATGAGTGGCAAAGGAGTGCCTCAGCATGTGTGGAGTCACTCGCTTGGCTATACCTGCTTTCAGGGCAGCCCTACGTACTATTTTCATGATACTTGTTGGGCTATATCTACCTCCATTTGCCCCCTCAAACAAATACTGCTTGGGCTGGGCCTTTTTATAGTAGTCTCTCAAGTCGTCCAGTACTTGCCTGCCAAGCAATGTGTAGCGATCCTTTCCCCCTTTGCCCCCTCTGACTCTTATCATCATTCTTTCACTTTCTATGTCTGCTGGTATCAGATTGAGCAACTCAGCCCGGCGCAAACCTGCACTATATAACAGGCTAATTATACAGCGATGCTTCAAGTTGTGAGTTACCTTAATCATGGCCAACACCTCATTTTTTCCCAACACTTTTGGCAATGGCTCTCGTTTGATAGGGCGCTCAATGTCATAAAATCGATTGGGCATTTCTTTTACTACCTCGTAGTAAAATTTGATAGCATTGAGCGCTTGATTGAGATAACTGTCAGATTTTCCTTGATTCACCAGGTGCTGCATGTATTTCTTCACTTCCATTTCACTCAGCCGCATCAAGTCTTCTTCTTTGCTATAATAATTCATGAAATTTTCGAACATAGAAATATATATCCTTGCCGTGTTCAGCGAGTATTTTCTGATTTCCAATTTTAGATAAAACTCCTCTGGACAGTACCTCCTCCCCTGCTTCGGCTTGCGCTTGCGAAAGTCATCTACAGAGAGATTTACCTCTCCATGATTGACCGGACGGTTCAAAAAAAAGTATTGAGTATTGACCCAAGCCACACCTTTGAACCTGTCGAATATCTCCTGCAGGTTAGTCGGATTGTTGGGCAACACGGCCATTTGGAAGAAATTGCTCCATCCGATACCTGGAAGCGACTTGATCATCGCCTGAATCACCTTGTCCGGATAAAATTTTATACCAATAAATCGACTACCACCAATCACCAGATGTTTCAGAGCAATGGATCGATCGAGAATTTGAATTGTCATGTAGCAAATACAGCTAGAATAATTATCTTAAGCTTTCGAATAAACACTTATATACGTTTATAAGCATTTATAAAAATGGATAATCAACCTACTTGCCTCCATTGTCATAGACCACTTCACGGCCGAATCGGTAAAAAATTTTGCGATGCGCAATGCCGAAACTCCTACCACAACATGCATAAAAGAACGGGTGAGAAATATATGATCCGTATCAATAGTCAGCTGCGGCAAAACAGGCGAATTTTGAAAGATCTCTGTCCCGAAGGCAAGACCACCGTACGTCGCGACATACTGGAAGCGAAAAATTTCGATTTCAACTTTTTCAATTCGATCTACCCTACTACTAAAGGTGTATATTATCTGTGCTACGATTTTGGATTTATGCCCATTGTTCAACCTTCGAGTCGTTCGGGGCAGTGGGTGCAAAAAGTATTGATTGTTCAAAAACAGGACTACATGGAGCAGGTCTTTGACCCATGGAAGTATCTGAAAACCAACAACTAGCATATATCAATACTTTCAAATCCAGTGGGATGGATTATAATCAAATGACATAAGCTGCGGGCAAGAAAGGTTCATGGAAGATTTCAACCTCCTTCACGTCCCCGTAGCGTGATCTGTCTGGCTAACTACAGCAATCCTCCGATACAAATGTAAAGAGCCTCCTAAGTGAGACCTACAAGGCTTCACTCGTCCACGCAGAGCATTCATGAAGTGCATTGTAATACTACAACTTGTCAAAGCTAGAGGCCATGACGGAGTTTCACTCGAGTCGCTTGAGCATCTGGAATCGTAATTTCTTTACGCCAAGGCGAGACGAGCATTTGATGAAAATCATAACTGTTGAATAACGATCACAAATAGGGTCATTATTTGCCTTCCAATAATAGGGACGAAAGCTTGCTATAAACTAAATCAGGGCTGCTTTGGCTCCAACGACACTATACCGACCAACGGGCCTATCTAATGGCCTAATCTACGGCATGGAATTTACTCTGTGGGCACCACACCATCGTGCTTTTGCTGAATAGGGAGGCGATCAGGCGATGCGATAGGTTCTCATCAGACTGTATGGAATTCGAGGGGGCTGCCAGACACAGGGGCAATACATTGGAGGGTATTTCTGTTTCCTGCTAAGCCTCTGCATCATTTTCTCACTGCTTTGTACGGCAGGGATAGGGTGGCACTCGTTGGAATCAGGCACAAATATGACGCTCCCACTGGTCATGTACTCGTGCTTTGTACATACAAAAGCCCAGACCATACCGTCTGAGCTTTTGTATGCTTTGAAAACAACGTACCCTCTGAGAGGTGTACTAAATTATTCGCTTATTTCTACTCCTTCTCCTTTTAGGAACGCATCATTCTGAGGCGCTCGACCGAGGAAGTCAACCAACATCTGGTTTTCATCCATAGATCCTCCTGGCTTCAATATCGACTCACGGTAGCGCATCCCTGTCTCTTGATCGAGTACTCCGTTTTGCTCGAAGAGCGAAAACATATCCTGTGCATAAACCTTGGACCAGAGGTATCCATAGTAGCTCGCACCATAGCCGTCTAGGTGTCCAAAAGACGTCTGGAGATGTGTACCCTCTGGGAAGGGATAGAGCAACAGTTTGTGGTGCAGCGACCGGGCCACGTCGTCCGTAGACATGCCGTCACTTTTGAGGTCGTATAGCGTGAAATCATACATACCGTAGTAGATCTGACGCTGTAGATTCATTCCAGACCCGACGTTTTTGGACCGAATCATTTTGTCAAAGAGTGCTTTGGGTAGCACTTCTCCTGTCTCATAGTGCTTGGCGAATAACTTCAAAGCGTCGTAGTTCCACGTCCAGTTTTCGAAAATCTGCGACGGTGCCTCGACAAAATCACGCGACACGCTCGTCCCAGACTGGCTGGCTAGCTCTGTCTCGCTCAGCATATGGTGCAAGACATGCCCAAACTCGTGAAACAAAGTCTCCACTTGATTGTGCAGCATGAGTGAAGGCTTGTCGTCTGTCGCTTTGGGGAAGTTGCACACCAAAGCTGCCGTAGGGATCTGACGTCCCCGGTCACTAGCCTTGCCACTGATGATCGGAAAGCACGCCGCATGAGAGTACTTGTTGGCACGTGGGAAGAAATCCAAATAGAACCTCCCGATCACCTGCTCTCCCTGTAGCACCTCAAAGAGACGCACATCGTCGTTCCACACGGAAGGATCCTCGAGCTCGCGGTAGGTCACCCCAAACAACTGCTGAGTGATCGTAAACAAGCCCTCGATACTCCCGTCCAGCGGAAAATACTGCTTGATCAACTCCCCATCGAGCTGGTACGAGTCCTTGAGCAAAATATTCTCATAGTAAGACAAGCTCCACGCATCAATCTCACTGGCTTGGGTGCCCGTACTGGTAGACTTCACTTCTAGCAATTCGGCATAATCCGCCTCTGCCTTGGGGCGAACCTTGCCCACCAAGTCGTTTTCAAAATCCCATACGTTTTGGGTGGTCTTGGCCATACGATCTGCCACACGGTAGGCAGCATAGGTATCATACCCCAGCAGTTGGGCCTTTTGCGTACGCATCAGTATCAGACTGTCTAGCACAGCCATGTTGCTCTCTGCAGCTCTACTCCTAAACTTGACAAACAGCTGCTGACGTGCTGTTGCAGATTGGGCATACTTGAAGAAAGGCAATACCGACGGGTAAGACATATCGATCTTGTACATCCCGTCCTCGGTCTGGCGTGCCTGCTTATAATCCTCCGGTAGCCCCGCGATACCCGCCTCGTCTACAATCAGATGGTCCTCAAACGACGCGATATTGTTGCCAAAGGTATTGCCTAGTTCGGACAGTTTGTCGTCGATTACTTGGAGTTGGGCACGTCCCGCTTCGTCCAGGCCAAACCCGTTGCGTTCGAAACTCTGCACCGTCTCCGTGAGGTACTTGGCACGAGGACCTGTCAGTGTCTTTGCCTCATCGGTCTGTGCGTATGCTTTGACCGCTTGGTAGAGCGTGTCGTTGAGACTTAGGCTGTTGAAGTACTTCTCCATTACGACGACCTCACCCAAGGCGGCATTGCGAATAGCCGAATCCGGATGCGTACTCCCCATCAGGTAGATCACCCCATAGAGGCTGGATATCTCGTCGTACATCTCATCGATCTCTCTCATGGTGTTTTCGAAAGAGCGGTCTTTGGTTTCATGTATTTTTTGTACCCAAAGTCTAGATTTAGGGATCTGATAGGCCGTCGCAGCGGCAAAATCCTCTGCTCGCAAACTATCAAAGTCAATGGTAGCGTTGAACCCTCTAAAAAGGGCATTGTCCGCTGGAGGTACAGGCATCACTAGCGTACTATTTGGCTCACAAGCCATCAAAAGCACCAGTGACAGTAGAGTCAATAGGTATTTCATGATTTTCGTTTTTGAGTTAAGCTAGTAATAAAGCAACCCCTATTTACAATGTAAAGCAATAGTACACGAGTGGTTGTTTATTGATTTAACCCCCAACCATGGCATGGGTGTCTAGGGCTAATACAAAGCTGGAATAGTGAATCGTGTTGGAACTGAACGTCAATTGTAGAGGAATCCAATGGGTGAAAACCATACATTTGGTAAAATGCTGTTCGGCACATGGGTTATCTAATCTTTAACTCCAAAATTGAATAATTCAGGTTTAATAACACAGAATCGCCGAGTCCTACTTTCACATGTAGGCGGCTTGACCTATCATTGTCATCATGATAGACACCTCCCATATCAAAATGGTCGTCTTGGACGTGGACGGGACCATGACCGACGGCAGTATCAACGTCATGGATGACGGATCACAGTTCAAGAAATTCAGCGCCAAAGATGGGCTGGGCATCAAAATGCTCCTCCAGCAAGGCATAGTTGTCGGTATCATCAGCCACAGTTCGACAGCCCAAGCCATCGAAGCACGCGCAAAAATGCTCGGTATCTCCTATGTCTATGCTGGGCACGAAGAGAAGGACGTGATCCTCAGTGGATGGCTCCAAAAACTGGGAATCAGCTATGAAGAAGTAGCCTTCATAGGTGACGATCTCAACGATCTCCCTGCCATGAACAAGGTCAGTATATCGGTCTGTCCAGCCGATGCATCAGACGATGTGGTCTCCTATGCCGATGTTGTACTCTCTAGCAAAGGTGGCGATGGATGTATCCGAGAATTCATCGACAAATATATGTCTGTCGAGTATCGGAAAATTAAGTAGTTAAACCCTATTTCAAGGCTTGCGAAAGCCATTAATTATCCTATTTTTGCACAAAATTGAAATCAAATGAGTGTATTAGTAAATAAAGATTCTAAAATCATAGTTCAGGGATTCACCGGGACAGAAGGTACGTTTCATGCTTCTCAAATGATTGAGTACGGTAGCAATGTAGTAGGCGGTGTGACTCCAGGAAAAGGAGGTCAGACGCACCTCGATAGACCGGTATTCAACACAGTACAAGATGCTGTGGATCAAGCGGGTGCCAATGTATCCATTATTTTTGTTCCACCGGCGTTTGCTGCTGATGCTATCATGGAAGCTGCTGACGCAGGTATCAAGGTCATCATCACGATCACTGAGGGTATCCCAGTGAAGGACATGATCGCCGCAAAACAATACATCTCAGGAAAAGATTTGACCTTGATCGGGCCTAACTGCCCAGGTGTCATCACCCCAGGCGAAGCAAAAGTGGGTATCATGCCTGGTTTCGTATTCAAGACAGGTAGAATCGGTATCGTTTCTAAGTCTGGTACTTTGACTTACGAAGCAGCGGATCAAGTCGTAAAAGCAGGTATGGGTATCTCTACAGCTATCGGAATCGGTGGTGACCCTATCATCGGCACTTCGACCAAGCAAGCGGTAGAAATGCTCATGAACGATCCTGAAACAGACGGTATCGTCATGATCGGTGAGATCGGAGGTAGCTACGAAGCAGAAGCCGCTCGATGGATCAAAGCACAAGGCAATCCAAAGCCAGTCGTAGGATTCATCGCTGGACAAACTGCTCCTAAAGGTAAAAGAATGGGACATGCTGGTGCAATCATCGGTGGTGCAGACGATACGGCAGAAGCCAAGATGAAGATCATGGCCGAGTGTGGGCTACACGTGGTGAACTCACCTGCGGATATCGGAGAGACTATGGCAAAAGCCATCGGATAATCCCTCCCCAAAAAAACATACTCGAAAAGCCTCTGATTAGTCATCAGAGGCTTTTTTTATATTCCAACAAAACATCTATACTTTGGTCCCGCTTCGACACATCCGCACGAAGCTCTACATACTGTCCGACACATTGATTATCCACCTTTACCCCTCTTCTTTTCAACTTTTAACTCCTGAATTGCGTAATTCGGAATAAATTACCCTTATGAAGCACTATGCATTGAAAAATGGAGACCAAATGCCTGCGCTAGGGCTTGGTACTTGGAAATCGACTCCCGGAGAGGTCTACGATGCGGTACGTACTGCCCTTCAGATCGGATATCGCCACTTTGATTGCGCCTTCCTATATGACAATGAGAAAGAAGTAGGTCAAGCACTTAAAGACGCCATCACAGCTGGAGAGGTCACACGCAAAGACCTATGGATCACTTCCAAAGTCTGGAACACCCATCACCGCACCGAAGATGTCATCGTAGCACTCAAGCATACACTTGCAGATCTCCAACTGGCCTATCTGGACCTATACCTCGTCCATTGGCCCGTCGCCCAAAAGAAAAGCGTCCTCTTCCCTAGTGGACCAGAAGACCTCATCAGTGACCAAGACATCAGTCTAGAGGATACTTGGTCTGGCATGGAAGAATGCTTCCTAGCAGGACTCACGAAACACATCGGCGTATCCAACTTCAACCAAAAGAAAATCAAGCGAGTCAACCAAAGTGCAAAAATCAAAATCGAGGTACTACAAGTCGAAAGCCACCCCTACCTGCAACAACAACCCCTCCTTGACTTTTGTCAACAACACAACATCATCTATACCGCCTTCGGACCACTCGGATCGCTCACTACCGCCATCAAATCAGGAGACCACAACGTCCCCTACCTCTCAGAGCACCCTACCCTCCTGGCCATAGCCCAAAGTCATCAGGCCAGTTATGCACAAATCCTCATCGCATGGGCCATCCAACGCGGCACTTCGGTCATCCCTAAATCCGTCAACCCTAGTAGACTCCAAGAAAACTTTGAAGCCAGTCAAATCGAGCTCACTACCGAGGAGATGAAACAGCTCAGCGAACTTGACTGCCACTACCGCTATGTCGATGGCCACCTCTTCACCTTTGAGGGCAGCCCTTTCACAGCCAAAAAACTCTGGGACGAATGATTAATTTGATAGGCTGATTCTATATTCAACAAGCATTCGCTAAATTGCCCACCATCTAATTTTGATTATTACCAAAGACAAACTATGAAAAACATACTGAACTCAGCCTTCCTTGTATTACTCACTGGTCTTGTGATCAGCTGTGGCAGCAAAAAAGAAGCTCCCACCGAAAAAGTCACAACAGCCAATGTCAAAGAAGTCGTAAAAAGAGAGTTTGACTACCCAATACCTACTTCGTTTGAAGTCACAACTGTACTCCAAGATGCAGGTGCCGCTTTCGTACTCAACGTCACCAATCCTGTCGAAAACGTAGACAAATACGAGACACAACGTGCCAAAGCATTGAACCTCGGCATCTACGGTGCTGACTTGAGCTATGCCAGCACCTACAACATGAACACTGAGACCATGGCACTATTCAAAGCATCTAAGAAGCTCATCGATGGTTTGGACGTGCCGGGGGTATTCAACGAGAAAATGGTCTCCCGTGTGCAGCAAAATATCGACAACCAGGATTCTTTGATTTTGATCATCACCGAGTCGTTTTACAACACTTACGAGCAGCTCAACCAAACAGGACAAGACAAAATCTCGTTCCTCGTGGTGACTGCCAGCTGGATCGAAGGACTCTATATCACTACACAGCTAACCGTATCGAGCAACTACGACAAGCGACTCATGGCCATCGTCGCTGAGCAAAAGAAAAGTGCTCAGATCTTGACAGAAGCAGCTGCCAAATACGCGGATGACGAGGACATCCAATCCATCATGCCCCTACTCAACTTCATGCAGTTGACCTACGACGGCATAGACCCAGCTGTGGGCATCACCAAAGGCCAACTAGACGATATCATGGAAAATGTAGAGTCTACACGCAACGAAATCACGGGGTGACATAAAATCTCACCCTAAGTCAAAAGGCATATTGATTATTCGGTATGCCTTTTTTAGTTTACAGGTCTCAAAGAAATTCGACATACATGAGTGAATCCATTATTAATGCATTGATGCGCCTGTTTGCCATCATCGAAAGTGTGAAAGATGAAGTAGTGGATACGGGACATATGATTGTGAAGCCCTATTTGGAAAAGCAGCTCAATCATGAACTCTCTGAGCAATACCTCAACCTGTTTCAAGACTATGTCGAATTTTACCGTCGAGAAGCCTCCTCAGCTACACCCGAGATCGAAAACGAAACAAAAAACATCATACAGGTCACCAAGATCTGTCAACAACTCAATAAAGAACTGCTGCAGCACGAGCGCGTACTGGTATTCATTGAGCTCGTCGAGCTCATCAATACAGACAAGAAAGTATCCACACGTGAAAATGACTTCATGCAGCTGGTCGCACTCAACTTCAACCTCCCCAAGCGAGAGATTGATGACATCTGCTCTTTCATCCTAGACGAAGACATCAAAAACGTCCACAAAGGCAATGGGATGATCATCGACAACAAAGTCACCGAATGGCCCAAAGAGATCGCCTGGATGATGAAACGAAAAAACGAGCCTGGAATTACAGATTTTCGACATGTACAGGTCGAAAACCTCTTTGGCACGATCTACATCCTCCACATAGAAAGTGTCCACAACTTTGTCTTTCGCTACAAGGGACCGCTCAATCTCTTCGCGGAAGGAAAGAGAATACAACCCGGCAAAGTTTACATTTTCAACCCGGGAGCCATCATCAAAGGCAGCACTATCAAGCCCATCTACGAGTCCGAAATCAGTAAGAAATTTCTGATGGACGTCCAAAAAACCAAACTCATCCTGCAAGCGGATGAGATGGCCTACAACTTCAAAAACAGTGACAATGGCATCAAGCCCTTTAGCTTCAGTGAAGAATCCGGACAGCTCATTGGTATCATGGGGGGCAGTGGAACAGGGAAATCCACACTGATGAACCTGCTCAATGGCAAACTAACACCCGTCCAAGGCGACATTAAAATCAATGGACATAGCATCCCCGAAAGCGTCCAATCTGGTGTCATAGGATACGTCCCGCAAGACGACCTGCTCTTCGAAGAACTGACGGTCTACGAAAACCTCTACTTCAATGCCAAACTCTGCTTTGGAGATTTCCCAGAAGCACGCATCCAGCGTGAAGTCAACAAGATACTCGACGACCTAGACATTGAAGACATTCAGGACCTCAAAGTCGGTGACCCACTCAACAAAACCATCAGTGGCGGACAACGCAAACGGCTCAACATCGCCCTAGAGTTACTGAGAGAACCCTCGGTACTCTTTATCGACGAACCCACCTCTGGCCTATCATCTATGGACTCAGAGAAAGTCATGCACCTACTCAAAGAGCAAACCCGAAATGGCAAATTGGTCGTCATCATCATACACCAACCCTCATCGGAGATCTACAAGCTCTTTGACAAAATATGGATTCTAGACAAGGGAGGCTATCCCATCTATGCGGGCAATCCGATAGATGCCATCGTCTATTTCAAAACCATGAACACCCAGGTCAATGCCGCAGAAAGTGAATGTAGGACTTGTGGCAATGTGATCCCAGAACAAATCCTACACATCATCGAAACCAAAGAGATCGATGAAAAAGGCAGTTCGACCAAGCACCGCAAAACTTCCCCAAGGGAATGGTACAAGATGTTCAAAGAGAATATCGTCGACAAAATCGAAAAGATACGCTATGAGACTTCCCTGCCCCCTTCGGATTTCTTGATCCCCAACCGCTTTCAGCAATCTATCATTTACCTCAAGCGGGTTTTGCTCTCCAAAAAGTCCAACATACAATACATCCTCATCAATGTACTAGAGCCACCTCTCCTCGCCTTGATCTTGGGCTTCTTGGCCAAATACTCTGAGACGAGTGAATATGTCTTCAGCGACAACCGAAACATTCCAATCTATCTCTTCATGACCATCGTCGTGTCGCTATTCACAGGGCTCTCTGTCAGTGCCGAGGAGATATTCAAAGACAGGAGGATTCTTGAGCGCGAATCTTTCCTAAACTTGAGCCGATTCAGCTACATCAATGCCAAGATCATCTACCTCTTTGGGCTGTCTGCTTTGCAAGTGCTCGTCTTTACCCTTTTTGGAAACTATCTCCTAGAAATCAAAGGACTCAATGTACAGTACTGGTTGATTCTATTTTCTACTGCTTGCTTTGCCAACATGGTGGGACTCAATATTTCGTCAGCCTTCAACTCCATCGTGACAATCTACATCTTGATCCCTCTGATCCTTGTGCCCCAGTTGCTACTCGGCGGTGCAATGATCAAATTCGACGATCTCAACTATGACATTGGAGACAAAAAGAACGTCCCTTGGATAGGGGATCTCATGGTCTCACGTTGGGCTTATGAAGCACTCGCTGTAGAGCAAGCCACAGACAATCTCTACCAGCGCAACTTCTCTGCCTACGACAAAAAAATGAGTGACGCAAGCTACATGTTTGCCTATTTGATACCTGACATCTCTGGCAAGCTCAACAATGCCTATGCCGAAGTACAACAGGACAACCATAGCCAACTCGCCATATACTACCTCCACCTCTGCAAAAACGAAATCAATAAGCTCGGGCAGCTAGATGACAATCCCTACTTTGCACAGGCGGATCAATTGCAGTTTGACCAACTTGACTCTACCTTGTACGAAGAAGCCTTGGGTTACCTTCGTGGACTCAAGAAAAAATACAAACTAATCAAGAGCGAGGCGGTCACCGAGCGTGACTCAGTCTACCAAGCCCTCGTCAAAAAAATCGGGAAAGATGGGTTGTATGCTCTAAAGCGTGACAATCACAACGACGCGATGTATTCGCTGGCTCTCAATCGAGACAAAATAAACAAGGTCTACGAAGGAGAAAACGAATTGATCCGTAAAAAGGACCCTGTCTACATGACTCCAGATTCCAAATTTGGCAATGCCCACTTCTATGCACCCGTCAAAGTACTTGGCAATTGGCAGATCAAGACATTTTATTTCAACCTAGCCGTGATTTGGATCATCACTGCGATGGGCTACGTCACGCTATACTACGACACCTTCCGAAAAGTCCTCAGATGGTTTTCCAAAAAACTCAGCAAACATTAAATTTATTTGATATCGTCTTCCATATCACTCAATTCGATATTGAGTGCTCGCGTAGAAATCTGGATTTCTATCAAGGAAAAAACCAAAGACAGCAACAAGGAAATCAGACTCGCTGCAAATAGGATATTGGCTAGTGCGAAGCTACTCTCAAAAAGAGCGATCATGCACCCCACTGTAAACAAGAAACTCAATACCGCTAAAAATTGCATCTTGCGAATCATATTGAGCCGTATTCTCAGGTTCTTGATCTGATCCACGACCACTTTGAGTCCATTGTTTTTTTGATACTCACTATGCAATCCTCGGATCAGCGATGCAATCCCTAAAAAACGATTGGTATACGCCAAGAGTAGCAACGTAATGGCTGGAAAAAGAAGGGCCGGTGTGGATATATCCAACTGCACAAACTAGCTTTTCGCGTGGTTTTCGATGATTGAGATGAGTTCAGTAGCATCCCATGGTTTCCCCATACTACCGTCGAGATTGTATGACTTGATAGCATGACGGATGATCTCGTCGTTGATATACTCAGAAATGATGATTCGGATCATGTCAGGGAATTTCTCACTGACCACAGCGAGCATTTCAACCCCTGTCATACCAGGCATGCGATGGTCACATACGACGATATCAAACTTCTCACTTTCCAATAGCTCCATACCCTCCTCTGCACTACCCGCAGTAGTCACATCATACCTTCTTTTGAAGGCTATTCTAAAAACGTTGAGATTGGCCACCTCATCGTCCACATACAGAAGCTTTTTTTTATCTGCCATATAATTATTCTCGTTTTCCTAGCTGTGCCAACGCAAAGTAGTAAATAAATCCAACAATCAAAACGCCTCTCTTACTGAGAGATAGATCGCGTGCTGTCCATTGTCAGTGAAGCCGATATCCATACGCAAGTTGAGTTTTTTGTCCTTGATGGCTTGAAATCTACCTCCCAATCCATATACAAAGCGAATATCATCCACATCATACTGAGCAAAGGAATCAAACACCTGCCCCGCACCCGCAAATATCACTCCTCCCAGCCTCCAAAACAACTCTTGACGAGCTTCTACTTGGAAATAAACCGATTGATTGTCAACATATAAGTTTCCATGATCGAACCCTCTCAAGCGGTTGTCGCCACCGATGAAGTTCAATTTGTAGAACGGCACATCCTTGCCAGAGGTTAGGTCTGCGCGAAATTGATAGGTTAAAATATTTTTGGGTCCTAGCAATTCGAAATAGTGCCGAAAATCAAAAGAGTACTTCACATAGTTGTACTCTCCCCCCAGCGCTTCTCCAAAGAAGCTCACAGAGGTATTGATGTACTTGCCATGCGTCGGATAGATAGTGCTATTTCGTGTATCATAGCTAAAAGCCGGACCAATCCCCATGTTTCGTCCTCCCTCAATCCCCACAGGATCTTGTGTCGCGAGCATACCGTTTTGGATAGGGTCGATGTAGTTGTACTGCAAGTCGTAGGTCAAACCATAAAACAAATGCTTGGTGTAGGGCTTTAGCACTTTGCCCTCTAGTTGAATGTAATTGTTCCCATAGCGCTCACTGACATCCACGTCTGTGTCATTGCCTATACCATAGTAATAGTCGGGATACTTGTAGATCCGAGAGATGAGATTGAAATTGATTCCATTTTTCAGAAAAAAATCAAACTCAGATTTGAACTGAATTTGCTTATTGGTCGTGAAGACCAAATAGGGCGTAATGGATGTGGGGCGATAATAAAGAGAGTCCTTTTTTCTGACATTCTGGTCAAAGACAAAAAACGCAATCGCACCAAAATTGAACTTTGTCTCTGGCGTATACGCAAAGACGGGATAGACTGCTAGGCTCGTATTTTTGTACTGTGTGCTGTCACTTTCTTGTCCAAAGGCAATTTGGCTCAAAAACAAGAAAGTGACAACTAACCCACAGTACCTCACCTCTAATCGTTGGGAAGTACATCCAAGCCTAGTTCTTTCAATTGCGCACTAGCAATCGGCGAAGGAGACTCGATCATGACGTCTCTAGCTGACGTATTTTTTGGAAACGCGATGAAGTCACGGATAGAATCAGAGCCTCCAAACATTGAGCACAAACGATCAAATCCAAAGGCGATTCCACCGTGTGGAGGAGCACCATATTCGAAAGCTTCCATCAAGAAACCAAATTGTGCTTTAGCCTCTTCTTCACTAAACCCAAGATGCTTAAACATCAAGGCTTGTGTCTGCTGATCGTGAATCCGGATCGACCCGCCTCCAATTTCCACCCCGTTGATTACCAAATCATAGGCATTGGCTTTCACCGCTCCTGGATCAGTATCCAACATAGGGATTTGCTCGGCCTTCGGTGAGGTAAATGGATGGTGCATGGCATGGTATCTCTTCGTCTCTTCATCCCACTCTAGCAAAGGGAAATCCAACACCCATAGCGGCTTAAAATTCATCGGATCTTTCAACTCGAGCAAGTCACCCATGTGCAAACGCAAATCGTTCATTTGCTTTCGCGTGCTGTGCGTATCACCCGACAGTACAAGAATCAAATCTCCTGGCTTTGCTCCAGCTTTGTCTGCCCATGCTTTCAAATCCTCTTGCGAGTAAAATTTATCCACTGACGATTTGAACGTACCGTCCGCATTGCATTTGACATGCACGAGGCCTTTGGCTCCCACCTGTGGTCGCTTGACGAAGTCCGTCAGAGCATCCAGTTGCTTTCTTGTCCATTCTGCACAGCCTTCTGCACAGATACCTACTACCAACTCCGCTTGATCAAACACATTGAACCCTTTGTTCTGTGCCACGTCATTGAGTTCGACAAACTGCATTCCAAAACGTACGTCAGGCTTATCCGATCCATACAGTCGCATGGCATCATCGTACTGCATGTGTACAAATTCGCCCACCTCTACATCCAACGCTTCCTTGAACAAAAATCGAGTCAGTCCTTCGAATGTATCCAATATATCTTGCTGCGTCACAAACGACATCTCACAATCAATCTGTGTAAACTCAGGCTGACGATCCGCACGCAAATCTTCGTCTCTAAAACACTTGACAATCTGAAAATACCGGTCAAACCCAGACACCATCAGCAACTGCTTGAACGTCTGAGGAGACTGTGGCAAGGCATAAAATTCGCCCTTATTGACACGTGATGGCACCACAAAATCTCGAGCGCCCTCAGGAGTCGACTTGATCAAAACAGGTGTCTCTACTTCCATAAACTCCGAATCGGACAAGTACTTGCGTGTCGCTTGCAACATCTTGTGTCGGAGCATAAGTTTGTCTCTCACTTCGCCTCGACGTAAGTCGAGGTATCTATACTTCATACGGAGCTCTTCACCTCCATCTGTATCATTGTCAATGATGAACGGCGGCACTTTGGATGCATTGAGTATCTCTAGCGAAGATACTTTGACTTCCACATCGCCTGTCGCCATCTTGTCATTCTTAGCATACCGCTCAACTACCTCTCCAGTAGCTTTGAGTACAAACTCTCTTCCGAGGGTTTTGGCTTGCTCCAAAACAGCCATCTCCGTAGACCCTTCTTCGAATATCAACTGAGTCACCCCATATCTATCCCTGAGATCTACCCAGACCATTCCTCCTTTGTCTCTTACTTTTTGCACCCAACCACATAGGGTTGCCTGGCTTCCGGTGTCCCCGGCTCTTAATTCTCCACAAGTATGAGTTCTAAGCATGCGTATTGTATTTGTTTGTAAAAAAACGAGGCGCAAATTTAATCATTGTAAGGTATTGGGCTTCATAGCGAACTACTTTAATTTTGACTTTTTAAAGATTCTCTATAAATCATCATACATGCATCTATTCGTCCTTTCATTCTTTCTGATATTTCATCCCACACCGGGTCAAGATCTGGTCAAAACACAGGTCACCGAAAACATCACCATGCCGATCCCTGGCGAGTTTCGACTCATGACAGACGATGAGATCGCAAGCAAGTACTTCACTACGACCAAACCACTCGTTCTTTACACCAATCCAGATTTGACCATTGATCTAGGAGTCAACAAGTCCGTGACCCAATGGGCTGCAAAGGACCTAGAAATCATGGTGAGTTTTCAAAAATCCAACATTTATAACTTGTACGACGACATACAGATGTTGTCAGAGGGTACCCAAGAAATCAATGGCAGGCAATTCGCTCACTTAGAGTTCATCTCGACGGTCAAACCTGATGCAGACTCCTTCAGACAGGAGGGCAACATCCAAAAATACACTTACATGCAGTATGTGATCATAGGGCAAAGCACCCTCGTATTCAATTTCACTGCGCCAATCGAACTCAAAGAAACCTGGCAATCTACGGCTCATGAGATCATGCAAGGTGTCCACATCAAAGGCAAACTCAAATGATACCTGGCTTGCATAGTGATGAGGCTTACATGAAGGAGGCACTCAAGCAGGCGCAATACGCCTACGAGGAAGGGGAAGTCCCTGTCGGTGCTGTAGTTGTATGTGACAACAAGATCATCGCACGAGCCTACAACCAAACCGAACGGCTCCAGGACGTAACGGCTCATGCCGAAATGTTGGCCATTACTTCGGCTGCCAATTTTTTGGGTGCCAAGTATCTGACTAACTGCAAGCTTTATGTCACCATGGAACCTTGCGTGATGTGCGCGGGGGCGACCTTTTGGGCCCAAGTAGATGAAATCATCTACGGTGCTCACGATCCCAAGCGAGGATATAGTACACTCCAAGGCCAAGTCCTCCACCCCAAAGCCAATATCAAAGGTGGCGTGATGGAAAAAGAGTGCAGCGATTTGGTTACATCATTCTTTGCAAAACTGAGAGATTGACGTCAACAATCTATTCATAGAATAGAATGATACATTTTCCTTATTTTCTGTCAAAGAAATTCTACTTTTACGAGTAAATATTTTTCAAACATAAAACGAAATAATCATGGCTTTCGAATTACCATCTTTACCATACGCACATGACGCATTGGAACCAAACATTGACAAAGCGACAATGGAGATCCATCACGGCAAACACCACGCGGCATACATCAGCAAACTCAACGATGCGATCGCTGGCACTGAGCTAGAAAGCAAATCCATCGACGAATTGGTCAAAAACCACAGTGACAATGCTGCTGTAAGAAACAATGGTGGGGGTCACTTCAACCACACTTTGTTTTGGACGATCATGAGCCCAAACGGTGGCGGCAACCCTACAGGTGATGTAGCTGCTGCAATCGACGCTGCATTCGGTTCATACGATGCATTCAAGGAGAAATTTGCCGCTGCTGCAGCGACAAGATTCGGATCAGGATGGGCATGGTTGTGCGTCAAAGACGGCAAACTAGAAGTTTGCTCGACTGCTAATCAGGACAACCCATTGATGCCAGTAGCTGGATGTGACGGTACCCCTATCCTTGGATTGGATGTATGGGAGCACGCCTACTACTTGAACTACCAAAACAGAAGACCTGATTACATCTCTGCGTTTTTCAACGTGATCAATTGGGACGAAGTAAACAAAAGATTCGCTGCTGCTAAATAAACAGTACGCGCCATAAACGACAAATCCCTGCTTGATACCAACCCAAGCAGGGATTTTTTTTGTACCTCGGCATCAGCAAAACAGGGTCATAGAATAATCCCAAAGCTAAGCCCATTGAGCTCTGGTCCTCGATCCTCGGCAAACACGTTGTTGAGGTCGTAGTTGACAAACATGTCCATCCCTCTGAACCCCATCTGTCCCCTAACTCCATAGCGGAAGCCATTCATAAAATAATTGCTCTTCGTTTTGTCTTTCTGCTTGTCCCCGTTGTCCTTATAAACAAACTTGGTCCAACTGTCTATGCGGTACCCCATATATCCTCCGAGTCCAATCCGGAAGCCTTTTTGGCTATACTTACGAAACGATCCATATTGATTTTCCTCTTTCGAGTAACCAAAATCCAACATCGGCACGAGTGTCGCATTGATGAACGTGGCGGACAGTTTACTCTTGGTCCCGTTGACATTAGGATCTTCAACGAAGACAGTCGCATCTGGATCTTTGATGATGCGTACGTTAGTATTTTCTAGTTTCCAAGTATACCAGGACACGCCAGCTCCCCAATTGATCAACAGTGGTCCGGTGACATGCGTACGATTGGTATGCCCCAACCCAAAATACCATGACCCCCATGGCTTGATACTATACAGCTCCCCGTTGGCGTCCGGAAACTTCCCTTTCTCTAGCCAATTATTCATCCCTATCTCGATCTCAAAGGCCCCTCTTGTACGTTTGTACTCGTCATCATCCGAATCCCAAAAATCCTCCCAAGAGATCTCCTTCTCGCTCTCCTCATCTGGATCTTCCCATTCACTTTCCTTCCAGTTGCTATCTGTGGTACTGCTCTCTCCATAATACACTAGCCCCCCTTCTTGGCGCTCTACAGTGTCCCGCTGATACACTGCACCAGTTGAATCCTCTATAATGATCTCCAGTGCCACTTGCCCACTGTCCAAACTAGAGTTGAGGTCACTGATCATCTGATTGATGTCCAATGTTGCGAGTTTCCTCATGTCCTCCGCTGTCTGTGTGATGATGACTACCCTGCTATTCTTTCCGAATTCTATGATGACTGTATCTTCCTTGGCGCTATGTGGTCCATTAGCCATAGCTGTCATGCTAAGACATAGTAGTCCCATGCACAGTAATGTGTTGATCTTTTTCATGATTGATTATTTTAGTTTTTGACGTTCCTTTTGCAAACCGAAAGGATTCTGAAGGGCTTTATTTTTGGCTTCACGTATATCCGCCCATACATTACCCGCTTCTAGCTCTTGCGCCTGATGAATCAGTTCTTTCACCTTGCTTTTACTCACTATCGGCATATCCTCTGGTGTAGAGTCTGCGCTGCGCTTGTAAGTTATCTTGACAGGCACCTTCGCTACAGTCTCTGATTCCTCGATCATCGGCGTGTCAAGCGATTTGGCCTCTACCCGCTGTGGCTCCATCTGTACCCGCTTTGGGACACTTGCTACTACCTGCTGTGCAACGGGTGGATTCACCACCACAGGAACCAAACGTACTTGCGCTGGTTGGAGAGGCACTATCTGGCTTGATACGACAGTTTTGGGCCGAAGCTCTTCTAATCCATGCTCAAAAGCCAGTTGATCATCCGTCACCACGGCGAAGTAAACCACCGCAGATATCAACAGCACAACCAGAGAAGCAGCCACTTGCCACATCACTATAGGCCTACGACGAACGGACCGGTTGTCCAACATCATTTCCAACTTGGACCAGCTATCGGCTTGTACCTCTGTCGACATCTGTGACAATCCAGATTTGAATACCTCATCTATTCTATCAGCTCCCATGATCCATTCTGTTTTGCGTTACATATTTTTCACTCTTAGATATCTTGTCTTGTAGCAGTTTTCTTGCTCTACTGAGCTGCGACTTGGAGGTATTGATCGAAATCCCCAATTGCGCCGCAATCTCTGGGTGCGAATAACCCTCGATGGCATACATATTGAATATCGTCCGATATCCCTGAGGCAACTCCATCACCATAGCTAGTAAATCCGCGGACTCCAACGTATTGGCTGCTTGTATAGCATCTATCTCAGATTCGACATTTTCGAGTTCTACTTCCATGTAGAGTGCCTTATTCTTTCGAATCCACTCAAGGCATGTCGTCACCATCACCCTTCGAATCCACCCCTGCAAACTCCCCTCAGACTTGAATTGGTGCATCTTATCAAACACCTTCATGAAGCCAATCAGCATCAATTCCTCTGCGGTATGATCATCTCCGATGTATCGACGACAGACCGTCAGCATGATCTTTGATTCTTGCTCAAACATCAACCTCTGGGCTCTCTTATCGTTCTTCTTGCAAAGAGCAACAAGCTGTGCTTCGGTATATGTGATTTGTTGATCAGCAGTCATGGTTCCGTTGGTTCTGTATATTTTATTCCTGATTTCGGATATCTTCATAAGCAAGATGGAGATTCTCACCCAAGGGTTGCATCATGATTTGAAAATTAGTTAGAAATCTACAACTCCTAAGAACACAAAAACCCGAACCAACGTTTTGGCTCGGGTCACTCACTTGAATTCTAACCTTTAGTCGAAAGACCGCTTGACATGTCCCATGCCGCTTTCGTCAAATCTTTTGTTTTTGGGATCTCCCTGGTAACGAACATTACTGATACCAGAAACCTCAACCTCCAATCTCTCTATCGCTCGGACTTTGCCTGCAGAAGCTCCTTTGGCAGACACATCCAAGGACTTGGCTTCCATATCGTACCCCTTGAGTGTCGAAGCTCCAGACAGGTCTACACTCATATAATCTGCTCTGCCTCCTAGCTCCAGCACCGCAGCTCCGGATAGCTCCACATCCAGCTCCTGAGCATCCAAGTGCAGGGTACATATTGCAGCACCAGACAAGTCGACCTCAAACTCGTCTACATCATAGCGATCTACACTGATCTCACATAACCCCGATGATTCGATCCCCTTGAGCGCAGGCATCGTGATGTAGAGCTCTGGTTTATCCTCCATGTTTACATCCTTTAGCAAACCCCATTTTTTGTCAATCATATTGACTTCAAGAATACGATCATATTGCTTGACCACTACGTTGCGCTTCATCTCGTCACTACCACGCACCATGACATGATAGGCATCACTCTGCTCGATAAACACTCGATACACACCATGCACCTCTACCCTATCAAAGCCTTCCAAATCAAAAACCATCGAATTCTCATCCCCTTGACGATGGAGCTCTGACTCGACTTTTCGTTCGATCTCCTTCTCATCATGTACTCCCTTTTCGATTGCATTTTCACGTTCCTCTTGGTCATCTGCCTCACACGTGACACACTTCAATCCGTCTTCCACAAATACCCATTCGTTGCTTTCATTGACATCATAGTAGTTGAACCCTGAGCGAAGGAAACTCCAGTTCAATACTTCCCTCATTTCATCATCCATCACAAACACCTTTCCATAGGGAACATAGAGTGTCATCTCGATTTTCTGTCCCCTAAACTTGGCCTCTTTGGCAAACATAAAACGCGAATCAAAAGTCAGTTCATTTCCATCTTGGCTCACGCCATAAGTTATCATTTTTGAGTTTTGAATAGCTTCCGCTCTGGATTTGCCCCGTCCTACTTTGGTCATTCGCAAGTGGACCAGCGTATCTCTACTCTCTTTCAGAAAGAGGCTCGGGGCTCGCAAATAACTGACCTGTTCTTCCGAAAGCAGTAAAATCAACGGCTCTTCGGGGTTGATTTCAAATACCAACTCCTCCTTGTACTCGCCTTCTTCTTTGAAGCTATAGATAACATTGGGTATAGTAAATAGCGCCATGACTACCCCGATCAACCACACCCCCAAAACAGCCCAGCCGATCGCCGCACTGATCACTAGACGCTTGGCCAGCAATGAAACGCCTAGCAGAGTCACCATCAATACGGGCATGAAAGACACGATCAACACTGCCACGTAGGCCCAAGGAGAAAAACTCTGTGGCAGAATTTCCAATGGCAACACATCCATGGTCAATATATCCGAACTCCCAGCAAACAGACCAATGAAAACGCCCGCAGCAGCCAGCAAACCTACCATCGACACCAACCCTAGCAATACGATCACAATACCTACAAAAACTCGCACTATATTGACAATCAACTTGGACAAAGGGCCTATCAGTTTGGCTAGGACTCGAAACAGTTCCGACACAACACGAAACGGGAATAATAAAACCTTAGCGAAAGCACTTTCTTCCCCCTCTTTGTTCTTTAAACTACGCGTCACTGTGTTTTGTATATTGGAAAGCGTCACAGGCTCTCCTTGCATCTGCATCTTTTCGGTGATCGTCTTGGCGACTGGAGTGATCATCCAGAGGATGATGTACAATATGACCCCCGAACCACCCAAAAAGATTGACAAGACAAAAAGCAAGCGTACGACCGTGACATCTATACCGAAATACGCTGCAATCCCTGATGCGATCCCGCCAACCACTTGGTTTTCTGGGTTCCGAAACATCTTCTTGACACTCTCTTCATCACCCAATGTAGACGACACAGGAATGACAATCCAAAGCACAAGGTAAGTCAAGAAAACACCCCCGCTAAACCCAAAATTGAATAAATTGATCAGTAGCGCAACCATCAGCAAACGAACCCAAAGTGGGTCAATGGAGAAAAAATAAGCTACCCCTGCTGCCACTCCTCCGAGGACTTTGCGACGCTCGTCTCTAAACAGGCGTTTCTTTCCCAAATCATCGGCTCCCCCACTTTGTTCTTTTGATCTTTCGTCTGCTTCGTATGCTGACTCATCTTCGGTAGAGGTACGCTGACTCGTATTAGAAGCAGAGTCATCGTCAGATTCGATCGCATCAAAATCTGCAATAGTCCCCATTGTTTGGATGAGAGCTTCTACATCCTCAAGCGTAATGACTTGCTTGCCATCACTGAGTTTGGTCAAAAAAATCTCGGCAATACGGCTCTCTATGTCTGAGATAATCTCAAGACTATCTTCATAACTGGAGAAGTATCGATTGATTGTTTCGAGATAGGATTTGAGGCTGGAATATCCATCCTCCTCGATGTGAAATATGATTCCACTTATATTTATACTGATATTCTTTTTCATTGTCCTTTCATTTTGTTCGACTGGTTATGACTGTATCCATCGCTGATCCGCTTCATCACGAAGCCTTGTTGGTCGATATTTTCTTTGTAGAAGCAACCAACTGCTTCCATGTCTCGTCCAAGTGTCCGAGAAACTCTACCCCCTCCGAGGTAATCGTGTAATACTTACGCGGCGGTCCCGAATTTGACTCCACCCATTTGTAGTCTACAAGCCCCGCTTTTCTCAATCGTGTCAACAAAGGATAGAGCGTACCTTCCACCACCATGATTTTGGCGGAGGTCAACTCCTCGATCATATCTGATGCGTATACCTCGCCTCGTGATATGATTTTCAAAACACAGTACTCGAGGATACCCTTTCTCATTTGGACTTGTGTATTCTCTATCTTCATACTCTTTCTCTTTTGCTCCATTGCTATCACCCCAGTGTATACACCAAGAATACCAACAGAATAATTAATAATGAAATCATAGTTTTAGAATTCAAGTTCGTCTTGCCAGTCTGGCATTTTTTTCATTGGATATTATTCTGTACGGAAAAGTACCTTGCATAGCCCAGTACTGGGTGAGAAAACTTCACTTTTTCTTACATTACTTGAAATAATCAAATAAAAACTCGGAATAAATCAATAAAAAATCATGAATTGCCATTACATGTCCCATCTTGATATACACTTTGTATTGACCAATCAGCACAATGTATCTACCTTTGCTAGGGTTACTCTTAACGTTTCAATTTGAAATATACGCTACTGTTTTTTGTGTTTTGGTGGGCTACACTGGAGGTGCTGGCACAGACCAATACTCCCAAATACAGCAATGAATTTTTGGCCATCGGAGTAGATGCTAGAGCCCTCGCAATGAGTGGTGCCTATACCTCAGTGTCAGATGACGTCACCGCTGGTTACTGGAATCCCGCTGGACTCAACCGTCAAGTAGATCAGTACAACGCCTCTCTCATGCATGCACAGTATTTCGCAGGGATTGCCAACTACGATTATGCCGCCTTCTCAACACGCATCGACAGCCTCAGCACACTCGGTCTATCAGCTATCCGACTCGGAATCGATGACATCCCCGACACCCGCTACCTTTATGATGCCAACGGCGCACTCAACTACGACAACATCAAGTTTTTTTCGTCCGCTGACTATGCCTTTTTGTTCTCCTACGCAAGAAAACTCAAGGTACTCGGCGGTTTGCAAGCTGGAGTCAATGCCAAAATCATCTATCGCAGTGCAGGTAGTTTTGCTTCGGCATGGGGTTACGGTCTCGATGTAGGTTTTCAAAAAAAACTCAAAAACGTCCACCTAGGACTCATGCTCAAGGATATCACAGGTACATATAACACCTGGAGCCACAACACTTCGATGATTGCAGACATCTACACGCAGACAGGCAACACCATTCCCGAAAACTCCATCGAAATCACCTTGCCTCGAGCTCTATTGGGTGCCAGCTATCTGCTAGACATCAAAGAGCGATTCAGTATACTATGGTCTCTCGATCTAGAGATGACCCTAGATGGCAAACGCAATACCGTCATCAAATCCGAAAGCTTATCACTTGACCCAAGAGCGGGGATAGAAATCGCTTATGTCGACCGCTTCTTCGTTCGTTTTGGAGTCGGACAGTTTCAAGAAATTCAAAACTTTGACCGTTCGTACACGACCATCTTCCAACCCAATTTTGGAGTAGGAGTGCAATTGACCAGTTTCAGCATCGACTATGCACTGACAGACATTGGAGATCAAGCAGAGTCCCCCTATTCACATGTATTATCATTAAAAGCCAGGTTCAATGACAAAAAATAAGCTACACCTACTGATATTGCTGGCCGTAGCACTGACCTGTCACTCTGTGCTAGCACAACCCTATGGCAATGAATGGATCAACCACAACCAGAGCTACTTCAAAATAACAATCGCCGAAGACGGCATCTATCAACTCACGCGCGCCCAACTCGCAGCGGCAGGCATCCCTGTAGGCAGTATCGATCCTCGTAAGTTCCAAATGTATCACTTGGGCCAAGAAATAGCCCTATGGGTCGAAGGTCAACAAGACGGGGTTTTCAACTCTGGAGATTACATTGCCTTCTATGGACAAAAAAATGACGGCACCACGGACACCCCTCTCTATGTCGATCCCAGTGCGCAACCTCACACGTATTACAACCTCTTCTCAGACTCTTCGGCATACTTCCTGACCTATCGATTGGACTTGAATTTTGGCAAGCGAATTACCGAATTCTCAGAAAATAATATCGACGGATTACCTACCGAAAGCTACTACATCGAAGAAAAGCGCAACGTGTTTTCCAACACCTATTACGAAGGACAGAGCTATGGGTTCACGAACGAAACGATTCTAGGTAGTTATGACTTTTACGAAGGATGGACGGGTACTTTCTACCGTCAAAATCAATCCATCACTCACACATTGACAGGATTGACCCCTGTGGTGCAGGGGGGCTATACGCCAAGTATAGAGATGCTACTCTCCGGCGGCAACAACAATGCACATGAAGTTGATGTCTACGTAGGCCCCAACTCCACCAGTCTACGCCTCATCGAGACAGCCAGCTTCAACAAAGACGAGAACTATCTAATCAATCAACCGCTACAATGGACTGATATCTCGGCAGCAGGAGACCTCTACATCCAAGCCAGTATCAAAGGCGTCAATGGCGCAGGAGATCGAGTAGCCATGGCGTATACCAAAGTCTTATACAGCAAAGGCTTTGATTTCAACAACAGCTCTGAGCACCACCTACTCCTCCCTACAAGCACCCAAGGCAAGTCCTACATCGAAGTACAAAATTCACTCACCAACATCCTCCTCTATGACATCACTACTCCATCCGATCCCGTACAAATCGGCCTCAATGAATTCGTGTCGGAGTTCAATGCCATCATACCCAATACAGACATCGATCGTTCACTATACGCCCAGTCGGGTTACAAAACAGTGGGGCAGATTCAGGCGACCTCCTTCCGCAACTTTGACCCCAGCCAATACAACTACTTGATCATTTCTCATTCCAACCTCCACGCCAACACCTCAGACGGACAACCTGATCAGATTGCTGCCTATAGCAGCTATCGTGAAACCTTGGCAGGTGGAGGACACCAAGTACTTGCCCTCGACATAGACATGGTATTTGATCAATTCAATTACGGATTACCTTCTCCCCTCGCCATCCGACGATTTTGTGAGTACATGTATGACCAAGGGGCTCCAGAGTTTCTTTTCCTTATCGGAAAAAGCTCGAATGTCCAAGCAAGTTACTACCGACAAGACCCCAATACTGCAACCGTACGACATCTCGTACCTACCTTTGGCTACCCAGGAGGTGATGCCGAATTTTCGACTGGGCTAGACGGTGGCGCAGGGTACGAAACCATCGCCACGGGGCGCATCAACGCTACAGAGCCAGATCATGTCCAAGCCTATCTCGACAAGATGATAGAAGAAGAAAGCCTCCCCTACGACAACCTCCGAAAGAAAAACCTCATCCACCTAAGTGGAGGAAACTCCGAACAGGAACTCAAGACCTTCAAAACCTACATCAACGGGTTTGCTCAAATCGCCGCAGACACCATCCTTGGAGGAGAAACCGCACAAATCTCCAAAAACAATAATAGCAGTGTTGAGCTGATCAATATTTCTGATGAAATCAACGATGGAGCCATGATGGTTACGTTTTTTGGGCACTCCAGTGGCTTTGTCACAGATATCGAAATTGGACTAGTATCCGACCCATCGTTTGGCTATGACAACAAGGGGAAGTACCCTACCTTTTTGGTCAACGGCTGTTTTGCAGGAGATTTTTTCAGTGAAAACGAGTCCTTTGGAGTAGATTGGATATTGACTCCAGACCTAGGTGCATCAGCTTTCATGGCCAACAGCTACCTCGCCTTTCCTAGCAACCTCAAGCGTTTCACCGACGAGTTTTACACCCTCGCCTTCAATCACTCTGAATTTTCTAGTCTTGGCGTAGGCCAAATCAAAGCAGAAACAGGCAAGCGTTATCTCGCCGATTACGGCACCAGTGAAGCCAATCTAGCACAAGTGCAACTCACCAACCTACAAGGAGATCCTGCCGCCAAAGTCTTCGGTGCAAACAAGGCTGACTATGCTCTCGATGACAACCTGATCAGCATCAAGACCTTCAACAACGAACAGCTCCTCGCCACCATTGATTCATTCCAAATCGAATTCAACATCAAAAACTTCGGCATCTATGATGACACACCGATGACCCTACAAGTCATCCGAACACTCGCTGACGGTACAAGCTTGACCTATGGCCCCATCGTATATAACCCAACCTTGCGCCAAGACACACTTGCTTTCACGATCGACAACCAGATCACCAACGCGGCGGGCCAAAACACCCTGCGCGTTGAAGTTGATCCTTTTGGAGAAGTAGACGAACTCAACGAGACCAACAATACTGCCTCTATTGATCTATTCCTCACCAAAGGAAGCACACTCAACCTTCTACCGACCGACTTTAGCATTCAGACGGACCCCACGATCACCTTCTTTTTCCAAACGAGCGACATCTTCTCTACAGAGCGATCTTTTGATTTCCAAATCGACACAGTCAGTACTTTCAACAGCCCCTACTTCAGCACACAGTCGATGAGTGCCAAAGTAGTCGGACAAATATCCGTTGACCTAAATTCCAAAGGAGCCATCCCCAACGAAACGGTATTTTATTGGCGCACACGGTTCTCTGACCCACTACCAGACGAGAATGACGAATGGGTCACTAGTTCGTTTAGTTATCAACCAGGAGCAAGTGAAGGCTGGGCTCAGGTCAGTGACGGACAACTCTCACAGTCCAACCTCACAGGACTCACCTTACAAAACGACGTTTGGGATTTTGTCACTACCCAACTTGATCTTTATGTAGAAACCTACGGTTCACAAAACCCCACCAATACATTCAGTGACACCAAAGTCCTACTCGAAGGCCGCAATTACTTCACCACCAATTCCACACACACCTATGCCCATTGCGAAAACAACACCATCAATTTCTTGGCATTCCAACGGCAATCCTCAGCCCCCTTTAGCCCCATCACATTCACTACTGCACCAGAACTAAACCCACTCATCTGTGGTGTACTGCCCGAGTATATTTTCAACTTCAAAGAATCCAATTATACTGGAGCGGTCACCCCCATAGACTACATCAATGCCCTCTCTGATGGGGACAAAGCACTCGTGTTTTCATTAGGCACTTTGGACTATTCACTGTGGACGGATGCATTCAAGACCGCACTAGAATCACTGGGTATACCACGAACTACCCTGGACAACCTGACTACAGATGATCCCTTTATCTTTTTGGGATCAAAGAATACAGGTCAGCCTGCCATAGAAATATTGGCCACTACTACACCTGCCAATCAAGCGACACTCGTGATGCCAGATGATGTCATTGGTAGCTACGACACAGGAGACATCTCTACCAACAAGATTGGACCTGCCAAAACATGGAATTCCGTGAGTCTAAATCTCGAAGATTCTAGCAACCCTGCAGATGACATACATACCCTACGGATCTACGGCATAACACCTACTGGCAATGAAACACTACTAGCTGGCAACTCCGTCGATCTCAGCTATGACTTGAGCAGTATCAATGCAAGTCTATACCCCTACCTACGTCTCGACCTAGAGCTGAGTGACAAGGTAGATTTCTCCCCCCCACAATTGAAAGGATGGATGGTCAACTACGAGAGCTCTCCCGAAGGAGTCCTCCTCACACACACTCAGGAATCCAATTTAGCCTTAGATGAAGGAGAAGAGCACACAGCCTCTTATACCTTTTGGAACATCTCCAACAAGACGTTTTCCGATTCGATCAAGGTGCGGTTCAAATTGCTCAATAGCACACTATCTAAATCCACCGAAGACTCGGTACTCATAGCTGCTTTGGAAGGAGGCGATTCCGCTCAATTTGAGCTAGAACTACAAACCCTTAACAATACTGGAAAAAGTGATCTAGTGGTAGAAGTCAACACCACAGACCAATACGAAATCTATACCGCCAACAACACCCTCCGCATCGCAGACTACATGGACGTGAGTGGAGATGAGTACAACCCCACACTCGACGTGCTATTTGATGGAATAAAAATCATGGACGGAGACATCGTCTCCCCCAATCCCAAAATCCAAATATCGATGACTGATGAAAACCAATACCTCCACAAAGAAGACACATTGGGGATCAACTTCTATGTCAAATCTCCCTGCGAAGGCTGTGATTATGTGCGAGTTCCTTTCAGCAGTGCTGCAGTCAATTGGCAACCTGCGACGGATGATCAGGATTTCATCATTGACTACAGTCCTGACAAAATGAGTGATGGTCTCTATGGTCTACGAGTACAAGCATCCGACGCCTCGGGCAATGCGTCAGGCGTTCACCCCTACGAAATCAACTTTGAAGTCATCAACGAATCGACCATTACCAATTTTTATCCCTATCCGAACCCTTTCTCTTTGCAAACACGCTTTGTTTTCACGCTCACAGGAGATACTTACCCGGAGGATCTCAAAATTCAAATCATGACCGTGACAGGGAGAGTAGTCAAAGAGATATTCATGGATGAGCTCGGTCCGATCAATATTGGCAACAACCTCTCCAACTACGCGTGGGATGGCCGGGACAATTACGGAGACCTATTGGCCAACGGAGTATATCTCTATCGCATCCTCATCAAAAACCCTGGGGAAGATTTCAAACATAGAAAAACAGCTGGCGACAAAGGCTTCAAAAACGGCTTTGGCAAAATGTATATTTTGAGATAGGTCTAATCCAGCAATTCATTTACTTTCCTTAAGGATTGATCCAGTATAGTCGATTCCCGCGCAATCTTAGCCAATTGTTGAGCCTCCTCTCCTTTCTCTGTCTCTTGACTCATCAAATCCACGATAGCCAATATATTCGTCAAAGGGGCTCTGAGATGATGTGCGTTGCTGTACGCGATTCTTGACAATTCTGCATTTTTTCGCTTGAGATCGACCGTATTCTTTTCGACCGTTTGCTGAAGATCACGCTTGATGACTTCTATTTCATTTCTTTGATGGAGGAGTTTCATCCTCCGTGCAAGTACCGTCTCATTGACCTGATCGAGCTCCGAATTGTGTTGGTAATAAAGGGTTCTTCGTTGGTCATAAAACCTCTTGAGATAGATGACAGTCACTGCAATCAAAACCATATTGATCACATAACTGATGACCACTCCTTCGTCCACTTGTTCAGGAGTAGGAACAGAAAATTCACTAAGCACCAAACATTCCAACGACAACACTACACCGTAGATCATCTTAGATTTCCCCGGCAAAATCACGGCATAAATTGCAATCAACGTGAAAAACAAATAAGAATAGGCTCCATTGACCCCATCATGCAATTGCCAAAGCAAACCAAAAGCCACCAACGACATCCCTGCATACAAATGATAAGAATAGACCTTGAGCACTCTCGAGTAATACATCATCAACGAAATCGTCGAGACCATAAAAACCACGGAGTACACCATCATCACATCGATCGACTCCCCTTCGACAATGGACCAAATGGATCGTATCAAAAAAAACAACACACTCCCCCACAACAGAAAGCCATAGTATGTATCATCATAAGGGATTCGATATTTAGAATTGAAAAAATCCTTCACTTCGACTTGGTTTTCCCTTTCTTCACCTTATTGGATTGGACAGCACGAGACAACTCCACCACAGACTGCTGTAGCAATCCATACAGCTCATGCTCCGAATTCATCTCATCGATCAATCTAGTCAACCTTTGTACACCTGGTGTGATTTCATGACTGCTCACCTCTAGATAGTCACGAATGGATTGATTGCTACCACTCAGTTCGCTACTACGATCAGACACCTTTCTCTCGAGGAGTTTATTCATGCGTGACAATTCCTGCTCTTGCTCTTCTAGGCGCACATTTTCGATCTCTAGATCTTCAATACCTTGGGACAATTCCTCTTCACGCTGCAGCTGTTTTTCGGTTTCTATACCATACCTGTAGGTCATGTAAATGAAACTTGTCGCTACGACAAATAGCGTCACTTGAAAAAATCGAACATTGTAAATGTAAGGCAAGACCATCTCAGAAATAAGATCAAATTGGAAGTACCATACATACACGAGTACCAGCTGAGCCATACAAGCCAGGCCCGTCAAAACGATCACCCATATCCCTCGGTTGATCATCCCAATGATGACCATCACAGCCATAAAACTAAACTCAGAGATCGCCACCAATCCTCCCGTATAAATCCAAAGCATTGACATCACCACCAACAAAAAAACACTCAGGGGAACACTGATATAGTTGATCCGTTCCACGACAAACGTACAGACCAATGTAAAGCAAAGCACGCCACTCAACACGAGGTAAAGCAAGCCCATCGTGGTACTCAACTCCGAAGAATAGATCACCATCATCCCATGCAACACCTTGATCAGGCATGCGAGACAAATCACCACAAGTACACTTCTTTCTAAGGAGTACTGTTTGACATCAATCATCAACTGCTTAATTGGCTTGGTCCAAAAATAATTCTCTCTATTTGGGGGTAGTAGAGGATCGGATAAGACTATATGAGGAATCAAAACGTGAGCAAAAACATATGCTTCACTCTCCCTTTTCTCAAACACACTCCATAGCCAATCTGACTTTCCTAATGTTGCTAGGTAGCCAATATACATACTAAAAATATATTTTTCTAAAATTGAACTACTGACTTTCACTATTTTAGTAACTCGCTTTAGACGCTAATACCCAATGCACGATCACCCCCCTCATGATGATGTACAAAACATCAAAACAGCTTTTTTTCTCAACCTGGCATTCACAATCATTGAATTCATAGGAGGCTACTATGTCAACAGTGTAGCCATCATATCGGATGCCATTCATGATCTAGGGGACTCCATCAGTCTGCTATCGTCTTGGTACTTTCAAAAACTATCTCACAAGGGCCGCACCAAAAGATACTCATACGGCTACAAACGCTTTTCGGTACTGAGCGCCATCATCAATTCTACCGTGCTGCTGATCGGTTCGGTTTTCATCCTCTCCAAAACCATCCCAAGACTCCTACACCCCGAACAACCAGACACTACTGGAATGATATGGTTGGCAGTTTTAGGCGTATTGGTCAATGGCGCAGCGGTAGTCAAAACCAGAAAAGGAAAATCCATGAACGAACGCGTCGTCTCCCTTCACCTCATGGAAGATGTACTCGGTTGGATCGCCGTATTGATCGGAAGTCTAGTCATGACATTTTTTGACGTACCGATTTTGGATCCAATCCTTTCGATATTAATTACGGCATACATACTCATCAATGTCTTCAAAAACCTAAATGCAAGTTTCAAAATCATCCTACAAGGTACTCCATCCAATGTCAATGTAGATGAACTCAAAACGAAACTCTTAGATATACCTGAAGTTACTGACATCCATGACCTACACACTTGGAGCATGGATGGAGAGTACCATATCGTCACATTACACTTGGTACTAGCCGAAGAAGACTCCTTTGTTCGCCGCAAAGAGATCAAACAACATGCACGGCAAATTTTGGAAGAACAGACGATACATCATGCAACCATCGAACTAGAGCTTGCGAACGAATGCTATACGACCATAGACCCTCATCGCTAAATCGTCATAGGCTACTCAAAAAACCCAAGGTGTCGATTCCATCGGCATAGTCATCAATAGTAGGCGTTTGAGCCTGCCCAAAAGGAATATAATCCCTCCCTACTATACACTGAATCTTCGTCTCATACCTAGTCAAGTAGTGCTTCAATACTGCCTCACTCTCATATGTCTGGTAGTAAAGCACAGAAATAGGAGAGACCAAATCTTCACTCTCTCTCACGAGCAAAAACTCATTGTCAAGATGAGGCTCTCGATTGACCAAATAGATTGATTTATTGTAATCGTAATTGTTGCGATACTTGTGGTGATCGATGACCCATTCGTAGGGTTGCAGCGCATCCAACAGGGTCGTCAAATCAAACCCCTCCGGTACCAGTATTTTAGAAACATTCCTACATCCTAGCCCATAATATTGAAAAATATCCTGTCCGAGGGCAGCCAGCTCTTCCTTGGACTCCTCACCTGTCAGTACAGACACCGAGCTCCTATTGGCTCGAATGATACTTGGTTTGTCTTTGAAGTAATATTTGAAATACCTAGCCGTATTGTCACTACCCGTTGCGATGAAAGCATCTGCATCATTGAGTCGATCCACAAGCATAAAACTTGATGCAATCCGATCATCTATTTGCACCAGTTCGTTGAGAATCCATCGCGTCAAATAACTATCATCCGAACTAGGCTTAATCAGTAATTTATGTCCTGAAATCAATACCGAAAGTATGTCATGAAATCCCACCAAAGGGATATTTCCAGCAGCAATAACACCAATTTTTTGAGGGGCAACGGCTCTCAAATCGTATCCATTGACCCAATCTTCGAGTACAGCTTGATCAAGAAACGATCGTATCCCTCCCAAAGCAAACTCCACACTCTGCTGTGTAAACCAACTATTGTGATTATGAGCTGACACAGCCACTTCCTCCAATTCCTCCGCAGATAGTGTTTCCAACCGCTGACCCAGTGCTACAAATAACTTTATCCTCTCTTCAATAAACATATCTTTTGGAAATCGTATACTTAAACTAATGCCATAATATCTTTGGCAGGCAAAATTAATCTTTATTTTTGCACACTTAATTTTTAGGATAATTAAAGTAAACTAAAATGGCAATTATTATTACCGATGAATGCATCAACTGCGGAGCATGTGAGCCGGAATGCCCAAATACAGCCATCTATGAAGGTGGTGTAGAATGGGATTGGGCCGGAGGCACAAGCCTCACGGAAGTTGAGCTAGAAGACGGGACTCAGGTAGATGCCAATGATGCACAAGAGCCTGTGTCTGAAGATTTGTACTATATCGTTCCTGGTAAGTGTACCGAGTGTAATGGATTTCACGAGGAACCTCAGTGTGCGGCTGTCTGTCCGGTAGATTGCTGTGTCGATGATCCAGACTATGTAGAAGATGAAGACGAGCTACTGGCAAAGAAAGCTTGGCTTCACAACGAATAATATTACTTTCAAAAGCTACGCTACAGCGTAGCTTTTTTTTGTCCCCTGTCCCATCCTTCTGATTTACTCCCTTTTACATTTAAAAAAAGCAATTTCACAGGTCTCCAACCTCGCTCCTACAAAAAAACCTTGCCAGTTGACTGACAAGGTTTTTGATACGACAAATCACCTCACCGATCGCTATCGGAGGTGATTGCCAGTATTTCCACACACGATCCAGTGGATCGATGCTCTGAGACTATATATGCTTCTTGACTACATCGACCAAATCGTCCGCCGTAAACGGCTTAACAATATAATCTGATGCTCCTAGTTCAATTCCTTCATTGATCACAGACTGTTGTCCCACAGCACTTACCATGATAACTTTGGACTCCAATCCTTCGTCCATCAACACTCTCAAGATGTCCGTACCGATCATGTCCGGCAGGATGTTGTCAAGAGTGATTAGATCTGGCTTCAGCTCCATCGCTAGGTCAATAGCAGTTTCTCCATTCGGAGCTTCTCCTACTATTTCGAATCCCTCATTGGATAGTGCATCCTTGATCAACGTGCGCATGTACATAGAGTCGTCTACTACTAATATTCTCTTGCTCATAAGCTCAATATTTAATTATTTTCTTTTTGTAAATTCTTGTTTTAACATCATAAGTATCAAATATCTGCTTTCCTCCATCCGGCATGATATCATAATACCCTATTACCAAATAGCCTCCCTCGTTCAAACAATCATTGAACAAGTTTAGCACTTTTAATTTCAAAGTTTCGTCAAAATATATCATAACATTTCGACAAAAGATTATATCAAATTTCTCATGGACTTGATCTTGAACCAAATTATGCTTTTTAAAGGTCACGTGCTTTTTGTACGTATCCTTGATGACGGCATCCTTCTCTTTAAATTCAAAAAAGTCATCCATTTTCCTATTAGGATAGTATTCCAAAAATGGTCTTAGATATTGCTTCATTATCATGAGCGAATACACTCCATTTTTTGCTTTGCTCAGAGCTGCATCACTCAAATCAGTAGCTAGCGATTTGGTTTTATAAAGCATCCCTTTGTCATCCAATACCATACTCATGGTAAATACTTCCTCTCCAGTCGAACATCCCGCATGCCAGATTTTCAGTTGAGACTTGTTTTTGAACTTGTCCAAAATCTGGTCTCGAATCATTATCCATGCATCGGGGTTTCGAAACAATTCGGTCAAGTTGACCAATAAGTCGTCGATACCATCCAAGAAAAACTGCTTATCCTTCAAAATCCTAGACCACAACTCGAGCATCGACCCGATTTTGTGCTTCATCATCAATCTGACGATACTTCTCTTGAAGGACTTTTTCTCGTAATTGGTAAAGTCCAACCCATACCTATTTTTCATCGCCTGCATCAAAGCATTCAACTCTTCATCTGATATACTTTCTACCACGCGATTACAGTTAGATTATAGTTTGAACCAATAGACCACTTATATAGCAACAAATTCTTTCGCCTTTTCGCTGGAAGCAAACTCCGAGATCAGCTCGATAAATCTGTCTTGAAACAGCCACACAAATTCCGCAAAAATATTCAATTCAGGAACGTGATATACTGTTTTGACTAGATGAGTCGAATTGTGATCCACAGACTCAGCATCGATGTGGCTATTGGCCTCAGCTGCTTGCATGGTCGTCAAAATAGGCACATTCCCGTATACTTCAAGATTGAGATAATTAGCCAACTGCGTAACGACAGAGCCCGCGACCATGTTGTCTATCTCTGTCATGAACTCCAGCTTCATCAATCTACTTTGAGAATTGTTGCCTTCCATGATATCTGGAGGCAAGCATTTGGTTTGAACCTTGTGGACATCCTCCTCAGAAAAGATGAGGTGACAAAATCCCTTGAGGTCTCCCACCAGCTCAGTTTTGAGCAGATAGAGTTTTTGATCCTCTTTGTTGGTATATTGGTGTACGCCCTTTACACTAGGCAACCCCAATTCCACATTTTTCATCACCACGGGAGAGCCGACCATCATTTCTAAGGACAGCGCGCCCTTGGCAAGCCCAAACTTCATCAGCCTTTCTGCTATGCCTTTTTCATTTTCAGTCAAATCGCTAAACATACCGTTTATGGTTTTTGTAAAACATTATTTCATTGTAGCATTTTGAGTCATCGTCTTGAACAACAACTCGGTGATGGCCGCCACATCCACGATCAAACAGACCTTACCATTACCTAAAATGGTAGATCCGCTCAACAATCTCACTTGATCCAGTGGTCGAGCCAATGATTTCTCTAATATTTCCTTTTGCTGCAATAGTTTGTCCACTACAAGGCCTACTAATTTACCCATATAAGACACAACAATCACATCTAAGTCTTGATTTTCTATTTGGTCAAAACTGCGGTGCAACGCACCTGTTTCTGCCAAATCTGTCAATTTATCTGCTTCTAAAAAGTCCCTCAAAAACACAATAGAGATCGTATCCTCCAAATAATTGGCCATCAAACCGTCTCCTATTTTGTGTATCTCACTTTTTGGCAAAGAGACTACTGCTTCAGTATAGGTCAGTGGTACAGCATACTCGTGTGCATCTACCTCAAAGAGTAAAGCCCCTTTGAGAGCCATTGACGAAGGCAAGATCAAATTGACTGTGGAACCCTTGCCTACATCCGTCGATACAGAAATCTGTCCTCCTATCGATTCGGTGGCCCGCTTCACTACATCCATCCCAACTCCCCGACCAGAGATCTCTGTAATCGTCTCGGCATTAGAAAACCCAGGTTCGAAGATATACATGATCAGCTCATTTTCAGACAATTGGTCTGCAACCTCCGCTCTCAAGAGTCCCTTTTCGATGGCCTTTTTCTTGATGACCTGAGCATCGATCCCATTCCCATCATCCGATACTTCTATGACTACATTGTCACGTTCATAGCGTGCATTGAGCGTCACTGTCCCTGACTTCTTCTTGCCTCGGGAGACACGCTTGTCCTCTGTCTCGATACCATGACTCACTGCATTCCTGACTAGGTGAATCATCGAATCACTCATGATTTTGAGGATATTTCGATCGATTTCTACATCCGTACCTTTGATCACTAGATCGACATGTTTCTTCTCGATATGCGCAACGTCCCGTACAATTCGGTGAAACTTGTTGAACAAGAACCCTACCTGCACCATCCGTGCATTCATCACGCTGTACTGGAGATCCGAAGAAATCCTTTGTAGCCCTTCGAACTCTGATGAGCGCCCTGCTTGGCCATTCATACTGATCAAACGGTCACGTTCGATCATGAGCTGGCCCACGAGATTCATGAGCTCGTCCATCTTCTTGACAGGGATCTGGATGACATCCGTAAATGTTATTGTAGGTTGCTCTTCTGTTTGAGAGCTACTTTCATCATTTTCGCTATCTTTATCGTCATCAGAAGAAGGAGAAGACTCCGTAGACCCAGATTCTTGTGCAGTAGAATGTTTCACTGGATCTGGAGCCTTCTTTTCTTCCTGATTGCCTTGTCCCTCTACGGGCTGAGCGATGTTTTTCAACACCACTCCTAATTTCGTTTTGATACCAAGATAACTCACTTTCGCTCCTGACTTGAGCGCAGCGATAAGGTCTCCGAGTTTATCATTGGCTTTGAATAACCCTTCGAATATCTCGTTGTTGAGTTGGAGGTCACCACTTTTGATTGCCCCCATGATGTCTTCCATGATATGCGACAGTTTCGCAATATCATCAAACCCCATCCCCATGGCATTGCCTTTGATCGTATGAGTAATCCTAAATATAGAATCGATCGCACTTTGGTTGCTATGATCCTTCTCTAGGTCTGTAAATAACCTATTGAGTTCCTCAAAGCTCTCAATGGCTTCCTGATGGAATAAATCTCGGTATTGTTCTTCTTTAGAGTCCAAGTCTTTTGTATTATAAACTGTTAACTAAAAATCCTCCTATTTCTTTGATATCGACGGATCGATCTACTGCTCTTTGTTCCACAGCTGCCTTAGGCATTCCATAGATCACACAGGACTTTTCACTTTGCGCTACGGTAAAACCACCTTGCCTTTTGATTTCCTTCATCCCCAACATCCCGTCTTTACCCATCCCTGTCAGTATCACCCCAATACTGCGGTCTTTGTAAGCCTCCGCTACAGATAGCATCAATGCATTGATGGAAGGATTGTTGTACTCTGGGAATACTTCGTCCGTAAACCCAATGGTCACGCTCCCGCTTCTTTTCTTCTTCACTACCATGTTGGATTCACCTGGCGCTACGATGATTTTGCCTGCCTGAGGTCTCATATTCTCTCTGCCTACTTCGATTTGCAGTGGAGTCATGCCATTGAGACGCTTGACAAACGAACTGATAAAATTAGGAGGCATATGCTGGCAGATGAGTACGGGTACATTCAAGTTTCCAGGCAAGGAATTGATTACTTTTTCGATCGCACTCGGCCCCCCAGTAGACGCCCCTATCACGATGATATCGTATTTACTTTTCTCAGCAAACGTGTGCTCAAAGGTGTTGACCTTTGCTCGAGGATCTGGAATGGCCTTGGCATTGGCACGCTTGGCATTCTTGATCTTTTGGATGAGCTCCATCTCTATATTTCTGAGCTTTGAATTGCCCTTTTGTGGCTTATTCAAATAATCCACGGCACCTAAGTCCAATGCGTCAAAGATCGGCTGCAGATTGGTATTGCCAATCGAACTCAAAATCACAATAGGTAGAGGAGTCTCTTCCATGATACGTTTGACAGCATACAAGCCATCAAACTCCCCCATATTCATATCAAGCAGCAATACATCAGGCTGAAGCTCTGCTACCTTAAGGGCAGCATCTTTGCCATCGATGGCGGTACCTACCACCTCAACACTCCCGCTCTCAGTCAATATGTCAGAGATCAATAATCTCATAAACCCTGAATCATCTGCTACTACTACTCGAATTTTATTCAATTCCTTATCCTTTAGGCTGTCCCAAGCAATGATTGGGAAATTATACTTACTTCATCCTCTTGCACAAGCTCTGCTATATCTATGAATATAATCATATCCTGCTCGGTTTTGATTATTCCTTTGATGTAGGTCTCGTCTAGTGAGGTATTTCTCAACAGTCCTGATGAACTCACGATGTTGTCTCCTGGCACTTTCATTGCCAATGGCACCTCATCCACCAGTATACCCGCTTTGAATTCATCATTGTGGATGACCAAGATAAACTGCTTGGTCTCTGTACTTTCGTCTATCCCGAATTTCAACCCAAGATCCAGCACGACCATCACTGATCCTCGTACGTTTCCTACCCCTTTGATGAAGTCGGGCGCATGAGGTATTTTAGATATACGTGGTGTATGTACGACTTCTTTGATCCTATCAATCTCAATGGCGTATCTCTCCCCTCCCATCTTGAAGACAATAAGCTGGACATCCTTACCTGAGTAGCCTTTGATTTCTTCATCAAACTTATCCTTGAGTCGTTTCTTCTCTTGGTACTCCTCTTCGGTGAGGTACTTGACCGTTCCAATTTTCTGACGAACGAGCTCACGAGTCTGCGACTGCTGTGGAGACTCTTGCTTGCGATGCATAGGTGCTACAGCGGGCACAATATCCACATCCACGGATACCGAATCTTCTTTGGTCACAACTGGCTCAGCCACCTCCTTTTCTTTGACTGCAGCCTTTTCCGATTCTTCTTGTGCTCTTTTTTTATCCTCCTCCTCTAAAACCAAAGCAGCCAATTGCCCCGGTGTCAACTTCTCTTCTTCCGACACAACTGCTTTCTGTATAGACTTGTCTTCCACTTTCTTTTTTGCACTCTCCTTGGCAGTCTTTTTCTTAGGTGGACTGGCCTTTTTTGCCTTGGCTTTCGGGGTAGCTTTTTTGGCAGCTTTAGAATCCCCCCGTTTCTTAGCCTTCGGACTAGAGGTCGTATGCGCCACAGCCTCTTGCTTCTCCTCCTTCTTTTCTGAAGGAATCAAGGTGTCTTTCTTCAAGTTTTTTCCTAGTGGCATAACTTTAGTTCTTCGTTAAACGAATAATTTCTTTGGCAAAGGCTTTGTAATCCTCTGCTCCATTGGAAGATGGAGAATAGCTCAACACACTTTCCCCAAAAGAAGGAGCTTCACTCACACGGACATTGCTACGAATCTTGCTTTTGAATATTTTCAAATCGTAGTTTTCGTCAATGTATTCATGTATCTCCCTACTCAATTTTCTTCTACTATCTACCATCACAGGCAGCAGACCCAAAATCTCTATCTTGTCATTCAGTACTCCTTTGATCCGGTCTATACTGTTGACTATTTGATCCAAGCCTTGCAAACTCAGCACCTCCATCTGTAAGGGCACGATGACTTTGTCTGTAGCTGATAGAGCGTTGACAGTCAGCAGAGACAACGAAGGGGGACAATCAATGATGACATAATCATACTGATCCGCTAGAGGTATCAATGCCCTTTTCAAAACAGACTCTCGATTCTCTACACTAGCGATATTGATCTCTACATCTGCGAGATGCATGTCCGATGGAGCCACCTTCAATCCTTCTCTCTCGTGCAAGATGTCCTCAAGAGCAATCTCTTCCATCATCACTTCGGCCATGGTATGCGCTGGATCACTGATTCCCAACCAATAGCTCAGGTTGCCCTGGGGATCGAGATCCACCAACAGCACCTTCTTTTTGGCATATGCCAAAGCACACCCCAAATTGACTGATGTAGTCGTTTTGCCCGTTCCTCCTTTTTGATTAATTACTGTGATGATCATTGGCCTTATTTTTTACTTTCGTCTATAGTGTCCGTCACATCTCTCGAAATACCCATCGTACCGATGACTTTTCCATCCACGTCCTTCAATACCATTTTATTATTCGACACGTATCTGTAGCTACCATCAGGGTTTTTCTCTTTCGAGATGACATTGAGGCTTGGTTTTCCTGTACGAATGATTTCTTGTTCACCTTCGAAGGCTTCACGTGCATCCTCAGAGAAGTCTAAATCTGACTTACCTATGATATCCTTAGGATCATTCTTGCCAAAGTACTGCGCCACTGATTTACTCGCTCGAATGAATTTACTATTCAAGTCTTTGAAATATATGGCATCAGGCATGTAATTCAACAATGCATCCAATAGTGACTTCTCCTTTAGATATGCTTCTTCCTTTTCTTTGAGTTCCTGTGTCTGTCCTGCCGCTCGCAACTCAGACTCCTTCATGTCCGTCACATCACGAGTGATTCCAAATGTCCCTACTACATTGCCGTCCAGATCTATCAGTGGTATTTTGGTAGAAGACCCATACCCTACCTTGCCATTTGCCATATCCTCCTTCTGCACCTTATTCAATACCGGCACTCTGGTACGGATAATCTCTTGCTCTTCCTCGTAAGCAATTTTGGCATGGTCGCCAAAAAAGTCAAAATCACTCTTCCCTACGAGCTCAGCTGGACTCTCCAGTCCAAATTGCTTCGCATGAGAGACACTATTTCTAATAAATTTACTCTCTAGATCCTTGAAATAGATCTTGTCTGGCATGTGATTGAGCAATGCATCCAACAGATACTTTTCTTTCTCATAAGCCTCCTTCATTTTAAAGATCGCTGTATTTTCAGACGCCGTACCTGAGAGTTTCACCATACTAATCCCCTCTTTCAGCGTCTCAGCAATCTCTGCCAGCTTTTGAGATTTTTCATTGTATGTATCCATACCAGAGGACAGTTCAGTCGCCGAACTAGCAACCTCCTCGGTCCCAGCAGCGGTTTGCTCTGCTATCACTACTACTCCCTCGATGATAGTCACCACATTGTTGATTCCTTCAGTTTGCCCTTTGGCAGAATTCAATATTTCCTCAGAGTAGCTCAACGTCTCGTTGGATGCATTGAGTATTCGCTCAAAAACCTGTGCAGCTTCTTTGGAAGTCTTCTCTCCACTCTCTACACTACTCATCATGATCTCAATCACTTTGGTAGCACTCATGGTATCGGATTGTACGTCCGTGACCAACTTCTCAATTTCCTGAGCCGACTTTCTAGAATCTTCTGCGAGCTTCCTAATCTCCTCTGCAACCACTGCAAATCCACGTCCTGCGTCTCCTGCCTGTGCTGCTTCGATCGCCGCATTCAGGGCCAGCAAATTAGTCTGAGAAGCAATATCGGTAATGACCCCCAATACGCGAGCAATTTCTTTGGAACGTTCGGCCAACACCTTGATCGAATCGTTGGTTTGGTTTGAAAAGGCTGAAATATCCCCCATATTGAAAACGACCTTTTTGACCATCTCCATTCCCTTTTCACTACTCTCCAAACCAGCTTTTGCCGCTTCATTGATTGTTTCTGCCTTCTCTCCCATTTGAGTAGATGAAGCCAAAATTTCTTCGATGAGGTTGGAAGACTCATCCACTTTGGACACCTGAGTCTGAGCACCATGACTCATCTGAGAAATCGCCGAGGCAATCTCCCGGGTATTGGTACTCATCTCTTCGCTCGAAGACTTCATCTCTATAGACGACTCATCTACAAACATGGCACTTTGAGATATCTGATGTATCAAACCATCAAGATTACTGAGTGCAAGGTTGAGGTTGTCAGCCATGGATTTGATATCGCCTTTGGCATTGTCCGCATATCTCATAGTCAAATCTCCGGTAGACATGGCGTTGAGAATACGACTAAATCGCATCAGAGGTCTATAAAACGACTCTAAGAGCGTGTTGATCGACTCACCCAAATCAGACCAAGCCCCTGTTTTTCCTTCGATATTGATTCGTGAAGACAGTTTACCATACTCTCCAGCATCTACGATGACTGCCTGGGTATCTACCAAAGTAGCGTTGAGGTTGTCACGCATCTGCAGCAATGCCATCCCTAATTCGTCGCTTTCACTCGAGGCACTAAACTCCCTGTCGAGTTCTCCCTGCCCTATCGATTGAGCAAAAGCCGTCTTTTCTTTGAGATCAACGATGAGTTTGTTCATCAGAGACTGCATTTGACTCAGCTCGTTATTTCTGTTATCAATTTCCAACTCACTGGAATCCAACTGCCCCAACGACAACAACTGCAGCACGCGGTGAGTCCGTTCGATCGCTACCGTGATTTGGTTCGAGTATCTATAAACAATAAACGTCAATAGAATCAGCCCTAAAACCCCTACGAGAATCGTAATCCGAAGCGTCTGAACAAAAGAATTGGTGATCTCATCATAGGGAACCACCGTCGCAATCATCCATGGCCTCTCTACCCTTCCCATATTGAGAGGCGAAAGCGCCATATAGACTTTGTCACCCAAGACTTTATCATCTACCGTAAAACTTGTGAATTCGGCTTCATGGATTTTATCTAGAAGATTAAAACCTAGAGATTGATTGATCTCCAATTCTTGGATATTGGTATTGATCAATGCTTCGTTGGGGTGAGAAACAATCGTCCCATCATAAGCAGTCAAAAAGGTATACCCCTGATCAAAACCATCAAAGGCAGTCATCTGTTTGTACTGGTCGAGTGACATATCCGTTCCTATTTGCCCCATATACTCTCCTTCTTTGGAGATAATGGGTACAATCGGAGAAATCCCAAGAATCACTTTGTCAGAATTGAGGTCGTAATCTTCGTATGTATAAGGCGGAGAGATCGTTTCTTTCAGTTTGATCTTGGTATCAAGATAGAGGCTCCCTTCATCGTCACCATCTAAGTTGAGTTGGGTCACCACCTTTTTTCTAACTCCATTTTCTAAATAACAAGTGGTACGCTCCCTACCGTAAGTTTTGGTCCAAGCCGTATCTATCGCACTCAGCTCCCAACTCATCCATGTGGATTCATAGATAGGGTACTCTTCCAAGACATTGAACAAGAGGTTGTCCTGCAACTGGACCCTCTGTCCGCGAGGCAAATCAGCATAATCGCGAACAATCACAGCCATCGCTCTCGCCGAAGACATGACATCATCTAAGCTAGCCTTGACTTCATTGGATTTTTGGATAGCTACGGAGTTGACCAATTTCTCAGCATCCTGAATAGACTTTTCCCTCATGTTGTAGCCAACATAGGTCAGTGTGACGGCATAGATACCTAGCGTCACACCTAGAACGAGAAAGATCATCTTTCTCCTAATGTTCATGTCATTTAGCATTTTTGTTGTTATTTATTATCGCCTAATTCTTCATTTTCCATGATGTCAATGATGTCCACCCAGACCACTATCCTTTGATCCCTTCTCACTATTCCTTTGACATAGTTCAACCCGAGTGTTGTTTGGTTGATGATGTTCGTCGCTTGAGAGATTTCACTTCTCTTGACCATCATCGTATTGGGCACAGCATTGACACTGATTGCAAACTTCAATTCTTCACTTTTCATCACCAGTACAAACTTGCCTTGTTCTCCTTGCTGATCTAATCCAAATTTGATCGACAAATCAATGATTGCAAGAACATTGCCTCGTACATTGGCCACACCCTTTACAAAACTCGGCACTTGAGGCACTGGTGCAATCGGAGGACAAGAGACTACTTCTTTGATCTGATCTATCGTCAAAGCATACTCTTCATTCCCTACACTAAATGCCACCAACATTACCGTCTCCTCATGCTCATCTTTCAATCTACTCTCCGAGTCGAGCGAATTGATCTCCTTCACGGCGCTGGCCGTGTCATTGATCAATTTCAATTTCTCAGCATCAGACAAGCCTGATTTACCAGTATTCATATCTTGTTTTGCCACGAGTTCCTTTTCCATTTTATCTATTCTGTCGGTCCATTACATTTTTATTCCTATGACGCTTCGGTATCCATAATCCACAAACATCTTGGCCTGCATACCAAACGGGAATTTATGTACTTCGCTCAAAAGCATTTTTAGCGCTCCTGCATCGTTTTTGTTATCATTTGTTGCCTCGATGATATTGAATGGCACAATATAAATCGCATTGATTTGCTCAGCACTCAGACTATTCACGTCATATACGGTCTCTTTACCTGGCACCAATACTTCCTGATTACCCTTCAACACCTTGAACTCATTGCGGTCATTGAGCAAATACACGTCATGGTACGCCCCCGAATGTGTCACTTTTTCTCTGTCCTTGTCATACACCAATACTGCTATGTCCAGCGGACAGGAATGCTCATTGTTTTTGTCCAAAAACCGCACTTGTATACGTGTCGACAGCCTCTTGATTATCTCATCAGGCTGAATACATTCCTCTTTGTAAACAATCTCGGTCAGCATCGCGCTGACAAAAGAATTGAGTGCCAATGACTCTCGAGTATGCGTATTGGAATGATACGAAGCGATCACCAAACAATCATCCTGTTCGCCAAACCAATACCCGTTTTGGTTCATTCCATTTTTGTCATACACGACAAATGAATCATCCGTGTAGAGTTTCAGCTCCTGTTGAATCGGCAACATGGCATCCTTTAGATTCATGAGGTAATTGATTCCTCCATCCATGAATTCCGAACGCTTTGTTTTTGATTCTTTGACCAGATTGTTGATATCCTTTTTGAGTTGACGTGTCTCGTTGGTCTCGATCAGCGACATAGTCGACTCCAACAAATCAATACTCGTGTCTTTCTTTGTAGCAGCGGGCGCGCTTTTCTTTCGAGGTGTGGGTTGCTTCTCTACGAGTCCCTCCTCTCGCAATTCGAGCGCACTATCAAACTCCGCTCGCAGTTGGTTCGGGTCCCACGGTTTCTTCAAAAACCGGTGCAATCCCACCTTCTCTTCCACATCACTAATGTCCTGCTCGTCACTGAACCCCGTCATGATCATTCGAATAATATCTGGATACTGAGGCACAATTTTGATCAGTAGTTCCGAGCCGTTCATTCGAGGCATACATTGATCCGTCATGATCAAATCCACCTTATTGGCTGCCAATACATTTTGCGCTTCAAAAGCATCTATTGCAGTCAGTACGTGATAGTACTTGCTGAAATTCCGATTGAATACACGCAAATTGACCTCTTCATCATCTACATACAAAACCGTATACTTCTTTTCTATTTCTGTCTTATATGAGCGATTGAGTAGGTTTTCCACAGTTTATTCGGTGTTTGTAGGTTACGCGTTTCTGCTTTTCTTGAGTTTGATTTTTTTAGGGATAGTCACGGTAAACACAGTTCCTTTGCCTTCAGTACTGTCCACGACTATAGTACCACCGTGTTTATCAATGATGCTATAGGTGATCGAGAGCCCAAGCCCTGTACCTTTCCCCACAGGTTTTGTGGTATAAAATGGGTCAAAAATCTTTTTCCGCACTTCTTCCGGGATACCCTTCCCGTCATCCTGAACTTGAATCTGGATATTGTCGGCGTCCTTGTCTACGGTACGGATGGTAATCGTACCTTTGAAGTCAATCGCATCTGCAGCATTCCCAATGAGATTGACCAATGCCTGATTCAACTGTCCCGGCAGACATTTTATAGCCTTGAGATTATGATCAAAGTCCTTGAGGATCTTGGCCTTTTTCTTATACTTCGGTTTGAGAATCAACAAGGCATTGTCAATGATAGTCCCGATTTCTGCTTCTTTGACTTCATGCTCATCCTGACGAGAAAATATTCTCAAACCATTGACAATTTCTGTAATACGACTTGTTCCATAACTCACATCATCAATAGACTCTTCAGTCAAGGTGCGAAGCTCCTGGTATTCCTTGTCATCGTCACGAATGGATTTGTATAGCTTCTTGACTTCTTCTATCGTCTCTTGCTCACAGATCGTGCGGTAATTTTCTATGAATAGCTGATATTTCTCAAAGTTCTCTTTGATCGAATTCACCCCGTTGGACACGAAGTTTACCGGATTGTTGATCTCATGTGCAATACCAGCCGTCAGCTGACCAAGAGAAGCCATTTTCTCCGAATGGAGGACCATAGCCTGCGCATCTTCAAGCTTGTCGTATATCTTTTCGATTTCTGTCTGGTTTCCTCCTTTTTGATTGACTCCTAGACGGCCCTTGAGCTCGGTATTTTGAGCGATGACTTTGTCATATGCCTCCTTGAAGACCTGCTTAATCTCTTTGTTCTTGCTATTGAGGCCCTGAAGCTTCTGATAGAGGCCTTGTCCTTGAACTCTCGATTCCTTCAATTCATCGTTGAGCTGATCCAATTGTTTTCTAAATCGCCCTTCGATCTTCTGATTTTCGGCTTCCAGAAATTTGATATGCTTCAGCTTGCCAATGGCTATCACAGCGCCAATGACCAAAGCTATGAACAAGATAATGGATATGACCATGTACAACGTCGATGACGATGCCTGAGCAGTCTCAGGAGAGGCGGTCTGGGATATCCCCTCTGTAGCAACTAGAAGGGACATCAATAAAATAAACGGGAACTTCTTACTCTTCACAATACTTTTCTTTTCTTAAATGTAGCAGTAGAAAGAAAAATATTCACCAAAACAGGAACAAACTTTTAGCTAGCCTGCCTCAAGGATTGTTTTATTTTGAAAACACCTATGTAATTGAACGGATGCTGGTAATGCTGGCTGATCTCCTTGCCGGTTTCTAGTATTTTTTCATTGTTTTTCTCATAGTACCAGTTGAATGTAACCTTTCGGTTGTCATTCGTCAGAGAAATCAATTTTTTGACAAGGATGTAAATATAGGTAGTGGATCCAGTCATATTTTTTAAGCCAAAATTCACCACGATTTCTTTGTTGTTTGAACTTTCGAATTCGTGCAAAAGGCTAAAAATATGACCATAAAAACTCAAAGGATCGTCAGGAGTCGATACCCCGGTGATCTCCAAGAGTCCTTTGGAAGGACTAAACTCAATCGACGGTGTGGACCCTGTTGCTCTAATGAAATATCCATCCATAGCATTTGAGGTTTGCAGGACGGCCTGTCCTACGGTGAAACATTTATTCTACTGCTAGCACAAATGTAGAGAACTAATACCCTGCATACAACTGGCTATTCTACCTATTTTGGGAATAGGAGATTCTCGTAAAGCTGAAATAGATCAGTTTTACACCTGTCAGAAAAGGGTTAAAAGTCTTTGACAGACTCTTTCAATATTCGTATGGTCAATATAAAAAAGCAGTGGTCCGCACTGACTGGGTCAAAATAATACTCATACTCTGTACCTGTTTTCTTCTTGATATCGATAAACCCTAGACCAGCACCTCCTACTTCAGAAATCTCTCCACCGGCCATGGCCTGTTTATGCATTTCACGCAAGCCGTCTTTGTCCAGAGCATTGATTTTGTCCAGAGTATCTCTAAGACGAATCGTGTTTTCGGTAGTGATTTGGTTTCCGGTGGTGACGTAGTATTCTTCCTCATTGTGGCCAATCAAAAAGATTCCGTCCTTGGCCAATCCCTGTTCTAGGCTGTTGGAAGCATAATCTGCAGTACTATCAGCGTGTTTACATATATTTTGGAGTGCCTCTATCATCACATGATACACACGCTTGGTTGTCTGTCGACTCTCTTGACGTTCGATCATACTTTCCTCCATCATGTCGGTGATCCCATCGATGGTCGATTGGGTCACTTTACCCAAGTACACGATGTTTGCATCTGACTCCTGCATCAATTCGCTAAACGCAATGATGTTTTTCAGGTGATTGAGCTGGTTGGTTTGCTTACTTCTGTTTCTTGATTTTCTCATCACTTATCGGTCGGGTTACCAAATCTACCTCAATATTAAAATAAATCCATTTCAGTTTAAAATAATACCATTAACATTAATTTCTACTTCGCCGAGATTCAGCATTGCATTGATCAGCGATACCTTTTCAAATTGCATCACCTCTGAGAGTCTGATGGGTTGCACCTCGACCATCCCTTGCTCGAGCAGTGAGCTTCTCTTTACCCCCTCCAATAGACACGTATCTGGCGTGACCCATTTCTCCCCGTCGTAGAATGCCAAATTGGCAAAATAACTATCTGTCACATACCCATCTCGGACAATGAGCACATCATCAGCCTCCCCACGTTGATCATATGCTCGGGTAAGGCCGCCACGCTCTATCGCTTTCAACGAATACACAATATCATCTGAATGTACTACTCGCAAAGTACTGATCTGGGGCACAAAATACTCGATAAACTCAACGTATATCTCACTAGCATCATACAGCACTCGACACTTGAAGCGCTGATGATCAGGAATCTCTGGCAACAAAACAGTCAAATCATGAGGTTCAACACCTGGATAACAGACCGCAAAAGTACGATTCATACGCGACTGATGCAGTGCCAATGACTCTGGCCTACCTCCTCGGTAGCAAATACTCTCAATATACTGGCACATAGACTTTGTCGATCATTTCTTGATATTCTGAGGCGGCATCACTCAAGGAGTGTATTCCTCCGCCACTCTTGTATATCCACTTTCCTCGTTGATTCTGAATGAAACGAATCATCACACCACTATCAAAATGCTGTCCGTCAAAATACCCCATTACCCCTGTATAAAAGCCTCTGTCGTACCCTTCCACCTCTTCTATGATTTCCAACGTTCTGGCTTTAGGTGCTCCGCTGATCGATCCCGCGGGCAAAAGTGAAAAAATAATCTCTCCCATTCGCTCCAAATAATCCGTGGGCAACTGACCTGTAATCTTAGAACTTGCCTGCAAAAGATGCTTATGATTGGTCCTGATCTCATCTAGATAACGAAACTGCTCCACCCGCACGTTCGATGCATGAATACTCATGTCGTTGCGAATGAGGTCAACAATCGTAGCGTGCTCAGCCAGCTCTTTCTTGCTATTCAGCAAAGTATCTCGGGCATGTGGCAAATCTGCATCAATCGTCCCTTTCATAGGAAAGGAAGAAATTTGTCCCTCGTAAATCTGTACAAATATCTCAGGCGAAAAAACCACAAACTCATCGCGACACCACAGTCGATAGCGGGCATTGCTACGAAAAAACACATCTTGTAAACTACAATCTCCCTGCACAGGCGTAGGGCAAGTCAAATTGAGTAGGTAACTATTACCTTGTGTCAGTTCGTGATGGACTCGGTTGTATTTTTCCTCATATGCTGCGAAAGACATCGGCCTCCTCTCTAGCTGCGTAGACACATCTCTGCGATCACTCCCCTGCGCATTGCCATGGTCGTTGATCTGATACATGATCTGTGTCGGATCGATCTCTTCTGTGGTCAGTACTAGATTATTCTGCCCTTTGAAGTCAGAAATAAACAAGAATGGAGTACGCGCAGATGCCAATTCATTGATCCGAGCGATTGCCTCGGTTTTACTGCGCATCGAGTTTTGATTTTTGACGGGTCATCCGGTACCACGTCCTTTTGACAAAGCCCCAAAAAAACGCAAATTGGCCAAACAAAAAACCATAAAAAAGAAGGATACCCAAGTAAACAGGAAGGATAAAAATGTAGTAAAAAATAGTAAACAGAAACTCATATTGGTCTGTATCCGTGATCATGCCCATAATGGGTTTTCTCAAAAACATCACAGAAAACCCCGTACAAGCAAAAACTAGAAGTACCGCTACTACTTGCCAAACATTTTTCAGCTTCCACCTCGCTTGCAACTTATCCAAAAAATCCATTTACTGCAGTTTATCCATATACTTGTCCTTGCTCTTGATTTTAGGGGACTTCTTGTCCAAAACGAGAAACTGCTCCCAAAAATCATTAACTGGCACTCCTGCAAAAACCTTGACAGGCTCTTTGCTCACAGGATGAATAAAGTCCAATGACCTTGCATGTAGGTTGATACTCCCTTCTGGATTGGGTCTCACAAAACCATACTTGACATCTCCACGAATCGGACACCCCATACTTGCCAACTGCACCCTAATCTGATGCGGTCTACCTGTCGTTGGCTGCACTTCAAGCAGATAATGATCGTTGAGATTGCCGAGTACCTTGTACTTGAGTTCGGCACGCTGCGCCCCATCTACCTCTTTGTCAAATGCTTCCGTCTTGTTTTTCGACGAATCCTTTTTGAGCCAATGCACCAGTTTATCTTCTTTCTTCGGAGGTCTATTTTTGACTACTGCCCAATAAACCTTCTTGATTTTCCTGTCTTTGAAAAGTTTATTCATCCGTTCCAAACTCTTGGAAGTACGAGCAAACACCACCAAACCACTAACCGGGCGATCCAATCTGTGCACCGTACCCAAAAACACCGCTCCGGGTTTGTTGTATTTCTCTTTGATGTAATCCTTGCAATGATCCAAGAGGGGCTTATCGCCTGTCTTGTCCCCCTGCACGAGTATACCGGGTTTCTTATCTACAATCAATAAATGATTGTCCTCATATACGGAAATAAATGGCTGTCGCATGGCTGTAAGTTAATCTATGAACAAACGATTCTTTTAAAACTCACTTGTAAAGTGAAACTCAATGTCTGGAAAATTGTCCTGCACCATTTGCAACCACGCTTTGGACTCGGCCATGAACACCAATTTACCGTCTTTGTCCTTGGCCACATGCCTATACTTTGACTTGATGAACTCATCCAATTTTTTCTTGTCTTTACTTGTAAACCAACACGCCTTGAAGAGATTCATCGGAGCAAACCGGCAAGATGCTCCATACTCATGTAGCAACCTATGCTGAATCACCTCAAACTGCAAAGCCCCGACCGTACCGACGGCTTTTCTAGACCCCATCTCGTAGGTAAACAGCTGTGCTACTCCCTCATCCATGAGCTGATTCAAGCCCTTTTCCAGCTGCTTGGTCTTCATCGCATCGGTATTGATCACCTCTCTGAATATCTCTGGAGAGAAACTCGGTATTCCCTTATACATCCCCTTTTCTCCTTCGCTCAGTGTATCACCTATCTTGAGGTTGCCAGTATCGTAGAGCCCGACGATATCACCAGGCCATGCCTCATCGATGATTTCCTTGCTCTGCGCCATAAAGGCCGTCGCATTCGAGAACCTAAACTTCTTGTCCAACCGCGTATGATAATAAGTACTGCCTCGCTGAAAAGTCCCCGCACATACCCGTACAAACGCAATACGGTTTCTGTGCTTGGGATCCATGTTGGCGTGAATCTTAAAGATAAACCCTGAAAACTTCGACTCCTCTGGCTCAATCACACGCTCGTCTGTTTCCCGTTTCATCGGGTTGGGTGCGATATCGATGAAGCAATCCAAAAGTTCTTGTACCCCAAAATTATTGACCGCACTGCCAAAGAACACAGGGGCAACCTCACCACTACGGTAAGTATCGATTTCAAACTCTGGATACCCACCATCTACCAACTCCACATCCTCACGTAGCGTCTTGGCATAGTTCTCCCCGATCAATTCATCCAATTTAGGGTCATTGATATCTGTGATACTGATGTCATTCTCCGTATCGAGTTTTTGCTTACTTGCCGTAAATAATTTTAGTTTCTTCTCATACAAACTGTAGACCCCTTTGAAGGTCTTACCCATACTGATCGGCCAACTGAGTGGCCTCACCTTGATATTTAGTTTTTCTTCGATCTCATCTAGGAGATCATAAGGATCCTGCCCCTCACGGTCCAATTTATTGATAAACACCATGACAGGCGTGTTTCGCATACGGCAAACTTCCATAAGTTTCTCTGTCTGGATTTCAACTCCCTTGACACAATCCACGACGAGTACCACACTATCCACCGCGGTAAGCGTACGATAGGTGTCCTCCGCAAAATCCTGGTGACCGGGTGTATCTAGCAGATTGATCTTTCGGCCCTTGTACTCAAACCCCATCACAGAAGTCGCTACAGAAATCCCTCTCTGTTTCTCTATCTCCATAAAATCTGAAGTAGCATGTCGATCAATCTTGTTGGACTTGACAGCCCCTGCTGTTTTGATCGCTCCCCCAAAGAGCAATAGCTTTTCCGTCAAGGTAGTCTTGCCTGCATCAGGGTGACTGATGATACCAAATGTCCGTCTCTTCTTTATTTCTTCCTGTATTGTCATGGATTCACTTCAAAATGAGGCGCAAAGATAGTATGGCATTTTTTAGTTGTGAAAGGATGTTGACAACTACCTACAATTTGATCATTCACGAATCAAATTCTTAGCCGAAAGCCTCTAATGATTGTATTATAATCCTTATTTTGCCCCTACTAACAAGACACACAAACCTATGCTCAATACTTTGATTCGACTAATACTCTCAGCAATTGCCGTACTGATATGTGCCTACATCTTGCCTGGCGCCCATGTCGATGGTTTTTGGACTGCACTCGTGGTAGCTGGCGTGCTAGCTGTCGTCAACATCCTTTTCAAACCAATTTTGGTGATTTTGACCATTCCTGTCACGATTCTGACACTAGGGCTCTTCCTGCTCGTCATCAATACACTCATGATCATGCTCGTCAGTGCGCTTGTACCTGGGTTCACGGTAGATGGCTTTTGGTGGTCCTTTTTATTCAGCTTAATACTCTCATTGATCAACTCAATATTGGGAGGTTTGAACAACAACGAATAGCTTAATCGTGCTGGACAGGTCACCAATCTAAGTCCAGCACTACTTTCAAATTGAAACGTCTCGACATCCTCAACCCAACAAGAAACCATCATTCTCCAACCCTCTAACTCGCGCAACACCTCAGCAGAGCTCGCATATACCGCCTGCAAATCCTGCCGCATCAATCGGCGTTTTTGGAACTGATTGTAAAACTTTAGGACCTCGTTGATGTACTTGTTTCTTTTCTTATTGATTTGGGAAAGAATCTCCTCGGTCTCCAAAAATATACTTTCGTTCAGTTTGAGTGATAAGTTTTTCATGTCGATGTTCTTTATTCAAATACACTAAAAGTATATACTGCAATTTTTCCTGTTTCGAGATTTCTTTATCGGTGACTCACATGTTGTCACACTTTTCAGCCACCTAAGTTTACAATTCGGCAGACATCTTCTTATTTCTTGGGTCACATTTATGACAATGTGTCACTTCTGTCAGTCAAACTTGAATTGGCACAGCTGTTGTTAAAAGCAGAGTATCAATTAGAAAAAGAATTTAGAAGCGATAAATTAAAATTAGATCATGGGAAAAATAATCGGAATCGATTTAGGAACTACCAACTCTTGTGTCGCTGTAATGGAAGGTAACGAGCCAGTTGTCATCCCTAACAGTGAAGGAAAGAGAACAACTCCTTCTATCGTTGCATTTTTGGACGGTGGAAAAGGCGAAAGAAAAGTAGGTGATCCTGCCAAAAGACAGGCCATCACAAACCCTGAGAACACCATCAGCTCAGTCAAAAGATTCATGGGTAAGAAGTTTGGTGAAATCTCTGAGGAAGCCAAAACGGTATCTTACAAACTAGAAAGTGGCAACAATGACACGATCAGAGTAGCGATCGGTGACAGAAAATATACCGCTCAAGAGCTATCTGCAGTGATCCTTCAGAAAATGAAGTCTACTGCCGAAGATTACTTGGGCACTGAAGTGAAAGAGGCGGTGATCACCGTACCTGCTTACTTCAACGACGCAGAGCGTCAAGCAACCAAAGAAGCTGGCGCTATCGCTGGTCTAGACGTCAAGAGAATCATCAACGAGCCTACTGCTGCGGCATTGGCTTATGGTCTCGACAAGAAAAACGCTGACATGAAAATCGCAGTGTTTGACCTTGGAGGGGGTACATTCGATATCTCTATCCTAGAGCTCGGTGACGGAGTATTCGAAGTGAAGTCTACCAACGGTGACGTACACCTCGGTGGAGACAACTTTGATACAGTGATCATCGACTGGTTGGCTGCTGAGTTCAAAAACGACGAAGGTCTGGACTTGAAAAAAGATCCAATGGCCCTACAGCGTCTGAAAGAAGCTGCTGAAAAAGCTAAAATCGAATTGTCAAGCGGCAACTCTACGGAGATCAACTTGCCATACATCATGCCCGTAGACGGTGTGCCGAAGCACTTGGTGAGAACTTTGACAAGATCGAAGTTCGAGCAGTTGGCTGACTCTTTGGTCAAAAGATCAATGGAGCCTGTCAAACAAGCGTTGAAAGACTCTGGCCTCTCTCTCTCTGATATCGACGAAGTGATCTTGGTCGGTGGATCGACTCGTATTCCGATCATCCAGGAGGAAGTAGAAAAATTCTTTGGCAAAAAGCCATCTAAAGGTGTAAACCCTGACGAAGTAGTAGCCATCGGTGCTGCGATCCAAGGTGGTGTCTTGACAGGTGAGGTCAAAGATGTATTGCTACTCGATGTGACGCCATTGTCTCTAGGTATCGAAACCATGGGCGGTGTATTCACCAAATTGATCGAGGCAAACACGACAATCCCTACCAAAAAGTCCGAGGTATTCTCTACAGCAGCTGACAACCAGCCATCTGTGGAAATCCACGTACTACAAGGGGAGCGTCCAATGGCCAAAGACAACAGAAGCCTAGGTAGATTCCACTTGGACGGTATTCCTCCAGCACAAAGAGGCATCCCACAAATCGAAGTAACCTTCGACATAGATGCCAACGGGATCATGCACGTGACTTCTAAAGACAAAGGATCTAACAAAGAGCAAAGCATCCGTATCGAGGCTTCGTCTGGATTGACAGAAGAAGAAATCGAAAAGATGAGACAAGAGGCTGAAGCAAACGCTGAGTCTGACAAAGCAGAAAAAGAGAAAATCGAAAAAGTAAATGCTGCCGATTCGATGATCTTCCAAACTGAGAAGCAGTTGAAAGAATTTGGCGACAAGCTGTCTGATGACAACAAAACCAAAATCAACACAGCACTCGAAAAGCTCAAAGAAGCGCATAAAAGTGGCGATCTAGCAGCCATCGATACAGCCCTAGAGGAAATCAACGCCGCATGGCAGGGAGCTTCTCAGGAGATGTATCAGGATACGCAAGGTGGTGCAGCAGGTGCTGCCGGTGCACAACCAGGCCCTGATGCTGGCGCAGATGCTAACGCTGATTCTGATGTCTCTGACGTAGAATTCGAAGAAGTAGACGACAAAAAGTAAACCCTAGGTACTAGACATTAGAGTCTAGTATTGAGAGAATAGACAAAAGCCTTTCTGGGAGACCAGAAGGGCTTTTTTATTTTCCATTGTCATGAGAGAAATGAACAAAAGCAAACCCTCCCCCACCTTGTATAACTAGGTGTTTTCCGATTTTTCTTCAAAGACTACTGAATTCATTTCATTGTATAAATCAGGCTCATATTGTTGCTCCCGTCATTTGTGAGCAAGAGCAACACTCTTCCATTCAAAAATTCACTTTCCGTTCACACCAATTTAATATGGAGCAAAGCATAAAACACCATATAATCTTCCCCACTTCGCTTGCTATACTGTAATATTGCCTCACTGGATAAGACCGACAAATATTATCTAGGTATTGAAGACAAATATTATTATTGACCGTTAGCATATCATCAAATGAAGCTGAAGCTACTTCTATTCCTTCCGCTGCTCCTTATCGGCTTTGGCAGCTTAGCACAAAACTCCTATTTCGCCATCAAGGGAGGTTACAACCTATCCTCACTCCATTCGTCGGATGATCCCAGTCCTAGTCTATCGACACGTCCTGCCTTTAGCATCAGTGGCGTATTTGCAGAGCAATTTGACTACATCGGATTCTCTACTGAACTGGGCTACACACGCAAAGGCACCAAGGTAAACCAGGATACTCTCGACTACAAGTTCAACTATGCCACCGGAGCGCTCCTTCTTGATATCTACCCTCTGGACTGGCTCAAAATCAGTGTGGGGCCAGAATTTGGTTACCTGTTAGGGGCCACCAACTATGCCACCGACTCCACCAGTCAAAACCTTTTGAATACCTATGATCAACGATTTGAAGTCTCTGGGACAATAGGCGCGAGTGTATCGGTCCTTTACTTCCTAGATTTGGGGGTTCGCTACAACCGATCCTTCACCACTGTCTCCCAATACGATGCGATTCTAAACCGCAAAGACCTCTACAATAGTTATCTACAGTTCTTCGTACTGCTCAAGATCGCTAACTAGTCCTTTTTTCTCTATTGGATATTTCATTAGGAGAAAGAAATGTAGCTTTGAGAAGCTACATTTCTATTCAATTAAATAATCCACCCCTATGAAAATCCTCCTTTCCTCTATCGGTACGCGTGGCGACATGGAACCTTTTCTTGCTATTGGCAAATTGCTACAACAAAAAGGGCATGAGGTCATTTACCTGTTTCCAGAGCAGTTCAAAACACTTGTAGATCATCCAGGTGCTCGTTTCGAATCCTTAGGTCCAGAGTTCATGAAAATGCTCCAAAGCGAACTAGGCAAAACCGCCCTCGGGGGTAGCAGCTCGACATGGAAAAAAATCATCTCCTACGCCAAACTCGCCAAGCATCAGATGAGAATCAACAAAGCTATGATCCGAAAACAACATGAGCTGATCCATAACGAAGAACCAGACCGAATCGTCCACAGCGGCAAAGTCATCTACCCAGTCATATGGGAGACACAGCATCCTGGCCAATCGATCATGATCAGCCCTGTCCCATACCTTCACTACGTCAAAGGCCATACTCACCTAGCGTTTCACAGCAACTACGGCTCCTTCTTCAACAAACTGACCTACCGACTGGCCGATTGGGGACTGATCAAAACCATAGTCACTGCACTCAAAACACTGCAGATCACCGATGTATCCAAACGCCAAATCAAGCAAGCTCTCAATGAGCACAAAGTCATCTACACCCTCTCCCCGACTCTTTTTCCTAGGCCCAAAGATTGGAAGCAAAACCTACAAATACTCGGCTACCACGAGCGAGACAAAACCGTCGACTGGACGCCTAGCAGCGAACTCACGAAGTTTATTCAGCGACACGGCAAATTGCTGTTTGTGACTTTTGGAAGCATGACCAACCCTCAACCTGTCGAAAAAACCCAAATCATACTGGATATCCTCGAGCGCAACCGCATCCCCGCCATCATCAACACCGCCGCAGGCGGACTGGCAGAGCCCACTAGATACAACACAGACTTCATCCACTTCGTACACGACATCCCCTACGACTGGATATTCGGTCAGGTCTACGCCATCGTGCATCATGGAGGATCTGGCACGACACATATGGCACTCAAACACGGCTGTGCCAGCATGATCGTACCTCATATCATTGACCAGTTCCTTTGGAACAAAATAGTGCATCAGCTTGGTGCAGGCCCACTCGGCATCAAAATCAACAACTTATCAATCCAAAACCTGGAGCCCAAACTCATCGAACTCCTCTCCAATCCAAATTACAAGAAAAAGGCAGAGCAGATCGCCTACCAAATGAATCACGAGGACCTCACAGAGAGACTCTATAAAGAAATAATCAGAGAAGACTCCCGTCAGTAGTCATCATAGAAGCGCACGAGGCGAGTACGTAACTGATCGTAGATCGGTTTGGTAAACTCTACAAAGAGATCCTGAGCCGGTGGGGGCATGATCATCTTGTGGTTGCAGATGTTCAACTGCTCCTGGCTAAGTGCTCGCTCGTCCCCGTTGAAACTCCCCCACTCGTTGTACCATACAAACTCCCCGTTGAAATCCTCCTTGTCCAGTGTCACATTCGTATACTCATCCTGTACTTCGAGTCGCAACCTCCCGCTGGACCTGACCTCCATACGACGGATAGACAGTTTGGCTGACACGGTATTGTACACATCCTTGGTGGTGCCATCATCAAGCGTGACCGAACCTACGATCACACTGTCGCGCTGGACCTGCTCTACACGCTCCAGAGTGTGTGTATCACCCACTCGAAAATCCACAAAATTGACTTTCAACAGATGATGCGGCTGCCCCAAATTGACCCGCTCTGCCTCTGTTGCATTATAAAACCGTATAAATTCGTTGCTTTCGATCTGTCGAAAAACTTTGACCACTTGGTCGTAAAAGAAATCACCACTGAGCTGATACGCCTCTGACTGCACCGGTTGCAATACATACAACACCGTCAATATAGACATGTTGTAGGCTTCTTCGATTCTACGTACCACATCCCTGTAACCCGGCACGTACTTGTTGGCCATCTGAAAATACCCGTAGGCTATTTTGGCATGGGATCGCTGCCCGTAGGAGAGCTCTCTCATCCCTTCTGTATATTGCTCCTCAGCTGCTCCAAGCTTAGCGTCTGCCAACTGCTGATGATAACTCATCGGCTCTGGTATCACGCGCAAAGCACCTGGAGATCGCTTGATCTCATCATACATCCTGTTGAGCTTCTCGTATAGGTAAACCTCTTCTGTATTTTGAAACTGTGGATTGGCAACCTTGGCTCGGTCCACTTGAGACAGCAACGCCTCCACAGCCATAGGATAGGCACGTCTCAGCGCATCTTGGGTCTTGGCATGATCTGGGTTTTTACGCAGCTTGTCTGCAGATTTGAGCACCGCTTGGTAGTAGTCTCCTTGCTCATATAACTTTTGGGCCGACCCACATCCATACATACACGCCATCCATACGACAGCCAGCACTACTATATTCAGTCTCGATTTCATGGTTATAAAGTTGCTCATAATTTCACTAATCAGAAAAACATCCTCCTCATACGATCAATAAACCTGCGTTGCGCAGGTCGTTCCAGGCCTGACTCTGAAAGAGCCGCTCGACAGGCTGCCCAAACTCCTCCTCGTAGCTCGTTCGCAAGGCGGAAAAAATCGTCTTCTCCTTAGCTGAAATCGCCATCTCAGCCAAGCGATTGCGCAACCACTCGCCTTCCTCTAGAGGAGCCGTCACCTCTACCACATAGGATTTCATCTCCACCGATAACCGTACTCGCTGTGTGACCTTCCCTTTTTTTCGCTTTTCATAATAGCTCAAGGTTGGTACTGCGCCCAACCATACCAAGCGCGACGAGTCATTGATGTATGTGCCCTCGTTGGTGGCCAAAGCCTGCTCGATGAAATGACTAGGGATACTTGTCTCGGGCACGTTAAAATCAAACCACTCCTGTAGGGTATAGTCAAAGCACAAGCCATGCATGTAGTTGAACAGCGACTTTTTCAGCCCCTCGCTGTAGCGGATATGATCCGCTCCCGAAGCATCCAGATGCTGCAAGTCGTTGTTTGCAAACCCCTCGAATACCGGCCCCACACGCTCCACCCCAAAAGACTCAGGCTCTAGTCCTGCAGGTGCATGAGCGGTCATCGCAAACTGGTGCCAAAACCCCGATTGAATCACTCCATGCATAAACAACTGCCGCACCATCTCCAATGAATCGATCGTCTCCTGGTCTGTCTGTGTCGGAAATCCATACATCAAATAAGCATGCACCATGATGCCCGACTCTGTGAAATTCTGAGTAACCTGAGCAACTTGCTCAACCGTGACCCCTTTCTTCATTTTCTCCAACAGGCGATCAGAGGCTACCTCGAGCCCACCCGATACTGCGATGCACCCCGACGCCTTGAGCAATCGACAGAGGTCAGGGCTAAAACGGCTCTCAAAGCGAATGTTCGTCCACCAGGTCACCACGAGTTTTCTGCGCAGTATCTCGAGTGCCAACTCCCGCATCAGCGCAGGGGGAGCTGCCTCATCGACGAAGTGAAAGCCCGTTTCGCCTGTCTGTGCCATTTGCTCCTCCATCCGGTTGCATAGAATAGTGGCACTGACTGGCTCATAATTTTTGATATAATCAAGTGATATATCACAGAAGCTACATTTCTTCCAATAGCACCCATGTGCCATGGTCAGCTTGTTCCAGCGACCATCACTCCAGAGTCGATGCATGGGATTGGCTACTTCGAGTACAGACAGATAACGGTCCAAAGCCAGATCCTCATAATCTGGTGTCCCAGTCTGCGAAAATGGCACATCACGATCCTTTGACCCATCGAGATAGACCACCACTCCCTCCACCAAAGCAAAGGTTCGTTTGAGGTTTTCCAATACTCTGTCTCCAAACACATGCTCCAAAAGGTGCTGAATCGGTCGCTCACCATCGTCCAATGTGATGTAATCGATGTAGCGAAAAACCCGTGAATCAGAGATAGATCGCAGTTCGGTATTGGGGTATCCCCCACCCATCACGACAGCCATGTGAGGATACTTTGCTTTGATATATTGGCCACAGCGAAACGCTCCATAGAGGTTGCCAGGAAAAGGCACCGAGAGGCACAGCATATTGGGTTGTTGCTTCGTGATGATTTCTTCGAGTACGCTGAGCAGGATCTCATCAATATGCGAAAGCGGTGCTTGTAGCGCCTCATTCATTTCGTCGAAAGACGAGGCTGACATTCCCAATCGCTCGGCATATCTACTGAATCCAAAATGGGGGTCAACCGCCTCCTTGATATAGTCCGCCAAGTCCTCTAGATACAGAGTCGCCAAGTGTCGTGCTTTGTCTTGTACACCGAGACTCCCAAACGCCCACTCTAGATCCGTCAACTGATCAAAACGACTCGCTTCTGGCAAAAACTCCCGTTCAGCAATCGAATAGGCCAGCGTGGGGTTCTTGTGTTGCAAAAACCGAATCACCGCATCCACAGTCGCGATGTAGTCTTCTCGCAGATGGAAGATACGTTGGGCATTGGGGCTGAGATGACCTTCGGCCTGCACCGCAAACAAATCCATCAGTCCTGCACGGCTAAACAAGCGCTGTATCACCTCGATCCCAAGATCAACCTGATACGATGCGACTCCCAAGGTATTGAGATAGCCTTTGAGATAGCAGGTGCCTGGATAGGGTGTATTGAGCTGGGTGAAAGGAGGGGTAATAAGAAGCACCTTGGGATTTGACATCTGCAAATCTCTACTTGTTTGGGGATTAAATCAAAAAATGGTTGGTGAATGTTCCGCTAGCGGTCTAATGTGCTTATTTTCGCTACTTCTAGTGAATACAAAGCAATAATCATGAGTATACCAAAAGCCAAGACCGTCAGTTTTTCGAAGACCACAATCACCGAATTGATGATTCCTTCTTATGCCAATTTTGGAGGAAAAATCCACGGAGGGATTTTGCTCTCTTTGATTGACAAAGTCGCCTACGCCTGTGCCAGCAAGCATGCCGGCAACTATTGCGTCACGGTATCGGTAGACAATGTCGACTTTTTGGAACCTGTAGAGGTCGGTGATCTCGTACATCTCAAGGCTTCTGTAGTTCATGTAGGCAACTCATCGCTCGTCGTTGGCATCAACGTGATCGCCGAAAACGTCAAGGAAGGCTCCGTCAAAAAAACCAACAACTCCTACGTCACCATGGTGGCCAAAGGAGACGATGACAAACCTACACAAGTCCCAGAACTGATCTTAGAATCACACGAAGAAGTCCGTTTATTCATGGAGGCTATCAAACGCAAAGAGCTCAAAAAGGACTTTAGAAACAAAATCAAGGAGGTCTCTGCTTCTATCATGGATGCCACACATGAGGACGCTTTGGAAAACGAAAGATGTCATCTCGAACTGAAAAAGTTCTCGCTGTAGCTCCTTATCATTCTATCGACCATTTGGAATCGCGGTGTACTTTTTCCTTTCGTATTTGTCGACAGGCACGCCGAATGGCTTTGTACATCAAGGCATTGACGGAGGTCACATCGAGAAACATGTCTCGTCCCAAAGGCAATGGTATATGCTGTGCCGTGCTGTAAAACGAAGAAGAAACAGTCAAATCCTTTAGATCTACTGCATCGATTCGAAAAGTCACGTAGGTACCTTCGTTGGGTACATCTGTGTCTCGTAGCAACTGATACGCTCCCGACTCGTAGGTGATGCGCAAAAAATACGTCACCCCTAGAATCTCTGCCACTCGCTCACTGACCGCCACGTCATAGCCGATCTGTGCAAGCTCCTCAGTTGTCACACCCTGAGCTTTCAGGTCATACTCCACCTGTGGCAGATAACTCAGCGTTCCAAAATCCTCCTTCAGTCCCTCCTCCACACGCTCATACAGCTGCCAAGAAGTCCACTCGTCAACAGGTTCGATTTCAGCGACCAAAATATCCTCATACTCCACCAAATGAGTCCAGCCAGTGATTTTCGACACTTTGGCCACCGTACAGCTCCCCAAAAGCACTGTTGATAGGACTACTGCTAGGACACGACTCATTGCCGAAGATTTAGACCTATGTTGAGCTGTAGCATCAGCGGAAACCAACCGCTATTGCCCTCGGTATCAATGACAAACTGTGGCCCCACATCAAAGAGAACATGCACCTTGCCGATGCTCCGTTGGATCCCCCATGTCGGCCCCAAGCCAAAGTACAGATTGGTATACCTGTAAAAATTGGATTCGAGAGAATTGCCTACCATCAGCAAGCGTCCCGATATGTAATTGGCAGAATTGCCACGAATCGATTTGCCGTTGGTATACCGACGGTTGAGCGAATAAAAGAACTTGTACTGCGTATCAAAGAAAGGGGCAATATCATAGAGTAGCTCCCCGTATGGGCCACCGTAGGTCACCCCTTTGATCGCAGGGATATACCCTACTCCCACCCCATAGGAAAGCGTCGAACGCTGACCCGTTGGGATTTCCAGTTCGACACCAGGGTTGATGAAATTAACTCGCCAGGCTTTTTCGGTCATAGCTGGGAGTTGGTCTTGAGCAATCGCTGCACTGCTCCACAGGAGCAACAGCAGCACAGTCAGTCGGTGCATAAGGGTTAGTTGGTATTATGAGCATGATTGAATTACCCCTCCGTCTCTGGAAAGACGATGGTACGGTTGCCCGTCACGATGATGCGGTGGTCTAGGTGGAACTTCACGGCCTTGGAGAGCACTTTTCGTTCGATCTCCGAGCCAATCTGCGTCAACCCTGCGGGCGAACTGGCATGAGAGACACGCTCTACATCCTGCTCGATGATGGGGCCTTCGTCTAGGTCATCTGTCGCGTAGTGAGCCGTCGCTCCGATCATCTTCACGCCTCGCTCGTAGGCACGGCGATAAGGATTCGCTCCTTGGAAAGCCGGCAAAAAAGCATGATGGATGTTGATGATTTTCTCTTTGAATGAATTGATAAAGTCAGAGGACAAGATGCGCATGAAACGCGCCATCACCACCAACTCTGTGTTGTGTGCCTTGAGCAGTTTTTTCATCTCTTCCTGCTGCATCACCCAGTTGTCTGCTGTGACAGGCAAATGATGAAAAGGAATATTGAATTGATCCGCCACGTACTTGACCGTCTCGTGGTTGCTGATGATGAGGGGGATGTTGCAATGCAGTTTGCCCTCGCTGTGTTTTTCCAGTAGGTCAAACAAGCAATGGCTGGTCTTAGAAGCTAAAATCGCTACGTTGGCCTTGTCTACAGAGTAATACACCCTCCAGTCCAACTTCAAGGGCTCGGCGATCTGGCGAAACTTCTCGGAGAGCTCTTCTCTGGACATCACTAGGTCTTTGGCATCCAGACTCACCCGCATGAAATACGCATCCTCGATGTTGTCCGTGAACTGCTGACAGGTTAGGATGTTGAATCCCTCGTCGTAAAAAAATGTAGTGACCTTGGCGATGATCCCTTTGCTATCCTCGCACTGGATCAGAAATGTAATTCTATTCTCAGACATTGATCTCTGTTAATCTCGGGTTTGTTGTCACCTCGAAAATAGTAGAAAAGAACGAATCTTTGACGGAAAAAGAATCTTAAAGCAGCAGCGCATTGTCTCACTAAGACATAGGTCAAATCAGGATCGAACAAGACCTCCTATACCAGACAGTCCAGATCAGATTTCAACATTCGACATTGGGTGTTCGATAGTCAGCATTCCAATATTAAATCACAGACTTATACCGATAGTCTTTCGTACAGAACAATACCCAACCTGTCTACCGTTTCAGACAGGTTTTGAACTATAGAATTTTGAACAACGAGTGAATTCGCTTTCATACAAAACACGAACGAATCCACTCATACCTTATTTGAATTTCATCGCCACCCTTTTTACTTTCAATTGCTCTACTCCGCATACTCCGCGCGATGCGGTCTCAGGTTGTCTCTCACGGTGATCATGTCGCTCTCGTCGATGATCATGTAGGCCACTACATAGGCATCATTGACGACTTCTGTCCCTGCTTCGTGTAGCGTCATGTTCCACTTGGCTGCATACTCTTTGAGATGGATGGCGTGGTGCTCTGCCATCCCTTTGGCATCTCCCCCACGCATGTCCCAGATCATCTTTACTTTCTTCACTTAGTCTTTGAGTTTGTCCTTGAATACCTTTCTAAACTTCTCCACTTTTGGCTTGATCACGAAGTTGCAATAGGGCTGTGAGCCGTTAAGGTTGTAATAGTTCTGGTGGTAGTCCTCTGCTACGTAGAACTTGTCAAAAGCCGTGATCTCTGTCACGATCGGGTCGTTGAACGCGCCAGAGGCGTTGAGTTCCTTCTTGTACTTCTCAGCCAATACCTTTTGTTCGTCATTGTGATAGAACACCACCGAACGGTACTGGGTCCCGACATCATTGCCTTGGCGATTGAGCGTCGTGGGGTCATGCGTCTTCCAAAACACCTCTAGCAACTCGTCGAACGAAATCACTGCTGGATCATAAGTGATCTGCAGCACCTCCGCATGGCCAGTCGTACCCGTACATACTTCTTTGTAAGTAGGGTCTAGCGTCTGTCCGCCAGAGTAGCCCGACTCCACTTTACTCACTCCCTTCAAATCCTGAAAAATAGCTTCTGTACACCAGAAACATCCATTCCCAAACGTTGCTACATCCATTTCTTTGGCTTCTAATTGTTTATTCGGCAAAATTGCACCGATAATTATTGATAAAAAAACTAATACCTTCATGTCTTTACTTTTAAACCTTACTCATCCATAACCCTCCCTCCGTACTTTTAATTCCCCAACCCGCGCGCAATACGACGATAGGTGCTTGGTCTCCTTCATCTGACCAGACGACCGGGAGCAGATCCTCTACATACGGATCAACGTCTCCAATGGATTTGATCTTTCCGATGATTTCACGACTGATTCAGAAAAAGTACCGCTGAAGCGAACATCCAGCATGCCTTTATGCCTCCGTTTATCTATTCTAAACTGAAACTTATCTTCCAATTGATATGGTAAATGATACGCTGTATTATATTTTCATCGGTGGAGACACACGAGTCACAAGCTCTTTCTAGCGGGCCTTCGCTCTTCATGAAATTGCAGAAATAAAAAAGAGAATCAATGTAATCACACTAACTACAGTCGTGAAAATCCCCGTTCCTTTAGACTTGGTCCAGCCCGACAATCCTATAATCGTCAACAGTGAAAAAACCCCAACTAAATATCCCAAAAAGCCAATTATTCTTGGTGTATTCAGTCCACTTTGGGTGACTACACTAGGGTAGCCCTCGGTAGTAGCCATTAGGATGTTGGTCATGGCAAATACTGTAGTGAGAAATCCACCAGAAGATGTTGTAGCCAGCTTTAAAATGATATTGGAAAGCCTAGTTTTCGATTCACTTATCAGCAAGTTTGCCGTCAAGGCTATCGAAAAGCCACCGAGGAACACTGACATTAGGATGAATTGACTTGAAAGTTTATTCCAGTACTCTAAAGATAATTCTACCATTCTACGTTTGATTAGATGTGATCATGAAACCCCGCACAGTTGGGTACACCATACGCTCTATACCCGCTATGCTTTATCCAAATCTAAAGAATTTTTGGTTGGCTGGGGAGCATTCGTTTAGGAGTATATTCCTGCTTTTGGGCATACTTTCGCTTAGCCATCCAGCCATGCTTTGAATGCTGCGACGCGCTCGCGAGACACGATGAGTTCATTGTCATCCCAGTGAGGCAAGACGATCTTGAGCCGACTGTTCGAGTAGGAGACGATGTCTCGAATGGCTTTCATCTGTACGATGAATTTGCGATTGACTCGAAAGAAAACACTTGGATCAAGTAGCTCGGTCAGTTGATCCAGTGTGAAGTCAATGATGAATTTTTTCCCCTCCTCGTGCTGCAAATAGGTACTCCCCTCCTCACTGTAGAGGCAGGCGATGGCATCCGTCGGGATCGTCTTGATGTGCTCTCCGACCTTGACGACAAAGCGCTCCTTGTAGGACTTGGCTGGTGCTCCCAGCATCTGCTGGAGCTGTGACACATCGATCATCGGATTGGCGGCTTTGCTGAGGTGCTCAAACTTGTCCAGGGCCCGCTCCAGTTTCTCCAAGACAATGGGCTTGAGCAGATAGTCGATGCTGTTGACCTCAAAGGCCTTGATGGCATACTGGTCATAGGCAGTGGTGAAAATCACCGGGCAATCAACACTCACCTGTTCGAAGATCTCGAAGCTAGACCCATCAGCCAGATGAATATCAAAGAACAGTAAATCAGGGCTCTGGTTGGATCGCAACCAAGCCACAGCAGACTTGACGGTATCCAGCACGTCCAATACCCTGAGGTCGGGCTGGAGCTCTCCGAGCAGTCTCGCCAAACGGTCCGCAGCGATCCCCTCGTCTTCTACGATGAGTACATTCATGAGGTCTCTAGTTTGATGATGGGTACCTCGACGGTGAACTGGCTTTGATCGGTCGTGACTTTGACTTCACGGTCGCTGAGATAGCTGTAGCGCGAAGTGATGTTTTTTAGTCCTAGTCCCGTCGAATCGGGCTTTTCTTGCTGTATCGGGTTCAGGTTATTGGACACGAGGACAGAGTCTGAGCGATAGTCTATCTGTATCGACAAGGGTCTTTCTTTGGAGATCTCGTTGTGCTTGATACAGTTCTCTACAAGCATCTGTAGCGCCAGAGGAGGCACATGATCTTGGCCAGCCATTTGATCCATACCGGTAATGGTCACGGCAAAGTTCTTCCCAAAGCGGATCTCGTTGAGATAGACAAACGACTGGGTGAACGCCAGTTCGTCCGAGAGCGGCACCAATTCCTGATTTTGGCTTTGGAGTACATAGCGGTAGACATCCGACAGCTTATGGATGAAGTCCACCGCCTTTTGCTGGTCATCGTAGACCAATGAAGTCAGGGCATTGAGACTGTTGAACAGGAAGTGCGGATTGACCTGGCTCTTGAGGGTTTCTAGTTTGGAGGTAGCGTTTTCCGTATTCAGTTTCTCGTTTTGCACCGCTGCATCTCGCCACGACACGAAAAAACCACGCGCATGAAAGAACATCGAGATAAACAAGGCAATAGAAACCGTCGTAATGATGCTTCCCTTGAGGTGTCCACCGTACAGCATCTCCCAAAAGTCCTTGTGCATCAAGTACGCTACGATGACATAGTTCATCACAAAAACGACAAACACCGTATAGAGAATCATCAGGATCAACGAGGCGATGGTTCGCTCGACAGGTTTGTGCAACCAATCAAGGTATCGTCCCAGACCATCTACCAACAAGCTGTTGCCTACCGAGAGTGCGATCCAATAGAGGTACGACACCAATACCGAAAGAGCAAACTGACCATAGTCCCCCTCACTGATGCACTGCGGACAAAAAAAGTAGGAGATTACCAAACTCCCGATGATCGGAATCACCACAAGCATTCGTACCTGTCTCTTCCATTTGTCTCTGCGGGAGACACATCCGCCATTTTCATTCGTCATATCAAACAAATCTAATCATCAATCTCTTTAGATAACAAGTACCAAGAATCAAGAGTTAAGAATCAAGGCTTGAGACCACTAGACGCTAGACCTTAGACCGAACAGGCTTCCCCGTTTTTGTCTAAAATCTAAGGTCTAAATACCAATCGCTAACAAAGGTTATTCTGCTCCGTTGCACTTACTGGTCCACTCTTCGAGCCCATAGCTGCCCCAGGTCGGCGCGAGTGGATTGCTTGACGCTTGCGTATCAAACATCTCCAGTGACTTCATGATCAACTGACAGGATTGATCCAATGGCTGTCCAAAAAACTCCGCTGTACCCATTTGCATCTGCCCCATAAACAGTACCGCCCTTGGGTTGTTAGGATCCAATTGCATGGCTTTGGTAAACAAGCCGTAAATCTTCGGAGACAGTGTCTGCCCTCTCGTACCAGGGTCCACGCCTATTTTGATCATGTAGATGAATCCCTCCATGGCCTTGATCTCCGAATTGTTCGCACTGAGATCATCCGCCTTGGACAAACTCACCAATGCCTCGTCCAGTACCTTGTCCTGCACCTGTGCATCCTTGATGCGAAATGCCTTGAACACCTGCGACAAAGACGCATAGTAGTAGGGCTCCCATTTGTCCTTTTCGGCATCCCCTATCCGGGAAAAAGTATTCGTAAGTCGGTCTAGGTCTGCTGTAGACGCTGCGGTGTAGATGGACTGGATATTGTCCAGCATGGCTTTTTCGTACTTTCCATTGTCAGCTGATACTGCGAGGGAACAAATTGCGAGTAATAGTGTGAATATCGTTTTCATGATTTCGAATGTTTTAGTTTTTAATGAAGTGTGATCGTAATATTTTGATCAGTCGCTACCTCGAATTGCGCATCTGCGAAACTCGGAGGGCCATAAGAGCCCTTGGCGTCATTGGAGAAACCATAGGGTTCGGCAGGGATCCCAAACACCCAAGTGTCCAGTTCGCCGTTGGCATTTTCGTCATGGTAGATGCTGACCGCATAGACGCCAGCTTCTACAGGGTCAAAGACCAGTGTCAGTTCATCGTTTCCCGTTACCTTTTGAGAGACGTAGACTCCTTGTTTGAGGAAACTCGATTCGCTGACATACAGGCCTGCTCTGATCTCACCCGTATTGGCTTTGATATTTTTGACCACTACGGTCACTTGGTGTTTGTTGCCTCCTGCCTGAGCAGTCCAGGTCAACAAACACATGGCGATAAGGAATAGTTTTTTCATGATTTGTAAGATTTAAGTTGATTTATAAATATTCTAGTTGGTTGGTTTTCTTGTCTTTGGTCAGGGAGATAAACACGCCCACGAAGAAGAAGCGCTTGGCCTGCTGGCCTATCGCTTGCGAATCGTACACTCCGCTAGCATCTGGCATGTCGGCATAGTCATAGCCGAAGACATTGTCTCTGCCGAGCAGATTGGTCGCAGATGCATAGAGGATGACATGGGGTCGGTACAAAAAGGCAAAGTTGAAACTCAAATTGGCATAGTACTTCGTTTTCTGATTGTTGAATTCATCCTCGTTGGGGTCGTTGTACGGGCGACCACTGTTGAAGTCCCACGTCGCACCAATCTGCGTACGGATCACAGGAATGAAATGCTTGTACACCACCGACACATTGTGCATCGCCGCAAACTCCGGTCGCACTTGCTGAGGATAGTTGCGGTAGTCCCGCTTGCTGTCTATGAAGGAGTACGATATCCAGTAGTCTGCATTCTTGATCGTTTTGGCATCCCTAAAGAATAAGTCGATCCCGCGCGCATAGCCCTCCCCTGAATTGATGTAGGTCGTCGGGTTGTACATATCATCCGCATCGTACTTCACCAAATCCTCATAGGTCTTGTAGTACAGCTCCCCGCGGAAGGTGAAACCTTCTTTGATACGCTGGTAGCTGAGGATGTAGTGATCCGCCTGCTCTGGCAAGATGTAATCCTGCGCGGCGAGCATCAGGTCACGCTGCGGCAACTGATGAAACTGCCCAAAAGCTGCGGAGACCTGCGAGTATTCACCTGTCTTGTAAGCCATCGAGACACGTGGTGACCACTGTCCCTCCTCAAACACCGAATAGTGCGCATAGCGAAGGCCTGCACGCAGCGTCAGTGCCTGTGTCAGGAAATAGTCCCCTTCTACAAACCCCGCCAGTTGTGTATTGTCATAGGCACGATCAAACGCTGAGTTGTCCGCCAATCGGGTATCCTCCTTTTCGTCCGCGCGGATCATCTCCCCTCCTGCTTTGAGGGACAAACTCCCGATGTCCGTGGTATAGTAGCTCTTGGCATGCACTGCCTTATTTTGCCCCTCTACCCGGATGGCATTGTAGTCGGTATCTTGGTGGTATAGACCATAGGATACCCCAAAGTAAGCCATGCCTGCATCCCCAAGACCTTTCTTGTAAGTCGCATTGAGATAAGTGTTGTCGTTTTGGACTTTGGTATCGTCTCCCGCGGGGTTGTTGATGCTGGGGATGATGGCATGAAATCCACTGCGGTCATAGTTGGCATAGACCTTCAGCATGTCTTGTTTGTTGATCTTCTGTCGAAGCATAAACGTGCCATTGGCTGACGTGAAACCATCCTTCCAATCGTACGTCTGCTTGACGAGGTTCATGTAGGGGTCCAGGTTCATGTATTCTATCTTGGCATACACCGACCCCTGATCCCAACGCTGCGTATGGGCTACAGCTCCTCCTACCGACATCAGACTGATATCGGTAATCGTCTCATCGGCCAGATCCAGCGAATTGAGTGAAAGCACAGAAGACAGCGCCTGTCCATACTCCGCAGAGTAGCCCCCAGTACTGAAGAATGTCCCTTTGAATAAAAACGGATCGAATCGCCCCCGGCTAGGGACGTTGCTCGGTGTGGTGGTGTAGAAGTTGCTCACCCAGATCCCATCGACAAAGGCCTGCGTCTCGTTGGCTGTACCTCCTCGGACAAAGAGACGTCCCGTCTCCCCATTGGTAGTCGTCCCGGGCAGCATATTGAGTGCGCCCGAAACATCCGCCCCCGCACCAGCAGTCATCGCAATATCCAGCGGTTTGAGTACGGTAGCCTTTTGCTCATCACTCGCCTCAAAACTCCCTGCCGTGATGGTGACACCTGAGAGGCGGTTGACTTCCTCTTTGAGACGAATGTCTAAGCGATGTGACTCGCCCATCGTCAGTACCTCCTCGTGGGTCTTGTACCCGATGAAACTAGCGACCAAAGTCTGCTCGCCTACCTCATGTGTGCGAAACGAGAACCGGCCCTCTATATCCGTGGTAGTGCCATCATAGCTCCCCATGATGTAGACACTCACGCCCGGCAATGGCTCGCCATCCGTGTCATGTACCTGTCCCGTGATCTGTCCCAAAAGGATGGGAATACAGAGTAGATTAAATAGTGCGGTTAGAATTGAATTTTTCATTCGGTTTGTTTGATTTTGATAGCTCAAACATCGAATGACAGGCAATGATTACATAATGGAAATGGGTGAGTTGTAGGATTTTGAGAATGAACTGTGAAAGAAACTGAATGAACCGGAATCGTGTTTCATACATTTTACCTCCTGAGCACAGGACCAAACACAGAGACTGGCCTCTGCCACTTATCTAGTAGACCGCTGATCTATGACACCCAGCATCAGCTGACTGCCCTGTGCCCTTTGTAGCGCATCCCGATGTTGTACATCACATTCCCCGCAAGGGTACAGAGAAACATCGCCGTACCGACTGGCACCAAGTCATCGGCGTGGAACAGTGCGATAACACTACCTACCAGAAACCCCAAAACAAACCTAGAAATCCCTATCGCAGCATTGGCAGATGAACTCACCTTGGGGTTGTGATTCAAGATGACCGCTGTGCCATTGCCAAACACCAACCCCAGACTACCGATAAAGAGCACGACACCTCCGAACACTCCCCAAAACGAAGGTTCGTCCAGGCGGACAGACACGAATAGAATCACGCCCGCCACCAACTGCAACAGCATCCCCGCACGCAGAATGTATCTCGGACGATAGTATTTGAGCAACTGCGTATTGACGAAGGACAACATGACATTCAAAATGATGTTGGCGGCAAACAAATACGGAAAGTAATACGGATCAACCGCGAAGAAATCCAAATAGATAAAGGATGCACTGGTGATGAAAACATACATTCCAGACATGGACAGGCTAATCGAGAACAAGAATATAATCGATTGGCGGTCTTCAAAGAAGGTCTTGTACTTGTCAAACAACTGCCGTGTCGTGAGTCTCCGCGTGATCAAGGCTTGATCCCTAGATTCGGATACAAAAACCGAGAAGACCAGAAACAGCACACATGAAAAACCAAACAGAAAGTAAAAGACCGACTCCCAACCAAAATGACTGATCAAAACAGCGCCTAACACAGGAGCAATCAACGGTGCAAGCATCATCATCATACTGGTGATGGTCACCAACCGAGCGACATGCTTGCCTTCGTACCAGTCACTGATGAAGACATTGGAGGTGACCGTGGCAAAACCTCCACCAAATGCCTGCAAGACCCGCAGCACCAAGATCACCTCAATCGAAGTACTGACAGAGATCAACAAAGACGAAAGCCCATACAGCCCTATTCCTAGCAGAGCCACGGTCTTGCGCCCAAACGAATCAGACAGCGGCCCTCCTATAAAGTTCCCGATGGCAAACCCTAGAAAATACAACGTAATCGTAAGCTCAATGACGCTGAGATGCACGCCAAACACCTCTGCCATCATCGGCATAGCGGCTAGGTAAGTATCTATAGCAAACGGCGATAGTGTCACCAGACTGGCCAACAAAATCGTAATCAGGAATGACTCCTTAGGTATTTTCCAACTTCTCATTCTTATTCGACGGGTTCAAATCGGTCTGTACAGACCATAGGGATTGTTGTTCGTCTCTCTCATCGTGCAGGTCGCAATGATATCGCATTTGGACACTAGGTCAAACCACTTTTCCACCAGTGGCAATACAGGTATCACTCCTTATCGTTATACTCTATCCAGGTCAGAAGGTTTGGTCACATATGCTACCTGCCCTTCCGATGATGAATAGCGTATATTATCTCCCGACGAAACACCTGCTATTGAGCAAGATACCCCCCATTTCTTTTCTCATCTGAGTGATTCCTTTCACAAATAATTTTCTCAACTTAGTATGCACGCATAATAAATTTCATATATATTTGATATTGTTATGCACGCATAACAGACCACAAAAAACCGAACATCATAAAGTTAAAGCATATGGAAGCCCAAACAGCAAAAAGATCTATCAAAGGCGGAGAGTTCCTCATCAGAGAAACTGCCGCTGCGGATATTTTCATTCCTTCGGAGTTCACCGAAGAGCAAAAGATGATGGCGCAGGCCACCAAGGATTTTATTGACAAAGAAATTCAGCCTATTCGTGAAAAGATCGAAAAGCAAGAAGGCAACATCGTACCCGACCTGATGACCAAAGCGGGTGAGCTCGGCCTACTGGGTGTATCCATCCCCGAAGAGTATGGCGGGCTGGGCATGAACTTCAACACCTCCATGCTGATCGCAGACATCATCGGCGAGACGGGTTCGTTTTCGACGACCTACGGTGCACACACAGGGATCGGCACACTCCCTATACTCTACTACGGTACCGAAGAACAAAAGAAAAAATACCTCCCCCTCATCTCATCGGGCGAATGGAAATCCTGCTACTGCCTCACGGAACCAGACGCGGGGTCAGATGCCAACTCTGGCAAAACCAAAGCAACACTATCCGATGACGGCAAACACTACCTCATCAACGGACAAAAAATGTGGATCTCCAATGCGGGATTTGCAGATCTATTCATCGTCTTTGCGAAGATCGATGACGACAAAAAACTCACGGCTTTCATCGTCGAAAAGACATTTGGTGGGATCACGATGAACGACGAAGAAGTGAAGTTGGGAATCAAGGGGTCATCGACCCGCCAAGTTTTTTTCAACGACTGCAAAGTCCCCGTAGAAAACATGCTCTCTGACCGAGAAAACGGTTTCAAAATCGCCGTAAACATCCTCAACATCGGCCGAATCAAACTCGGTGCGGGTGTACTCGGAGGATGCAAGGAAGTAGCAAACTACTCGGTCAACTATGCCAACGAAAGAAAGCAGTTCAACACGGCGATCTCTAGCTTTGGCGCCATCAAGCACAAGCTCGCAGAGATGGCCATCCAAACTTGGGTCACCGAAGCGGCCTCCTACCGTGCGGGTCAAAACATCGACGACTGCATAGCAGATCTGATTGCCGACGGCATGGAAGACGGACAGGCCAAACTCAAGAGTTTTGAGCAGTTCTCCATCGAGTGTGCCATCATCAAAATCATCGGATCAGAAGCCCTCGACTATGTGGTCGATCAAGGCGTACAGATCTACGGTGGCATGGGATTCTCAGAAGACGCGCCTATGGCACGTGCCTACCGAGATGCACGGATCACACGCATCTACGAAGGCACCAACGAGATCAACCGCATGCTCATGGTCGGTATGATCCTCAAGCGCGCGATGAAAGGCGAGCTCAACATCATGGAACCTGCCATGGCAGTCGCCAAAGAATTGACTGCAGTGCCGTCATTCGACATGCCGGATATGTCCAAGCCCTTTGCCGAAGAAAAAGAAGTCCTCAAGCGACTCAAAAAATCCGTGCTCATGGTAGCGGGTAAGGCTGCACAGACTTTCGGCCCGGCATTTGAGACGGAGCAAGAGATCATGATGGATGTAGCGGATATGATGATTCAGATCTACGCTGCTGAGTCCGCTGTACTACGCGCGGAGAAGCTCGTATCTATCCAAGGCGCCGAAGCGAGCAAGCTGCAAATCAATGCAGCGAAAGTGTACCTCTACGATGCAGCAGACAAAATCAACAAAGCAGGCAAGGATGCCATCGCATCGTTCACCGCTGGAGACGAACAAAAGGTCATGCTGATGGGATTGAAACGATTCACCAAGACGAACCCCGTCAACGTGAAAGTACTCCGACGTGAGATTGCTGAGCACATGATCGCCGAAAACAAATACACTCTTTGATTAAACCAACCTGAATAACCCAAAATTGATTGTTTGGTTTAGCCCTTTGCGTCTACGATGCGAAGGGCTTTTTTATGTCCCGCCGAAACCTTCCTTTACCCAAAGTTGGTGCACAATGACTGATAACGTTTGACTAGGTAAAACGATGAAGTCAACCTACCGCAATCAAACAACACCAAAAAAATGGTCTCAGGAGCAGGAAATAAATGACTCCAAACCTGCCGGGAGTTGAGAGGGAAGTCCAGCGGGTCTACATCCAAAACCGTAGGGAATATCTCAGAATAACCGTTAGCTCCCCCCAAAGAGGCTCTGTGCTCTAAACGAGGAAGACCTCAGACCCCTGCAGTTGCATTGCCTAGGCAGCCCAAAAGGACATTGGCATGTTTTCATGTCAAGCAGATGACATTGCGGGGAACGATCAGATATGGCGATGTGACTCTGCGGTATTCTACCACTTCCCGAGTCGAGTGAATCGGCGGAGCATGTTATGGCATTGATGGGGTCACACAGCTATGGGCATTGTTATCCTTCTTTTCAATCAACGAATGTTTCTTTGATCGCTTGTTTGACTTCTGAGATTTCTTTATCAGAAAGCTTGTCATAGAATTTGATAATTCTTTGCTTGTCGATCGTTCTGATTTGATCGAGTACAACCCAACCTTTTTTCCTGTTTTGGTAAACTTGGATTCTCGTTGGGTAATTATGCGACTTAGTAGTCATCGGAGCAACCGTAACTGTTTTGATGTTGAAGTTTAGTTCGTTTGGAGATATTATCACGTATGGCCTTGTCTTCAGAAAGCAGAATACTTAACTAAACACAAAAACGGTTCGAGTTCACGCAAGCACCGCTATTGCTTTTATACATTGTTACCTGCTGCCATTTTTTTTTGAAAACATCTTTATATTATTCTGTAAATGTGGTTTTTGTCAGTTCTAGGCTGCCATTCCACAGGTCTTTTTGAAAATCCTTTTTGTAAGAATCAACAGATGTTTTAACCACTTTACTGTCTGAGAAATAAATTCCTTTTAAGTCTTTGTATTTCTCAGAATACGCAAGGTTTGCTAAATTTTTTCCTGCTTGCGCTGGTGTATGGATATTGCTTTTGAATAAGGTCAATACAGGGAAGATATTTTTCCACAAAAATCGCATGACAGGTGTGTAAGTTCTTGCAAGTCCTGTACCTGGTGTTAATCCTGGGTCGTAAGCATTTACCCTGATATTTGTGTGTTTTAATCGCTCTTGTAATTCGTATGCCGTCATTATGTTGCACAACTTTGACGTGGAATACCTTCTTTGTCCAACTATGTTAGGTTTTTCGGTAGTTTCTTTTGGGTAAGCAAGTTCTTGGGCACTTGTATAAATAGGAGGTTCTATGGGTGTTTTTAATGCTGGGTCGTGAGTCTCACTAGATGTGAATGTTATATGGCCGTTATTTTTCATGAAGGGCAGTAATTGCATTGTCAAGGCAAATGCACCTAAATGATTTACACCAAATGTCTGTTCAAATCCGTCTGTGGTATATTGCGTTTCACCAATATTCTGTACGCCTGCATTGTTTATCAAAATAGAAATGGATAGTTCTTTTTCTCTTGATAATTTCTCCGAGAATTCACGGATAGATTGTAATGAAGCCAAATCCAATTCCAAAGACGTTAGGTTTTTATGACCTGTTTTGTCCCTTATCTTTTCAATCACTTCTTTTCCTGCTTTTATATTTCTGGCAGGAATGATAATTTGTTCGTTTTTGGCCATTCGAGCCATTTGTAAGGCACACTCATAACCAATACCGCTGGTTGCACCTGTAATAATTATTGAATCCATATTTTTTTGCTTTTTATTTAAATGATGAAGCAAAGTTCAGCGCTTCAAAAGCAAAAACATTTGCCATTTGGCAAATAATGAATTCATGTATATTTAATTCATTTTAAAGGTTACATGGAATTCGTACCGAAAGCCTTCGGTGCTCATTTCAGATGCTTTTTCTAATTCTACTTAGTGATGATTGTGTGATCCCCAAGTAGGATGCAAGATAGGAAAGCGGAATTCTGTTGGCTAAATTCGGAAACTTTTCAAGAAAATTTAGATACCGTGTAGTGGCATCCTCGGCTAACATTGGGCTTAGTTTATTTACTTTATCAACCAATGCTTTTTCGGTTATTTTATTGATAATACTGTCCCATTGAATGATAGTAGCTGATAAATCATTAAGTGACTCTGAAGAAAATACAAGCAGTGTACAATCTGTTACAGCCTGTACATATTCCGAAGATGGGATTTTTTGATTGAAGCTGTATATGTCCACTGCAAAATTGTTTTCATCAACAAAGTATTTGGTGATTTCATCTCCTTCGCTGTTGTAGTAACAAACTCGAAAGATGCCTTCTTCTATGAATGCTACTTGTCTTGGAATTTTCCCTGCTTCAGAAAAGTAATTGCCTTTTTTCAACTCCAATACCTGTGCTTTTCTCTTTATCAAGTCAAGTTGCTGTTGATTTAGCTGCCCAAATTCCAACAGATAGTTTATTAATTTGTCCATAGTCACAAAGATTGTCATTGCATTTTATTCGGAATTTGTCAAATGGCAAAAAGGGTTGATTGATTTTGGTTTTGCTCCATTTGGATGGGTTCTCTGGTTGCAGATAACGTTTAGTACATGAGAAGTAGGCGATTTCGAAGCACTTAACTTTCGATTAAGTACAGAGTTTTACACGAGCCTATAGCCTGATTTTTTATATACATTGTTAGCTGTAGTGGTTTTCGGTTCGCTGTTGGTTTAGTTAAAGGATTGCCTGAATTCCAGAGGGGAAAGGTTTGTTTTTGACTTGAAAAGCTTGCTAAATGATTGAGCGTGTTCAAACCCCAGTTCATAGGCAATTTCGCTCACCGTAAAATTTGTCGTAGACAGCTTTTCTTTGGCCTTTTCAATGAGTTTACTGTGGATGTAGTGCTGGGCACTTTGCCCAATCAAAGAACGTAAAAGGTCGCTTAAATAACTTGATGAAATATTGAGCTGTTCAGCAAGAGACTGTACGGTCGGAATCCCTTGAGTTAAGGTTTTATTATTGTTGAAGTAATCATCTAAAATTTCTTCCAACTTCTGTAGCAAGTCGTTGTTTACTACTTTTCGGGTGATGAATTGTCTTTTGTAATAGCGGTTGCTATAATTCAACAATAGTTCTATCTGTGAGATGATTACATCTTGGCTAAAATCATCAATTCTACTTCGTAATTCCTCATCAATTATTTTGAATATTGAAAATATAGTCTCTTTCTCCTTGTCTGAAATATGTAATGCCTCGTTGGTCGCATATCCAAAAAAACCAAATTGCTTGATTTTATTTGCCAATGGATAGCTTAACAAAAAGTCAGGATGAATGAGTAATAAAAAACCAGTACTCGGTTGGTGATTCAATTCAAAAACTTGATTTGGTGCGGTGTATACCAATCCGCCTTCGCCAAAGTCATAATAATGCTGTCCATATTTAGCTTGTCCGCAAAGGGTTGATTTATAAGATATTTTGTAGAAGTTAAGGATATAAGTATTTCCTAATTCTTCTGGTAAAATTTTGATGTCCTTAATGTCTGTAAAACTTATCATCGGGTGCAACGGCTTTGGCAAACCAAGCACCCGATGCAAGTCGGATAAAGATTGAAATACTTGAAAATTGTTTTTCCCTTTTTTCATATTATGAATTTACAAAATATTTGGCTGGCATTCTACCAAGGACATTCGCCTGTCTGTGGATTATATTCTTCACTAATGAATTTCCCTGTCGGCCCATCTTCGTCAATTGTGGCATATTTTGCAATGCGAGGCTGTTCTGATTTACCTAATAAACCTCCAAATGCTTGGGTAACTCTCACCACACCATACAAGCTTGGTGTCGAACACAGTTTGCAATTGGTCAATGGTTGTACTCAATGCTTGTTGTGGCATTCCCCCATTAATACCTGCATTGTTTATAAGTGCGTCCAACACATCTGTCTTTTTACCTAATTCGATTCTTGCTTTATCCACCGAAGCGGTATCGTTTACATCTAAATGAATAGATTCGGCATTTGTTACCCCTTTATTTTTCCGTTTTTCTATGGCAAGATTTCCTCTTTCAATGCTACGACTACCTATATAAAGATAATACCCTTGTTGCAATTGTTGTCTAGCTGTTTCAAATCCAATACTTTAATTGGCTCCTGTAATTAGTGCTTTTGTCATTGCTTATAAACTGCTGCGAATTCCTTGACAAAATCTGTCATTTTCACCTTGCCTAAGTCTGGTTTGTTTTTATAAAAATCTTCGTATAAAATGCCACTTCCTTGTGCGGCTTGCATTTCTATAAAACCTTTAGCAACCCACTCATTCATCCCTGACGCCAGTACACCACGCAGTAACTCTTCAGCCGGTACAGTTTGCCATTTCAAATCTGGGTTTCCTATGGCTTCTCCTAAAATTGTAGCTACCTCATTGGGTGAAACTTCATCACTTGCTATATAGCGAGAGTTTCTGCCATCAAAAGGTTTCTCCATTTCTTCTACAATAGCATCTGCAATATCTAATGGTGAAACCCATGGCTCTTTTTTGTCGCCACCATAACTTTGCATAATAGCTCCATTGGTCTTGATACTTTCCATAAACCTAAAAAGGTTAGGATAAAACGCAACAGGTCGCATAAATTTGATGGACACATCAGTAGGCAATTGATTCATTATGTCCTCAACACCATTATAAACAGAAAGGCTGCCAATACCTTGGTTAGTATGTGCCCCGATACTACTCAAATGCACCACTTTTTTTACACCTGCCTGTTTGACAGCTTGCTTATACTTGCTGGCAATTTTGCTGAATTCAGTAGGGAAATCTATGCTTTTGTCAAAGATGTTACCTATGGCATCCCAGGCTATCATCAAGTAAACAACATCAGCATCTTTAAATGTTGTACTTAAAAAATCAACATCCTGCATACTGCCGATTGCTGCTTTTGCCCCAAGAGTTTCGATTTCTTTTTGTCTATCGGTTTTACTGCTAATAACGGTTACCGAATGCCCGATTTTTACTAAACTTTTTGTTAGTGGTTTCCCAATACGACCCAATGAGCCTGTCAATACTATTTTCATATCTCTCTTTTAAATTTTGAAATACAAAAGTCGTATGGCTGGTTTTGCGAAATGTGTTCTAAATGAGGATTTGTGTAGTCAAAATGAGAATGGAATCAAATATTTATATAGGTTATGGAATTCGGGTTGTTTTTGTTGCCATTACAGATAACGCCCAGCTAAAACCGTAGGCTTGACCTTTGCTAAAATCAATAAAAGTATCTGATTCAAATGCTCTTTGCAAGTAGCTCATTAGCCTATGGATTTTTAGCACTTGTTGTAGGGAGTATTTCATTGGCAGGTATAGATACTACTTCACCATTTCGAGACACAATTAATGGGCTATTGTTCCTTTTTTTGAATTCGGCCATTTTTCGATAGGCTTCCTTGAGTCCTAAACTTACTTTCTCTTCTAGTTCTTGTAATTGTTGGCTAATTTCCATTATACTTTTCGTTTAATTGAGACCATATCTTTTCACTTCTTACGACAAGGTCAGCACCTGATCCTTCGGCAATAAATTCAAAATTCTCAGTTGAGTTATCTACTGACAATTGACTTATATATTTTAAAAAAGTTGGTAAGTCCACTTGAGTATCTTCTTTCAATGGTTTGAATAGGTATGTTATGTCCTCCCTCTTTAACTCTTGTTTGAACTCGTTGTTTTGCAAGTTCGATCGAATCCAGTGCAAGAAAAAGCAAAGTGGTGTCTATCCTAAATCCATAGCTCGGTCTATAAAACCACGATATGACTTAGTTGAAAGGGTGGTTTCAAAGGCGAATGACTCTCCTTTAGAAACGAGTTCCTGAAGTCGTTCAAGCATTAAACGACCTGCTCTAATTCCTGCTTTATCAGGGTTCAAAGGAGAAATGCCACGTGCAATTTCATCTGCGTTAACAAATTCATCACAATCGAATATTTCAGGAAGAATTGTGTAGGACAAAGTTGTCTTACCTGCTCCGTTCGGCCCTGCTATTACATACATTTTTTTCACGCCACAAATATAGCAGTTATCTGTTCAGTTCCCATCAGGCTCAATTCCCCTCAACGGTTTGAGTATGATGCGTGTCCCGCAGGGCATGCACTATACCCGTTGTTGTAGGGCGTTTTTCTTTATTCTTTTTATTACTCGATAAATTACAATTCCAATCAGAACCGCGTTAATTACATACCAAAGATTGAAACTTATATAATTTACTTTTTGCCAAAAGGTCATACTTTCCAAACTCCAATATTCGCCTTTACTCGCATCATAAAAATCATCGTAGTTCATCAATAACAAGGCAAGGACAAAATAGATAAACAAGTCAATAATAATTACAGCTAATCCAATAAGTATATTTTTAAGTGTAAAGATTTTAGCCATATTATTTCATTTCCGGAATTCTCAATTTCAAAAAGTTCTTCTTTATCAACTCGGTCTGTGAAATCTCAAGGGTTTGTTCGTCTTTTTCGTCCGCTTTCCATTTTGTCACCGCATTAACAGTAAATTCAATTGTGTCATTCATTCTTGGTGGCGAAAAGGCTTTTTCAAAGTCAGTCCAAATAGTTGTTTCCAAAATTTCCAATTTGGTCAAGTCGCAGTTGTGATTTGCGAAGTGGTCTGGTAGCCAATCCAAATAGTCATTTAATAACTGTCGGCTCTCTTTGGATTCTGCTTGGTCGGGCTGAATTGTCTTATTGATAAAGTCAAATGTTGTCTTACTTCCAAGTCCGAGGTTGTACAAGTCAATCAATACATTCACAGCAATTCGTCCACTTTTCATATAGTCAATGCTTATGAAGGAGTGAGTGAAATTGTGAATTGTCGATTTATAATTCTTGTACTTCATCGTCTTTTTTTAATGCCCTACAACGCCTGTGTAGGACGATGTGCCCTCACGGCTTGGTTAAAGCAGAAAGATAGCCGATCCGCGCACAACCACAAAAGCTCGTTTAGCCATTAGTCCAAAGTTAGACAGCCAAGGAAACCACGAATGCGTTATCGGTATTCTAGAGATTCCGCGTGGAGCGGTGGTGTTGCTTCTGGCATTGATTCGGAAAGCTCGCATGGGCATTCGTGCCTACACCTTGTTATCATTTTTATTTTTTGGTCTCCAGCTCTCATCAAACGGTTTGATTTCTGGTGTTAACTTTCCAACATAGAAGGTAGTACCGCGATCTGCATCTTTGCCGTTTTTGTAATTGTCGAGACTAATAATAATAGAACAAATAAGAGGCTGGTCAGCATCTGGATTGAGGTGTATCTGATACTTTCTTGTTTCTAGCCATTCTAGTTCATTCTGTTCGTAATATCCAATTTGTATGTCGTTCAGAAATATTGATGTTTTCAGCCCTTTGTGGCTAATTAGTTGATAGACATCTGTGTTGTTTGAACATTTATAGTAGCCTTTCCAGCTTGATTTGATCTGTAATATCGATGTAGAATTGCCATGTTTAATAATATAAGTTGGTTTATATATGCTCCATTTTTTGTTAACGCTTGCGAGTGTATTTAAGCTGGAATTATGGATTAGAGTATTAGAAAATAACCAACCCCAGCTGTTAACTCCTTTATACACCAAATCTTCTCCATTATTTATGTAGTATTTGGTAGCAAAAAATGAGGAGACAACTTCTAATTCTAAAAACATCGATTAATGATAACGTCCGCGTATGGCGATGTGCCCACACGGTTTGATAAAGCACTAAAGTAGCCGAATCGCGACAAACTACAAAAGTCTATTTAGCCATTCCTGTTGATCGAGACAGCTTGAGTCACGAATGACCATTCCTCGGTATTCTATTGATTCCTGAGCGGAGCGGCGGTGCTGTTTCCCGCACACCTTCGGTCACGCAGCTTGGGCATTCGCTATACGCAATGTTACCTGTCTTTTTTCGTACTTACTGTTTGAAAAGTTCCACAGATTGTAGTTGACCTATTGAATCCGATTTGAGCTCTAATATGTCATAATCCCATGTGTGATTTTCTGGGTTGTTCAGGGTAGTTCCAATGATATACGATGTTGAGGTACTTGTTAGAATTTCTGTTGAGGTTGAGATTTCCAATATAAGAGAGTCTGTTGCGGTATTTGAAAGGTTAGCTAGTCCGTTGGCAACTGCGCTTAGTGTAACAAATGCTCTGTTTCTTTGTTCGATTACACTTCTAAGTTCTTCCGTTCGACTGGATTCTACAAAGTAGAGAGTTCCGAAAATAAGGGTTGAAATTGAAGCAATTATCGCAAGTATTTTCATTGACTTTTTTGTTTAAGAGGGTTGGATCAACGTAGAGATTTTGCAGTTAGATTAATGACAGGTAACGCTCTGGCTATGCACCGTGACGTGTTTAAGTTCGTATTTCGTTTCGTTTATCTAAGTAGCGAATTCTTTGAATTCGCATAGTAATTTCTTTTTCACACTAGGCGAATTCAGAGAATTCGCGGGGCTTGTAAGTAACCACAAATCTTTCTTAACCCACTGACACGACATGGTGTCATAGGTGATGTTGTGCTTTCGTTATTTTTTCACCTCAATCGATTCTGGTACTTCTGGATATGACATCATAAAACTCAAATATTTAGGCATATACCACTCTCTTGTTAATTCCTCGTACATATTGCCAAGATTTGTTAGCCCGTGCCAAACTCTTATGATTTCTAATTTCACTGTATTCATTTCGGTACCATCAAGTAAGCTTTTCTTCAATTGTTTAATTTCTGTTTTAGCAAGAGGAAGAGGTTGCCAGTTTTGATAGTCCCATATTTCTAGATATTCTATCTGTTCGATGAAATACAAAACTTGGGTCTTAATTTCATCAGCATAAATATTTGCTTCATTGGCTAAAGAATCTCGATAAGTGAAAAGAGGAAAGTCTTTATAATTCAATAAATGATTGATTTCATTTTTTTGATAGGCAAACTTTGCAAATGCTGACAGCATCTTTGCACGCTTTCCATAATATTCTAAGGCTGGCTTACTTATATGCTTTAACGATAACTCATTTAAGACAGGAATCGTTATAGTTACATCTTTTTGAGATCCGTAATTGGGGTTTCTCGGAAATAGAATTTTGTCTATATAATCATTGAGACAAATGAAATACACTTTCCTTGTATCTATATCGACAACAAATAAGAGAAAAGAAATACTAGAGCCAAGAGATTGAATTGTGTAAATGCTGTCCGTGTCTATCACAAACTTAATAACATCTATGTTAAAATATTTACTCTTATCTTCTCTCCAACCAACTTTTGCTACGTTTCCAACAGGATATATTTTTTCGGTCTTTATTTCTATACACTGTACTGACTTAACTTGAACATACAAATACTCTCCCAATGCCTCTGAAACCTTTTCATTTACTTTGTCAAAGATTTCGATAACTATATCGACTCCATAATCAGGTCTATTAAATTCTCGAATTACCCAGTTATTTGGTAATACATCCTTAATAATTTTATAAGATTCATCCTCCATTTCATGTTGGAAGACTCTCTGCTTTTTACGAGCCATTTATTTTTTTTCTAAATGAAGCACAACGCCTAGCTATCCTCTGTGGTGCTTGACGTGTGTTTTGTTTCGGTTACAAATTAGGAAAATCTTCGATTTTCATCACTACCTTTTTTCAACCATGTGAGGAAAAGCGAAGATTTTCCGGTGCTAGTAGAAACCGCCAACCTCAATTCTAGCAGGAATCACCATGGAGGATAGGTGATGTTAGCGTGTCGTTATTTTTGTTTGCCAATCCATGTGTTTCCCCGTTTTAGTACAAACGCCTTTTCTATTCCATCTTCAGTTTGTATCGTTCGGGTTGGTGTATTGTTTTTCACAAGTTTCCTATATGATCTAACGTCATCAAAAAAATCTTCAGGGCTCCAATAATCATTAATATCGAGATCAGAATATTCAGACTCAAACACTAAATCCTCATCTTCTGTTGAATCCCAATGAAACATAGAAACTCTATCTTCTTCGTTGTTAAATAGTTTGATAGGAAATTTCAAAGGTTCTTCATGAAGGTTCCACATTTGTTGATAATGTTCAGCTCGGTCGCCAATTGCTGATACTACTTGAGAATCGATAAATCGTCTATCGTTTAACCAAATCGCAAGATAGAAGTCATCAAAGTTATCTTCTAGTTGTTTCTTCCAAAGTTCGTAGATACTCAAAAGATGAGAAAACAGCTGTCTTCTGTAATTCGCAGGATAATCTACTTCATAGTAGAGGTTAGACCAAGGATCTACTTTTGACTTGCAATAATAGTACTTCGACTCCTTTAGAATTTCAAGGTTAATTCGTTGATGCCCTTCGAACCATTTATCAATATTCTTTTGTCTTCTTTTAAGCCCTCTTAGTTTTTTTGATCTCAATGTATGCGGAATTATTGTGTTCTGAAAATACCCCAAATAATTGTCGCAATTAAGGCTACTATCGCAAGAATGGTTACGGCAATTAACTCTGTTTTTCTCGACTTCTCTCGTTCCTTGATGACAAGTCGTTTAAGTTGATGTTCACTTAGTTTTTCTTCTTCCATTCTGGTAGATCTTCGGTCTTTCGCCATGCACGCTAACATTTGTGTAAAGTGCACAGTGCACTTTATATCTACTATGTCTTTTATACTGTTCTTTATTTTTCTACGTAGTGACAGCTCTCAATAAGGCGAATAGCCCACAGGGTAGAGATAGCTGCACACTTCGAAGATAGTGATAGTCTAGTGACCAAACAACAATCCTAGGTTGATACCTACTTGCTCCAAAAACCTACAGAAGGGCTATTCGGATTCCGAGTAATGCCTCAGGCGAAGGGGCCAAAGCATATAGCAAGCTTCCCTTGATCGTGTACTTATTTCTCGAACTTATGCTGCAGGATGCCGACTGCTGATCGGCTTGGTGAGGCCAAACTAGTATTTCCCGTCGATATTTCCCAAGGCTACAGGCAAACCCCTTCGAATAGCACAAAACGCCATGAGATGGGTGCTATATTTGGGATTGGGAGGGGGATAAGACCTGACCTGTCCAACCTAAGCTTAGTTCGGCTCCCATGTTGCCTTACCTCAGGGTCGAGGTAAGCTTAGGTTCACCCTGCAGTAAGCTTAGGTTGGGGCTTTGGTAAGCTTACCTTCAGGCTCAGGTAAGCTAAGTTTTTGCTCAAAACGCATAAACCCTGCTCAAATGCCTTTTTAGAAGGTTTTTGAGTTGTTAGTATTTCGTATTTTCTTATTTCTCTAGTTTCATATGTAAAGTCGGATAAGGTTTTCCTGATGAATCTAACTCTGAACGTTCATATGTTTTAAATCCAAACTTCTCATAAAATCCAACAGCCTGTTTATTATCTTCATTCACGTCAACTTTTGTAACTTTATGTTCTTTGATTGAATATTCTAAAAGTACTTTCCCGATACCATTTCCTCTTACATCTGGGTGTATAAATAGCATCTCAAGATTACCATCAGCAACGCCACTAAACCCTATTATTTCTTCTTTTTCGTTCCTGACACATCTCAAGTCAACCGCATCAAGGTATGTGTTTAAAATCAAGGGTTTGAAATATTCAATATCCTCCTCTTTCAAAAAATCATGAGTTGCTCTAACTGAGGCTTCCCAAACATTTACAACTTCCTGATATTCTTCTTTTCTGATGTTATCAATTTTGTATTGTATCATTCTTATTCTCCTTCTATTTTGTTGGTATTGGGTCCCTCCCCAAGAAGTGTTGTGCACGAATCACCAATGGCGATGATGTCAGTTTTGAGGAACTGGCCGGTATTATCAGCAATGTTTAGTATCAGACCATGAAACGGTCTCACTGCTGTGAGACCGTTTTTCGTTAGAGGGCATTTAGCCTGAGTGTCTACCATGTGCCCTATCGTTTGTTAGAGACTTTTACTTTTTCTCTCTTTGATAGTAGGTGATTATACTTGCTTTCGCTATAGTATTGCTCCATAGATAGTATCCTACTATTGCCGGATTTGTGTTTTCATCTAAGCCTAGCTTTGCTGTTTTCAAGGCATATACGGTAATTACATATTTATGTAGTCCATGACCTTCGGGTGGGCAAGGACCGCCATATCCTTTAGCTCCATAATTGGTGATACTTTGAATAGCATTTTTTGGCGCAAGGTCGGCCGAGACATTTCCAGCATTACTAACTAATTCGTTTATATCCGACGGGATATCAAACATTACCCAATGCCACCACCCACTTCCTGTTGGAGCATCTGGATCATACATCGTCACGGCAAAGCTTTGAGTTCCTGCAGGAGCATTCTTCCATGTTAATTGAGGCGACTCGTTCTTGCCTACACAACCAAAACCATTAAACTCTTCTGTTAAAGTTGCTTGTCCTCCGAGATTCTGACTTGACAAAGTAAATGTTGATTGGCTAAATGACACTTGAGTGATGATGCCAAAGGCAACCGATAAGATTATCTTTTTCATAATTGTATATTTTAAATTCGTGGACAAATATCATTTCTAATTCAACAGTGCCGTTAGTTGAGCTGGCTCAAAAAGTATTGCTAAAAGCTCAATCCAATTGATATTGCTTTGGAGTCATTCCATACTTGGATTTGAAGGCTTGAATAAAGTTGGTCAGTGAATCATAGCCAACTTGTAAATAAATATCGGTGGGTCTTTTTCCCTCGCTTTTAAGTAACAAGGCGGCATATTCTAACCTTCTTTCCTGAAACCATTTACTTGGAGAAGTATGAAATTGTCTCTCAAATGTTCGCTTAAAAGTAGATATACTCATGTTGCACAAGAAGGCGAGTTCATTGATTGTTAGTCGGTTGAGCTTGTTGTTTTCCACTATTTCCTGAAAGTGATGTTCATGTTCGTTTGTACTAATTACGAATGAAGAGAGTAATTCCACCCCCTCCTTATCAATCAGATACAGCATGAGCTCCTCAAACTTTACTTGTAGAACTTTATCCCTGTGAACAGAAGATAGGTTGACTAGGTGAGCAAGACTCTTAGCAAAAGATCGTAGGTAATCATCATATTTAATGGATTGAACTGATTTCCTTTCTGTCATCTTGGATAGCACAATAGAGTATTTCCTTATAAAGCGTAGCAGAGCTTCATCCGTGAAAAAGAAAAGAATGCTTCTATACCTTTTCAGCGTATCGGTAAATTTCTCCGTCATAAGGCACTTACCTGACTTCATTAAAAGGAATTCGCTATTCGAAATGGCACTAAATTTCGTATCTGAGTAAACCTCTTTATTCCCTTCGGTCAGGAAACTGAAGGTATTCATAGATAGGTTTACTTGCTGTTTGGTCGATTCTTGCTCCACTTGGTAATCGAAGGCTACAACGCTTGAGCCTTTATTGATAATTAATTGTTCTGGAAGGGAGATTGTTTTCAAGGTGCAATTGTCTCTAACGCCTGTGTAGGACGATGTGCCCTCACAGGTATCTAAGATAGGCGAATCGCTCGATACTGCAAAAGTCTGTTTAGCCATTCCTGTTGATCGAGGCTGATTGGCTTACGAATGACCATTCCTCGCTATTCTATCGATTCCCGAGCGAAGCGGCGGAGCTGTTACCTGTAGCGTTTCGTTGTGGTGGCATGGGCATTCGCTATACGCGCTGTTACCTAGCGTTTTTTAGCCATTCAGTTAAGCGAATACATAAGGCGTTTGCGTATTCTGATGTTGCTCCGTAGTTCTTGGTTCTTAGTTCGACAGCAACTTCGGGTTGTGAATTTCTGAGGTTAAGCATCACGCAGGTGTTCTTGCCACTTTGATTGACTGATAATGATTCAAAATCGAAAGGTGAATATTGGGAAGTGAATTTTCTTCTGTTCAAACCTCTTTTAATCGTTATAGAGTTCGAGTTCAGAATGAAGTACTTAAAATCGTAGAATCCCATTCTTATGTATCCTGCAACAAGAGCTACTATTGAAATGTACATCCATCTTATACCTGCAGATTGATTTCCTAAAGAAAAATAGATAATGCACATGAATGCTAATAAAACGCCAATTCCTATTAGGCTCATGCCCGTTAATCCGGTCTTATTGTCTCTGTAAATCTTTAAAGTATCTGAGGAAGTTGAGAAGTTCAACCGATAGTCTTTCAATATATTTAGTAAGTCTATAAGATCATACTTGGAATATTCAGGTTTGAGCTTCTTCAATAGTTCAGTTTCGTCTCGTTCTTCAAGTAATTTTGTGGCAGCTGATCTTGCATCGCTCTGGTATTTCGGACTATTCGCAATCTCATACAGTTCGGAAGATAATTTGGTGTTGTACTGCCTCTTGAGACTGGATTCGACTGTCATTTCTTTATGCTAGGTAACGCCTATACATCAAGCGTGCGTTTTTTATGTAGTTAAGTTTCGGATGCAAAATAGCTGAATCTGCGATTCAGCGGGGCTAGAGTAAACTCAAAACCTTTCCTCTAGTAGCCAAAAGCATGATTTGATGTATGATGTTATACACCTTTTCACCTCATACCCATTATATCGGTGGGTGCATATTGATCACAGTATATTTCAATTCCAAATTTCATTATTAGTGCAATTACCGGCACAGCCAGAGCTTTAACACCAATACCAAGATTAATAAAAGCCTCAGAAACAGCGATTCCGATTGAATACTTGTTTAGGATTGCACCCATTCCTTGTTTGTACCAAGCTTGATAAATATCACTCTCTTTATCGCATAATGATTTATACAAAACTCTTTTTACAGAAGAGAATATAGTTTTGCCTACTTGCTTCGTTTGGATGGCTTGTTTGGGTGGTGGTAATTTGAGCCTCTCTGCTGAAGGTAGAAGGTTCTTTGAAAACTCATCTATTCTAAGAAGTATGTTGATCGCATGCTCTGGAACTTCCTTCCCAATATCTTCGAAAAGATCTTCTTCAGATTTAGATGACGCTATTAGTATTCCCGCTTCGTCTTGAATCTCTTTTGGGTCTAATTTTTGAGCAAAGTTCTCCTTAATCGCGAAAAGAGCTCCCTCTTGGTCAAACCTTGTGATTATCTGTTTCCTAAATTCTTCGCGCTTCGGTTGTGACTTAATTACTTGATCGTTTGATAGTACCTCCTGAATTATTGGCTCAGCTTTAACTAAATCACTTTGTCGCAAATAGCAGATTGCAAGAAGTGATGATGCTTCTAAATATACCCTCGTTCGATTATTGACTCTCTGACGTACACCAATTAGACCCCTTTCAGCAAAATCAAGCTTGCCAGCTTCCATAGCTGATTCAAAAAGTCTGTTTTTTGCCATCATGAGTTTTGCATCATGACCTTTAGGTAAGTAGATAGATTGCAGGTCAACGATTATAGATTTTGCTGTTTGTAAATCACCGCGTTTGGCCGCTTGTTTTAAGGCTGGTTCGAGCCTCTTAATTCTCTCTTTCTGAACTTTGTCTAATTTTTGTATCATTTAGGATAAGTGGTGTATAAGGTTTGTATATGAGCCGTATCCCGAAGGGTATGGCTTATATATGTTGTTGTGCGCTTTATTCTTCATATTTTTCTTCCTGAAATTCAATGGCTGAATCAGGATCGTTAAGAAAATCGATAAGTTCACTCAGGACTATCAAATCCATTTCTTTCTGTCCTGAACTTATGTTGGTCATAGTGTGGGTTATACCGTGATATTCTCTTAAACTTAAATTGTCAGGGTTTATTAAAGATGTAATGGAATAATTCTGTTCATATTCTTTTCCCGTTTCCCAACAAACCACAATACTTACATCATTTGAATTTTTGTTTCCATTTTCAATGTCCTCAATTAAACCATCAAGGGAGAACTTATATTCAAGTATCCTTGGTGAGCTTTTGAAAGGTAAATTAATTCCTTCAACATTTTCTTCCAGGACTCCCAAAGGATTCGTTTCTTCATTATACAAATGGTGTTCTTTTGGAGGGTCAATAATGACGCGTACCAAACCATCATAAGTTAATCTCTCATTCGTAGACATTACACGTATTCCACGTATCACACCACCAGCTAATAGCTGATTAAAAAGTGCAATGACATCTTGTTCACGAGTTGGTATAGAAGTAATGGCAATCTCTCGAGAAGGAAGGAAAAAATTCGGATTTTGAATCAATAAGGGTTTGTTAGTTTCGTGTTCCTCCATTTCCTTTTTCCAATCCTCAACTTTTGCTTCCCTTGTTAGATTAGGTGTACTTCCAGTATTTGTTTTTAGATACTTCTTAATTTTAAGGAGAGGTCCATCTGCTATTTTCTTCGAAATTTCTTTTGCAAAATCAACAAATTCACTCTGAAACCCTTTGCGACCTAAATCTGGGCTACAATTGTCAAAATGAATGAACACATGAATCTGATTTTGACGTCCAATATTTCTATTTAAAGGTATCTGGATGGTCTCTCCTTGTGGCATATTATTAGCTCCTATTTGAATTCCTCCATACGCTAATGATTGCCCACTTCTGATATTTAAAGAATTGTTGATGGCTTCCCAAATCTTCAATGAATAAACATACACTACATATATTTGAGGTGTATGGGATTTTAAGATTTCTTTTTCATCCTCTGTTAATCGAATTTCTTTAGCTTTCTCCAAAGCAAGAATTTCTTCGGCATTCCATTTTTGATATATTGAATCCAGATTCTTAAACTTTGAAGGCATACTAAAGTTGGCGCCTTTCTTTTGGAAGAGCTCAAGTTCTTTAGCTTTTAATTCGGATACTGACGCGGATTTTTTAACATGTTCATGAGGTGAAAAGTATTTAGTCCCTTCTTTGGTAGTTTCTGTTTCTTTACCATTTCTGTCTATAACTTTTATATGAACCTTGATTTTGTTGTTTTCTATGAAAGCACCAATACCAGTTTTTATTGATAAAATTTTTTCCCAAGATTCAGCTTCTGAAGCAACAATCCATTTTAAATCTTTAGGATGAGTTTGTTTATCAAACTTTAAATAAATAGAAACACCTCTGTCAAGATTTTCGAAATTAGAGTCTTTAGAGCCGCTTGTGTCCGGTTTAATTTTGGGGTTTCCAGAGGGGTTCTGGTCATTTAACCATTTTCGCGCATCTTCCATTTTGCCAATTGCACTGAAATCTGAGGTTTTAGTAGCCACTTGAATAAAGTTGAATCCATATGCTAAATACGTTGCACCAACTCCTTTGTGCCCACGAGTATCCCCAGATTTAAAAGAAATATCTGGACAAAGAAACTGTTTGAATTCATCTTCTTTTAAACCTACACCATTGTCCGTAACAGTAAGTGAGTTGTCTTGAATGTTAACGGTTATCCAAATTTCAGGAGAATAACTATTGTCCTCTGATTTATTTCTTAGTTCAACTGAGTCCAGAGAGTTTTGAATTAACTCACAAAACGGATCATACCATCCCACATAAGAACTTAAGATATTATTGATTTCTCTCTTTTGGGCTAATGCAGCTACATCCGTATCAGCGTTTCCTTTAGCCTTTAATGGGTCAAATGCTTCAAATTCATTCATATATGGTGTTCATTTTTTTATTGCGCACAACGCTCAGCTATGATGAGTGGGGATTGTAAAGTACTAACCTCTCGTCTCGCACATAGCCACGCCTTAATTTAAAATTAATAATTGTGGCGGACTTTCCAATCCCCACCAAAACATCCTGCTTGATGAAACCCCATTCATTCATAGCGTTTGTTGTATGGCGTTTATCCTATTTCAGCTGACCCTAGAATTAGTTCGATTTCTTTGTTCAATTTCTCATCATTAGGATATGGTGTCATCCAAGTGAATTGAAGTAGTGTTTGATTGAGTCCGATTTCGAAGTGTTTATATGTTACATTGGCAGATTCATCTGATTTGCAATAAACGACTGCACCATGCTTAGAAATATTAACCAGTTTGGGTGAGTTCTCTGAGTTGATTTCTAAGGATTTATTTCGAGTGTATTGATACTCTGGATTTTTGTTAGTTAGTTCAGATGCATACAGAATTCCATCTAGCTCCTTATTAAAGAATGTGAAAGTTGATTCGCCTTTTTTGTGAGCGTACATTTTCCAGTTTCGAGGAAAGATAATCCTTGATTTTCCAGTTGGGAACGTGAAATATTCTATTGGCTCAGACTTTAGAGGTCTTTTGAAAAAATTAAAGAGCTTCTGAATCATCAGTTCAAAGTTTCAAGAAAATCTAGTTCAACCGTTCCAATGTATTGCATCAAATGTCCACGACTTTTTGCATTGTATGTCCCTTGGATTCTTAACTTTCGGCCTTTGAGTTTCAGAAATTGTTCATCTGTGATTTGCTCATGAAGTTCATCTGAAAAGTTAACCCAAACAGCCTCGTTAGTATCGCTACGTTTGCGTTCGAAAAGTCCACTCATTTCAAATTCAGAGAAGTAGTAGCCAGTTAGCTCAATTTTTTGTTCGTGGAAGTTGATTTTGTTCGCCAGTTCAGAAATTTCTAGAGTTGGTAGGTTAGAGGTTTCCGTTCCCCTTCGGATTGGTTCAGATGTACATCCGAGAGTTATGATGATAATTGCTAAGAATGTGAATTTGCTCTTCATGTAGTCAATGCCATACAACGTCGACTGTATGTTTAGCTTTAGCGTCGTTGATTATTTGTAAGCTGACCATTCAGTCGTCTAATTTAAACAGCTTACAAGTTAATCAATGAAATATACGCAGTGTTATTGTTCGTTTGAAAATTGGAATCTACCCCTGCTTTACGCTGTTTTGGTCTGAAAAAAATATGAGTTATAGACCGGGCTATGAATCGTCTTTTTGAAGAAGAGAGGTCCTTTTTAACTGCTTAACCCTTGAAATTGTGGCGATTTTCGCCTAACTTAAATCTCAAGTTTTGTCAACGTGTCCACGTTTTGAAAGGAAAGACTGCTTTCAACGAGTCCTGACGAGCAAAACTTGATCCTTCGGATAAACCACACTTTCAGCCAATATCATTCGACTTAAATCCGCTCTAAAAGCAGCGAAATGTCCTCGCCAATTTTCTTATGAACTCTAACGCCCAGCTATAATCCGTGGTGTTGGGATATGCAGGCTGTTTCTGTGACAATCTAGGAAAATCTTCGATTTTCATCACTACCTTTTTTCTACCATGTGAAGAAAATCGAAGATTTTCCGCCCCCGAGAAAACCGCCACTCACCGACTCTAGCACCAAACCACCATGGATTTATAGGTAATGTTAGCGAGATTTTTGGATCGTTTCAGCTCCGAGCTTCATTAAGCCATCATATGTCATCTCTTCAACGATTTTTGCTGAAACCTTTTCTTTCTTATTTTGCACTTGCTTCATCAAGAAACTTGATAAAATCATGAAGTTTTCCAGTTCATCTTCATGAAATGAGTAATTAGCCGCCTCAGCGTAGTTCATTCTTGATACCAACTGACCATCTATATATTCAAATTGAATAAATGCGATTACTTGCTCTAAATGATAATTGTTAGCATGAGCAATAAAGTTGTTTCTTATTTCTACAATTCGATTGTGAAATTCGATTGTGTTGTCAGCATTCATTAAAGAGTTTGGAAAATTACGTTTTATAAAGTCTTGATTAATTGAGAGTCTGCCTTTTGATGAATTAAAACATCTACAATACCCGATTATTGTAGATACAAAAAGAGACCGCTTTATTAATAAAATAGGATCTTCATAATCGTCCTTGCTGTATTTTTCATATTCTTCAATTCGAATATCGCCTAATTCAGAAATCGACCGTTTTACCATTTCTAGATCACTTTCTATTGAACAGTAATCGATGAATTGTTTGACGAATTTACTCTTAGGATCAAGAACTGCTGAGTTAGGAGGTAATCGTCCGATTAGATGTTCGGTTAATTTATCCTTCGTAATTGGATCAAATATTTTGAATGATCTTTCTTCCATATATACGTTCTCGCTAACATTTGTGTAAAGTGCACAGTGCACTTTATATCTGCTATGTCTTTTATACTGTTCTTTATTTTTCTACGTAGTGACAGCTCTCAATAAGGCGAATAGCTCACAGGGTAGAGATGGCTGCACACTTCGAAGATAGTGATAGTCTAGTGACCAAACAACAATCCTAGGTTGATACCTACTTGCTCCAAAAACCTGACGGAGGGGCTATTCGGGTTCCGAGTAATGCCTCAGGCGAAGGGTTCAAAGCTTATAGCAAGCTTCCCCTGACCGTGTACTTCATGACTATGCTAAGCTCGTCTACAGATTTGGATGTAGGGGCAATACTTGCACTTGTCCAAGTCCTCCGTCTGACTAAAATCCTTGGCCGTATCAAAAATCTCCGTAAGCAAGCGCCCCAAGACTTCCAAAAATTCTTCTTCAACCCAGGCATAATCACTCAACACACGAGTGGATGATCTTCTCCCTTTCTTTTGAGTAATTTGCCCATCAAAATCAACCTGATGCAGGTCTCTGCTGTTGTACAAGATAGGCTGGATGGGTTTCTGCATCCCTGGATGGTTGTCCTTGTAGAGCATCGAATAGTAGAGCAACTGAAACACACCCTTGTTGCGGTGGTCCTTAGCCTCTGCATCGATCAGTTGCTCGACCTCCGTAAACTCACGCTTGTCACGTCCCGACTTATAATCCACGATACGAATCGTATCGTCTTTGCGATCCACACGATCTATCACTCCTTTGAGTCCGACTTTGGCTGGACCTTCGTGCATCTCTATTGGGAAATCCACGGTGTAGTCCTTCGACTCCAGTGCCACGATCTCCAGCGGACTTTGGCGTGCATCGGCCTGTAGGATATACTGTACGAACTTCTTGATCACTTCATGCACAATCAGCTGGCGACCGATGGTATTGTTGGCATTCTCCACATCCAGTTTGTGCTCCTCAAACGAACGGTTGACCGCCGTCTCGATGTGTTGTTCAAGTGATTTCACTCGCTCTGTGGTCAATACCCCTTTGTCTTCGTAGAGCACCTCTAGGGTATGATGCAGCAGATTGCCCAGCAGTGAGGGGTCAATGTCTTCTTTGATTGCATTGGGTTCGTAGATTTCTTCGATGTAGTTGAAGTAAAATTTGAGCGAGCAATCAATGTAAGTATTCAATGCAGAGGGAGACAGTCGGCGAGAGTGGTCACTCCCTACCAAATACCGCTGGAGTTGCTTCAATGCCTCTCCGGATTTCTGCTTGACAATCTTGTCCACGGGGTCTGCACTGACCTTGGTCAAGACGGACGACTCGACAAACTGGATTTTTGACTCATGCTGCAACTGCTGCACATAGCGACTCAATTCCCCGTTTTTGTTGAACTCCGTGATGTTGTTGTAGGTGATCCAAAGCTGCTCCGTATTGTGGAGGAGCCTGTAAAACAGGTACGCTTGCATGGCGTCCTGATGTTCCATAGTAGGCAAGTCAAAGGCCTTTCGGATGTTGTATGGGATGAAGGACGACTGGCTCGAATCCTTGGGCCATGCGCCTTCATTCATGCCTACGATCAGCACTTTGCGAAAACTCAGGTTTCGCGTTTCGAGAATCCCCATCACCTGTAGGCCTCCCTCGATCTCCCCTGTGAATGGCAGCTTCATCGACTGCCCGAGTTTCTTGTACAACCGCAACAATGACGCAATGGGTAGGGCAATTTGATATTCAGAATACGCGGTAGACAACCGCTTGAAAGTCGCATGCAGCAAGATTGCCACGGACTTGTCCAAGCTACCCAAAGTTTCCAACTCCATTCGTTCGATAAACTCGACCAATGACCTCAAATATTGCTCCGCGCTATCTGCCACAACCAAAAGTTCGGCTATTTGAGGCAGGTCCTCCTCGATCTGTTCGTACTTGAAGTAAAATTGGTTTTGCTCCAAACACTTGGCCTTGAACCCTTCCACCACTTCGTCTGAGATCCCCAGCAAATCGTGAAACGACAGCAGCATTTGGATCTCCTTGTAGTTGAACTGTCTCCCCTTGTTTTTGTGCACACGAAGCTGAAACTCTATCATCTTTAGCAGCAGCAAATAAAAGCGCGCGTGACTTATGCCCCATCCCATGGTGACATTGGCCGTCTCTACCGCCTCGGGTAGCTTGTCTAGCAAGCTCGGCAGGTAGGACTCATCAGCGAGGATGACCAGTGTATCTTTCAGCCCCTCCGCAGAGAGAGACAGGGTCTCGATCTGCTGACAAGTCGCCATCACTTGACCCATCTTGAGCGGTGCTGACACGAGCTCGATAGACCGATGCGCTTGATTGAGGTTGGCTTGTAGGTCTCGCTGTATGCTTGGTCCCAAGATGGGATCTTTGCCGTATTCACGAAAAAACAAACCCGACTCTTGGTAAGCATCGCTATAATAGTAGTCGTCCAGTTCCCAAAAAATATCCGAATGCCCTGATTCCAAACATTTCTTGATGATTTTTTCTTCTGCACGAGTCAGGGCGTTGAACCCCGCAAACCATACTTGTTTTTGGGCCAAGCTCTCGCACCGAGTGGAATACTCCCTAAACAAACGCCCCTTGTAGGTTAGGTTTTTCTCTGCCAACAGTTCGTTGAACCGAAGGTATAGCTCATCCAGTATCTCCCAAGACTTGATAAACTCCGTTTGTTTCTTGTCCGGCTCGGGAAGAAATCCTTGCCAAAAACCTTGTACAATCTTTTGATCTTCCTCCGACAAAAACTGAAACGAATCATCCAGTTCCTTTTGTGACTTGATCACTCGAAATACGTACCCTGTCTCGACCAAGTAGTTGTCAATATCGTTGAAATCCTTGAGGATCATTTCCCCCCAAGGGAGAAACGCATCAAAGGGCTCAGCATTCGGTACCAGTGTTTGATAGGCTTTGTAGAGCACAAAGCTGAGCTGCAGTTCGTCCGCCAATCGCCTGTCCTGCTCTTCCTCTACAAGCGCCTCAAAGGAGGTAATCACCGGCGACCAGACGGGTTTGTCATAGAGTGAGGCCAGGTAGCTTGCAAAATATACCCCGGCACGTTTGTTTGGAAAAACCACATGTAGCTGTCCGCAGTTGCTACCAAACTGCTCCTTGCATCGCTGAGCGAGGGAGCGCAAAAAATTAGAATTGCTTTTCAAAACGGATCGTTTTTACGGTTCCAGCTCATCCATTTGGTTGTATACATCGATGCATATCCATGCATCCGTAGCAGCATAGCTTATTTGTGCATCGGTGAGTTCCTCGTTTTCCCAATTGGATACTTGCTGACTTTTTGAGATCCGACCGTCCATGAACATCCCCGCAAAATTGCGTGCGCCAATACTCTCAAAGCCCAGTGCTCTTGCCTTTTCATTGAGATCGACAAACCCTGCAGGTTTGAAGTCCTTCATCTTCTTCAAATCCTTGATATCGTCTCTGATCCCGATCCCCGCGATGATGATCTTGGGGTCTTCAAATAAATCTACGATAGCCTGTGGAAGGCCTGTTTGCAACAAGCGAATCAAGTAGACACGCTCCGGGGTAGCCAACTGCAGCAGCGCGACTGGAAAAAACTGCCCTTTTTTGAATGCTGGCTTGGTCTCAGTATCAAACCCCAACAGGCTAAATTGACTCAAAAACCGAGCGGCCTCTATGGCACCCGCCTCGTCCTCTACGACGATACTTTTCCCTTCATACTTGATCAACGGAAGTTCGTTCACCTCCTGCTTTGTTATTTTTCTTACTTCCATCAAACTTTTTCTTTGTTTGTCAATTTTCGAATCTTCAGATTCAAGTATCCAAATAATACAGTCATGATAGGGCTAATGATGTTGAAAAAACAATAAGGAGCAAAGGCCAAAGTACTCACACCAAGTACAGAAGAGTGGTAGGCACCACAGGTATTCCAAGGGATGAGCACGGAAGTCACCGTCCCAGAATCTTCGAGGGTACGGCTTAGGTTTTCGGGGGCGAGTCCTTTTTCGCGGTAGATGTCGGCATACATCCTACCAGGTACGACGATTGCCAAATATTGGTCCGAGGCGGTCACGTTGAAAAACAAACATGTCCCTGCCGTAGAGGCAATCAAGGATCCAGTTGAGTTGACCACCTGAATGATCGAATGAGCGATTTTTTTGAGTAAGCCAGAGCCTTCCATCACTCCTCCGAAAATCATCGCACTGATGATCAGCCATACCGTATTGAGCATACCGTACATGCCTCCAGAACTCAACAATTCATTGACCATCTCATGACTCGTATTGACGCCTACCGACCCATACAGAGCCTTCATACAACCGACAAACATCACCTGCCAAGCAGCGCCATCATATTGGGCGACTTCCCGAACCACCTCTGGCTGAAAAACCAGTGCAAACACAATTCCAAGCAAAGTACCGGCGAGTAGAGCCGGCAATGCTGGTACTTTTTTGACAATCATGAAAATCACAACTGCCGGCACGATAAACAGGTAAATCGACACATGAAACTTGGCTTCAATCGCCTGCAAAACCGCCGCAGTACCTAAATCTTCGGATGCAGTATCGTGCATGAACCCAAGTACAAAAAAGATGACCAATGTGATACTGATCGACGGCAAAGTCGTGTAAGCCATGTAGCGAATATGTGTAAACAAGTCCGTCCCTGCCATGGCAGGTGCAAGATTGGTCGTATCTGATAGTGGAGACATCTTGTCTCCAAAATAGGCTCCCGACAAGATTGCTCCTGCGACTAACCCTTCGTGTATCCCCATGGTCTGTCCGATACCTATGAGTGCAATCCCTACAGTCGCGGAGGTCGTCCATGAGCTCCCTGTCGCCATGGACACAATCGCACAAACCACACAGGCCGCAAACAAAAAGATCGTCGGACTGAGTATCAACAGTCCATAATAGATCATCGCAGGTACAATCCCACTGATCAGCCAACTCCCTGCGAGCGAGCCAATCATCAACAGGATCAACATAGAAGGCATGGCCGAATTGATACTCTTGGTCACCCCACCGAGAATCTCGTCCCAGGTATAGCCCAATCGAAAGGCCATCAAAGCAGCGACTCCTCCGGAGAGTATCAGTACGATCTGATTGGAACCATCCAATGCCGCGTCACCAAAGATGTACACATTGACACTGAGAAATACAATAAGAAATAGGATGGGGACAAATGCCTCAAGCAGGCTAGCTTCACGTTTCACTCTTATCATCTACTATTGGATAATACTTAAAATGCGGAAGTTAACCATTTTTTTGCCTTTGCACTCCACGAACCTCCCGCTATCTATTTACTTCACTTTCTTTTCCTTCTTTTTAGTTCGCTCTTTACGAGCAAAAACTCCCTACTACTCTGTCCAGCAATGGAGGTATTTTCCTCCGCTCGTCGCATCAAATAGGGCAATACTTTTTTGACCGGGCCATAGGGCACGTACTTCGCCACGTTATATTGATGGTGCGCCAAGGTGTAGGACAAGTTGTCACTCATACCATACAGTTGCGCATAAAAAATCCTCGGGTCATTATGAGGCAGCTCTTGCTCCTCCATCAGCTGGGAGAGATACTTCGAACTCTTTTCGTTGTGCGTGCCTGCACAGAGATAGATATCATTGATATGTTCTATGCAATAGGCCACCGCGGCATCATAGGCTTCATCGGTAGCAGCCTTAGACACCTGAATCGGATCTGGATACCCCTTCTCCTGCGCTCGGTTTCTTTCTTTTTCCATATAGGCTCCCCTGACTAGCTTGGCTCCTACTTTGAACCCTTCTTGCTGCCCTCGTCTATGCACTGCTTTGAGGGTTTCGAGAGAGGACTTCTTGTACATCTGATAGGTATTGAAGATGTATACCTGCTCCCTGTTGTACTTGCCCATCATTTCATCTACCAGTTCATCGATGGCGTCTTGTATCCAAGATTCCTCTGCATCGATGAACAAATACTTTTGACAAGCCACCGCATACGCGCAAATCTCCTCCACACGAGCGATGAATTTATCCCAACGGCTCTGTTCTTCTGCCGTGAAAACTTCACCTGCTTGTTTTTTGACCAACAGCGAGAAAGACACAAAACCGGTCAGCTTCATGACCCCCGTAGGGATGTGTGGTGACTCCTTCGCCAATGTCAGAGATTGCAGGATCTCCGCTTTGTTGTGATCAAAGGTTTTCTCCTTGCTCTCTCCCTCCACCGAATAATCCAAAATGGTGTGTATCTGCGATGCTCCCAACTTCTCCACTGTCTTGATCGAATCACGGAGCGACTCACCTCCACAAAACTGTGCGAAAATGGTCTTCTTGATCAAAACCTTGATGGGCAAGTGAATTCGAAGCGCGAATTGTGTCAGCCTCATGCCAATTTTTGTTACCCATGGGTTGTTCATGGTTGAAAACAAAAAATACATGCGCTTTAGGTCAAAATTGCTTTTGTCACCAAAAGCCAGTTCCGTATCGTCAAAACGGATTTCCTCTTTTACATTCATACTATCATTTTTGGGTGTACAAAGATAAGTGGAGATCACAAGATTCGATATAGCCTCTATGCGAGAATTGACAGAACATCCCACCAGCGGTATATTTGAGGTGAGATTGGTCAATGTGTAGCTTCAAAGAAAGGGTCAAAGGTTTCACAATTTTAGAAAAATGAGTAATCACGACAGATAGCAAGATAGCAAACCCAAAATCAGCTTATTCCCTTACTTTCGTTTATTCAAACAATGAACCTTATGAAAATCACCGCCTCATTTCTCCACTTGTCCTTAGCTGCGCTACTGTTTTTCTCTGCTTGTAGCACTCCCGAACCTCACCACTCCCAAGGCTTCACCTTGGAAGTCAAAGGCCTAGACCCCAGTACTTCTCCTAAAGAAATCCTACTCTACCAAATCACAGACCCCGCTCAAAACAGCTACTCCATCGTCGATACGATCGCATATACCACTGGGACCTCCATCAAAAAAAGCATTGACCTGCCTCCAAACTACTACGTCCTCCATATCGACGAGACCCAAGTACCCCTTTTGGCAAACAAAGGACAACACATCCTCATCAACCTTTCGACAGACGGCAGCTATGAGGTCAGTGGCTCTGAAGACACAGAGCTTTTCCAAGCCTACGAGAGTTTTCGCCATTCGATTTTGGAAAAAACCGTTTACCCTGTACGAAAAGAACTCTACCAACTCCGTGACATCAACAACCCCAAAGACGCAGAGTTGATCGAAAAACTCGGCAGACAACAGCTCCACGCAGAGCAAAACTACCGGGACACCTTGATTCATTTCGTCAAGAAAATGGGTACATCCATCGCCATCTACCCTACCACGGTTCGTTGGACCAACGATGACGACATCCCATACTACGACAGTTTAGCCACTGCTTTTGCGCTGGTCTATCCAGAAAGCGAAATCTCTCAATATGTCACTCTCAAGGTCCAACAAATGAAACGAGTAGCCATCGGAGCAAAAGCACCTGGTATCATCGCCAAAGATACCTCAGGACACAACCTCTCTCTCTACCAAAACCTGAAGACCTACACACTCGTGGACTTCTGGGGGAGCTGGTGCTCGCCTTGCCGCACCGAAAATCCAATACTCCAACAACTCTACGCTACCTACAAAAATCAAGGCTTTGAGATCTATGGGATCGCACTAGAACAAAACAAAAAACTATGGACCAATGCGCTGCTCAAAGACGGCAGGTCATGGATCAATGTCTCTGAACTCAATGGCTACAAAACGAATGCTTCGCAGGATTACTCCGTCACAGCTCTGCCTAAAAACTTCTTGCTAGACAAAGACGGCATCATCATCGCCAAAGACATCCATGGGCAAGAACTACAGGATAAGATCGCTGCTCTATTTGCAGCACAGCAATAATTTCATCCACTCAAAACCGTACCGTGTCAAAGAATCAAGCCTCCATGAACTGCATTGAGCGTTCGTGGCAGCTTGCCCCTCATCCTTTAGCAAGGGTTTAATTCACTCCGGTGCTGGAGTAGCTACTTGCCAAAAAAACCTTCAAATCGACTGCCCTCATCCCTTCTCTAGGATAGAAAAAAAGAAGCAACACACACATACTACCCTATCTACCTCACTCATCGGTTTGATAGCTGTGCATAAAAAAAGCGAAAGACAGAAGTCCTTCGCTCTTACATTATATCAGTCTATTATCTTATGCTACTTTGCCCTTCTGGCATAAAACCAGTACTTGATACGGTAGACGATGGTAAACAACACCGGCACAATGATCAGCGTCAAGAATGTCGCTACGATCAAACCAAAGATCACCGTCCAAGCCAATGGTCCCCAGAAGATCACATTGTCTCCTCCCATGTAGATATGTGGATTGAACTCCGTAAACAATGCAAAGAAGTCAATATTGAGCCCTATGGCCAATGGCACCAACCCAAGCACGGTCGTGATAGCAGTCAACAATACAGGGCGCAACCTCGCTTTCCCACCTTTGACTACTGCCTTCTTCACTTCAGCTTTGGAGAGATATTCTTCCTTCGGCATGTTCAGCTCGTCCTTTCTCCTATCGATGAGCAACTGTGTATAATCAAGTAGCACTACGCCATTGTTCACCACGATACCTGCGAGAGAGATGATCCCCATCATGGTCATCATGATCACAAATGACCACCCCGTGATGATCAATCCACCAAACACTCCTATGAAACTCAAAAAGATGGCAACCATAATGATCGCTGGCTTGGAAACACCTCCGAATTGGAAAATCAAAATCAGCATAATCAATCCAAGCCCTGTAAAGAACGCCCCCACCAAGAAGCTCATTTGCTTGTTTTGCTCCTCGAGCTGTCCGGTGTAGTCTATGCGTACCCCCTCAGGCAGCTCAGTAAAACTCGCCATTTCATCACGAATCTCTGATACAATCGCACCAGCATCGGTAAAGCCCGGCTTCAACCCAGAGTATACCGTCACGACACGACGCGTATCTCTACGCTTGATCGCACTGAAAGCAGAGGTATTGCGATGCGAAGCTATGGTCGATAGCGGCACTTCTTTCAACTGTCCCGAAGACTGATCTCTGAAGATGATGTTCTGATTGAACAACGCACTCGTATTGTATCTCAAATCCTCGTTGAAGCGCACATTGATATCATAGTCATCGCCGTATTTCTTGTAGACACCAGCCTTCTCGCCGAACAATGATCGTCTCAACTGACTCCCCACTTGGCCTACTGCCACGCCCAATTCTCCAGCTTTCTTACGATCTACATCTACGACCATCGAAGGCTTATCCTTGTTCACGTCAATTTTGAGTTCCTCTATCCCATCGATATTTTTCTCATTGATGAAATTCCTCATTTTCTCTGCAGTGACGATCAGCTCATCATAGTCCTTGCCATCTATCTCGATATTGATCGGGTATCCTGCAGGTGGGCCAGAGGCCTCTTTCTCTACAGAGATGGCTACTCCAGGGTAGACCCCTGTCAGTGCTGCCTGGACCTTCTGTCTCAGCTCCTCCGTATCTTTGCCTCGGCGGTACTTGTACTCACGCATCGAGGCGGTGATTTTGCCGCGGTGAGGCATCTCTGCCGCTGAACCACCGTCGGTCTGTGGATTTCCTGCTCCTTCGCCCACCTGAGAGACTGCAGACTCCACGAGGAAATTGTCCCCATTTTCATCCAAGTACTCCTCGGCATTGAGGATAGAGTACATCTTCTCTTCTATCTCTTTGGTGATCTGGTTCGTCTTTTCGATCGCTGTACCCTGAGGATACTCGATGTAGACGATGATCTGGTTCGGTACATTGTCCGGGAAGAACTCAATTTTGGTTCTCCCTCCTCCTACTGACATCCCAAAAAACACGAACGAAGCAATGAGCAAAATGAAAGTTGCTCCGAAGTACCAGTATACATTGTTTCCTCTTACCGCTTTGAGCAGATGCTTTTCGTAAAAATTCTCGAATTTGACCAACGCACTTCTCTGAAACTTATTCGCTAATCGCTTGATCGCATATTTGTAGACCCAAAACAATATCGCCGTGAATATCATCAACGTACCCAAGCCACGCGCATCACCTCCCACGATCATGATGAATGTACCAAACCCAACCAGAATAATCGTCAAGCGAATGAGGCTCTTGAGGCTCAATTCTTTGTCGCCTATTTCCATAAACTTGGAAACCAACATGGAGTTCATGAATACCGCCACAAATAGGGACGAGCCCAACACGACCGACAAGGTAATCGGGAAGTACTTCATAAACTGCCCAAATATCCCAGGCCACAGTCCGAGCGGAACAAAAGCCGCCACCGTAGTAGCAGTAGATATGATGATCGGAAAGGCAATCTCTCCAATACCCACTTTGGTCGCTTGGATTCGAGACATTCCTTCTTCTTCCATCAGACGGTAGACGTTTTCGACTACCACGATCCCGTTATCAACAAGCATCCCTAGTCCCATGATGAGACCAAAAAGTATCATCGTATTGAGTGTGTAACCCATGAGATTGAGGATCATGAACGACATGAACATCGACATAGGGATCGCAAACCCGACAAACAAGGCATTGCGGAAACCTAAGAAGAACATCAGTACGACAACCACTAGTAGAATACCAAATATGATGTTGTTGACCAGGTCCTCTACTTGATTGAGCGTACGAGGGGCCGAATCGTTCGACACAGTGACCGTCAAGTCATGTGGAAAGTAATTTTCCCGTGCATCTTGGAGTATCAATTTGATTTCGTCTGCTGCGTGAATCATGTTTTTTCCTGCACGCTTTTTGACATCTAGCATCACTACGCTGTGACCAAATTCACGGGCATATGTCGTTTTATCTTCTTCTTTAAAACTGACTTTGGCCACATCTTTTAGGTACACGGGTGAGTTCTTCTCCGTCTTCACGACGAAGTTTTCCAACTCCATAGGATTCTCGATTTCACCAATGATGCGAATGGTACGGCGCTGACCACTGGTTTTCATATTTCCAGCAGAGAGCGTCATGTTTCCATTTCGAATGGTATTGAGTACATCATCGAAACTCACCTTGGCAGCCATCATTTTGAAAATATCGACCGCTACTTCTACTTCTTTCTCTTGTGCCCCACGGATATCTACCCCTTTGATCTCGGGCAAATTTTCGATCTCATCTTCGAGGTATTCACCATACTCCTTGAGTCGATCTACTGGATAGTCTCCAGAGATGTTGATATTCATGATTGCCACTTCCTCTGAGAGGTTCAGATCAAACACATTCGGTTCTACTTTGGCATCATTGAACAGCGGCCAGTCTTCGTTGGCCTTCTCTCCATCAACTTTATCCTTGACCTTTTGCTTGGCCAACTCCACGGTGATCTCCTCATCAAACTCCACAGTGATGATCGAATAATCCTCTTGTGAGGTAGAGATGATCTCCACCACATTGCTGATGTTTTTCAATTCATCCTCCAGAGGATCAGTAATCAGCCGCTCTATATCTTCGGCAGTATTTCCGGGATAGGGAGTACTGATATATATCTTGGTCTCGATGATCTCTGGAAAATCCTCCCGTGGCATGTCGAAATACGCCGACAAGCCGATGAAAAAGAATATCCCAATCATCACATAGATCACTGATGGATTATCGATGGACCATGAGGCCAACCGAAACTCTTTGTTCTTATTATTGACTTGATTATCCATCTACTATCTTGTTAGAATTTTAACTTTCTGGCCGTCTTTCACACTTCTAGCTCCTTCTTGGATGATATTTTCACCTGCCTTGATTCCAGATAGGATTTCCACATCGTCTCCTTGTGTCTTTCCTGTAGTGATGATTCTCTTTTGCGCTACGGCTACATTTTCTTTGGTGATATCGGTAGCCACGTAGACGTACTGTTCTCCTTCGGCATTTTCAGAAATCACGCTCTGTGCAATCAAAATAGCTTCGGGACTAGAGTAATCATTGATACGTACCTGAGCCGTCATGTTTGGCTTGATACTTTTCTTGTCATTGGGCACAGGGATCTCCACGTTGAACGAGCGGTTGTTTGGGTTGATAAAATTCCCTGTCTGCTTCACGGTTGACTCTACAGTCTCATCCAGTACCGGGAAGTAGACGATCACTTTGGTCCCTGAGTGTATGCTCGCTATGAAGTTTTCGGGCACTGGTACCTCGATACGCATCTCGGAGAGATTGATGATTCTGAACACCTCCGAACCTGGCCCCGTCGGAGCGACCACTGTTCCTTCGTCCTTGATCACGTCATCGATAAGTCCCGAAAACGGCGCAGTGATTCTAAATTTCCCCAATTGGCTTTGCATCTGCTCCACCGATTTTTTCTGCGCCTCATAGTTAGACTCAGCTTGTAGGTACTGGATCTCCGTCCCGATTTTTTGTTCCCATAGTCTCTTTTGTCTTTCGTAGGTCGTTCTGGAGAGCTCCAGTTGCGTCTTCATCTGTTGCAACTGACTCGCTGCTCCCCCATTGTCGATCGTCGCAAGCAACTGCCCTTTTTTGACAGACTGTCCTTCTTCGACGTAGACTTTGAGTAGCACTCCTGACACTTCAGGGTAGATCAATACGTTCTTCTTGGTCGCGACATCTCCACGTAACTCCACATAGTGCACGAACTCCTGCTGCTTGGCTTGGAGTGTAGTGATGAGCGAGTACTTCTCCTCAGACTGCCCCATGATTGCCTCGTCCAACAACGCAATCTCCGCTTCGATTTCTTTTTGCTGCAGAGACAATTCGTTCTTCCTTTCTCTGATTTTTTCTACGTCAGCACCTTCTATCAGATCGCTGACCGATTGGTTCTTGCCACATCCCACTACTAGGAACAGGACCGTTAGTATTAGTACAGTATTCTTCATTTTTGATTTTTTATATGAATCGTTCATCGGTTGTTATAGCAGTACTCCGTATGCTTTTTGTAATTCTACTTTGGATATCAATGCCTCATAGACAGCATTGTAAAAATTGGTTTGTGCTTCTTTGTATTCTCGATCTGCATCGATCACTTCGATATTGGACCCTACACCTTCTTCGTATTTGATCTTTGCTACGTCATAGACTTCTCGGGCGAGATCCATATTTTCACGTTGTGCTTCGATGTTCTCTACTTGCTTGCGGTAATTGGCCTCTGCCTGTTCGATCTCATAGTCGATATTGTACTGTAGCAACTCAAACTGATTGGTGATTTGCCGTGCTGCCAATTGCTTTTGCTGCACTTGTCGACGCTTCATCATGCCGTCAAAAACGGGCATACTAAACCGAAGCCCTACTGCGCCCGCGCCAAACCACTGGTCCGTAAACACTCCACTAAACTCTGTATTCCCTGTATTGCGACCGTAGCTGGCAAAGAGATCAACTTTGGGATAGTATTGTGCTCTGACGTTCTTGATATCTAGTTCATTCAAATCTTGACGCACATTGAGCTGAGCATACTCGATCCGGTGATCGTACGAAAAGTCATTGGCTAGACTGAAGTCAAAAAAGTTGATACTCTGAATATCATCTGTCAACTCTACGGTAGCATTGGAGGGCAAGCCCATCTGAAATTTGAGCAAAGACTCGGTCAAATGCACCACTGCCTCATAGTTGTCCAACTCTACTTTCAAGTTGTTGTACTGCACCTTGACACGACTCACGTCTATCTTCTCTGCCATACCACTTTCGTACAGCAAGCGCGTATCATTGAGTAGAGAGTCTACCCGGGCAAAGTTGCTTTTGACAAGTTCGAAACGCTCCCGGTTGACCAACACACCAAAGTAGGCCTTGGACACTGCTTCTGCTACATCGATGTTGTTCTTGATGTTGTCTTTTTTGGAAAGCTCTGTAAAGGTCTTGGCAGCCTCCAGTCCGACGATAAACGAACCATCAAAAATCATCTGAGTCGCCGACAAACCAAAAGTAGAGGTGTAATCAATCCCAAACTCCGTGGCAATCGTAGCATTAGGATCTGCCGTAGGATCAAAAGTATTCGCTGGCAAGACCATCTCCTGAATCTTGTAGTTGTACGTAAAATCCGCATTGGCATTGACCTGTGGCAAGCCTGTCGAGACGATCTCGTCGACCTGCCGCTCTGCGATCTCCATATCCAACCTCGCATTTTTTGCAGTTTGGTTATTGAGAATAGCAAAATTGACCGCTTCTTCCAGCGAGAAGCTCGTTTGTTGTTCTTGGCCATATCCAGCAGTAGATAGCAGCCACATCATCAGTACTAGTGTGACACTTGTTCGTTTATTCCTATTCATTATTTATGGTGTTATTCAATTCTTCGTATACATCGTATCCTTTTCTGGTCAGCATCCCTCTGACAAAATGCTCCAGCAGCTCCATTTGCAGCTCTATAAACTCATACTTCTCCGTCGAAAAAATCTTCGGATCAAAAGTCATCTCAATTGTCTCTATTCGATAGGTCGCCAGGATATCTGCCTTGATCTCCTCTCTAAACAATCCCTCCTTCTTGCCTCGCTCAATGGTACACAGCACCGTCCTTTTGATGAAGTCGTTCTTAAAACTCAACCACTTTTCCCAAGCCTGAGGATGAAATTTCCTCAGATCAAACAGTACCGTCGGGTTCACCTCTGCAATATTCTTGCGCAGGCATTTCGAAAAACGAAGTATCTCATCGATAGCATTCTCTGCATCACGCATCACCTCTCCAAACTCCTTCTTCTCCTTTTCGATGTGTTGTTCCACTCCCATCATCACTATCTGATCCTTGTCTTTAAAGTTCTGATAGATTGTCTTTTTGGATATAGACAACTCCCTGGCAATATCATCCATCGATACGCTCCTAATCCCGTATCTACTAAACAGCTGTCCCGCTGTTTCCTTTATCTTATCGTGAATCTTACAAATCATTTTGGCAAAGAAACCTAGGAAACTACTGACTTCCTAAAAGTTTCCTGAGTTTCTACGGTGTGATTTGATTTAGGGTTCGGTTATTCCATTATTTTTTCATTAAACTTGAAAATGCCCATTTCCATTTACTCACATGCCTCTGGGGCACAATTAGAATACCAGACTTTTGGCACTGGAAACCAGACACTTATATGCTTTCATGGTTTTGGGCAAAATACGGACAGCTTTGCCTGCTTAGAAGAGCACCTACCCAATCACACCCTGGTCTCCATCCGCCTCTTTTATCATGGAGGCAGTCGTCGTTCTCCCTATGCACCAGGACGCCTACGCACTCCCGAATGGAAAGAACTATTCGCAGACTTTCTCAGCGAACTGCAGATTAACCGATTCTCTCTTCTCGCCTATTCGATGGGCGGCCGATTTGCACTGGCGACATTATCCAGCTTCGTCTCGCAGGTCGAGCAGGTAATCCTCGTCGCAGCAGACGGCCTTGTCAAACGCTTCTCCTACCAACTCGCCACTGCACCCTTGATCTGCCGGCTCTTTCGGTATTGGATGTCGCACCCCACGTCCTTTTTCTGGATGATGAACCGCCTCGAAGCAATCGGCATCCTCAACCCTTCTCTTTTCAAATTTGCTCGTACACAACTGCAATCTGCGACACACCGTACCCTCGTCTACCACACATGGACAGCCTTCAAATATTTTGGCATGTCACAAAAGGAATTGCTCCAACTCATCCATAGCCAATCGCTACCAATCACCTTCATTTTCGGAACAAAAGACAGGATCATAGCTCCTCAGGCACATCATGGATTCTTGGCCCAAATCCCGCAAAACCACACACACATCCTTCCCTACGGCCACCACAAACTCGTACAGAACGCCACTCCTCTCATCCAAGACCTTCTGCACCAAGACCATGACAGACCCCATCACCTACCCTCTGGTGATTAGAGCCTACAAGTGCCAAACCACCGTCTTCAAATATTCAACAGCCATCACTCCATAAATTCCCCAAATACTTCTATTTTTGCGGCTTATTAAAGTCCTTCCATAGATGATTTCAATATTCAAGAAAAATGACTCCACCTACTACCTCGTAGGTTCACAATCTCAACTATCATCCACTGACATAGAAAAGCTCAACTGGCTTTTCGGCGAAGCGACGCACTTGGAGGTGGGTTCCATCTCAGGCTCATTCATCGGACCGAGAAAAGAAATGCTCACTCCATGGAGCACCAACGCCGTAGAAATCACCCAAAACATGGGTATAGAAGGCATCTATCGTATCGAGGAATTTTTCACCGAAGGGAATTTTGACCCCATGCTGAACCAGAAATACGACACATTAGATCAGTCGACTTTCATCATCAGCAAAGACGCAGAAGACATCCTAGAGATTGACGACATCTCCGCCTACAACCAAGCCGAAGGACTAGCACTGAGCGACGAAGAAGTCACCTACTTGGAAGGAGTAGCGACCGATCTCGGACGCAAACTAACGGACAGTGAAGTATTTGGCTTTTCACAAGTCAACTCTGAGCACTGCCGTCACAAGATATTCAATGGCAAGTTCATCATCGATGGGGAAGAAAAAGAAGACACCCTCTTCAAACTCATCAAGAAAACATCTGCTGCCACTCCAGGCAAAATCGTATCGGCGTACAAGGACAACGTTGCATTCATAGAAGGACCGAGAGTACAGCAATTCGCTCCCAAGACACAAAACAAACCCGACTACTTCGAGACCAAGGATTTTGATTCGGTCATTTCGCTCAAAGCGGAAACCCACAATTTCCCAACGACCGTAGAACCCTTCAACGGTGCTGCCACCGGATCGGGAGGAGAGATCAGAGACCGTATGGCGGGTGGACAAGGCAGCATCCCGCTCGCAGGCACAGCCGTCTACATGACATCCTACCCAAGACTCGACGGCAAGAAGCCTTGGGAAAACAACATACAAGCCAGAGACTGGCTCTACCAGACTCCTCTAGAGATACTCATCAAAGCATCCAACGGCGCGAGTGATTTCGGCAACAAATTTGGTCAGCCAGTCATCTGTGGTAGTGTTTTGACCTTTGAGCACGAAGAAAACAACGAAACGCAAGGTTTTGACAAGGTCATCATGATGGCTGGAGGTGTAGGTTATGGCAAGAAAGAAAGCGCCCAAAAGAAAGAAGTACTGACAGGTGACAAAATCGTCATCATGGGAGGTGACAACTACCGCATCGGCATGGGAGGTAGTGCTGTATCTTCGGTCACTACGGGTGAGTTTGCCAATGCGATCGAGCTCAACGCCATCCAACGTTCCAACCCTGAAATGCAGAAAAGAGTCTCCAACGCCATCCGTGCGATGGTCGAGGGTGACGACAACCCAATACACTCTGTACATGACCATGGAGCAGGAGGTCACCTCAACTGTCTATCTGAACTCGTCGAAGATTCGGGAGGAAAAATAGACATCAACAAACTCCCTGTGGGCGACCCTACCCTTTCGGACAAAGAAATCATCGGAAACGAATCACAGGAGAGAATGGGACTCGCACTTCCTGCATCTGCCATCCCAAAACTCAAAGAAATCTCTGCTCGCGAAAGAGCTCCTTTCTTCGAAGTAGGAGAAGCTACCGGAGACATGCAGTTCACCTTTGCTCGTGAAGGAAAAGAAAAAGCAGCAGTCAATTGGGGACTGGACAAAATGTTTGGCTCTTCGCCAAAAACTATCTTAGAGGACAAAACGCTCAACAAAAAGTACAAAGCGGTCACAGCAAGCAATGAAACCTTCGAATCGGACCTCAACCATCTCCTACAACTCGAAGCAGTAGCATGTAAGGACTGGTTGACCAACAAAGTCGATCGATCCGTCACAGGACGCGTCGCTACACAGCAAACCTGTGGAGAAATCCAACTCCCTCTCAACAACGTGGCAGTCATGGCGATGGATTTTGCCAGCAACAAAGGGATCGCGACTTCTATAGGACACGCTCCCGTAGCAGCCATCTGTGATCCTGTCAAAGGCTCTCAATTGGCCATCACCAAAGCATTGACCAACCTGGTATTCGCACCACAGACATATGGATTTGAAGGAATATCCCTGAGCGCCAACTGGATGTGGCCTACCAAGACCGAAGGAGAAAAAACAAGACTATACAATGCGGTCAAAGCTGTCAGCGACTATGCCATTGCACTGGGAATCAACATCCCTACAGGAAAAGACTCCTTATCCATGACACAAAAGTATAGCGATGGCAAAACAGTGGACTCACCAGGTACAGTCATTATTTCCAGTGTAGCAGAAGTCAGCGACATCAATCAAACCGTCACTCCAGACATCAAAGAAGTCCCCAACACTTCCTTGATCTATATTCCCCTATCGGACGGCAACTTCTCCCTTGACGGCAGTAGCTACGCACAAACAAAAAATTTACTTGGCAATTGTCCTGCTGGTTCACCCGAACCCGCACACTTCATCAAGACCTTTGCGACTATACAGCAGTTGATCAAAGGAAATCACGTTTTGGCAGGTCATGATGTATCTGCAGGTGGGCTAATCACAACCTTATTAGAAATGCATTTCCCTGCAATATGCAGTGGAGCAACGGTAGACTTGTCCTCATTTGGTCAATCGATGAGCCAAGTCCTATTTAGTGAAAGTCCTGCAGTAGTACTACAAGTGCGAGACATTGAAGAAGCAGAAATTTCTGCCTCAGGTCTTGACTACATCACACTCGGGCAGATCAATCACGAACGCAGCTTCATTGTCAAATCAGACGCAGAAGAAATTCACCTAAACATCGACGAGCTACGAGACACTTGGATGAGAACTTCGTACCTACTAGACACCCATCAAACCAAACCTAGTCTAGCCAAAGACCGCTTTGACAACTACGAATGTCAACCTCTGATCTACAGCTTCCCAAAGAGTTTCCAAGGAGACCTCTCCAAACTAGGACTAGATCAACAACGAAAAGAGACAAGTGGCATCAAAGCAGCCATCATTCGTGAAAAAGGTGTCAACGGAGACAGAGAAATGGCATACGCCCTACATCTTGCAGGTTTTGATGTCAAAGATGTACACATGACCGATTTGATGACTGGCAGAGATGATCTCTCAGATGTCAGCATGATCGTATTTGTAGGAGGGTTTTCCAATTCCGACGTACTAGGATCGGCCAAAGGTTGGGCGGGAGCCTTCCGATACAACGCCAAAGCAAACAAGGCACTTCAAGATTTCTATGCAAGACCTGACACGATGAGCCTCGGTGTCTGCAATGGTTGCCAACTCATGATGGAGCTTGGACTACTTTTCCCAGACATGGACAGTCATCCCAAAATGCACCACAACGAATCCGGCAAATTCGAATCGACATTCCTATCCGTCAACATCCCAGACAATGACTCCATCATGCTTGGCAACCTATCTGGCAGCAGTCTCGGTATTGCAGTAGCACATGGGGAAGGAAAGTTTGAGCTGCCACTCGCCGAAAACGAATACAGTATCTGTCTCAAATACAACTACAGCGCCTACCCTGCCAACCCGAATGGGTCAGACTATAATGTAGCCGGTGTTTACTCCAAAGACGGCAGACATCTCGCGATGATGCCTCACCTAGAGCGATCCATATTCTCATGGAACTGGGCACACTATCCGCAAGACAGAAACGAACTCGTGACTCCATGGATTCAAGCTTTTGTCAACGCAAAAGACTGGATATCAAAGAAGAAGTAAAAAAGAGTAGAAATAAAGAGAAAATTACTCGCCAAAAGTTTGATTTAGCGAAACTAAATTCTACTTTTGTACTCCCAAATAAATGGGGCAAACGATTGGTCTATGGTGTAACTGGCAACACGTCTGGTTTTGGTCCAGAAGAGTCTAGGTTCGAGCCCTAGTAGACCAACAAAAAATCCCGGCTTTTTGTCGGGATTTTTTGTTAATACTAAACACCAAAGAATGTCATCTGTTAAACTATTTGCAGGCGTAGGTTCGAGCTCACTAGCCGAACAAATCGCTCAGAAGTACGGTCAACCCTTAGGTAAATCCACATCCAAAAAGTTTAGCGATGGCGAGATATACTACAGTTATGACGAGTCCATCAGAGGTTGTGACGTGTTCCTCATCCAATCTACTCATGGACCTTCAGACAACATCCTCGAACTCCTCTTGATGATTGATGCGGCCAAAAGAGCCAGTGCAAAAACCATCAACCTGGTTGTACCCTATTATGGATATGCAAGACAGGACAGAAAAGACAAGCCAAGAGTTTCTATTGCTGCCAAATTGATGGCCAATCTCGTACAAGCTGCGGGAGCTACTCGACTCATGACTTGTGATCTACACGCAGATCAGATCCAAGGATTCTTTGACATACCAGTAGACCACTTGGTCGCAGGCATGATTTTCGTGCCTTACATCAACAACCTCAACCTTGACAATCTCATCTTCGCAGCACCTGACGTAGGGAGCACCAAACGCGTAAGAGAATTCGCCAAGTTTTTCAAAGCAGACATGGTCGTATGTGACAAGCACCGTAAAAGAGCCAATGAGATCGCGTCTATGCAAGTAATTGGTGATGTCACAGATAAAAACGTCATCTTAGTAGACGACATCATCGACACGGCTGGTACGCTTACCAAAGCAGCCAACTTACTCAAAGAAAAAGGAGCAAAATCCGTCCGTGCTTTTTGTACACACGCCATCTTATCAGGTAGTGCCTACGAAAACGTGGACAATTCATCACTCGAAGAACTCGTAGTGACAGACAGCATCCCACTCAAGGGAAGCTCTGACAAAATACATGTGGCCAGCATGGCTCCCTTGTTCGCCGATGCGATCAAGAGAATTCACGGTCACCAATCCATTAGCAAATTATTTGAACAATAAACATATAAGTTATGAAAACGATTGAGATTATAGGGTATAAAAGAGCAAATCTCGGCAAAGCTGACTCCAAAAAATTACGCAACGAAGGAATGATTCCTTGCGTCGTGTATGGTGGAGGAGAGCAGATCCACTTTTACGCTCCAGCTATACTTTTCAGAGACCTCGTTTACACTTCTGAAGCACACTTCGTGAAAGTAAACGTAGAAGGAACAGAGTACGATGCAATCATGCAAGACATACAGTTCCACCCAGTAAGTGAAATGATCCTACACGTAGACTTCCTACAATGGACTGCTGGCACGACCATCAAAATGGACATCCCAGTACATATCACAGGACAGTCTCCAGCGGTACAAAACGGAGGAACATTGATCGTCAAAAGAAGAACTTTGTCTATCAAATCCTTGCCTAAAAACATGCCTGAGCACATCGATGTAAACATCAGCAAGCTCGAGTTTGGCAAAGCAGTCAAAGTAGGTGACTTGACTTCAGAAAACTACGAAATCCTAGATGCGCCACAAGCCTCTATCGCAGTAGCTGAGATCCCAAGAGCACTAAGAGGAAAATCTGCAAGTGAATTGAACGAAGGTGAAGCTGCAGAAGCAGAAGCGGAAGCATAACCCAGCGTTTGATTGAAAAACTTAAAATCCTGTTCAGAAACGAACAGGATTTTTTTTGCCTTCACTTTTTTGACCCACACCTCCTCTATAGTAAAAACGATAATCCATACCTTTGACATATGAAGTATTTAATCATTGGGCTCGGCAATATCGGCCCAGAATATGAGCTCACTCGTCACAACATTGGTTTCTTGACACTAGACAAACTAGCGGAAGATCAACATGCCACATTCGAACACCTCAAGCTTGCCAACAAAACCGAATTCAAACACAAGGGTAGAACCATCCACCTCATCAAACCCACTACATATATGAACCTCAGTGGCAAAGCAGTGAACTACTGGATGCAAGAACTCAAAGTCAACAAAAGCAACATCCTCGTAGTGACAGACGATCTCGCGCTACCTTATGGCAATCTAAGACTGAGAGTCAAAGGCAGTCATGCCGGACATAATGGACTCAGAGACATAGACGCCATGACTGGAGGCAACGACTATGCCCGACTCAAATTCGGGGTAGGCAATGACTTCCATCCAGGCCAACAAGCAGACTATGTCTTGAGTAATTTCACCAAAGATCAGTTCATTGACTTACCCCTCAAAATAGAAAAGGCTTGCCACATGATCTTATCGTTTTGCACACAGGGAGCGCAACGAACCATGAATGAATACAATGATTAAGATGCTTTTTAGCAGAATCTTTTTATTTTATTAATAATTATAAAAAAAGTACACTTTGCGAGTTGACAATGCAAAATTAACAACCTACTTTCATGGTCTTAAATCAAAACTTATTACCAATGAAAATTTTGAAAAACGTTAATTTATTAGTGGCTGCATTTATTCTATCATTTGCTATGGTTTCTTGTTCGTCACAAGGTAGCGCAAGCCAAAGCGAAGAAGTAACAGAAGAAGAAATTGTAGAAGTAGAAACAGAAGTTGTCCTCGATAGCGCTGTGGTAGACTCAGATACAACAGCTATGGAAATGGACTCTGTAGAAGTAGAAGCAGATACTGTAGTAGCAGAATAACAAAACCAACAGATGTTCTGAAAAGAACGTACATAAAATAAAAGGGAGACCAATGGTCTCCCTTTTATTTTACTCAACTCTCATAATTATTAGCTTCTTTTCCTCAACTTATGACTTCAATTCACTAATTTTGCCCTCTTATTTTTATAGAATGAGCGTATTATGCGCTTACATAACCATTGAATTTGAATGTTTCCACTTCTCTCAGAGAATATTCAATACGAGTTCCAGTCCACAAAACATTTAACGAATGAAATTATCTGAATTTAAGTTTGACCTGCCACCAGGGCTACTAGCACTTTATCCTACAGAAAACCGTGACGAATCCAGAATGATGGTCGTACACAAGGATTCTGGAAAGATCGAGCACAAAGTATTCAAGGACTTTATTGAATATTTCAATGAAGGTGACAGTGTCATCATCAACGACACCAAGGTTTTTCCGGCGAGACTATATGGAAACAAGGAAAAAACAGGTGCCAAGATCGAAGTATTCCTATTGAGAGAGCTCAACAAAGAGCTACACCTTTGGGACGTACTGGTCGACCCAGCTAGAAAAATTCGTGTCGGCAATAAACTCTACTTTGGTGAGGGTGATCTCGTGGCAGAAGTAATTGATAATACAACCTCTAGAGGCCGTACGATTCGATTTCTGTTTGACGGGACCGATGAGGAATTCTACAAAACCATCGATGAGTTGGGAGAAACACCTCTGCCGAAAGAAATCGCTCGCAAGACCGAAGAAGAAGACCGAGAAAGATTCCAAACCATCTACGCTGACAAGGTCGGTGCAGTAGCTGCTCCTACAGCAGGTATACACTTCACCATGTCAGTACTGAAGAGACTGGAACTACAGGGGGTAGACGTGAGTCCTATTACCCTACATTTAGGGCTGGGCACCTTCAGGCCTGTGGACGTAGAAGATCTCACCAAGCACAAAATGGATTCTGAGAACTTCATGGTAGGAGAAAAGACTACAGACATCGTCAACACCGCGCTCGACACCAAGCACAACGTATGTGCGGTGGGCACTACTGTGCTCAGAGCACTCGAATCATCTGTCTCTGCCAATGACAGACTGAAACCAAACGAAGGCTGGACGGACAAGTTCATCTTCCCTCCTTACGAAAGCAAAATTGTAAAATCACTACTAACCAACTTTCATCTGCCTGAATCAACACTGTTGATGAATGCAGCGGCATTTGGAGGGTATGACTTGATCATGGAAGCATACCAAGTAGCCATCAAAGAGAAATATAGGTTCTTCAGTTATGGTGACGCTATGCTGATTATCTAAATCACAAAAAACAAAAGCTCCGATGAATCATCGGAGCTTTTTTATGACCTTTGTTTTCAGGTATGGATAAGTATGTCATCATCGTAGCGGGAGGAAGTGGCAGCCGAATGAAAGCTGACCGCCCCAAACAATTTCTATCGCTCCAAGGGAAACCCATCTTGATGCACACGCTAGAAGCATTTCACCACTACGACAAGCATCTACACATCTTGCTGGTATTGCCTGCAGCCCACCTCGAGACCTGGCAGAGACTCGTAGAGGAGCATGACTTCCCTGTCTCCCATCGTGTCACCACAGGTGGGGACACACGCTTCGATTCGGTACGCAACGGACTACAGCTCATCGACACGGATGGTCTCGTAGCTATCCACGACGGTGCTCGCCCTCTGGTATGCTCCGAAGTGATACACAGGACGTACACACATGCACAACTGCATCAGAATGCCGTGGCCTCAGTAGCCATCAAAGACTCGTTGAGAGAAATCAAATCCGACCACAACCAAGCAGTTGACCGCTCTGCCTATGTAGCTATACAGACCCCACAGACCTTTCAGGTCCAAACTATCCGACATGCGTTTGCTACAGCAAACCCACAGCAGTCATTCACCGATGATGCCAGTGTCCTAGAAAGTATCGGAGGTCAAATCAACTTGGTACAAGGAAGCTATGAAAACATCAAAATCACAACACCAGAAGACATCATCCTCGCAGAAGCATTGTTGACTCATAGAAAAAAATAATGCCCGACTATTGCCGAGCATCTATATTCTTTTATTCTGAGTAGTTGTTTGTTACAATCAATACTCGTCTTCGTTGAAGAAGAAATCCTCTTTCGTAGGATAATCTGGCCATATCTCCTCAATATTCTCAAAAGGCTGCCCATCATCTTCCAACTCCTGTAAATTCTCCACAACCTCCAAAGGGGCTCCTGACCTGATAGAGTAATCAATCAATTCATCTTTTGAAGCTGGCCAAGGAGCATCTTCCAAGTATGACGCTAATTCTAATGTCCAATACATATTAAAATCCTTGTTTTAGTGGTTTCTAAATTTGTCGTGCAAAAATATATTTTAAAACGACATTTCAAACATTCTTGTTTAATATCTGCTTTATTATTACACTTTTTATCACTTGAATATACATTCTCTAGATAAAAATCGCAAATCCAACTCTAAGGGGTTAGACAAAGTGTCCAAAAACAAGAATCAACTCTCTTTGATCTTCGCTTGAATACCTTTCAGTATCCCTTGTTTCATGGCTACTTTTTCTTGCTGAGCCTTCAATTTGGCGTCCAACATATCCACAAACGACCCTTTGTTGATGTGCATTTTATCCAAATTTTCCTGAAACAACTGCAATTCACTTTCGTCTCTACGCAGCAAGTCGCGTACCACTTTTTGCAATGCTTGGTATTTTTCCTTCTCCGCCTTGGTGTCAAAACCTTTGTTTTTCCGCTTAGCCAACTGATACACAAACCCTCGCTCTTGAATCTCTCGAGACAATGCCAAATAGCTTTGATGAATCTCCGGATTATCCTTGCGGGAAACCTGACCACTATTTTTCCACTCATTGGCAAGTTCCTTTTGCTGCTTTCCTACCTCTGTAGTGAGGGCTTGCTCTTTGAGAGCCTCTATCTTCTCGATGACCTTTTGGCGCTGTGCCAAACTCTCCTTCTTAGTCTGTGCCTTATTTTTAGACACCTCCTTTTGCACGGCCCTTTTTTTATCAAAAAACTGCTGACACAATTCCCAATAACTGTCATTGAGCTTCTGAAACTCCGCCTCTGGGATACGCCCTACTTCTTTCCACTGACCTTGCAGGCTTTTGACTTTATCCTGCGCTTTGACAAGCCCTTTCCCTTTGAGAATCTCTTTGATCTGCTTGATGATCTCCTGATACTCAGAGATTCTCGCCTCTACCAGTTCTTTCTTGTCTTCAAAAAATGAATTTCTTTTTTCAAAAAACCGATCCACTCCTTCGGTAAACTTCCCTTCCAACTCGGCTTTGAGATCTTCGCTTGGACTACCTGTCTTGATCCACCGAGCTTTCAACTCCTTAATTTGCTCAAAAGCCTCTTCTAAATCATTGTTCGCTAAAATCACTTCCAACTCCAACAACAAAGCTTGCTTGATGTCTGTGTTTTTCTGACGATTTTTAGTGACATAGTCTACCAACAGATTCTCATAGCTCTGAATTTTCTCAAGCAATCCCACATAATCCCCGAGCCCTTCGTGCGTAGACAACTGCTCCTTGATATTAAGGAGGCTTGACAAGAACGAACCCTTGTTGTTCGATGAATTGATCTTTTCTTCAACGGTCAAGAACTTCCCCTTGAGCTTTTCAAAACTTGCTATATACAAAGAAACAGACTGCTGTGCTTCCTCCTCTGAAACCTCCACCAGTTTCAGTTCACTAAAATCGCCAGCAGCATCTCTATACAATATGCCGTCTGTAATATGTCCAAAAGGTATTTCCACTATGTATTTTCCATGGTTAAAAACGGCTGCAAATTTAGGCATTCAGCCCAAAGACAGAATTATTTTCTCCATATTTGTCGAAAAAAACTGACACAATGAGTGACGAAAAAGTAATCTTTTCCATGGCTGGGGTATCCAAAATCTACCCTCCACAAAAGCAAGTTTTAAAGAATATCTATCTCTCCTTTTTCTATGGAGCCAAAATCGGTGTTTTGGGTCTCAACGGATCGGGTAAGTCATCATTGCTGAGAATCATCGCTGGGATCGATACCGAATACCAAGGAGAAGTAGTGTTTTCGGATGGCTACTCCATCGGGTTGCTCGAGCAAGAGCCCAAATTGGACCCCAAAAAGACCGTCAAGGAAGTTGTACAAGAAGGAGTCCAAGAGACCATGGACCTACTGGCCCAATTCGAAGAAATCAATCTAAAATTCGCTGACCCAGACATCCTCGACAACCCTGACGCCATGGACAAACTAATGGCAGATCAGGCCTCTGTCCAAGAAAAACTCGACAATCTCAATGCTTGGGAGCTCGATAGTCGACTCGACCGTGCCATGGATGCGCTGCGTACACCGCCAGCCGAAGCCCTCGTCGAAAACCTCTCGGGAGGAGAAAAAAGAAGAGTCGCTCTATGTCGACTACTACTCCAAGAACCCGACGTACTCCTACTCGATGAGCCTACCAATCACCTCGATGCAGAATCTGTACACTGGCTTGAGCAACACCTCAATCAGTACAAAGGAACCGTCATCGCTGTGACTCACGATAGATACTTCCTCGACAATGTCGCTGGATGGATACTCGAACTCGATCGTGGCGAAGGGATACCTTGGAAAGGCAATTACTCGTCATGGCTTGACCAAAAACAAAAAAGACTAGAGAAAGAAGAAAAGACGGAATCCAAACGTCAAAAAACCCTACAACGTGAACTTGAATGGGTACGCATGGCTCCCAAAGGGCGTCAGGCCAAAGCCAAAGCAAGGTTAAACGCCTACGACAAACTCGCAGGACAAGATGCCGCAGAGCGAGAAGCTAAACTAGAGCTATACATCCCTGCCGGAGAGCGTCTAGGTTCCAAAGTCATCGAAGTAGAAGGCGTTTCTAAATCTTTTGGCGACAAGCTCCTTTATGAAAACTTGAGCTTTTCTCTACCGCAAGGAGGGATCGTGGGGATCGTGGGGCCAAACGGCGCAGGTAAAACCACGTTATTCAACATGATCACGGGCAAAGAACAACCAGACACGGGTAGTTTTGATATCGGATCTACAGTGCAAATCGCCTATGTCGATCAGGAGCACGACAACCTCGATCCAAACAAAACGGTCTGGGAAACCATCTCAGAAGGCAACGAACTCATCAACCTTGGTGGTCGCCAAATGAACTCCCGAGCATACGTCAGCAAATTCAACTTCGGTGGCGGAGACCAAGGCAAAAAAGTCGGCGAACTCTCAGGTGGCGAGCGCAACAGAGTACATCTCGCAATGACTCTCAAGCAAGGGGCAAACCTCCTTCTACTTGATGAGCCTACCAATGATCTGGACGTCAATACACTCCGTGCACTAGAAGAAGGGCTAGACAACTTCGCAGGCTGTGCAGTCATCATCAGTCACGATAGATGGTTCTTGGATAGGGTGTGTACCCATACCTTGGCTTTCGAAGGAGATAGCCAAGTAGTATTCTTTGAGGGCAGCTTCTCAGACTATGAAGAAGCCAAAATCAAGCGTCTAGGCAATGCTGAGCCCAAGCGCATCAAATACAAAAAACTACAGTAAGCCTAACATCGAAGAGCAGAGCTCAATTGTGTGCTCTGCTCTTTACTATCCTTTCCTTCCAAGACGCTCTTTCCTGCTTGAGTTTTTCGATCGCTCTAGCATCCAAATCCAATTGCAATAAATCTACCACATCAGGCTGTCCAGCATCCACCCAGCAGCTGTACCAAATATCGCCGACCATCTGGATACTTGCACGCATCTGCCGCTCCACCATACCGTCTAGCCTAGTGTGATACGCTTCTGTAAATTTCTTTGAGTAGACCTTGACACTTTGGCTGCCCCGGTCCTCGTAGGAGTACTTCTTGCTCTCTGGAAACACCTCCGTCAGCTCTCGCTCAAAACGCAACACAGAATCTACCGCATGATGTGCCTGAGCCACCCCTTCCCATACCCGTGCACTGACATCCTCCACATACTCCGCACGCCCCACAAAGAAATCATAGTCCTCATCCAACAACTCTGGAATACGAGACTCCCAAAATCCATGAATCCCCTCTTGATTGGTCAACTGACCGTTGTAGTTTTCGGTGGTATGTAGCGGTACATTGGAATCTGCAATATAATGGCCTATATCTGCCGAATAGCGCAAAATATCATCGAGGTTGCGCTGCTCAAATGCCTGAGTCAACTGCCACTTCATCAATGCAATGTGCCACGGCACAATCCCATACGCCTGCAAAGTATCCTCACTATATACTGCCACCGCACTATCCCAACGATGCGGCAATACCTCTAGAGCCTCATCGCCATAGACATCCAAGTCAATATAATGCCGAGGTGCTTCCCAAGGCACAGCATAGCGCCGTTCGTCTGGGTTGACTGCATTTTCGGTGAGGTACACGATGTGCTTCTTGTAGAAGTCAATCAAATCTGGAGGTAGGGTAAACACTGCCAGACGGTTGATCTTCTTGTGGGCATGAAAACCCCAAAAACTAGCACGAAAGGACAAACAAAGAAAACTTAGAGCAATCAGCCCATAGAGCATTTGTTTCTTCATAAAGACAAGGATTGGTTCACTACAAATTAGTAGATATGTACCAAAACATTGCTCACACGTCTCAAATTTTTAAGGAGAAAACTGTAACATTGGGCATGATAATCCACAGGGCAGCGGCTTTCCTACTCCTCAGTCTATGCGTCACATCATGTGTGACGATGAAACAAAACCTCCACAACAGGAGTGTCACAAAAAGCATCGAAAAGGATGCCCTTTTCCAAGGCCACTTCACAGGTTTCATCCTACACGACCCCACTACACAAGAAAACCTTGTAGAGATCAATGCAGACAAGTATTTCGCTCCCGCATCCAATGTCAAACTCCTCACATTTTATGGTTGTCTTGTCGCTCTTGGAGACTCCATCCCTGGCTTGATCTATGAAGTCAGAGACGACACACTTTTCTTCACCGGCACAGGCGACCCGACCTTGTTGTGGCCCGACTTTGACAACCAACCCGTGTTTGACCTCTTGGCAGAGACTACACATACCTTGGCCTATATCCAACCGGACTTCAAAGACGAAGTACACGAGGCAGGTTGGACTTGGGAAGACTACGAATACTACTACCAAGTCGAGCGTAGTGGCTTCCCTCTCTATGGCAATGCGCTCAACTTCCTCTACGACACTACTCACCACCAATTCGACATTGCTCCGCCGTTTTTTGAAGACCATGTAGAGCTATTTGCCACCTACAACAAAAGCTACGCACATGCCCGCCATATAGATGCTAACATCTTTCAATTTGCACCGGACACATCTCGCTCGGATTACAAAAATCGCGTGCCGTTCAAAACCTCCGACGAGCTGACCGTAGCTCTACTTCAGGACACCTTGCACCGTCCAATCGTACGCCTGCGTCACCACGATTTTGAACAGCCCAACATCAAGTACTCCACCGAATCCAAGGATCTCTATGCACTCATGCTCAAACGCAGCGACAACTTCATCGCCGAACAACTCCAATATATCGCCACTCAGGCACTCGGTCTAGACATGCGCTCGGCTTCCTTTCGCAATCACATCCTGCTGCACGCTCTATACGATTACCGCAACCAAGTCATCTGGAAAGATGGATCGGGCCTCTCCCGCTACAACCTCGTCACACCACGCTTCATGATCGCACTGCTCAACGAAACTCTAAAAAAAATCAGCATGGAGGAGTTCAAAGCTCTGCTGCCCAACGGTGGACAGGACGGCACCATCCGCAACTACTACAAGCCCTCCTCGGGTGATGAGCCTTACGTATTTGCTAAGACCGGTACACTCAGCAACAACCACAACCTCACAGGTATCATTCGCACGCAATCGGGCAGAGACCTCCTTTTCACCTTCATGAACAACAACTACAAGGGCAGTTCCTATCCTGTCAAAATAGAGATGGAAAAGATACTCCGGGCAATTCACGAAAAGTACTGACACGACCGCTCATCCTTGAGATCAACCTTTTCTACAAATAGTTGGTTGCACATACAACTATCCCCATCTACTTTCGTATTCCCATTCGAAGATGAGCAAAAATATGCACCCATTAGACAAATCATTGTTGCCCTGGATTGGCAAAACTACCAAGGCATTGGATCATTTCATCACTGAAATGTTTGCCAGTAATGGCATCCAGCTGACCAAGGCACAATTCATTCTGCTGCGGGTTCTTTCCAAACACGAAGGAATCAAGCAAAATGATCTGGCCAGTTTTGCAAGCCGAGAGAAAACGACGCTCGCACGACTGCTCACGACGATGGAGAAAAAAAACCTCGTCTACCGAAAAGGTTCTGACACGGACAAGCGAACCAATTTGGTATTCATTTCCCCGCAGGGAAAAGAAGAACTGGACCGAGCCCTACCTGCACTGGTAGAGTCAATCCAACTGATACAGTCCGGCATCACAAAAGAAGAACTATCAACAACATTAGGAGTATTACAAAGGATCAGAGAAAACATCAATGCGGATGAGTTTCTTATTCCTTGCAAGCATTAAATCATGAACAGAAAAGTCACAATTGTATTAGGGTTAGCACTGATTGCTGCAGGTATCTTCGGGTACAACAAAATATCCAACCTCGAAAAGGATGAAAAAAAGCCGGCAGAGAAAGCACTCTCCACCATTTTCACAGAAAGGGTAAAAAACCAGTCCGAGTCCATCCACATCACCGAAAGTGGCCGACTCACCGCCAAATACAAAGCAGATATCTATGCTGAGGTACAAGGCGTGATGCAGACTACGGGAAAGGAATTCAAAGCGGGAGTGCCTTTTAGCAAAGGACAAGTCCTCGTCAAAATCAAGAGCAGTGACGCCTATGCCAATCTACAGGCGCAGAAGAGTGTCCTCCAAAACTTGGTCACCAGCATCCTTCCTGACCTCAGACTGGATTATCCAGAATCATTCGAGCAGTGGAACCAATATGTGATGAATTTTGACATAGACAAGCCCATACCGGCATTGCCAAAGACGACTTCTGACAAGGAGAAATACTTCATCACTGGCAAAAACATCTATACCACCTACTACAACACCAAGAATCTAGAAATAGTCCAAAGTAAATACACTATCCGCGCCCCTTACAGTGGTGTGGTCACTGAGGCGCTGGTCCGTCCAGGTACCGTCATCCGTACAGGGCAAAAACTGGGAGAGTTCATCGATCCGTCCGTCTATGAGTTAGAAATCGCCATCAGCCATTCGATGATTTCTTCTTTGGCACCAGGCCAAAATGTAATGGTCTCGTCCCCAGAGTCAGATCAAGCGTGGGTAGGAAAAGTCGCCCGTATCAATGGCAAAGTAGACGCTACTACCCAGACCATACTCGTATTCATCGACGTAAAGGGAGAAGGTCTCAAAGAAGGGCTCTACCTCGAAGCACACATCGAAGGACAAAAAGTAGATCAAGTCTACGAAATGAATAGTAAACTGCTCGTCGGTGGTAGCAAAGTATACACCGTCGTGGATCACAAACTCAAGCTCGCCCCCATCCAGATCATCCACAAAACCCAAGAGACCGTCATCGTCTCAGGTCTAGCCGATGGGACAGAGATCGTATCCAAACTGATCCCTGGTGCCTACGAAGGCATGGAAGTCAAAGTATACAGCGAAAACAAGCAGTAAGTCATGCAAAAAATCATTGACCATTTCATCAAATATCCAGTCGCAGGCTGGATCATCGTCATTGCGTTTGTCTTTTTGGGACTGACGGGGCTCTTCAACCTCAAGTCTTCCTTTTTTCCCTTGGTGGAAAGCCGAGACATCACGGTCAGCGTGACCTACCCAGGAGCCTCTCCTCAAGAGATGGAAGAAGGAATCGTCCTCAAGATCGAAGACAATATCCGTGGACTAGTAGGTATTGATAGGTTCACTTCTACCTCCTCCGAAAACAGTGCCAGTATCTACGTCGAAGTACTCAAAGGGTACGACATAGATGCCGTACTCGCAGATGTCAAAAATGCCGTCGACCGTATCCCTTCTTTCCCTGTCGGGATGGAGCCCCCCGTAGTCTCCAAAGGGATATTCATCACAGAGGTAATCTCGATGACCCTCAGCGGAGACAACGTCCCGTTGACTTCTCTCAAATCCATGGCACGAGATGTCGAAACAGACCTCAAAAACATCCCTGGCATCTCACAGGTAGACATCATCGGCTATCCAGAAGAAGAGATTGAAATTGCGCTGAGCGAAGACAAACTAAGAGCCTATGACTTGACTTTCGAAGATGTGGCACGTGCCATCTCCTCGACCAACATCCTAGTCACAGGTGGTACCATCAAGACCCCTACAGAGGAATACCTGATCCGAGTCAGCAACCGCGCATACTACGGTGACGAACTGGATCACCTGATCGTCAAAGCCAGTGACAATGGTAACCTCATCCGTCTACGTGACATAGCTATTGTGCGTGACCGCTGGTCTGAGACACCTGACAGGCTGTTTTACAACGGGAAACAGGCCGTTCGCCTACGGACAGACGCGACGATCTCCGAAGACTTGATCGATGTAGCAGAAAAAACCAAGGCCTACATCACCGAATTCAACGCGACACATGACAATGTCCAACTGGACATCATCCGTGACTCATCCATCACAGTGCTACAACGCTCACAGCTACTGCTCGAAAACGGCGTAGTGGGGATGCTACTCGTGCTCTTTTTCTTAGCCATCTTCTTGAAACCAAGGCTTGCCTTTTGGGTAGCCTTCGGTTTACCGATTGCATTTTTGGGGATGTTCATCTTCGCATCATTTGCTGGAGTCACAATCAACGTCCTCTCCCTCTTTGGGATGATCATCGTGATCGGTATCCTCGTCGATGATGGGATCGTGATCGCAGAAAACATCTACTACCACTACGAGCGTGGGCTGAGCCCGATCCAAGCAGCAGTAGTCGGTACACGCGAAGTATTCCCAGCGATCATCTCGGCGATTCTGACGACATTGGTAGCCTTCTCGACCTTCTTCTTTTTGGAGGGACGTATCGGAGAGTTCTTTGGAGAGGTCGCAACCATCGTGATCTTGACGCTAAGTATCTCACTAGTAGAGGCACTCATCATCCTGCCTTCACACGTAGCACACTCCAAGGCCCTATCCAAGGAACAAAAGACCTACGCATTCAACCGCTATGCAGAGCAAGGCATGAATTGGTTCAGGGACAAAGCCTATGTCCCCTTCTTAGAGTTCTTTTTGCATCACAAACTTCTAGGGTTTGCCATTCCGGTATTCATGCTGGCACTGACGATAGGCTCAATGAACGCTGGAATCATTCGTACGACTTTCTTTCCTCAGATAGCCAGTGATCGAGTCACCATCTCACTCACCATGCCACAAGGGACTCATGAGTCCATCACAGACTCGATTATTACAGAAATCGAACGAATCACTTGGGAAGTAAGTGAGCGCTTTGATCAGAAACAAGACAAGGACGCCATCGAAAACATCATCCGAAGAATTGGCCCTGGCACATCCAAAGCCACACTGTACATCCACCTCCTCCCTGGCGAAGAACGGATGTTTCCATCCTATGAACTCTCTACAGCGGTCAGCGAAGCAGTAGGTGAAATTCATAGTGCAGAAAGCGTGGTGTACAGTTCGGGGGGTAACTTCGGTGGTCTACCGATCTCCATCTCCCTGCTCAGTGACAACATCGAAGAGCTCAAAGGAGCCAAAGCAGATCTCAAGGAATACATGAAAGAAAATGCACTCCTCAAAGACATCCAAGACAACGACCCACAGGGCATCAAGGAGATCAAAATCACACTCAAGGATCGCGCCTATGCCATGGGCTTCAGGCTCGACGATGTGATTGGTCAAGTTCGTAACGGCTTCTTTGGCTACCAAGCCCAGAGATTTCAGCGTCGCAGAGATGAAATCAAAGTCTGGGTACGCTACGACGAGGAAGAACGCTCCTCGATCAAAAACCTAGACGACATGCGTATCGTCAGCCCACAGGGTGATCGTGTACCACTCAGCGAAATTGTGAATTATGAAATCGCTCGTGGTGAGATCTCTATCAATCACCTCAACGGGAAACGGGAAATCCGTGTCGATGCGGATTTCAAAGACCCGAAGACAAGTGCAACTGAGGTCATGGCTACCATCAAGGAAGACATGCTTCCTATACTCAAAGCCAAATACCCCAACGTCTCGCCGATATTTGAAGGACAAAATCGTGAAGCAAACAAGACGCAGACTTCTGCGGCAAAAGTCATTCCGATTATCTTTTTCTCCATCTTCCTGATCATTGCCTTTACGTTCCGGTCGTTCAGCCAGCCCCTCTTGCTGTTGCTAATGATCCCGTTTAGTCTGATTGGTGTAGCTTGGGGACACTGGATACATGAGTTCCCGATCAACATGCTGTCCTTCCTCGGTATCATCGCATTGATCGGTATAGTCGTCAACGACGGGTTGGTGCTCATCGGCAAGATGAACAGTAACTTGAAAGAAGGCATGAACTACAACGATGCGCTAATCGAAGCGGGCAAGTCAAGGTTCCGGGCCATCTTTTTGACATCCATCACGACAGTAGCAGGTTTAGCTCCATTGATTTTTGAGACGAGTCGTCAGGCACAGTTTCTGATCCCAATGGCCATCGCCATCGCCTACGGTATCGTCATGGCGACTGTGCTGACGCTGGTCATGCTACCACTCATGCTCGCTACAGGCAATGACGTCAAAGTCTATTGTCTATGGTTATGGCATGGCAAGAAGCCAACCCAAGAAGAAGTAGAACGTGCAGTAAAAGAATTAGAAGTAGAAAACGGTGAACACGGTCATGAATAAATACATCATCATAGCAATCTTGAGTCTGGGGTCCATGCCCTCAGCCCTGGGACAAGAAGTACTGAGCAAATCCGATGCGGTATCCATCGCCTTGGAAAACAATTTTGACATCCGAGCAGCCACAATCGACCAAGAGGTCGCCGAAAACAACGCCGGTTTGCTCAACAGTGGCTACCTGCCGACAGTCAATGGCTCTGCTGCTGGAAACTATTCGGTATCCAACTCCAACCTGTCCTACAGCTCTGGAGCAGACACCACGATCAATGGAGCAAACAGCTACGGTGCGAATGCTCAAGTACAGCTCAACTACACGGTGTTTGATGGTATGGGTAGATTGTATGATTACAAAATCCTACAGGTCAACTATCAACTCAGTGAGCTACAGGCACGCACTGTGATGGAAAACACGTTGATCAACCTATTTACGGGATACTATGAGATCGCGCGCCTCACCGAAAACGAGCTCAATCAAAAGCAAACGTTGGACATCTCTCGTGATCGCTTGCAGCGCGCCAAGTACAGCTATGACTATGGTCAAAACACCAATCTAGATGTACTCAATGCCGAGGTGGATTACAACACAGACAGTATCAGTTACTTGACGATCCAGCAGCAGCTCCGCAACGAAAAGCGAAACCTCAACTTGATGATGGGACGAGACGTGAGCGTGGAATTTGAGGTAGATACTACGTTGGTATTTGACGGCCTCTTGTACAACACCCTAGCAGAAAATGCACAAGCATACAACGCTACTTTGCTGCAAGAAAGAAGTCGCCTCACCAGTAGCCATTATGGCATCCGGACGGCTCAATCCGCCATCATTCCAAAAATCGGAATCAACGGATCCTACGGATACAACTACAACCACAATGCGCCCGGCAACTTCCTCAGCGAGATCAACTCGACCACCGCTACGGTCGGTGCCTCTCTATCTTGGAACATCTTCGATGGAGGAAAATCCAATATCCAGCGACAAAACAGTAGACTCGCCTATGAAAACCAGCAAGTCACGCTCGAAAAAGCAGAGCTAACTCTCGAGACGCAGTTGCAAAACGCCTGGACAATCTACCAGACGGCACTCTTCGTCATGCAGGCTGAAGCCAAAAACCTGCAAACCAACGAGCGCAACTTTGACCGATCTCAAGAGCAATACCAACTCGGACAGATCACCTCGATTGAATTTAGACAGGCGCAGTTCAACCTACTCAACGCCAACCTCAACTACAACCAAGCCAAGTACAGCGCCAAACAAGCAGAGCTCGCACTCCTGCAACTCAGCGGCACCCTACTACAAGCTAGCTTCTAGTTCCTGAGCCACTGATATCAACCCCCAACGAATTACATCTTCGTTGGGGGTTTCTTTTTCCGTTTCAATCCGAATGATGCAATAGCCCCTCAGAGTTAATAGAAGAACAGAATAGATAATTTCTTTGGAACTCAATCTTCACCCAATTGGTCATTATCATTACGCTCAGTGAAACCTCATTCGGCAAATTGATGATCTAGCTTTTAACCCCTGAATTGCACAATTCAGGTTCAACCCAGCTCAATAACCAATCAACCTCCTTCACTACCTAGAAAAAAATACTCGTCCAATTTTCGGTTGCTCCACAAAAGTCTTCATCGGTACTTTGCATCAAAAGAATCAAAAGATGACATTCAAAGACTTACACAATCAAAGTAGCCCCTTACTCATCGGGAATGTATGGGATGTACCCAGTACGAAAACCGCCAATACACTAAACTTTCAAGCCATTGGAACATCTAGTGCAGCCATTGCAGCCCTTCTAGGCTACCAAGATGGCGAAGAGATGGCGTTTTCCGAATTGGAGTATTTCATAAAGAAAATCACCCAAAACACAAGCCTTCCTGTATCTGTGGATATAGAAGCAGGCTACAGCCGCAAACCCAAAGTAATAGTCAACCACATCAAACGATTGGTACAGTTGGGGGTCGTAGGAATCAATATGGAAGATAGTGTGATCAAAAAGACACGAACCCTAGTGCCTGCCGATGACTTTGCAGAAATGCTAAATGAAGTGAATGCACTTTTAGAGCAGGCAGAGATCGATATTTTCATCAATGTCAGGACAGATACATTTATCTTGCTGCAAGACAACATCTTAGAAGAAACAAAAAAGAGAATGGAGCTGTACGAACGTGTAGGAGCAAACGGAATATTCATCCCTTGCTTAGAAAAAGAGTCAGACATCAAAGAAATCGTTGCAGCTACAGACTTACCCATCAACGTCATGTCCATGCCTAATCTCCCAGACTTTGACACCTTGGGACGGCTAGGTGTCAAACGCATCAGTACGGGCAACTTCCTCTTTGATAAGATGTATCAGTATTTTGAAAAAACAACGAAAGACATCCTGAATGAAGCTTCATTTAGCCCCCTATTCAAATGCTAATCACGGAAAACAAACAAATACAATCCTATTACAAAGCCCTACTCGACAGAGATCAAGCCTTTGTCGGTATATTCTTTGTCGCTGTGAAAACCACCTCGGTTTTTTGTATAGCGACTTGTAGAGCGAGGAAACCCAAACTACAGAATGTTGAATTTTTTACGTCATTCAAAGAGGCATTGGATCATGGGTACAGGCCTTGCAAAGTGTGCAAACCCACCGAAAACACCAATGAGGCTCCCGATCAAGTCCAAGACGCCATCGAGCTAATCAAAAACCACCCAAAAGAGAAAATAACAGACTACCAACTTCGTGAAAAGAACATCAGTCCCGAAGTAGTCCGTCGCTGGTTCAATAAAAACTACGGCATGACTTTCCAAACCTATCAAAGAATGTACAGAATCAACAATGCCTATCAAGAGCTGCGCAAAGGGAAAAACGCGACGAACACAGCCTTTGACACTGGATTCGAGTCGTTGAGTGGTTTTGGATATACCTACAAAAAACTCATTGGCAACTCTCCCAAAAGAAGCTTAGACAAAAACCTCATTCTCATCAACCGACTCACCACACCACTTGGTCCCATGTTCGTATGTGCAACGAACCGCGGCATATGCCTACTAGAATTTGTAGACCGGAGAATGCTCGAAACTGAATTCGATGATATACAAAGACGCTTGAATGCCAACATCATCTCCGGAGAAAACGAACACATCAAGCAAGTCAAGAAAGAGTTACAAGAGTATTTTGAAGGCAAAAGGCAATCCTTTGACGTCAAACTAGAGACACCAGGGACGGATTTCCAAAATTCGGCCTGGGCATATTTGCAAAAAATCGAGTACGGACAAACGGTCACCTATCAACAGCAAGCTGAAAAAATCAATCACCCAAAAGCAATCAGAGCAGTAGCAAGAGCAAACGGACACAACCGGATTTCAATAATCATCCCATGTCATCGAGTGATAGGGAAAGACGGAACCATGACAGGGTATGGTGGAGGGATAGAACGAAAAAAATGGTTGATCGCTCACGAGCAAAACCATATCCTCTCTGACTAGTAATCCAACGTCCACATCACACTTGACTAAAGCGAGGAGCATGCCTCTCCCCAAAGCTCCACTGCGGAGAATGCAACAATATCAACCGAATTGACTAAATTAAACCACTCGTAATGTGACACTTAAGACAATAAAAAGTAAAACAACCTAACCAAAAAAAATAATGGACTTCCTCAACAAACTATTAGGTATTAACCCCAATTACATCGTGATTGGGTTCATTGCCTTCTTCTTCTCTCTAGAGCAGATCACCAAAACACCCTTCACTTTTCCAAGTAGGATCAAACACCTCCTCCAAAACATCCAGTTCCAACTCGTATTGATCATACTCAACCTCTTTTTTGTCACTTTTCAGGTTTTTATTATCCAATGGCTCAACAGCCAGCACATCGGTCTGCTTTATCTCTTCGAGCTCCCACTATGGGTCAAACTCTGCCTCTCTGTCGCACTGTATGATATCACAGCCTATTGGGTGCATCGTTGGACACACCGTATCCCCCTACTGTGGAGGTTTCATCGAGTCCACCATAGCGACACGACGATGGATTCCTCGACAGTCTTTCGCTTTCACCCCATCGAACTCCTCTTGGTCTTTGGTACGGGCAACATCCTCACGGCAGCCTTGTTTGGAACTGATGTCTTCTCTATGGCACTGTACTATTTTGTCCTCTATTTGTTCTTTTTTGTTCAACATGCCAACCTACACTACCCTTCTTGGCTCAACTCCACCCTCGGCCTGCTTTTCGTCATGCCAGACCATCACAGAGTGCATCACCAGCAGGATCAGTACTACACAGACTCCAACTATGCTGATGTCTTCATCTTGTGGGACAGAATCTTCGGAACCTTTAAAATCATGCCTATTGACAAAATGAAATACGGACTGGCAGAATTCGACGAAGAAGACAAACAAAACTTCCTCTATCTCATGAGAAGCCCCTTCGTCCACATCCCTCGCGTCCACTCCAACAAACGTCAACCAGCCCAAACCAATCCAGATTAAGTAAGAGTCACTCCTCATTTCTGACACCCAAATGTAGTAATGTGATGTTAAAAGCCTGAACCATAATCAAGCCATCATCTACCCGCATCCTTCAAACACATGCGTTAGGAAAATCAAAAAGTCATACATTTGGACTAGAAAACACCCTAGAATATGTAAAAAATAATTTCTTACGGACCATTTAAAGACAGCAAACTACGCAGCAGATTGTTTAAAAGAAATCATATTGATCGTACAGCGGCTTTCATATACACGTCCCAACAAAGATTTACTGTTTTCGAACCTCAACCTGACAGTAAACACCCAAGACAAAATAGCGGCAATCGGCAACAACGGTGCAGAAAAATCGACCTTGCTCAAAATCAAAAATTATTAAGTTGAGAGAAGTACAAAAACACTGCTTCTCCACCTGATCGAGCTACTGCCTACCTCATGCTCAACAGCACCAAATCTACAGGGTATAAACACGCGAGACCATCAACATGTATTATTTCAAAATATTCTTAGATTTGCCATATTAAAACCAGCCAATCAACCCATGTACTACGCCGACAAAGAAAGAAAAAACAACCCACCTAACTACCGATCAGTAGCTGCACATACAGATCAAGAAAAAAAAGCCATAAAAAAAGCTACTCAACCCAACCAACGGATCATGGAGCACCAGACTCCTGAACAAATCGAAAGGGAAATAGAAGAGCTATACGAGGCTCAAACCAAGCAGCAACAAGAAGCAGATGCCTCTAACACGAGACAAAATGTAAATGAGAACAAGCCTCAAGAACAAACAGACAAAATAGAGGCTGAAAGACGTGCCAAGGAAGAAGCTTCCAAACAAGCAGTAGAGCGTGCAGGTGCCTACAAACACTACTCAAAACTCAAAAAAAACACCCTCTTCGTATACGGCAAGAAACTACCTCTCCTCAAAGTCTCCTTTCAGAATTTTGAATCCAAGATGTATAGTGAAGGCCATGAAGTAGGCACCCGAGCTTTTGTCGATCAACTAGAGTCCGAATTCGTGGGGTTGAAATGGGGCGCAATGGTCAGAGGCGAACCCTATAGAGAATTTACCGGTTCCTATGCATCACTCAAAAACGATGCAGAAGCCAAGAAAGTCACACCCGAAAACACCTCAATCACAGCTGGTGTAGGCGCAGGCAAGGCGCAAAACATCAAGACAGACGTATTGATCATTCAAAAAGCACTGCTCAATCTGGGGCTACTCTCAGAGTCAGACTTTGCCAACGAAACCACGGCAGTCAACAATACCCCCACCCCATCGGTAGAACAAGAGAAAATTCAGCAAACCATTGCTGCCATCCGTAGGTTTCAAGAAGAAGTACTACACTGGAACAAATCAGACGGCAACATAGCTGGACCAGACAGCAAGACTCTTTTGAAGATGCGGTCCGAAGGCATGGACTGTGATCATGTACAGAAGAAATTAGCCGAGTACCCAGCCATCAAAGCCAAACGCGCTGCAGCAGCGAAAACCGAAGAACAACAAAAGAAAGCTACAGAAGCAGCCCGCCAAAGAGCAGAAGAGGAAGCGGATCGAATCAAGTGTATCCAGGCAGAGCCCGCAACGGATGAGCACATAGAGAAGAATTTCATTACACAATATGAGGATTTGGATGCTTTGGCCGCTGTATTGGTGGAGTATGTGATTCACAATCCATCTATAGTCCAAAAAGTTCTTCAGAAAAACGATAACGAAGAGTTAGCTGTCAAATTATTAAACCTGCTAACTGACGCTCAGATAGCTAGTACTCATAAAGAACTTCTTCAGACCTTGCTCAACTCATTGACCCATTGGTATGATGAAATTTATAATGAGTTTCAAACCGAGAAGACAAGACTATACAAAGCATTAGGTCCCAAGAAATCACCTACGCCAGTAACACAACCCCCTGAATATGAAACAACAACCGATATAAGTGTAGACAAGCGACTACTCAAGAAGACCTTTAACCACAATCTGTCAGGCAGCGTAGGCGCCAACAATGCCGACAACTACAAAGATGATGTAAAAATGGTCGCTCGCAAGCTCAAAGAAAAAGGCTATGAGCTTTCCAATGACAATCTTCAAAATGGCCTTAGTGATAAAAAGCTCATCACTGCGATTGAAGATTTTCAAAAAGACCAATTTGGAAAAAACAAAAGTGACGGCATCATCTCTCCAGGCAAAGGCACCATCAAAGCACTATTTCCTGAATCAGGCTCATTTGATAGTGGGCTTGAAAAAATCTATGCCAATAGGAATAAACTAAACACCATTCTAGCCAAAGGCTTTACATCCAAACTGACAGGTGATGTGGGAGCCGATTATACTAATAAAGACAAGAGCGTAAACAAGGCAGAAAACAACAAAGCAGACGTCATCAGAGTAGCCAAAGCTCTACAAGCTAGTAAGCATAATGTGCCCGAAGATTCGCTTATCAAAGGTATCAGCTCCAAAGAGTTCATCGATGTGATCAAGGCCTTCCAGACAAGCAAAGGCATTGGAGCAGATGGCAACATTACTATAGGTGGAAAAACAGACAAAGAGCTATCCAACTATAAACAATATACCTTTGGCATGATAGAAAAAATCAGTGCAACAGAATACAGCAATGAAACCTCTGCAGAAGAATACTACAAAAAAACACAGGCACTGGAAAAAGCTCTAGGCATCAAAGAGGATAGCGACTATGCCAAGGTACTTCAGCTCGCCGAAAAAGCTGCCAGAGAAACTAAATACTTTGATAAACTAACAGCAGACGTCACCGCCCAATTTATTCTCCCGTCTGAAGAAGCCAATGCCGACGGTGCTCAACTCAGTGGTGTATTCCAGTCCAGAATGGAGCGATTTCACAAGTTTCTCGTAATGGCAGGGCTATACCAAGGCGACATGAAGGTCAATGACGGAGTACGAAGTCCGAAAAGAGCACATGGTTTCGCAGTACAGTATTATATACTGACTGGCAAGAGTGCTGCCACGGTCAAAGCTAATTTGATCATGATGTATAACAGTGATGAGGGTTACTTAGTTGGAGATTTTGTTGAGGACGAGCATGAATATAAATGGGCGAAAAGAACAGATTTCATCTTGGACAAGCAAGGCAAAGCCATAGATGTGGATTATAACAAAGTCAAAGCCTACGTCGCTACGCTCAATATGGGAAGAAGTAATAAAGCCGATGCAGCATCTGCCGGAAACAGTAAAAAACCAATGTGCCTACCTTTGCCAGAAGATCTTCGTATTTCATTACATACACTTGGTGTAGCTATGGATATTGACCGACACAAATTCTTGAACCAAAAAGAAACCATAATAGATTTGATTGCTCACCAATTTGGTGTAGTCCGAGCGGGTGGCGCAGGAGAAACGTGGCATTTTGAATTGACAGACCTGGCCGTATCGAATACAGAAAAAGACTACGCCAAAAACAAAAAGAGATGAAAAAACACCTTACAATCGTTGCGTTCATTGCGAGTGTAATGCTATGCTGTTCATGCACTCCAAACGATCATTTGGACTTGGCGAATTATAGTTACTCCCCAGATAGCACCCATTGGAAAAATCAAGAACAAGCACAACTAAAAAGAACTGTAATCAATACGTATAAAAACATAGATCAATGGTATCAGCGGAGTAACCGAAGTATGAGGTTGTACGAAAATACCAAGTGGCGAATGCGTGGTGTATCAAGGAGAGAAAATGCTGCCCAGAACATTTTAGAATACATGCATTCTGATTTGCAGGACTCTATTGCAAAGACAAATTTATTAACCGAGAACTTCAAGTCTGCCTTGATCCAGCGCTGTAAAACTGCTGCAAACCCTATGAATCTCGCAGGATTAATGTCTCAGGATTCTGTAACCTATGAATTGCGAAAGCTGTATGAGAACCATTCTCCGTCATATCAAGAATATCTCGAAAGTGAGCATAAAATATTTAATACCCCAATAGAATCGGAGTTTATACCTAAACTCGAAATAGACTCAGTTCAAAACTGTTTGATGGAGATGGTTTCATTTCCAAGCACATCAAGCGCCATCATGGCTATGCCTTATTATATCCTCCAGTCTAGTGGTCTTCGTTCAAACAAATTTTTCTTATTCTTCTATGTCAAAGAAGATAATCACTGGCTCTTGGATAATTTCATAGTAACTGAGGATCACTAAAGAAGCATTCCTCACTAATTTGGTGTAGTCCGAGCGGGTGGCTGGGATGAAACGTGGCATTTTGAATTGACAGACCTGGCCGTATCGAATACAGAAAAAGACTACGCTAAAAACAAAAAGAGATGAAAAAACACCTTACAATCGTTGCGTTCATTGCGAGTGTAATGCTATGCTATTCATGCACTCCAAACGATCATTTGGACTCTGCGAATTATAGTTACACCCCGGACAGCACCCATTGGAAAAATCAAGAACAAGCACAACTAAAAAGAACTGTAATCAATACGTATAAAAACATAGATCAATGGTATCAGCGGAGTAACCGAAGTATGAGGTTGTACGAAAATATCAAGTGGCGAATGCGTGGTGTATCAAGGAGAGAAAATGCTGCCCAGAACATTTTAGAATACATGCATGCTGATTTACAGGACTCTATTGCAAAGACAAATTTATTAACCGAGAACTTCAAGTCTGCCTTGATCCAGCGCTGTAAAAAGGCTGCAAACCCTATGAATCTCGCAGGATTAATGTCTCAGGATTCTGTAACCTATGAATTGCGAAAGCTGTATCAGGAGCAATTCCATTCCTACAGAGAATATTTAGAGTATGAACATGGCATTAAAGGCCGGCTTGTTGAGGAAAATGATGATGGTATAGCTGTTGATGTTAGTGCCGATTCAGTTCAAAACTGTTTGATGGAGATGGTTTCATTTTCAAGCACATCAAGCGCCATCATGGCTGTGCCTTATTATATCCTCCAGTCTAGTGGTCTTCGTTCAAACAAATTTTTCTTATTCTTCTATGTCAAAGAAGATAATCACTGGCTCTTGGATGATTTCATAGTAACTGAGGATCACTAAAGAAGCATTCCTCACCAATTTGGTGTAGTCCGAGCAGGAGAAGTGACATTTTGAATATATGGATAAAACGATCCCTGATGAAGAGACAACTATGGTAAAATGATCGAACACTTTACGATCGCACGAGTAGCTTACTCCTGTTTTACAAGGATGAATAAAAGATTAACGAATTGATTGCACACTGGGGCTGCTCCACAACCAACAGTGTCTTTGTATAGGTCATGCCCACCATCTGGCTACAAGAAGGAGAGATTTGGATACATCGATGAATAGGAGTCTGTAGAGATTTGCAGAAACCAAAATTCAAAAAAGATGACAAAAAAAATTGCACTCGTGACAGGGGGCAGCCGTGGGCTAGGTAGAGACATGGCTCTCCACCTCGCTCATCAAGGAATCGACCTCATCCTGACCTACCACTCCAACCGACCAGCTGCTGACGAAGTAGTCGCAGCTATCGAACAGACGGGACAAAAGGCTGTGGCTCTACCATTGGATACCAGTGACAGTTCTTCCTTTGCGGCCTTCTATGAGCAGGTAACGGCTTACCTCTCCGAACAGTACGACTCACCACGCTTTGACTTCCTCATCAACAACGCCGGTACGGGGCTGCAACAGTCCTTCGCTGACACGAGCGAAGCTCAGTTTGACGCTATGTTCAACATCCATCTCAAGGGCGTCTATTTTTTGACACAAAAAGCGCTGCCTCACCTTCGGGATGGAGGGCGAATCATCAACATCTCCTCAGGGCTAGCCCGCTTCTCCTTCCCCGGGGCATCAGCCTATGCCAGTATGAAAGGGGCCGTCGAAGTATTCACGCGCTACTTGGCCAAGGAGCTGGGAACAAGAAGCATCACTGCCAATGTCGTCGCACCTGGAGCGATAGCTACAGATTTTGGTGGTGGATCCAACCGAGACAACCCAACCAAACGAGGAATCATTGCCAACGTCACTGCGCTCGGTCGAGTCGGTGAGGCAGAAGACATCGGTGGAGTAGTGGCATTCTTATGCTCGGACGCCGCTCGGTGGATCAACGGCCAACGTATCGAAGTATCCGGCGGCATGCTGGTCTAAAAACACCCCGGACTAAAATCGATGAAAGGATCCGTCTGACCCTCAACAGCGGCTCGTTTCATCGATATCCCTACGAACACAACTTGCACAGCTGTTCTCCGTTTCAACTACCACTTAAGTCCCACAGTCATGACACACAAACTGCGAAAAATTGAAAGCATCAGTGACTTTCATCGTGTGAGAGGCTTGTCTAGTCCCTTGCACCCTATGATCAGCCTGATAGACTATAGTCAGGTCCAGACGCTTCCCGAACACATCGGCGAACGATGGTTGATGAACTTCTATTCGATAGGACTCAAGCGCAATGTCGGCAAACTCCGCTATGGACAGCAAGAATATGATTTTGACGAAGGATTGATGTCCTTCATTGCGCCCGGCCAGATCCTGAGTATCGAACCCAACACCAACCCAAAGGTGAAACCGAGTGGATGGCTGCTGCTGATTCATCCCAATTTCTTGTGGCATACGCCTTTGGCTACCAAAATCAAGCAACACGAATTCTTTGGCTACACGATCCATGAGGCCCTGTTTCTTTCTGAAAAGGAAGAGCACACCATCGTAGGTATATTCAACAACATCCAACAAGAGTACGACTCCACGATCGATGCCTTCAGTCAGCGCATCATCATCGCACAGATCGAGCTACTACTCAACTACGCCGAGCGATTTTATCAACGGCAGTTCATCACCCGCAAGATCAGCAATCACCAAATCCTCGGTGAACTGGAACGAGTACTCGACGAGTACTATGCTGGACAAAACTTGGCCAGTCGAGGTATCGTGACGGTACAATATGTCGCCGATGCCTTGCACGTCTCGCCCAACTACCTCAGTAGCCTGCTCAAATCCCTCACTGGGCAAAGCACCCAGCAACACATCCATGAAAAGCTGATCCAAAAAGCAAAGGAACAACTCTCCACTACCGACTTGTCCGTGAGCGAAATCGCATATGCACTGGGTTTTGAACACCCCCAATCTCTCAGCAAGCTCTTCAAAAGCAAAACCCAACTCTCCCCAGTAGAATTCAGGCAATCCTTCCAATGAACTTCTATAGAAAAACCTTGTCCTAGGTTTGAAATAAAACGTCATTCCCTGCATTTTCAGTCCCAAGACACAAGGCCTTACACATCAAAAACTGTACGCACATAGAGTGGGGTCTAGCTACTGAAATCTACACCCGTCCGACTGATCAAATTTTGTAGAAACTCCTTATGGGCAATACAACGGGATCAACTAACTTTCCCTTCCAGTCGCCACTGTGTCGTGTTTGAGATTGAAATCAACACGTCCCTTTGGCACACAACACCTAAACAGAATTAGAATGATAGTATGGTCAGGAAAGGGTATTCTCTCTGTCTTAATATTAGTACTCGCATTTGTACTGCTCTTTGCATTGTTGCCAGCAGCACATTTTCAATGGGCCTTTTCACTAAGTTTTTTCATAGCCGGAGCGTTCAGCTGGTTCATGGGCAAAAAATGGAATGCGCAACAGAGCAGAATTGTCATTGACAAAGCCAGTGGACAAGAGATCGAACTCAAAACCAATCACAGCCTCTTCTGGATCAAAATGCAATATTGGGGCATCCTATTCGGTATCATCGGAGTACTCTTCTTGGTACTCATGTTCAAATGATCCCCGCTTGTATGGAGGCAAAATTGACAAACGATATGAAAATCACTAAAACAGATCTTCCCCAAAAATCCATACTGAGCACAAGCGAATACAACTATGACTATGTCGATAGTTTTCGAGGTGCATTTGTAGACGAAACTAAGCGCGTCGATTCTACACAAATTGGGCAGTCATTTTTCAGCGCTGGACCCAAATGGGTAGAAAACCTGTTCGAACTGAGAAACAAATTGGTCGGACTGATTGGGCTCAAAACGTCGGGAGATGCTACGACCAGACAGCAAATGCTGAATCGTTTCAACTGTGAGCCAGGTGAACAAATGGGGCTTTTCAAAGTACTTCATAAAACCCCACACGAAGTGGTACTGGGGGAAGATGACAAACATCTAAATTTTAGAGTATCCCTGTGGATTGACAATCACTCCTCTGACAAGACGCTCAAAAATCTAACCATCTCTACGACTGTACAATTCAACAATTGGTTTGGGAGATTGTACTTCATACCCGTCCGCCCTTTTCACAAAATCATTGTACCCACGATCCTCAAGGGCATCATTCGTGATATAGAACGTCTCAACGAAAAGCTCATGGCAAATTGAGCCGCAAGACTACCTACGCTCCCAAAAGCTGTAGAACGAGCGCTCTAGTCAAGGGTTGGCCCTTGGCATTGGCTTTGAGTTCTTGGTAAGCATACCTAAAATCACAGCCTTCCTTCCAACGGCTACAGCCATAGGCCGTTTGCCCCTTGATTAGCGTGCCTTGCTTACATTTAGGACAAACTGGCATCTCTGCCTCACCCGTAGAGGCAGAGGTCTTTGACTTTTTCGTCTGAGCTGTAGATCTGTCTTCAAACTCGATCTCATAGCCATCAGTCAGCTTCAAAATACCATCAACTTTTCCCCCCTCACGTACAAACCCCTTGAGCTTGGTGGTGGCCTTCTTTTCAAGCAAGCGCTGTAGTTGCTTCTCAGTGAGTTTTTTGTCTAGGTACTTGAAGGGCAATCGCAATTTGCAGCCCTCCTTCCACTGACTACATCCATAGCCTTGTTTTCCCTTGAGGATCTGTCCTTTTTGGCATTTGGGACAAAGTGTGCCTACCAGCCCTACTTTAGTTGCAGTTTTGGCAGGGGATTTCTTGGCCGCCTTCATCTCTTCTGCCGTAGCGAGTCTCGGCTTGCCCGTCTCCATCCTCACCTCGTAGACGAGCTCATCCACCATTTTTTTCATGTTGACAATAAACTGCCTAGCACTGTACTCCCCCTCTTCGATCTCTTTGAGCTGTTTCTCCCATTGGCCTGTGAGCTCTGCGGATTTGAGGAGTTGGTTTTGGATGGTATCGATAAGCTGGATCCCCATCTGCGTCGGCACAACCTGTTTTTTGCGTCGCTCGGTGTACTTCCTACGAAACAGCGTCTCGATGATATTGGCCCGAGTCGACGGCCTCCCGATTCCATTGGCTTTCATCAGGTCACGGAGTTCATCATCCTCCACCTGCTTGCCTGCTGTCTCCATGGCTCGTAGGAGTGATGCCTCGGTGTAGTTCTTGGGAGGTTTGGTGGTCTTCTCGACAAATGTCGGTTCGTGAGGGCCGTGCTCTCCCTGCTCAAAAGACGGCAATAGGTTATCCTCTTCGTCCTCCTTGTTGTCCTCGTCTTCCTCACTTCCCTTTTTCCCTTTCGGGAAAAGCACACGCCAACCTTCTTTGAGTATCTCCTTGCCAGTAGCGACAAAAGGCACCCCTGCTACCTCAGCGGAGACCTGTGTCTTGGCGACCTGACAGTCTGGGTAAAAAACCGCCAAAAATCGCCGTGCGATGATGTCATAGACTTTCTGTTCGTCGGCACTCAATGACTTCTCCTCCCCTGTCGGAATGATCGCATGGTGATCCGTCACCTTCTTGTCGTTGAACACCTTGGCGGACTTGCGAATCGTCTTGTCCAGTATCAATTGAGTAAACTCCGAATAGCTCGTCATGCCTCGCAAGATTGCAGGAACTTTGGGATACATGTCGTTGGGTAGAAAAGTCGTATCCACTCTAGGGTAAGTCACAACTTTGCGTTCGTAGAGTCCTTGGATGAGTTTGAGGGTCGCATCCGCGGTAAACCCAAACTTGTTGTTGCAGTAGACCTGCAAACTCGTCAAATCAAAAAGCTTCGGTGCATATTCTTTGCCCTCCTTCTTTTCCACACCCGTGATGTGTAGATCCTCTCCATTGACTCGGTTGAGGAGCTTCTCCCCGTCTTCTTTGGTATAAAACTTCCCCTCTGTGTGGTTAAACTTCGTCTCACGGTAGAGCGTCTGCAGTTCCCAGTAAGGCTGAGGTTGAAAATTTTCGATTTCATAATAGCGGTTGACAAGCATCGCCAAGGTAGGCGTCTGTACACGCCCGATAGAGAGTACTTGCTTGAATCCCCCATACTTCAGTGTATAGAGTCGCGTAGCATTCATGCCCAACAACCAATCACCAATCGCACGAGAACTACCTGCATAATAGAGATTGTCAAACTCCTCAGCGGGTTTGAGCTGCTCAAAGCCCGTACGGATGGCTTCTGTCGTGAGCGAAGAGATCCATAGGCGCTGTACTTCTCCCTCAAAACCCGCTTCTTTGATCACCCAACGTTGGATAAGCTCTCCTTCTTGCCCAGCATCCCCGCAGTTGATGACAACTTCAGCTTGATCTAGCAAGCGCTTGATGGTCTGAAACTGTTTTTTGACCCCCGAGTCATCCATGACCTTGGTCTCAAATCTCTCGGGAAGCATTGGCAAAGTATTGAGGTCCCAGCGCTTCCAATGTGGCTTGTAATCTTCTGGAGGATAGAGCGTACAAAAATGTCCAAATGTCCAGGTCACCTGATAGCCGTTCCCCTCGAAATAGCCATCGTGGCGATCTTTCGCTCCGATCACATGAGCAATCTCTCTGGCGACACTCGGCTTCTCAGCAATACAGACTTTCATATACGGTACAATAGCGGTGAATCAACACGCCCAACCCCATGGGCTAGGCACAACATTTTTTATACTTCTTGCCACTTCCACAGGGGCACGGGTCATTTCGAGAAACTTTTTTGGTGAGGTCGATCGCTTCGGGATCAAACACCCCATCGACGTAGTACCACCCGTCCTCCTCTTGCAAAAACGACGAGCGCTCATGCAATACCTGTTCGAGTCCTTTGGCGTCTGCAAAGTAAGCTTTGAACTCTACGATACCATGCGAGTCATGAATACGACCGTGCTCTACTGCTATGATCTCAAGCTTGGTCCAGGTATTGTCAGTGGACCATTGAGCCAGCTCATCCACAGTCTGCTGAGCCCTCTTCGAGGCATGTGTCGTTTGGTACAAATAGTTCGCTTGACCCACAGCATAAGCTGTGTAGCGCGAGCGCATCAAAGCCAAAGCTGTCGGTGCAGATTGTTGGAGAATAATAGGCTCACAACATTCAGCATAGGTCTTTTTAGAACAACATGGACATTTCATCGGTTTCTAAATTTGGTGCTTCACATGGACTGCAAATATACCCTCTCTCCCATGCCATGAAAGCGATACCGCTCGATTTCTACAAATCACTTCAAAACTTCATCAGTCCATCTTCTACCAGCCTATCTCTGCGAAAATTCACCAAAGACAAACTACGTAGATATTGCTTTCAATTCCGAAAAGCAGTACCTTTAAAGCATGACAACTGAGCAAAGAAAAATATCTCTCATCAGCTGGATCTCGAACTTAGAGGACGAATCTGTGTTGAGCAAAATTGAGGATTTTCGAGATGCCAATTTGGACGAGTATCCTCATGAAATCGTAGACCTACTCAAAATATCTGATGCCCTCAGAGTGAAAGGCTGCATCGAGCGAAACAACCCCAAAGACAAAGTCGAACAATAACTCACATTCTCCTCAATTTACACCTTCACTTCATTGACAAGTGGCTCTCCTTTGCTATAGCTGGTGAGGTTATCCATCACTGTCGTCGAGATACCCTCGAGTGCCTCGTCCGTCAAAAATGCTTGATGTGAGGTAATCAACACATTGGGAAAGTTGATCAAACGTAAAATCATATCGTCTTTGATGATAGTATCCGATAGATCCTCAAAAAACAAATTCTCCTCTTGCTCATAGACGTCTATACCCAGATAACCTATCTCTCCTTTTTTGAGCGCATCAATCATATCCTGTGTATTGATCAATGCCCCACGGCTGGTATTGATCAGCATGACGTTGGGCTTCATCTCTATCAGTACTTCACGATTGATCATATGGTGAGTATCAGGGAGTAGTGGACAGTGCAACGAGATTATATCTGATGTTTCGTAAAGTTCCTCCAATGACACATATTTCACCCCCATGGTTTTGAGTTCTTCTGATGGATACATGTCATAGGCCAATAGCTCACACCCAAAACCTTTCATGATTCGGCAGAAAGCCGCTCCGATTTTACCCGTACCGATCACTCCTACAGTCTTACCGTACAGATTGAATCCTATCAAGTGATCCAACGAAAAATTCCCATCTCTTACGCGATTGTATGCTTTGTGTGTTTTGCGGTTGAGCGTGAGTATCAGAGCCACGGCATGTTCTGCAACCGATTCGGGAGAATAGGCAGGCACGCGTACAACCTTGAGCCCTGCCTCTTGTGCGGCTTTCAAGTCCACGTTATTGAACCCCGCACAACGCAGAGCAATGAGCTTCACGCCGTTTGCCGCCAACTCACTTATGACCTTAGCATCTACTGTGTCATTGACAAACACACAGACGGCATCAAACCCTCGAATCAACCCTACGATAGCGGCATCTAGGGTATGTTCAAAAAACACCAACTCATGCCGATGCTCTCGATTCATTTCTTCTAAATAGGTCCTGTCATAAGGTTTGGTACTAAATATCGCAACTTTCATTTCTATAATGGATGTGATTGAAAAATCGTGTGGCATATACTCCACGTGCTTCTAAAATAAAACAAAGTCGTATCGAACACAAACGATAAGGTCGTACTCTGCTTCCCGCCCCTTCTGGTGTTCTTCAGCTCAACAAAGCCTGTAATTTTTCTTCTCCATCAAAGGCCAGGGCCTGAAGCACACTCGACTTAGGCAACACTCCTTTGATATGCGGAAAAGAGGCTTGTCTCGCTTCGACATACTCCCATTCTAGTGGTACGTTGAGCTGACTCGGATCTATCTCTAGCAGTACCATTGCTACACTCGAATCAAAATACAGTTGATACGAGGTACTCAACTCCTCCCTAAGGGAAGCATGGATAAATCCTTCGTCATCCAGCGAAGGGTGACGATAGTTTGGCTCCCAAGTCTGCTGCTGCCAATGTTCATGAGTCGTCAGATGATAGATCAGTTGCCCAGATTTCCTTTGCTGGGTACGCAGCAGTTCATAGACAAAGCGGATCATGTCCTTGACTTCAGGATGAACCTGATAATACAAAAACAAGTGTTGGTGATTCTTCTCTTCTAGGACCAGTGCTTTTTGCCCAACAAATCCCCAGTACATCAACCCGAAAAAAAAGAATACACTAAAAAGGTTGAGTTGATAATGATACCACCCCAATCCCAAAGCCATCATGGACAAAGAAGTTCCAATCCCACCTGCCACCAGAGCAATTATGAGTTTCTTGTCTTGCACCTGCATACTTCTAATCCAGGGCATATCCACCCGTGTGTGTTTTCCCTTGTAGACAACCAAAAGCGCCCCTGCAAAGCAAACCAATCGATTGGACATGTCGCCTTCCTTGGACAAATAGCATTGCCATAAAATCACCTCTTCACTCGACATAAATCGTTCTGTATTTTCTTCCCCAAACTAATTAATGTTAGGGAATTCAATCAATTAATTAAATAATTAATCGTGGGAGGAGATCATTAGCATCATTGTGTTAATATTGTGTCCAAATCATGGCTTTGAAGATTAAAGACATACAAGCACCCGTCGCAAATGAGATGACTGAATTCGAAAAGAGGTTCAGACAATCCATGAAAAGCAACGTGATGTTATTAGACAAAATCATGTCTTACATCGTCAAGCGGAAGGGCAAACAGATGCGTCCGATGTTCGTTTTTTTGACGGCCTCTACGGTCGGTCAGGTTCAGGACTCCACCTATCGCGGCGCTTCTCTCATCGAGCTCCTCCATACTGCCACCCTCGTACACGATGATGTAGTGGATGAGTCAACTTATCGCCGAGGTTTTTTCTCTGTCAACGCACTGTGGAAAAACAAAATAGCTGTCTTGGTTGGGGACTTTCTACTCTCTCGTGGCATGCTACTCTCCATCGATAACGAAGATTTTGATTTGCTCAAAATCGTCTCAGAAGCCATCCGTGAGATGAGTGAAGGAGAGATCCTACAAATGGAAAAAGCCAAACGCTTAGATATCACCGAAGAGGTCTACTACGAAATCATCCGACAAAAAACAGCCAGCCTCATCACGGCATGCTGCAAAGTCGGCGCGGCATCCACAGGGGCAGACAGCGATACCGTCCGCGCCATGGGTGAATTTGGTGAGAAAGTCGGTATGGCGTTTCAAATCAAGGATGACCTCTTCGACTATGGGACACAAGAAATCGGCAAACCTCTCGGGATCGACATCCGTGAAAAGAAAATGACTCTACCACTGATCCATGCTCTCAATCAGTCTAACTGGTCCGAGAAAAGACGCATCATCAATACCATCAAGAAGCACAACGAAAACACCAAAAAAGTCAATGAAGTCATTCGATTTGTAATCGAAAAAGGTGGACTCGAATATGCAGAAGGAGTCATGAATCGCTACCGTCAGGAAGCAATAGATATCTTACACACTTTCCCTGATTCTGAGGCGCGTCAGTCTTTGGAACAACTCGTGCAGTTCACCATCGAGCGCAACAAGTAATCATCCCGCCGCAGGTACGAGCTCTACCTGCAAGTCATCACTCACAAACACGATTCCATCATCCATCATCTTGCGAAGTGCCTCAGCAAACACAAACTCGTTGTACCCATAAGTTTGGCCCTTGAGTACCTTTACCATTTGAGGACCTGACTCTAAACTAGCCATAATCGCCCGTTTGACTTTGTCCAATTCTCCCTCAAAACCCTGCTCCTTTTTAGCACGGATGCAGACATCACACACACCGCAGTTGAGGTAGGCATGCTCGTCAAAGTACTCCTGAAAAATCCTCGTACGACAGAGTTTATTGTTATTGACATAATCAACCATCGCCTCAGTCTTCTCCTTGATCACGGCTTGCCGAGGTTCGGTCAGTCGATGATAACGCTTGAGAGCGGACTGCTCAAGTCGCGGTAGCAAATAGGTCAGTTGAGGCTTGGTTTTCATGGCATCATATACTACCAAATCGTGCTGCTCCAAAAAATGGAGTTTCTTGATCACTTCACTCTTGGCATCTTGACTCAGCTTGGCCAATTCGAACTCTGAGATGCTAAAAAAATCGTTGTACATTCCTCCGCCATACAAGCGAAGCATGGCCTTGATCAGTGGTTCGTATTTGGCATGCGAAATACTGAATTTATACACTTCACTCGGACTAGCGCTGATTTTGAGACTACTGGACTTGCTCGTATTTTCAGTTAGCAGAAGTAAACCCATCTCCTGCAGCTTTTTGATGGCATGATGCACCTCCATAGCTTGGAGCTTGTATTGATACGAGAACTCCTTGAGATCAAAATCAAAGCTCTGCCATTCGCTACTCCCGGTAGCGAGCTTGTAGTAATTGGCCAAAGCTTGATAGATCCGTTCGAGATACGTCAAAGTCGGGTTGCGCATCTCTTCGCTCCGCTGGAGGTTATAGATATCTGTCGACCCATAGAGCAATACGGCAAAGGCATTGCGCTCATCACGTCCTGCTCGTCCAGCTTCCTGATAGTAGGACTCTAGCGAATCAGGGAGATCCAGATGGATGACACAGCGTACATCAGGCTTGTCGATCCCCATCCCAAAAGCATTGGTACACACCATGACACGCCGTAGGTTGTTGATCCAATCGGCCTGTTTGCGCGACCGCACTTCAGGAGCTAGCCCTGCATGATAAAAATCCGAAGAGATATTGTGCTGATAAAGGAAGCGTGCGACGTTTTCGGTTTCTTTTCTCGAACGGACATAAACGATCGCACTTCCTTTCACATTCGTGAGGATTTCCAGCATCTTAGGTCCTTTATTCTCGAGTTGAAATACCGAGTACGACAAATTCCTTCGTGCAAAACTCTTCTGAAAAACCGCTACCTCCTTGAATGCTAACTTATCACAAATATCTACTTTGACCGCATGCGTAGCAGTAGCCGTCAAAGCAATCCGTTTGACATTCGGAAGCCACTCGTAAACTTGGTTTATTTCCGCATAGGAGGGACGAAAATCATAGCCCCACTGTGAGATACAATGCGCTTCGTCTATGGCGAGCAGACTGACATTCATCTGCTTGACACGTGCCACAAACAGCTCTGATCCGAGACGCTCTGGTGCAACGTAGAGAAATTTAACCTGCCCTTGCACACAATTGTCCAAAAGAATATCAATCTCACGATGTGGCATACCCGAGTACAAAGCAGCAGCCTTGATTCCACGCTTTTTCAACTGATAAACCTGATCATTCATCAGCGCCACAAGTGGGGAGACCACTAGGCACATCCCGTCTAGCATCAAGGCAGGAACTTGGAAACATATGGATTTTCCTCCACCTGTAGGGAGGAGTGCTAGCGTATCTTGTCCTGCCATCACCGAATCGATAATATCCAGCTGCATGGGACGAAAATCCTCATAGCCCCAATATTGATTCAGTATGTCATGCGCTGTAGCCAAGTGTCAAAAATAAATGTTTTGGATCAAGGCCAAACCTCTTAGAGCCCCAATGCATGGATCTTTTTGGCCAAAACCCGATTGATATTTTCATAGGACTCTATCGTCCAGCCACCTATGTGTGGAGAAAACAACACTTGCTCCATCTCAAAGAGTTCTGCATAGACCTGCTGCTGCTCGGTGGTGAGCGTTGCAAATTTTTCGTTTTCCAAGACGTCCAAGCCAGCATGCGTCACCTTGCCAGATTTGAGTGCGGCGAGAAGGTCTTTGGTACAGATCACCTCTCCTCTAGCACCATTGAGTAGAACAATTCTTTTCTTGAATTGATTCAGAAAACTAGCATCGACCAACTGGCGCGTTTCATCGGTCAGCGGGGTATGAAGACTAAAAATATCGGCTTGTGCAAAAACATCCTCAAGCCCCACTTCCTCCACGTAGAGATCCGAAAAATTGGTCTTGTACTTGTCATAGGCAATCACACGACAACCAAAGCCCGAAAGCTTCTCCGCGACTGCACTCCCCATATAGCCATAGCCTAGAAGTGCGACGGTCTTGCCACTCACTTCAAATCCACGATTGCCTTCACGATCCCAGACATAGCTACGTACCTCTCGATCTGCCTTACGCAGGTTATTGGATAGGCTGAGCAACATGCCAAGCATATGCTCTCCCAGCGCATCCCTGTTGCCTTCCGGAGCATTAACTATCATGATGGATTTTTCGTCCAAATAATCTACGTCCAGCTGGTCGATACCTGCTCCAGCTCTGGCAATAAATTTCAAACTGGGCTTAGAAGACAGCAGGTCTTGATCGATCGTAGTTTTGCTACGGACTATCATACCGATGTACTCATCTGCCGCGTCGATGATCTCCTGTCTCGAGATCTGCGGGAGATAGTCCGATTCGTACCCGATTTGGGTGAGTCGCTCGCCGATACTGGCGTGCATTTCATCTATGATGAGTATTTTTTTCATGTATATAATAGACTACAATCCGTACAGTTGATGCGCTACAAAAAAGTACACCCCTAGTCCCAACAAGTCGTTGGCGGTAGTAATGAAGGGTCCCGACGCAATCGCAGGATTGACACCAAATCGATTCAATAGAAGAGGTGTGACGGTACCCATGAAGGAAGCCAAAAGCACCACGCTAAAGAGTGCTACACTCACGGTGGTCGCAATCGCTTGGTCAGAAGTAGAAAAAATCACGATACCAAACACAATCAAAGCGAGAATCACACCATTGACAGCCGCTACCATGATCATTTTTATCAATTTTTTCCAAATAGAGTCACTGAAAACACTCGAATTGGCCAACCCCTGCACAATTATAGTCGAAGACTGTATCCCTACATTGCCACCGGTCGCGGTGATCAGTGGGATGAAAAATGCCATCGCAGGTACAATGGCGATATCCGCTTCAAACAAGCTGATGAACCGCGCACCTAGCAACCCGCCCACAAGTCCTATGACCAACCACGGCAAACGTGCCTTAGAGATGATCCATACACTGTCATCATCCTCTACGTCCGCGGAGATACCTGACATCCGCTGGATGTCTTCTTCGGCATTTTCGGTGATGACATCTAGGACGTCATCAATGGTGATTCGTCCTACGAGATTACCTCTTACATTCACTACAGGTAGAGCTTCCAAATCGTACTTCTGCATGATCTGGACCACCTCCTCTTCTTCGACATAAGTCTCGACAGACACGATATCTTCGTCGTAGATATCAGCAATCTTGGCATTGTCTTCGGACAAAATGATTTTTTTAAGAGACACCTTGCCCAGTAGTTTTTCATTGTCATCTACTACGTAGACTGAGTAGATTTTTTTTACATCTTCGGCTTGTTTTCGGATCTCCTCGATGCAACGCTGGATCGTCCAATTGTGGTTGGCCTTGATAAGCTCCTTGCCCATGAGTCCACCCGCTACATCATCCGCATAGCGCATGAGATCCAAGATATGGCCTGCCTTTTCTTCGTTTTCTACCTGAGCGATGACCTCTTCTCGCTTGGTGATCGGCAAGATATTGAGGATATTGACACCATCATCCGAATCCAAGTTATCGATATACTTAGCCGTCTCTTCGGACGAAAAATTCTCTAAAAACCGGCTCTGTATATCCTCCTCCAACTCGACAATCACACGAGCCCCAACTTGAGGATCCAGCAATTCCAAGACATACTTGGATTCCTCTGCATCAAACTCCTCTAGCAATTCGGTGATATCTGCAGGGTTAACACCCTCCAGAGTACCTTGGATAAAACTCTCCTCTTGATTTTCCACCGCCACGGTGAATCGCTCTAAAAACTCTTTAGACAGTTCGAAATCCATGATCTCAGACATTACTTTCAATCAATTTGGTGAGGACTATAAAATCTTGGACCGACAGCTGCTCGGCACGCTTGTCAAACACCGCTTGCTCTCTGATCGTATCCGGTAAATTTAGTGGTTTTAAGGCGTTGCGCAAGGTCTTTCGACGCATTTGAAACCCCGCTTTCACCACTCTTTTGAAGAGCTTTTCGTCACAACCAAGATTCGTCACCTTGTTTCTACGGAGCCTGATGACGCCTGAATTGACCTTTGGAGGAGGGGTAAACACATTGGGCGGTACCGAAAACAAATACTCAATATCATAGTATGCCTGCAGCAACACACTAAGGATACCGTAATCCTTGTTGCCTTCTTTGGAGGCAATGCGCTCAGCCACTTCCTTTTGGAGCATCCCTACGACCTCATCCACGTGATCCTTGATCTCCAATACTTTGAAAAAAATCTGCGACGAAATGTTGTAAGGGAAATTGCCAATGATGCTAAAACTCTTTTGTCCCATGAGCGTCATGAGGTCTTGCTTCAAAAAATCCGCATAGAGTATATCTACATTTTTTCCGTCGTACTTTTGATGGAGGTATTCGATGGATTCCTTGTCCAGATCCATCAACAACAAAGAGTCCACACCTTCATGATCGACCATAAAATCCGAAAGCACACCCATCCCAGGCCCTACTTCGAGCACGTTAGGATTGTGATCGGAATCAAGCAATGCCCCCACGATTTTTTCTGCAATAGACAGATCGTTGAGAAAGTGCTGGCCTAAGCTTTTTTTCGGCTTTACATGCGCCATAGAGTTATTGTTTTTATTTTAAATTGCAAGCCAATGCTGTGCCTCGGGCACAAACTGCATTGATCTAAATGTAACCACAAAAACATGGAGAAAGACAATAAGAACCAAATAAGAAAACCAATCATCGGTATTTCTATTGGGGACATCAACGGTATCGGTCCCGAAGTAATCATCAAGGCGTTGGGCAACAACAAAATGACCAAATTCTTTACTCCTGTCATCTATGGTTCGGCAAAAGTACTTTCATTTTATAGAAAGTCACTCAATCAAAACAATTTCAATTTCACACCGATATCTGACATCAAAGATGCCTACCACAAAAAGGTCAATGTGCTCAACTGCTGGGAGGAAGATGAAGACATCACTCCAGGAGTGAGCAACGAAACAGGTGGGCGCTACGCCTTTCTGGCCCTCGAAAAAGCCACCGAAGATCTCCGAGCAGGCCGCATCCAAGCGCTGGTGACAGCTCCAATCAACAAACTCAACATCCAAAACGACGAGTTCCAGTTCCCAGGCCATACGGAATACCTAGCCGAAAAAGCAGAGGTCAAAGATAGTTTGATGTTTATGATATCTGACACTCTCCGTGTAGGCGTACTCACTGGGCACGTCCCTCTCAAAGACGTAGCAGCGGGCATCACTAAGGACAAACTCGAAAAGAAACTCAAGATGATGGTTGGCTCGCTCAAAAAAGATTTTGGGATTCAAAAACCTAAGATTGCCGTACTCGGGCTCAACCCTCATGCAGGCGAAGACGGTCTCTTAGGATCAGAAGAAATAGAGATCATCAAGCCGGTCATCGACAGTCTTAAAGACAAAGGTCAAATCATCCTTGGCCCTTTTCCTGCAGACGGATTCTTTGGCAATGGCATGCAGCACAAATTTGACGCAGTACTCGCAATGTACCATGACCAAGGGTTGATCCCTTTCAAAAGCCTGACCTTCTCCAATGGCGTCAACTTCACCGCAGGGTTGCCCTTCGTCCGTACCTCACCAGATCACGGTACAGCTTACAGTCTAGCTGACAAAAATGAAGCAGACGAAAGCTCCATGCGTACAGCAATATTTGCTGCACTGGACATCTCCAATCACCGCCTGGACAACCCGTAGAATGATCAAGAAGCAAATCAAAGTATCCAACAAAATCATGCTTGGCATCTGGGAAATCAACGAGCCACTCGATCGACTAGAAGCCCAGTATCACGCCAAAGAACTGGAGCGCATCGCGCACTATCACCCTACCAAAAAGGCCGAACACATCGCTTCTCGCCAACTCATCGAGTCGATGTGCCAGGGATTGGACATTCCCTTTCATGGCATCTGCAAAGACGACCATGGCAAACCTCACCTGATCGACTCACCCTACCACATCTCTATCTCTCATAGCTACCCTAAAATCGTCGCTCTCATCAACCTAGAGAGGCCTGCAGGGATCGATATCGAAAAACCCCGCGAACAACTCCTGCGTGTAAAACGAAAATTCCTCAATGAGGAAGAGCTCGCTGCATGCAATGACAACCTCGACAAACTGTGTAGCTACTGGTGCGCCAAAGAATCAATCTACAAAATCCACGGTCGCAAGAACCTGAGTTTTGTACAGAACATCAAAATCCAAAAAATAAAAGACAGCCAAGTACTCTGTACCGTACATCGCGACGGGCAGCAGGAAGACATCATCCTCAATTTGCAAAAGGAGGATGAGTACATCATCACCTACAATTTGTAAATTGACCCTGTCACAAGACCTGCTCGATCCGACACCATGAAAAAACTACTCTTCTTTCTAAGCATCAGTCTTATTGCTCCTGCACTACAGGGACAAGACATAGACATGAATTTTCTCAAACTTTGGGACGTAGAAAAAGAAGATATCGTCACCTTACCGCTCCAACAATCCGTCAGCGTCTTGATATTCACCAGTAGCTCTTGCCCATACGATCAACTCTACGACGAGAGGATCCGTGCACTCCATACCCAATACAAAGACCGAGTAGACTTCATCCTCATCAATGCCTACACTCCTCGACAAGGCAAAGAACTAGCGTCCAAAACCAAAGCACAAGCTAAACAATTTGACATGCCCTACTTCATCGACCTCAATCAAGATGCAGCGAATCTGTTTCAAATCGAAAAAAGTCCAGAAGTAGCTATACTGGCAAAACCTCAAGGAAAATACACACTAGAGTACCATGGCGCCATCGACGACAGCCCTCAATCCGCCAGCAATAGCAAGCATCACTATGTAGAAGATGTGCTCAATAATTTGCTTCAAAACAAGCCGTCTCCGCACAGGTTCGTCAGACCTGCGGGATGTAGAATACGCTAGAACAATTAGCGTTTCGTATGATCCAATACCTGAAGAAGCACCTTCACATCGTCAGCCTTCTTGTACTCTCCAAGTTTCTCAAAAGAAGCGATGAGATTTCGTAGTGCTCGCATGACGATATCTAGATGCGAACACGGCTGATAGTACACCTCTAGTTTGGACAAATGCAACTGTTCAATGTAGTTATCTATATCCTCTTTGGTAAAGATGATCCCGTTGTTGAAAACGTTGATATAAAACTGAGTATCCTCTCTTTTGTATGTCAGAATGAACAGGTTAGGCAAATTGACTCCATAGATGGGCATCTTGAGTTTTTGGGCGATGAGCATATAGATCACACAGAGACTCAATGGGTTTCCCTTCTTGGACTCCATCACGAGATTGATCATCCCGTTAGACGGGGAATGGAAATTCTTGGAATTGGGACGAAACTTGAGCCGATTGTACATGATATCATTCAAAATCTTGACCTCCTGTATAGGCGTATACTCCCCATTAAACTCTTTCCACGCTTCGTAGTAAAACTGCTCCAGTTTGCGAGTCAAAAACTTCAGGTTGAGATCTGGGTATTGATAGTTGGCGACCAACATGAGTCCTTCGAGTAGGTCCTCAGCTCCATTGGTTTTCCACTCCAGAAGGCGTTCTTTGAGAAGCTCATATTGGAGGTCATGGATGATGTCCTCGATCTTGATACGCACATCTGGTATCAAACTATTTTTCATCCATTCCTTTTCCAAATAAGGAATAATGCTCGTCCCCAATGACATCAATTTCTCCTCCACATGATGTGTCACTTCGACATCCTCATCGTCGAGGAGCGATATGAGAGCGGTCAATTCCTTTTCGTTGATATCTATCGTATCCTCTGCCATTTATACTATTCCAATTGAGCTGCGAAGCTATCAAAGCCACGCTCCCATATCAATGAAGATAGGGATATTTGTTTCAAAAACATAGCGTACATACGCCAAAGACGACATCAGGTTTGGATCACTCCCACGTTGAATTTGTCCAATGGTGCATGATTGGCCGCCTCTATACCCGTCGAAATCACTCGTCTCGTATCCAATGGATCGATGATCCCGTCTATCCATAGACGCGCCGCTGCGTAGTAGGGGCTCAATTGTTCGTTGTACTGTGCTGTAATCTCCTTGAGAAACTCGGCTTTACTTTCTTCACTGACCTCTTCCCCCTTGCCCTTCATGGACGCCATCTTGATCTGTAGCAGCGTATTGGAAGCCGCCGCTCCACTCATCACGGCCATCTGTGCACTAGGCCAAGCATAGATCAGTCTCGGGTCATATGCTTTGCCACACATGGCATAATTGCCCGCACCGTAGGAGTTGCCCAGAATGAAGGTAAACTTGGGCACAACCGAATTGGCCATCGCGTTGACCATCTTTGCTCCGTCCTTGATGATACCGCCATGTTCCGCTTTGCTCCCCACCATGAATCCACTCACGTCATGCAAAAACACCAAAGGAATCTTACGCTGGTTGCAATTCATGATGAATCTCGCGGCTTTGTCTGCCGAGTCGGAGTAGATCACCCCTCCCATTTGCATCTCGCCTTTTTTGGTTTTTACCATCTTGCGCTGATTTGCTACGATCCCTACGGCCCAACCCTCGATACGCGCATGTCCACAAAGCAGCGTTTGCCCATAGTCTTTCTTGTATTCGTCAAATTCCGACCCATCGACCAATCTCTCAATCACCTCTCGCATGTCATAGGGTTTGACGCGATCTGTCGGAAACACCCCGTATAACTCCTCCTCGTCAAGCTTTGGAGTTTGGGCTGCTGCTCGGTCAAAACCTGCCACTTGAGGTTGGCCGATCTTGTCAAAAATCCGTTTGATCGCATCGAGACAGTCTTCATCCGAATCATACTTGTTGTCCGTCACACCCGATATCTCACAATGGGTCGTCGCACCTCCAAGGGTTTCATTGTCAACACTTTCGCCAATGGCCGCTTTGACCAAGTAACTCCCCGCCAAAAAAATAGAGCCTGTCTGATCCACAATCATTGCTTCGTCCGACATGATCGGCAAATAAGCCCCTCCCGCTACACAACTGCCCATGATCGCAGCGATCTGCACGATCCCCATAGCAGACATTTTGGCGTTGTTGCGAAACTGTCGACCAAAGTGCTCCTTGTCAGGAAATATCTCATCCTGCATTGGCAAGTATACACCTGCACTATCCACAAGGTAGATGATCGGTAGTTGATTTTCCATGGAGACCTCCTGTGCCCTCAGGTTCTTCTTGGCAGTGATGGGAAACCACGCTCCCGCTTTGACCGTCGCGTCATTAGCTACCAGGACACAAGTCCTACCCTGTACCTTGCCGATGCCCGTGACCACTCCGCCAGAGGGGCAGCCACCTTGTGCGATGTACATGCCTTCTCCAGCAAACAAACCTATTTCTACAAAATCGTTGGGGTCATCGAGCAAGTAGTCTATGCGCTCGCGTGCACTCAGTTTGCCTTTGGCATGTTGCGCTGCAATCTTCTTCTCTCCCCCTCCAAGCTTGACTTTTTTGGCTCGCTCGTGGAGTCTATAGATCATTTGCTTGTATTCGTCTTCATTTTTGTTGAATGCTATATTCATGCTATGCTGTTTTTGATTTCGAATGTCTCCATTCGTTGGGTTGTCGGACATAAGTTAAAAATTTAATTACTTGATCGACATGATTTGACATGAATTCTTGCACGACTCGCTGTGCTCTTCTCCTCGATTTTGACCAAGTTAATCACCGTCAACCCCACATTCCCAACACTTGAAGTCCTCCTAGCGCTACGCCTACAAATCCCCTCCAGCTCCACTCATTCCACTGATTTGATAGCGTATCAAAATCGCCACAGTGTACAAAATAGTATTAATTAATGTATAGATTGCAATAAATTCAGAACACCTAATCAACTCTATGTTTGAGTCTACAACACAAGTCAGAGTCCGCTATGGCGAAACCGACCAAATGGGCTATGTATACTATGGCAACTATGCCATGTACTACGAAGTGGGGCGTGTAGAATCCCTTCGATCACTTGGCTTGTCATACAAAGAGCTAGAAGATATGGGCGTCATGATGCCTGTCCTAGAGCACCGGTCCAAGTACATCGCTCCAGGCAAATACGACGAACTCCTCACAATCAAAGTCAAAATACCTAGCCTGCCTGGCGTGAGAATACGATTTGAATACGAGATATACAACGAACAAGATAAACTGATCAATATCGGTGAGACCACTTTGGTTTTTGTGGACATGCAAAGCAACAAGCCGTGCAGGATGCCGGAAGTAATGGAAAAACTACTAGCTCCTTATTTCAATGATTAGAACCTACGTCCATAAAAAATTCCTAGCGTACAATTGGTACAAGAGGTTTATCAAGCTACTCAAAACCACGCGACTCAACAAACGTCGCACCACCCTCTACAATGCCATCGTCATCTTCCTCGACAGCATCTTGGACAGCCGCCTGCTGACTATGGCCAGTGGTGTAGCTTTTAGCTTTACGTTGGCGATCTTTCCGTCGATCATATTCATCTTCACGCTGATCCCCTACATCCACAGTGTCTTGCCTCATATCGACGCAGATAGTATCATGAACTTCATGTCCAATGTCATGCCGGACAACATGTTTCGAGCAGCCACAGACACCATCGAAGATATCGTCAGCAACAAACGAGAAGGACTGCTCTCCTTTGGGGTACTCTTCGCACTCGTGCTCGCTACCAATGGCATGCACAGCTTGATGACTGCATTTAACAGCATCTACAAAACCGTCGATCGCCGGAGTTTTCTCAAAACACGATTGATCGCCACCGCACTCACACTGATGATGGCTTTTGTCCTCTTCCTATCCATTTTCTTGTTGGTCGTTGGCAAAGCTTTTCTCGCCCACCTCTCTGACACCTCTTTTTTCAGGGCCGAGTACATCTACCACCTCATCGTCCTGCTCAAGTATGGCATCATCGCTGCATCCTTCTTTATTGCCATCTCATTGATCTACTACTTCGCTCCAGCAATCAAGGATCGATGGACCTTTTTTTCTGCCGGCACTGTCTTTTCGGCAGGTTCATGTGTAGCAGCTTCCTACGCTTTTTCTTATTACATCAACAACTTCTCTACCTACAACAAATTCTACGGATCACTCGGGATGCTCATCGCATTGATGATCTGGCTCTACCTGCTATCGATCATTTTACTCGTCGGATTTGAGTACAATGCCAGTGTGGATCGAGCCGTCCATTCGGACAAAATAGAGGTGACTACCTCAGTGTTTGAATAATTTTTTACTTTTTTTCGTAGAGGATTTGACTAGATAAAATATTCTTCTACATTTGCACTCCCATTCAACGGAATGGCAATGTAAACGACCTAGAGAAGTGGCAGAGTGGTCGAATGCACCGGTCTTGAAAACCGGCGTACCGCGAGGTACCGGGGGTTCGAATCCCTCCTTCTCTGCAAAACTCCCTAGTACCAAAGTACTAGGGTTTTTTTATGCTCACTTTTTTCTCTCTACAAATACTAAAAAAATCATACTTTCGGATCGCTCTGTATTTCTAAGGAGATTGACCCAAGATCACTTCGTCATTCAAGGTTCATGAATCCATAATTCGTTACTGTTTTTTATATATGAATCTTTGAGGCAACATTTAGATGATTGGAATATCGAATGCACCATATAGAGCATTGATTTGCTCCCAAGTTTACAGACTGATCCATACTGATGATCATATATCAAACCTCCACCATCTGCTGAATTTCCGTTTCCAACTTCTGCATCCAGGCAGCCAACCTTGGTTCGTTCATGTCTCGCTGATTGTCTGAGTCCAACGGCAACCCGTAGAACAACCCGTCCTCAAACAACCCTTTGGACTCGTCAAAGTCATAATCTACATTAGGCCACATACCAATAATGTGTCCTCCATTGGCCAAGATCACCTCCCCCAAGATACCTAAACCATCGACAAAATACTGCGCATAGTCATATTGATCTCCCAAACCGAACATTGCAACTACTTTGCCTGAAAAATCAATGGTCTGAAATTGCTCAAAAAACCCCTCAAAATCACTTTGCAATTCGCCATCATACCAAGTAGACAAACCAATGATGATAAAATCAAAGCGAGCATAGTCTTCGACCGTCATACCCGATGCTTCTATTACATCCAGCTCCGATATGCTCCATGAATCTACGAACATTTTGACTACCTCTTCTGTATTTCCACTATCTGAGCCATAGAAAAGCCCAACCTCATTTTCTAAAAAAATCGACATGGTATTATTCGTTTTGTGTCCATAAAAAAACCTGTATTATATGAGTCATTCCTGCTTTTTGACACTGCATGTATCAAAAGCACATCATGAAGCAGTGCTTCATTAATTAGACTGATTCTAAATAAGGCAATTTTACATAGAAGTAATCCGGTATTCAATCGCTACTAGTAGCGAATTGTCAGTATTACACACTGATTGGGCATAAGAGTTCCTCATTGTCGCCGAAACGTCAGGCTAACTTGCACAATACTCCCTTTTACTCTACCACAAACTCATCGACCAATACATAGCCAGGAATCCCTTTGGATGAAGACCTTGTCGCGAAGAGCCCTGTCTTGGCACCTACCCATTTGCCCTCTCTGGCAGAAAACACCTCCCCCATCTCTCTGAATACTCTTCCATTGGTACTATAGGAAAACTGCACTTGAGCCCCTTCGGTCACCGTCAGTTTCAGCCACAATTCGGGCTCGCCCACTGACACACTGGTGAGTAGTTCTTCTGGGGTATTGCTTTCAGCTTCGATACATCGCTTGTAATTGACCTGATACCCCGTCATACTCCGCATGACCGATAGACTCCCATAATCCAAACCAAACACAACCAGCCCTGCTTCTTCTCCGTCTTTCAGCTGTTCCACATCCACTTTGACTGTGTTGCTAAACTCCTCTGCAGGAAACTTTTGCAAAAGCAGGTTAGGAGACATCCATAGGTTTGCAGCATGATCCGCTAATGGTTGTGCTGTCAATTGGAGTCGCCCTGGATGAGATTCCAGACTGTAGAAGCCCGGCTGAGGCGTGGCATTCCACTGCCATTGCAGTCCAAGTGCACTTCGCTCAAAATCATCTGTATCTACTGGATTATTTACTTCCTGCATCGGCAAATTGGGCTTGATATACTCAAGGTAAGGAAACCCTGTACCATCCCCGTCAGTATCTTCTCCAATGACTGGCCAGTCGTCTTGCCACGTGACCGGCTGTAGATGGACTACACGCCCATAAGGCCCCTTGTCTTGAAAATGCACAAACCAATCCTCACCATTGTCTAGCGAAACCCATCCCCCCTGATGCGGGCCGTTGATCGGAGTGTCTCCTTGTGCCAATACTATTTTCTCCTCATAGGGACCGTAGATATCCTTTGAGCGCAGCACCAGTTGCCATCCAGTCGGGACTCCTCCTGCTGGGGCAAAGATGTAATAATATCCATTGCGCTTATAGAACTTTGGCCCCTCGATGGTCGGATGCTCCTGATGTCCATCAAACACCACCACTCCCTTATCCAATATATATGCCCCGTCGGCTGATAGTTCTACCACCTGCAGCAAACTCTTGACACCAGCACGACTGTGCGCAAAAGCATGGACCAAATACACCTTACCGTCCTCATCCCACAGTGGGCTTGGATCGATATTTCCATAAGCTTTTTTGACGAGTATTGGCATAGACCATTCTCCTTTTGGATCCTCGGTCTGCACCATGAATATTCCCCGATCTGGGTCTCCCCAATAAATATAAAACAAACCATCATGGTAGCGAAGACAAGGGGCCCACACCCCATTGCCATGCTGAGGGATATCATAATAATCTCCAGGAAATGCAGGCACGGCATAGTTGATAAGCTCCCAATTGACCAAATCCTTGGAATGCAAAATTGGCAAGGCGGGAACCGAATTGAACGACGAAGAAGTCATGTAAAAATCCTCTCCTACCCGACATATGTCTGGATCAGAATAATCCGCATGAAGGATAGGATTGCGATAGGTCCCATTTCCTTGATCTGGAGACCAAGCTTGAGACACCCACGTAGTAGCCTGCCCATGAACCACTCCACTCATCGCCCCATTCCATACGAGGATACAGCATAAAATTTTAGATAAAAGTCTGCGACTTATCGATCCACACATTGAGCTTTTTATTTTCATAATTAAAGAATCTTTCCTCCCTACTCATAAAAATAACATAGCCACTCCTCACAGGACGTTTCATCTCCTATCCAATAAAACACAAATCCTATTCACCCCACCACTCTTCTACGACAAAGGCAGTCCCCACTCAAAACCCCATCTACATGATTACAAAGGGGTTAGACTCATTTTTTCTTTAAAAAATCAAATATTAACATAAAATTATCTTAATTTCATGGCTGCATGATTGGTCAACCATTCAATTGGGTATTCAATTAATTGATAACCAAATAATGGATTGATGATGAATTACTAAACATTAAAAGACTAAATTATTATGAAAACCATTCCCTCAACCTCAAGAGGACAGGCTTACTGTGTTCTTGTGTTTTTGTGGCTACTGTGCATGACCGTACCACAAACTTTTGCTGCAGACTACACGGTCAATTCAGCCAGTCAATTCAACGCTCTAAGTCTGTCTCCCGGCGATGTAGTCACATGGATCGACGGCACCTACAGCAACGACGCAAACATCACCTTCACTGCCAACGGCACAGCATCGAACCCTATCATTCTCAAAGCAGAAAGTCCAGGCGGTGTGGTATTTACAGGAGAAATGACCATGGACATCTCGGGTGACTATGTGATCGTCGATGGCTTCTACTGGAACGGCGGAGCAAGTGCCAACAACCATGTCGAATTCAGAAAAAGCAGTGCGTATGCCAACAATTCCACCATCCGCAACTGTGCCTTCAACAACTTGACCCCCAGCGGCACGGACAAACACCGCTGGATCGTATTCTATGGCACAAACAATACCGTAGAGAACTGTTCTTTCCTGAACAAAAATAGTCCGGGCGCATTGCTTTTGGTTGAGCTAGAATACAATGACTTCAGTCCCGTAGGGCATCAAATTCGCAACAACTATTTTTACAACTATGTCAAAAGAGACCCCAGTACGACTCACTCAGGAGATAGCGAAACCATCCGCGTGGGCACAAGTGAGTTTCAAGACAAAAGTGCAAGTGTGACCGTAGAGGGCAACTACTTCTACAAAGCAGATGGAGAAAACGAAATCATTACCAACAAAAGCGCAAACAACACCTACCGAAACAATACCTTCCGTAGATGCAGAGGTTCTCTAGTGATGCGTCACGGGGCAAGCGCTACAGTGGAAGGCAACTTCTTCCTTGGTGAAGGAGTCGAAGGCACAGGAGGCATCCGTATCACGGACAGCTACCACGTCATCACCAACAACTACTTCCAAGACCTAATCAGTACAGGTGACAAGTGGAACAACGGTATCACTCTTGTAGGGGGATCATCCACCTCTGGAGGCACAGACAATGGTTACCAAAAAGTAGACGATATCGTAATAGCATTCAATACGCTCTACAATGTCGAGTCCCCAATCTTCTACAACGACCGATCAAGCTATGACCCGACAGGAATACTCGCCTACAACCTCGTGTATTCTACACTATCAGACATCGTAGGGGGAGACATCTCCGGCACAGGGCAAGGCATGACCTATGAAGGAAACCTCTTCGGTGGTTCTACAATTGGCATATCCAACTCAGGCATCACCGAAGGCAATGCTAACTTCTCTGCCAGTGGCGAGATTTTCAAGCCCAACAGCTCCGGCCTAGCTGCCAACGCCGCAGGCAGCAGCTACAGCGCGACCGTCAACTTCGATATCGAAGGACGCACTCGTCCCAACTCCAACATGGACATAGGAGCACACGAAGTCTCTGGTGGCAGTGGCAGTGCCACATTTGCTCCGCACACCCACAATATGGTTGGTGTTTCAGTGGGTGCTTGTTTCTTGGATGCAACAGGTGGTTCGCTGAGTCAATGCGGAGTAGTGAGCGATTATTTGACAGTATCCACACTAGATGAATTCACCTCTGCAGCTGGAGACAAAACCGCCACCATCTCTGCCAATGTAAACTGGTCTGCGGTCACCAGCCAATCATGGATCACGATCAGCCCAAGTAATGGATCAAACAATGGCCATCTCACCGTATCCGTATCGGCCAACTCCTCTGCATCCCCGCGAACAGGCTCCGTAACTGTCTCAGGAACGGGAGTATCCGCCTCAACCATCCTCGTCAATCAGGCGGGGTATTCCGCTCCCATTGCAGTCACAGGAGTAAGCCTCTCACCAAGTACCGCTACGATAGGTATTGGCGGCACGCTGCAACTCTCGGCTGCTGTATCTCCAACCAACGCACTAAACCAACAAGTCAGCTACAGCAGTAGCAACACTTCCGTCGCTACAGTCAACAACGCCGGTGTGGTCGCTGCTGTATCGGTAGGGACTGCAACAATCACAGTCACGACCGATGATGGCTCCTACACGGACAATAGTACGGTCACTGTCACTGCTCCATCTACAAACACAAATCTCGCAGAAAGCAAACCAATATCAGGAACTGGCACGGCAGACGGATCCAATATCGTAGAAAACCTCGTCGATGGCTCTACAACTACAAGATGGTCCGTGTCCGGTTTTCCACAGACTGCCACCATTGACTTGGGGGCGATCTACAGCTTGGAAAGCACCGAGGTAACTTGCTACAATGACCGAGCGTACCAATACACTGTCTCCGTATCAACAGATGGGAGCAACTACTCCCAAGTGGTCGACCGCTCATCCAACAGTACTCCTGGTACCGACTCCAGTCCGATCATCGACAACTTCTCTGCCGTCAATGGTAGATACATCCAAGTGACCGTCACTGGCGCAGAGGTATACACAGGATCCTGGGTGAGTTTGACAGAGTTCAGGATATTTGGTGAAGCCGTGACAAATACTGTAGACGTATCTAGCGTGTCATTGTCCCCCTCTAGCGTCACGTTATTCGTAAACGATACACAGCAGCTGTCCGCAACAGTCAGCCCATACAACGCAAGCAACCAAGACATAAGCTACAGCAGCAGCAACACGGCTGTCGCAACCGTCAATGGCTCAGGTCTAGTCACCGCTCAAGGAACGGGGTCAGCAACGATCACCGTAACAACAGACGATGGAGGATACACAGCCAGCAGTACCATCACGGTAACTCCTGTCCAAACAAATTCTAACGTGGCACTATACAAGACCGCAACCTCCTCTAGCGAACAGTCACACAACCCCGCCTCCCACTTGGTAGATGGTGATCCAGACAGTAGATGGTCTGCACAGACCTACCCCCAATGGGTCGTAGTTGACCTAGGGTCAATACACACCATCAACGGCACAGAGGTCATCTGCTACAACGACAGGGCCTACCAATACACGATCGAAGCATCCTCGGATGGGAGCAACTATGCACAAATAGTCAACCGCAGCAGCAACACTACGGGCGGATCCAACTCCGCTCCAATCAGTGACTCATTTGCCAGTACCAATGCGCGATACATCCGTCTCTCCGTATCAGGTGCCAATGGCTACAGTGGAGATTGGGCGAGCATCGAAGAGTTGAGAGTATTCGGGTATTCTGCTGCACGAATCCTGTCCGACCATACAGAGTCCGTGAGCCTGGACTTGACCCCAAAGCTGAGCGCTTACCCAGTGCCTGCGACCAACGTACTCCACGTCGTACTCGCAACACCTGAGGACTTCCAAAAACTAGAAATATTAGACATGATGGGTAGGATTTTGCATGCGACCAAAGTCTCTAACGAAACAACCACGCTGGACGTCAGCAACCTACATCAAGGTATGTTCTTCGTCAGAGCATACAAAAACGACAACAGCATCGAAATACTAAGATTTTCAAAATAAGTCTTCTTATAATGATTGAGGGCGGGCGGATTCATTTCTGTCCGCTCTTATTATATTGAGTTTACACACTCCCATCTCTTCATGTTTTCTAGCAAAAAAGAAATCCAAGATTGATCATTCATTCGTTACTTTGCCGCACACTACACTTTGCGTCCAGCGAATATGAATCCTAAAAAGTCTAGAATATCTGTCAGCATTTTTTTCCTCATCCACGGTATCAACCTTGCCTCTTGGGCTTCTCGCATCCCAGACATCAAAGCAGCCATGGACATCAATGACGCTCAAATGGGCACACTACTCTTGGTCATGCCGATCAGTTCGCTACTCGGACTAGCCAGTGCAGGATGGATACTGAGGAGTTTTGACAACAAGGTTCCACTGATCTACGCCATGATTTCTCAGTGCATCGCTCTAGCTGCCATAGGTCTCAGTACAAACCTCATCGCCTTGGCTGCTTCATTATTTTTCATGGCTCTCTCCTTCCGAATTGGGGGCATAGCTATGAATACTCAAGCGGTCATCTTACAAAAATCCTATGCCAAACCCATCAACGGATCGTTTCATGCAATGTGGAGTTTTGGAGGCATATTGGCCGTTGGGCTTACCTCTCTGATGATTACTCTCCAGGTTCCTACTGCTTCTCACCTGACTTGGGCAGCCGTCGGCATGGGAGCGGTCTCATTGATTAGCTACCCATACTTACCCTCTGGAGACCGAGCTACTGAAGGATCAAAAATCAAAATGGGCAAACCAGACAAACCACTCTTTTTGCTGGGTATATTGATTCTCCTAGCTTCCTTTTGTGAAGGAGGTATGTTTGATTGGAGTGGTGTCTACTTCAAAGACGTTGTACACGTAGAAGTGTACACGGCAGGCTACTTCACCTTCATGGTTTGTATGACTATCGCCCGCCTGCTCTTGGATCAAATGATTGCAAGAGTCAATAAAAAAACCATCTATATCGTCAGTTCACTATCTATTGTGACAGGCATACTTCTGGCTGTACTCCTTCCATTCACTGTACCAGCTATGCTCGGCTTCTCTATTGTCGGGATGGGTACCGCAGTGGTGGTACCGACGACTTTCCTACTTGCAGGCGACTCCCCAAAATACTCTGCCGGCATGGCCATCTCGATCATCTCTAGCTACAGTATCGTCGGTATGCTCTTCGGACCGCCCTTGATAGGTTTCATGTCAGAAGCCTTTGGACTGCAATTCTCTTTTCTGTTCTTTGCTGCTATGGGGCTACTGATCCTACCTGTATCGCTACTCTACTTCTCGGCAGTACAAAAAGCAGGATCAGTCGCTTAGACGTATCATGTATTTGATCAAATCGGTTGTCGTCACGATACCCACGAGTTCATTGTGGTCCGTGACGGGCAATGCATGAAAATGCCCCTGCAAGAAAATATCTGCCGCCTGCTTGATCGTATGATGTACAGGTAGGGTCACTGGGTTGCCCTTCATCAATTGCTTCACAGTCATCACATCGAGAAGTGAGTCTACTTTGGAAAAATCCGTATCACTTGCATCCTGACTCAATCCAGCGATATCCGAATGACTAATAATACCCACCAAGGCGCGATCCTCCAACACCGGCACATGACGAATTTTGATCTGAGCAAAAACATTGAATACTTCGCGAATGGTATCTGACGCATCTACAGTGATGACATCTCGGGTCATGATGGTTGATATTGGCTCGTTTATGGACATAGCGTGTATTGAGTAGTGTTTAAACATGCTAAAACTAAAGCATTATGAATTGTCGCCTTTGATTTTTTGTACAAAAAATGAGTTTTCAGACCATAAGAACAGCCCTATTTATGAAAAAAAACGTCCCCCGCAAATACTAATGCGAGTGCTTCTCGGTCTTGACCTGCCTCCAACAAAGCTTGCACTTCGTGATGCATGGCCTTGAGTCTCGCCTCTCTAGTAGTGTGCTTTGCGAGCGCTGATTGTACTGATGCAGTACGCTGAGAATCCTCGATCTCCACTGCATTCGGGAGTCTCTCTTGGTTGCCCAGTCTCCCCAGATTGTTGCCGGTCAGCACCGTACTGTCCCGCGCACTGGCAGGCAATTGATCTACACCTATCCCCTGTCGCTGCAGTGGTTTGGGGATTTCGAAGAGCGCTTCTGGGATCATACGCCCGTACCAACTGCCTCCCATCCGAGCCACCAGATTCAATCTGGGGGTGTCAAGTTGACGGTTTTCATCCAAGTACTCTTCCCTTACATGCACATGTACCACTTCCGCAAAAACGAGGTTTCCAGCACCGGGACCATCACCCAGCGCCTTGACCTCCGTCACACGACACTCGAATGCCACAGGAGCCTCTCCCACTCTAGGCGGCTGGACCTGCACGCTAGGCCGCTGCGTCAACCCCGCCTTGACGAACTCATTGACTCCCTCGGCATACTCTGTGCTCGACAGAGACATCTGCTCCACGATGGGGTGATTGACAATATTGATCACTACCTCTGGTACAGCGAGTACATTCTCCAGCGTGTGCTTGGTCGTATTGTCTCGTCCTCTCCTAGACGGAGAAAAAATCATAACGGGCGGGTTGGAACTAAACACATTGAAAAAACTAAAAGGACTCAGATTGACTCGCCCCGTTGCATCTACCGTGCTGGCAAAACAGATCGGCCGTGGCGCCACGGCCGACAGCAAATAGTGGTGCAATTCGGCCTGTGACAAATCCTTAGGGTCAAAACTCAAATCAGCCATCTAATACGCTTTAGCAGGTAAAATCTGTGCAGACACTTCCCCAAAACCAACACGTACACCGTCCTTGTCCGCATATCCACGCATCGTGACGGTATCTCCATCCTCGATGAAACGACGCACCGTGCCGTCTCGCATTTCTATGGGTTTGGTTCCTGCCCATGCCAATTCCAACATGGATCCATAAGCATCTGGTGTAGGACCTGAGATCGTCCCAGACGCCATCATATCACCGACATGCACATCACAGCCATTCACCGTATGGTGCGCAAGCTGCTGCGCCATGTTCCAGTACATGTGTTTGAAATTGGATCGACTGACTACCTGCTCTTCGCTCCCTTCGGGGCTAATCGCCACTTCCAACTGGATATCGAAGTTGCGATCACCCGTCGCTTCAAGATACGGCAAAACTTTCGTTTCTTGCTTCGGTCCAGCCACCCGAAATGGCTCCAGTGCTTCCATCGTCACTACCCAAGGCGAAACAGACGACCCAAAATTCTTGGCCAAAAATGGCCCCAGCGGCACGTACTCCCATTTCTGTATGTCACGCGCCGACCAGTCGTTGAATAGCACCTTCCCAAAAATATACTCCTCTGCCTCAGCAGTCGACACCCGATCTCCCAGCGACGTATCTTTCCCGATGATGTAGCCCATCTCTAATTCAAAATCCACTCGTGACGATGCGGCAAACACCGGTTCGGTAGCATCCTTGGGCAGCACCTGCCCCATCGGTCTGTGGATCGGCACCCCGCTCACCACGATGGATGAGGCCCTGCCGTGATAGCCCACCGGGATGTGCTTCCAATTGGGCAGCAAAGCATGCTCAGGATCACGAAACATCACCCCGACATTGGTAGCATGTTCGATGCTAGAGTAGAAGTCCGTATAGTCACCTATGCGCACTGGCAAGTGCATCTGCACCTCCGATTGATCAATCAGCAACTCTGGAGATGCTCGCAATGGAGAGTCCTCCTCACACAGCAAGCGCTGTACATCAAGACGCACTTTCCTTGTTACGTTTTTTCCTAGTCGGATAAAATCGTTGAGATAGTCTTGCGCAAAAAAAGCAGACGCTACATCCAGCATCTGATTTTCGGACAGACCGAATAGGTTCACCACTTTGTCTCCTATGGCAACTCCTACATGCTTTTTTCCTCCTTTCTGAGAGTAGATCCCGAAAGGTAAATTGTATATACTAAAATCTGACTCTGCCGCTATCGGCAACCAGCTTTTCATTTCTATCATATGGTATTGTTGTTTTTCATTCGGGTTAAACCTAATAGCCTATCGGCTTCCGATTAAATGTTCATCTCGGGGATATCTCCTGTCACAATCAACTTGCCTGCTGTAGCAGCCTCGATCTCTGCGACTGTCACTCCAGGTGCTCGTTCGATCAGTACAAAGCCCGCTCCTGTCACCTCTAGCACCGCTAGGTTCGTCACGATTCGCTTCACACAACCTACTCCCGTGAGTGGCAGACTACACTGCGGCAAGAGTTTCGATTCCCCTGACTTACTCGTGTGCATCATCGCGACGATGATGTTTTCGGCCGATGCGACGAGATCCATCGCTCCACCCATCCCCTTGACCATCTTGCCGGGGATCTTCCAGTTGGCAATATCTCCCGTCTCGGACACCTCCATCGCACCTAGCACCGTCAACTGCACGTGTCTCCCGCGTATCATAGCAAAAGATGTCGCTGAGTCAAACAATACCGCTCCCGGCTTTAGCGTCACGGTTTGCTTGCCAGCATTGATGAGGTCGGCATCTTCTTCGCCCTCGTAGGGGAAATTACCCATCCCCAAGATTCCATTCTCGGACTGAAACTCCACCGCAATATCATCTGGCACATAGTTGGCGACTAACGTTGGGATACCGATCCCGAGATTGACATACCACCCGTCTTGCAGTTCTTGCGCGATGCGCTTGGCTATTCCATGTTTGTCTAGCATACCTATCGGGTTCTAATGGTTCGTTGTTCGATTCTTTTTTCATAGTCCTTGCCCTCAAATATCCGCTGCACGAATATCCCCGGCGTATGAATGTAATTAGGGTCTAGTTCGCCCGGCTCGACCAGATGTTCGACCTCTGCGATTGTGACCCGTCCAGCCATCGCCATTGGCGGATTGAAGTTTCGCGCTGTGCCTTTGTAGATCAGGTTGCCCAGTCTATCCCCCTTCCACGCCTTGACAATTGCAAAATCAGCCGTCAGTGCCGTCTCCAAGATATGCGGCTTCCCGTCGAAGACCCGGACTTCCTTGCCTCCTCCCACCTCTGTCCCATAGCCAGCGGGCGTATAAAATGCCGGTATGCCTGCTCCTCCTGCTCTACAGCGCTCGGCCAGCGAACCTTGAGGGATCAGGTCAACTTCGAGCTCTCCATTGAGAAGCTGTCGTTCGAATTCCGCATTTTCCCCGACGTAGGAGGAGATCATCTTTTTGATTTGTTTTTGCTGCAAAAGCAGCCCCAGGCCAAAGTCATCCACTCCAGCATTGTTGGAAATGCAGGTCAGCTCCTTGACTCCTGACTTCACCAGAGCGGCAATCGCATTTTCGGGTATCCCACACAGTCCAAACCCTCCCAGCATGAGCGTCATCCCGTCATGGATACCTGCTATGGCTTCCTGCGCATTGTTTACTATTTTATTCATCGTCTTTCGGTGTTCATCTGCTATTCTATCCAAGATTTATAATACTGCCTGTCATCGATACGCATAGCATTTTCGGTGAGCATCAGTGGGCGAAACGTATCGATCATGACTGCCAATTCTAGCGTTTCTTTTTGTCCGATACTCTTCTCGTAGGTACCCGGATGAGGCCCATGCGGTATCCCTGCAGGGTGCAGGCTGATGTTGCCTGGCGCGACTCCCGTACGACTCATGAAATCTCCATCCACATAGTAGAGCATCTCATCCGAGTCGATATTGGAGTGATTGTAAGGCGCAGGAATGGCCTGTGGGTGGTAGTCGTAGAGTCGCGGACAAAACGAGCACACCACAAAAGCCGAGGTCTCAAAAGTCTCATGCACGGGCGGGGGCTGATGCACCCGCCCCGTGATAGGCTCGAAGTTGTGAATCGAAAACCCGTACGGGTAATTGTAACCATCCCAACCTACCACATCGAATGGATGCGTTTGATAATGCAAGTGATGCAACATGCCCTGCTTTTTGATTTTGAGAAGGAAGTCTCCCGTCTCGTCATGTGTCTCCAGATCCTGTGGCAATTTGTAATCTCGCTCACAGTAGGGAGAGTGCTCCAGTAGCTGCCCAAACCAATTGCGGTATTTCTTCGGAGTATAAATCGGCGTGAAGGACTCAACGTAGAGCAGCCGGTTGTCGGTCGTATCAAATTCGATCTGATAGATCATTCCCCGAGGGATCACCAAATAATCCCCATACTCAAAAGGGATATTCCCTACGAGCGTATGCAGCGTACCCGATCCTCGGTGCACAAACAGCAGTTCGTCTGCCGAAGCATTCTTGTAGAAATAGTCACGCATCGACTGTTGTGGAGCAGCTACTCCGATGATCAAATCACCATTGACCATCAGTGGTTCGCGTGCCTCTAAATAGTCCCCTTTCGGAGCGACATCAAAAGTCAACAACTTTTTGGAATGAATGTTTTTGTCCACAGCGATCCGTGGACTTGCATCGATGGACTCAGCAATATCCGTCACCATCGTAGGTCGACGGTGGTGGTAGAGCAGCGAGGACATACCGTCAAATCCGATCGTTCCAAACAACTGCTCATAAAACAGCGAATCATCGGGCTTTCGAAATTGGGTATGCCGCTTAGGAGGTATCCTACCAAGTTTATGATAAATGGGCATATGTCTGTTGTTTTGGGTGTTGTAAGTCAAAGACTTCCTCTTCGAATCACTACCTAATTTTAATCATTTTTTAGCGAAAAAACTCAAGAATCTCTTCTCCAAAAACGTCCCGTTGTCTCTAGATACCAAGCCCCAAAACAGCAAAAGCCGTTCTCTCACAAGAACGGCTTTTTGTCTCATCTACTCACAAGCGAAAATTCGTCAGAACCTCACCATGAGTAAGTATATCTTATCGAATGCGGTCTGCGGACCTGACCAAACGCTCGTCTTTGCGAATGAAACGATTGGAAATCATATTGAACAACATCGCCGCTACGAACAGATAAAAACCAAAAAGGTAATTGCCCTGTACATTAGGCAAAAGTATATGCTGCCCTTCCATGATGAAGTACACAGACAGACCTAAAGCAATAGCCATAATCAAAGAGTTCAGTGCGTTCAATTTGATTTGCAACATTCGGTTGTTGAACTTCATCATAGAATACAACGCCAAACCAGCGGCCAAAAGAACCACAATAGCGATGTAATAGGTCGGTTGCTCCATGATCACCTGCTCTTCACCTGTATCGATATCCATCTTGGTATGCACCAGAGATAGGGCCGTCAAGGTTACTACTTCACTTTTCTCAACATCCACTTTATTCCAAAGCGGAAAAAACACGAGGGTAACTAAACTTGCTGCTACGAAAAACAGGAATACAGATTGAATGCGTTGTATCATAAGTTATTGACTTTCAAAATTTCGGCAAAGCTAAGAAAAGCCCTTGAATTATGCCTCGGTGATGGGTGTGATGTTCGAATTTGTTTCTTCTTCCTTGCTACTCGCCTTGCGTCGTTTGTCTGCCATAAAGTAGTCCGCGATTCGACTCTTGACTTCTTTGGTAGAGAGGTTGTGCTCAAATTCACCGTTGCGTGCAGAAGTAAGCTGACCCGTTTCTTCTGAAACGATCACCACCAGTGAATCCGTATTTTCGGACATTCCGAGGGCTGCTCTGTGACGCAATCCATACATCGCAGGTACATCATCGCGCTCGGACACCGGCAGGATGCAGCGTGCAGCTACGATTTTGTTACTGTTGACAATGATCGCTCCATCGTGTAGTGGTGACAGCTTGTTGAAAATCGCCAAAATGAGTCGCTTGGAAACCAAAGCTTCCAAGCGATCGCCCGAATCGGCAAAAAATTTCAACTCCGAATCTCTTGTAAACACAATAAGCGCACCTGTATTGGCTCCACTCATTGTCTTGATCGCATCTACAATAGGTGTCAATATGCTCAGATGATTCTCATCAAATTTTTCCTTCCAAAGGGATTTTACATTCTTAAAAATATTACCCTCCTCAAATATGGTCGTCTTGCCCAAAAGCAAGAGGAACTTGCGTATCTCCTGCTGAAACAGAATGATCACCGCGATGACTCCCACTCCCATAAACTGCCCCAAAATGATACTAACCAGCTCCATATCCGCGGCTTGCACGACCAAGTAGATCAAGTACAAAAACAAAAAGCCTAAAAAGATCTTGATCGCTACACTACCACGCATCAGCTTGTAGACTTGATACAACAGTACTGTCACGAAGAAAATATCAATTAGATCAACCCAACTGATCTCTAAAAAACCTATGTGAAATCCTAAAATCACGTTTATTTATCCTTTAATGCTTCAAACAATACGACAGCCTCTTTGGCTTCCTTGACGTCATGCACCCGAAGAATGGACGCCCCCTTCATCAAACTTACCATGTGCAACGCTGTGGTTCCATTGAGTGCCTCGCCTGGTCCACAATCCAGTGTCTTATAAATCATCGATTTGCGTGACACTCCACACAAGACCGGTACGTTGATCAACCGAAGGAGTTCCAATTTGCGCATCAATTCGAAGTTCTGCTCCGTTGTCTTGGCAAAACCAAAGCCTGGATCAATGATTACATCTCGGACCCCATTTTTCTGAAACAAATTGAGTTTTACGTTAAAATAATCAATAATATCTGAAACCAAATCTCCATAATCGGTCATTTGCTGCATGGTCTCAGGATTGCCCCGCATGTGCATCATGATATAGGGGACGTTTCGACTACTCACCAGTGCAAACATATTTTCATCCAGTTCACATCCTGATATGTCGTTGATCATGGCTGCTCCCTCTTCTAAACACGCCTCCACCACTGCGGCACGAAAGCTATCGATAGACACTACAGCTTCAGGAAACTCCTTCATGATACACCGCACCGCACTCACTGCACGTGCGCGCTCTCCCTCCATACTCACCTCTAGGGCACCGGGCCGACTCGAATAAGCTCCCACATCTAGGATATCTGCTCCCTGTTTGAGCATGTACTCCGTTTGCGTCAGTAAATCATGGTCAGATTGAATTTTGCCCCCATCATAGAACGAATCTTGAGTCACGTTGACAATCCCCATGATTTTGGGATGGGACAAATCCATCAGCTGACCCTTTACATTTATAAATTTAGGAGTAGGTGTTGCAATCAAAATGATTAATTTTAGCCGCTAAATGAACGTAGAAAATCACGGATAATTGGAAGAACAAACAGTAAGCGAATATAGAGAAGTTATCAAGGCTTGTAAAGATATTTTTGAAAAGAAAACCAAGGACTATGGTACGGCCTGGCGAATACTTCGCAGCTCCTCTCTGACCGACCAGATATTTATCAAAGCCAAAAGAATCCGATCGATTCAAGAAAAAGGTGAGCAGAAAATCCAAGAAGATATTCGAGGGGAGTTCATCGCCATCATCAACTACTGCATCATGGCAATCATCCAGCTCGACTCCCAGGACGAACAGCGCTTGGAGATCCCTTACGAAGAACTCGAACCACGCTACGACCAGATCGCCGACAGTACCATGCACTTGCTCATGAATAAAAACCACGACTATGGCGAAGCATGGCGCGACATGCGTGTCTCCTCCATGACCGACATCATTCTCATGAAAATCCTGCGTACCAAGCAAATCGAAGACAACCAAGGCAAAACCCTCATCTCTGAAGGCGTAGATGCCAACTACCAAGACATGATCAATTATTCAGTATTTTGCTTGATCCTGTTGGGCAAGTAGCTCAACACAAAGCACCTGAAAGCCGTACTAACACAGCACAACAATTCAAGCTATGAATCTAAAACACATCAATACCGTATTGAAATTCCTCGTCGGAGGGCTATTCATTTTTTCTGGTCTGATCAAAATCAACGACCCTGTGGGTACCTCCATCAAACTAGAAGAATACTTTGAAGTGTTCTCCGTGCAGTTTGCTGAATTCTTTCATCTGTTCGTGCCAATAGCCCTACCGCTAGCAGTAATCTTGGTCATATTAGAAGTCGTGTTAGGCATCGCACTCATCGTCAACTACCAACCGAAATTGACGCAATACACCATCCTTGGACTGATCATCTTCTTTACGTTTTTGACCGGATACTCTGCCATCACCAACACGGTGACAGATTGTGGCTGCTTCGGAGATGCTATCAAGCTCACTCCGTGGGAATCCTTCACCAAAGACATTGTGCTACTCCTGCTGATCGTCGGCATCATCGTACTGGACAGAGGCAACAAACGAAACGCTACCATGGCAGAACATGCAGCCATCGGATCAGCCAGTGTATTGATGCTACTCCTAGCAGTCATCGCCATCAACCACCTGCCCTTCATTGATTTTCGAGCCTACAAGATTGGTGACAACATCGCAACGAACATGAAACCTTCTGCGGATTTCATCTACGAGTATGTTGTAGAGAAAGACGGCAAGCAGTATACATTCAACGAATACCCCACAGACAAATCCTACACCTTTGTATCGATGACTCATGTCAATCCAGAAGCAGGGCCAAAGATTACGGATTTCGCCGTGTGGAACGATGAAGGAGACTACACGGAAGAAATATTGAAGGGCAACAAGCTTTTCATCATCCTCTACGATGTGAGCAAATCCAATGTGGAGTGTCTCAATGACATCAATACACTGGCCCAAGCTCTACATGGGAAAATAGACGTCTATGTCTTGACGGCCTCAGCGGCGGCTACCTACGACGCATTCGCAGCGGAGCACCATATAGACCTTCCGTATTACTACACAGATGCGACAGTATTGAAGACCATCACACGATCCAACCCCGGCCTCTGGCTACTCCAAAACGGTACGGTGAAAGGAAAATGGCACTACTATGACACCCCTAATTACTCAGAAGTGCTAGATTTGCTGAAACTATAAATCAAATTGTCATGAATTTTTCTACTCTAGTGCGTCATGCACTCCTACTGTGTACCCTTGCATCGGTACTAACCTCCTGTGACAAAAACAACAACATCTCCTTGTTTTCGGTAGCCAATGACCAAGAACTGGGCTTACAAGTTTCAGAACAAATCGCTGCGGATCCAGACAACTACCCTCTCCTCCCCGAAGAAGGCAATGAAGAGGCCTATGCCTACCTACGCGCCATGACTGACGAGATTTTGAACTCAGGCCAAGTGCAGTACAAAAGCGAGTTTGCTTGGGAAGTACACCTCATCGATCAAGATGTACTCAATGCCTTTTGTACACCAGGCGGATACATCTATGTCTACACAGGGCTGATCAAATATCTCGACAATATCGATGATCTCGCAGGTGTCATGGGGCACGAGATCGCACACGCTGATTTGAGGCACAGCAGTAGATCGCTACAAAAACAATATGGTGTAGGTATACTACTCAGTATCCTACTGGGCGATGAATCAAGCCAGCTGGCTGAAATAGCGGCTGGATATGCCAATGGGTTGGCTGCTTTGAAATTTTCTAGAAGTCATGAGTCAGAGTCCGACGATCGCTCTGTCGAATACCTCGCACACACTGACTATGCCTGCAACGGCGCAGCAGCATTTTTTGAAAAACTGCAAGAAGATGGCATGACCTCTGACAACTTGGAGTTTCTCAGCACACACCCGAGCCCAGACAACCGCATTGCCGACATCAACAGCAAAGCAAATGAGGAAGGCTGTGACACCCATCTCAGTGATGATAGCACTTATGGGATGACCTATGCAGAATTCAAGGCACTCTTCGAGACACCAGTGTCGACCCAATAATTAATCAATTTCGTCGATCTGCATATCTAAAAGACCCATCAAATCCCACGGCCCCTACTCAAGTCTAACCGTTGGATCAAGGGTAACCAAAGAACAAAACATCATGATTACTATCATCAGTGGCACCAATCGCAAAAACTCTGTCTCAAAAAAGATTGCACACATCTATCAGTCTATCCTGCAGGACAAAGGACAAAAAGCTGAAGTAATTTATTTGGAAGACCTGCCTGCGGACTTTGTCACCACAGCTCTCTACGAAAATTCAGGAAAAAATGAGCTTTTCAATCCGTTTAGAGAATTGATCATGCAGTCGCAAAAAATGATATTCGTCGTGCCTGAATACAACGGCTCTTTCCCAGGCGTGTTGAAGGCCTTCATTGACGGGATGCAATACCCTCATGCGTTTCGAGACAAAAAAGCCGCTCTAGTAGGTCTATCCTCTGGGGTTCAAGGCGCAGGATTGGCCCTTAGCCATCTCACTGACATCTTCAACTACTGTGGCATGCACGTCCTCGCTCAAAAACCCAAACTCGCCCGCATTGAGGACAATCTCAGTGAAAACAAACTCTCCAAACTCTACCATAGCCTCCTCGAAGAACAGGTAGAAAAGCTGTTGATATTCTAATCCATACGAGCCTAGTGCTCTACCATGATGAGGAGAGCTAAATCCTGAAAAAGGCACCGTCATGTCATGCATAGCGATTATATTGTATACTTGACTATGAATGCTCCGACTATGAAGAATCTCTTACTCATCCCACTCCTAGCTTTGCTTTTCCCCGCATGGGGTCAAACCACACCCCACGGCATACGTCGTGAAGAAGGTCTGCCCGTCGCAGCACTCCTCCTCAAAGAAAAATACAACGTAGATGTACTCAGAATCAACTACGGAGGAGAGGAGATACTCTCTGGATACTACGACTACAAACACAGCGGCAGACGATACCACGGCCTGTGGAGCATCCGGCTGGAGCATGGAGCAGAATTGGCTAGATTGGTTGATGTCCAGTATTATCAATCCAATAGTGGGCTCTGGAAAAATGTCATGGAAGAAGACCATAGTGCCAAAGAGCATCGCTTGGCCAACCATTTCATAGAAGAGCTCAAAAACGAGCTCTCTGATCCTAAAACCGTACAACGTGCGCAAGAATGGTTCTTTTATGGCGTAGAAACCAATGTCGTACTATACAATAACGCGACGGCTGCTATGGGCAAACAGTGGTTTGAAGACATCCTAAAAGGAAAGCAAATCAACTGGAAAATGAGTGTCCATGAAGTGAAAAAAGTAGACAATGGCTATGAAGTGGTATACATTCATCAACGCGCACCCAAGGAAAACACGATGAGTCACGAACTCATTCGTTTGTTCGTCACACAACTCACCGACAATCCAGATGTAGCCTACCACGCCATGGGACAGACCGTAGACCTACAGGGCACATGCCAATCCATTCGTTTCGAGTCAGGACTATTTGTCCTCAGCCTAGAGGCAGATGATTCGACAAAATAAGAAAATCTATCACGATAGTATCAGATGGATTTTCAACTATGGCGGGAAGTATGTGCTCGCTCAAAAGCCCAAACTATCCCGCATAGAAGAAAACTTGACAGAAAATAAACGTTCAGACCTATACCCAGCAGCTCGAAGAGCACGTGGATAAACTTCTGAAGTTTTAGGTTAAAAGCTCGAAGTGAAAGCACAGCAATCCTTAGATCACCAGCCACTTTTTACTTTTAGCTCCTAACGTTAGTCTACATTGTCATGCAAAAACTTGTTGCCACCTAGCTGGTGGTCTTCATTGAGGCTAAACTTGGAGACGAAACTTTCAGACGAAAGGGGCACATTCTTCAAATCAACTTGCTTACGCTGATACGCAGGCACCTCAAACTTCTCTTTGAACGAAGAGGTATCGACAGTCTCCTGATTGTCATTCAATCCGTTGAGTTTTTTGCGACGCTCTTCAGACTGCTCCATGAGTAGGATTTTGCGAGATGGTGGATGTGCCATCCCGTCGAGTTCCTCTAGAGGTTCATCTCCTGGATCTTGCTGAGCGATCTGCTTCGACTTCATAAACAACTCCCTCATCTCCATTTCAAAAGGATCTTCTTGCTTTGGTTGAGGAGATGGTTGCTCATTCGAACGATAAAATGTCTCTGGCTCTTCTCTACGCTCAGGCTTCTCAAATTGAAATGACTTCATTTTCAACTGAAAATCCTCTTCAAATCGGTCTTCACGACTTTGCTGTGCTCTCGTCTCTCCAGAAAACAACTCAAATTGCTGCTGTTGTTCGTCTCTCTCCAATTCGTATACTTTCTTCTCTGTCTCCTCAGGAGCAGCTTGAACTTGAGGCTGTGCGGGTGCTTGCGCTACGGGAGGTGCTGACTGTAGAGGCTGAGTAGTCTCCGTCGCAGTAGGTGCTGCTGCGGGGATTTCAATTTGACCATTCTTAGCTTGCTCGAATCCTGTCGCAATGATCGTCACACGAATGCTATCACCCAACGAAGCGTCGACACCATGACCAAAGATCACCTCTGCTTCATCTCCTGCGATGTCTTGCATAAAATCGGTAATCTCCGTCAATTCGTCCATCTTCAATTCGGCCTGATCACCAGAGATGATCGACAAGAGGATCTTATCAGCTCCTTCAATATTTTGGTTGTTGAGTAACGGGGAGTTGATGGCCTCCTCGATCGCACGGATCGCACGACTCTCTCCAGAGGTCTCTGCGGACCCCATGACCGCTCCTCCGCTGTCTTTCATGACTGTCTTTACGTCTTCGAAATCGACATTGACATACCCTGGTACAGTGATGATCTCTGCGATCCCTTTGGCCGCAGTAGTCAAGACATTGTCAGCTTGTGCAAATGCCTGATTGAGTGATAGATTACCAAACGCTTCGAGCAACTTGTCATTGAGTATGACCAGTACAGTGTCACAATTGGCTTTGAGTGAGTTGACCCCTTCCATCGCCTGACGCATTTTTTTCTTTCCTTCGAACTTGAATGGCACTGTCACGATACCTACGGTGAGTATACCGAGCTCTTTGGATACCTGAGCGATGACAGGCGCAGCACCTGTACCAGTACCTCCACCCATACCTGCCGTGATGAATACCATCTTGGTATCCTCATTGAGCATATTTCTAATTTCTTCTTTGTTCTCCAATGCAGCGTGCTTCCCCTTTTCAGGGTTGGCTCCTGCTCCAAGTCCCTCGGTGAGGTTGACTCCTATTTGGAGTTTGTTTGGAATTGGACTCACATTGAGCGCTTGTGAATCCGTATTGCACACGATGAATTCTACACCTGTGATGCCTTGGTTATGCATATGGTTGACGGCATTGCTACCGCCTCCGCCTACACCAATCACCTTGATGATCGATTTGTGGTGTGTAGGCAAATCAAATTTAAAACTTCCTTCTGTCATGTTTTTAAAGTTTAATTCTGTCAATTGATTTAAGTAGTCAGCTGATGGATAACACTGCATTGTTGAGCCTTGCAATGTCCAGCTGTATTATTTTCTTTCTTCGAAATCATCAATGAGGATACCTTTGGTTTTCTCCAATATCTTCTTGAAAATATTGTCAGATCCTGGCTCTCCTTGTTTTCTACGCTCATAGCTCTTGATAGCTGTGTCATCGAGCATGATGAATCGGTTGTCTCGGTCATCTAGTGCCTTGAAACCACACAACACCAATCCCACTGAAGTCGCGTACATTGGCGTCTTGATACTCTCGATTTTACTCTTGCCTAGGTGCTCGTTTGGAAATCCGATCCTCGCATCTAGTCCTGTCATGTATTCAAACAACTGCTTGATCGACACCAACTGCGAACCACCACCGGTGATCACAATCCCTCCAGCGAGTTTGTTTTCATAACCACTGGTGATCACTTTGGTATGGACCATCTCAATGATCTCTTCCATTCTCGCTTCGATAATTCGAGCAAGGTTCTTTACAGAGATCTCTTTAGGGTCACGGTTTTTCAACCCAGGGATAGATACGACTTCATTGTCGTTGGCCATCTCAGAAAGTGCCTGACCAAATTTGGTCTTCAATATTTCAGCCTGATGATTGAGTACATTGCACCCGTCTTTGATGTCTGATGTGATGATATTGCCTCCGAATGGTATCACAGAGGTATGACGAATGATGCTTTCGTGGAATATCGCGATGTCTGTAGTACCGCCTCCAATATCCACCAAACATACTCCGGCTTCTTTTTCTTCTTCACTGAGTACAGATAGGCTAGATGCTAGAGGTTCCAACACGAGGTTGTCAATCTCCAGCCCTGCCCGTCTCACACACTTGTTGATGTTTTGAATCGCATTGGTTTGTGCCGTGATCACATGAAAATCTGCCTCTAAACGCACGCCTGACATACCGACTGGATCTTTGATCCCTGCCTCATAGTCTACGATATAGTCCTGTGGCATCACATGGATAATCTCACTCCCTGGAGGAATCACAATCTTGTACATGTCATTGGTCAGTCGACTCACGTCCTCTATGGTAATCTCATCATCCGACGAATGTCTGATGATCGATCCATGATGTACCGAACTACGGATATGCTGTCCCGCGATACCGACGTTGACCACTCCGATATCAATGCCGGATTGCTCTTCAGCTTCAGACACTGCCTTTTTGATAGCATTGATGGTTTTATCGATGTTGGTCACGATACCACGGATGACACCATCCGATACCGCTTTCCCCATACCCAAAACTTCCAATTTGCCAAACTCATTTTTTCTACCGACGATGGCACAAATCTTCGTTGTACCTATGTCAAGACCTACGATAATGTCGTTGTTTTCCATACCATTTATTGTTTACAGACTATTTGATCCTTGTATTTCAGATTCACTGATTTATATGTATTCCAACCCTTATAGGGCAGAATCTTCTTGTAGAAGGTTTTCAACCTCCTGAACTTACTTTCTATTTCTTCGGCCTTGCCAAACTCAACCTCCTGTTTGGTGACCTGCGGATACAGCACGATATCTTGGTTCCTTTGGATTTTCATCCCAGCGATCTGCGTATTCCAAAACTCATCATGCACCAAGTACTCTAGTAGCCCAAACACCTGCTCTCCTCCTTTGGAATCCTTGATATTGAACTCCGACAACCAATATTCATCTTCTAGCTCTACAAGCAACACTCTCGCTGTATAGTGCTCCGATTCTGGCAGCACGTCTCCTTTGGTTCCAATGTAGTAGTCCTTGCCGCGTGGATTGATGATCCGTGCAATGGGTCGATTTTGCTTCACATCGATAGACAAATTGCCTCTGACATCCAGATATGCCTGTGCATCCTCGACGAACTGATGCGTCTCGATACGCTGCTCCAGTTCTTTGAGATCCAGAGCACCTATATCGCTATTGAGTAAGTAATCTCTCCCCGCAGCGTTGATCAGTGCCAAGACATCCTGCTGATCGATAAAATAATTTTCGTACTGATTGTCCACCGAGATCACCACATCGCTGATGTATCGGTCGCTATGTCTCGTACTCGTAAACCCAATAATCACCATCAAGCCGACGACAACCAAGCCATACCGAAACGGCTTCCCTATTTTGCTCAACGCTATGTTCATCGCATTCATCTCGCTTGCAGTTTATATTGAATGGGCTGTACCAATGTATCTATATCTCCAGCCCCTACCGTCAATACCAGTTCTGGGCTGTTTGTATCAAAGAATGCCATCACGTCCTCCTTCTGATAGGAGTACACGTTTTCCACGGTCAGTTTTTCCTTGATCACCGCTGAGGTGACCCCCTCAATCGGCAGTTCGCGTGCGGGGTAGATATCCAACAGCACCACTTGATCTGCCAACGACAAACTCTCTGCAAAACCATCCACAAAGTCCCGCGTTCGCGTAAAAAGATGCGGTTGAAAAATGACTGTCATCTGTTTGTCAGGATAGATCGCTCGTACTGACTCCAGCAATGCCTTGATCTCCTCAGGATGATGAGCATAATCATCAATAAACACACAATTTTCCGTCTTGATGATGTATTCAAATCTTCTCTTGACTCCTTGGTATGACGCGATCCCTGCTTGAATTTTGGCATTGGCTGAGTCAAACCCTGACACAGCAGACACAGCTGCCAATGCATTGGATACATTGTGAAAACCAGACATAGACAGCCTCAATCCTTGGATTGTGCGTCCTGCTGACTGATAATCAAAACAGAAGTCCCCGTCCTCAATGGTCAAATTTTCTGCATGAACTTCTCCATTTTTCAAACCATAGGTCACTACGGAAATATTGCTAAGCTGCTGCACTTCCAGATCAGCAGCTACTTTTTCCTCTACGAAGAGGATTCCTTGCTCTTTGATGTTTTTGATAAACTCCCGAAAGGAATCCTTGAGTGCATCTCTGTCGCCATAGATGTCCAAGTGATCTGCATCCGTCGCAGTGATGATGGCGATATCTGGGTGCAATGTCAAAAACGAACGATCGAACTCATCTGCCTCGACTACCATCACGTCATCATTTTTGCCAATGAGTAGATTCGAATCATAATTGGTCATGATCCCTCCGACAAATGCAGAACAATCCACACCTACCGATTTGAGCAAATGTGCCACCATCGATGATGTCGTGGTTTTGCCATGTGTCCCAGCCACAGCGATCGTAAACTTGGACTGGGTCAACATCCCCAACACCTGCGATCTCTTGTACAACTCATAGGAGTGATTTTGAAAATAATTCAACTCCTGCAAATCCTTAGGTATAGCGGGGGTATAAATGATCAAACTGCCCTTTTGGTCCTCTAGGACGCGTGCGGGGATCTGTGCGACATCATCAGTATAATGAATCGCAATCCCCTCGGCTTCTAGACGCTGAGTCAACACCGTAGTAGTCTTGTCATAGCCAGACACAGCGAATCCATTGGCATGAAACCATCGTGCGATGGCACTCATACCGATCCCTCCAATTCCGAGAAAATAAACGCTATGTACTTCTTCTAACTTCATTTTTTGATCAAATCAATGATTTCGTTTGCGATATCTATGGCTGCATTGGGCTTACCCAAGGGTTTCAAGTTTTCGGTCAATAGTTTCTGTCTCGACTCATCTTTGAGCAGTGAGATTGCTTCTTTGACTAGGTGCGCAGGTGCTTCGTCATCTGAGACGTGCTCCGCAGCCTCTTTGGAGACCATGGCCAAAGCATTTTTAGTCTGATGGTCTTCGGCGACATTGGGTGATGGCACAAATATCACTGGCTTAGCAACTAGACACAACTCGGAGATAGACGAGGCTCCTGCCCGTGAGATGATCACATCTGCTACCGCATAGGCCAAATCCATTTCTTTGATGAAAGGCAATACCTTCAAACCGTCGGACCCCTGCTCGGCAGTTCGTCTCTCCATTTCATTGATATAGAGTTTGCCAGTCTGCCATAATACCTGGAACCCTTCGTCCAACAACTGCTGCGTACCTTCTGCGATGGCATTGTTGATGGTGCGTGCCCCCAGGCTACCACCAATGATCAACAGCGTCTTTTTCGCAGCATCCAATCCAAAGTGAGCCATGCCTGCAGCTCTTTTGGAATTCACTTCGAGGATATCATTTCGTACTGGATTACCCGTTTCGATGATTCGATCCTTTGGAAAAAAGCGCGACATTCCTTCATAGGCTACACAAATCTTATTTGCACGCTTGGCAAGTAGCTTGTTGGTCAATCCTGCATAGCCGTTTTGCTCCTGGATCAGTGTCGGTATCCCCTTTTTGGCTGCCGCAAACAATAGCGGTCCGCTGGCATATCCTCCCACTCCCACCACTACATCTGGCTTGAATTTTCGCAACAGCGAGAATGACTTCCAAATACTCACAAGAACCTTCAAGGGGAACATAAGGTTGCTCAGGCGCAAGCTACGCTGCAAACCGCTGATCCACAGACCAACGATCGCATACCCTGCCTCCGGCACTTTCTCCATCTCCATGCGGCCCTTTGCTCCTACGAAGAGAAACTCTGTGCCAGGGTGCTGTGCTTTCAATGCATTGGCAATAGAAATCGCAGGATAGATGTGTCCACCTGTCCCTCCTCCACTGATCATGATGCGGTATGTTCTTTCCTCTGACATTAAGCTAATTCTAAATTTCCTTTTCTCACTTGATTGCCCGCTGGTGCACTGCTATTCGTCTCTTCGAGCTCTCCTCTACTCACGCTCAGGATGATCCCTATCGCCACTCCGACAAACAGCTGCGAAGTACCTCCCATACTGACCAATGGCAAGGTCAACCCTGTGATCGGTACCAAACCGACAGCTACAGCCATATTGACCAAAGCCTGTACGACCAGCGCAAAACTCAGTCCAGCAGCCAACAAGCCTCCGTACGTTTTTTCACTCAACGACACCATCCTCATCCCTCGATACAGCAGCGCGAGGTATAAAAACAAAACCACAGCGCCTCCAAGCATACCGTATTCTTCGATGATGATCGCGTAGATAAAATCCGAATACGGATGCGGTAAAAAATTCTTCTGCTGACTCTTGCCCGGTGCAAAGCGTACCAAGCCTCCGTTGGCAATCGCGATGTAGGACTGCTCAGCCTGAAAAGGAATATCGTCTTCTGACAAAAAGGACTCGATACGACTCACCGCTGTCCCAGCTCTCTGTCCGAGTGCCAAAGCTGTAGCTCCTGCAATCACTCCGATCAGTACAAGCATCGCTAGGTACTTGACAGGCACACGTCCAATGAACATCACGAGCATGCAGGTCACGAAAATCAAGGCTGCACTTGACAAATTGGTCATCGCTATCAAACCACAAATCACCCCGATCCACAGTAGCATAGGGACGAGTGATTCCTTGAAATTATCAATATTTTCTTGGCGCTTGGCCAACATGGAAGCCAGTGTCACAATCAAAGCAAACTTGGCCAAATCAGACGGTTGGAATGCTTGATTGATGAAAGGCACTGTAATCCAACGCGATGCATCATTGATATTCATCCCAAACTTCCAAGTAACAAAAAGTAACGGAACAGAAATCCACAATGCCAACCTTGAGAGTTTGGAATAGTACCTATAGTCAATCTTGTGTGCAAACCACATGGCTACCCAGCTCAGCATCACCAATAGCGAATGCTTGATCAAGTAGTGCTCTGTATTACCTTCCATACGATTGTACGCGAGGGTACCCGTCGCACTGTACACCACCAAAATACTCAGTACTGAAAGCACGATCACGATCAACCAAATCACGGGATCCCCTTTTATATGTTTATCGGTCCATTCCTTTATCAATGTCATGCCTTTATTCGTTTGGATTGAACTTCTTTCAGCTGCAAAACCGCCGCCTTGAACTGATCTCCTCGATCTTCATAGTTTTTGAACAGGTCAAAACTTGCACAAGCAGGTGACAGCAAAACAGTATCTCCCGCCCGAGCCATGTCAAAAGCTCGTGCGACAGCCTCCGATGCAGACTGTACCTCTGTCACCGCAGCTACCTCTGAAAATTCGTCGGTCAAATGCACGTTATCTTTTCCCATACAGACGAGGCCTTTGACCTTGTCTTTTACCAAATCACTGATCTGTTTGTAATCGTTTCCTTTGTTGACTCCCCCAGCGATCCAGATGACGGATGATTCCATGGCATCTAGCGCATAATACACTGCATCCACATTCGTCGCTTTGGAGTCGTTGATAAAAGTCACTCCCTCTACAGTCGCCACCTTCTCGAGTCGGTGAGGAGCATTGACGAAAGTCCTCAAACCTCCTAGCAAGTCACCAAAGGGCACCCCCATCTCAATAGCTACCAATACAGCCATCATCTGGTTGTAGTGGTTGTGTTTTCCTATCAGTGGCAATTCATCCGCAGGAATGATCTCAATATCCTTTTCGGTATCAAATATGAGGTGATCCATATCAAAATAAGCCCCTCCATACACACGCTCTTGGAGCGAGACGGGCTGGATTCGGCTGCTCACCTGCGTGAGACCTTGAACGACCAATGCATCGTCCGTATTGGCAATCACCAGTCCCTCGTCGGTCATGTTTTCAAACAAGCGATACTTGGCCGCTGCATAGCGTGCCATGTCGTACTGGTAGCGATCTAGATGATCAGGCGTCACATTGAGCAATACAGCAATATCGGGTTGGAATGTCACGATATCATCCAATTGGAAACTGCTCAACTCGAGTACAATCACCGCTGGACTGTGCTCCATCACAAGCTCCGAAAAGCTGTTGCCTACATTGCCAGCCGACTGTACGTCTATCCCTGCATGTCTCAACAAATGAGTCGTCAAGAGTGTCGTGGTAGTCTTGCCGTTGGAACCTGTGATGCCGACGATTTTGGCTGTGGTGTACCGGCTCGCAAATTCAATTTCAGAAATGACAGGAACACCAGCTTCCCGAACCCCTAAAATCACCGCAGCAGTCGTCGGGATACCTGGACTCTTGATCACCTCCACACACACACAGAGCGTATCGAGTGTATGCCCACCTTCTTCGAAGGCCACACTCAATGCAGCGAGTTCGATCTTTTTCTCTTCCGCGATAGCACCACCATCGGACAGAAATACAGACAAGCCTTGCTTCACAGCCAGGCGCACTGCACCCATGCCGCTTTCGCCGCTTCCCAATATTGCTACGTTATATATGCTACGCTTACTCAATTATCTCAATTTCAATGTCGCCAAAGTCAAAATCGCCAACAGGATACCTGTGGTCCAGAATCGGGTCACAATTTTCGTCTCGTGAATGCCCTTTTTCTGATAATGGTGGTGGAGAGGAGCCATCAAAAAGATCCTTCTACCCTCACCGTATTTCTTTTTCGTATATCGGAAATAGGTCACCTGTATGATGACCGATAAGTTTTCTATCACGAAGATCCCGCACAATACCGGTATCAACAGTTCCTTTCGGATGATGAAGGCCATCACAGCGATCACACCACCAAGAGACAAACTCCCCGTGTCTCCCATAAACACCTGAGCTGGATAGGAGTTGTACCACAAAAATCCTACACAAGCCCCTACAAAAGCCAGAGCAAACACCACAGTCTCTCCTGACCCTGGGATGTACATGATATTGAGGTAGTCAGCAAAAATCACGTTGCCCGACACGTAGGCCAGGATCGCCAATGCGATACCAATGATCGCCGAAGTCCCAGCAGCCAGACCATCGAGCCCGTCGGTGATATTGGCCCCATTGGACACGGCTGTCACAATGAATATCACGACCAGTACGTACAGTACATCTGTGTAAGGGTCTAAAAAGTCTGGCAAAAGCCACTCGTAATCGAACTCATTGTTCTTCACAAAAGGAATCGTCGTAATCGTACTCGCCTGATCCTCATAATCCGAAAAACGCTCCTCAAATTTCATCGTCGTATCTGCAGCGTTAGGAAAGTTCCTAACCCCAATATCCTCGTGCAACACCATCGTCAACCCTACGATCAAACCAATGGCGACTTGCCCAATGATTTTAAACTTTCCCGAAAGGCCTTCTTTATTTTTCTTTTTGATCTTGAGATAGTCATCCAAAAAGCCAATCAGTCCCATCCATAAAGCCGTCACTATCAATAGAATCACGTAGATATTGTCCAGCTTGGCCACTAGCAAAGTCGGGATCACTATTGCAGAGATGATCATGATACCTCCCATGGTAGGTGTACCTTTCTTCTCCAGCTGCCCTTGTAGACCAAGGTCACGTATTGTCTCTCCCATTTGCTGTCTTTGAAGCATCTCGATGATTTTCTTACCGAAGAAGATCGTGATCAGAAGAGATAGTGCTATCGCCAAGCCCGCTCTGAACGAGATGTACTGAAACACCCCTGCTCCGGCCAGGTTAAATTCGTTTTCGAGATAATCAAATAGATAGTACAGCATCCTCTAATCTTTGAATAATTCTAACATTTCCTTCACTATCGCTCGGTCGTCAAACGCATGTCTGACTCCTCCTATTTCTTGGTAGTTCTCATGCCCCTTGCCTGCTACCAAAATAATATCTTCACTGTTCGCCATCGAACAAGCGGTCTTGATTGCTTCTTTCCTATCGCGGATGACGAGAGTTTTCTTGATAAAACTCGGCCCAATCCCCCCCAACATATCTTTGATGATTTTGTCCGGGTTTTCGCTGCGTGGATTATCATCAGTAAAAATCACCTTGTCACTCCACTTGGCAGCTATGGATGCCATCACTGGACGTTTCTCTTTGTCACGATCTCCACCGCACCCCACTACTGTGATCACTTTTTCATTGCCAGACCGGAGACTATCGATCGTTTGGAGAACGTTTTCTAATGCATCCGGTGTGTGGGCATAATCGACAATCGCACGCACGGTACTCTCGGTATGCACTGCTTCGAATCTGCCCGGAGCGGTATCTATTCCCGAGAGCATCATCAGCACCTCACTAGATTCCTCCTCTAGGATATCTGCTACAGCATAGGCGGCTAGCAAATTGTATGCGTTGAATTTGCCAATCAAACGAAACCACACACTGTGCCCGTTGATATCTAGCTCCAAGCCCTGGTAGCTATTGGTGATGATCTTGGCCTTGTAATCCGTCATGAACTTCAAACCAAAAGCAAACTGTCTTGCTTTGGTATTTTGAAGCATGATTTGACCTCTCTTGTCGTCGAGGTTGACCAAAGCAAAAGCCGACGAAGGCAAGAAATCAAACAATTTCTTTTTGGTTTGGATGTAGTTATCGAAGGTCTTGTGGTAGTCTAAGTGATCATGACTGATATTCATAAATACTGCACCTGCATACTCCAGCCCTGCAATACGACCTTGGTCTATGGCATGCGAACTCACCTCCATAAAAGCCACTTGACACTTCTTTTCTACCATCTCACGAAGAAGTCTATTGAGTGACACCTGATCGGGAGTAGTGTGACTCGCCTGGATTACTTGCTCGTTGATTTGATTCTGCACAGTAGAGAGCAAACCCACATCATACCCTAGAGATCTGAAAAGCTTGAAAAGCAAGGTCACCGTAGTAGTCTTGCCGTTCGTCCCTGTGACACCAATCAACTTCAGCTTCTTCGATGGATTGTCATAGAAGTTGGCTGCTACCACTCCCAAAGCGATATGTGTCTCTGCCGTCTCAACGTATGTCACCGTCGGATCAGGCAACAATGGCATGTCCTCACAGACTATCGCTACTGCTCCCTTTTGGATTGCAATATCGATGTATTGATGACCATCGACCTGTGTCCCTTTCACTGCCACGAACAGACTACCCGGCTGGACTTGCCTCGAGTCAAAGCATACATCCGTCACATCGATATTCATGTTACCAGATACCGAAGTGAGTTTCACGTTGTACAATATGTCTCTAAGTAGCTTCACTTAACCTAATTTTAATGCGATGTGTTGTTTGTCATCGATTCTGCTGCCCGGCAAGATGGACTGATCAGTCACTCTACCCAAACCGCTAAATTCTACTTCCAAATTCTTATTTTCTAGGATGTACAAAGCATCCTTGAGTGTCATTCCTCGTACGTCAGGCACTATATTGTCGCTTACCTCCAAAGGTTTCCAAGCGATGGCATTGTTGGAAATTCGTGCTTTGGTCCAAGTAGCCTCACCCTCGAGGTGATTAGAAATCCCAAATTCATTGCAGATGTTTTTGAGTTCCTCTTGGTTGCCTGCTCGGATCACAGGAAATATACCGGCCATGACCTCTTGACCCTCAAACGGGTTGTTGAGCTCCATATCTATGGCGTAAATCTTGTCTGCGATGTTTTTGAACACTGGCGCAGCTACATCACTACCATATATCCTGTAGCCCTTAGGGTTGTCTATCACCACGATGGCACTATACTTGGGCTTATCCGCAGGAAAATACCCAGCGAATGAGGTGTAATACTTACTGGTATAGCGACCATTGACGACATGCTTTGCCGTACCCGTTTTGCCCGCGATCTGGTAGTACGAATCACTGATATTGTTGGCGGTCCCTTTCTGCACCACACCTTCCAGCATTTCTTTGACCTTGACCAGAGTGATGTCAGAGCAAATCTTCGGATTGATCACCTTTGACTCAAACTCTTCGACCACCTTGTCGGCCGTTTTGACCTGCTTGACAATCAAAGGCTGAATCATCTTCCCTTGGTTAGCGACTGCATTATATAATGTGAGTGTGTGCAAAGGTGTCATGGTCAACTCATAGCCATGAGACATCCAGGGCAAAGACACGCCTGACCAAGTCGAATCCTCAGGCGTCTTGATGTAAGGCTTGCCTTCTCCGATCATCTGAAAACCAAGTGGCTTGGTCAAACCCATACGCCCAAGCAGATCAGTAAATCTCTTCGGGTTGTCCCCAAACTCCTCCACTATCAACTTAGCAGTACCGATATTGGACGACTTCTCAAACACCTCCTTGACAGATAGCATTCCATACCCTCCTGGCTTGTGATCCTTCATCACTTGGTCGTAAAAAGCCATCTCACCGTCTCCGGTATCCACAGAATCCAACAGACCAATACGCGACTCTTCAAACAAAGCAATCATACTAGCCAACTTGAACGTCGACCCAGGCTCTCTTGACCCTTGACCTCCTACGGCATAATTGTAGTTTTCCCAATACTCTCCTCTGCTGTTTTTGCTGAGGTTGGACATGGCTTTGATCTCACCCGTCTCAACTTCCATCACTACCACACAGCCGTAATCTGCGTCGTTGGCGTAGAGAGCCTTGACGAGAGCTGATTCCGCTACGTCTTGCAAATCGACATTGATCGTAGAGACGATATCCAATCCATTTTGAGGCTTGACCTCTGTCCCGTCAAATACAGGCTTCCAGCTACCTCCCGAAAACTTCTGATACAGCGCCTTTCCATTGCGCCCCATGAGGTATTTATTGAAACTATACTCCAACCCCACCACGCCACGATTGTCCTCGTCAGTCGTCCCGATGGTCCTATAGCCCAAATACGAAAAAGGGTGAAATCTTTCATCCACCTTCTCAAACAACACCCCGCCTTTCATTCGCCCTTCCCTGAAGATGGGCCAATCTGCCATTTCTTTTTTAGCGAGGTAATTTATTTTTTGGCGACTGAGCCAGAGATACCTCCTTCCCTCAATTCGCGCATCATTGATTTTTCGCTTGTATTCCCTTGCCGACTGATCTTTGAAGTGTCGAGCGAGCAGATATGCTAGACTGTCTATGCCCGACTTGTATACTTTATCCTCAGCAATAGACGGATCCAAAGCCAATCGATAAAATGGCAAAGAGGTCGCGAGCAAACTCTCGTTGTCCGAATAGATATTACCTCTAGTTGATTTGACATTGCGGTACTGCAGCCCGATAGACTCTGCTTTTTTCTTCCACTTGCCCCCATCTACGGTCTGTATGCGCGCGATCTTGTACAAGATCCCTCCAGAGAAAAGAAGTACGACCAAGTAGGCCAACCTTACGCGTAGCAATATGGTTTTCCTATTAGTCATTGGCATGCAATACGATTTTGTATGGAGGATCGATACTTTCAGCCAAACCAATCTTCTCAGCCTTTTTTGCGACTTCAGATTGCTTGCTGGTGAACATGTAATCAGCCTTGAGCGTAGTATAATCTGCTCGTAAGTCTTCGACTTCTACACGTAGTTTTGAAATTTTCCGGATGTTTTTTTCGGCAAAATGAAGATTGCCAATATAAAAAATGCAAAGAACCGTCACATAAAGCAAAGGCATCAAAAACTGAATAGGCAGACCATTATCAAAGAGTTTCTCGACATTGATAAAACTCTCAAGCAGCGAAAAAAAACTTCTCTTACCAGTGGATCTGGTAGAGGCGGGGTTTTTGTAGGTGTTGGAAGCCATTTCTAGATTTTTTCTGCTATTCTTAATTTGGCACTGCGTGCCCGGTTGTTTTCATTTATTTCATTTTCACTTGCTATGACTGGTTTTCTAGTGATCGAGCGAAGGGGTTTGAGTTGATTCCCAAACAGATCCTTCTCTACCTCACCATAAAACTTCCCTTTATTTATATAGTTTTTCACCATCCTGTCTTCCAACGAGTGGTAGGACATGACGACTAATCTTCCATTCTCTTTGAGGACTTCGGTACTCTGTACCAAAAACTCCTCCAACGCCTTCAGTTCTTCGTTGACCTCTATACGGATCGCCTGAAAAACCTGTGCGAAGTACTTGTTTTCTCTTCCTCGTGGAGCCAATTTTCGAATCGCATCCAGAAACTCACCGATCGTATCAATCGAACGTTGACCTCTGGCATTGACGATGGCATTCGCCAAAGTCTTCGCGTTTTTCACTTCGCCATACTGTCCGAATATCTTATGAAGAGAAGACTCCTCGTATTCGTTGAGGACCTCTTTGGCAGACAAATCCTGCGATGTATCCATTCTCATGTCCAAAGGCCCATCAAATCGGGTAGAAAAACCACGACCAGGCGTATTGAACTGATGCGACGACACTCCTAGATCTGCCAGTATGCCATCTACCTGAGTAATCCCGTGTAGCTTGAGGTATTTTCTGAGATACCTAAAATTGGCTTGCACAAATGTGAAAGAACGATTCTCTATTTGATCGGCATTTGCTTTGGCATCATCATCTTGATCAAAACCAAACAACTGTCCGTTGGCACTCAAATTTTTAAGAATCTCTTGGCTATGACCTCCTCCACCGAAGGTGACATCTACATAAACTCCATCCGATTTGATATCCAACCCCTCGATACATTCACTCAGCATTACAGGGTTATGATACTCACTCATTCATCAAGGAATTTTTTAGCCAAATCCGAAAACTCCTCACTGTCGGCAATCAGATAATCGTCATACAGGTCGGGATTCCAGATCTCCACTGTGCTACCCATTCCAATGATCGTAACGTTCTTCTCCAGTTTGGCATGATCTATCCATGCTTTCGGAATCAATATACGTCCGGCACTGTCTAATTCTACGGGAGCAACACTGCGGAAAAAGTTTCTTTTCAATCTTCTCTGGGCGGCATCAAAATCACTCAATGCAGCGAACTTGCTCTGAATTTTTTTAAACTCAAGCATGGTGTACACCACCAAGTTCGGGTCAAAACCCTTCATCACAACGAGCTCATTGCCAGACACCTCGGGTAGGTTTGCCTTAATCTTTGCAGGTAAGGCCAACCTACCCTTAGCATCCAACTTACACTCATATTCGCTTGTAAAAAAAGCCATAGAGTTATAGAAAAATATAAACCACCACTACAAACCTAAAACATTTTCTACACAATTCACCACATTACTCCACTTTTTACCACAAGACTACAAAAATCACCCAAAACAAGAATATTTCGACCAAAAAACAACACTCCATACACACACGACATGTAGCCCTATCGAGAAAAAACGTAGAAAATCACGAAAAACAAGGAAAAGTGGAGAGATGTGGGATGATTGACCAAACCAGAAACAAATTGACTGAAATAGTGAAGATTTCTAGCGTTAACAAGGCCCTTTTCCTCCTGATTTGAGAAGTCATTTACTACATTAGAAACATGAAAAACAGCTCTATTTATTTACTATTTTCCACCGCCTTCTGGCTGTTCGGCATTTTACTAATCACGGAGTATAGGGTATGGAGCACAATATCAGTTCACAGTTCCTCCGTACTGTACATCTTCTTCCTTTTCCTCTACCTCAGACAAAAACCTAATAAAAACATCCCGGAAAAAGTGTCATTTTGGAACAAGTCAGCCCCCTCTCTGCATGGACTATTCGTTGGACGTACTCTTCGCAATCAGCTGTTGGTATTTCTCACGCCCATTGTTATTTGGTCAAACTGGTGGCCCTACACCTCTTCTCTTTCTCATCACAACTGGGGCCAACACGAACTAGAAGCCAAAAACTACCTCTCTGAAACCATGGGGGAGGGGGGGGGGGGGGGATACTCTGTACGCTCTCTCTACTACTCTGGAATCCTGACTTTGACCATCAACAAACAGGACTCTTTGCTCCAAATGAAATGGAAGAAATTTTGACCGAAAACCCCATATTGAGTCTGAGACTATTCCAGAGACAACAAGCCCCCTTTTCTACATGTAACCTAAGCTTTACCATGAATAACATTGAAAACATCACTTATCACACCCCGTCTTGAAAGATAAAGGGTCGGTAAAATTCTATGACAAACGTTTCGGTTTGTGACAAAGCCTCCAATTCTAGAGTAATTGGAATGTTCTTCGTTCGAATAAATTTCACGCAAATAAATACTCGTATCATCATCACTATAATGCGCCAAAATAAAATCAGAAACTGGGGTGTTCAATTGATCTTTCGAAACGTCCTCGTGACACGACAGCAACGAAAACACCGCCCATACTACTAGTATATTTTTCATAGAGACTCTCATTAATCAACTATTAAGAAAAACACACCAAAAAAAACTCCTGACAAACCCAAATATCAAGCTCGCATTAAAATCAAGCTGTGCTGCTTGGCCTTGTAGTGATTGTAAATGAGAATGTACTTGGGAGGTGTGTGCTGTCCCGCATACACCATCTCCGCGGGGACTTCACTGCGATTCAACAACTGTACAGCGAGCCAAACGGCAAAAGCAGTCGCGGTGGGATACTCGCCCACGAGATTTTTGAAACTATAGGTGGTCTGACTTGGAAACATCGCCGATTGAACCTCACGATACCATCCGTCATGGCGATTGTCCCCATTGAGTCCCAACATCAGCGCTACTTCAGACGCTTCAACCCCCTCCTGGTCCAACAATGATTGAATACTTCCTTGCAGCTGCACTGAATCCACAAAACTATACTGCTCCACCGCCATAATTTGCGCCAAAGCACCTTTTGGATCCATGTCCACGACCAACATTGTACTTCCTTCTCCTTTGACAGTGCCCTCTGTATCGCCATCCAATAAGTCAGCAGATGAGCTTTCGCTCATCTTGAACCAACCAGCTTGCTGATCCATGTTGTAGTTGTGATCAGAGATCTCCTCAAGTGCACCTACGAGTAGCGATTGAGCCTTTCCCTCCTCGAACAGCATCATAGCATCCAGCAATGCCATCTCAAAAGCCAACCCATAATGCACATGGGTATTGTTGTACCCAGTGTTTTTGGACATCATCGCAAGACTACCTGCCACGGCATTGGGGGTGCTCTGCACGAAGTTGGTAGGCGTCAAGGTCCCTTCGTCGTACTGGAGTATCTGCTGGAGAAACTTAAAACTATCGTCAATCCCTCCATTGGCCGTACCGAGGATCACCCCATCCTGGCTCATTCGGTCCTTGAGAGTCATCAGACCCGCCCCTACTCCCATCCGTACAGCCTTGTTCATTCGTCGTAGCAATGCCTTGGGGATCATCTCTACATAACTCGGTTCGGCAGCAAAATATTTGTTCCCCTCCAAAACACGTACCCGGCCTTCGAAAAGGCCTGTATCAGTAGTCAATTGTGGGGATATCGCGGTGACAGCTTTGATGTACATTTTATTTCACTTTGGTAAACACCACAGAGGTGCAGTTGCCGCCAAATCCAAAGGAATTGGAAAGAACAGCATTGATTTCTTGTTGAGACTGGTAGTTTGCAATCGGCAACTGCCCCACAGGCGCGATCGGCTCCTGACAGTGCAACCCAGGGTACAACTCCCCATGACTGATACTAAGCAAACTGTACACGGCTTCTATTCCTCCAGCGGCTGCCAAAGTATGCCCTGTATAGCACTTGGTCGAATTGAAAGGTGGTAGCTGTGCAAACAACTTGTCAAACCCTGTAATCTCAGTCAGGTCATTGTTGCCCGTAGCTGTACCATGAGCATTGATATAGTCTATCTGATCAGGAGCTAAGCCTGCTTCCACGAGTGCAGCCTCCATGGCGGCCAATACGCCTACCGCATCTTCGGACAAGGATGAGGCATGATAGGCATCATTGCTATTGCCATAGCCGGCTACTTCACCATAGATCCTCTTGCCAGCTGCGAGCTCTGCCGATTCGAGTACGAGGTAGGCTGCTCCTTCCCCTAGGTTCAGACCTTTTCGATTTTCATCAAAAGGCTGACACAATTCATCAGACAGTATCTGTAGCGAATTGAACCCGTTGACTGTAAACTTGGCCAAACTATCCGTACCGCCGACAATCATCCGTTGAGCTCGTCCCGACCGGATCAATCGAGCTCCGAGCATGATGGCATTGGCCGACGAAGAACAGGCCGTATTGATGGTATCTGTCACTCCCTGTATCTGATAGGACTCTATCAGTCGCAGTGTATGCGAGCAGTAGTCGTATGACTCCAAAAACTCCTTGGATTGTGCACGCAAACTGCCATCTTCGAAGACTTGATCAGTAAGCACCATGCCTCCCACTGTACTCCCCGAAATCAAACCAGTCTTAGGGTTGGACCACTCTTTGGCAGTCAAGCCAGCGTCATGAATCGCCTCCTCAAATGCCCTAAAAGCCAGCAAGTCAGTGCGTGTCAATCCATGAGTATCGTGAGTGGTGAGACTGCTACGCAGCGCATCATCCGAGAGTCTGACTTCCCCGAAAGGGTGGCTCTCCGTGTACTTTGAAGAAAAATATTGTGCGTTTTTGCAGAGACCCGTCTTGCCCTCGATCAAGCTTTGGCGATTTTCCGCGACATTGTTGCCAATCGCCGAAACCACCCCCATACCGGTCACATACACTTTGGTCATATTTTGGTCGAGTTGGCTAAGATATAATCGGCCATCACGTTGACATCCACCAATATCTTTCTGCCCTCTGTCGGGTTATTGATTTTGATACCATATTCTCTTTCGAGCAACACGACCATCTCGATAGAGTCAATTGAATCCAACCCTAATTCAGGACCAAAAAGTGGTTCATCATCCTTGATATCCTCAGGCTTCATGTCCATCAAATTGAGGTACTGAATTATCTTTTCTTTCAACTCTATTTTGAGTGTATCCTTATCCATGACTAATAATTTAGAGTAATTTCTCCGTTCGTAATCTGCTCAACATGATGCCTTGACACACCAGTACGAATACAGATATGTATACAATAATAGGAAATAGTTCTTTCCAACTCCCTCCTTTTAAAAATAAAATGTAGAAGCCCTCTAAGCACCAATGCAGGGGTGAAATCGCCGTAAGGGCCTGCATATAACCAGGCATCACGAAGGTCGGCACCCAGATCCCTCCGATCGCACCAAAGATGATCACCGATATCGCTCCCATCCCGATACACTGCTCCAGCGTCTGTGCCAACGTACCGATCATCAATGAGAAACTCACAGCTGCCATGCTCGATAAGAGCACAACTACAAAAAACGCCCCCATCGCGTCGGGCATGACCAGCTGCGGCAAATCCAACCACGGGAAGACCAACATGCTCACCCCAAAGATCATTGCAATCTGCAGCATCGCGACCCCTACGTAAACCAGCATCTTGCCCATCAGTACCATCAAAAAACTAGTCGGCATGGTTTTTAGACGCATAAAACTACCATTGATACGTTCTTTGACTACATTAGTCCCTAATGATACTACCATGAAAAACATGGCGAATAGCGTCCATGCTGGAACATTGTGCTGAGTCGAATTCGGCAATATTTCTTTGTCTGAGAGCGAAGCGGTATGTCGCTCAATCTCGATGGGATTGGCCTGCATCTCACTCATCAGCGCTTCCTCATCAAAATCCTGTTCCATCAATACATAGACCGACTCTATCATCAATTTGTTTTCGATGAGCTTGAGATAGGATGACAACATCCGAGAAATAGATGCAGAAAATGTCTCTTGTAGGATCGGGTCGATATACAATGCGATCTTGGGAGCAGTCACCTGTACGACACGGTCATACTCCATGACCCCCAGCTGGGACATCATTGTACTGCTGACATGATTTGCTTTGCCCTTCATGCTTTCGCTAAATGCCTTCGGGATATATAGAGCCGTCAATTTGTCATCGCTCATTAGACTTGCCTTCAAGGCGTCTTGCTCTAACGCATCGTTTTGCTCGACCATGAAGAAACCCGATTCGACCAACAGCTGGACCAATTCTCCCCCTTGCTCTCCTTCATCCTGATTGGAAACGAGGATACTCACCTTGTTTTCGTTGACAATCTTGTAAGCACTATCCTGAATGATCGTAATGATAAATACGAGCAACATCGGCATCACAAACATGACCGTCAAGCCGAGTTTGTCACTGAGCAAAATGATCAGTTCCTTTTTTATAGAAATTAAAAATTTGAACATATTAGTTGCGATACTCCTCTCCCGTCAATTCGATAAACATGGAATGCAAATCCTCTGCCTTGTGCTTGTCTAGCAACTCTGTGGTTTTTCCTTGAGCAACGATACTCCCATGATCTATCAGCACCAGCTCGTCACAAAACTCCTGTGCCTCATTCATGTGATGCGAGGTATAGATGATCGTTGTTCCTTGGTTGTTCAATTCATTCAAAAAGCGAATGATCGCATGTTTGCTCTGCACATCTACCCCTACTGTAGGCTCATCCAAAAACAAGATAGCAGGATCATGAATGATTCCAATGGCCAAATTGACTCGACGCTTCATCCCTCCCGAAAAATCCCGGGTAGGTTTCTTGGCGACTTCTGACAACCCGAGTACCTCTAGCAGTTCTCTACTCCGCCGACGAATATGCTCCGATGACATTCCATAGAGCGCACCGAAATACTCTAAATTTTGTAATGGAGTGAGTTCCCCATACATCGCATATTCCTGTGGCACAAACCCAATCATAGTCTTTAGTTCTTTGCCAAGTACAGCACCTCCATCCTGAGTACGGTAGATCACCTCACCACTTGTCGGCTCCAAAAACCCACACATGATCGAAATCAAAGTCGTTTTACCCGCACCATTGGGCCCAAGCAAACCGTACTTCATTCCTGCATCGATATGAATAGATACACGCTTGAGACTCTCCTCCATTGCACGAGGATATCGCTTGCTCATCTCGGAGATATTGATGTGTGCTATCGCGGGCATTACTTGAGTTTGATCTTGCCTAGCTTGGCAAAGGTTTCCTTTTCTTTGTGGTAGATATCGATCATCATGTCAGCAGTCTGATCAAAATCCTTTTGTTCGGTGATGCGGCCTTTGTAGATACCCGCCATCTGCACAGCAGTATTTCTCCACATGTCTCCTGCTGCTGTGATGTCTTCAGAGATACCCATCAGCTGATCGTTTTGCAGGATCTCCGCCGCTTGCTCCAAGAAGGCTCCGTAGATGAATCGAAAACCACCTCCTCCTGTACCGATCTCCTCCTGCATACGCACGATCTGCCCAAGGTACAGCCCTGCCTTGCGCACGCCGAGTTTGTCTCTCCACTTGCGTACTTTACCAGCAGTATACTTGATCCCTGATACCCCGGCAATATTGCCCGGAATCCGAAGCATATCTCTTACATTTCGTTTGATACCTGTAGCGACAGCTTTGCGCAGCATTTCGTCCGTCACCGTACCTATTGCTTCAGGGTAGTACAAGTGCCCGTTTGGGGCAAGAGCACCTTTCGCAAAACGCACTTTATTCAGTTCTTCAGTAGTCAACCGATTGGTCCCTTCCATGACTGGATCACTTACCAAGTACTCACCGTTTTCATAACCGTAGATGATCAGATTGTGCGCATTGAAGTGAAAGCGGTATTCCTTAGGAAAATACGGCAAATGAAACACCCCCACCTGACATCCTACAGGCTTGCCCTCATCGATCAATTTCTTCAAATAATCATCCGCGGCTTCTTCGGATCTAAATTTTTTGCGCTTCACCTTGACGTTGAGTGCTTTGGCTGTACGCTGAAATATCGCTCCCGGCATGGTACGAAACGACAGTGCTGGTCCTCCATTCACCTGCATGAAAGGGATATGGATATAGAAGAGACCTGAGCCGATTCCAAATGCCAAAGGTTCATTGATGAAATCAATGCCATGGTGTTTGAACAGGCTAGTCGTCACTCCGTTTTCACAGTGTGCAGATTGGATATGATTGAATTCGTTGATCACGATAGGTCAGGGGATTTTAATTCTTCGATAGTGACATCAAAAGCCTTGGCATACTTTGCCAATTTGGCCTCACTTAATTTATTGAACACACTCGGTTTGAAATGCCGCTTGACTGTGATAGCCCAAAAACCAGTGTACCCAGTGATTGTTGGCATATCCATCAGCGTTTTTTCTTTGTAGTAATATACTGGGCTTTTCTCCCCATTGAGGACTGCCTGCTTGGCCTCCTCTATTTTTTCGTTGACATCATCCCAAGCATTGTCAAGTGCATCCTTCTTCACGTCCCAGCCCTGACTCAGGGCGGAGGTGTACTTTCCTTCTTCGTCCTTGGCATAGACCACTTCTCTCAACACATTCTTGAGAGGGCCTTCATCTTGGGGGATATCTTCTTTTTTCATCGTTTAGGTGAGTTTAGTATGCATTTAGCAGACCGTCAGATAGCAAAACACATAAGAAAATCGAGAACTCTCAGGCACTGCCAAGAGTATCTTCTGTCCTTTCTTAAGTTTGCCACTCTGGATCAGTTCGTCCACCATGAGGTAAATCGACCCTGCCCCTACGTTCCCTTTCTTGTCCAAGTTGGTGAACCACTTTTCCTTTGGGATCCCCATACCATTAGACTCCAAGATATCTGCTATTTTATCTTCGAAGAAGAAGCTCGACAAGTGAGGCAAAAAGTAATCTACCTCATTTACATCTTGATTCTTTTCTTTCAGTATTTTAATCAAATGATTGAATCCCAAAGCCACAATATTCTTATCCAGCAAACGAGTATCCTGCTTGATCGTCAAGACAGACTCGTGCATGATATCCTCTGGTGCATAGTCCATGTAGCTCTTGAGTGTGCCGTCCTCCTTTTTCTCAGAAGCCATATACATACAAGCTTCTTCCTGGTTGGCATAGGATATCCCGTCGATCCATTCGATGCGCAAGCTCGTCCCATCCTCGCTAGGTTGATCCTCTAGTAGAAACGTAGCTGCACCATCCGAGAGCATCCAACGTAGAAAATCCTTTTGGAATGCTACAATGGGGTTTTGTTCCAGCTCCACAAGATGCTTCACTTCATCTTCAAACTGCTCAGACCTCAATACACGAGACAAACGCTCCGACCCTGTCGTGATCGCTTTTTTCTTATCCCCTATTTTGATGGCCATGTAGGCGTACTTGAGTGCATGCATTCCCGAACAGCACACACCTGACGGAGACACCACTTCGATCGAATCCATCTCTGGTAGCCACCCATGCACCATCACCGCGTGTGAAGGCATCATCTGATCGGGTGTAGAGGTTCCACAAGAGAGAAGGTCTACCTCCTTTATTTCTTCTGGATTTCTCTCAAACAACCTTTTGATGGCCAAAGAGACCATCTCCGAATTCGTATGTGTCGCTACTCCATCCTTGGTGATCGCATAGTATCTCCCCTTGATCTTATTGTTTCGCAATACAATGGCTTTTGATCTTGATTTTGCGCCATTGACATAGCCCAAATAATCTTCCATCTCTTCATTGCTGATCAGATCATTGGGCAAAAAACTTGACGTTCTCGTAATATAAACTTCCGGCATCTTTCTTGTCAGTTAACCCCGCAATAATACTCTTTTTTCCGTTTAATGGAACCGAGCTCAAAGGGTCTTAAAAATAAATTAAAAATCACAAGTACTATAGGTGACACTACAAATAGTGCAAAAATCAAATAGTACTTGAACCCTACCAACCACCTCTTTCTCTTTGCTACAGTTGTTCCTTTTTTCTTGATGATACGTGCCCATATCCGAAAGAGCTTTTTGGCTCTCATTTCTATGAACAAAATATTGGTAGGAATTCGAATTTCATCGAGCGACAATACGTCACGCTGAAGATCGTCATACTCACCTGTTTCTAACGCTTTTTTAGCGAAAGCGCCATAGCGATCCGCTTGCCAAATATCCTCATCACTCACTCCCGGCTTGGGAAATATCCCCATCGGCCGGGTCTTTTTGCCATTGAGCATCCAATGCAATATAGAAACAGCACTGGTCAAGTTATTGGATCGATCAATCAAGGGTATATTGGCTACTTGTCTCGCACCTGCTGCGGAGAGCAAAGCCCGGATACTGTCCTGTGCATTGAGCCACATGTTGCGCGCGCCGATGACTGTGACTACTGGTTTCCCTTGTATCACTGCTTTGAATTTCTCATGCTTGAGCAAAGAAGTAGTCGGTATGGAGGGGGACAAAAACCATGGCTGATACCCCAATACGATCAAGTCGTACGCATCGTGTGTCAAGTCAAAATCCTGCAACTCGACGACCTCCTCCATGACTGATTCAGGCATGACTTCAAAAAACCGATCACTGTCCCAGGGGAAACCGTATGGCACTTTGAGCTGAATCTTGACTCTATCTACATCCACGCCAACCATCGGCGATAAAAATCGCTCCATGATTTCATCCAGTTGCCCGGTTTGGGAATAGTTGATGGCTAGTACTTTTTTCATTAAATCAATTGGGTTCTAATCAGCGAAGGTCATCCACAGTCAAATACTCCGACGTGGCAGCATAATGTTTGATTTGCTTGCGAAGTGTCGAAGGCAACTTAGAATAATAATCGACTATCATGGCCTTGTCCTCTTCTATGTTGTCTTTGTAGCCCAATATCGCTGGACTCTCCTCTTGTATCGCTAGTCGCAAAAACCTAAACTCTACCTGTGTTGGATCATTTTTTATCTCCGTCTCGAGCATCTCAGCTCCTGTCTTGAACGCCCGCACCTTGTCCCCTACACCTTTGAGCAATCCTGCTTCCTTGGCTGTCAGTGCACCGATGTAGGCTCGATTTTTAGGCGTATCGGGCTCCTGACCTAGCACCTTCAAAGCTGCCTGAATCTTCTCCATCGAATCTCCTTCCAATGCTTGGTATACCTGTTTGGCATCAAATCCAGGGCCGAAATTCATGGCGAAAAACATCGCCCAATACATGATCAAAAATTTCATCAGTTTGTTGTTTGCTCCTCCTTGTGCGCCTCATCCCGCACCTTAATAATAGGTAAGCTTCGGTAAATATTTGCAATATATTTAATTGAGATTCTAAAATTAAATGTGGGTGATCTTAATAGTTAAATTAAATTTAAGCCGTCCAAACAAGGAACAATCAAAACTTGAACAAACAAAACGCAATGACTAACGATCAATATGATGTAATCCTCATGGGAGGTGGCCTAGCTGGCTTGACACTTTCCTTGCAATTGAAACAAGAGAACCCCAACATATCCATATTGATACTCGAGCAGCGCAAAAACGAAGCTCCCAATGCTGCACACAAAGTCGGTGAATCCACCGTCGAACTAGGTACCTACTACCTGCGAGAAGTGCTCAATCTCAAGGACTATCTTGACGCAAAACAGCTCCCCAAGCACGGCCTGCGATTTTTCTTTTCGCCCCAGCACAAAGACAACCTCTCCAGAAGAGTAGAGCTCGGACCGAGAGAACGTCTCCCCGTCCCCAGTCACCAACTAGACCGAGGCAGTTTCGAAAACGAACTCATCCAACGCTCAAAAGCAGCTGGCAATGAATTGCAACTCGGGTGCCGTGTCAAATCGGTAGAATTTGGCACCCCATTGCATACGGTCACCTATACGATCGCTGGGCAAGAACATACCGTCCAAGCCAAATGGACCGTCGACTGTACCGGCCGAGGTGCTATCCTCAAACGACAGATGGGATTTCAAAAACCTGTCGATCACAACATCAATGCCGCATGGTTTCGCATCAAAGGCGAAATCGATGTACAGGAATGGGCCGCTGACTCTGCATGGTCCGCCACGCTAAAACCTGGACTAAGACGACTCGGTACGGTACACCTGATGGATACTGGCTACTGGCTATGGTTCATCCCACTCTCTTCAGGCAACACCAGTGTTGGGATCGTAGCAGACCCTCGCTTCCACGACTTTACAGAATACAACACCAAGGACAAGGCCTTCGAATGGATACGCAAAAATGAACCCCAAGCCTTCGAAAAGATTGGCCCACGCAAGGACGACGTACTTGACTTCTTGTTTCTCAAACACTACTCCCACCACAGCGGCAAACTCTACTCCGAAGATCGATGGGCTGTCACTGGAGACTCGGGCGTATTCTTGGACCCGCTATACTCTCCTGGTACAGATTTCATTTCTATGAACAACAGTTGGATCACCGACCTGATCACACGTGACTTAGCAGGTGAGCCAATATTCATCCATGCGGATGTCTATGAAAAAACACACTTCGGCATCTTCGAACATTGGATACCAACCTATCTGGACAAGTATCAGCTCATGGGCAACACCCAGATCATGGTTGCCAAGATATTTTGGGATTGGGCAGTCTATTGGTCCTTTTTTACCCTACTTTTCACCAACAAGGGCTACACCAACTTGCGCGTACTCAAAACACTGTTTGCCAACCCTGATAGTCTCGGTAGACAAGTAGGAATCCTCAATCAAAAAGTCCAAGACCTATTCATCGCTTGGAGGCCCCACGACACTCATCCAATTGCCGATCGCTATGTCGACCCCTTTGACTTGGCATGCTTGCGTGATTTTCACCATGGATTGGAAATACAGTATGAAACTCCAGAACTCCTCGACAAATTAACCAGCAATATTCGAGTCATCGAAAACTTCGCAGCGGAGCTATTTAGACACATAAGCCATGCAGTACATGGGACACCGATAGACATGCCTGTCGATCCCTATACCATGAATCTAAATCAAATAGATACGGCACCAGACAAAGGCCTATTGCCTGATCCTGCAATCAAAGCAGATATCGAAGCACTGTGGCTATACAACCTCTCCAATGCATAAGCTCTATCAATCATGCCTCTCAGCGACAAACTAAAAAAGCGACTCAAGGCCATAGTCATCCTGGCGTTGACCACATCTGGATTGGTGATAGTATGGCTGGCTTATTTTTTCATTGCCAACGAGGCGCCCATCTTACAGGGCGAAGTACTACACCATATCCAATATAGTGACACGCACAAATTGGACATCTATTTGCCTACAACTGTCGTACATGACGAGTCACCTGTCGTGGTATATTTTCATGGAGGAGCATGGGTCATGGGACGCAAAGAAGCACTGAATGTCAACCGCTACCATGGAGCCATCAACACCCTGCGCAATCGAGGCTATACAATCATCTCTCCTGACTATACACTAGCTGATGGTACACATTCACCTTTTCCAGGTTGTGTATTGGACGCTTATTCGGCACTGATATGGATACAGGAGCACGCAGACACCTATGGTTTGGACATGGACAATTTGGGATTGATGGGAGAATCAGCTGGGGCACACATCGCAATGATGGCTGCCTATGGGCAACCACAAGATTTTTCGTTGGAACTAGAAATACCACACATCAACTACGTAATCGACGTATACGGCCCCTCAGACCTGGAGCTTCTCTACCAATCACAAATGCTCGACAGTCTCCAGTCCTTGCTCGAAAAAGCCCCTACGGCTATTCGTTCAGAGCTGGACATTACGCGTCAGCTGTTTGGCTTTGATCCAAGGAGTGACAGTCTCAAAGCGGTCCAATTCATGCAAACCTACTCGCCGATGCAGTACATTACGGCACAAGCGCCACCGACGCTCATCATTCACGGCAACATCGACAAGATCGTCCCCTTCCCTCAATCTATCGCCTTGAAAGAAAGACTAGACACACTCGGTATCCCGTATGAATTTCATGAACTAGAGGGGACAGGCCACGCCTTTCGTCAAGCTACTCCAAGTCAAAAGGACAGCGTACAATTATGGCTGGTAGATTTCATCCAACGACACTACCTCCTCCAAAACTAGAAGCAATCAGGTAGAAGCAATCAGTAGAATCACAAATGCCCCTACCATCATCCAAAACTTGTACGTAACCAGGAAAGGGATAATGACGACATTGAGTTGCATGAGTACCATCAATAGGACGATGACGATGGCGATTAGTTTTAAAGTAGATCGTGTTTGACTGCTCATTTTTAGCTGATATAATTTGGGCTCAATATTACTGACAAATTAAGAAAATCCATATCCGAGTAGTTTTAATTCTAATTTAAAATTGACTCCTCCCCTTTACGAGCAAAATTAAATATCTTGGCGTCATGAATCTAGACGACAAAAAAACCATCAACGCATGGTGCTCTTATGACTGGGCCAATTCAGTGTACAACCTCATCGTCACTACGGCCATTTTTCCAATTTATTACACCAATGCCACCGAAGCTGCTTTTGGAGGTTCACTTGTCGAGTTCTTCGGTCTCCAAATCGAAAATTCTGTACTCTATTCCTATGCGATCTCTCTCTCCTTTTTGGTCGCGGTACTGCTCTACCCCGTCCTATCTGGGATCGCAGATTACCGAGGTGCCAAAAAATCCTACATGCGCTTCTTTACCTATCTCGGATCGGTGGCCTGCATGGGCTTGTTCTTTTTCGACGGGAGCAACATCGAGCTCGGCATCCTTCTAGCAATGACCGCTAGCATCGGCTATGCTTCTTCCGTAGTATTCTACAACGCTTTTTTACCTGAAATCGCCTCAGAATCAATGATGGACAAAGTCAGTGCTCGGGGATTCTCCATGGGATACATTGGCAGTGTCCTCTTGCTCATCGTGAGTTTGGTACTCGTCCAGATGCCTGAGACCTTTGGTTTTGACGGAGCAGGGAGTGCCACCAAATTCGTCTTTCTCATCGTCGGGCTGTGGTGGTTTGGCTTTGCTCATATCGCTTTCGCTAAACTCAAAGATCAACCGACCAAAAACAAAATCACCTCCGCAGTCCTCAGCTCAGGATTTCGAGAACTCCAAAAAGTCTTTAAAAATCTCAAACAAAACATTCATTCAATACGGTTCCTTTCGTCCTTCTTCTTCTACAGCATGGGGGTCCAATCCGTCATGCTCCTCGCTCCACTATTCGCTGCACAAGAGATCGGTATGGAATCCGTCGAGATGATTCTTGTCATCCTCATCATCCAACTGGTGGCCATAGCGGGGGCTTACCTCTTCTCGGGGATCTCCAGCAAAAAAGGAAACAAGACCTCAATCATCATCGCTGTAGTGATCTGGCTCAGCATCTGTGTGATTGCCTATTTGATCCACGACAAGACTGCCTTCTATGGCTTGGCAGCATTGCTTGGACTCGTCATGGGAGGGATCCAATCCATCTCTCGATCGACCTACTCCAAACTCATCCCAGAAGGCACCAGAGATACCGCGTCTTACTTTAGTTTCTACGACGTGACTGAAAAGCTCGCCACCGTACTGGGGACCTTCACCTACGGATACATCCTCAGCCTCACAGGCACGATGAGAAATTCTATCCTATTCATGACGATCTTCTTTGGTATAGGGCTTGTGACCTTGATCACTACCCAGCTCCAAGGCCCCACCAAACAAACTACAAATGACTAAAATATATCACAACCCCCGCTGCGGAAAAAGCAGAAACACCCTCTCCCTACTCCAAGAACACAACGAGGATATCGAAATCATCGAATATCTCAAAACCGTACCAAGCAAGGAGGAATTGTCAGAGGTCCTATCGCTGCTCGGTCTCACTCCTCTAGAGCTCATCCGAAAAGGTGAAAAAATATTCAAAGAGCAATATAAAAACCAAAAACACAACGACGAGGAATGGATCAATATCATGGTCCAAAACCCAATTTTGATCGAACGTCCGATTGTGATCAAAAATGGAAAAGCGATCATCGGACGACCACCTGAAAACGTACTCGAAATTTTGTAAGAACAGTAAAATCAACGGAATCAAAGGCTTATAAAATATTCTCTCTTTTTTTGGCCTATTTTTCAATTCCGCTTTGCAGTTCTCGAAATTGTTATGCTATATTTGCATCTCGTTTTTGAGAGGTACACAAAACTTCAAGGAAAACGAGGGAGATTATTGTCCCGGAGAGGTGGGTGAGTGGCTGAAACCACATGTTTGCTAAACATGCGAACGGGTTAAACCGTTCCGGGGGTTCGAATCCCCCTCTCTCCGCAAAAATGATCACGGTCTGCTAGCTCAACTGGATAGAGCAACTGCCTTCTAAGCAGTAGGTTTCAGGTTCGAGTCCTGAGCGGATCACAAAGATTGCCAACAATAACCGGTGGCAGTCGGTTTCGGGGCGTAGCGCAGTCCGGTTAGCGTACCTGGTTTGGGACCAGGGGGTCGCAGGTTCGAATCCTGCCGCCCCGACTTTGAAAGCCACTCTCTAGAGTGGCTTTTTCTTTTTCATTTCGCTTGTAGATTAGCCTTCGATCACTATAAATTTACAGCCTCATGAAAAGAACCTTTTCATAGTTTCGGGATGTGGCTCAGTCCGGTAGAGTACTCGCCTGGGGGGCGAGGGGTCGCAGGTTCAAATCCTGTCATCCCGACAAACAAAAAAGCTCGGCATGTGCCGAGCTTTTTTGTTTGTCGCTTTGTGAATCGACCGCCACATAGGATCACTCTGTATTTCTGAGAGATTGATCCAAAATCACTGCGAGATTCATGGCCCAAAATTCGTCAATGCTTTTGTGATGTAGCGACCCCTCACATCTTTCTAAAACAGGATCTAAACGGTCGGAATAAGGAATATCAAAAAGCAATTTCGACATCCCTTATTCCCTCATGAAATCCACAGGAAAAACATGGGGATCAATACCCCAAACATGAGGAAGCAGAAAGTAAACAAACAGGGTAATCAACAAAACAGACAGTAAATTGAGCCAGATGCCCGCTCGCAGCATATCTTTGATCTGTAGATATCCTGCCCCAAACACTACGGCATTGGGTGGGGTAGCCACGGGCAACATGAAGGCACAAGATGCGGCGATCGTCACAGGCACCATGATCATCAATGGATGCAGGTCAAACGCCAGCGCCATCGGTGCAAGCACAGGCAGGAGCATCGCAGTAGTAGCTAGATTAGAAGTCACCTCTGTGAGGAAGTTGACCATCGTCACAAGGATCAGTATCAGCACCAACAAAGAAACCCCGTCTAGCTGAGTCATTTGCGCAGCGATCCATTGAGCAAGTCCCGTCACAGCAAACCCCTTGGCCAACGCCATGCCTCCCCCAAAGAGTAAAATAATACCCCAAGGCAACTTCACCGCTTCTTCCCACACAATCAATCTTCGGTTCTCACTACCAGCGGGAATCACAAACAGCACCAAAGCAGCTATCATCGCGATGATCGTATCATCGAGTGCCGGAACCCATCGCTGCAACAGCGAACGAAACATCCACGCCGAAGCGGTCAACACAAACACCACGAGTACGCGCTTTTCTTCGGTACTCATCCTGCCCAGGGCACCACGCATACGGTTGACTTCCTCTCTACCTCCTGGAAATGATTTTTGCGAAAAGCGAAAAGCATGATGAGTCAAATAACACCAACAGATTACCAACAGCAATACCGATATCGGTAACCCAAGCTGCAACCACTGAAAAAAGCTCAGCTTCACACCATAGGTTTGTTCGAGCACACCAGCTAGCACTAGATTGGGCGGTGTACCGATCAGAGTAGCCACTCCTCCTATCGATGCACTGTATGCGATCGCCAGCATGAGTACCTTGCCAAAGCGCTGGGTATCGGGATGATCTTCACCGGCATTGTGTTTGAACTGCGACACAATCGCCATACCAATAGGCAGCATCATCACAGAGGTGGCCGTATTGGAGATCCACATAGACAAAAAAGCCGTCGCAACCATAAACCCCAATACTATACCTTGTACATTGGTCCCAATCAAATGGATCAAAAACAAAGCGACGCGACGGTGTAGCCCCCAGCGTTCGATGGCAATAGCCAACACAAAACCTCCCAAATACAAGAAGACATATTTGTGTCCAAACGCAGCAGTCGTCGATGCAATATCCATCGCTCCAGTCATTGGAAACAAAACAATAGGCAGCAGGGCTGTCACAGCAATCGGTACAGCTTCGGTCACCCACCAACTCGCCATCCACACCGTCACACACAGCACCGCAAAAGCCTCTTCGGTCATGGTCTCTGGCCGACCCATTACCCACAAAACCAGTACAGCGCCTGGTCCCAACAAAAGATATATGACCTGTCTAATTCTCATCTCCATAGTCTGTCAGTTTGACGCCTAGCGCCTCCTCAAACCAACAAGCTACTAAGACTTTACAAATTTTTCTAATTCGCTGACCGTGATATGATCACGAATATGTCCCCCGTAGTGAGCAGTATGAAGCATTTGTTTTTCATCGATCAAAAAGTCTGCAGGAATCAAAGTCATACTCGCTTTATCTTTGGTCTGTGCCACCTCTATCGTTGCACCATCTTTCATGGCCGATATCGCACCAGTTTGAAAAAACGTCTTCATCATCTTGAGCGCTGATGATTCGACACCATACTGCGCATAGATGGCCTTGTCAGGATCTCCTACCAAAGGTATCGGAGAAGCCTTCTGATGCAAAAGACTGTTGGTCAATACCTCCGCCGAGCTCTCAAAAAAGAAAATCATCTGAAGCCCCTCTGCCTCCAGTTGCTCACGCCGATTGGAGAGATCTCGCACCCTCAAATTACAAAAAGGACAACTCACATCCCTAAAGAAACTCAAGAGCACCTTCTTCCCCTTAAAATCCGACAGTCGCACTGTCTTGCCATAAATATCTTGTACGTTAAAATCAGGTGCTTTTTGTCCTTGCTCTACTTTCATCGTGTTTATTTGGATTGAATTATAGTTTTTATCAATGTGCGACTTGCGCAAATCACTGTTTCAACCCCGTCGTAGCGAGAATAGTTCCATATGACTGATCAACATATGACAGCTTCCCTTTATCCTTCTTTTTAGAAACTTTGAAAACGATACTTTATATTCGACACGATATATCACAAAACAGAGCCTAGCAACATTTACCCCCTTCATGCCCCTACGACTACTACATATCAGCCAATCCATAGGCGAAGAAGCCAAAGCACTACTCGCCCAAAATCGAATCGGTACGCCCAATGAATCTCCTGTCTACCAGCAATTGTCCACACGTGACAAACTCAGCCATATCACTCGACCACACCTGCTATCCCTCTCCAAATCACACCGCACCTTGGGCGTTTGCTGCTTTTGTGAGCGCAGCAGCAGACTCGACCAACAGCCCGTCACTAGTTTCTACGTACGCTATTTCTCTTTTTTGGACCAGCTGCGTGTCAATCACCGCAAAACGACCGTCCACTCCAAAAAAAACAGCATCAAAACAGAAGTGCACAGCGTGCTGTCTGGGCAAGAAATCATGCCAAATCCATCCCATCCCAATTACTTCTATGCCTATGTCGACCCCAACAATGTCCGATCCGCCCTCTTGTGCGAAGAATTTGGCTTTGAAAAAATTCGAAGTTTCAACACACACATGCTTGGTCGCCTCTTCCCAAAGGAGCGGCTCAACTGCCAGCGAATCGACTCCATCGATCACGAAGAGGTAAAAAAACTCTTACATACCTACTACGCCCGCTACTCTTCCTACTCTACTGAGAATCTATTTTACCGAGAGCAATACTACGTCGTCCGTGACGCATCAGGACAAATCCTCGCAGGCGCACAAGCCAACCCTGAATCTTGGATCGTACACAGTCTTCCCGCCCTTTCGGGCAAAATACTCCTAAACATCCTCGGCAAACTCCCCCTCTTTAATCGACTGATCTGCCGCAACTATCGCTTCCTTGCTCTAGACTACCTCTACATACGACCTGGTCATGAGCATATTCTTGCACCATGGATTGAGACCCTTCTGGCCAAAACAGGAACCTACACCGCGATGATTCTAGCGGACAAAAAATCCCCACTTCGCACACTCCTATCCAGCGTTCGACCTGGCCTTATCGGTCGTGCCAAAAAACCTCTTTCGATCGATATCATCATCAAAGACAACCATTTGACCCCAAATCAGAAAAAAGAACTAAAAAATCACCCCTTTTTCTTGTCTTCTTTCGATACTACTTAGTCTATTGGCCTTGATTTTTTTATTCGACCATTATATTTGTGCTATCTATAATGCCACGACCGATTGAAGTATGAGACTGAGTTCCCTAGCAAGAAAAATAAAACTAACGCCCAAGCAACTTTCCAAGTTCCTAACCGAAAAAGGGATTGATGTATCCAAAGGGAGCAACTCCAAATTATCCGAAGAAACAGTGGCACTCGTTCAGGAAGCCTTTCAGTTTGCCAAAGAGGAAACACCCGTAATCGATGGGCAGGACATCCCCGTCACTGAAACTGTAGCTACCAACCCCGCGATTGACGAACAGCACGTCGCTGCTACAGCAGCCCCCCTACCCATAGAAGACAGCCCTACGGTAGACCCCACTGCTAACGAAAACCCTCCCATACCTGAAGAAACACACCCCTCCCAAGAAATCGAAGAAGGCCTGGATTCTATAATACAAGAGCAAGAGCCTGAGGAAACAGAGGAGACATTCGCTGGATCCGATACACAAGATACCACAACTCAAAACGAAGAGGAACCCAAAGAATACGAGCCAATAGAGCAAGAAGACGGCACATTCATCGAAGCACGTGCAGAATTGGCCGCACACGACGAGTCCGTACAACTGATCCGAGCGGCCAAAGCCAAACCGCTACAAGGCTTGACGATCAAAGGAAAAATAGAATTGCCTAAACCCAAGACCCCAGAAGAAATCGCCAAGAAAAAGGCAGAAGCAAAAAACAAACCTCTCGATCCAGACACCATCCTCTACACAAGTGGTCCCTCACGTGAAAGCTCTCGCAAACCGCGACGCAACAACCGAACAAAGAACCAACAAAGGAAAAAACCGCAAATCAACAGCGTAGAAGCAGAACGCAGACGAAAAGAACAGGCAGAAAAAAAACAACTCGCCCACAAGCTCAAAAAGGAAAAAGAGGCCAAGACACAATACTACCAATCCAAGGTGTCCACTGCTCCCAAAAGCCAGGTCGTCAAAAAAAAGAAAGCCACCCCTAAAACATCCAGCCAAAAAAAACCAAAGAGCGCCAACATCGTACAAAAATTTTGGCATTGGCTCAATACCTAAAATCACCCAACCCCCAGATATTTGATCATTTAGCAAACAACATGAACTAGAACATCCCCACCATTCACCAAACCACACCAAAATGGCATAATTTTTTCTTAGTAGTGCTTCGAAAAAAACATACTCACGAAGCAAAACATTTTTGTACCGAAAGACTCATGATAAAATTTAGATTACTCGCATTAATCAACCTGTTATTTTTATCGAATTTCCTGTCCGCTCAAAGCAACGATAGCCTCAAACTCATTCTCGAGAACAACTTCATCGTCACACAGGCAGGCCGAACGGTACAATTTCAAATCCAAAAAACTACACAAGCCGGCACAGTCAGCATGCAAAATGCACCCGAAGGAGCTACTCTTGACGATCAACTTCGCTTCTCTTGGGCCGTCCCAGCCTACTACAACCAACCCAACACAGCCATTACATTCTACCTCTATGTAGATGACACCATGGTCGATGCTCAATCCCTATTCGTCATGCTGCAGCAGCCCAACACTGCGCCGGTCATTGACATCAAAAGCAGTGCTACCTTACAAAATGGAGTCTACCGCATCAACCCCACCATGGACTTCCACCTAGATGTTCGTGCTCACAGTACCCTGACCAACGACTCTTCAGACGTCACACTAGACTACTACTTCAACGAAAACATTGACCTCAAGTCACTGCATAACGTCAAACTGGACACGACCAAAAACAGTCTCAAACTGAAATGGTCTCCCAATCAGGATCAAATCAATGAAAAATACTATCGTTTGACGCTTGTCGCGAAAAACAAAAACAACATCAAAACACAGAAAGTACTACTCTTTGCGCTCAGCAGCAACAACCACCTGCCCTACTTCAAGTTTCCCGTGCTCGACGAGTACTACATCAGTGATGGTGAGCAACTCTCCATCGACCTCTCTGCCCAGGATATGGATCATGATTCACTCCTATACAGACTCATCATCCCCAGCAAAATAGGAAACCCAAGACTCTCCGAAAAGGGCCTATTCACCTGGAAAGTCAACAGTGACGAAATCCACCGCCTACGCAGCTACTTCCCTATGGAAGTCACCGTGGAGGTGACCGAGCGAGGGCCCGAAAACCCAAACACCATTTCCAAGACTTTTTTGGTCCGAAAAAGCATCCGAAACGAACCTCCAAAAATCCTCAACCTACAAAATGAAAAATTGTACGAAGGCATCACCTTGGACAAAAAAGTATTCATTCAAGATGGAAACGACCAATTCTCCGACCTAGAAGTAGACATCATCGGAGCACCCGAAGGCATGGTATGGGACTTTCAAAACAATCTCCTATCCATCCACTGGACTCCCAGTTTTGATATCGTAGGAATAGAAATGCAGCCTCGCAAGTTTGACATGCTCCTCGTCGTACGAGACCCACATGGCTATGTCGATCAAAAAGCCTTCACCATCACCGTAGAACACCGCGAAAACACAGAAGTCACCTACGAGACCTACCTCGACTACCGCAATGATGCTGTCCACCTCATCGAGCTGCTGTCTCAGATCCATACACAGATGGAAGACCGAGAAAACAAAGTACAAAGTCTCAAAAAAGGTCTCTCCGTGACCTCCATGTTTTTGGCCGTATATACAGCCAGTGGCAATGTCTTTGAGGACGGTTCGACGGCCAGCGAACTGGTACCTTTCGTCGGTATCATGGCAGCCATCACTACCGGTATCAACGCCTTTGGTTTCAACGACCTAGGCAAGTTTGGCTCGATTCGAGAACAAACCTTCATCCTTCAGCAAAAGCTCATGTACATCCTAGCCATCCTCAACGAGTACAAAATCGAATCCCCCAACAGTCCCAATTTGGAAAACAAGGAATTCAGAGACAACCTCGCTACCTACGAACAATGGATGGTACAAGACAAGCTCAATTTCAAGAGCTACTACAGCAAGTATAAGAGCTTGAACTTCATCAAAAAAAGAACGCAAAAAGCCAAAAAGAAAGCCCAAAAAGCGGGAGTCGAACCCACAGGAATACTGTTTCTCAATCTCACCGAGATCTAGTCGTCTGCGGTATATTGACGAATGCTAAAATTTGTTAAATAGGACGCTGCAATTGGGTCTTGGCGCTTGGCTATTTATATTTGTTTGGTTCTAAAATTGGCAACAGCATATGGTATGGACAGGTACACTCGGTACCCTCGAATTGATCTTCATTGCGCTCTTTGCGCTATTCTATTTGGCCTATTTGGCCCGTACCATTCGTGCGGCTAGAGCGTTGCGTTCTGGGTACCGCCGTGTCTTCTACAAAATCCTATTGAGAAGCACCTATTTTGGACTATTCATTGCTGCGCTCATGGGGCCTTCTTTTGGCCAAACCAAGAAAGAAGTCAAGTCCATCGGCAAGGACATCTTCATGTGTGTGGATCTCTCCGAATCCATGAACGCCTTTGACGTGCAGCCCAGCCGACTAGAAAAAATCAAATTCGAACTCAAGGAGATCGTCGAAGCGTTCAACTCTGACCGCATTGGGTTGATTATGTTTTCCAATGAGGCATACATCCAGTGCCCATTGACCTACGACAAAAGCGCCCTCAACCTGTTCATTGAGACACTCAATACCAACCTTGTCCCCAACACGGGCACGGACTTTGGCCCTCCACTCGGCCTAGCTTTAGAAAAAATCACCGACGAAGAAAGCTCTGTCACGCGTCAAAAATCCAAGATCATCATACTCATCAGTGATGGAGAAGATTTCGGTGAAAACACCGAGTCCATCGCCAAAAAAATAGAAGACAAAGGCATCAAGCTATTTACCCTCGGCATAGGCACCTCTCACGGCAGCAAAATCATGACACGCAATGGCTTCAAGAAAAACAACCAAGGACAAGATGTCATATCGAAACTCAACCCTGTATCTCTCAAACAACTCGCTACAGCGACAGACGGAAGTTATTTTGAAATCAATGACAAGCGAAACGATGTAGAAAGACTCATCAACACCATCGGAGACATCGAGGGCGAACTCAGAGATGCCAAACAAGTAGACGTCTCAGCCAACAAGTACTACTACTTCCTCGCACTAGCCCTCCTACTCCTACTCATTGATCTATTGGTAAAAACAAAAACACTAACAGTATGATGAATTGGCTATTGGTACTTTTGGTTTGGGTCAGTATCGGAGATCAAGATATCGCTAAGATCAACTCCCTCAAAAAGGAAGGAGAAAAAGCCTACCTCAAAGGAGACTTCCCATTGGCCGCTGAGAAATTCTCCTACCTCATCGATTCTATGCACATCGAAGATGAAAAAGTAGTGCTCAACCTCGGGCATAGCTACTTGCAGATGGATGACAAAGAAAATGCGCAAAACCAATACCTCAAGCTGATCTTGTCCAAGGACAAACACTTGAAATCAGTCGCTTATCAACAACTCGGCATATTGTCAAATGACCCAAAAACACTTGAAAAGGCACTGAACTTTTTCAAGTCCTCCTTGAAGGCAGACCCTACCAACGATGATTCTCGCTACAACTACGAGCTGCTCAAGAAAAAACTGGAAGAACAAAAAGACCAAGAACAAGAGAACCCTGACAACCAAAACCAGGACGAGCAAAACCAAGATCAAGAAAATCAAGATCAAAAAGAAGACGAAAAGAAAGACGGAGACCAAAACGAGTCTGAACAAGAAGACTCCGAAGAAAAAGAGAACGAAGACGGAGAAAAAAGTGAATCAGAGAAAGAGAACTCTGAGAACCAAGAACAAGAAAATCAAGATTCAGAGCAAGGCGAACCCAACGACGAAGAGAATCCTCAAGACCAACAGCAAGAGCCGCAAAATGAAGACGGAAAAGAAGGCGATGAAGAGGAGCAGCAAACTCAACCTCAGGAAGGTGAGGAAGGCGAAGACCAAGAAGGTCAGACACCTCCCAAACCAAGTACTGCAGACAAACTCCAAGAAATGAATATCTCCGAAGAGAAAGCCAAAATGATTTTGGAAGCTCTCAAAAATGGTGAGATACAATACATTCAACAAAACCAAAGACGTCCTACCAAACAGCAGGACGATGGCAAACCGGATTGGTAGTCTAGCGAAGTGCTAGACTCTTGTCTCGCATACGCAAAATAGAAGCTTCTCCATCTACATAGCTTTCCAGTTCGGTTAGAGGTATCCACGCCAGCTCATTGGACTCTTCGTTTTTGAGGAGCTGATCGGGCTGACGTGCCACGAAAGCAAAACGTACATCATAATGCTCATGTGCTGGATCCGCCTTGCGTGCAGGTATCCTATGAATGTCCAAATCAAAAATCCCTTCTCTCAACCAATCGACATCTGTCAGTCCTGTTTCCTCTTCCAGCTCCTTCAAGGCGACACGCACCACATCTTCATCTCCATCGGCATGCCCACCAGGCTGTAGCCATCGATTCAGTTTCTTGTGATGCAGTAGCACTACGGATTCCTCCTCTGGGTGCAGCACCCAAGCAGACGCTGTGATGTGTCCATGAGACAAGCTTCGCTCAAAACAATCTACATGAAAAAGGAGGTCCAAAAACCTCCTTTTATACTCCAATTCCTCTACATGTGTCGAGTCATAACTTATGATCTCAGCCACCAATTTTTCTCTATTCAATGATCGTATTTACTTTATTGATTCGGCCTTCGAGGAGTTCTGATGTCAAAACTCCCGCACCGATGTTGCTTTTATCTTCTTTGATAGCGTGGATATAATACTGCTTTGGATCCAATTTTTTGAACACCACACGTCCATCTTCGTCCGTCGTATCTGTCGGCGCAATCGGATTGAGCTCGGCTCTGTAATCTTCTTTGGAGCCGTATAGAGTCACTGCAGTACCAGGCGAGGGATTTCCCAATTCATTCAAAACTGTGATTTTCAACGAAGTTGGCAAAAACTTCAACTGAGCCGGCTGAAAAGAAGCCGAAAGCATCAGTACCGAAATCCATAAAACACTTTTCGAAAAATACTTTTCCATAAAACTATTCAATTGTTGCTCCCCCCAAACAATCATTTACCATGCCAAACCCATAACACTCTGAAAAATAATCATTTAACGAACAATCATGACCCCTCCACGCTGTACTATCTTGCCGCGCTCAGGCTGGAGAGAACTCTCAAAGGTCATCACATAAGCATAAGTACCCATCTGAAGCAGTTGCCCTCGGTAGTAGCCATCCCAATGAAAATTGAGATCTGATGACTGATACACCAACTCCCCCCATCTCGAATAGATTTTGATCTCAAAATCACTTACATAATCATTCGGATAGACAAAGAAAGTGTCATTGACACCATTCGGAGCAAAGGCGTTGGGTGCATGGATGATCGGCGCACAATTATCAAACACTTCCACTACATCACGTATACACGTAAAGCCATTGCCTAAGGTCACTTCATATATCCCAGCATCACTCGTGATGTAGATACGGTCGGTACTCAGGATTTGCGTATCGTTGATGACCGTCCATTCGTACGAACTAAAAAAGCCTGGGTCCAAGTAAGCTTGGTTGTTTTGTGGGTCGGCATCTTCACTACAAAATGAGGCATTGGGCGAGAGCAACAGCTGATCCTCCTCAATCGGAATCACTGATACATCGATACTCGCATCGGCCTCACAAGCACTCACATCAGAGACTACATGCACCGAATAATTGCCACTTTCCGCTATAGATATCTCCGCACTCGTTGTTGGAAGTACTGCCCCACTTAGATCGGTCCAAGTGAATGTCACATCCTCCGTGATGTTCGCATATGCACTCAAAAACACCTCCGCATTGTCGTCACAGTTGGGATCAGCCACTACGAACACCGTCAAATCATCGTAGACCGATACGTCTCTACTTGTACTGCTCGTACACCCCGTACCTTGATCCAGTACCGTCACCGTGTAGGTGTCCGTCGCACTGACAGAGATCTGAGAGGTTAGGCTACCTGTACTCCACTCATAGGCTGGATTCCCTACTAGGGTATTCGTAATGTCCGCCTGCAAGATCAGCGAACCGTCACATTCATTGCCTTGGACATTGATGGCTACCGTAGGCAGAGCATTTTGAGTCACGACGACTTCTTGGGTATAATCACAATACCCAGTCCCCGATGAAGTCACAAAATAACTTCCCGCAGTAGCTACGACGATAGAGTCGCCTTGGGCAGAGCCTATTATACTCGGACCTGTCCATGTATATAGGATAGGGTCTGCCGCATTGACAGTCACTGGGAGAATCCCAATTTGACCTTCAGTCCCACAGATATATTGCGCATCGACGAGGAAGTCCGCACGCTCATTGCCGTCCAACTGGATATCATCCAACGTCCCCGTACAGGTATTCACTCCGTCAAAACCTTCCACTACCAAAGCGTAGGTTCCCGAATCTAGGTTCGTAATCGAAAATTGATTCAACGCATCCAAAGTCGCCGTAGAAGCAAAAATAGACACCCCAGCTTGGTCAAAAAGCTCATAATCTACACCCGCAGAAATAGGTGCATTGACAGTCACATCGAGGGTTCCATCTCCTGGACACCCTGGTACTGGTGTGACTCCCAGTGTAAAAGTCCCTCCATCTGCGACTGTAGCCACTTCAGGATTGTCACAGCCACTGACCGTATTGGTGACATTGATGGTATAGGCTCCTCCGCTTAGGGCATTGGACAACTGTGTATCTCCAGATGGTCCTGCGATAGCGGTCGATGGGATCGAAACTGGTCCCGCCAAACTATAAGTAAAACTCCCTGCATCAGTGATATCGATATGAATCGCTCCATCCGTGGCACCACACCCCGTAGTTGCAACCGTCCCATAAGAATAGCTCGGTCCCGCCTGAACCGTCAGCTCTATGTCATCCACCGTGCTACAATTGAACAAGTCTACAACCTCTACCTCATACACGTAGGTCCCTGGCACACTCGTATCTACATCCAGTGTACTCAGTCCGTTGCCCACAGGTGCTCCATTGAGCGTCCAAGTGTACTCTGAGCCTGGGTTGGCTGCATCCAAAGGTCCAAACACCACGTCTTGACATATCAACTGGTCAGGACCAATATTGACAATAGGAGTCGTGTCATCCACAAAAGAATCTCTAGGGTCTGACTGACACCCCGTCGTATCGGTGATGAATACCGAAACAAAACTCGCCTCATCTACCGTGATCTCACGAGTCGTCTCTCCCGTCGACCAAGTATAAGTGAACGCCGCTGTATCTCTAGGCCATGCAGCCAATGTCACCGGCCCCTCGCAAAGTGTCGCCGCATCCAATACGGTAGGTGCACTTGGAATAGCAAAAACAGGAACCGCCGCTGTAAACGTCGTATCCAAACCACAGCGATTGACAACTTGCAAAGTCACGTTGTAGGTATCTGCCAAATTGTAGGTATGTACCGTATCTTCTACATCTGCCAAAGTGCCGTCATCAAAAGTCCACAAATAGGTATCAATAATGGATGTCCCCGTCCCATCAAACACCGTCTCCTGACCGAGACAAGCATTGGTATAGGCAATCCCAGGCTCCATCGCTACCAGTGGAACTGTCTGCGCAAAGTTGGGCAAACCCAAACGACTGGTTCGTCCCTCCAAATCAAAACCATCCTCCACAAAGCCTGCACTCATATCATCCGCAGCTGGACTATTGATCGTACCTACGGCTGTTTGTCCATCAATCGCCAAATAGATGATTCCATCTGCCCCCGTCTGAAGCGCCCCATATTGCAGCGTAGCATTCGCTCCCAGCTCAAATTTGCTCGCCATGATATCCGCCTCAGCAGTCGGGGCCTGGATGCTGTCCAGATCGTACTGCAAGAGTTTCGAACCATTCGAATTGGTACTCACGTAGAGTCGCTCTGTCCCAGACGAAAACTCTACGCCGTAAATCAGCGCAGGCACAGGCTCTTCAATGTCTATTTTAGCAATCTGCTCGACCCCTCCTGTCAGACTATCGATTTCGAAGAGTTCGATGAAATTCTCGGTTGTTTCTTGGACGGCCATGGCAATATAGTTGCCCGACTGAGCGACTTGCAATTCCGCTGTGGCATTCTTCTCCTCGTCAAAACGCAGCACACTCCCTGCCGAGGACGTGATCGGTTCGCCTATTCCGCTAGGCAACAGACGATACGACCGAAACTGATTGTTGCCATACTCGTGCGTGATCAACCAGGACATGTTTTGTCCCAAGCCCAGTCCGGTCATACGCTCCGAACTATTCGTGAAAAATGGCATATTCTTTTGTACGACAGCTCCACGCATCAAATCTCTCCGCATATCGACCACTGTATAACGCATGTCGTAGGTATTGTCCCCATACACAGGATCACTGGTGAAAATGTAAAAAGTCGTCGTATCCCCAGGCAGAGGCATGATCATCACGCCCTGCATCGAAGTATTGTCTCCACCTATATTGTCTCCATTGAGCATGACTTGATGTTCTTTGTTCCACACGGTCACCCCGTCGGTATAGAAGAGTAGTTCTCCGTTGAGATCAGAGACTGATGAGGCCCCTTGCGGAGAATTGATAAGGTTGGCATCCGTGATAGCCGAGGTACCTGCGGGATCATTGAAGTCGATACCTGCCATCTCTCCGAAGTACCATTGATTTCTAAACTGCGAAGCGTCCTCGTATGTCACCACTTGCACATAGCCATAGTTGAGGCAGCCTGCTGCCGTCTCCACCGCTACCGAAAACACCCCAGTCGTATCTACGTCGATGCTTTGCGTTGTTTCACCGGTATTCCAAGCATAACTAATGCCCCCATCGCCCGCATCATATGTAAACACCTCTCCCGGGCAGCGTACCGTATCCATCCCTAGATCGATGGTCATGTCGTTTTCGTTGATGGTCACCATCCGTGTATATGTCTCCTCTATGCCGTTGAGCGTCACGGTCAAGGAGACAGCGTAAGTCCCCGCCATATCAAAGGTATACACCGGTGCAGGCCCTCTCAATGAATCTCCCGTCCCAAAATCCCAACGGTAGCTCTCAGGAGTCGGTTGGACAACCGAAAAGAACTTAGTGCTTTGGCGTGTACAGGTATCCATAAACACAAAGCCCACAGAATCGAAACTTTCGAAATGTGGCGCAGCAAAAGTTGGAAACTGCCATCCATTGATCCCTGACGGGTCAAAAGCCAAACTGTCATAGCCCACGTTGAAAAAGGCACTGTCTGCATGATAGGTACTGTCTGCTTCGGTGATTCGCCCGAGTTCTATCGCATCGCTACTCGTCTGCTGATAGAGGTGGTAAATATTCTGATCTGGAGCGAGCTGTATACCATAGCTACGAAATACCGGTTGAAACAATATCGAATTGACCGTTTCTATTGGGTCATTGAAGTCAAACTGATACAAATCACCAAATTCACCAGCTCCTCCAAAACGTGAAATATACAATTGATCACCACTCGGAGACCACGCCACATCATAGACGGCCTCACCTGCTCCATCACTATTTCCTGTATTGAGAATCGAGCGATTGAAGCTCATGGTGCCAGTCACCACATCAAAATCAAAAACGTACACGTTGCGATTGGAAGCTCTAGGAGCAATGGCCAGACGCCCATGAATGGAATCATAGGCAAAACTCGCTGCTTCGTACGCGGGGTTGGTGACCGAGCCAATTGCAAAGGAGGTGGTTGTCCCCACTCCGGTTGTGCTATTGAGGGACGTAACTTGATAGGCTAGTGTGGCACTGTTTTGTGAGATCAGCCAGTAGTTGTCCAAATCTTGCTTGATGATCGCCATGGCCTCAGAGGGATCTACCAACCCTGTCGGGTTGTTGAGAGAGGCCACATCTCCGAGAGTAGGCTCCCCAGCTAGGGCATTGCCGGTCATCGTACGATCAACAATCGTGTATTGAATTTCGCTCACTCCTGCGGCACCCGAATTGGTAAAGACATAATACTGTCCAGTAGAATACGGCAGAGGAAAAACCACCGCTGACCGATTGATCGAAGGAGTTCCATTCAACAAGGGGTTGCCTGGCAGTGGGTCGTGATTGGCATCATAGATCCGCTCTCCATCGGTATAAAAGAGTAGGTCTCCAGTCACTGGATTCGAAATCACCGCTCCTCCACCAATCCCATAAGGTGTGACCTGTACCTGATCCAACTGTGCTCGGGCATCTGACTTGTTGAAAGTCATGGAAGTAACAGAATTGCCAAAGAACCAGTTGTACTCCGAATAATTTTGGTTTTGGGCAGAAATGGAGCCTGCACATAAGCACAGGGAAATCACGAACAATCCGTAACACACGCGTCCCATTCTTTGTACAAACGTTTCTATCATCACCGGTCTCAAAATGCGAATGAATTCAAATGTTTAAATAATCAAATTCCGCCTAAAAATAAGGCAATTCCTTGAAGTAACGAGAAAAAAAGACATTTCTATACCATAGATGTCAACAAAAAATAAAACCTTTCTTTATTGCTGCAATATTTTCTATTTTGCATCGATTCTATTAAAGCAGGTGTAGTCTCGAATAACAATTTTCAATGTTGAAAAAAATCTTCTTTTTGCTCTTCGTCGTAGCGCTATTCATTCCAGAGGATTCGTATGGGCAAGATCCGCAGTTTTCACAATACTATGCGGCTCCACTGTACCTCAACCCCGCTTTGGCAGGAATCAACCAGCAAGGTCGGGCAGGACTCAACTACCGGAGTCAGTGGCCTTCTATCGATGCTAGCTTCGAGACCTTTTCGGCTTATGCGGACAACAATTTCGACGAAAAAAACAGCAGTGTGGGGCTGTTGATCACTTCTGACAAAGAAGGAATCGCAGGCCTCACATCAACCGAAATCGCGCTACAGTATGCCTACCAAGTGGACGTCAATTACAAATGGACGTTTCGCCCTGCGATCGAAGCATCCTACACTTTTAGAGACCTCAACTTTAACCGCCTCACCTTTGGTGATCAAATCGACTCCAACGGCCCCAATGGAAACCCTACTGCCGAACAATTTGACAGTTCTGGAAAAATCCGATACTTCGACTTGGCCTTAGGCGGGCTCGTCTACTCCAAGCGTATCTGGCTCGGTGCAGCGATGCATCACCTCCGCGAACCAGACCAATCCTTCATCGGCAATGGCAGCCCTCTGCCACGCAAACTATCCATCCATGGCGGATACAAAATCCCCCTCAATACCCCCTACAAAAAAGGAGAAACAGCCAAAGGCATGGAAAGAAGTATCTCTCCAACCTTCAACTATCGCAATCAAGGGGAATTTGACCAACTGGATCTAGGCATGTACTTCACACTACAACCGGTGATTTTCGGAATGTGGTACCGTGGGATTCCACTCAAGACCCCCAAAGGAAGTGGCAGCAATTCTGAATCGCTCATTTTCATGTTTGGCGTCACCCAAAAGAAAGTCACCTTTGGCTATAGCTTTGACTACACTCTTTCCAGTCTCGGAATCAATAGCGGTGGAGCACACGAAGTATCGATCACTTACACCTTCAAATTGGGAGACCCCCGCAAACCCTCGCGTGACGTTCGCGAACTCAAATGCCCGGTGCCCTACATGTTTTAGACCTCCATGCCAACCCCACTCCGCAACGAGTTTTTCAAACCCATTGACAACAGCCCCATCGTCGTATTCAGAGTCCTGTTTGGACTACTGATGGCCGTCGAATCCTTCGGAGCGATCGCTACTGGCTGGGTCGGTCGAGTCTTCATTGAGCCTTCGATGCACTTCCCTTTCATCTGGACAAACTGGCTCTCCCCCCTTCCGGGTCATGGGATGTACTACTACTATGTGGTCATGGGTGTAGCAAGCTTGATGGTCGCAGCTGGATACCGCTACCGTTGGAGCTCACTGGTTTTGGCCCTTCTCTGGTCTGGATGCTACTTCATGCAGAAGACCAGCTACAACAACCACTACTATTTCGCCGTGCTTCTATGTTGGTTCATGGCGATGATCAACCCGCAGTACCGATTGTCACTGGACAGCCAGCGCACAGGGATCGTCCAAGAATACATGCCCAACTGGTACCGACTTTTCTTCGTTCTACAAGTTTTCATCGTGTTTACTTTTGCCTCTGTGGCCAAACTCTCCGACAGCTGGATCTCGGGAGACTTCATCCAGTACAAGTTTGCCAGCAAGGCCAGTTATCCCATCATCGGGGACCTACTCGTCACGCCTTGGTTTCAATACCTCATCACCTACTCAGGCATTGTCTTTGACGGACTGATCAGCCCGTTGCTGCTGTGGAAGCGTACACGAAAAATTGCATTTGCCGCACTGATTGGTTTCAACCTCTTCAACTCGGTTATTTTCCAAATCGGCATCTTCCCTTACATGATGGTGGCATTGGCGATCTTCTTTTTCGAGCCGGATCAGATACGAAAGTTCTTTTTCAAGAAAGGCCCCGACAAACAGCCCTCCCAAGTATCTACCCCCTCTTGGGTACTCTACCTCTTCACCGCATACTTTGCCTGGCAAATTTATCTCCCCCTACGTCATCACTGGATCGAGGGAGATGTACTCTGGACAGAAGAAGGCCACCGACTGAGCTGGCGCATGATGCTGCGTTCACGTTCAGGATCGGCATCTTTCAAGGTCGTCGATAGCCAAACAGGCCAAGAGTTTAGTGTCAGAAAAAAGGACTATCTCACGAGCAAACAATCCCACAAGGTCTCCGCTCACCCTGATTTTGCTTGGCAATTTGCCCAGTTTCTACACCAAGAATACCTCGCCAAAGGAGTCTCGGACCCACAGGTCTACTGCCAAAAGAGTCGTTTGCGCATCAACCAAGGCCCCTACAAAACACTGATTGACCCTAGCGTAGACCTAGCTCATGTCCCCTGGGACTACCTCGGACACAACGCTTGGGTACTGCTCGATGGAGAAAGGAAGCACTAGCTGCCGTTCTTTCTTTACTTTTGTACCAAATCACTCCGTATGAACAGCGACACGATACTCTACCTCATCCTTGGCATCACCCTTTTTGACTTTGTGTTTGCCAAGACCCTTGGCATCCTCAACAACCGCAGCAGAAAACAACCTATCCCTACAGCACTCGAAGGCATCTACGACAAACAGAAATACCAAGAATCGCAACGCTACCAAACGGCCGTCTTCAACTTCTCCTTGCTCAGCTCTACTGTGAGTTTTGTGGTCATGCTGGCACTACTCTGGTTTGGTGTCTTCGGATGGCTCGATGCACAAGTACGTGCCATCGCTCCCGTAGAATACCTCGCTTCACTCTACTTCTTTGGCATTTTGTACTTTGTCTCTGACTTGATGAGCATCCCTTTTGACCTGTACGGCACCTTCGTGATCGAACAAAAATTCGGTTTCAACAAAACCACGCCCAAAACTTTCGTCCTAGACAAACTCAAAAGCTGGCTCATGACTGTCCTCATCGGCGGACTGATTGTCAGCATCTTCATTGCGCTCGTCGCGCTATTCCCACAGACGTTCTGGCTCTATTTCTGGCTCGTGGCAGCCATACTGATGGTATTCCTCAACATGTTTTACACTTCTCTGATCATCCCGCTATTCAACAAGCTCACACCCCTGGGTGAAGGAAGCCTCAGAGACGCCATCACCGACTACAGCCAAAAAGTTGGTTTTTCACTCAACAGCATCTTTGTGATCGATGGCTCCAAACGCTCCTCCAAAGCCAATGCGTTCTTTAGCGGGCTAGGCAAAAAGAAAAAAGTAGTCCTCTACGACACACTCATCGATCAACACAGCGAAGAAGAACTAGTCGCCGTACTCGCCCACGAAGTAGGGCACTACAAGAAGAAACACATCGTCTGGTCTATGATCCTGAGTGTGGCTCAAATTGGTTTCATGCTATGGTTGCTCTCGCTGATGATCTCTAGCTCCGAAGTGTCCTGGGCGCTAGGAGCCAACTCCACCAGCATGCACATCAACGTACTGGCATTCGGCATGCTGTTCTCGCCAGTCTCAACCGTCATCGGTATCTTGATGAATCTACTGAGTAGAAAAAATGAGTACGAAGCAGACGAATATGCCGTACGCACCTACGACCGTCAACCACTCATCAGCGCCCTCAAAAAGCTCACCGCTACCAATCTAGGCAACCTGACTCCACACCCAGCCTATGTCTTCGTGAACTACTCGCACCCCAGCCTACAGCAGCGGATAGAAGCGATGGAAAAGGTAGCCTGATTTGAGGGTAAGGCTTACGGGAAAAACTCTGATCTTAGTCGACACTCAGACCAGAGGGGAGAGCACTTCATTATTCAAGATTCATAGCTCCTATCATTTGAATAATGAATACCGAATGTCCAATGTTGATTTGTAGCCCCCAAAATACCGACCAATCCATATCCACCACAGTAAATATCAGAAAGTATATTGCTTGTGTATTTATCTCCTTCCCCCTGCTTTTGAACGCATTGCAAATGCTCTACTACAGCATCCTCGTCTGTGACGAGGATGATTGGGGTATTGAAACATTAGCGACAGCTTGCTCTTCTATAACTTGGTCAAATTGAACAACTATGGTCGTTGTGTAAGGATCAATATTATCAGACCCTATACTTTGTGAACTTGTAGTTCCATCGAAAACAGGGGCGTTAGCAAATAAATTTGCAATCGTTAACAATTGAAAACTACATATTAGAATAATATCTATTGTAAACAGTATTTCTTCTCTCAGAATTTACCTCGACCATAGCTGAACTTAATTTTATAACTATTCCTTCACTAACCGGGTGGACATGTAGGCTTCTTTATTCAGTTTTCTATCAAAAAGCACGTCATTATCTGCCTGTATATTAAAGTAATTGGCCTCTAACTCATCAATTTCTGTGATTGTCCAATGATAGGCATCAGTATCTTTTCCTAGAAATAATTCTTCATAATATGCTCCCCCCTGAACTGCATTAAAGCCACTTGTACCTCCTGGGTTCAGCTTTTCACCTGGGTTAGCCCCAATTTCAGTCTCTAAGGTTTCTACATCGATTTTAGTGCAAACCCTCCATCCCTCTGGGGCGAAATCATCTTCTATTACCATTGCCCAAGTGTATAGTTTGCCGTATTCCTCACAATTGGCTGCATCGTCATCGTAGCATAGCGATCCGGTGTAGTCGTAGTTGAAGTTTTCTGCGAGCCAGGTCTGTGTGCCGATGGTGACGATTTGGTATCTCTGTCCGTCTCGGGTATCGAGTAGGGACGTCAAGTCGTCTGCGCTCACTGTAGTCTCTGTGGTACAGAAGTCTGCATCGGTGAGTACGAGGGTGGCGTCTTCGGACTGATCCGCAGTGATCGTCGCGCTCTCGTCTGTGAACTGTCCCTCCTGTGTGCTGCCTCCTGCATAGGTGATCACATAGGTGTAGGGAGTGGTACCCTCTGCTACAGTGAGTGTGATCTCCCCGTCCGAAGCTACTGCAGTAGCGGTGAGTGCACAGGCGGCTAGCTCAGCGGTCGCGCTGCAGTCTGTCTCGTCGGTGACGGTGATGGATTGTGCCTCTGCGGTCTCTGTGAGAGCGATGGTGACGGGTGATTGGCTGGTCTCTCCGTCCTGAGTCGCCCCTCCCTGGTAGGTGACGGTGTAGGCATAGGGAGCTGATCCCTCAGTGATGGTCAGTTGGATTTCATTGGCAGCTGTACGTACTGCGCTGGCTGAGAAGTCGTCACACGAAGGGACTACATCGTCTCCATCGCTATCGTCATCACCGCCACAGGCGACCATGAGAGTAGTCATGATAGCGAGCAGCAGGAGTTGAGAGGTCTTTGTCATGAGTTCATAAAAATTTTGAGTAAGGCGCATAATCCTAGTGTTTATTGTGGTTGAAAATGAAAATGTTTGGTAGTAGAGAATGGGATGGTTAGGTGGTTGATTTTGGTTGGTTATGGTTGATTCTAAAGCAAGAGGGCTGTGTTCGCTCTTGCATACCGTGAAAGTAATTTATTCAAGTATAAATATTGATATTCCAAGCGAAAAATATTCGCATTAGAGGCAGAGTTTCGTGAGGGGACTCGAACCAAACACAGGGAGAGCACTTCATTATTCAAGATTCATAGTTCCTATCATTTGAATAATGAATACCGAATGTTCAATGTCGAATGTTGATTTGTAGCCCCCAAAATACCGACCAATCCTTTGGTCTTGGTGGGCACTAAGGGAAGAGCAAAGAGATCAACATTGAGAGCTAAAAGTTGCGGATGAACCGACTACAAGTACTCGTCAAAACAAACACGTGTGTTTGACCGTCGAAGCACGTGTGTTTGGCGCTCGAAACACGTGTGTTTGATCGATCAAACACACGTGTTTCAAAAAGAAGGATAAAAACCCTCTCCAGGCGTCCTAAACGGCACTTTTGAGAAGGGATTGCTACGCTCTCCTCTATTTGTAAATAACACCGTCCCACAACCTTTTACTCTCTAAATCATCAAAGAGAATTACCCCATTGTATTCCAAATAATAAATTTCAGGCCAAGCGTTTCGCTCTCTTGTTTTAGCAACTATAGTATCAACATCGATGGCACTTAATTGAAGGTAGTAACTAACATCTCCAACATTCCCATTCAAACTTGCGTCAAGATAAACCCAGTACCATTGTGAACCTGATGTTTCTGGAGGTATAACAAAGTCCCTATCCCCTGTAAATTGTGTAGTAATATCCTGTGACCTTTCTGGGTCCAAATAAACTCTGACCTGCTCATGAGAATAATATCCATCAGTATTAGGATTCAATAAATCTGCTTCTTCCTTGTTTCTGAAAGAAAATTCGAACGTTGAATCAGGGCCTGTAGCTTGAGAGTCACTTTCTAAAGCACTCTCAGAATCACAACTTACAACCAAAATAAAGCACACAAATAAAATAACAAGTTTTCTCATCTTAGTACGGTCTACTATTTGTAATATATCTTCTATAGTTGTTGGCCAATCAGGCATTATTTACCAATTGTACTTATTCGAAGGGTACTCATGATATCTCGCTATTTGAGCAATAGCAGTTGCTATACAGCCCTGTCGATCAGATAATCCTACGCCACACCACACCTAGCAGACGCTACGACTCAAATAAAATCAATCTCCGCACGAAACGGAAACTTCATAAAGTAGGTGTGTGATTCGGCCATTGTCATCTTGCCGTGGATGATTTTGTGCAGGGTCTCTGTGATGGGCACTCGAATATTGAGGCTGTCGGCCAATTGCTTGATGATGATCGTCGTATTGATACCTTCGGCGACCTCTTCCATCGAGGCTTTGATCTCATCGATGGTCTCTCCTTTGGCCAATCGATAGCCTACCGTATAGTTTCTACTCAAGCTAGAACTACAGGTCGCAATCAAATCTCCCACGCCCGCCAGCCCAATGAAAGCCTTGGTATTGCCTCCTAGGGCATTGCCGATGTGGATCATCTCTACCATGCCACGACTGATGAGCAGTGAACGCGTATTTTCTCCCAGGCCCATGCCACTGACGGCACCAGAACCGATCGCAATGATGTTTTTGAGCACGCCACAAAATTCGATTCCAATCAGGTCATTGCTCCCATAGACCATGAACCGGTCGTTTTTGAGCAACTTCTGTCCCTCATCAATCACTTCTTCGAAGTGGCTCGCGACGACAGTAGCAGCCGGTTGTCGTTCTTGAATTTCCCTGGCCAAGTTAGGCCCCGCCAGACACCCCACCCGCAGTACAGAGGTCTCTTCGAGTATGACCTCACTCATAGTTCGCACGTATTTGCGAGACAGCGGATTTTCCTTGCTGAGTACTTCTCCCTCGGGTATGTTTAGGTCCAATCCTTTGGTGCCATGGATCAATACGTGATACGGTTTGAGGTATGGAGCCAACTTTCGAATCATGGTTCGAAAATTAGCCGAAGGCACAATGGGAAATATAATCTCACAGCGATTGCCGATATCGGCGAGATTGGTGGTGATTTCTATGTTCTCTTCTATCTTTTGCGAGGAGCTCACTCTCGTGGTAGCGATCTCTTTGGCTTTGTTTTCATCCCGTACATAGAGCAATACATTGCTCTTTTCCGCAAGGATATTGGCGATGGCAGTACCAAAACTACCCGCCCCGATGACTCCTACCAGTTTCTTAGAAGAGGTTTTCGAGCTCATAGCCTAAGAGTTTGTTGTGGTAAAAATAGAGCAGATTCATGCTCTGCACTTCAATGTTCCCTTTTTTGTTTTTGACCACTGGGAGCGAGGCATGATACATCCCGACGTTTTTCAAACCATGGGTGATCACCTCATCCACGTCCATAAACAAATGATCTGCCAAGCCCACTTCTTGTTGCTTTTGCAATTTTTTGAGCGCATTGAGCACTACGACGAACTGTTTTTTGAAGTCCTCGTAGGGAATGATCAAATCTTCGTCTTGCAGTCTCAATAAGCCATAGAGGTCCAAGTGCTTGTGTATTCTCCCCAACATACGAAACGCTACATACGCCACCATGTGACTAGAAAACACCCGGTTGTGTTTGTGAAACTCTTTGACAATCTGCCTCCCTAGTATGCGATTGTATTCTTGTTCACGCTGATGGTTTTCGGTGACCTCCCCATTGGACTTGAAATAATCCTTGATATCAATCACCTGACCATTTTTGTCCAAGCTATTTCCTTTGGTATCGACACGGTTGCCCAGTACATCGAGCGCATCACCTATCGACACAGAGATATCCGACCCTTTGGTAAAGAACTTGAGCAAAAACTTAGAGATCTTGTAGGAGGTCGTGTATTCGTCGTTTTCCTCATAGTATCGCTGCTGCCCTTTGCGTTTGAGGTAATCATTGATCAAACTAGGAGCTTCGAGCACAAAGTGGTAATTGATCGTGACGGGCACGATAAACACTTTGTTTTGATCGTCCTCCTCGGACTGAAACACTTGGCGCTGTGCCTCAATAGCGGTACCAAGCAGACCTAGTTTCAATTGCTTCTCGATCTTGCCACTGCGCGAACGCGTCCCTCCAGGGAAAAACAAACTGTGGCAGCCTTCGCGAATCGCGATGGTCGAGTAGGACTTGAGCGTCTCCAGGTACAGTGGATTTTTCTTTCGTCGATCGACTTTGTATGCCCCCACACTGTTCATGAAGTAGGCGAATATTTTGAGATTGAAGAGATTGAGTCCCGCTCCATAGATGAATGGCGGTAGGCCCAAATGCTGGATCACCCAACCAATCAACACCGAATCCATGTTGCTATAGTGGGTCGGCACCATCACGACAGTGCCAATTTTAGCCAACTTGCGCAGTTCATCCGTGCGTCCCTTGATATGAATCTTGTCATCCAAGTCCAGCTGATTGCTAAAAATAGACCAAGGGCCTTTGACACGTGCAGCATTGAGCAATCGGCTAAAACCAATCGTCACCAAAGTCCGGGTCACGTTGTAATGTGAATGGATGAAATTACCAGCGATCTCGTTGCTGTAGCGGCTGACGATGTCTCGGAGAATACCTCGGAGCGCCCCATCTTTTTCCTCTTCGGGCAGGTTCTCCACCTGCATGAGTTTTTCGTGTTGTTCCTCCCAATACGCAAAATCATCGGCAGGGTCGACCTTCCAGGGGTTGTTTTTGACTCGCTGTTTTTCGCGAAAAATGGTCATTTCCAGCTCTTCGCGCAACGATTTGCCCCTTCTCAATTCGAGCAAATTATCGTAACTCTCCTCAGTCACCAACTGCACAAACTCCTTCCGCTTTTTTGCCATCTGCATCACCGGCCAGGTTTTGGCATTTTTCAGAATCGGTTTGTACTTTTTTTTGGTCTTTCTTTTTATTCCTAAGGACTTCATATAGTTACAATAGAAAAGGATGAATTATTCACTCATCCCTTTGAGAGCGCAAATTAACTAAATAAATAGGGAATAGAAGAAAGTGGATTTTAATAAATGAGAAAAGGTACGTCACCTATATATTTGCACAAAATTTAACACATGCAAAAACAGATTCAAATAGCCCCATCGATACTTTCTGCAGACTTTTCTCAGCTCGGCGCAGACATCCAATTGGTAGAAGCTGGTGGAGCCGACGTGATTCACTATGACGTGATGGACGGCCATTTCGTACCCAACATCACCATCGGACCCCTGGTACTCAACAGCATCCGAAAGTGCACCCAGCTGCCCATCGATGTGCATTTGATGATCGAAAACGCAGACCAATATATACCGGCCTTTGCTGAGGCAGGGGCAGATTGGATCAGTGTCCATGTCGAAGCATGTCCTCACTTGCACCGTAGCATCCAGCTCATCAAGAGCCTAGGCAAGCGAGCAGGAGTCGTCCTCAACCCACACACTGCACTGTCTGCGATCGAGGACATCCTACCCGATGTAGATTTTGTACTCATCATGTCTGTCAATCCAGGCTTTGGTGGACAAAGCTTGATCCCCTCGACCCTAGACAAAATCGCTCGTCTCAAAAATCTACTGATCCAAAAGCACCTTGAGCACATCGAGATCGAAATCGACGGTGGCGTCAAATTAGACAACATCAAACAAGTCATCGATGCGGGCACAGACATCATCGTATCGGGTTCAGGGATATACAACACTCCAGACCCAAAAGAAACCATCCGCCAGATGAAAAGCCTCTAAGGAGGAAGAACCACCTGACCCGAACGACATCAAGATTTTATTCTCTAAAATTGCGCTTTAATAAGTAAGCCTATGAGTACCGAAAAGGAACCGCTCAATTTCATTGAGCAAATGATCGAAAAAGACATCAAGGAAGGAAAAAACGAATCGCGTGTGCATACTCGTTTCCCTCCCGAACCCAATGGATATCTCCATATCGGACATGCCAAGTCTATCTGCTTGAATTTCGGTCTAGCCGAAAAATACAACGGACTTTGCAACCTACGATTCGACGACACCAACCCTGAAAAAGAGGACACCGAATACGTCGACTCGATCAAAGAAGACATCAAATGGCTCGGCTATGACTGGGGCGACAGAGAATACTACGCTTCGGACTATTTTGACCAGTTGTACGCCTATGCAGTCCAACTCATCCGAGAAGGCAAAGCCTACATCGACGACCAGTCCGCTGAGGAGATCAGTGCTCAACGAGGTACACCTAACCAACCGGGTCAACCGAGCCCCTTCAGAAGCAGATCAGTGGAAGAAAACCTCCAGATATTCGAAGACATGAAGGCCGGCAAATGTGACGAAGGGTCGCACGTACTCCGTGCCAATATCGACATGACTTCATCAATCATGCAGATGCGTGACCCAGTCATCTACCGCATCAAAAAAATGGCACACCACCGTACCGGTGACAAATGGTGCATCTACCCTACCTATGATTTTGCTCACGGGCAATCTGATTCGTTGGAGAAGATCACGCACTCACTCTGTACGCTGGAGTTTGCAGCACACAGGCCACTGTACGATTGGTTTATCGAAAACCTAGGCATATACAAATCTGAGCAGACGGAGTTTGCCCGACTCAACTTGGGCTACACCATCGTCAGCAAAAGAAAACTTCGCGAACTCGTAGAGGAAGGCCATGTAGATGGCTGGGACGATCCCCGCATGCCTACTATCTCGGGCATCCGCAGACGAGGGTACACTCCTGAGTCTATCCGCAGCTTCGCAGACAAGATCGGGGTAGCCAAGCGCAACGGCATCAGTGATGTGGCTTTGCTGGAATTCAGCGTGCGTGAGGACTTGAACAAGAAAGCCAACCGGGTACTCGGCGTATTGGATCCGATCAAACTGATCATCACCAACTACCCTGAGGGACAAACCGAAGAACTCGATGCAGTCAACAACCCAGAAGACGAATCAGCAGGCAAACGCAAGATCCCATTCTCACGTGAGATCTACATCGAGCGTGGCGATTTCATGGAAGAGCCCCCCAAGAAGTTTTTCCGTCTAGGACCAGACAGAGAGGTTCGCCTCAAATACGCTTACATCGTGAAGTGTACAGGATTCAAGAAAAATGAAGCTGGTGAGATCGAAGAAGTCTACTGTGAGTACGATCCCGCAACCAAAAGCGGACAAGATAATACAGGCAAAAAAGTCAAAGGAACACTCGGATGGGTGGATGCAGCCAAAGGGATACAAACAGAGGTTAGACTCTACGATCGATTGTTCATGACCGAAAACTTGAACACGATCGAGGACGACTACCGCAACCATCTGAACCCTGAGTCGCTGACCATCATGCCCAATGCCGTCGCTGAGCCATCGGTCCAAGACATGGCTCCAGGCACACAGTTTCAGTTTGAGCGCATGGGCTACTTCATCATCGACAAGGATTCCGAAGCAGGCAAACCTACAATCAACCGTACGGTGACACTACGAGACAACTGGGCCAAAAAGAACGGCTAAACACCAATAGTCAAAATACAGAAAAGGCGCACACTTGCAATGTGCGCCTTTTTATTTCATCTTAGCGAATGCAAATGCACAACCTATGACAACACTCTCCCACAAATGGATATTGATCACTGGAGCTTCCTCTGGTCTAGGATTGGAAATGGCCAAATACCTGGCGACTAAGCATCAAGCCAACCTCATCTTGGTTGCGCGGAGAGCGGACCGGTTGGCTGCACTTCAAGAAGAGATCCAAAACACATCAGGTGTCGAAGTATCTACAATCACAGCTGACCTGACACATCCCGAGGAGACACATCGGGTCGCAGAGCAATGCACTGCCAAGGAGGGGTTTCACGGTGCAATCCTCAATGCCGGCATGACCTACCTCGGTGAGCATGCCCAACTAGAAGAGTCACAAATCGCTCAAATCCTCAACCTCAACGTAATCAGTACGACCAAACTCGCCAGCCACTTTGTCCGGCACTTCGAACAGACACAAAAACCCGGCAAGATCATGGTCATCTCCAGCCTAGCAGCTCACTACCCTACACCCTACCAAGCGCTGTACTCTGGTACCAAAGGCTTCATCACCAATTTCATCAACAGTGTGGCCTTAGAAATCAAAAACCCTGAGCTAACCCTCAGTGTATTTAGTCCCGGTGGGATCGTCACTGACATGACTGCCAGTGAGGGGTTCAAAGATCTCCAAAAATGGCTCATGCCTGTACAGACCGCTACCCGAGAAGCCATACACTGCTTCGTCACTGGCAAGCACAACTACGTGCCTGGATTCATGAACCGAGTAGCCTTTGCCTTCATGAAAATCCTACCGCTCAAATTGATCACGACCATCCTCGGAAAGCAGTATCGCAAGTCACTGGGGTTGTAAAAATCATAGCCCCCAATTGCAGTCTTTGACAACACATAAATTCAACCCAATTTCGATTTTGACCTAACAAATTATGGAGGTAATAGCCCTTATATTATTGATTGTACTGGTAGTGATGGTATACAGCCTCAAGGGGCATGTAAAACAACTCGACCTAAAACTAGAAGAACTAAAGCGTGAATTGCAAGGCCATGGCTCTCCTGCTTTGGACAAGACTCTCAAGCCCCCGATCGATTCCAAAGACATCATAGCTAGCAGGGCACATGAGCACAAGCTCGCAAAACCTGTCCCTGAAGAAGCAAAACAAAAACCGCAAGAGATCCAAGAAAAGGTCCCTCCATTGGCAATCAAAAAGGAGGCCGTCACTGAAGTGGCCAAGCCCAAAACAGTCGAGCCTAAGAAAGCAGCTCAGCCCCCTAAACCGTCATTCATGGAGCGAAACCCTGACCTAGAGCGGTTCATTGGAGAAAATCTATTGAGCAAAATCGGTATTGTGATATTCGTGATAGGCATGGGCTTCCTTGTCAAACTAGGGATTGACAGTGGTGTCATCACCGAAGGGTTGAGAGTCGCCATTGGTGTATTGATCGGTGGAGCTATGATTGGGTTGGCTCATTATCTCAGGCACTCCTTCGCTAAATTCAGTTCCATACTCATTGGAGGTGCTTTGGCCGTCTTATATTTCACGATTGCCTTGGCATTTCATCAGTATGGCCTGCTGCCTCAGGCCGCTGCGTTTGTCATCATGGTACTGATCACCGCATTTGGCGTCCTACTTTCGGTCTCCTATGACCGCAAATCCCTGGCTGCATTGGCGCTCATTGGAGGTTTTGGCACTCCGTTTTTTATCAGCACAGGTTCGGGAGATATAGTCACGCTGTTCGCCTATATATTGATCCTTGATGTCGGCATGTTGACTTTGGTTTACTTCAAGAAATGGAACATCGTCAATTACCTCACCTATGGGTTTACTTATATTTTATTTTCGGGTGTTTATATCAATAATGAGCTCAACTACGTCACCACAGCAAACGGAGAACTATTCCTGTTTCTCACAGCCTTTTACCTGATCTTCTTTGTCATGAGCATTGTCTACAATGTGAAAAACAAAAGAGCATTCAAATGGCCTGAAATCGGAATGCTTTTGAGTAATTCCTCCATCTATTTTGGCTTTGGCCTTGCTCTCTCACAGGGCTACAAAGACGGATTGTACAGTGGACTATTCACAGGTCTGGTTGCGCTATTCAATTTTGGATTTGCCTATGCGCTATACAAGCGAAAAGACATAGACAAAAACCTCATCTATCTATTGATCGGACTTGTCCTCACATTTTTGACACTAGCCGCTCCAATCCAACTCAAAGGGAATTTCATCACCTTGTTTTGGGCACTCGAAAGTGTACTACTACTATGGCTCGCTCAGAAGTCCCAGATCAAACTCATGAACTTGGCCTCTGTCCTCATTTCTCTACTTATGGTAGTAAGCCTACTGATCGATTGGCAACAAGACTACATCATGTACTCAGACACGCCTTTGCGCCTATTTTTGAACAAGACCTTTGTCACTTCTTTCGTATCCATGGGAGCTCTTTTCGCCACGCTCCGCTTGATGAAAGGACAGCCCGATTTTGTAATCCCAAAAGTACAGCTGGTATGGAAACCCCTTTATGTCAAGGTACTTTTCATTTTGGTCGTATATGGTGGTCTATTTCTAGAGCTTGACTATCAGTTTTACAAATTCGAGATGGCACACTCACTTAGACTCATCCTGCTAGGTATATTCAACTATAGCTTTGTACTGGCTCTGATTGCCTATCAGCATTTCAAACCAAGCGACCTACAGCGCAAAGTAATAGCTGGCCTATCTGTGGCCATTGTGATTTCGTATTTGACCGCCTACCTACATCACATCTCCATGGCCAGAGATCATTATTTGGCTAGCCAAGGCGCGGCATCCACAGGGTACTTTGCACATTATGTTTTGCTCGTGCAATTCATCCTGATACTCATCCATCTCTACCGAGAGATTCATTTCGAATTCGGGTTCAAATCCAAAAACGGCACCATTGCACTTTGGATACTCGCATTCGTTTCTCTTTTCGTATGCTCAACAGAGATAGGACACCTCTCAGTCCTCAGCCAACACAACACGGGAGACACCGGAACCTCGATCGCCTATACACATGCGGTCAAGCATGCCTATCCTATCGTGTGGGCTCTTTCTGCTTTGGTACTGATGATTTTGGGTATGAAGTTTAAACTTAAAACACTCCGTTTGGCGTCTTTGGTTATATTCTCCATCACGACCCTCAAGTTGTTCTTCTACGATCTAGCGGGAAACTCTACAGGAAAAATCATATCATTTATACTCCTAGGAGTGATTCTATTGTTGGTCTCATTTCTATATCAAAAACTAAAATTCATAATTCAAGATGATGAAAAGAAAGATTAGTTGGGCAATCTGCATGCTATGTACCTCGGTGATCTATGCACAAGATTTCACGCATAGCGCAGAGGTAGCCCCTGTTTCGACCAGTGGGTTTCATAAACTCCTATTGTCGCCCGAGCTGCTCGGAAAAGCCAACAGTGACCTCACTGATTTGAGAATATATGATGAAAAAGGTGTACAACAGCCGTATTTGATCCAGCAAGAGGCCGCTCGTGCTTCTCATCGATCGTTCCATACCTATGACATCACGCAGCGCGAAAACCCAGAAGACAGCACGTCTTACCTGATATTCCAAAACCACACAAAGCAGGCGATCACTGAAGTGCACATCATCGTCGAAAACACCGAGGTAAAAAAGCGAGCCCGATTGAGCGGTAGCCATGACCAAAAGAAATGGTTTGCCATCAAAAATGACTACCTGCTACAGTCGATGCATAGCGCTGACCATACGACAGATTCGAATGTCCTTCGTTTTCCACTCAGCAATTACCCCTATTTCAAGTTAGAGATTGATGACAACCTAAAGGACCCAATACATATCTTGAAAGTAGGATACTACGCCACTGAGGTAAAAAAAGGACGCACTACGAGTTTTGACTTCCCTATCGTGAGTCAACTCGACAGTGCCAACCACTCCTACGTCAGGCTGGTTCTGCCAGACACCACCTACCTAGAAAACCTCCAATTGGAGGTCAAAGGAGCTGACTACTACGCAAGAGACATTCAGGTATTCCTCAAAAAAAAGAACACAAACAACAAAAATCAAACTAGCCACATACTGCAACAGATCGGCAGTGCAACGCTCAGTTCCTCAGGTAGCAGGGCCATAAACCTGGGCAACATTCAAGCCCAAGAGCTACTCCTCAAAATCAATAACCAAGACAATCAAGCACTCCAAATATCGAAGGTCACAGGCTCTTTTCTGAATCAATACGCCATCATCAACCTGTCTCCTGAGCACTCCTACCAAATCAAATTTGGTGACCGAAATCTCCATGCACCCAACTATGACCTTGCGGCGTTTATAGATCAGATTCCTAGCGAGCTAGCACTCACTCACCTCTCCGCGATCCACCGTATCTCAGACAACACTCCGACTACCCAGAAGTCTACAAGCCTGTTTGAAAACATATACTTCATCTGGAGTACCATCGGGTTAGTGGGACTAGTGCTCGCTCTTATCTCCATCAAAATGATCAAGGAAATGGGAAGCAAATGAGGGTTTCTCTACAAACCCAAACGGATCAGTCTGTAAACTTGGGATACTAATCGACATTGAGCATTCGATATTCATTACTCCAATCGGTTAAATATCACCTCAAATCCCCATAATAGGTGGCTACTTTAAAGACCCAATGACGAATATCGAACAATGAACCTTGAAATACGGAAAGATCCACCAAACAGGTATAAAAAAGCCCTTCTCATATCTATGAGAAGGGCTTTTCATTGCACTTCAAAACCTTATTTTGCGTAACTGATCGATCTCATTTCACGAATTACCGTCACCTTGATCTGCCCTGGATACTGCATGTCATTTTCGATCTTGGATGAGATATCAAAGGACAAATCACCCGCCTGCTTATCAGACACATTGTCTGCATCGACCAAGACACGCAATTCACGCCCCGCTTGGATTGCATAGCACTTGTGTACTCCATCAAAACTCAACGCCAAAGCTTCCAAGTCCTTGAGACGCTTGATGTATGATTCCATCACTTCACGTCGAGCTCCTGGCCTAGACCCTGAGATCGCATCACAGGTCTGTACGATCGGCGAGATCAATGAAGTCATCTCTATCTCATCATGGTGCGCACCGATGGCATTGCATACCTCTTTGTTCTCTTTGTATTTCTTGGCTAGCTCCATTCCCAGGATAGCGTGTGGCTGCTCTGGCTCTTCAGGCCATACTTTCCCAATGTCATGGAGAAGCCCTGCACGCTTAGCCAACTTGGCATTCAAACCCAATTCGGAAGCTAGTGTAGCACACAACTTTGCCACTTCTCTCGAGTGCTGCAGCAAGTTCTGTCCATAGGATGATCTGAATCTCATACGTCCGACCATCTTGATTAGCTCTGGATGCAACCCATGTATTCCAAGATCAATCACGGTACGCTCACCGATCTCTACGATCTCTTCTTCGATATTCTTGGTCGTCTTTGCTACGATCTCTTCGATACGTGCTGGATGGATGCGTCCATCAGTCACGAGTCTATGAAGGGACAACCTCGCCACCTCGCGTCTCACCGGGTCAAACCCAGAAATAATGATTGCTTCTGGTGTATCATCAACTATGATCTCCACTCCAGTCGCCGCTTCGAGCGCGCGAATATTTCGACCTTCTCTACCGATGATCTTTCCTTTGATATCGTCGCTTTCGATGTTGAATATTGACACACAATTTTCGATTGCATGCTCAGTAGCAGTTCGCTGGATTGTCTGGATCACAATCTTCTTGGCTTCTTTGGTAGCCGTCAGTTTTGCTTCCTCGATGATATCCTTGATGTGTGAGGATGCTTTGGTCCTTGCTTCGTCTTTTAGCGTCTCTTTGAGCTGCTCTATCGCTTCACTCGCGGACAGGTTAGAAATCTTTTCCAACGCTATGGTCTGCTCTTCCTTTCGCTTGTCGAGTTCCTCTTTGCGGCGTTTGACGATCTCCATCTGCGCTTCGAGGTTTTCCTTTTGGCTTTCTAACTCTGCCTCAGCACGCTTATTCTGTTCGATCTGCTTAGAGATGTTTCCCTCTCTTTGCTTGACCTTATTTTCGTTGGCTATGATTTGATTTTTCTTGCGAGTCGTCTCTTCTTCAAACTCAGATTTGAGTTTCAAAAACCGCTCTTTGGCCTCTATGGCTTTTTCTTTTTTTATGTTTTCCGCATCTATCGTAGCTTCCTTCAGGATGATTTCCGCCTTACTTTTTGCTTCGTTTATTTTCTTACCTTCGGCTCGTTTAGCCAAAAATTTGCTGATAGCGAATCCTACTAAGAACCCACCCAGAGCTATGACAATATAAATTGTACTTTCCATGATGTATATATATAATTAATCATGGCAGGAGCAATCGGGACACTATTTAGAAATGAATACAAAGATTAAAGGGCATCTGAAATCAGCTGATTGAGTTTACTAATATGTTCCATAGCGGTTTCATCCGTCACTTGTCGAGTTTCGGATGACTGCAGTAGCTGGACATAACTGTCTATGGCTACCATTGCCAAGAGGTCTTGCTTATCATCGATCTGAAATTGCTCTTGATAAAACCTCAGCTTTTCATTTATTCGTTTACCCGCTTCACGTATCCTAGCCTCTTCTTCGGCCGGTACCTTCATCGGATATTCTCTGCTTCCAATCTTTATTTTTATTGATAATTCTGTCATTGAGACTCTTTATTCACTCAGTTGAGCGATACACTTATCAACTTCTTTTATATATTCATTCAGCAAGTTGCCTAACGCATCAGTGTCATTTTCGTCCACTACCATGCCATTCACAATTTTACTAATTTTATCTTGATTTTGAAAGTTATCAATTTGGCTGTTCCTTTCTTCAATCTGAGCCCGCAATCTATCGTTTTCGTCTCGCAGTAGAGAGACTTCTGATTCTTTCTTTTTATAATCATTCAACAACAGCACCAACTTCCTTTCGAGTTGGTTGAGTTCTGATCTCAGTTGGTTATCAGCCATTTTACTTTCTTATTATTGCATTCAAATTCTTTTCAAAACTGGCCATCAAGGCATTCATCGTCTTGTCTATCACTTTGTCATTGAGTGTCTTCTTTTCATCTTGAAGGATAAAACTCAAAGCGTATGATTTCTTCCCTTCTCCAATATTCTCCCCCTCGTAGACACTAAATACATTGATACGCTTGACCAGTTTTCTACCTTCGGTCTTGGCAAGTTCCATGATCTGATTAAACTGTACATCCTTATCGATCACCAACGACAAATCTCTTCTGACCTCTGGAAACTTCGAAACCTCTTTGTACAAGCTTGTCTTTCCATACTGCTTGAGCATCTTCGTCCAATTGAACTCAGCGAAAAAGACCTCCTGATTCACTCCAATGATCTTCGTCAACTTGGCTTTTAGTTTCCCAAAACTCACCAAGACCACTCCATTCACCCTAATATCCAAACCGTACTCAAACACTTGGTTTTCAGAAGGAATCGAATCAAAATCCAGCACACTAAATTTATCCAATAATTTATGAACCACGGCAGACATGTCGTGAAAATCAACGGACTTTTTATCCACACTCCAGCTCTCCTCGGATTGCTGCCCAGTAAAAAACAACCCCAATTGAGGCGTCTCTTTGTACTTGTCTTCTACCTTGTGATACACACGTCCAAACTCATAAAACTTGAGATTGGTCTGCTTTCTATTGATGTTGTGCTTGAGTGATTCCAAGCCTGAGAAAACCAAAGTTTGTCTCATCACCCCAAGTTCCTCACTCAACTTATTGAGCACCTCTACATTGTGATCCATAGACCAAACACCTCCTTTGGCTACATAGTCAGGATTCGTGAGCGAATTGCTCATAATTTCGTTGAGACCAAGTGCCGAAAGGTACAGACCTGTCTTCTCTTGTATTTTCTCTTTGTCCGGAGCTGGAAAATGAGCCAAATATCCCGCAGTGGAATACGCTCCCAACCCAATGTTGTTGTACCCATAGATTCTTAGAATCTCTTCGATCACATCGGCCTCACGCGTCACATCAAAGCGATACGGGGGTACAACCGCCACAAACCCAGTTTCTGACACTTCGGCCACCTGAATATCCAGATGTTCCAAAATGCTTCTGATCTTTTCTTTTGGCAATGACACTCCTATCAGGCGATCAATATTCTTATAGGACATGACGACACTTTGATTTAGAATCTCTTCTGGGTACACATCCACAATTTCCGAGCTGATTTCGCCTCCTGCAAGTTCTTTGATCAATAGAGCCGCCCACTTAAGTGCATCTACTGTCATGCGAGGATCTGTCCCACGCTCAAATCGAAACGATGCATCGGTTTTCAAACTGTGCCGAGTTGCTGTATTTCTTACATAGTCTGACGAAAAATAAGCAGACTCCAAAAAAACATCTGTTGTAGTCTCTTTGACACCCGAATCTATCCCGCCAAACACCCCTGCTATGCACATCCCTTCTGAAGCATTGCAAATCATCAGATCCTTAGAAGACAGCTTCCTTTCCTTTTCATCTAGCGCCAAAAAAGGCGTCCCTTCTTCCAGTGTCTTTACAATTATTTTATCTCCTTTGATCTGACTGAGATCAAAAGCATGCATTGGTTGTCCCAAGGAGTGCAAAACATAGTTGGTCACATCCACGATGTTATTGATCGGAGCGAGCCCAATACTATTGAGTCTTGCCTTGAGCCATTTTGGTGATTCCGCTACTTTGACATTGGATATAGTCAAGCCAGAGTACCTTGGGCATGCTTCAGAATTTTCCACGATTACTTCAACAGGACGCGAAGTATTGTCGATTGCAAATGTCGACAAGTCAGGAAACTTCGTCGAGCGCTCATAGGCGGCTTTTAGGTCTCGAGCTACCCCATAATGTGACGCTGCATCTGCCCTATTGGGGGTCAACCCTATCTCAAAGACCGTATCTACGGTCGGGTTGAAATACTCCGCAGCAGGTGTCCCGTTGGCCAAGTCGGTATCGAGCACCATGATCCCGTCATGCGAACTCCCCAAGCCAATTTCATCTTCGGCACAGATCATACCTAGAGACACCTCTCCACGTATTTTAGCTTTTTTGATTTTGAAAGGCTCCCCCTCTCCTGGGTATAGCGTAGCTCCTACTGTAGCTACCACGACCTTTTGACCTGCCGCCACGTTGGGAGCGCCACAAACGATCGGAGACAATTCTCCCTCTCCAATATCTACCGTAGTAAGGCTTAATTTATCCGCATCAGGATGTGGTACGCAGCTCTTCACTTCGCCGATCACAAGTCCTGCTAAACTTCCTTTGATTTCTTCGACTTCCTCTACTCCTTCTACTTCTAACCCTGTATTGGTCAAGGTTTGTGAGATATCTTCTACCCCTTCTTCCAGATCAATATATTCCTTTAACCAATTAAGTGAAATCTTCATTTATAAATAGCGTTTTAGCTTTGGACAAAACAAGCCGTAAAATTAAGAAAATAAGGGAGTCAGAAAAGCAGAATCATCGTCTTCTTTTTCCGAAAAAAGATGAGGTAAGAACGATCAGCATCCCAAAAACCATCACCAGATACATCCATTTGGGATCCCCCAACCGATAAGAGCGTAAGAATTCGGTAGTAGCCAAAAAAATCAGTAGAAACCCTCCAGCTACACCGAGTCTGTTGAGCCACTTAGGATTCATCGTCCAACTCTAAAGCCAACGTACTTTCCCAATCCCGAAATCGTTCGATATCCTCTTTCAGACTGTTGTATACCCAAAACACTATCGCAAGATCATCCGTCAGACCTAGTGCCGGGACAAAATCAGGAATCATATCCAATGGCGTCACAAAGTACAGCATCGCTGCAGCCAACAGCAAAACGGTCCGCCACGGCAGTTCCCTGTATTGCCCTGTAAATTGTGCTTTCACCATTCTCAAAAACACTTGGATTTTCTCGACCAAGTCTTTTAGTTTTTCATTGCTAGCGACAATTCCTCTCAACTTATCTGCAGTGACCTGCATCAGACCGTTGACACGGTCGTTGTCTTTGAGCAAATTTTCCGCCTTGGCTTTATATTTTTTAAATACTTTTTCTTTAATCATCCTATCTGGTTTAAAAGTTCTGTTGAATCTCCTCCTTCACAAATGCACGCGCGTAATCCACCTGCAAATGTTCTCTCTCCATTACTTTTTCAAATACACTGCGTGCCAAATCCATACTGGTAGCATCTTCGTTCATTGTCCCTGCACAGTCATTGACCATCATCACGATCTCCTCCATCGCAGAATTTACTACTTCCCACGCCTGTATGCTCATATAGACTTGCTGAGAAAGGTTATGAGAAAATTCTTCCCGCACTTCGTTGAGTATGACCTGATGAAACTCAGCAGCACTCATTTGTCCAACGTTTAATCGGACAATCAAGTTTTTTGGGGTGATCCTCTCGAGATACAGACAGATACGCTCATAGGCCTGCAAACGAATGGGCAACACCAACTCTGTGTTCTTCAATTTGATATCGATAAGCTTGCTATCGTACTCTTTTCTTACAAATAGTCTGACGACCAAAAACATGGCGTAAAGTACTGCGCCAGCCGGTAGGATAATTTTCCCAAATTCAATAAGTGCTTCCAACGAGAAATTCTTTTAAAGTGTAATTCAAAAATAAGTAATTTTGCCTTATCAAAGCAGTAAACAATTCATGGATATAGAACCGGTAAGCATCACTCCAAAAGCACTTGAAGAAGTCCAAAACATCATGGATCACAAAGGCATTCCTGCAGACTACTCGTTGCGCATTGGAATCAAAGGTGGTGGATGTGGTGCAATGGGGTACGTGATAGGGTTTGACAAGCCCAATGAAAGCGACATATCTTACACCATCGAACAAATACCAGTCGTCGTAGACAAGAAACACGTCATGTATTTGATTGGCCTTGAGGTAGATTTTGTGGAAGAAGCCGACGCTAGAGGATTCAGTTTCAACAAACCTGAAACTGTCTAGCGGCTCTCTGTCTTGAGTGTGACGGAGGCTTTGTGACAGACTCCTTTGATCGGCGGGTTATGTTTACTCACGGTAGTTTGCACTGATACGATATATGGAAACTCTTGGATTATCTGTTGATTGATTTTTTGAGACAGTGTTTCGAGCAGTTTAGTGGGTACTTTCATTACTTGCTCAACAATACTATATACGATCTCGTAGTTGACTGTAGCCCCCAAATTATCATCATCAATTTGTATTGGATCATTCAGTACTACTTCTACGTCTATCGTGTATTTATTGCCTATCTCTCTCTCCTGCGCATAATATCCGTGATGCGCAAAAAAATCAAGCCCCTCAAGCTTTATGGTCATCTAACTAATCGTCTAATTGATCAAAAAAAGAAAGGTCCTTGTTCACTGGTCTTTTTTCTGTATTCTTCGCCTTGGGAACAGACTCACGAGCGATTGGATTTTTATCCGAGATGTAGTTTTTCTTCACTTGTTTCTTATCCGCTTCTGAGAAGCCAAAACCATCGTCAGGCATCTCGAGTTTTGCTTTGGGAATTGCTACTGGCTCAGGGCGTTTAAATTCATCTGCATCGAAATTAATCTCCTCCGCCTTGCTCTCGACGCGCTCACTTGTATCCCGTAGCATCTGTTTGACCTTCTTGAGATGTGCTTCTATCCCTGACTCTTGGTGTCTCACCTTATCTACCTGAGCCATGACGTCATTGGAGAGCATTTTAAGCTGCGTCACGACATTATCTCTTTGGTTTTCAATGATCCGGTAATTTTCCTCTAGCTCTTTGACCTCATTATTCATCTCTTCGATGATCTCTTTCGCTTGATCTTCCGCCTTATCTAGGATTGCTCTTGCTCTATTCTTAGCTTCATTGAGCATGGCTTCTGTATTGATCTGAGTTTCTTTCATATGAAGCTCAGCCGTACGATTGGCCTGATCTATGACATTGGCACCTGTATCTTCTGCGGTTTTCAGTGTTCTGAAAAGAGTGGTCTCCACTTCTCGAAGTTTCTGTACTTCTTGCTCCAATTTGCTGATATCGCCTTTGAGATCTTTGTTTTCATCAAGCATTCGCTCCCATTCATGGGACAGGGAGATCAGAAAAGCGTGAACTTCTTCTTTGTTGATGCCGCGAAATGCCTTTTCGAAAGACTTTTGTCTAATTTCTAGAGGAGTAATTTTCATAATTTAAACTTTTAACCATCCCCACAATATGGTATTGCAAGGTTGTTTAATTAACGCAAACCACTCAATCGAATGATCTCCACTTAATTAAATTACATAAATATAGTACGTAAAAATTGGTAGTTTATTTACTCTATAGACGGCTTACTATGCAATAATACGCATTATTTTGCAATATTAATATCCCACACGGAGATAGAGCGGTCGTCACTACACGAAATCAAATAATCGTCAAATTTAGTCCAAAGCAGTTTATTGACTGAGGACAAATGTCCTCCGTGCCGTGCTTTGTCTATCACCTTGATGAGTCTGCGCTGTGCATAATCCCACACCTTGATCGTCTTGTCCATGCTGGCTGTGGCAAAATACTGATGATCGGGACGAAAGACTATATCGTTGATCGCGTACATGTGTGCATTGATACTTTCCAGAGTGGACAACTCGACCCCTTTCCAGTATTTGAGCTTCGCATCCCTACTCCCTGACAGCAACACTTGATCCTGAGCATGCCAAGCCATCCCAAACACTGAATTGTCATGAACGACAGTATGATTTTCGATAAGATGAGTTGTGAGATCAATCGTCACGATCTGTCCGTCGCTAACTCCTACCTGACACTTTCCCTGCTCTGTCACAAGTATTTTTCGAAGGTTTTTTTCCGACAGAACCGAACGCTTGAGCACCTTTAGACTTTTGAAATCAATGATATAAAACTCGCCCTCGGCCATCGCCACCAGTATGAGCCCTTTGTATACTTGAATATCAAAAATGGCCAGTTTACCAAGATTAAGCGAGCCGAGTTCCTTCTTGTCCGAGAGCTGAATGAGATGAATCCCTTCGTAATTTTGCCCCACAATCAACACGTCTAACTCCGGCACATAAGACAGTGCGTAAACGGAGGTAGGCACTTTGGCGATAAGCCTCCCGCTCTCGAAGTGATGCAAATCCCACTCGATGATGTGTCCATCCCCTCCTGCAGAGTAAAACAAGTTGTCTGTCGCTCCGGCTTCCAAAGTATACACTGCATCTTGGTGCCCTGTATAGCTGTGTACTTTACGAATTTCTACTTGGGGTAGAGACGGCATAGATTTAGAGCGAAATGGCTTCCTTGATTTTAATAGCCGTTTGAGCCAAGTCTTGCGATCCAGGGCACAACTTCGGACGAGAGAAATTCATATCGTCCATCACTTGTATAGGAATCAGGTGCACATGTGCATGTGGCACTTCCAAGCCAATCACAGTCACTCCGATTCGCTCGCAGGGGATCACTTGCTCGATTCCCCTAGCTACCTTTTTCGCAAAGCGATGCAAACCCAACATGGTCTCATCAGGCAAGTCAAAAATGTAATCAATTTCCTCTTTTGGTACAGCGAGACAATGCCCCTCTACGAGAGGATTGATGTCCAAAAATGCAATAAAATCATCCGTCTCAGCAATAATGTGTGCTGGGATTTCTCGGTTGATGATTTTCGTAAATATACTTGCCATTCTTACATTCCTATATCTAGGATTTCAAATTCAATGTCTCCAGCGGGGGCCTTGACAATCGCCTTCTCTCCTACCTTTTTACCAAGCAGCCCTTTACCCAACGGAGACTCCACTGAGATTTTACCCGCCTTTAGATCTGCCTCAGATTCAGCCACCAACGTGTACTTCATTTCCATACCATTCTTGACGTTCTTGATCTTTACAGTACACAACACGGATACTTTGGTCAAATCGATCTGCGACGCATCCATCACTCTCGCATCTCCTACGACAACCTCGAGCTTAGCAATTTTGAGCTCTAGCAAGCCCTGAGCATCCTTTGCTGCGTCGTACTCCGCATTCTCACTAAGGTCTCCCTTATCACGCGCTTCCGCAATTTGCTTTGCGATGTCCGTCCTTCCTTTTGTTCTTAGGTCATTGAGCTCATCCTTGAGCTTTTTCAATCCCTCTGCCGTATAATATGAAATTGCCATTTTTCAGTATGTTTATAAATAAAAAAGAACGGTCTCGTTTCTGAAACCGTTTCTTGTTTTTTGTAGTATCTAGTACGCAAACTTAGACAAAAATGATGCGCCAATCAAATCCTAAAATAGATTGGTCGTCAATTCGATCTATGCGTTGTTTTGCTTCTTGATCAAGTTCAAGGCAGAACCCGCTTTGAACCATTCGATTTGTCCTGCATTGTAAGTATGATTAGCCATGATGGTGTCTTCCGATCCATCAGCATGCTTCGCTACGAGAGTCAGCGGTTTGCCTGGTGCAAAAGAGGTCAAATCGATAAAATCAAACGTATCGTCCTCTTGGATTTTGTCATAATCCGCTTCATTGGCAAACGTCAGTCCCAACATACCTTGTTTTTTGAGATTTGTTTCGTGGATTCTGGCAAACGATTTCACCAACACCGCGATCACTCCCAAATGTCTCGGCTGCATGGCCGCATGTTCTCTCGACGAACCCTCACCATAGTTTTGATCTCCTACCACAATCGTCGGGATACCCGCTGCTTTGTACGCTCTCTGCACATCAGGCACTGCTCCGTATGCTCCATCCAATTGGCTCTTGACACTGTCTGTCTCACCGTTGAATGCGTTGACAGCACCTGTGAGTGTATTGTTGGCGATATTGTCCAAATGACCTCTGAATCTCAGCCACGGGCCGGCCATCGAGATATGATCTGTCGTACATTTGCCTTGTGCTTTGATGAGCAACTTCGCTCCTGTGATGTTCTTGCCATCCCAAGGGGCAAATGGCTCCAATAATTGTAGTCTCTTGGAATCGGGGCTTACCGCCACTTCGATACCTGTACCATCTACCGCCGGCTCTTTGTAGCCTGCATCTTCTACATCAAACCCTTTGCTTGGCAACTCCTCTCCCTTTGGTGGGTCCAATTTCACCTGTTCTCCCCGATCATTGGTCAGAGTATCTGTGATGGGGTTGAACCCTAAATCTCCAGCGATCGCCAAAGCGGCCACCATCTCAGGTGAAGTCACAAAGGCATGGGTATTGGGGTTGCCGTCTGCTCTCTTTGCAAAATTTCTGTTGAAAGAATGCACGATGGTATTCTTTTCCTTTTTGTCGGCACCTGCACGATCCCACTGACCGATACACGGGCCACAGGCATTGGTAAATACCTTGGTACCCAACTTCTCAAAAGTATCAATGATTCCATCTCTTTCGATGGTATATCTCACCTGCTCCGATCCGGGGTTGATTCCAAATTCCGCTTTAGGCTTGAGGCCTTTGGCGACAGCTTGCTCGGCAATTGATGCAGCTCTAGACATATCCTCGTACGAAGAGTTGGTACACGATCCAATCAAGCCCCACTCTACTTTCGTAGGCCAATCGTTGGCTTTGGCTTTTTCGGCCATCTCAGCGATAGGTGTCGCCAAATCCGGCGTAAACGGACCATTGACATGAGGAGAAAGTGTATCAAGATCAATTTCTATCACTTGATCAAAATATTTTTCGGGGTTGGCATATACTTCTGCATCACCAGTCAAATGCTCCTTGATTCCATTGGCCAAGTCAGCAACTTCTGCACGACCCGTTGCTCTCAGATAGCGCTCCATCGAATCGTCGTAACCGAAGGTGGAAGTCGTAGCACCGATTTCTGCCCCCATGTTACAAATAGTCCCTTTCCCTGTACATGACAAGTTTTTCGCTCCTTCGCCAAAGTACTCAACGATAGCACCCGTACCCCCTTTTACAGTAAGGATACCAGCTACTTTGAGTATGACGTCCTTAGCAGAAGTCCAACCATTCATTTTCCCCGTCAGCTTGACGCCAATGAGCTTCGGAAATTTCAATTCCCAAGCCATGCCTGCCATGACATCCACAGCATCTGCTCCTCCTACGCCTACTGCGACCATTCCTAGTCCGCCTGCATTGACAGTGTGCGAGTCCGTACCGATCATCAGTCCTCCAGGGAACGCATAGTTTTCCAGTACCACTTGGTGGATGATACCTGCTCCTGGCTTCCAAAAACCTATGCCATACTTGCTCGATACCGAATCAAGGAAATTGAATACCTCGTTAGAGGTATTGATTGCGTTTTGTAAATCTGCAGCTGCACCAATTTTAGCTTGGATCAGGTGATCACAGTGTACCGTCGTGGGCACAGCTACTTTGAGCTTTCCTGCCTGCATAAACTGCAACAACGCCATCTGAGCGGTCGCATCCTGACAGGCGATTCTATCTGGCGCAAAATCCACATAAGATTCCCCCCTCGTATACGTCTCCGTCGGACCTCCATCATAGAGGTGCGAATAGAGGATTTTCTCCGAAAGAGTCAATGGTTTACCAGTCAATTCCTTCGCCTTGTTGATTCTATCCCCCATTTGAGAATAGACCTTTTTTATCATATCGAGATCAAATGCCATAGAATGTGTTTTTTTTCGTCCTAATTAATGTTCAATTTAATAAACGATAATTTATTAAGGTAGTTATTGATACGACAACTAAAAAAATGATTCCAAAAAGGTGGTCAGACCAAACCTCCATGATTTTCCACTCTGTGCATACCCTAAGGTGAAATCCTACCTCTGTTCATTCGTATAAATAGGCTGTCCAAATAGGGCTCTTTGCGTTGAGACGATCTTCATAATACTCCATTCGTCATTTTTGATTTTCTCCTGACGAATTCAAACACCACTATTCTGAGTATTCATAATATCCCTCTAACAAGGCAGGAAGCAATTGTTTATCTGCGACAAATGGAATCCCAAAGGTTCTCTGGGCATGATTGGACTGAATGGCCTGTATAACGTCCGTTTCATTACTGGCTCTACTTTTCAACAAAGGATCTGAAATACCCGAATGCATAGAAAGACTTTGGTTAATTAACCAAGCGTAAGGACTTATCCCTGCTCTTTTCAGGTCCTCTTGCAGGGCAACTGCTTCGCGCATTGGAGTTGTTTCGGGCAATGACACGAGAATGGTCTTGGCTAGCTTGGGATCTTGCAAAGACATGTATGGTGTCTTTATGCGCCTCATGTTCAGGTTATTTCGCATGATGTCTCTATGATAGCTTCCGGCCGTATCGAGCAACAACAAGGTGTGCCCCGTAGGTGCGGTATCCATGACCACAAACTGTCTTTTTGCCATACTGATGGCTTTAGAAAAAGCATGAAAAACGGCTACTTCTTCAGTGCAAGGGGACTTTAAATCTTCTTGAATTAGTTTTTTAGCCTCTTCCGATTTCCCCTTTCCTTTTTGTGACAAAACCTTTTCCATATAGCGCTGTGTTTCTACCTTAGGATCTATGCGTTCTACCGTCAGTGTTTTGGGGATTTCGCCCAATTGATCCATAAAATCCTGAATATGCGCGGCAGGATCTGTAGTGGTCAACAAGACTTCAAAGCCTTTGTTTGCCAACAACACAGCAATGGCCGATGCGGCGATGGTTTTGCCTACCCCACCTTTACCCATAGTCATGACAAGGCCACTTTGCTGCTCTTGGCAAAGTTCGGCAACCAAGCGATCGATTCCTTTTAGACCGGATGGAGATACCGCGACATCTGCAACGATCTTTTCTGAAATTGTTCTTTGCAATGCACTATCGAACAGTGAGCGCAGTTTTTCTATACCCAGTACGTTGTAAGGTAAAAGTGGATAGCTTGTGAATGGCAACCCGCCCAAGTTCTGAGGAATCGTTTGGAGTTGTTCGGCTGCCATATCCTCCATCCTAATTGCAAGTGGATCTTGTTTGTCTATGGCTTTGTAAACCCCATTAATGTGCAACCGTTGATTGGTCATTCCCAACTCCTTCAATTCCTTGCTTGTCCTAGCGGCTTCTTTCAAAGAGGCTTTTTCTGCTCTCGAGACAAGGTTAAAGGTCGTCAGCTTAGCGTCTCGCAACCTTTCTACAACCAAATGATACCTTGCTTTTCCACTTTTAAGTGCAGAGGTTGGACCAAGGCAAGAAGCACCGTCGGGATTTTCGTCTGTAAAACTAGACCAAGCCGCAGGCAACTCGAGCAATCGCAAGGTATGCCCCGTGGGTGCAGTGTCGAAAATAATGACATCAAATTTTTCTCCTTCGGATTCGCTAGACACAAAGCGCGAAAACTCATCAAAAGAAGCGATCTCTGTGGTACAAGCTCCCGAAAGGTCTTCTCTGATTTTGTTGATTTCTGCTTCTGTAGCCATGCCCTCTATAAGTTCTATGACTCTTCTTCGATACTCTTCGGCCGCAAATTCGGGATTAATATTAATAGCATAAAGATTGTCCACCCCACGTATCGTTTGGATCGTTTCATCCACTGGGCTGTCTAAAACATCTTTTAGATTAGATGCAGGATCTGTACTTACGAGTAATACGGTTTTTCCTGCATCTGCCAAGTCAACGGCTGTTGCACAGGCCAAAGAAGTTTTTCCCACGCCTCCTTTTCCTGTAAAAAACAAATATGAAGTTGGATCAGTCATTTGTACGATGGTTTTGTATAAAAGGGGTTTCGGTTCGTCTGACAGGGGCCCAAGGGGTAAAGGTCCAAAATTCACTTCTCCCCGAAGGTCGCTTGCCTAGGAACAGCCCCCCAAACAGTTTCTAGAAAAAGAAAGGTAACCGAATCTCGACAAAAGCACAAAAAGACATAGAGGACTTTTCATAGGAGCGAAGAATGCTGTTTACCCAAGTTTTACTTTGGCATAACCAAGTAATACCCGTTGATTCGGTTCACTTACTCGTCGCTCGCTCGATCATGTATTGGTAATTGTACATTTGCAAAAACATGCTGAGAATAGCATAGAGGGGATAATCGTCGTACTTTTGATATATGAGGCCCCATATTCATAAACCGACTCGAAGTAAATGTCGGCACGCAGATGCCAGCGGCGAAACACGGGCTTGCGCAAACCCTCTTCGATCCAAAAAGTATAGGCACCTCCATACTCGGAGCCTGTTTCGTCCATACTAAAACACCCCTCACGATCCACTCCCTTGAACGTCTGCTGTTGGTGCTCTGTCGCAAATGGCTCAATGTCATAGACTGGATTTTTGGCTTGGACTTTGACTAAACCAACCTGCGCCAGCGTTTCTTCTTTTAATGCATCAAAGGGTTCACCCAATTGACTAAATGCTGTGGATAAGGCTGCTAACGTCATGCTCCATTAGGCTTTGTTCTGGATGTAAGCTTCCATCTCTGCTAAAAATTCATCGTCATTCACCGCATCGATATCGCAGGCATAGACGATGAAATTGTCCGTACGCTCAAAGCTGGCAGAGAAGTCCGTATCGTAGAGTCGCTGACAGAGACGCAGATACATGGCTTTGACTTTGTTTTCCCAACGTATAAAATGACTATCAGCATTGTCACTAGCACCGCTGTAATCATAGTCGCTCATATCCATCTCGTCATATTCTCTTCGGATATAGTTGTCAGCATCCTGGATGACTGAGTGGTCGAAGCTGACCTGTAGCAAGTCATCATCTTCCGAAAAATATTTCATATCGGGAGCGCCCAACATACAATCCGCATCGTACTCTGACTCCAGACCTATCCCTATGGTAGGCGGTATCGCTCCTTGGATGCAGTACTCCAAGAGGATGCAATAGATCTTTTCGTCAGTGATGCGCAGGGACGCTTGCATCTGTCGGGTGATCTCCAGATAGAGAACCTCTTCGGCCTCCGCCAATACTGACTCAGTAGTTTGACTTTCGTCCGGCCGTTTGAATAGCTGCACTTCGCTACCGCTGGCAATATGGAGCTGCAAGATGCGCTCCAATACTTCACCAGACTCATCATATTCGAAATCTACCGTCCAGTTTTGTTCAGCCGACTTCATCTCATACCCGAGCAGCTGCCCCTCGTTCGAAGCACGATAGGTCTTAGTCACTGCGCCGTGTTCGATCGCTTCATGATAGGTCTGAGGCAAACCGTCTTGGAAATAGATGTAGGCGATCTTGATCGGCTTCACCTGATCTGGTCCGAAAAATACCGTCGTACTCTTGTAGTAGTCATCGTGGTATTCAAACAGCGTGTCATAACTCGTGTCGGCCCCCAAATACCATCGGCGAAAAAGCGTCCTTCTCTCCTGCATATCCACCCAGTGATAGTAAAGATCATCTGTAACGGGATCGAAATCCTCTTCTCCGAAAATCAAGTAGGATTTGTTAGGGTCTGTCACTTCATTATTGTGCTCCATGAAGAACGGTTCTATCTCGTAGAGGTAGTGCTTGGCCGACATTTGGGTCAAGTCTTCCCGTTCCGTTATTTCAGCCGCAGTGGCCCGAAACCGTTCGATATCCAGCTGCTCAAATTCTTTTTTGATCTTTCCCTCAGTCATTAGTTGATTGTTTCGTTTTTGATTTTTATAATTTCTTCTCTTAGTTCCTCAAACTCTGGTGCGTCCATTATTTCCCTAAAATCATGGGTATGGTATTCGCTGGAGAAAATTCCACGACATATTCGAAGAGAGTCGAGACAAGCCTCACTGCCCTCCAGCCTTAGCAGTACGCGAGCCAGTTCATAATAAGGCTGGGTATAATGCTGCTGCCCCAGATCTATGCTTTTTTCGAGGTGTGCTTTGGCTTTTTCGAGCGTACCACAATTTGAAAATTTCTCAAAATCGCGTGCATAGGCATAACACAACTCTCCTTGAAGGAGGCTCAACTGAAAATCTTCTACGTTGGCTTCTGCTCTGTAGAGAATTTCCTGCCCCTGTGCCAGTGCCACTTTTGCCATTTCTTGTTCTCCCTTCTCCAGCAACCACAGATATTTATTCCATGCCGCCTTTCCTGCCAGATAGGGAGCATTCCAATCTTTGCGATTTAGACCAGATGCCTGTTGATAGTAGTCAATCGCCTGATCGAGGTAAGCCATAGACTGATCAGGAGTTGCCAATTGGCGAAACAAATGCCCCAATGCAGAGAGAAAGTGTTCATCCTTTAGTATCAGTTTTTGCAAATGAGGAATCAGCAAATTGAGGTCTTTGGTGAGGTTCTCTGTCATGTCGTCTATGAAACTAGCAGGAATGCCCTTTCTATCTACCGACCAACGGGCAATTCGCAGCAGGGTATCCACCCAATGATAGCCAACCATAGGGTTGTGCTTTTGAACATGAGGCATGAGTGCGTCACGCATGGCTTGCAAAAACTCGTCATGATACCTGCGACTGGTCGGATCCAGCAAGAGTTCGTAGCTGGTGATCAGATAGCTGTGGATAGCCGAGCCTTTGAATCCATAGAACCCCGGCTGGTCGTCTCGCTTACGCTCCAGCATCAGCGCAGACAGCAAGTATTCTCGCAGTTCCATCATTTCCTCCCTAGGGAATTGTCCTTTGATTTGGCATACCCGAAAAAGGCTCTTGGCGATGTCTTCCAGCACATCACTATCCTCTGGTGTCTGGATCAGTTGTCGTTTGAAATCATTTATGGCCTGATCTGCCCATTCCCGTTTTTCCTCTGGATCGTCACTCACTTCCGACAACATATTGTGCACATGGGCCAAAAAATAGTAATAGTGGGACATCTCCACAGACAATGCCCGCATTTTGTCCACCCAATCCAGCAACAGCAAGACGTCCTCCCTCTCGTTGAACTTGCCACAAGCATAGTCATACTGACACTGCGAGAAGATACTCATATAGGCATCTGCCAGCGCGTCCTTTTCTTCTTGCGTGCCCTTTTCCCTCAACTCCTCAAACAGTCGATCCAGGCCGTTGAAATTCTCCAGCCGTTGGGCTTCTTCTATGCGCTGCTGTATGTCTGTCATTTCAAATTCAAACTTTTCTTATACGCCATCATTTCTTCATGCATTGCCTCGGCGGTCCAGGTATCTATCTCGCAGTTGTAGACGATGAAGTCATCCGTTTTCTCAAATGCTCTAGAAAAATCCATATGATAGAGTCGCTTGCAGACGCGGAGATAGAGCTGTTCTACGGTTCCACTCCACTCGATCCATTCGTCTTCGGGGACTTCCATAAATCTGCGCTGTTGATCCACTCGCAGATACAAGGTCTCAAGGATTTCCGAATACAGGTCTATGTCGAGGGTATCTTCTTCCGTGAAATACTTCATATCTGGCGCGCCAGTCAGGTACTCGGTATCACGCTCCCTCTCCAAACCAATAGCAACCGCAGGAGGAAAGGCATGCTGCATCCCGTACTCCAGTAGCAGACAGTAGACCTTGTCTTCGCTAATGCGAACTTTCTCTTGTATCTGACGGGTAATGTCCTCGACAAAATGCTCTTCGATAGCTTCTAGTGTTTGCTCCATTGAGAAATCAGGTCCCAATCGCTCATACGCGAGACGAATACGGTCTTCACTTTTTCGTGTGTACGTGATGCGCTCCAGCACGCTGCTCCCAGGCAGATAGTGAAAGGTGTACGCGAATGGTTCGGCATCTGCATTGTCCCTGTATTCTGTAAAACCTGTGAGCACCCCTGCTTCCAGATGATATTTCTTTTGGGTCACGCCATATTCCAACCCCTCCAGATAGTAGTCGGGTTGACCTTGACTGAAAACCAAATAATCTATCGATATCAGTTTCGTTCCAGCAGTGCCACAGTAGTGCGTGGTACTTTTGAAATAGTCCTGATGATACTCAAAAATCGTATCATAGGACGTATCCGAGCTTAGCTGATACCGCCTAAAGATGATTTTTCGGCTATTTGGGTCGAGCCAATGAAAATAAAGTTTGTCTTCCGTTGGATTGTAGTCAGTGATGTCATCGATGAGCAGGTTACTGATATCCCCGACATATTGATTGCCCAGTTCGAAAGCAAAAGGCTCAATCTCAAAAATCGCATGCCGCGCCGTACGCTGCAACAATCTCTTATCAGCCATCAATCCCTTTGCTTTCCAGAGGAAAGCATTGCTATCGAAATGCTCAAATTCATCCTGTACTTGCTGTTGGGTGACTTCCATGACTAAGCGTTCAGTTTTAATCCCCACACTTCAGTCAGGCTTTGGTAAAATAGTTGGTCTAGGGTTTGCACATCGTGCGCTTTGAATTCATGGGTATCCAGTCCATTCAATCGAGCGATTTCGGAAGAAATAAAGTTCTGAAGAACAGGAATAGGCTCTGCCCGATCGAGCTCGTCTCCTGCCATCTTTCGTTCGAGGAGTTCGGCGATGACTTGCTTCAATTTCGGATCTGACACCTGATCCTCCACCAACTGCTCAAACTCCATCGGCACAGAACTGCCTCGCTGCTCGATCCAGCGACAGGCCAGTATCGGGCGCAGTGCATAGAAATACTTTTTGAGTTTTACGCTATCCCCCTGCAGATAATCATCGTAATGCCGCTCAGCCATGTGCAAATAGTGGTACATACTGGCCTTGGGACTAAAATAGTCTGCGGCTAGCTCCCTGAGCCGATCCATGGTACCGTACTGCTCCCAATACACGATGGGACTTTTGATCCATTCGATCAACGAGGGGTTTGATTTATGAAAGAGCAATAGGGCCTTTTGCAAATCCCATCCTGCCATATCCAAGTCATCGGGCAGCATTCTTTCGATCGTGTCTCGCCCGGCCACTATGGACAGGTACCACGCTGGTCTGCGGATATAAACAAAGCGCACATCCCAGTCACTGTCCCGTGAAGCAAAGCCCCAGGCACGACTGCCCGACTCTACCGCAAACAGCACTTTGATGTCCTCATCGGTCTCCAATTGGGCAATTGCCTCTTTAATTTGTGTTCTCATCTTTTGTCAAAATATTGTAAGCACTCCCGGGCCATCTTAGCCCCTACATATTTTTCATCCCCCAGACGGCCTCCATCGACCAACTGTCGAAGGAGCTCTACCACTGCCTTCTCTTCTTCCGAATCAACTTTCATCCGGTACTTATCCACAAACACCCTACGCAAGCGCATCCACTCTTCGGGATAGTCGCGATCCGCAGAATCGAAAGTGGGTAGAAAATCAATAGGATGTTCCCTTCCTTCCCCGTCTTTCAAAGTCAGCATCAGGCTACTAGGCTGTGGAGGCTGCCAGTAGTCCACATGGACTATCGATTCGTAGGGCGGTATGGTTACATTCATATAGGACATTACACAGCTGCTTTAGACCTGTCAGGATTTTAGAAATTGGTTACTCTTTACGCTTAAACCTCCACCTCCCAAGGTATATTCTTCCATGGCGAGTCCTGATGGGTCATCAGGCTCAAGTATTGCCTTTTGTAGCGATAGACTGCATCGGGAGTATAGCTATTTCGCTTCCAGTATTGCGCTCCCATCATATAAGACAGTCCAAAGTCAGCCCAAGACGAAAAACGCTCCTTGATCTTTTGCCCGTTATCTTCCATCAATGCCCACGCCTCTGCTTCGTTGATATAATCGAGAAAGTAAGACATACGAATGAGCCAGGTACAGCGACCGTAGTGCCATGCAAAATCACTGGATCGCTCGTATGCACGATAGTTTTTTATCATGTCCATCACATTTCTGTAGGAACCAATGGAATCATTCTGAGCGGCGGATTCTAGCTCCAATCGACTCAGCACCTGCCAACTATGCTGGTCCTGTGCCAAGGTCACTTTCTCGTGCAGGTACTTGACTGTATCGCTCAGGTCGGCTAGGTTGCTGATCTCCCAGTCGCGAGTGAGTACATGCTGGATGTTTTCGACCAACTCAGGATGTGTATAATCTCCCTTTGGATTGATCGTGTCGTGTCTCTGGTCGTTGAGCTGAGCCAGCATGGCCGAGGTGCCCAAGAGCCAAAGCTGTTTCTCACTGAGTTGGTCGGGGTTTTCGTATTTGAATACCATAGTTCGTTAATTGAGCGGGTTGAGTTTCATTTGAGCCATACTGATCAGGTTGCCGTACTTGTATGGAAATAGTGCGCCTGCTTCTAAGCAGCGTTTCCAGTAGGCTTTGGCCTTTTCGGGGTTTTCGGTCTTGACATGTGCATCGGCCAGCCAAAAAGCCATGAACACATCGTCCTCTCCTGGCTCCTGATAAAGCTCGAAATAGCGGGTACCTGTCGCTAGCATGACGGGGAACTCCTTGCTCATCATCGCATGGAACATCATCTGCTGATAAGTCGCACGCCAGCGCGCAGGGTCTTCGGCAGACTGCCTGATCAAACTGCGCAATTTACCGCTGAGTTCGGTTTCTGATTCGAGCTGTTTGGCGATCTCGGCCAATAGGGGCTCGAAGTGTGCGATCTCCTCTGGCTTTTCACCTAAGTGTTTGAGGTCATTGATATGCTCCTCCAAAAAGGCATGTGCTTCGTGGTAGCGGTTGAGCAAACGAAGCAGTCGGACTTTGACCCAAGCCTGCTCCTTGTTCACCATGATGTTTTTGCCGTGCCAATAGTGAACCACCTGATCGATGTATTGCAGTCCTCGCTCAGCATAGCCGGCCATTTCACAGATTTCACTGGCGTACAGATAGGCTCCACTGCCTTCATTGTTTTCTACGAATTCTTCCTGCTTTGGCAAGTCATCAAAAAGCTGAAGCCCCTCATCTATGCTACTGATGTAGCTCAGGCGGTCCGCCTCGGGCAGCTCCAGGAGAAAATTCCGCAAGGAAGCCACAAGCAGGTACTGATCGTGAATACTGGGCTTTCCTCCTTCGAGCTGCACCATCCATTTGAAACTACCGTAGGCCTCTTTGTACTCCTTGTGATCGAAGTAACTCTTGCCTATGCAATAATGCCCCTGACGCCAATAATTCATGCTATGGACGTACACGCGCCCGGCTGCCAGGCATTTTTCGTGATCTCCCATACGCAATGCTGCGCGAGCCTTTCCCAGATAGTTAAAGATGTACTCTGGATTGAGCTGACTGGACATGTCATAACACGCATAAGCCTGTTCGTTATTCCCCTGCGCCAGATGCAACTCCCCAGCAGCAAATGCGGTCTCGTAGCGCTCTGGAAACTCTTCGAAATAGTCGAGTACCAAGTCGTGAATCTCCAAAAGATCATCCAATGTACCGAAAGTACTGCGATACTTCCAATAGAGAAAAACCTGTACATCACCATCCTGAGCCATCTCCATGGCCTTCTTGGTATCTTGCGGGTAATAAGTAGGTTCATGCCCTCCCTGCATATGTCTTCGGGAAGCTGAATACGCATAATGCTTCAATGCCATGATGTCAGGATCATCAGCAAGCGAATCAGGTATCTCGATCAACTCGTAGATCTCTAACTCCAACTGCTGTAGCATTCGCTCCAGATAAACACGCTTATCCGCCTGATCGACAGGCTGACTCAGTACAGCATCCAAAGCTCGCGCCGCATAACTTGCATAGTCCAGATTGAGAGGGTGTCGGTCAGCCAATTGCTGCAGCAGCTTATAGGCCTGCTGATTTTGATTGGTTCGCAAATAGCACCTGCCCAGAAGAAACATCTGTCTCTCATGCTCAGGGTGATTTTTCAAAGTTTTAATGATCTCCTCTTTGGTCTCGAAGGTAGGGCGTGTCTCAAAGCGAAAAGAATTTTGCAAAAACAGTAATCCCTCATCCTCAGGATAATAAATCATCGCCTCTGCCATCACCTGTGGAAACAAAGCCTGCGCGTGCTCCACACCATATGTCACACTGGCGCGGTAGACTAACTCCATCATTCTCTGCCAAACCACTACCGGACGAGTCTCAGCGGGGGTGCGAGACAGCATCTGAAAACTCTCCTGATCTTGCCCCTGACGACACAGCACACTCCCATGCAAAATGATCTCTAGCAAATCATCCATTCCTTTGGATTCCCACCCTTCCGTAGGAATACTCTGAATCAGCAAATCCAGTTCGAGATTGCCCTGCTCTAAGACCTCACGCACAAAACGGGTCGTCTGCTGATCTTCCTGGCACCACACCCGCCAATCAGGTGAATCGTACCACTTGTCCCAGGGAAAACTCTTTCTAATCAACAAAAAAACATCCGACAAAAGAAAAGAATGGCCTTGTAGAAACTGTGCTATCGGCAAGCAGTAGCTTTGCAAATTACCCTCCGCATGTTTTATGACATTCTGTACAAGTGCCTCCCATTGAGCAAAATCAAAGCGAATTGTCAGGTCAGAATAAACCGTATGCATCTGATGAATGAGTTGGTCTGGGGTATGAATCGCATCGATCATGATAGCCGCCCTAAGGCCTTCAGTGGGCCTGGCACCCTTGTCTTGCCCCTTGATTTTGACCTGATACTGACATAGCAGTTTCACAAATGTATCGATCTCCTGATCAGGATCTGTGTGTTGCAATTCCGCCTGAATGGATGCCAGGCAATTGGTTTCTTTGTCCACTGTCGAATTCAATTTTTGATCGTTTTTACTGTTTTAATACACCTCATTTGGGCCAAGAAACCCTTCTGATCAAGGAAGACTCATTGCTCAGAAGAAGTAGCATGTTGTCGACCACTGGTTGCATTTCATCTGGCGTGGGCAATTTGGTTTGTTGCAACTTGGTCAGGTGCGTACGCAGAAAGCTATCCCAAGAGTTCTCTCTCTCCTCCACCAATGCTCCTATCTCTTCCAGTTTTTGCCAAGCCTCCTCCTCGCTGAGATAGTCCGCATTGGCTGCCATTCGAATGAGCCAAGCCAAGTAGGGCAGATTATGGCTAGGTATCAGGTTCTTGAGCCACGGCATACAGTCTGCCACACGCTTGGCCTCATCGTAATAATGCTCTCCTCGCAACTCCTGCATCTTATCATACTGCTCTTCATAGCTTAAGTATAGTCCTTGCTGCATAGCATGGTCCGTACTACGACGGTTAGTTATATCCTCATACACCACTTCAAGATAGTAAGCACCGTCGAAATTGAAACTGTATCGCAGTTTGGCCTGTGCCTTTTCGATGGTTGCTTCGTCCTTCATCCCATAGGGAAAAAGTATATCCTCTCTACAACCATGCTCTCGTGCATAGTAGCTACTCAAGGCCAACAACCAATACTGTCGCTCAGAATATAACATCAGCGATGGATCTTTTGACTTGACCTCCAGTGAAGCGGTCGTTTTGGCCAATATACTCCCCAGTCGGTAGTCCATGTGCATGGGGTCGATTTGAGACAGCTTATCGAATATTCGCTGGGCAGTAGAGAAATCCCTTGACTTCAACGCTGACTTACCTAGTACCAACAGCAGTTTGAGATAATGGGGATGGACCTGTAACTTCGAAATCAGATCATCCCTGAGGGCAGACATATCCTGTCTTCGGTCCAGCTCAAAGCTATATTTCAAAAACAACAGGTATTCATTCTCAGGAAAAAAAGTCAAGGCCTGATCCACCAACTCACTGCAAGGGTGTGCTCCTTCCAGATGGAGATAATAATGCGCCAGCCTTTGCCAGGCGTAGATCGTCCTGTAACCCTCCGGGATCTGTAGATAACTATCTCTTTCACATTTTGCAGACTCGACCATGATCTTTTCCCTGGTACTGATGTCCTTGCCATCATAATCTCCTGGAGCCAGGAGTACAGTCAGTAGATCATCCACTTTTTCTTCAGGGTAAGAGCTGTAATCAAAAGCCTTAAGATAGATGTCAACTGCTCTCGTCCCAGCAATGTTTTGTCGGTAATTGATGCCCGTTTCTTGCCCCAAGCACTCTGCTTCTGCAGAATAAGCAAATTGAGAGAGAGAGAAGACTTCCGACAGCTTGTTGCGTATCGTATCACGTATTCTATCATGCGTCACTACAAATGCGATGATGGGGGCACAGAATTTTTTACGCTCCTCCTCAGCAAGGTTGTCTTTTAAGTGTTCGATGGCTGCCAACCAGTATTCGTTTTGAAAACGAACGATCGGCACAGCATACAGCTCCTCGAAATAGGCAATAAGCCCTTCGGGGTTCTTGATGCTAGTAGCCATTTCCAGCAGCTCAGGGTCCAATGGCTCTGACGGCTTCTGCAGCACTTCCTCCGCCTGATCGACCTGTGTCAGGTAGAGCGGGAGCCACTCCAAGTACTGATCAAAATTTTTGTCTAAATCTATATCTCTTGTCTTGTCGGCTAGTTTTTCTCGTGCTGGTTTAGTCATGTTCTAGTTATTCACTTGGTCACTTTCTCATCGACAATCTTCGATTATCTCTGATGCAAGTAATAAAATCTATCTACCTAATGAATCACTAAAAATGGTGATTTTGGGATTTCACCAATAATGGGGAGAGAATACAACGAGCAATAGTAAAGTTGAGCTAAACAAAAAAGACTGCCCTCTTCCGAGGTTATCGGAAAAGAACAGTCTCTTCATGTTATCCAATTATATCTACTAGTTCGCCAACAACTTGTGCGATGGTTTGAACTTCGTCAAGTTAATTCCCTGTACAGCTGCTTCGTACTCTTCTAAGTTTGGCGTTCTACCCAATACGGTTGAAAGTACGACCACTGGCGTAGAAGAAAGTAACGACTCTCCTTTTTTCTCCGTCGAATCCTTCACCACTCTTCCTTGGAACAATCGTGTAGATGTTGCCATCACAGTGTCTCCTGGCTCAGCCTTTTCTTGGTTACCCATGCAGAGGTTACACCCTGGACGCTCCAAATAGAGCATATTTTCGTATTTGGTACGCGCAGCGCCTTTTGGAGCATTGTCGTCAAACTCGAAACCTGAATACTTCTGTAGCACTTCCCAATCACCTTCGGCCTTCAACTCATCGACGATATTGTATGTAGGAGGCGCTACCACGAGGGGCGCATTGAACTCCACTTTCCCTTGTTGCGACTCGATGTTTTTCAACATCTGCGCCAAAATCTTCATATCTCCTTTGTGTACCATACAAGATCCAATGAAACCAAGGTCTACTTTTTTGTCTCCTCCATAGTAAGACAATGGTCGGATTACATCATGCGTATATCGCTTAGACACATCATCATTGTTCACGTCAGGGTCAGCAATCATTGGCTCTATGATCTGATCCAAATCCACCACGACATCCGCGTAATACTTCGCATTGGCATCTGGAGTAAGCGCTGGCTTCTCGCCTGATTTGATCTCTGCGATTCTCTTATTCGCGATATCAATCAAGCCTTTGAGGACCTGCTTCTTGTTGTCCATTCCCTTGTCTATCATGATCTGGATTCTACCTTTCGCGATCTCAAGCGATTCGATCAATGTCTCATCTTCAGAGATACAGATAGATGCTTTGGCCTTCATCTCGGCCGTCCAATCCGTAAAGGTAAATGCTTGATCAGCTGTCAATGTCCCGATGTGTACCTCGATGATTCTACCTTGGAATACATTCTCACCACCGAATTGCTTCAGCATTTGCTGTTGGGTAGCATGTACTACATCACGGAAATCCATATAGCTCTTCATCTCTCCCTTGAATGTCACCTTCACAGATTCTGGGATAGGCATAGAAGCTTCGCCAGTAGCCAATGCAAGGGCCACCGTACCTGAGTCAGCACCAAATGCGACCCCTTTCGACATTCTAGTATGAGAATCCCCACCGATGATGATTGCCCAATCATCAATTGTAATGTCATTGAGCACCTTGTGAATCACATCAGTCATTGCATGGTATTCTCCTTTCGGGTCACGTGCAGTGATTAGACCAAAGTCATTCATGAACTTCATCAACTTAGGGATGTTCGCTTGGGCCTTCTTGTCCCAAACAGATGCGGTGTGACATCCCGACTGATAAGCTCCATCGACGATTGGTGAAATCGTGGTAGCCGCCATAGATTCCAACTCCTGTGATGTCATGAGTCCCGTAGTATCCTGTGACCCTACGATATTTACTTCTACTCGGACATCCGATCCAGCGTGCAACACTTTCCCTGGGGTTGTACCCACGGCATTCTTATTGAATATTTTTTCTACAGCCGTCAGCCCCTGTCCTTCATGAGAGATCTCTTTGGACGGAGCATATACTGTCGGAGCTTCTACACCTAAGGTCTTCGCTGCGAACGTTTGAATCTTTTTACCAAATACAATAGCATATGATCCTCCCGCCTTGATAAACTCAACTTTCTGTGGCGTCAATGACGCAGAGATATCCATCAACTCTTTGTCGCCGTTGTAGAGTTTTTTCTTCTTAGTATTGATGGTAAGTACCGTACCTGTAGCTACAGAATACGCTTCCTCCAACACGGGTTCTCCATCAGCGTCCATTATCACATTGCCCTCGGCATCTGTCTTTTTGACCCAGTTTTTGAGATCTATCCCGATTCCCCCTGTGACTCCTACAGTAGTCAAGAAAATCGGAGAGATGCCATTCGTACCTGCGATGATCGGTGCTATATTGACAAATGGCACATACGGACTCGCTTGGATTCCTGTCCACAACGCTACGTTGTTGACACCAGACATTCTAGATGAACCTACCCCCATGGTACCTTTCTCTGCAAGGAGCATGACACGCTTGTCAGGGTGCTGCGCTTTCAATTCAGCAAGCTCGCTTTGCATCGTTTTGTTATGCTCGAATATACACTGACCGTGCAGCTCTCGATCCGACCTAGAGTGCGCGTCACCACCCGGAGAAAGCAAATCCGTAGAAATATCACCTACCCCTGCGATGAAAGTCACAACTTCAATTTCCTCCTCTACATCTGGAAGTTTGGTAAAGAACTCAGCCTTGGCATAGCTCTCCAAAATCTCTTTGGCAACTGCATTCCCACTTTTGAAAGCGACCTCTAGACGCTCAGTATCTGCGTCATACAAGAAGACTTGCGTCTTCAAGACTTTTGCTGCTTCTGCTGCAATAGAAGCATCATCCCCCAAAGCCAAATCAAGCAACACTTCAATAGAAGGCCCTCCCTTCATATGAGACAACAATTCAAACGCAAAAGCAGGTGTAATCTCTTCTACAACAGATTCGCCTAGAACGATCTCCTTCAAGAATTTTGCTTTAACACCCGCCGCACTTGTGGTGCCTGGCAAAACATTATAAATAAAAAATTGAAGAGAATCTTTGCGGTTCGCATTGTCCACCTCTTTGATTTGGCCAATGATTTCGCTTAGTAAATCAGCACCGTCAATTGGCTTAGGGTGTAGTCCTTGCTCTTTTCTTTCTGCGATTTCCTTGATGTAATCGTTGTAATAAGTATTCATATTTTTTGAAGCTTTTCAATAGTAAAGCCGAGCATATAGCGCCGTAGCATATACAGCAAGATTCCTTTGTTTCTTGTATGAATCGAAGAAATTCTAGCGGTTTTTGATCTTATCTAGACCAAAGACCCAATTGCTCGTGTTCCATTTTAAAAATTAACAATTGTATTTTGGGTACAAAATGCTTGTTTTGGGTCGCAAAAGTAAAAAATAATAAAGGCATTTCGAGTGAATTACCTACAAATAACTACGTAGAATATTTCATCGCCAATAAAATAGAAGTGTTCTAAATAAAAGAAAATACACTTCTCTAAATATCTGCCTTTAAACTCTCAGTGTTCGTACACGGAGCAAGTGACCGACACGCCTACCTTCACACCGATATCCCCATGATTCATACTTGTCTCTGTCACCAAAAACACAAAACAAACAGCGTACACACTCCTGTCTCGTGTAAATATCGGCATGGTTTTTTCTTGACCAGCTCCGTAAAATCTACCACCTGGTCAACATACTTTTATTCCTTCTAATTCGTTCACACACATAGAGCAAATAGACAACCCATGAAACACACACTACTTTTACTCTCTTTACTATCATTGATAGCCTTCGCTTGTGACGAAATCGACAAGCTCACCCAATTCAACATGAAGTACACGGAATCTGTCACTGTACAGTCCAGTACCATCGTAGACTTCCCTATAGACCTATCGACTCCTTCGATAGAGTCAAACACAGAATCGAGTTTTGCCGGCAACAACACCAGTAAAAACCTCGTTGAAGAAATTCGTCTCGATGAAATGACCTTAACCATTCAATCTCCCACTTCTGGAGATTTTGGATTTCTCGAATCAGTGCAATTGTTCATCAAAGCCGATGAGCTTGATGAGATTGAGATCGCCTACTTGGAAGAAGTTCCCGCAGACGCTGGCAGCACCATCTCCTTGGAGACGACAGGAGTAAACCTCAAAGAATACCTCCTCCAAGACTCCTTCCAACTCAGAATGAAATCAAATACAGACGAAACCATCGAGTCAGATCACGAAATTGAGATCGAATCGATTTTCTTCGTAGATGCAAAAATACTTGGCCAATAAAAGCGCGTCACGCTGAAGGTGAGGTACGCTCCCAGTGCTTGTACCTACCCTCCACCCTAATAGGTACAAGCAGGAACTACCCAGTATGGATCTTTGAAATTAAAAATTGGAATAATGAATGTCGAATATTGATCTTAATCCCCAAATTCACAGACGTGATCTAGTCTATCTCTAGCATAGTCCACTAGCTATCTCACAAAAAAAGCGCAAGAACACCTCCTGCGCTTTCACAACTCTTCGCGTGTTTCCGTTTATACATTAAATCGAAAATGCATTACATCGCCATCCTTCACGACATATTCCTTTCCTTCGATGGCTAGCTTTCCAGCTTCCTTACACCCGTTTTCAGTCTTGTACTCCACATAATCTGGGATTTTAATCACCTCTGCTTTAATAAAGCCCTTCTCAAAATCCGAATGAATCACACCTGCAGCTTGTGGTGCTTTCCACCCCTTCTTGATTGTCCAAGCCCGCACTTCTGTCACACCCGCTGTGAAATAAGTAATCAAATCCAACAGTTCATAAGCCGCACGAATCAACTTATCCAATCCAGACTCTTTCAAACCATACTCCCCCAAAAACATCTCTTTTTCTTCTGGCTCATCAAACTCGGCTATCTGAGATTCGATCGCCGCACTCACCATCACGACTTCTGCATCTTCTTCGGCTACAGCCGCTTTGAGCGCCTCCACATGGGCATTTCCAGTCAATATAGCACTTTCTTCTACATTCGCTACATAAATCACCGGCTTGACCGTCAGCAAGTGTAAATCCGCAATGGCTTCCTTGCGCTCAGGAGTCAATTCTAATGCACGTGCATTTTTACCTGACTCCAACAGCTCCTTGTACTCTTGCAGAGTCGCTACTAATGCTTTGACTTTGGCATCACCTGATTTGGCAAGCTTTACATTCTTATCTATTTTTTTATCAATTGACTCGAGGTCTTTGATCTGTAGTTCTGTATCGATCACTTCCTTGTCTATCACTGGGTTGACCACCCCGTCGACATGGACAATATTGTCATCATTGAAGCACCTCGTGACATGAACGATGGCATCTACTTCACGGATGTTTGCCAAAAATTTATTCCCGAGACCTTCTCCTTTGCTGGCCCCCTTGACCAGACCTGCGATATCAACAAACTCCATCACAGTAGGCAATACTTTTTGCGGACTAACCAACCCTTCCAATATCTTCAATCTTTCGTCAGGCACAGTGATCACTCCGACGTTTGGTTCTATTGTACAAAAAGGAAAATTAGCTGCTTCTGCTTTGGCATTTGATAGCGCATTGAAAAGAGTAGACTTCCCTACATTAGGCAACCCTACGATCCCACATTTCAACCCCATTTATTTTATTATTTTGATGCTTGAAAAACTTGATAACTGTTGAATCCATCCTTGATTTCCATCACCGAAACACGCAAAATCGTATACGTCGGAATGGCTGCAATCATGCCTGGAATCCCTGCTAAACTAGCGGCCGCAAAGATAACAACAAATATCTCTAATGGATGAGCTTTGACGCTTTTAGAAAAGATCATCGGCTGTAGCACTACATTGTCAATCACTTGAACCACTGCAAATACAGACACGATCTTGGCTATCAATATGAAAGTCACTTCGTCCAGTGCAAAATGTCCGCTAGTGGATATCCCTACCAGTATCCCAAAAGTAGATCCTAGCAAAGGCCCCAAGTAGGGTATCAAATTGGCCAACGCTGCAAACACAGCAATAGTCAAAGCATAGTTGACCCCAAATATCGACAAGCCTATCCCCGCAATTGAGAAAATAGACAACATCTGAAGCAAGAGACCAATAAGATAGTTGGACAAGAGGTGTTCGATCTTATAAATGGCTGAAATGAACAATTCAAAATACTGATTGGGCACGACAGAAATCATCAATCGGCTCAACATACCGTTTTCCAACAGAAGAAAAAAAGTAATGAATCCAAGTGCCATCAACGACACAAACACCCCTCCCGTCAAGGAAACAATGTTATTGAGTATTTTCTGAAAATTGATATCCTTGAGTACCGCCAACACAGAGGTCTTGATGGTCTGTGTGAGGCTATGATCTTCGGCCTCTACGAGATTAAACTCCATCAGATACTTTTCAGCGGTCACCACTGGCTGAGACATATGTGTGTAGACTTCATCAAAACTAATGCTTGAGATCACATTGATCTGTTCGACAATCAATGGAATAAACAGCAACATGAAAAGCGCAACGACTCCTATCACTGTGCAAAACGACACCAACACAGCAACCAGACGTGGGATCTTGACTCTAAAGATATATGTCCGACTGATGAAGTTGGTCAAAGGCCTAAGAATAGTCGCCAAGACAATCGAGATACAGATATACATGAATATATCTGAAAATAGCCATGCACTAAATACAAATAAGGAAGTGATGACTAGAATGGTCAGTAAAGTACGATTGATCATGATTCCAAATAAAAAAAGCCCTTGGGTATCCAAGAGCTCTACAGTTTTTTTTAGGTGAATTTAATCCCAGTTTAATTCTGAGTCTGCTCCCGTAGCGACAGTCGCTTTTCTCTCTTCTTGTTCCTCATCTTCACTGTCAAATGAGTCAAAATCTACCTCTGGCATCAACTCATCTTTGATATGATCCACAGTCTCGTTGAGCGCCTTGACGAATTTATTGAAGTCCTCTTTGTACAAAAATATTTTGTGCTTTTCATAGAAAAAACCATCGTCCTTGTATCTTCTTTTACTTTCGGTGATGGTAAGATAATAGTCATTCGACCGGGTCGCCTTCACATCAAAAAAGTAGGTTCTTTTCCCTGCCCGTACTCTCTCTGAGTAAATCTCAGTTCTTTCGTTGTCTTTATTCTCTTCCACTTTTCAGTTTGTTTTGGTGTCCGACACGTCGGATAGATAGATTAGTTTGATTTTCTAAAACATTCAATATAAAGGAAATTATTTAACAAATCCAAATGCTGTAGGATAATCTAAAATCATATTTTCACCCCTTGTCTCCTCTCTCCAAACCCTAGCTAATTTGTCATAAATCGCACATTTATTCCTAACTTCACTAGAATACTTCCTAATTTAGATTTGGAATAAAACTGTACTACCATTGGAACTAAACATTGACATCCACTCGCTGAAAGAATCGATCAATATCGAACTGCTGGCCAAGCAGATGGTCGAGGGATTCGTCACAGGATTGCACAAATCCCCCTACCATGGATTTTCGGTTGAGTTTGCTGAGCACAGTCTGTACAACTACGGTGAAAGCACCAAAAATATTGACTGGAAAGTATATGCAAAAACCGACCGGTTGTACACCAAAAAATTTGAAGAAGAAACCAACCTAAGGTGTCATTTGATACTGGACACTTCTTCGTCTATGTACTACCCTCGAGACAGCTTTGGCAAAATCCGCTTTGCGCTCCTCGCAAGCGCCTCACTATCCTACCTGCTCCACAAACAACGGGATGCAGTAGGACTGTTTACCTTTTCGGATCACATCACCTATCAGTCTCAAGTACGGTCAACTGCATCACATGTCCATCATTTGCTCCAAGAGCTACAGAGGCAATTTGACAAAAGCCCTACGAAACAACATACAGCTACTGCGCAAGTCCTTCATGAGATCGCCGACAAGATCCCTCGCCGGTCATTGGTGATTCTGTTTTCGGATATGCTCGATGATCCAGAGCAAAGTGCAGAAACTTTTTCTGCACTACAGCACCTCAAGCACAACAAGCACGAAGTCTTGCTGTTTCATGTCCATGACGGCAAAACCGAGCTCAACTTCGAGTTCGAAGACCGACCTTACAAATTCGAAGATTTGGAAAGTGGACAGATAGTCAAACTGAGTCCCAGCCAAGTCAAAGAAAGTTACCATCAGCAGATGAGCGATCATCTCTCTACCTTAAAACTAAAATGTTCTCAGCTAAAAATTGACTTGATTGATTGCGACATACATCAAGGATTTGATACCGTATTGTCCTCCTACCTAGTCAAAAGATCTAAAATGAGATAACCCACCATGATCACCGAAAGAAACGCCTCCTTGGCCAACACAGCCAACTGGATCATTGTCTTCGTCTTTTTATTGGCGACATTGATCTACTTCGATACCTTCCTCAAGGGATTTGCTATAGCCATACTCATCTGGTATCTGATTAAAAAACTACGGGACACCATTGCCAAAATCAAAATCGGCAAAATCAAATTGCCCAAATGGCTCATCACTGCCACCAGTACGATCACTGTATTTTTGATTCTGTATTTGATCATTCAGATTATCGCTTCGAACTTACAAAAGCTGATTGTCGACATCCATCTGTATAGAGACCACATCAAAGATGCACTCGTTGCACTAGAGGGCCTGATAGGAACTAAAGAAGACATCAGTACGAGTTTTGTTCATCTGTTTGATCAATACAAAAATGAAATCATCGGGTACGCGGGTTCCTTTGCAGGAGCGATTGGCAAATCTCTGATGATCGTCATCTATGTAATTTTTTTGCTTCTCGAAGAAAGTCTATTCAACTTGAAAATCAAGAAGACGCTCAACATGACTTCTCGCGGTGCTACCATTCATAAAATCGGAACAGCCATCACACTACTCTTTGACAGGTACTTGTCAGTCAAAACCTTCACTAGCTTCTTGACTGGGATTTTGAGCTATTTTATTCTTCTCATTCTTGGAGTTGAGCTGGCAGCTCTCTGGGCCTTTTTGATCTTCCTGTTCAACTTCATACCTACCATTGGCTCCATTGTAGCGACTGCTTTCCCAGGGCTATTTGCCTTGGTGCAGTTCGGTACACTCAATATGTTTTTCACAGTACTCGCCTGTGTAGGGATCGTACAACTACTCGTCGGCAACCTCGTCGAACCCCGCATCATGGGCGAACGGCTCAACATAAGCCCGATGGTTGTCTTGCTGGGACTGACTCTTTGGGGATTCATTTGGGGAGTCACAGGTATGTTGCTATCCATCCCGATCACTTCGACGCTCATTATTGTTTTTAGTCAGTTTGAAGACACACGTGCCATCGCCATTATGCTTTCCAAAAACGGGGAGATAGGTATCATTGATCAACCCGAAGACTCTATCGACCCAGAGGGAACTACTTCGAAAGATTCATAAAGTCAACCAAGGATTTTCGGACTTGGGCTCTTAGCTTCTTTTTGAAGTATGGAGTCCAACCGATCGAAAACCCTAAGGGTCCAAAAGCCATTTGTGTCCACTTGTACAAGTCAAAGCGATCAACATGTGAGACGATCAACCCGTCTCGAAAACCAAAGGTCGCCTCGATCTTGTTGTGCACAAGACGACCCGTCTTAGAAAATCGATAGACTGCATCCCAATGCGCTCCCCCCTTTTCTTCATCCGCATGGACTCGATCATGGTTGATTTTGAGGTCTACACCCGACTGGAGCAGCATGCGCCACATCCCACTTACATGCGCATGATCTAGGTGCCCAAACACAGGGTCTTGAAACAGCACCTCGCTGTGGTAGCAAGCCAACATGGCTTCAACATCCTTATTGGCAAAAGCGGTGTAAAACCGTTCGATCAATTCAATATGTGCTTCTTTCATTGTTGTCTTAGCTTTTCTTCAGTACTCTTCTAAAATTATCACAAAACACCGCCGTAGACACTGCCACGTTGAGGGATTCCGCTTGACCATACGCGGGGATCTTCACTTGCTGATCCAACTGCTCGATCAACTCCGGGGCAATCCCTGTAGACTCATTGCCAAACAAAATCAAGGCAGGGTCTTTGAAATCAATCGCATGGATATCTTCCCCCTGCAATGTAGCCCCATAGGTACAGGTCGCTCGTCTGACCACCTCAGCGATCTCAGCATAGACGACTCGTACGCGAACAAAAGACCCCATCGTCGCTGAGACGACCTTAGGGTTGTAGCAATCCACAGAGTCCAGCGAACATACGATCGTATCAAATCCGTACCAATCTGCAATCCGTATGATTGTCCCGAGATTGCCAGGGTCTTTGACTCGATCAAAAGCAAGTAGAGATTTGGAGAAATCCATACTCGCATCTTCTTTGATGCGAGCTACCGCGAGTGCCGCATTGTTGTTGGTAAACACCCCCACTTTGCTCAACTCCTTCTCTGTCACCAACCGAACCACCAGGTCTTCACGTCCATCCCATATCTCAAAATGACTCGATCGAAATGCCTCCGTCACATACAGAGTATCCACTACAAAATCAGAAGACATCAATTCCAACACATTCTTTGCCCCTTCGACAATGAACCTGTTTTCCAGTTTTCTAAATTTTTTTAATTGTAATGATTTAATGAATTTTGATTCCTTGATTGAGATCATTCAAATAGTGTCTTAAAAGAATGTTATTTTCGCGCTTCAGATATGGTCTGTACCTTCTGATAGATTATATTCAAACTTACATAGATTATTGGTGATAGCATACATGACGAATTAAATCCAGATGGTTCTACCGATCATTATCAACTACTGACATCTCTTCCTACCCATATCATATCGCAACACGCGGCCTTCACTGTGTCGTCTTGGTTTTGATCACATCGATACTCCTCTCTGGGTGCATGGGTAGGCGATACCTCAAAGGAGACGACAAACTCCTCGTCAAACAAAATCTGGAAGGTGCCCGAAAACTCAACAAAGAGGAGATCGAATCACTCTACGTCAACGAACCCAACGACAAAATCTTATTCCTGCCTTGGTCACCCTATGTGGACTTGTACCAATTAGGAAAAAAAGCCTATGATTCGACCAAATACGCCGACAGAAAATCCAAGTACAGGGAGAAATACAATAAAAAAATCAACCAGGCTATAAACAAACAGAAAGAGAAAAAGGAGAAGAAGTTTCGCGAAAAGCTGGCCAACAAACTCGACAAACAAAACCGAAACATCAAGGAAGGAAACCAAGCCATGAGGCTGGGGGAAAAGCTCGCCATCTACGATGATCGAAAAGAAATCGAAACGACCGAAAAGATCAAGCGCTACATGCACTCCAAGGGCTACTTCAATGCTGAAGTAACCTACTCAACTGAAGAAACCTTCAAACTCGTCACTTCCACCTACACGATCCAACGCAACGAGCCCTACATCATTGACTCGCTATTTTTTCTTGTACCGGACAGTGCCGTCTCTCAGGTCCTACAAGAATCACTCGAAGAATCCTTGATACACAAAGGCAATAACTACGACCAAAGTATTTTCACCAAAGAACGTGACCGCATCAACGAACTCATGCTCAACAACGGGTATTACAACTTCAACCGACGCTACGTTCATTACAAAATCGACACCTCTTCGCTCGGTGACAAACGTGTCATCGTAGGGCTGACCATCGACAATCCCCCCCAAAGCGATAAGCATAAAGTATTCAAAATCGATTCGGTCATATTCACCACAGACGCTGACATCACTGGGTTGTCTACTGGGCGCCTCTCCAAAAGTCACAAAGGAGTGAGCTACACCTTTTACAAAAAACGCTACAACGAAAAAATCCTCGATTGGAGGCTCTTCCTCTACCCAGACAGTACCTACAGTCGCCTCAACACCATCGAGACTCAAAAACAACTATCCAATTTGGATATCTTCAAATTCATCAACATCAACTACGACACAGTAGGCGGGCAATTCATTGCCAACGTATTCACTAGTCCTCTCAAAAAATACCAGACCTCCACAGAAGCTGGGCTCAACGTGAGTGAAGGACTTCCTGGTCCATTCGTCAACGCATCTATCAAAAATAGGAACATTTTCAAAGGGCTAGAGATCGCCGAACTCAGTGGTCGAGTAGGGTTCGAGGGGCTTACAGGAGCCACCGAAACAGGCAGTCCTTATTCTAGTTTGGACTATGGTGCCAACCTCTCGCTAACCTTCCCACAATTTGTCATGCCTCTAGGCAACAAACTCAAATCCAAACTCGGACACTACAACCCCAAAACAAAACTCGCCGTTGGACTTAATTTCAACTCTAGGCCTGAATACCAACGAAATAACCTCACCGCCAATTGGGCTTACTCTTGGCAGAATTTCGAAAAACGAAGGAGTTATGTGCTCAACGTCGCAGAAATCAACCTGATCAACTCCGACTTACAACCTGATTATGAAGAGTTCTTGATCGAGCAAGAAGCCAAAGGCAACAACCTCATCCGTTCGTTTGATCCTTCCTTCGTCAGTAGCTCATGGTTTTCGGCGACATACAATATCAACGAATACGGAAACAGCAAAACTGCATCTGCTTACTTTCGCTACCGCGTCGAAACTGGCGGCAACCTAATCCAATCTTTGGGGTCCTTTGGCCAAGACAACGACATTGCATTTTTCAAGTTCACCAAAGTCAATCTTGACTTTCGTCGTACGACGCCTGTCAACTCCAAAATCACCATGGCATACCGTATCAATGCAGGAGTAGCCGTACCTTATGGAGACAACAACACCCTCCCATACGAAAAATTCTACTTTGCTGGAGGCAGCAACAGTATCCGCGCATGGGAGCCACGACGACTCGGTCCCGGCTCGTACCTGCCCGTGGACAGTACCGGTACCTACAACAACAACATCGAACAACCTGGCGAAGTACTCTTAGAGGCCAGTGTGGAGTTTCGACACAAACTATTTGGGCCGATACACGGCGCGTTGTTTCTCGATGCAGGCAACGTCTGGACAATCCGAGAAGACCCTACGCGACCAGGTTCGCAGTTCGAGTTCAAAAGCTTCCTCCATGAGATCGCCCTAGGTGGTGGCTATGGTCTACGCGTGGATTTCTCCTTCCTAATTTTGCGCCTCGACGCAGCTTGGAAACTCTCCGAACCTGGTCGCGTCAGCACCGTAGACACCTACAACCGAAAACCTTTTGAATTGCCGGATTACTCCAATTACAAACGCCTAGTATGGAACCTCGGGATTGGGTATCCTTTTTAAACACAACACAATGAATAGACAGACCATAGAGACTTGGTTCAAAAAACTACAAGATGACATCTGTACTCAAATCGAATCTACAGATCAAAAAGGAGCCTTCGAACAAGACCTCTGGCAAAGACCTCAGGGTGGTGGCGGACGAACCCGCATCCTACGAAACGGCAACATCATCGAAAAAGGAGGAGTCAACTTCTCGGCAGTAGAAGGCCCCACGCCACAAAAAATCCTTGATGCACTACAACTCGACCAAGCGGACTTCTATGCCACTGGCGTATCTATCGTCATGCACCCTCGATCCCCCAGAGTCCCAATCATACATATGAACGTGCGCTACTTTGAGATGAGCAATGGAGTCAGTTGGTTCGGCGGGGGGATTGACCTCACTCCACACTACGTCGTAGACGAAGACGCACACTACTTTCATCAGCAACTCAAAACCACCTGTGATCAACACGACCCCTCCTACTACCCTCAGTTCAAGCAATGGGCAGACGACTATTTCTACATCAAACACCGCAAAGAAACACGTGGGATTGGCGGCATCTTCTTTGACCGTCTGACAGAGACCCCTGAGATCAGCCTAGCTGATCGTTGGGCGTTCGTACAAGATGTCGGTAGTCTATTCGCTCCGACCTATTGTCATCTCTTGGACAAAAACAAAGACCTGCCTTTCGGTGAAAATGAAAAATTGTGGCAATACCTGCGCAGAGGACGGTACGTTGAGTTCAATCTCGTTCTAGACAAGGGAACCAAGTTTGGACTGGACACAGATGGGCGTACCGAATCCATTCTGATGAGCATGCCTCCTCAAGCCAACTGGGAATACAACTACGAAGTACAACCAGGCTCTGAAGAAGAAAAAACTCTTCGGCTCCTACAAAAAGGAGTCAACTGGATATAACCAGGGTCTATGAATCCACGAATGACACCCATCCTGAAATATCAGCAGGATAAATAAGTTGGCACAAAACCACGGTACCCTTTAATCCAGAGTGCCGTGCCTTCGTATTACTTTATTCTGAGTCCATGTCCTTTCTCAAGAAGTGAATTTTCAAGAATACCCCAACCTGTAGTCGGATTGTAACCTATAAAGACACAAGGGTCCACGAGATATAAGCTACTAAAAACAGATAGATGCCCACCTTTCGACAAGTGCTCCTCGTTGACCTTTGGTTATTTAGAGCCCGAAACATTATCTTCACAAAAAACATCTTCAAGAACCTTGGCTCTTTGTAGATTCTACAGAAGAAGAAAAGCAACCCTTCATACAAAATGAAAAAACTCATCAATGACCTCTTAGGGTTTATAAAAACTACGTTAATTGGAGGTTTTCTATTGATCGTTCCATTTGGTGTATTGATCTTTTTATTTGGAAAGGCACTGGTCATCTTTCGTACTCTTGTCTCTCCGATTTCTAATCAGATCCCTATCGAGCACATCGGTGGTATCACACTCAACCGCATACTGGCCTTCCTTCTACTTCTATTTCTTTGTTTCGTAGCAGGGCTACTCGCCAAATCTCAACGCATCAACAAACGGAAAAACTGGCTCGAACAAAAACTACAATCCATAATCCCTGGCTACTCGCTGATCAAAGGCATGACTGAAACCCTCGCTGGACTTGAATCAGACAAGCTCAACGAAGTAGTCCTTGTCGATATGGAAGAAGCTTGGCAGATTGGCTTTTTGATGGATCGTATAGACGAGAACATCAGTACAGTATTTCTACCAGGAGCACCCAGTCCCTTATCTGGAGAGGTAATCTTGATCAAAAACGAACGGCTTAGAAAAATTGACATTTCAGAAGCCAATGCAATGAAGATATCCAAAAAGCTTGGACAAGACTCTCAAAAAATCCTTCAAGGGAAAATCCATGTGGGCATATTTGACAAGGACGATGACTAGACTAAATACCCATCTCTTGTATTGAGTATACTCCAAGTCTCTTTTGTCAAGTCAGGAGTGGAGAGCTCTAGGTAGCGGGATAAAGCCCCACCTGTATGGAATCATGGTGGTATTCTGTGATTTGTGTATATTAGATACCATGAACAACAACCCTCAACACACATTTACTGATCGCCAGCAAGCGTTTAGCAGACAGTTTACCAATCCATGGAAACTGCGTTTGTTTCTGCTCGCTAAACTACCCATGGGATGGCTCAGCGGCATGAAAGTCACCGAGATCAGTGAAAATCGAGCGGTCACTACTGTAAACCATCGCTGGCTCAACCAAAACCCCTTTGGCTCGATGTATTTCGCGGTACAATCCATGGCTGCCGAGCTATCGACGGGTGTACTTGCTCTGACAGCCACTCAGGGATTGAAGCCCAAAGTGCTCACCATCATCGTCGGCAACCAAGCCGAATATCTCAAACAAGCCAAAGAAAGAATCTACTTCACATGCACGGATGGGCAAAAAATCCTCTCTACTGTCGCACAAGCACTCCAGAGCAATGATTCGACACAAGTCACGGCTCGGGTAGAGGGTAAAACAAAAAATGGAACACTGGTATCAGTATTCCATTTTACGTGGAGTTTCAAACGAAAAGATTAGGTTCAGCCAAACTTCGCCTGATAATCTTCAATGCTTTGATTGACAATCTGCATCGCTACATCCTTGTTTTGGAAGTCTTCTACATGTACAGATTTATTTTCCAATTTTTTGTAGTCTTCAAAAAAGCTTCTGAGTTCTTTGACAAAGTGAGGAGGCAACTCCGAGATGTCTTTGTAGTGATTGACACTCATGTCGTTGGAAGCCACCGCGATGATTTTGTCATCCGCTTCTCCTTCGTCGAGCATTCTCATCACACCGATCACATTGGCTTGTACGATACACATTGGTACTACCTCGATCTGAGACATGATCAAAATATCCAAAGGATCCCCATCATCACAGTAAGTACGTGGGATAAAACCATAATTGGCGGGGTAGTTAATCGATGAGTACAACACTCGGTCCAATCTCAATAGACCGCTTTCTTTGTCCAGCTCGTATTTTGCTCTAGTATTCGTTGGTATTTCTACGATACCGGTTACCACTTCTGGTGCTCCTTGTCCGATACGGACGTCATGCCAGGGGTTCATCATAAATTCTTGTTTATATTGATTGCGGCGTAAAGTTACTACTTAGATCGAAAAGGAATAACGATACGCCTAGAAATGACTGCTCGTATTTCTTCTTTCCTGCCAAATCACAAATCTTTCAGCAGCTTATTGTGCGTCGAGCTCTTGAGTTCGGCTGTGATCTGCTGCAAATTGGCGTGCACTGCCCCTACTTCAGCGTTGCTCTCATCGTAGAGTCCTCCTACCCCGGTATCTTCGAGCTTACTGGACACATAGTACACATCGAGCTTGTTGATATCAATAGACGGTAGATAGACGTGGTGCAACTCCTCCTCACACAGGCTCTTGGTCAGTACGCCACAGCTTACCAATTTATTCACGGCATTGGACACGAATCGGTGCGGTATCCCGAGTGTTTTGCTCAAAGTCATTTTCGTATAGGGCGCTTGACCTTGCTCAAAGGCTTTGACAATTGCATGAACCACCGCCAAAGCAATTTTTCGTCGCTCCGCGTAGCTAAACTGTATGTCCTTTTCTTCGGGAATAAACTCTGATTCAACTTGCACCGCATAGGACAATTCTCCTCCGACAAACACAATCGACCAACTCAATTGGCAAAAAACAAAAAACAAAGGCAACACAGCCAATCCTCCATATACAGCTCCATAATTGCCCATCAAGAAAGAAAAATTGATGAATGCCCATTGTAACAACTGAAACAATGTCCCAGCGATCACTCCAGCGATCACTCCACTACGGATCGAGACACGCACATTGGGCATGATGATATAGATCAACGTAAAAAGCATCCATATCAGTACAAAGGGCGACAACTGCACAAAAAAGGAAGCCACAGGAGTCAACAAATCCTCATAATTGCTATTTCTACCGAAAGTTCTGATTTTGTTTTCGATAAAAAAGGTCACTCCACTGGACAAAATGATCAAGATCGGAGCAAAAATCAACAGCGCCGAATAATCGGTGAATTTCCGAATCAAATTGCGCGAACGCTGCTTGCCCCAGATGTCATTGAATACCTCCTCGATATTGTTGAGCAAGCGCATGACTGTAAAGAAAAGCACCACAACCGACACTCCAACGATCAGTCCTCCCTTGGTATTTTCAAGCATTTTTTGAGCAAAGCCAAAGATCGCTTCTTTGACGATCACCTGACCCAAAAACAAGCGATCCAGCTCTTCCTCGATCATCCCCTCCAAGCCAAATCCCTTGGATATCCCAAACACAATGGCCACCAAAGGAACGATCGACAAGATCGACAAGTAGGTCGTTGCAGACGCTTTGAGCACGACATTGTCCTTCTTTATTTCATAGGCGACTATCATCACGATACGCACGATCCGATACCAAAACTCTTTCGCACGGCTTGTCACTTCGGTCCGTTTCCATATGTCCGAATGGATAAATTTTAAGCTTGCATTTAGTCGGTCTTTGAGGTACATGGCTAATTGTTGTATTTAAAAACCCCCATCTTGGAGATATTTTTTTCATAGAGGTACGTCATGATTCCGTCTTTGAGACCAACATTAGGCACGATGATTTCCTTGGCTCCTGCCTGCTTCATGGCATTGATATAAATCCTAGAGGCTGGAATGATAACGTCTGCACGATCCGCATTCAATTTCAGCTTATTCATCCGCTCCTCATAGTCCATCGAGGTGAGCTTCTTCTTCATTTTCTCTAGATCTGCCAATTGCACTACCCCTCCTTTGACACCATTGATGAGCTCAGACAGTTTCTTGATGTTACCACCAGTACCGATCGCTACGATCTCTTCATGGTCAGGTAGATGGTCTCTCACCCATTCGTTCATCTCGTCCCACATGCCTTTATTGTTGGCGTTGTTGAGAAACCTAACTGACCCCAACTGAAATGATTTAGACGCCAGCTTGATCTTGTTTTTATACAATATCAACTCAGTACTACCTCCTCCCACATCGATATGCACGTGGTTCTTTTCGGTCAAATGAAAAGCGATCACTTTGTTGATCATATCCGCTTCCAGATCTCCAGAGATGATGTTGATCTCCAGCCCACAGGCTTCTTTGACTCGTCCGATGAGCTCTGAACCATTGGCTGCCTCACGCATGGCTGAAGTCGCACATGCAAAACACTCGTCGACCTTGTACAAATCTACGATCAACTTGAAAGCTGTCATCAGTTTGACAAAACGCTCCATCGTCTCATCACTGAGACGATGCTCACCCTTGAACACCTCGGTACCGAGACGCAACGGAAAGCGCATGAAGTGAAGTCGTTTGAAAGTCGTCTCATCGCCGTAGCGAATCACGTTGGTCACCTGAAAGCGAACGCCATTGGACCCAATATCAATTGCCGCAAATTTCATAGATTTGATTTATCATTCCGCCTCTGTACTAGAGGTTTGCTCCATCAAGAAAGCCTTAATATAGTCATTTAAATCTCCATCTAGCACATTTTGCACGTCAGTTCTTTCCACTCCTGTCCTCGCATCTTTGATGAGTTTGTAGGGGTGTAAGACGTAGTTTCGGATCTGACTTCCAAAATCGATCTTCATCTTGGTACTTTCGATCTCGTCCCGTTTGGCATTGCGCTTCTCCACCTCTTTTTGATAGAGCTGCGATTTGAGCATACGCATGGCGTGCTCCTTGTTGGCCAGCTGAGAGCGTTCGATCTGACAAACAATCACTATACCTGAGGGTTTGTGTGTCAATTGTACTTTGGTCTCAACTTTGTTGACATTCTGACCTCCAGCACCACCAGATCTCGAAGTATGAAATTCGATATCACCTGGATTGATTTCTATCTCAATGGAGTCGTCCACTATCGGGTATACATAGACCGATACAAATGAAGTATGTCGCCTCCCCCCCGAATCAAAAGGTGAGATTCTCACCAGGCGGTGAACTCCGATTTCAGATTTCAAGTAGCCATAGCCAAACTGTCCATCAAACTCGATGGTTGCTGATTTGAGACCTGCCGTTTCACCCGCTTGGTAGTTGAGTTGTCGGACTTTGAAGCCGTTTTTTTCACCCCACATGATATACATCCTGTGAATGATCTCTGCCCAATCCTGACTCTCGGTTCCTCCTGCTCCTGGGTTGATTTCCATCACAGCTCCGAGTTGGTCCTCTTCTCCACTTAGCATGCGCTTAAACTCGAGTTCTTCTAGCGCTGTGATTGCTTTTTTGTATTCTGCGTCCACTTCAGACATCTCTACCTCACCCGCTTCGTAAAACTCGTGAAGGGTCTCTACATCTTCTTTCAGTGTATTGACGTTTTCAAATCCGTCTGTCCAGACTTTTTTGGCTTTGATTTGTTTGAGGATTCCTTCGGCCTCTTTGGGGTCATTCCAAAAATCCGCCTGCATGGTAATCGTTTCTTCCTCTTCTACTTCTTTTACTTTGACATCATAGTCAAAGATAGCCCCGAAGTGCTGTCACTCGGGCCGTTAGTTCCTTCAATTGATCTCCAGTCATTCTGTTTGTTTTAATAAAATGAGACCCCAAATTTATACAGCACGCCCGACATAGCACAGCTTAACTGGAATTGAATATGGATTAGTTTGGACATAAAAAGATAAGCTCAGCCACGATCCCTTCTTAAACTTTTCTATCCTGTTCAATGGCTTTCCTCAAAATCAGATGGTAACAAAATCCGATCACACCTCTTTGTCGTGACAAACAAGAAGTAGACCTCAGTACCTAATCAATACAGAAGACCAAGCACTTAAGGTTTACTTCGATTCATCACCTATTATTTCATCAATGTTATTTTCCCTTTTTGCATGTTTTTATCTGGGCACGAGATTGTGTAATAGTAAAGACCCTGTGGCAAAGACTCACCATGATCAGTTCCATCCCAGTCGTTGTTATACCCAGACGATTCATACAGTACAGTTCCTCTACTGTTGTAAATTTTTATCGTACAATCGTCTAAAAGCCAATTGCCTTTGATCTCCCAAAAATCATTCTTCCCATCGGCGTTGGGACTTATGAAATTGTTCACTTCTATTTTTTCATTCACCGTGATGGTGATCTCATCGCTAGCCGAGCACCCTGTGTCACTGGTCGCCAATAGCGTGTAAGTAGTCGTTCGCGTAGGTTGAGCGACAGTGATCAAATCAAAAGGATTATCCAAACCTGCGGAAGGTGACCATTCAAATAGGGTCGCTTCCGTCGCTTTAGGGGCTAGGCGATGAAAAAAACCAGCATTAATCGTAACATCAGCTCCTGCATCCACCTCGACAACCGGATGTCTCGTGACAGTGAAAGTACAGGTAGAAGTGTTTCCACTTGCATCGGTGACGAGATACTCATTGGTCGTCACCCCTACAGGGAAAGCCTCCCCGCTCGCTATACCAGCCGTTTGAGTGACTGATAACACTTGACAATTATCAGTAGCAGTAGGCTCATCGAAGGTTATCACCTCCTCACAACTTTCCACATCTGCAGGGCAAGTGATCGTAGGTTTCGTGTCATCCGATGGAATCACATTGAAGGTACAAGTCTCGGTGTTACCTGCGCCATCTGTGGCGGTCAGTGTGATGACTTGGCTCGCAGTGATCACCGTCCCAACGGCTGGGGATTGTGTGACTGTGGCTGTTCCGCAATTGTCAGCGGCAGTTGCCAAAACCGTATAATCCAATAGCGTGTATTCACAGCTCGTGTCGAAACTCACATTCTGATCCGAAGGACATGTGATCGTAGGTTTGGTGTTATCGGCTGGGGTCACGTTGAAGGTACAAGTCTCCGTGTTACCTGCGCCATCTGTGGTGGTCAGTGTGACCACTTGACTCGCGGTAATCACTGTACCAACGGCTGGGGATTGTGTGACTGTGGCTGTTCCGCAGTTGTCAGTGGCAGTTGCCATAGTCGTGTAATCCAACAGCGTATACTCACAGCTCGTATCGAAACTCACATTCTGATCTGCGGGGCACGTGATCGTAGGTTTCGTGTCATCTGCTGGAATTACATTGAAGGTACAAGTCTCCGTGTTACCATTTCCATCTGTGGCGGTCAGTGTGATGACTTGGCTCGCAGCGATCACTGTCCCAACGGCTGGGATTTGTGTGATCGTAGCAGTTCCGCAATTGTCAGCGGCAGTTGCCAAAGTCGTGTAATCGAGCAGTGTATACTCACAGCTCGTGTCGAAACTCACATTCTGATCTGCAGGGCACGTGATCGTAGGTTTCGTATCATCCGATGGAATCACGTTGAAAGTACAAGTCTCTGTATTGCCTGCGCCATCTGTGGCGGTCAGTGTGATGACTTGGCTCGCAGTAATCACTGTACCAACGGCTGGGGATTGTGCGATCGTAGCAGTTCCGCAGTTGTCAGCGGCAGTTGCCATAGTCGTGTAATCCAACAGCGTATACTCACAACTCGCATCGAAACTCACATTCTGATCCGAAGGACATGTGATCGTAGGTTTCGTATCATCCGATGGAATCACGTTGAAAGTACAAGTCTCTGTATTGCCTGCGCCATCTGTGGCGGTCAGTGTGATGACTTGGCTCGCAGTAATCACTGTTCCAACGGCTGGGGATTGTGTGATCGTAGCAGTTCCGCAATTGTCAGTGGCAGTTGCCAAAGTCGTGTAATCCAACAGCGTGTACTCACAACTCGTGTCGAAACTCACATTCTGATCTGCGGGGCACGTGATCGTAGGTTTCGTGTCATCTGCTGGAATTACATTGAAGGTACAAGTCTCTGTATTGCCTGCGCCATCTGTGACGGTCAGTGTGATGACTTGGCTCGCAGTAATCACTGTTCCAACGGCTGGGGATTGTGTGACTGTAGCTGTTCCGCAGTTGTCAGCGGCGGTTGCCATAGTCGTGTAATCGAGCAGTGTATACTCACAACTCGCATCGAAACTCACATTCTGATCTGCAGGGCACGTGATCGTAGGTTTCGTGTCATCCGATGGAATCACGTTGAAAGTACAAGTCTCTGTATTGCCTGCGCCATCTGTGGCTGTCAACGTGATGGCTTGACTCGCGGTAATCACTGTACCAACGGCTGGGGATTGTGTGATCGTAGCAGTTCCGCAATTGTCAGCGGCGGTTGCCATAGTCGTGTAATCGAGCAGTGTATACTCACAACTCGCATCGAAACTCACATTCTGATCTGCAGGGCACGTGACCGTAGGTTTCGTGTTGTCGGCTGGAGTCACACTAAACGTGCAAGTTTTTGTATTTCCATCCCCATCATTGGCAGTAAGTGTAACGACTTGAGTAGCGAACAAAACAGACCCTGGAGCAGGAGATTGTGTAAGGGTAGGCGTGCTACAGTTGTCATTGGCGATCGCCAAACTCCTATAATCAGGCAAAGTATATTGACAAGAAGCGTTAAAATCTATCGTCTGATTGGCTGGACAGGTAATCGTAGGTTGATCATCTACAATGACTACAGATTGGGTTTTGAACTGAGAACATGTTCCTCCCGTCGTGTACCTCACAGTATAGGTACCCCCATTACTAGCCGACAAATCTATTTTACCCGTAGAACTATTGATAGAAAGACCCGAAGGAGAACTGGTGAATGTACCTCCTGCGTCCCCTGATATAGTAGGCGTGGGATCAGGTAGATTAGAACAATAGCTGCTGCTACCGTAACTAAAAGAAGGATCTCTAACTACCCCCAGTTTTGCTATTATTTTCAGATCTATATCGCTACTGTAAACGCTAAGTAATTTTTCATTTCCAAATCCAGTTGTTGTAATACTATTGGACCCATCTCCGTTGCCCTGTCCTTTAGCACTAGCTTGGACAACCAGTTGATCGCTGGCATCCCCAGGGTGCATCACTACGCCAATATAAAATCTACTGGTAGTCGGAACTGGCAAAGAAGGCAGCTCAATCCAAAACTCTCTAAAATTATGCACTACCCCTAACGAGGTAGGTGAAAGACCTGTTACACCCCCGACCTGAGTACCTGGTCTGCCTGACCCATTGTCATCATAAACCATCACATCAATCCTAAGATTATCATTGGCGTCCGAAAGAAACCCAAGACCTAATAAAACAGCTCCTACTGAGGTCGTACCAGGACTAGGACTAGTAAATCCTTCAAAGATTGTTTTTGCGTCTGTTGGGTTTGTAGAGTTCGATGGATCTGGTACACCTGTAAGCCTACCAGATCCATAATTAAAAACAGTTGTGGTTGGAGTGGGAGTTTCCCACTCATAGGATAGCGTATCACATTCTTGCGCTTTGGATAGGGTGAATGTCAACAAGGTAAGAGCAATAAGTAGTATCTTTTTCATCTATGTATCGGAAAAATAAGGGGATGATTTACTGAATCAGTTGACATGAAAAACAACCTGTACGCATCGGTTCTCTTCATCCTGTTCGGAGATAGGGTCTATTTCACCTCTCCCAATCGTAGAAATGCGGTCCCGAGCCACACCAATCTGAACAAGTTCGTTGGCCACCGCTGTTGCCCTTGCTTCAGATATTTGCTGATTAAATTCTTCTGTACCAGACGCGCTCGCATGTCCGATGATCGTAACATTAAGTTCCTGATGCGCTTCTAGTATTTCAGCTACTCTAGAGATGACCTTGTATTGATTTCCCGAAATCACCGAATCTTCAGATGCATTTGCAAATCTGATAATTAAGTCCTTTTGAGTAAAAACAGCATTGAGAGAATCAGGTAATGCTTCAACATTTGCGGGTTGGGTCACGAGCTGCGCCGAGGTTTCAACCGGCTCAACTAGAGTAGGCCATGTGACAAGTGCTGGTTGAGTGTGTGTGACATAGGTTTGTCTCTCTTCAGGTTTGTTTCTGCGACATAGCTTAATCCCCAGCATGATCCCATGCGAGCCTCCGAGAGATCGGGTTTTGGTAGGGATTTCATAGTTATAAGCAAAAATGAATCTATCATTGATTTGCACGTCAGCCATTACCGCCAAGCCATAGCCCGTTTTGTAGATCGCTCCAAGGCCTAAGATATCTTTGAGCAAGACGCGGCTACCAATATCTAGTTGATCGGTTTGTTCATCGTAGTTTCGATAGAGAAGAAATCCTTCGAGCATCCAGTTAGGCCCACTAGCGAGATCATAAGCAGCGTAAGCATTGAACAGTTCGCTCTGTGCAAAGTTCAACTCTGATTTTCTCGAAAATGTCTGAGGCATGGCCGCCCCTAGCGTCAACCTTCGAGAAGTAAACATCAGCCCCAAACCATTGGACACCCGTGATTGGGGTTGGTTTTGTCCAACTAACAATTCGTCCGTGTAATCACTAGCGATCACTTCATTCATGTCGAATCGCTGCTGATCGATCCCCAGAGAAACTCCAGCATGGAGCGCACCTTCCTCTGAGACCTTCAAATGATAGGCATAGCTAATGTTTCCTGAAAATTGAGTGATCAACCCTAAATCCGAATAACGTATAGCTGTACCCAAACCATGTGTAGGAGTTAGACTCCCATAGAGGCTCAACTGCTGCATCGAAGGGGACGAATCCACTCCAGTCGCTTGCACTCTACGATTTACAAAACCATACCAGCAATTGCTCATTCCTGCCACGGCGGGATTGATCAGAAAGGTATTTTGGTTGTAGAGGCTATAGGGCGTGATCTGCTGTGCCAATGCAAACGGACCATGCGTAGCAAGAATAACTACAAGGGTGGTTAGGAGGTGATTTCTTCTCATGTGCTGACGCTGATTTACAACTACAAAGATGAAAACAGCAGCTACACGAGGCAATACGAGGCATCCCGTAAAAACATACGTGGCAGTACGTAAAAGTCAAGCACATTTGGATGGAGTCAGATGAGACCCCCACATATCCGTTTCATTTCACATGAAAAGGCAGCTAGGAAACTGTAGCATTTTTTTGTCCTCCCGAACCTATATTTTGCATTTAATCAGCTTATTTTATGATTTTATCCTGATCTTGGCGACTCGAATGAATTACATCTCACTAGTGATGCAGCGATTATTCCTTTTAGCAGTTTTTATATTCTCAGCAGGTGGTTCGTCCTATGGCAATCACAACTACGATTCACTTTTTCAGGTCATTGATAGTCAACCTACTTGGGAGGCTAAACTTCCCTTGTATGACACCTTGGACGTATGGATATACCCCGAAAAGCTGGATTTATACCAACAGTGTCTTTCTCGAGCTATCCAGAACACTAAAGCAGAACAACAGTACGATTTTGCTACCAAGTACGCCATCCGTTTAGCTAAGACTTATTATTCAGAAGTATTCATCCCTGATTCTGCTTTTGCTATCCTCAGTAGAGCACTTAGCTGGGATGACCGGTTGTCTCCATCCTCCAAAGGATCGCTATTCATACAGCGGGGGCATGCCTATTCATATATAAACGAATATGACAGTTCATTACGTGAGTACAACAATGCCGCTCATGTTTATGAAACACTCAATGATTCAACTCAGAGGGAATTTGGAGAGGCCTACCTATATTCGGCAGCCAGACACATGCAAAAGGGCGATTTTATAAAATCAGGTGAATTGTTAGAAAATGCCCGTGCGATATTTGCCCACAACTATGATACTGCTAGCCTGATCAAAACGATCAATGAGACGGCTATCCTCTACGGGATGAACGGGTTTGCTGAAAAAGCGATCGAGCAGCGAAAAAAACTCATTCAGTTGAGCAATGCGAATACCGAAATAGGAGTGATTCTGGTGAACTATATAAACTACGCCACTGAAGCCCGCAAATTGAATAATGACAGTCTAGGGATTCGTTTATTGAAAAAAGCAATCTCACTTGGTGGTCCAAAGCCAGACCTAAGGTATTCAGCTTACAGCAAACTCACGGTTGCATATACCAAAATCAACCGCTGTGATTCTGCGAACCACTATTTTCAGCGCATGCAAGCCGAACGAGACAAGTTTAAGGGATCCAAATGGCTGGATGAGCTTTATTTATGGGCACAGGTCTATTCCCTTTACTGTCAAAACAGATACGATGAAACGATTGTATTGTCCAAACAATTGATCGATCAGTGCCGAACACAAAACAAGTACGAAGAGGTCATGGAAATGGAGAATTTGACCTATAAATGCTATTTGGCAAAAGGGGATTTCGAAAATGCTCATACACACCTACAGTCTTCCATTCATATCAAAGACTCCATACTCAGCGCCAGCAAATCCAATGCACTGGTCTATATGGAGACATTGTATGAGAAAGAGCACAGGGAGAGACAGATATCTGATCAAGAAAATGAAATTAAGGTTCTCGCAACAGCCAATTTATTCAAAACCCGACTGAGCTGGGCTATCGGGATTGGTTTGCTCTTATTCTTTGCGGGAATTTATTTCTATCGCTCATCAAGGTTTGCCATTCAAGCCAAAAAAATGGAAGCCCTCTATTCGCGGCAATTGATCGTAGCACACGAGGATGAAAGAAAACGGATCTCCCAAGACCTGCACGATTCAGTCGGCCAAAGTCTTATTTTGATCAAAAATAAGGTAGCCTTGAATCAAGATGAAAACACCACCAATATGGTATCCAAAGCACTAGAGGAAGTGAGATCAATCTCCAAGGCACTGCATCCAGCTGTATTAGAAAACTTGGGTCTTACAGCTGCCATCCAAAAATTGGTAAGTGACGCAGATGAATACTCCGACATTTTCTTTTCCGAAGAGATTGACACCATAGATGGTTTATTTGACGAAGCAAAGGAATTACAAATTTACAGGATCATTCAGGAGTGTTTGAATAACGTACTGAAGCATTCGATGACAGAGTCTGCGTCAATAGTCGTAAAGAACGAACCGAGACGTATATCGATCCAAGTGAAAGATTATGGCGTGGGTTTTGACTTGACTGAAGACTCCAGAGTGGTGACTAGCTTAGGAATGAAAACGCTCAAAGAACGAACACAACTTCTCGGTGGCAAATTGATGATAGAATCCATCAAGGGAAAAGGAACTAGTGTCACACTCCATATTTCAAAACGAACAGAAAATGCTTGATTCTAAAGTAGTACGCATCGTAATCGCAGATGATCACCCGCTGTTGTTGCAGGGGTTGAAAGAACTACTGCATCAAAAAGGTAATGTAGAATTGTTGGGAGCTGCAAGCGATGGTGCCACAGCTTTAAAATTGATCTTAGATAGCCAACCTGACATTGCTCTATTGGATATTGAAATGCCCTATTTGAGTGGGTTGTCCATTGCTGATGAGTGCAGAAAAAAACAGCTAGACACTAAATTCATTCTCCTATCCTATCACAAAGAGCCCGACTTGATCGCACAAGCGAAAAGTCTCAACATAGCGGGCTATATCCTAAAAGAAGATACCAGTACAGAAATATTCAAATGTATAGATGAGGTCATGCAGGGCAATTCTTATTACAGCCCGTCGATTCTCTCAACTACCACTACCACCGATAGCAAAAAGACCGTCAATTTGGATTTGCTTTCATCATCAGAAAAAAAAATCCTCAAACTTGTAGCCAGTCAATGTAGCTCTCAAATGATAGCCGAAAGACTTCATATCTCTGAACGAACGGTAGAAAAGCACAGAAGCAACATTATCAGCAAGCTAAACCTAGCAGGTCAATCAAATAGTCTTTCGTTGTGGGCGGTAGAGCAGAGGTCTCTAATAATGGCTCTATAAAAAAAACATCCACTGCTTGTTTTAATGCGTTGGATCATCCATCATTTGATGGCATAGCTATCAGGCCATAACACGCTCAACTCCCACCAACTAAATATAGACAGCCTACAGAAAATTATACAACCTAGTTGCAAATCATTTAAAAAGGAAGTCCCCATTTTCATTAGACCTATTTATTCTCTAATTTCGCGGTAGCTTTTGAAAACAGCCCGCCCGTCTACCTATTTTCATACTTAACCCATTAAAGCTGATGAAAACCATACATGAGGCAGAAGATGCCGTCTTGGAATTTGACGATGTGCAATCCATTCTCGTATTCACCTGGAAAGGGGTCGTGAGTGAGGCAAGTGTCACCAAAGTCCTCACCCTCGCTGCGAAAGCAGCCTATATGACAGAATCCATCCATTGGCTCATTGATCGTCGACAACTAGAAGCCTACGACGCTGGTGCACGTATCTGGGTCAAAACCAACTTTCTCAATAAAGTCGGCAAAGAACTCATCCAAAAAACAGACAAAATTGGTGCAGTGATGGCACATGACCCCATGGCACAGGTCTCTTCCAATGTGCTCATAGACTTGCTCATAGAACAAAACAAACAAATTAAATTTCAAGAGTTTGACTCACCGATCCCTGCGTCCAACTGGTTATCTGGTCAAACAGAGGAAGCTCCTACTCCAAAAAAGCGTCGCTTTTTTTAAAGAACCCAACGATCAAGACATCAAAAAAGCAGCTCAATGCTGCTTTTTTGATTATACAATTTTGTAAACCCAGTCGTGAGTATCCTCGACTCGACCCATTTTGATATCGTCAAGTGCTCCTAGTAGTTTGTCCGCTAGCGGTGTCTCCGATGGCAGCTGGTACTCTATGCCCTCATACCCGATCATTTTGATCTTGGAGATCGTCGCTGCTGTGCCCGCTCCAAACGCTTCTTGCACCTTGCCCGCTGCAAATGCCTCCTTGAGTTCGGTGACACTTAACCTACGCTCCTCTACTTTCATTCCCCAATCTCTCGCAAGTGTCAACACACTATCTTTAGTGATACCATCCAAGATGCTATCTCCTGCTGGCGCAGTAATCAGCGTATCATCTATGAAAAACAGTAGATTCATCGTACCTGCTTCTTCGATAAACTCATGCGTCTGACCGTCCGTCCATATCAGCTGGTGATACCCTTCTTTCTGTGCTTGCAGAGCAGGGTACAACGAAGCAGCATAGTTTCCTGCAGTCTTAGCAAAACCAACTCCCCCAGCTACCGCTCGGGTGTAATGTGTTTCGATCTTAACATTGACCGGCTCAGAGTAGTATGCTCCTACAGGCCCTGTAAACATCAAAAACTTGTAGGTGTGCGAAGGGCGAATCCCTACATAAGGATCATTGGCAAATACCACTGGTCTAATGTACAGCGACGTGTTGGGCTTGGTAGGTATCCACTGTGCATCCAACTTGATCAACTCGGTCAGCACCTCCATAAACAGATCCTCGGGAATCGGAGGAATACACATTCTCTCGGCACTCACAATCATCCGCTTGGCATTGGCCTCAGGTCGAAATACCACTACTTCACCTTCATCGTTTTTGTAAGCTTTGAGTCCTTCAAAAACAGACTGAGCATAGTGCAAAGTAGCATTGGCCGGACTAATCGATAAATCCGCATACGGTTCGATTCTAAAATTCTTCCATTCCCCTTCATCGTACTCTGCCACAAACATGTGATCCGAATACACTTTGCCAAATTCAATGCTATCAAAATCAACGGTGTCAATTTTGGATTTCGCTACTTGTTTGACGTCAAAATCGATCGTACTGCTACTCATTTCTATTATTATTTGATCTGAACCCTTCTTTCTGTACAAGAAAGTAATTCGCTAAGTTAAAAACTTTGGCACGGATTATATCTATGTTGATCTCATCTTTATCCTGATTTGTGGACAACACTTTTAAGAGACCTGACGACTCTCACCTACTATTTGGGGCCACCATATCTCCCCTACCTGGGCACCCAAGGCACTTCGTCTATTTCCAGTTTGAGTCCCATCCATCGACACAGCACGAAAAGATAATCTGACAATCGATTGAGATAGATGACCACCTCCTCCGATACCTCCTCCTCTTGGGCCAAAGCGATCACCCTCCGCTCAGCACGCCGGCACACTGTCCGGGCTACATGACCAAATGAAACCGACGGATGTCCTCCTGGCAACACAAAGAACTTCATAGGAGGCAGTTCCTCGTCCATACGGTCAATCGCCACCTCAAGCTCTCTCACGGCGACATTCGTCACAGGTGGCTTTTTGACCTTCGTTTTGGACGGGTCCGTAGCGAGATCTGCTCCGATGACGAACAAATAATTTTGTACCTCGATCAACTCGGATCGCAAACCAACATTAACCTCCTGATCCCTCAATAGACCCAGGTAGCTATTCAACTCATCCACGGTACCGTATGCTTCGATTCGAAGATCCGATTTCAACATCCTGGTCCCTCCTAGCAAACTCGTTTTACCTTGGTCACCTGTTTTCGTATAAACTTTCATCGCTGCTCAATTCAAAAGAGTTTAAAATTGTTTCTTATTTTCAAATATCGTAAACTTATACCCTACTTATTCCCAAAGTGTATCAAAAGCAGCACTTAATGAAAATTTCGAATTTACTATTGATCCTTGTATTCGTGGGGTCGATAGCATCCTGTGTGGACCGACATCCCAAAGCGGACATGGTCATCTTCAATGCTCAGATATACACTTTGAGTGCCAAGGAGCCCAAAGCAGAAGCCGTCGCAGTATCAGACGGCAAGATCGTCTACGTCGGCAACAACCTCAACGCCAATAACTGGGTGGGAGACAGTACCCAAATCATCGATATCGAAGGCAAAGTCCTCATCCCTGGATTTGTAGATGGACACGCCCACCTCATGGGAATAGGCTACAACCTCATTGAACTGGACTTGTCACAGACTACCAGCTATGCTGAAGTCATAGAAAAAGTACAAACTCGTATCGCTTCTGCTAAAAATGGAGAATGGATCATCGGCCGTGGCTGGCATCAAGACAAATGGGACACCATACCCAATCCTATCGCTGGATTTCCTACACATGACTCCCTCTCTGCCATCTCCCCCAACAACCCCGTCATCCTCTCCCATGTCAGTGGTCACCTCTCGTTGGTCAATGAAAAAGCACTCAAACTAGCTCAAATCACCCACAAGACAGAAGACCCTACAGGTGGCCAAATCATACGAGACGAAGCAGGCAAAGCCACAGGCATACTCAATGAAACTGCCGTTGACCTAGTCACGAGCATCATGCCTATCAAAACCGACGAAGAAAAAATCGAAGCACTCAACATAGCACTAGAAGAGTGCCTCAAAAATGGCATCACTGCAGTCCATGATGCAGGGGTAGACCAGTCCATCATCTCCCTCTACGAATCCTTTCTATCCAACCAAATGCTCCATATCAGAATCTATGCGATGCTGGACGGTAGCAACGAAACTTTGATCAAACACTGGTTTAGTCAAGGACCAAAAGTGGACAATGATTTCTTGACCATTCGAAGCATAAAACTCTATGCAGATGGTGCCCTCGGGTCGAGGGGAGCACTCCTTCTAGAAGAATATGCCGATGCTCCTGGCGAAATGGGTAAAAAGCTAACCTCCTCAGATTACATCGTACGCATCACCCAAGAAGCATTCGAAAAAGGCTTTCAGGTAGCCACACACTGCATTGGTGACAAAGCCAACAGAGAAACACTCGACATCTACGAAATCATCCTCAAATCCGACACGACCAAAGCTAACCCAAGGTTCAGGATCGAACACGCACAGCACATCTCCCAGGACGATATCCCTAGATTTGGAAGATTAGGCGTCATTCCGTCTGTGCAAGCCATACACATGTCATCCGATCGTCCATGGGCCATAGACCGCCTCGGTGAGGCTCGCATCAAAGAAGGAGCCTATGTCTGGAGAAAACTCATCGACAGTGGTGCCACGCTCGTCAATGGGACAGATGCTCCGGTAGAGCCTGTCAACCCGATTGCTAATTTCTATGCATCAGTCACCCGAAAAACCCTTGATGGATCACCTGCAGATGGCTATGAACCAGAACAAAAAATGACTCGGCAGGAGGCCCTACGCTCCCTCACCATCAACAACGCCTACGGAGCATTCAGAGAAGATAAAAAAGGAAGCATTGAAATCGGCAAGCTGGCGGATTTCACCATCTTGTCACAAGACATCATGACCATAGCTGAGGATCAAATACTATCCACACAGATAGAATACACGATAGTCCATGGCCAAATCAAGTACAAGAAATGATCACCCCCTCTTGAGTTCCAAGATAGTGATCTCTGGTAGAATACCTATCCTACCTGGATAGCCCAAAAAACCAAACCCGCGGTTGACATACAAATACTGCCCTCCCTCGTGGTACAGGTCAGCCCACTGCTTGTACATATATTGTGATGGACTCCATCGAAAATTACCGATCTCAACCCCAAACTGAAACCCATGAGTATGTCCAGACAGGGTCAAGTCAATGTCCGAAAATTGAGGCCGTACCTGAGCATCCCAATGACTCGGATCGTGTGAGAGTAGAACCTTAATATCCGCTTCCACATGTTGATGAGTACGACTCAAATCCCCGTATTTCGCAAAACCTCTCATTCCCCAATTTTCTACCCCCAACAATGCCAACCGCTCTCCTTCGACTTCCACATACCGATGTTCGTTGCGTAGGATATCCCACCCCATATTTTTGTTTGACTGCACCAAGTCTTCAAGATTCTTTTGCTTCGCTTGCTGCGATGACCACTGCTTGTAATCACCATAATCGTGATTGCCCAATACCGAATACTGTCCCAAAGGTGCCTTCACTTTCGAGAAAATATCCATATACTCTTTCACCTCCCTGGCCTCATTGTTGACCAGGTCACCGGTAAACAAGAATAAATCTGGTTTCTCCTTCATCATAAGATCCACACCTCCCTGTACTGCAGTCTTGTTGTAGAAACTCCCACTATGTATGTCTGACAATTGGGCAATTTTGATCCCATCAAATGCACGAGGCAGGTTGGCCATACGTATGGTACGTCTCCTGACACGGTAGTCATAGGCCCCTGACAGGATACCATAGCTCATCATCGCTACAGGAATCGCCCCAGCGATGACAGCTGATTTGGCCAAAAATTCTGAACGAGATATACCCTCGGCGGCCTGGGTGACGGCCCCATTGCTCACCAATCCCCGATAAACATACTTTCCAAAGCGAATGAGGTCATCATAAAACACCACCAAACCCGCAAGCACCTTTGCTACGACATTCATCACAATACCCGTCGCTATAAAATTGCGATAGATGGCCAATTCAAACGTATCTAGTCTCCCCCATACCAACAAACCCAAAATAGAAAGCAATGTGAAGGACCAGTACAAAACGATCACTGTCAACCTCCACCAAGTCTGTTGTCCTTGAATCAAAACACGAACAGCTTGAAACACATAATAGTCCAATGACACGAAGGCCATGAAAAACAAAAAGAGCAATACGATTCTATTCATAAGGGTCAGTTTACGTCCCTATGGCCAACAAGTTGGAATAGTTAGCCACTCATTTTCCTTCCAGTCATTTGTCAATTCGGAATCGGTGTTACCTTTGCGACCTCAAACGATAGACATGAAAAACCACAACACCGAAGTAACTACTGACATTCAGAAGAGTCTCTCTACTTTTTTGGCCAACAAGCAATACAGCAAAATCGCGATCCTAGTTGACGAAAACACAGAAGAGCACTGTCTGCCCAAGTTGATCGACTGCCTCCCAGATCACTACCTCATCACTATCCGCAGCGGTGAAGAGAACAAGAACCTATCGACATGTGAGGACATTTGGATGGCATTGACAGAAGCTGGTTTTGACCGCAAGGGGCTAATGATAAACCTAGGAGGTGGGGTAATCGGAGACATGGGTGGTTTTGTGGCAAGTACCTACAAGCGTGGATTTGAGTTTCTCAATATCCCGACCACTCTCCTCTCTCAAGTAGACGCAAGTGTCGGCGGCAAACTTGGTATTGATTTTCATGGATTCAAAAACCACATCGGCATTTTCAACGAACCACAAAACGTCCTGATATACACGGGATTCTACCAGACTCTGCCTCAAGAAGAAATTCGCTCGGGATTTGGAGAAGTGATCAAACACGGCCTAATCTACGATGCAGCCTATTGGGAGCAAGTCAAAACAATCAATCCATATGATCAAGACTGGACAGATATCGTGGCACACTCGATCGCCATCAAAAAAAAGGTCGTCACAGATGATCCGTTCGAATCTGGTTTGAGAAAAATACTAAATTATGGACACACCATCGGACATGCCATCGAATCCTATTTTTTGGAGATCCCAGGCCAAAGGTTGTTGCATGGAGAAGCCATTGCCCTCGGCATGATCTGTGAAGCCTTCCTCTCTCACAAGTTTACTGGACTCTCCTCTCAGGCCCTAGAAGAAATCACCAATTACCTCATACATGTATACAACCCTGTCAAGATCGATCCACAGCTGTTTGAGGTGATTTTGGGCTTGACCCTCCAAGACAAAAAAAATGAAGGCGGAGTGGTACAGTTCAGTCTATTGAAAGAAATAGGGACATGTGCTATCAACATTCCGATAGGGATACCGGACATGATTGATAGCATGTTTTATCTCAACGAAAAAATCGGATAATCCGAAGCACTTACAAAAACATGCGTTCTTGCTTCTTCTTGGATCCGTATTGCTCGATGTGTTTGAGGGGTCTACCTCCTCGAAACAAGGTGTACGTCGCAAACCCCACTGCAGTAGCCGTCAACCCCGCAATAAGTTTGGGTACAATGCTCTTCTTTTGTCTCTCTTTTTTCATTTTGTATAGTTATTAAGTCTCTTCCGTAGCAATTACATTGCCAATGTAAATCGACAATAGGTATAATACGATTTTGCCCAAGTGCTGGTGGTCCATTTCATCCAATTTCTTTGCATTTTTTTTCAAGAATCTAAAATCCTCGTTGGTATCTAGCTGCTCTCTGATTTTCGAATTATTATTGCCGAATAATTACAAGACTAGAAAATAATGAGTGACTCGATAAATCTCGCAAAGCATCAATCCAAATTGTCTCTGACTGTACCGTTGACTTCATCCAAAAGTGAAAGCAACCGTGCCCTGCTCATCAGAAAACTCGGAGGAGATCAAGCCCAATTGGACAACCTCTCTACTGCGAGAGATACCGTCACCATGACCTCTCTCTTGGCCTCCGATTCCAAACAACTCGATGTACTAGATGCTGGTACTGTCATGCGTTTTATGACAGCCTACCTAGCGACAGGGGCGACCCCACGCCAAATCACAGGAACACCACGCATGTGTATGCGTCCGATCAAGATATTGGCAGAAGCCCTCAACGAACTCGGTGCAAACATCTCCTATCTTGGAGAAGAAGGCTACCCTCCCTTGGATTTCCAGCCCTTTGGCACACAAAAAACGGACACATTGACAATCCCAGGAAATATCAGCAGCCAATACATTTCGGCCTTGCTGATGATCGCTCCCTCCCTACCACAAGGACTCACCATCCATCTGGAAGGGGAGATTTACAGTCGTCCCTACATCGAAATGACTCTCAACCTCATGCAGCATTTTGGTGTGACGGGGACTTTTGAGGGACAAACGATACACGTCGCGTCACAAAACTACCAAGCCAACAGCTACACCATCGAGTCAGATTGGTCTGGCGCGAGCTACTGGTATAGTCTAGTTGCTCTAGCCGAAGAAGCCGAAGTGACACTACTCGGCTTGCGCCAAAAATCCAACCAAGGAGACAGTGCCATCGCCCAAATCATGGAAGGGATGGGAGTCAAGTCTGAATTCAAAGACAATGCAGTCGTACTCTCCAAATGTGCACAAAAAAAACACTTGGTCATCGACTTCAAATCCTGCCCAGATTTGGCCCAAACGGTATTCGTATGTGCGGCCATCAAAGGCGTGAGTCTAGAAATGACTGGTCTAGAAAGTCTACGCATCAAAGAAACGGATCGTACAGCAGCCATGGCTACAGAACTAGCCAAGCTGGGAGCAAAACTCGAAGAATCCAAACCGGGTACTTGGATACTCACACCTGCACCCCAAGATTACACGGTGAGCCAACCGCTCTCCTTCGACACCTATGATGACCACCGCATGGCCATGGCTCTGGCTCCTGTATGTATGCAATACGATGTGATCATCCATGAACCCAATGTCGTCGTAAAGTCCTACCCAGAATACTGGGATCACTTGAAGATGGCTGGAGTTAAAATCACAGAATAAGCCAACAACACCGAACCATTTGGCTCAGTGGAGAGTTACAGAACAAAAGGATCTCTCTTGACACAAAACCAAACACTGGGCACCATAGTTGTCGCCCAGTTTCTTTGTACTTCGATCTGGTTTGCTGGCAATGCCGTCATCGACCAATGGGTGTCCTGCTTCGGCTTCTCCGATCAGGCACTCAGTCAGCTTACCTCTGGTGTACAGTTTGGCTTCATTATGGGGACGCTTTCTTATGCCCTCCTCAACCTTACAGACAAATACTCCCCTTCCCGCGTTTTCTTCATCAGTGCAGTACTGGCCGCTCTTTGCAACATTTCCTTGATTGTATTGCCTCCGACTTTAGGAGGATTTACTCTCCTTCGTTTTGGAGTAGGCTTCTTCCTAGCAGGCATCTACCCCGTAGGAATGAAAATCGCAGCGGACTATTTCAAAACTGGTTTAGGTCAATCTTTGGGTTTTTTGGTAGGTGCACTCGTCATCGGAACCGCCCTACCCCATTTGCTACGTGGCGCATGGCTTGCCTTGCCTTGGCAAGCAGTCATTGGGACTACATCTGGGCTTTGTCTATTCGGTGGTCTATGGATAGGTCTGGCTGTACCTGATGGACCTTACAGGACTGGGGTTCAGAAAATCATCCTATCCAAGACCTTTGAAATTTTTCGAGACAAACAATTCAGAACGGCAGCCATTGGCTATTTTGGACACATGTGGGAACTCTATACTTTTTGGGCACTCGTGCCAGCAATGCTCCATTGGTACCAAAACCTTCATTCAGAGACGACACTTCCCATGAACCTGCCCTTGTTATCTTTTGGCATCATCGCTGTTGGTGCAGTGGCCTGTTTTGTAGCAGGCAAACTTTCTAATCGTATTCCAAGCGAAACTATCGCTTACGTCAGCCTATTCGGATCTGCCCTCTGCTGCTTACTCTCCCCACTGCTATTTGACGTGGATTCCTTTGGCCTCTTCTACTCCTACTTGCTGATCTGGGGCATGCTGGTGATAGCTGATTCACCTATGTTTTCGACACTAGTCGCTCAAAATGCACCCACGCATCTCAAGGGGAGTGCTTTGACTATCGTCAACTGCATCGGGTTTAGTCTTACCATCGTCAGTATCCAAGTCATGAGCCATCTCAATCATGTACTGACATTACCTATCTTGGCCATTGGTCCCGTACTAGGTCTAGCCATTCATCTACGATCAAAATCACCTAGCCGAAGATAATTTGATGTTTTTTTCAACCCAAACCCGTAACTTGCGCCTCACTACTAGTAGTGAAATTTTGGGATTACATGACACACCTCTAGGAAATTTTCCTAGTGATGCCCTACCAACCACTCAACACAACCTATTGTATCAGTCAAATCAACCTACATTTAAATCGCGTTCCCGAAAAGAATATTTCGAAACTAGATAAAGAACAAATATATCATTTGGTAAAAAGAAGCATTTAAGACATATTTAGTAGAAATAGATTTCCCCATAGGCTTTTGAAGTCTTCATTTTCTATTGAAGACTTTCTAAGGGAAAACACCGAGAAAAAATTTATGAGAATTGACCAATTGTTTTACACCGTCATCTGCTGCATTTTTGCCTTGTGATTTGATTCAAACGTGAACCAATCATAGAGGTAAGAGACTGTTTACTAACCTAAACGACGACAGCAGCTGAACCATACAATAACGAATATCCAAACACCCACTCTTCCATGAAAAAGTTAAAGGCTTTATTTACTAACCTAAACATCACTATCGGCAAAAAGATACGGACCAGTTTTTTGGTGCTGATATTGGTTATCATTTTCAACGTCATCTATACCTCCATGACGCTGAGCACGAGTATTGATGTACTCACTACGATCTCTCAGGATGTGAACCCAACTCTAGCCATCCTCGATGATTTCAATACACTCATCAAAGACTCCAAAACGTACAGTACCAACTGGGTGTATATCAGTACGTACGAAAAAGACAAAGAAAAACTCACAGAGATTCACCAAACGGTTTATCCTCTGGAGAAGAAGAAGATATTATCAATGGTCGACCAACTAGAGCAGGAGGACGAGAAGAAAGAGATTGTGTCGATCATTGATTCTTTTGAAATCATCCTTGCAGATCAACAGACGGTCATGGAAAGCCTCTCTGGAGCAATGGACTATGAGGATCCTATGACGGTTTTTATTTGTGAAGACCTCATCGAGAGCAACATTATCCCTCAGAGTGACGCACTCATCGATCGACTCGACGCAACCATACAAATCAAAAACGAACAATCGGATCTGCTAAAAGAGAGCATGCAATCCTCTTTTGGAGATTTGCGTTTGACCATTATTGTATTGGGTGTCATCGCCGCAATCTTTGCCTTCTTGATCTCCAACTGGCTCTCAAGAAACATCACCCTACCCATCAAGATGCTTCAAGAAAAAGTCAGCCAAATCCAATTGGGTAAAATTCCTGAAAAAATCAAAATCACCAATAGAGATGAGATTGGGGTCATGAGTGTCGGAATCAACTCCGTCATCGAGGGCTTCAAATCTTCTTCTAGTTTTGCAAGTCAAATTGGTCGTGGAAACCTAAATGCAGATTTCTCTGCACTAAGCAAAGACGATGTCCTCGGCAATGCCCTCCTATCTATGCGTGACAATTTGACCAATGTCATAGATGAAACCAACGAAGTAGTACGCTTGGCAGGTCAAGAAGGGAAACTAGGCTCCCGCATCAACATCAACGACAAAGACGGTGCATGGCATGAACTTGGCCGTGCTGTCAACGAACTCCTACAGTCCATCTCTACGCCTATTTTGGAAGTAAACAAAATCATGGCGGCTACTGCAAACGGAAATTTGACGCATGTATACACTGGTGAGTCGCATGGAGACATCAAGATGCTCGTCGACAGCTTGAACCAAGCCTCTGACAACCTCAATACACTGATCACCAACATCGTCACAAACGCCAACATCGTAGAGGAGTCATCCATAGAGATGCTCAATGCAAGTGAGGAGATGAGCTCCAACACCGATGAAATTGCTTCGGCTATCGCCCAAATGAGCTCAGGAGCACAAAATCAAGTAGTCAAAGTAGACGAATCCTCCAACCTCGTCGAAAGCATACTCAACTCCTCTACCGAGATGGGGACCAAGGCCGAACGTATCAATGAAGCTGCAAAGGCAAGTGTCACCAAGAGCGAACGTGGTAGAGCAGTGATCGAAAACATAGGTAGCGCGATGAACGAAATCGCAATCTATGCCAAAGAGACCTACTCGTCGATCAACGTACTCACACAACGGTCCGCAGAGATCACCAGGGTACTTGGAGTGATCACAGACATTGCCTCACAAACCAACCTTCTCGCACTGAATGCAGCCATCGAGGCAGCCCAAGCAGGAGACGCAGGTCGTGGATTTGCCGTCGTTGCAGAGGAAATCAGAAAACTAGCTGAAGACTCGAGAAAATCGGCACAAGAAATCGAAAAACTGGTCAATGATGTACAGCAAGATACACAGCAAGCATCCAAGGTCATGGAGACGATGAACAAAAGTGTAACGACAGGATCGTCTGCTTCGACAGAAGCTTCAGAAGCCTTCCAAGAGATCGCTCAATCGACCAACGAATCGCTCGCACTATCCGAAGATATCGTCAACGCCACCAAACTGCAAAGCCAAGACATCACCAAGGTAGTGACTATCACCGAATCAGTGGTGGTCATCGCAGAGCAAACGGCCGCAGGCACGGAAGAAGTCGCGAGTTCGGCGACTGAGCTCTCCTCCGGCATGAGCAACTACAACGAGAAATCCGAGCAGCTGACTAAGGTAGCGGCTTCCCTCAAAGAGTTTGCGGGTCAATTTATTTTAAGAAACAAGGGTTAATATTCAACTTCAAAAGATGCATTTTACAATGAAAAAATCACTCATCATACTAGGACTCTTACTCTCAACCGTTTGCTTTAGCTTTCAAAGCCAAGCTCAAGAAAGTAAGTTCAAAGCACTGTTTATTTACAAATTCGCCGAATATGTACAATGGCCCTCTGCCCCTAGTACGCTGACTGTCGGTATCGTAGGCAACACGGACGTACAAGAAAAATTAGCAAGCTTTGCGGCGAGCAAAGGAGGCATGACAGTCATCTCCATCAAATCAGCATCTGATGCTGCCAAATGCCACATGCTCTATGTCCCTAGTTCGGAAGAAAAAAACCTCAGTCTCTATACTTCATTCATAGACAAGAAAAGTATCCTTCTCGTCTCGGACAACAGCTCCAAAGTTGGGAGAGGCGCTGACATTGGCTTCTTCCTCGAAGACGGCAAGCTCAGGTTCAAAATTGACAAGCAAAACATCGAGGCTAAAAAAATGATACCTAGTTCCAAACTACTGGCTCTAGGAGAATCCATCAACTAACTCACACAAAACATACTTAAAAGACCTTTTTGTTCAACACAAATTGTTGAACCCAGGATAGTTATATCCTATTTAATCCCCTGTGCACTGATATTCACCCCCTCTTGTAATAGTAGAACTACAAGGAAACGATTTGCTCGTAGGTGAAGACTTCTAAGCACAACCAGCTAGCAGTAAATTCAGATAAAACCAAAACGATCTACAATGAAAAAGACCAAAACATTATTACTCACCTTGACATTAGGTCTCGTTGCTCTCGGACAAACCTATGCGCAGGATACAGACTCGGACGACATACTTGATATGTCCCTCGAAGATCTGATGAACATGGAAGTCACTTCGGTTTCCAAAAAAGCCGAAAGGTTGCAAGATGTTGCATCATCCATCTATGTATTGACTGCCGATGACATCATGAAGTCAGGAGCGACTACTCTACACGAAGCGTTAAGAAACGTACCGGGATATTGGGGTGTGCAGACCTCTTACTCCAACGCCTACTCATCAATCAGAAACTCACCAACAGAAAATGCTGATCCAGGGACGGTACTCTACCTACTTGATGGCACACCCATACAAGACCTAATGGGCTCTGTGATGTCGTTCCAAAATTTCGATATTCCATTGGATGAAATCGACCGAATAGAGGTTATCAAGGGGTCTGGTGGAACCATCTATGGAGCCAACTCAGCCACAGGTGTCGTCAATATCTTCACCAAGAATCCTGAAAAATACGATGGGATCAATGTACGGGCCGAAGGTGCAGCGCCAGGATACGCAGCAGTATCCGCACGTGCAGGTGGACAAATCACCGAGAAGCTGGCCATCTCTGGATATGCCAAATACAGGTACTTTTCGGGTTGGGAATCCATGGCTGGAAAAGACGAGGATGGCAACAGTACAGGTGTCACTACCGCCTTTGATGAAAACTACGAAGAAAGTAGCTACTACAGCTTTGGAGCCAAATTGAACTTCGACATCACAGAAAAATCAAAAATATCAGCCAGACTACACCACAACGGCTACCAACAAAATGTGTACACAAGTGTATTTGACCAAAGCTTTTTGATCACAAGAGATGATGCACTGCAATTTACGGAAGTCAATGCTAACCGTACAGTAGCCAACGTACGATTCGACCATAGCTTCAGTGACACGCACAGTTTGTTCGCGAGAGTCTCTACCAACATCGAGAATGATTTTTACCGCGGCGGTGGTGGCATGAATATCTCCAACGCCATCTATGATTTTGAGATCCAAGACAATGTATCGTTGGGACAATACAACGACCTCAGTATCGGGATAAACTATCGTATCGTAGACTTTGATATACACGACATCAAATCGACGGATTATATCAATTACGTAAACCCACAAGCCAACGAGTCCATCAAAGGAGCATTCGTCCAAGACAAAATTAAGCTTTTGGATGAAAAGTTGAATTTCGTGGTAGGGATCAAAGCGGAAAATTATACGCTCGTCAACGACAAGTACTATCTCTCTCCTATGGCCAAAGTATCTTTCATAGCCAACAAAAACATCACGCTGTGGGGAGGGTTTACCCAGTCGTACACCACCCCAGGGTTCAACAGTACCAATGTCAATTTGTTCTTGGTACAGACTCCTACAGTAGCCACACAACAGATCACTCAAGGAGTATACAACTTTGCATATCAGCAGGCCATCGATGCAGGAGCAGATGCCGCGACAGCAGATGCTACCGCAAGTGCATTTGTAGCTTCTGACGCAGGTCAAGCAGCTATCCAAGCTGAAACACGTAATCAAGGTTTACAAAACCAAGCTGCCAAAAATGGCTCAGAAACGTCTCCAACTAAATTCCAAACATGGGAACTCGGTATCAAGAGCCATTTGGGAGACAAAGTCCAATTGAATGCAACATTCTTCAAAACTTACATCACCGATGGAGTATCTGCCAATCCTGGGGGAGCAATCTTGACCGATCAAAAGTCCATCACAGATGACCGCATCACCGACTACTACCTCTATGGCAACTACGTCAGTGGTGAAAGTATCGGTACAGAGACCGTCATCAAGTTTTTTCCAATGCAGGGACTTGTCATCGAAGCATCACACGCCTGGTCAGAAACAACTTGGGACTACCAAAAGAACGACGACTTTGATATCAGCGGCATCACCGAAGACCCTACTCCTTCTACTCCATTCATGCCCAAGCATGTGTTTAGATTCAAGGCAGACTACTCCTTCGGTCAAGGCTTCAATGCTACGGCTAGCTTGATTCAAACGTCTAGTTTTTGGACAGAGTCCTACTACTACTATGATACAGAGCGATACCCGACATTGATTGAAGGTCAATTGCCAACAGATCCTCCTGCTACACCTGCCACTTTGGTCGCAAAAAACAGTGGACGTACCATCATCAACCTAAGGTTGGAGAAAAAACTAATGAATGAAAAATTGTCTCTCTATATATTCGGCAATGACATCACCAATTCTGGCAATGTCGCAGATACAGACAACATAAGAAATGCAACAACACTCAGTCGCATAGGTGCCATGTATGGTGGTGGCATCAATTATAGACTGAAGTAAAGATTAGGTTAGGTGGTTTGGATAGGGCCGGAGCAGTATTGCTCCGGCCCTTATCTATTTATAACGTACTGACCTTCTCGTTTGCTCTATTCGAGATCAAGCCATTGCGTTCTATGATATTGTGGGCTCTTTCGGAGGCCAAATACCCCAAAAATGCCTCTACTTTCTGATCCTGCTGCTCCCTATAATAGATTCTCAGCCCTCTACGCAATGGGTACTCTCCCATGCGAATGGTTTTGAAAGAAGGTGAAATAAAAAATGTATCTGTCTTTTTGACAGAGGGCAACTGCAATTCCTTCACATTGAGTGTGACGTAGGCAAAACCAATAAACCCAATCCCTCGCTTGTCCTCATACACCTTCGTTACTATCTCGTTGTTTTCCGCTGCGACCACAGCATCCTTGGAGAGAGAGTCTAGCCCAAAAAACTCAGAGAAGTATTTTTGTGTACCCGAATTTTGGTTCCGAATGATCGGCATGATCTTGCCTGGGTCTCCCCCTACTTCGCTCCAATCTACAATCTCTCCTCTGTAAATTTTTCCAATTTGATCATTGGTCAGCTGACCAATTGGGTTTTCGTCGTTGTTGATGAGTACTATGCCATCATAAGCCACCACACGTTCCTCTACACCATGATTCTCTCCTAGGATAGAATCCAAATTGAACCCATATGACGACATGCCTATGTCAACTTGATTGTCCTTGATGGCCATCAATCCAGTACGGCTTCCCCCTCCTTGAATCTCGATGCTCCATGTGTTTTGCGTCTTTTCAAAATCCTCCTTCAATGCATTGAATGTCTCGTGCATCGATTCACTCCCTTTGATATATATGACTTGTCTCTCTTTCTCTGTACTTCTACACGAGAATTGAAGAATCATACAAACGACGGGTAATAGCTTAATTATTCTCATCTGCTTGGTTGAATAGTATAATAGTTAACTGCCTTTTTAAACAAGGCGCAAAAGAATGAATACCATCAGACAATTGATCCAAGGTTGTATTATCAAAATGAAAAGAAATCTTTACGCCTCTAAACAGGGGGACACTTAATACAAAATAACATTAAGCTAAATTTGATTCATTAATTGGTTGAATATATTTTTTAGTCTTATCTAAACATATACATTTGCAAAGCTAAAAAACAACACAATGCGCTCAATTACAGTCTCTTTTCTTTTGATTTGTATCCTACATACAGCCGTAGCTCAAAACCTAAGTACGCTAACCATACAAGTCATGAGTAATAAGGAGCCCTTGGAATATACCTCCGTAGGCATACAATCCACAGGAAAAGGGGGGGCGACCGATGAAACAGGTACATTGATACTTCAGCAAATCCCCTATGGCAGTTACAAAATTATTGCATCGCGAGTAGGCTATGGCAGCAGGTCAGTATGGGTTACGCTCGACGCTCCTGAACATTTCGTCACTGTGGATCTCATTGAGTCCACGACCTCCTTAGATGAGGTAGTCGTGTCAGGCACTATGCAAGAAATCAGTAAAATGGAAAGTACTGTACCTGTGGACGTCTATTCCCCTAAGTTTTTCAAAGCCAACCCAGCCCCATCGGTTTTCGAATCCATGTCCAACATCAACGGCGTACGCCCACAAATCAATTGCAATGTCTGCAACACTGGCGACATCCATATCAATGGATTAGAAGGCCCCTATACAATGGTTCTCATTGACGGCATGCCCATCGTAAGTGGCCTATCGTCAGTCTATGGTCTTACCGGCATCCCCCAATCTCTCATCGAGCGAGTAGAAATTGTCAAAGGCCCCGCCTCAACCCTCTATGGCTCGGAAGCCGTTGGTGGCCTGATCAACCTCATCACCAAAACACCCGAACGTGCTCCTATGCTTTCTGCCGACGCATTTGTCACTAGCTGGGGTGAGGTCAGTTCAGATATAGGCCTGAAGTTTCGTGCTACGCGCAAATTGCAATCGATCGTAGGCATTCACTACTTCAACTACCAAAATCCCATCGACAAGAATGGGGACAACTTCACCGACCTCACCTTGCAAAACAGGCTATCGGTGTTCAACAAATGGACAATGCAGCGACCAGGTAATCGACAGTTCAACCTCGCTGGACGCTATGTCTACGAGGACAGGTGGGGTGGAGAAATGCAATGGACGACCAAAAACAGAGGAGGCCAAGAAGTCTACGGCGAAAGCATCTATACTCGACGTTGGGAAATATTTGGTACCTATCAATTACCTACCTCAGAAAAGGTCGATTACCAGTTTAGCGCCAATGGCCACCAGCAAGACTCCTACTACGGCGACCTTTCCTTTGCTGCGCAGCAAAGCATACTTTTCCAACAACTGACTTGGCGCAAAGACTGGAGCACTAAACACCACCTACTCCTCGGTTTGGCTTATCGCTATACCTACTACAACGACAACACCACGGCCACTGCAACGGGTTCTGTGACTCATTTACCAGGAGCTTTCGTCCAAGATGAAATACAACTCAACACCCAAAACAAATTCCTGTTTGGTTTGCGCTACGACCACAATTCACTACATGGAAACATCCTTACTCCTCGTTTCAATTACAAATGGAATTCGCCCAACAAGAAGACTATTCTTCGCTGGAGTATCGGCAATGGCTACCGAGTGGCCAACGTATTTACCGAAGACCATGCCGCGCTAACAGGCGCCCGTGACGTAGTATTCGATGGAGAACTCAACCCTGAGCGGTCCTGGAACAGCAACATCAACTTTGTCAAAAACATCATCACTTCATCCAATGCTTTCATTGGAATAGATGCATCAGCCTTCTATACTTTTTTCAACAACCGTATCGTACCCGACTATGAAACCAACCCCAATCAAATCATCTATGGAAACCTAGACGGCACAGCTACATCCAAAGGACTCTCCATCAATCTTGACCTCTCGTGGTCTCATGGCCTCACGGCACTTGTAGGGATGACATGGATGGATGTGACTCTCACCGAAAATGGCCAATCCCGTAGACAGTTACTTACCGAACGCTTCTCTGGTGTCTGGAGCCTAGGCTACACTTTCGGTGCATCTTTGATTTCATTGGACTACACAGGCAATCTCTACGGTCCCATGCGTCTACCTCTCCTCGGAGAACTAGATCCTCGTGACGAATACTCCCCATGGTTCAGCATTCAAAACATACAAGTCACCAAAAAATACCTCAATGGCCTAGAGATATATGGAGGGATCAAAAATCTACTCAATTTCACCCCTCCTGCCAACAGCATTGCACGTGCACACGATCCTTTCGATGAGCAAGTCTCATTTGACACCAACGGAGACGTGATAGCTACTGCCAGCAATCCCTACGCCTTGACCTTTGACCCCTCTTACGTATATGCGCCAAACCAAGGAGTTAGAGTTTTTTTCGGTGTGCGCTACACATTGTCCCCCATTTAATCATCATCGCATAATCATACCACAAAAGATTTGAATAATTATATCCAAAAAGTATGTTAACTTTACAAAACCCGTATGTGGATGATGCACCAATCATTGCCCACCATTGTAGCATTGCCTGTATTATCTTGTTATGAAATACACCGCCTGTCGTCCAGCATTGAGAGACACAGGATGTGATTATTACTATGAGATGATGTTAAATCAACCTATTTGCAAAAATATACTCCTCAGTCTGTTTGTACTCTTGGTGCATATTGGCTTTGCTGTACAAGGTCAGCCGACCTTAGGCTTCAAGCACCTGTCGGTGAAAGACGGCTTGTCTCAATCCAATGTCAACACAATCATCCAAGACCGAGACGGTTACATTTGGATCGGTACTTTTGATGGACTCAACAAGTATGACGGATACAAGTTTACAGTTTACACCAATGACCTAAATGACAACACCAGTATTCCCTCCAACTTCGTGACCAAAATCATCGAAGACCGACACGGGTACCTATGGATGGGCACTACATATGGATTGACACGATTCAACAAAGAGACAGGCAAATTCACAACCCTATTTCATGACCCAAACAATGCAAATAGCATCAGCAACAATTCCATTTGGTCCCTGCTAGAAGACACGGAAGGTAACATATGGGTTGGCACATTCGGTGGAGGGCTGAATTTGCTAGAAAACACCGAAAATTTCCCAAATGTCAAAGTTACACGCTACCTCAACGAACCTTCCAACCCCAGCAGCTTGTCTCAAAATTGGGTCATGGACATCTATGAGGACCACAACAAAGACATTTGGGTCGCCACCGTAGGTGAATACCTCAATCAATTTCGACCACAGACCAAAACCTTTGACAGAATACACCTAGCTGACAGCCTCAGCGCCAACACAAGCGTATGGTCTATTGCCGAGGACAACAAAAATCAACTATGGCTAGGAACCGAAACGGGTTTAAGCCGTCTTGACTTAAACACCAAACTGGTTCACAACTATCTCCATGACTCAACTGATTCAACCAGTATAAGTGAAGGTCAGATTCGTGCCATACTATTTGACTCCAAAAACAACTTATGGATAAGTACACAAAATGGACTCAACATCTACAACAAAAACAATGACAATTTCACCCAACACCTACAGGATGATTTCGATGCATGGTCGATCAGTAGTGATGAGGCATGGACCATCTACGAAGACAAAGACGGTACAATCTGGATAGGCACTTACAGTGGAGGAATCAGCTACTTCCACCCAAGCTACGCCTCCTTTGGCCATGTAGCTTACAACCCAATCAACCCTAAAGGAATGCATGGAAGCAACGTCACCTCCTTTGCCGAAGATCCCAATGGAAACTTATGGATTGGGTTGGACCATGCTGGACTAGACTTTTACAACAAACAAACGGGCGAATACACTCAGTATAGCGCAGCGGAGAAAAACCCCAACAGCCTCAGCGGAAACTCTGTCATGGATATTCATCTAGACAATCAAGGTTTTCTATGGATAGGCACTTACAACACGGGACTCAACCAATTGAATACGCGAACCCAAAACATCACACATTATCCGTCGAACTTAGCAACCGATGGCATGCTCAACAATGGCAACATCTGGACAATCAAGGAAGACGAACAGTCCAATCTCTGGATTGGAACAATAGGTGGAGGACTCAATCACTACAACCGCACAACCAATCAATTCTCCAATTTTGGTTGGGGATTTGAAGACTCTACTACATTGAGTAATGAGAACGTTTGGTCTATTCTCTTAGAGGGAGACAGTCTTGTCTGGATTGGTACCAGCAACGGACTCAACCGATACGATCTCAAAACCAAACATTTCAAAACGTATACCAACAACCCCAATGACTCCACCACTATCTCCAATCACAAAATTCAAACAATCTTCCAAGACAGTCAAAACCGCTTATGGATTGGTACTCAAGGCGGAGGACTGAATTTGACACACCGCGATACGGACACCTTTACCTCCTACCACACCCAAGATGGTCTTGCCAATGAAAACATCTCCAGTATACTTGAGGATGATCACGGAAATCTCTGGATCAGTACCAATGAAGGGTTGAGCAAATTTAATCCAACAACCAAAGAGTTTCGAAATTTCAAAACTGGACTACAAAGTAACCAATTCAACCTAGAATCCTGTCTCAAATTAGAAGATGGACGCATGCTCTTCGGAGGTGTCAATGGCTACAACATATTTCACCCAGACAGTATCCAAGAAAACAACCAGTCTTCCGCCGTGACGATTACTAACTTTCTCATCTTCAACAAACCCATACCACTTTCCACATTGAAGGTCGAGAGTAGAGATGATATTCCTACCATCCGATTGGACCATACACAATCCGTGTTTAGTATTGAATTTTCAGCACTCAACTACATCGACGCAGATCAAATACAATACGCACATCGCCTGTACAATTTTGAATCCGAATGGGTCAAAACAGGGGCCGACAGACGATTTGTCTCCTACACCAATATTCCTGCAGGAGAATACTTGTTGAGTCTCAAAGCAACCAACACAGAAGGAGTATGGATGAACAATGCCAGTCACTTGCGAGTCATCATTGCCCCTCCTTGGTGGCTCACCTGGTGGTTTCGAATTGCTACAGTGACCAGTGTTCTGATCTTCATATACTTCTCCTACCAGCTACGTATGAAGCTCATATACAACCAAAAAAAATCCCTAGAAGAAGAAGTAAAAGCTAGAACCGCCGAGGTAGTCAAGCAAAAGGAAGAGCTTGAATTGCAAGCCAATATTTTGACCCGCTACAACCAAGAGATTCTTTCTAAGAACGCTCTATTGGAAGATCTGCATAGACAAAAAGACGGTATGGTAGGAGTAGTTGCTCACGATTTGCGTTCTCCACTCAACAATATCAAAGGGTTGATAAACCTGGTCACCAAATCAGGTCAGCTCAATGACGAACAAACCCGATACGTTCAGCTAATCACAAGGCTCCTCAATCAAGGAGATCTTCTGATTAGTGATTTACTCTATGTCAACGGTATACAACAGTTTGACATACAACTTCACCCTCGTGAATTCAATATCAATGAATACATCACTTCATGGTTGGAAAATTTCCAGAGTGATCTAAAAGATAAACAACAAAAACTCTCGCTCAAAACACAAACGGCCACTGCCATCATACGCACAGACCAAGAAGTACTTCGAAGAATACTAGACAACCTCTTTACGAACGCGATGAAATTTTCAGAAAAAGGAGCAACCATACACCTCAGTTTAGTAGAAAAATCAGATTACTTTAAAATTTCAATAACTGACGAGGGACCTGGTATCAGTGAAGCGGATCAAGAGAAAATGTTTGAAATGTTTCAAAAACTCTCCGCAAAACCTACTGCAGGAGAAAGCTCTAGTGGCCTTGGTTTATCAATTGTCAAAGCACTCATTGACAAATTGACTGGGAAGATATTGGTACACAGTGTACTTGGGGAAGGCACAGAATTCGAACTGAGAATACCAAAAAGAATCAATTGAGCGTCATTTCTTCTTTTTTCGTTTCTTTTTAGCAATGATTTTATCTACCTCATCCGCCTTACTCATTAGGGTCTTCCAGTCGTGAGACTTGCTTTCACTCAAGTCAATTGTATCTTCGTAATCATCTCTTTTGATCTCCAATACTTTAATGGGCTTGGTGACATACTCCTCTATCTGCCTCAAAGTCGGGCGCTCCTCCATACTACAAAATGATACCGCCTGCCCCTTACTCTTACCACGTCCCGTTCTCCCCACTCTATGCACGTAGAATTCTGGATCATCAGGAAGATCATAGTTGACCACCATATCTACATCCGGAATATCAATCCCCCGAGCCGATATATCTGTAGCAATCAATATATGACATTTTCCTGATCGAAACATTGACATAGCTGCATTTCGATCAGCTTGGCCCTTATCACTATGAATTGTCACAGTATCAATGTGTACACGCTCCATAGCAGCCTTGACACGTTCAGCACGTACTTTTGTCCGGACAAAAACCAAAATCTTAATTCCAGGATTTTCTGTCACCAACCTCTCTAAGAAAAAACGCTTATCATCCATTTCCACATGCGCTACAGCATGACTCACATTCTTGGAAACAGGGTCTTTTGGTGAGATTTGGATACGAATAGGCTTGTGCACCAACGAATACGCTAGTTTCTTAATTTCCTCATCAATAGTCGCTGAAAAAAACAAAGTTTGTCGACGCTTTGGCAAGTACTTAATTAAGTCTCTAATATCCTTGATAAAACCTAATGCCAACATATGGTCAGCCTCATCCAAGACCAGCACCTCAACTCTATCAAAATAAATATGGCCTTGACTAGCCAAATCAAACATTCGACCAGGGGTAGTTACCAATACATCGACCTGCTTGGACAACCGCTCTATTTGTGGGTCTTGATCCACACCACCATAAAGAGCAAATACTTTCACACCCGTACCTTTCGCTATTCGCTCAAAAGATTGAGAAATTTGAATAGCCAATTCACGAGTAGGCACCAACACAATACATCGTATTCCTGCCTCTCTGTCTGCATGTCTGGACCTACTTAGCAACTCAACAATTGGAATTGCAAAAGCGGCAGTCTTACCCGTCCCTGTTTGCGCGATCGCCAAAACGTCTTCCTTATTGAGGATAGCTGGAATTGACTTAAACTGAATATCGGTTGGCCTTTTCAATTCCATCTTAGCCAAATTCGCTTTTATATCTTCAGATATTCTATAGTCTTCAAACTTCATCTACTTGCTATTCAGCTCCCCCCTTTGCAAACCATTTAGTGGTTCAATCTATTTTCATGAATAGTGTTCAAAGCTGTCTGAAGCTCTCGTTTAAGTTTGACTTGCTTCTCACGAGCCTCTTCCTTATACAACCTAAACTCATCTTCAATACTCTCCAACGAAACCCTTGAATCAACGGTAACCTTATTGCTCCTCATATACATGAAATACAAAACCGCAATGGCTACTACTAAGCCTAGAATAATCAACCACACCATGATATTATATGTGGCTTTATTCATTTGAACTCCTACAAAACCAATCGTATCATTCAATGCAGTACTTTCAGACAGTTCAACCTCTATATCTGCCAATTGCTTCTTCAACCCTACAATTTCAGCATCACGTGTGACGATATTCGATTTAAGAGTCACAATCTCCACATTCTTTAGTCGTACCGTATCACTCACTACCGTCCAAAACTCCTTCAATAAAGGGCGCTTAATCAAATTATACTCTTGCCAAGAGGACGTACTATTCTCATAAAAATCATCAAACTGTTCATCAATGGTTTGTTGAGCATAAGACGAAGTAAGAGTCAATAAGAATAGGAGGTTTAATAAAGCAATTTTACGAATCATATCTTACAGGATTTTTTGGTATTAAGTAAGGTGCAAAATTAACTTAATTATACCTTTAATAATTATAATGAATAAAATTCTCCCCCCAAAGTCGTGATAAGTAATGGAAGCAGCGATTAAGTTGAGGGAAGCGGGTTACTCCTTCAATACCTACTGATCTCGAAAACTGATGTACCTCCCAAACCCTAGGGAAAAAAGTATGGACATAAAAAAACCTTGATCACATATGCAATCAAGGTTTTGATAAAAACTGGCAACGACCTACTCTCCCGCGTTTTACCGAAGTACCATCGGCGCTGAGGGGCTTAACTTCTCTGTTCGGAATGGGAAGAGGTGGACACCCTCGCAATAGTCACCATAATGTCTTTGTTGCGATTTGCTAGCTGACCTACTGTCAACTTTATAATATCTTAAAAGTTCTAATCTTAGTAGATATAAATTAATACATCCACCAAAATTGACATGATTGTTATGAAAGAGATGAAAACTCGCACCGTTATAAAAAAGCTTACAGGTAATTAGTACTGCTCAGCTTTGACATTACTGCCTTTACACCTGCAGCCTATCAACGTAATCGTCTATTACGACCTTTAAAAGAAATCTCATCTTGAGGAGGGTTTCGCACTTAGATGCTTTCAGCGCTTATCCTCACCGAACGTAGCTACCCGGCGGTGCAGTTGGCACCACAACCGGTACACTAGAGGTTCGTCCAACTCGGTCCTCTCGTACTAAAGTCAGAGCCTCTCAAATTTCTTACGCCCACAACAGATAGGGACCGAACTGTCTCACGACGTTCTGAACCCAGCTCGCGTGCCACTTTAATGGGCGAACAGCCCAACCCTTGGGACCTTCTCCAGCCCCAGGATGTGACGAGCCGACATCGAGGTGCCAAACCTCCCCGTCGATATGAGCTCTTGGGGGAGATCAGCCTGTTATCCCCAGAGTACCTTTTATCCTTTGAGCGATAGCCCTTCCATGCGGAACTACCGGATCACTATATCCTACTTTCGTACCTGATCGGCTTGTTGGCCTCACAGTCAAGCACCCTTATGCTATTGCGCTCTACGCACGGTTACCAAGCGTGCTGAGGGTACCTTTGAAAGCCTCCGTTACTCTTTTGGAGGCGACCACCCCAGTCAAACTACCCACCACACAATGTCCCCGACATGCGGGTTAGGCATCAGATAAATAAAGGCTGGTATTTCAACAACGGCTCCACCATGCCTAGCGACACAGCTTCAAAGCCTCCCAGCTATCCTACACATCATTTACCCAATACCAATGTGAAGCTATAGTAAAGGTTCATGGGGTCTTTCCGTCCCGTTGCGGGTACGCGGCATCTTCACCGCGACTACAATTTCACCGAGCTCATGGCTGAGACAGTGCCCAGATCGTTGCACCATTCGTGCAGGTCGGAACTTACCCGACAAGGAATTTCGCTACCTTAGGACCGTTATAGTTACGGCCGCCGTTTACCGGGGCTTCAGTTCAGCGCTTCTCCCGAAGGATAACGCCCCCCCTTAACCTTCCGGCACCGGGCAGGTGTCAGGCCTTATACATCATCTTTCGATTTCGCAAAGCCATGTGTTTTTGTTAAACAGTCGCCTGGGCCTTTTCACTGCGGCCCGCATTGCTGCGGGCGCCCCTTCTCCCGAAGTTACAGGGCGATTTTGCCTAGTTCCTTAGCCATGAATCACTCGAGCACCTCAGGATTCTCTCCTTGACTACCTGTGTCGGTTTGCGGTACGGGTACCATATTCATAAGTTTAGAGGTTTTTCTTGGAAGTCTGATTAGGCGCATTATCAACGCTCCCGAAGGATTGTTGTACTATCAGGTTCATCATAGTCAGCGGATTTTCCTACTGT